>DATJES010000008.1:0-97197 GCA_035496355.1 Lacunisphaera sp. | reverse complement strand
GACCGGAAACTCCTGGATGGCGCGGGCAAGATAGCCGACCAGCGTGCGCTGCAGCGTGCGCGTCGGGTCCTCGGTGTCGTACTGGATGCGCGCCATGACGTCGGAGCCGCCGAAGCGCTGCGGATTCTCGAACGAGGAGTCTGCTACTACCTCGCCCGTCTCGAGATCGAGCAGGCGCATGACGATCGTCGTCGTGCCCAAATCGATGGCGAGCCCGTGCAGCGGACCCGTGCCGCGATCGATTTCGGTCCCGTCGAGCAGGATGCGGTCGCCGTCGCGCGTGACAGCGGGATCGAGCGCCCAGCGGCGGGCGCCCGTCGGCAACGCGAAGGCGTGTTTTTCGATCCGCATTTCGCCGCGCCGCATGGTGTGGCAGCGGACGAGGCCGGCGTCGGACTTCACGCGCGCGCAGCACGACAGGCGAAACAGGCCCTTCAGGTGGCGTTCCGCCGGCGCCGGTGCCGACAGGTGTTCCAGTCCTTCGACCACCTCGACAACGCACTCCTTGCACTTCCCCTGCTTGTTGCAGGAGGTCGGAACCTGGAGGCCGAGCCGCTCGGCGTGCGTGAACAAGGACTCGCCGGTCCCGATGGTCGTCACGTGCCCGTTGAAATGGAGCTCCACGCTCATGCCTTCGCTTCGAGCGCCTTGAGGCCGGCATGGATGTAACCCATCGCGAACGCCATGCCGGCGTGCCAGGGCGCGCCGCAGCTCATCTGCGGGGCGTGGTCGGGAATGACGACGCCCTCGAAGCCGTTGCGCTGCAGGATTGCGAGCACGCGGAGGATATCCACCTCACCGTCGTCGATGAACGTCTCCTTGTAGTACGGCACCTTGTCGCGCACGTTGCGCAGGTGGACGTAGCCGAGCCGGTGCTGGCGGCTGTAGTGGTCGACGACGTCGTAGATGTCGCCCTCGGTCATCTCAGCGAGCGAGCCCACGCAGAACTCCAGCTGGTTGGCCGGACTCGGGTTGAGGTCGATGACTTTCTGGTAGAGGTGCGGCTGGTAGACGAGGCGCGGCTGGCCGCGGATCGTCGGCATCGGCGGGTCGTCCGGGTGCAACGCGAGCCGTACCCCGGACGCCTCCGCGACCGGGAGTACTTCGTTGAGAAATCGCTCCAGGCGACTCCACAGCTGCTCCGGCGTGGTCGACGGAAGATTGCCCGCCGGCGCCTTGGGATCGAACACCATGTTCCAGACCATGCCGTGCGGCATCGGAAGGTCGTAGGGGCCTTCCATCCCGACGGACGGCGCCTCGCCCCGCGCATAAGTCCCCTTCGTGCGGCCGGCGACGCCTGCGATGGAGAAATTGTACCCCATGATCGGGATGCCGGCTTCCCCCAGCCGCCGGAGGATGGTTTTCACATTCTCGATGTGCAGCGCGCGCTTCGGCCCATCGAGCAGGATGTCGTGCCAGTGCGCCGGATCGAAATTCTCGATCGCCTCCAGCTTGAGGCCGGCGGCCTCGACGTTCCGGCGCAATTCGACCAACTCGTCCAGCGTCCAGAGGCGGTCGGGATCGCCGGCGAGGCCCCAGCCGTAGTCGGTGCCGGTGGGCTGGTCGTCCGCCCCCTGGTGCATGCCCCCGCGGAAATAATCGACGAGATGGGCCACGATGTGCGTGGCGCCGGCCTGGCGCGCGAATAGAAAATTCTCGCGCGTCAGCATGTGCCGGTAGAGTCCGAGTCCGAGCTTCATCGGGGTTGATACAGGATGTGGGTCCGGCGGCGCAGGGCTACTCTCCGCCCGGTCAACTGTTGACTGCCCGGCGGCGGGCGAGCGACCCGCCGTCGATCCACTCGCTTTCGACGAGTTCGATGCGCGGGTTGGCGGGAATGCCGAAGTCGCGATTGGCGATGCGGGCGGCCAGCAACTCCACCGCCCAGGCTCCCATCAGGTGCTGGTTCTGCTGCAGCCCCGAGAAACCCGTGCCCTCGACCTGGTGGCTGAGCACGACCACGCCCACGTCGCGAGGAACCTTGATCCCCTCCGCCTTCAGGATGGCGCGCAACCGCACCACCATCTCGGGCAGATGCACGAAAACCAGGACATCAGGCTGGGTGGACCGCAACCAGTCGCCCAGCGGCTTCGCTTCCACCTCGTCCATCCGGAGGATCGGCAACGCGCGCCCGGGCCTCAACACGTGTTCGCACCAGCCCAGGTAAGCCGCCGAGTGGGCGTTTGCACTGCGCGTCTCCTCGTACGCGCCCAGCACGAGGCCCGGTCGGCGATAACCCAAGCGGTGCACCCGGTCGAGCGCGGCGCGCGTGTCGTTGTAGAAATGGCTGGTGATGCGGTGCAGCGGCGTGCGGATGCTGAGTCCGAGGGTGACGACCGCCTGCTGGTCGAGTTCCGCCGGAAACTCCTGCTCGAAGTCGGGACTGCCAAAACAGAGCAGCCCCTCGATGCTGCGCGCCTCGAGGATGGAGCGAAACCGCCGATAGTTCATGCCCGGGGCCCGCAGCCACAGGGGCTCGAGCCGGTAACCAAGTTCGCCGGCGCGGCGGGCCATACCCTCGTGAATCCGCGCGAGGTGCCGCGACTGCTCCCAGGGCCGGGCCTGGTCGTAGAAGGAGATCACGCCAAAGCACGCCTGCTGCCGGGCCGCGCGGGCCTTACGCAGGTGGCGCATGAGGTGCACGATCGCCGCGTCAGGGGTGTAGCCCTCCGCCTTGGCGAGGCGGTGAACGCGAGCCTTGGTTGCGGCCGAGATGCGCGGGCTGTCGCGGAGGGCCAGCGAAACCGCGGAGGGCGACACGCCGGCGAGGCGCGCGAGGTGGCGGACGTTCATCGGGTCAACTGTTGACCTATTCGGGCGCCGCGGCGAGCGCGAAGGCGGTCCGCCCGGGGTTGGAAACAGGGTTCGGCGAACTTGAGGAAGATCGGCCCGTCGAGCGGGTCACTGCGCCGGACCATGAAAGCTTTCCGGCGGCCCGAGGTAGCTCGGTTTCAAGCCGCCAAGATCGACGACCAGCTTCTGCATCACCACGCCCGGATCGATCATCCAGATCTTGAGCGTGTGGTAGCCGGCCGTCCCCAGCGTGTGTTTCGATCGGCCGAAGCGGGCATTGTCCGCCACCGACTTTTCCCAATCCCGATTCCCGTTCTGCGCCTGGTATCCCTGCGGCACGAGCGTGACCACCTCCGGCGGCTCGTCATCGAACGAGACGCCATAGCGCAGACCGCGGTCCGGCACGAAGTTCAAGGTCGGGGCGGTGACCGCCGTCACCTCCACCGGCCCGTTGTCCCGAACGAACATTCGATATTCCAAGCAGGGCGAATCCTGTCCGGGCGTGGCGCTCGGCGTGTCGACCGGGGCCTCGGCGCGCATGCCGGAGAGAGTCCGGCCGTAGTCGTCGATCTTCATCCAGTGTCGCGCGCCGACGTCGGTTCGCTTCGAGAAATGCCCGGGTTCGATCGAAACGACGCCCTGCCCTTCCGCGAAGCCCTGCAGGTTGTCGCGCGTGACATCGGCCAGGGTCACCGCCTTCACGTGAATCACCACCTCACGCCCGGCACTGGTCACGACAATGGTGCCGGCGGCTTCGCCCGCCGGAACCTGGCTCCAGTCGATCGACACGCCGATGCGCTTGTCCGGGCCCAGGGTACCGCCGTCCGCTTCGAGCACGATCCACGGCGCGCTGGTCTTCGCCGCAAACCGAACCGGCTGGCGGGTGCGGTTGAAGACTTCGAAGTAGCTTTGTTGTTGGTTGAGCGAATCGAATGGCGGCAACGTCGCTTCCTTTTCGACGGCGTCGGCGACGCCCTCGACCGCGACGCCCAGGGCGGCGCCCGGCGGCCCAAATTGCGGCACGGCGGGCTCGACCAGCGTGAGATGAAGGAGGCTGTTCTCCGGGGGATCGCGCCAGGTCGTGTAGCCGAGCACGGGCTGGTCCATGAAATGCGCCCACTTGCCGTTGGCGAAGTCCCCGTTGAAGTGGTGCATCATCGCCGTGAACTCATCGAACAGGCGGTGAGTCTCGGCGGCTTGTTCCCGGGCGCTGGCGCGGCCCTGTTGCGCGTAAAGCGCGTTCCGCCCGGCTGCGAGGTAGATCCGGTTCAGCAAGGCACTGGCCTGGGCCGGAAACTGCACGAGTTGGTAGAACGCATCGCGCTTCGCGGCCGGCAGCGCGGCGGAGATCTTGTCGGCTTGGGCGGCGATGGCGTTGAAGTCCGCCACCACCGTTTCCGCTTCGCGATAATCGGTCAGGCTGTAGGTATCGGGCGCCAACAGCTCGGGTTTGCGCCGGCCATTATACTTCGCGTACTTGGCGACGATGTCGGCGATCTCGGCGGCATGCGCCGGACCGAATTCGCGCGTGGCCCAGGCGCGGCCGAATTCGTCGAAGTTCGAGGCGGTCCATCGCTTCGTGTCCCACGCCAGGCTCAGGTAAAATTCGAGCGGGAACTCGTAGCCCTTGAAGTGGCCGACATTGACGATCCAGACGCGATCGGCGCCGTAGCGCTTCGCCAGCGAAAGCTGGTCCCAGATCTTGGGGAGCGGGTTCGAGTTGAGCCATTGGTAGCTGCGGGGGCCGCCGTGGTAGTCGAAGTGATAGTAGACCCCGGCCCCGCCCGGGCGGACACGTTCGGCGGCGGTCGGCAGCCGCCGGACATTACCCCAGTTGTCCTCCGCCCAGAGCAGCGTGACGTCGTCGGGCACGCGCATGCCGTGCTCATAAAACTCCTGCACTTCCTTGTAGAGGCACCATACTTGGGAAATCTCGCCCAGGGGACGGCCGTATTCCTGACGGAGAATGTCGCGCTGCACGTCGACGATGTGTTCGAGCAGCGCGCGGTTGGCGTCAGGCCCGCCCGGCGCCATCTCGGTGTCGTTCGCTCCGCGGAGCCCGATGGTCACGAGGCTCTCGTAGTTCTTGTTCCGCCGGATGCCCTCGCGCCAGAAATCCTCGAGCACCTGCGGGTGCGTGGCGTAGTTCCACGGGCCGATGGTCTTCAAGTAACGCCAATCCCATTCCTTCTGGGCGCGCAGCATCGGCTCCTGGTGCGACGTGCCCATCACGATGCCATAGTCGTCGGCCAGGCGCGCATTGTCCGGGTCGTCCTCGTTGAAGGCGTTGTTCCACATCGCCGGCCAGAGGTAGTTCGCCCGGAGGCGGAGTAGGAGCTCGAACAATTTCGAATAGAATTCATGCCCATAGTTCGCGACGCCTTCCGGCGCGCGGGGGTTGGCGGCCTTGGTCACCGTCCCGAATTTCGCCCGCACCCAGTTGGTCAGGTCCGGCGCCTCGTCGTTGAGGAAGATGCCGCGATATTTGACGGACGGGGACGCGATGACGTGGCGGCCGGCGCGCACGTACAAAGCCTCGCGATGCTCCGGCGGCAGGTCGGCCCACCAGTACCAGGGCGACACGCCGATCTGCTGCGATAGTTCATAGATGCCGTAGATGGTCCCGCGCTTGTCGCTGCCGGCGATGACGAGCGCGCGATCCACGCCGGGCATCGGTTTGTCCACCGTCTCGATCACCCAGGATTCCCATTGGCCGCGAACGGGGGTCACGTCGAGCTTCCCGGCGCGCACCAGCGCATCGACCATCGCGCTCCGCCCCACCGTTCCGACGATGACGGCCAGCCGTTTCCCCTGGAGCTCGCCGGCGACGGCGGGCGTTACCCCGGCCACGCGATCGATGTCGGCCTGCAGGTCATGCGCGGCGCGGACCACCCCGGGATAATCCGCGGTGTCGACCACCAATGGGGCTGCCTTGCCCGCCACGACCAGCGGAAAGTCACCGGGCGCGTTGGACGAAGAGACGATCGACGCGTCGCCGAGCGCCGCGCGGGCGCAAGAACCGGCAAAAAACAGCAGGACGGCGGCGACGGCTTTCGCGCAGGCTGACGATCGGGTAAACGGCGTCATGGCAACGGGGGTTTGGGGGCAACCCGACCGCAATGCCAGCGCGATTCCGAGGCGGCAATTGCACTAATTATAGTGCGGCGCATGCGTCATCGCGGGTGGGTTTGGCGTTCGCCGCGGCGCCAAAAAATTCATCGCCAAATGCCCCGGCCGAGGGACAATGGCCCCGCTCACGCTCGTGAGGCCTCGCTGGAAGGGTGGCAGAGTGGTCTATTGCGGCGGTCTTGAAAACCGCTGAACCGAAAGGTTCCGGGGGTTCGAATCCCTCCCCTTCCGCCAGCGCCGGAAGATGTTCAAGGGGATCTCGGCGCCAACAGGCCCCGATACCGGAGCCATTCCTCCGCCCGACGCGGCCACTCCGACGCATTGCCCAGACCGGCGCGCATGCCCATGCCGTGGGCGCCTTTCTCGAATACATAGAGTTCGGCCGGTACGCCGGCGCGCGTGAGCGCCTGGAAAAAGCGGATGCTGTTCTCCACGGGAACCGACTGGTCTTCCTGCGTGTGGATGAGAATGGTCGGCGGTGTGCGGCTGGACACCTGGTTCTCAAGTGACATGCGATCCAGCAAGGCGGCGGTTGGCTCCTTGCCGAGGAGCGCGTCGCGCGACCCGCGGTGCACAGCCGGATCGTGCATGGTAATGACCGGATAGAGCAGGATCAGGAAGTCCGGCCGGGCGCTGACCGCGTCGAGTTTCGCGCCGGTCTTTCCGGCGGGATCGTCAAAAAGGGTTCCGGCGGTGGCTGCGAGATGTCCCCCGGCCGAGCTTCCCATCAGGCCGATGCGATCCGGGTCGACGTGAAATTCGGCCGCCCGAGACCGGACCAGGCGGACGGCCCGCAACACGTCCTGCATCGGCGCCGGGTGCCCAAACTCGGACAGGCGATATTTCAGGACAAACGAGGTCACGCCGAGCGTGCTCAGCCAGTTCGCAAACTGCACGCCTTCCCGTTCGAAAGAGAGGCGAACATAACCGCCGCCGGGACACACGATCACCGCGGTGCCATTCGGCTTGTCCACCGCCGGCGCAAACACCGTCAACGTCGGCTCGCTGACATTCGACACGCGCCCGTCCTCCCAATGCTCGGGTCCCAAACCCGGCTTGGCACCGGGGACTCCCTCCGGCCAGAGCGGGATCACGGTGGGCGCGGCAGGGGCGGAGGTGGCGATCAGGGCCATGAGCAAGGGAACAATCGTTTTGAAGTGCATGGCGGCGCCGGAGTCTGATGGTTGTCGAACCAGCCAACCGCGATGAAGCATCGGCGCCGGCGCGACGCCGGCAATACGATTTCGCCGTGGCGCCTCAGTTGCTGCGCCGCCCGCCGTTGAGGATGAGCAGGATTTGGAGCAAGCTGCCGAGCGAAGCGACAAACGCCGCGACGTAAGTCAAGCCGGCTGCATCGAGTGTCTCATTGACGCCCGGCATTTCACTGCGGTCGAGAATGCCCAGGTTGACCAGCTGTTTCTTGGCCCGGTTGCTCGCGTCGAATTCGACCGGCAGCGTGACGAGCTGGAAGAGGCAGATGACCGCCAGCGCGGCGGCGCCCAAGGTCAGGAACGTGCCGCCGAGCCCCTTGGCCCCGAGAAAAATGCCGAGGATAATGAGGAACTGCGACGCACCGGCCGAGATCTGGGTGGCGGGAACCAGCGTTTGCCGGAACTTCATCATCGCATAACCGGCCTTGTGCTGCAGCGCGTGACCCGCTTCGTGGGCGGAGACACCGAGGGCGGCGAGGCTCGTGCCGCTGTAATTGTGTTCCGAGAGGGCGAGGCGCTTGTGGATCGGGTCGTAGTGATCCGTCAACGTGCCCTCGACCGGAACGATTTCGACATCGTAGATCCCGGCGCTTTCCATGACCGCGGCTGCCGCTTCCCGGCCGGTGATGTGGCCGCGGGACGGTATTTGCACGTTCTTGCCGTAGGCGCTGTGCACGCGCATTTGCGCGTAGAGGCCGAACAACATGGGGACGGCAATGAGGATGATCCAGAGCATCATGGCGAATATGGGTTGGTGCAGGAAAATTTGCCAACCGGCCCGCGATTTCCAGCGAAAAGGCGCCCGATGGAAACGCCTGCGCCGCGTATAATCAGGCCAGGCCGGCGCGCCGTAAAAGAGCATTCAGATCGGGCTCCCGGCCCATGAAACCGACAAACAGGTGCATCGGCTCGGCGGAGTTTCCGCGGCTGAGGATATGGCGGACGAAATCGGCTCCCACCTGCCGGCTGAAGATGCCTTCGCGCTGAAATCGCGTGAACGCGTCCGCGTCCAGCACCTCGGCCCACTTGTAGGAGTAGTAGGCCGCGGCGTAGCCGACGGGGTCCGCGAACAGGTGCGTGAACCGGTTCTCGACCGTGGGCGCCGGCGGCTCGGTCGGCATCAGGTAGTCGCGCAGGACCCGGCGCAGATGTTCGCCCAGATCACCCACGGCACGGTCCCCGTTGAGGTGCAGTTCGAGGTCCAGGCGGGCAAAGGCGAGCTGGCGCATCGTCGCGCTCGCACTGCGGAAATTTCGCGCCGCGCGCATCCGCTGGAACAGGTCCTCCGGAATCGGCGCGCCGGTCTCGTGGTGGCGCGCAAACAGGTCGAGACTCGTGCGCTCCCAGCACCAGTTTTCCATGATCTGGGACGGCAACTCAACGAAGTCCCAGGCGACGTTTGTGCCGTTCAGCGACTTGATCTCGACCTCGCCGAGCAGGTGGTGGAGCAGGTGCCCGAACTCGTGAAATACTGTTTCAACCTCCCGATGGTTCAGGAGCGCCGGACGATCGCCCATCGGCGCTGTCAGGTTGCCACACAACAAACCGAGGTGTGGCCGGCGAACGCCATCGGGCTGAGGCCCGCCAGTGATCAGGTGGTTCATCCAGGCGCCGCCGCGCTTTGATTCGCGGGGATGCCAGTCCGTATAGAACGAGCCCAGATGCCGCCCCTGTTCGTCCCGCAGCTCGTAAAGCTTCACCTCCGGGTGCCAGGTCTCGTAGCCGGCCGGCGCTGCCTTCACCGTGACGCCGAAGAGGCGCCGGGCCGTTTCGAACATGCCCTCGATTACCTTCGCCAGCGGGAAGTACGGCCGGAGCTGCTCATCGTCGAAGTCATAGCGCTCCTTCCTCAGCTTTTCCGCCCAAAACCCAACTTCCCATGGCGCCAGCGGCGCCACGCCCGCGCCGGTCCGCGCCGCCTTGAATTCCGCGAGTTCCCGTGTTTCGCGCGCGAACGCCGCCGCCACGCGGCCGTGCAAGTCCTCGACAAACGCCAAGGCGCGGTCGCCGGACTTCGCCATCCGCCGATTCAGGATGGAATCGGCGAAATTCGCGAAGCCCAGTAACTCCGCCCGCTCCTGCCGCAGCGCGACAATGCGCCGGACCAGGTCGCGGTTGTCCTGCGGCGGCGCGATCCCGACGGCGCAGGTCGCCTGCCACATTTCGCGCCGGAGGTTCGCATCCTCGGCGTGCAGCATCACCGGCTCCTGGGAGGGCGCGTGAAGCGTGAACCGCCAGGCGGGGGAATCCGGCGTGCCGAGGCCCTTCTTTTGCGCGTGCAAGCGGGCCGCTTCGCGGGCGTGCGAGGGAATGCCTGCCAATCGGCCCTCGTCCCGCACGACCAGCTCCCAGCCATTGGTGGCGTCGAGGACGTTTTCGGAAAATTTCTGCGTCAGCCCGGCCAGTTCCGACTGGAGCGCCTCGAGGCGCCGCTGTTTCTCGGGCGCCAACTCCGCGCCCTGCTGCCGAAAATCGGCCAGGGTCTCATCGACGAACCGGCGCGCCACGCCCTGCAGCGCCTGCGAAGCGGGCTGCCCCGCGGCCGCCTTCAGGCGGACCCACAGATCGCGATTGAGCGGGATCCGCGTATAGAACGCCGTCACCTTGGGCAGCATCCGGTTGTACGCGACCCGCAGCGCCGGCGAGTCGGCGACGGCGGTCAGGTGCACCACCTTGGCCCAGGTTTCGTTCAGGAGGTCGGTCGTTTCCTCCAGCGCGAGGAAGGTGTTTTGATAAGTGGCCTGTGCCGGATCGACGGCATTGATGTCGTCAAGCGAGCGCGCGGCGGCCGCGAGGGCCCCTTCGAGCGACGGCTCGACTTGGTCGGGGTTGAGTTGCGACCAGCGAATGGCAAACGAACGGTCCAAAAAGGCGGGTTCCATCGGGCGCGTAATGACCGTGCGCACGCGAGGCCTGTCAAATTAATTACCCCGTCACCAGCGGTAAGCCGCTCCGAGCGAATAGAGCCGGCGCGCCGCCGGTACGGCGGGCACGTCCTGGAAAGCGCTGTCCCAGAGGTTGTCGACCAACAGCGAAAGCTCCAGGCCCCGCATGCGGGGCGGCAGGTAGTAGAGTCCCAACGATGACAGGACGGCATGGTCGCCACCCGCGACGCGCAACAGGTTCTTCTCCTGAATCCGAAACTCGTTGTCGCTGCGCAGTTCGAAACCAGCGCCCAAACGCAACACCACGGCCGCGGTCAGCCGGTGCCGCGCATAGTTGAGCGCATAGAAACTCGCGTCGACCGCGGCCGAGCCGTAATCCGCGGTCTTGTCCAGCAGCGTGTAGCCAATGATCACATCCGACCGGGCCGTATGGCGCGACGCCAGGAATTCGAACCCGGCCGTACCCGTGTCGACTGCATGGGCCTTCCGCGCGGCCGGCACCGCCCGCGTGAACGTCCAGTCCACGAGGTTATCGTCCCACCGGTAGAACGCGGTTCCGGACACGCTCCACTCTCCCACGCGGCGGGCGGCCCCGAACTCAAGGTTGCGGCTCGTTTCCCGCCCCAGCAGGGCGTTCCCGCGAAACAAACCCGAAGAGGGCGCGGAGTTGAGCGCGGTATAGGTCGGCACCTGGGTGGATTCAGAATATTCACCGTGCCAGCGGATGCCCGAGCGCCCGTTGAGTTCAAAGCCCACCACCGGCGAGACCGCAGACTGGTCGCGGTTCGTGTCGTCGTAGGTCGCGCCGGCCTTGACCACGACATCCCCCGCGGGAGACGCAAACCGGCCTTCGGGCAGCAAGGACAGCTTCAGGTAGTTGCGAGTATTGAACCGCCCGAAGGTAAGCGCGGTGGACTGCAGGCCATCCCGCATTACTTGCACGCCGTAGTCGAGGTAACCCTCGGGAATCACCGGCAGGGCTCGCCGGCCTTGGAGCGAAAACGACTGCGTGTGGGTGGTGTGCTGGTAGGGATTGAACTGGCCGGGGACGGCACGATTGAACTCGTAGTCGTCGTCGTTGCGCCGGTAGGCGGCGCCAAGCTCCCAGTATTCGTCCGGGGAGGTCCATTGACGATGATCGAGCAGAAAAAGCCCGGTGCGCAGGTCCTCGGTTTCGTTCACCCCGAACGGGGTGTAAAGGTCCGGCCAGCCGAAGAATTTGTGTTGCACCCCGGCAAACAGGTCGGTCTGGGAATGCGCTCCGCGCCACTGCAACCGGCCGGATGCGCGCTGAAAGTCATGGTCGCCGAACGGCACGGATCCGTCCGATTTCGACTGCGAGAGCTCCACATCGGCGGCCATGGTTTGGCCCCACAAGTCGCCGCCGACCAAACCCTGGTACAAGCCCACCCGCTCGGTGTCGTGGTTGCCGACCGCCATCGACAGCTCACCCCGCTGCTCTATTGGCCGCCAAGCCGACGCGATGGAACCGACGCCGGCGTTGAGCCCGACCATGGCATTCTCCAGGCCGGTCAGGACTCGGGGCGACTCGAGCATCGCCGGTGCGACTGGGATCTCGGCAAAATAGTGCCCGGTCTGCGGGTCGTAGAGCGAGATGGCGCCAAGTTTGAATCCCGTATTTTCAAAGATGCCTCCGCGAATGGTCACGTCGGCCTGCGCTTCGGCGAAATTCCGACTCTGCACGTCGACGTGCGGCTCGAATCTCAGGCCCGAGACCGGCGCAGCGTAGGAGGCGACCGGCGTCTGATTCGCCACTTGGCTGGAGTAAGTCGTGTATTTCGGCAGCTCGTAGGGCGCATCATCGGCCGCCCACAAAGCTGCGGGGAGCGTGGTGCCGACAACGAGCAGCATCCGGTTGAAGAGTGTGGAAACTGGAACCATGTGGTGCGTGGGTTAGCGTATTGTCACATTGACCTTAACAAGTCCGTGCAAAAAAATCGCCCGTGGAAGGGCGCCAGATAATTCAGGTGTCGCCGTCCTGTCCGATTGCCTCGACCGGGCAGCCCTCGAGCGCCTCGATGCAGAGCTGGATTTCCTCGTCGGAGGAAGGCTGGGTGTGGACAAACGAATAGCCGCCCTCTTCGTGACGCTTGAAGAACGCCGGCGCCGTTTCCCGGCAAAGGTCGCAGTCGATGCACTGTTGATCGACATAAAACTTTCCCGCGGCGTTGTCGTTCCACTTTTCTGCTTTGTTGGCCATTTGGGTCGGACTCAACGGGAAATCCCCTAGCTGTCAAGAAGTCGCCTCGGGTGGCTTTTCCCATGCTGGCGGCTTGTATTTGCGGTCATCTGACCTAGCTTTTCCCCCGATGCTTGCCGACCGTTCGTACATGCGTGACGACTACCAGCGCCGAACCACTTCGGCGCTGATCTGGCTGGTGGCCGTCACGGTCGCGGCCTTCGTGATGCAGCTGGTCCTCGGATCGCCTTGGTTTCGCTTCGGCGCCCCCGTGCTCGACGAGTTGCCGCTCAGCGTGCGGGGCTTGGCGGCGGGCCATGTTTGGACGCTGGTTACGTATGCGCTGTTGCACTCCACCAGCCAGCCGTTCGACATACTTTTCACGGTCCTCGGGCTGATCTTCATCGGGCGGGAACTGGAACCGATTCTCGGCGGGCGCCGGTTCGCCGGGCTTTATCTGTTTTCAATCATCACCGGTGCGCTCACGTGGACTGCCGTCCACTGGTTTCATGGGGGCCTGCACATCGGTGCGGGGGCGGGGATCCTCGGATTGTTTGTGGTTCTGGCCTGCCTTTATCCCAATCAAGAGATCGGGTTTCTCCTGATTCCGGTCACCCTCCGCTTCCAGTATCTCGTCTACGGGCTGTTGGTCATCGATGCTTTCGGCTTGGTATTTTACGAGCTGCCCGGGGCCGTGGCGCCCTTTGACTACAGCGCCTCAGCTCACCTCGGGGGGATGCTCGCCGGTTGGATTTACTTCAAATTCTTCCATGCGAACAACGGCTGGGACCGCGCCGCCAGCTTCGGGCTTCCCGGATGGGTGCGTCGCCTGCGGCGTTCCCAAACCAAGCCGGCTCCAGCGAAGCTCATGCCGGGGCGTCCGCGGCACAATCTACGCGCCCAGGTGGATCTCATTCTCGATAAGATCAATAGCCAAGGATTCGGCGCGTTGACGCCGGAAGAAAAGCGCACGCTGGACGAGGCAAAGGATCTGCTCAGCCGTCATTGAACCAGGTCGCACGGCTGCGACGAACCCGCTGATCTCCGTTGATTTCCGCCGAGCCGGACCCCATTTCCTGCGCATGGTCGTTTCGGGGAAACAAAACTCGTTTTTAGACGACTTATCGCTAACAGTTTCAACCAACCCAACGTGAATCTTCTGCCACGCGCATTCCCCAGGGCCGCCGTTCTGTCGCTGGTCCTCTTTCTCCCGGCCTTCGCCGCGACCAACGACCAAGAGTTCAAGACCACCCCGGTCATGCGGCTCGAGACCCGCACGCTGGTCCAGATGCTGGAGTATTTTCATTACAACAAGGATGCGGTGACCCCGGCCGATTACCCGCAGCTGATTTCCGATTACATGGCCGAACTGGACCCGCAGCGGCTGTTCTTCACTTCGTCCGACGAACAAACCTACCGGCGCCAATATGGCGCCCGCGTCGAGACCGATCTCGCTTACCTGGGTAACATCGACATCGCCTTCGACATCTACAAGGCCTACGAGCAGCGCGTCAAAGCCCGCACGACCTGGCTCTTTAACGCGCTGAACCAGAATTTCGATTTCACGGCGGCGGAGAACTACACTCCCGACCGCAGCAAGAGCAATTTCCCGGACACCGCCGCCGAAGCCGACGAGCTGTGGCGGCGCCGCATCAAGTTCGAGCTGCTGCAGGATCTTCTCGGCAAGAAGTCCATCGCCGACGCGAAGGCCACCGTGCGCAAACGGTACGAGCGCATGCTGAAAAACCTCAACGACATCGAGGCCGCCGATATTCAGGAAATGTTCCTGTCCAGCCTGACGCGGATGTATGATCCGCATTCCGCCTATTTCTCCGCCGACACGCTGCAGGATTTCAGCATCCAGATGAAGCTCTCGCTCGTCGGCATCGGGGCGGTGCTCAGCATCGAGGATGACGGCAATTGTGTCGTCCGCGAAGTGGTGCCCGGCGGCCCCGCCTACCGGAGCGGCCAGATCCACGTGAACGACAAGATCGTCGCCGTCCAGCAGGACGGAGCGGAAAACATCGATGTCATCGGCATGAAGCTCCGCCGCATCGTCGACATGATCCGCGGGGACAAGAATTCCAAGGTGACGCTCACCATCCTCCCGCACGATGCGATTGACGCGACGAAGACAAGGCAAGTCGTCATCACCCGGGATGTGATCAAGCTCAATTCCGCCCGGGCCACCGCGATGATCTACGATGTGCCCGCGGCCGACAACAAGACGGTGCCGGTTGGCGTGATTGCGCTGAATTCGTTTTACGGGCCGTCCGACGACTCGAAAGAGGATGAGGTCAAGAGCACCGCGACGCAGGACGTCGCGGAGCTGATCGGCAAGCTCAAGAAGCAGGGCATCCAGGCCCTGGTCATCGACCTGCGCCGCAATGGCGGCGGACTGCTGTCCGAGGCGGTGGATCTCACCGGCCTGTTCATTCCCCAGGGGCCGGTGGTGCAGGTGCGCGATTCGCTCGGCCGCCTGACCGTCGACAGCGACACGAACAGCGCCGTGGCCTATGATGGTCCGCTGGCCGTCCTCACCTCACGGTTCAGCGCGTCGGCCTCGGAGATCTTCGCCGGCGCCCTGCAAAACTATGGACGCGCCGTGATCGTCGGCGACAGCACGACGCACGGCAAGGGGACCGTCCAGGCCGTGCTGGAGATGAAGAATTACCTTCCCCGCCTCAGCCAGAACGTCGAGAACACCGGCGCGGCCAAGCTCACGGTCCAGAAATTCTATCTCCCGAATGGCTCCTCGACCCAGAAGAAGGGCGTCGTGCCCGACATCGCGCTGCCCTCGATCGATGACTATCTGCCGATCGGAGAGTCCGACCTCCCGCATGCCTTGGTCTGGGATGAGATCAAGCCGACCACCTTCGACGGGCATGCCCTCGCTCCGACGTTCGTCAAGCCGCTGCAGGAGGCGAGCCGCGAACGACAGGACAAGCTCAACGAGTTCGCCTATCTCCGCGAAAACATCGACTGGTTCAAGGCGCGGCAGGAGCAGAAGACGATTTCGCTGAATCTCCAGCAGCGGGAAGCCCTCAAGCAGGCCGACGACGATTTCAAGAAGAAGATGGATGCCGAGCGGGATCAACTGGCCAAGGGCAACTTCGCCTCGCATGAAGTGAAGCTCGACTCCGTGCTCAAGGCCGAGGCGGCGGGTCCGAAGGAAGCCGCCGCGACCGTGGACGACGGCGATACCGATGCTTCGCCCGATGCCGACGCCCAAAACAAGTTCGACGTCTACCTCCGCGAGACCCTGCGCGTGGTCACTGACGCCATGCGCCTCAATCAGGACCCGCAGTACTGGGCGGATGGGCGGGCTCCCATCACGGCGGGCTCCCCGCTAAACAAAGGCTAGCAGGAAACGGTCCCGACCGGCGAGGTCCTGGCGGGATTCGGTGCGCCCGTAGCCCAGGTCAGTCGCGAGCTGGCGCAAGGCCGCGTGCTGGGTTTCCCCGGTTTCGCACGCCAGAAGTCCGCCGGGCGCCAGGTGGCGGCGGGCCTGATCCAGAATCGCGGCCAGATCCTGTCGGCCATCCGCGCCCGCAACGAGCGCGGACGGTGGTTCATGGTTCTTCACTTCGGGCGCGGTGGCCTCGAATTCCGTTCGTGACAAATACGGCGGATTGGCGGCGATCAGCTCGAACTTGGCCGCCGGATCCAGCTGGGAGCACCAATCGGAGCGCAGCAGGCACACGCGGGCCGAGCAGCCGACGAGGGCCGCATTTTCCCCGGCCAGGGCCAGGGCCTCGTCGCTCCGATCCACCGCGGTGATCGCCGCTGTCGGGTAGGCGGTCGCCAGCGCCAGGGCAATGGCCCCGCTTCCGGTGCCAAGATCAAGGACCGCGGCGGGCGGCGTCGCCACCTGCTCCTTGATCAGCTCGATCAGCATTTCCGTCTCGGGTCGCGGGATCAAGGCCCGGCGGTCCACCTTCAACTTGAGTCCGCAGAATTCCGTCTCGCCGAGAACATACTGCAGGGGCTCATGCCCGCTGCGCCTCTTTACCAAGGGCCGGACGCGTTCCAGCTCCGCTTCGGTCAAGGGTCGTTCAAACTGCAGGTAAAGCTGCATGCGCGGCAGGCCGAGGGCGTGCCCGAGCAAGTGCTCGGCGTTCAGGCGCGCCGACTCCACGCCATGCTTGTCCAGGAATTCGGTCGTGCGCTTGAGGACCTCGAGGATGGTCAGCATGCTCAATCCTCGTCCCGGCCCGGCCCGCGCCGCTCGGGCGGCGGCTGGCCCGTGAGCTCGGCCAGCTTTTCCTCGAACGCCGCGCGCTGCAGCGCTTCGATCACCGGATCGATCGCTCCTTCCATGATCGCCGGCAGGCTGTAGAGGGTCAGGCCGATGCGATGGTCCGTGACGCGATTCTGCGGAAAGTTGTAGGTCCGGATTCGCTCGCTCCGGTCGCCGGTGCCGATCTGGCTGCGGCGCCGCGCCGCATAGCGCGCGTGCTCCTCGTCTTCCTTTTGCTTCAGCAGGCGCGAACGCAGGACCGCGAGCGCCCGCGCCTTGTTCTTCACCTGCGAGCGGTCGTCGGCGCAATAGACCGTCAGGCCGCTCGGCTTGTGCACGATCCGCACCGCGGAGTCGGTGGTGTTCACCCCCTGCCCGCCCGGCCCGCTGGCCCGTTGCACCGTGATCTCCAAGTCCTGCGGGTCGAGGTGAACGTCCACTTCCTCGGCCTCCGGCAGGACCGCGACCGTCACGGTGGACGTGTGGATGCGGCCATTGGCCTCGGTCACCGGCACGCGCTGCACCCGGTGCACGCCGCTTTCAAATTTCAGCTGCCGGTACACCTGGTCGCCGGTGATCAGGAAGATGACTTCCTTGAAGCCCCCGCGATCGGAACCGCTCGAACTCAGCGGTTGCACTTTCCAGCCGCGCCCCTCGGCATACTTCGCATAGAGACGAAAAAGTTCCGCGGCAAACAAGCTCGCCTCGTCGCCCCCGGTGCCGGCCCGGATTTCCAGCACCGTGTTGCGCGAATCGGCCGGCTCCGGCGGGATCATGGCCATCAACACCGCCTGCCGAAGCGACTCCCGGCGCTCTTCAAGTCCCGGCAGTTCCTGGGCCGCGAGCGCCCGCAGGTCCGGCTCCGCCGCCACATCCTTGGCCAACGTGGTGTGCTCGGCGATTTCACGCCCGAGCCGCTCAAAGGCCCGGTAGTCGTCCACCAGGCGCCGCAAGCCCTGCTGCTCGCGCGAAATCTCGGTCGCTTTCCGCGGGTTGCCGTAGAACGAAGGCTCCGCCATCTGCGCGTCGAGTTCTTCGAGGCGCCGTTGGAAGGGAGTGATGTCGGGAAGTGTTGCCAAGCGGGTGCGGGGGAAATTGCGAATTGCTTAAGCCGACGAGCGCGGCTTTATCAAAGGCCAAACTCACGGCGGCAAGCGTCGTCTACCAGCATCGATACGTGATGGCCTCGACCCTTTTCACACAGAACATCATCGCCTGCGTCTGGGATTTTGACAAGACCCTGATCCCGGAATATATGCAGGCGCCGCTTTTCCGGCGTTACGGGGTGGATGAGGCGACGTTTTGGGCCGAAACCAATTCCTTGGTGGAGAATTACCGCAGGCGCGGCTATGCGATTGCGCCCGAGATCGCCTATCTGAATCACCTGCTGACCTACGTGCTGGCCGGTCGGATGGCCGGATTGAACAACAAAGTCCTGCGCGAATGCGGCGCCGACATTAAATTCCATCCCGGCTTGCCGAAGTTCTTCGAAGTTTCGCGCAATTGGGTCCGCACCAAGCCCGAATATGCGAAGCACGACCTCCAGCTCGAGCATTACGTGGTCAGCACCGGCTTGGCGGAAATGATCCGCGGCAGTGCCATCGCCGCGCAGCTGGATGGCGTCTGGGGCTGCGAGTTCATTGAGAATCCACTGCCCCCGGGTTTCCTGGCGCAAAAGGAGTTCGCGATCGAAGCGGCGGCCGAAATCGCCCAGATCGGCATGATGATCGACAACACCACGAAGACTCGTGCCATTTTCGAGATCAACAAGGGCACGAACAAGAATGCGGCCATCGACGTCAACGCCAAGGTCGCGCCGGAAGACCGGCGGATTCCCCTGCAGAACATGATCTACATCGCCGACGGCCCGAGCGACATCCCGAGCTTTTCCGTGGTCAAGAAAGGCGGCGGCAAGACGTATGCCGTCTACAATCCCGCGGTGCGGGCCGAGTTTGAGCAGAACGATCGATTGCGACATTCCGGTCGCATCGACCATTACGGTCCCGCCGACTACACCGAGGGCAGCCCGACCGCGAACTGGCTGCACCTGCACATCGAGAAGATGTGCGAGCGCATCGTGGCTGACCGCGAGGCCGCGCTCGCTTCCCGCGTCGCCCGGCCGCCGCGGCATCTGAATTCCGCCGCCGACGCCGACGCGACGCGTACGCCGGCGCGCCAACCCAAGCAGTCCTCGCTCTTCGAATAGCGTTCGCCAGCCGGCCAAATGAAACGCCGCCCGAAGCAGGCGGCGTTTCGCATTCCGAATTTTTGGGGTTCAAACCCGCCGAGCCGGCCCTTGACGCGCGTCAGCCGGCCAGCACGAAGCGGGGTGCCTCCTGGATCACACGAAACCTGAGTTCTCCCCTCTGGTCGTCGAGATTGAGATCGAGCGCGTGCGGTGGCTGCGGCTTCGCCTCCGCGGCCATCGGCTCCAGGCGGGCTTTCAAGGTCGCCACCAAGTTTGTCACGCGTTCGGCGTAGGTGTAACTCACGTCCGGCACCCGTCCGCCCACCACGGCCTCGACCCCACAATTCCAGGCCAAGGCGATGTTAAAGGTGTTCGGATCGACGCCGGACTGTTCCAGTGTGCGCTTGATCCATTCGTAGTGCATCACGGCAACTTCGTCGGCCGCGGCTCGATCGGCCGCCATGCTAAAGGGTTTCTTCGTGTGCATGCGCCAAGTGGCCGGTCGGAACTGATACGGCCCCAGTTCGCCGAATCGGCCCAGACTCGTCTGGTCGGTCGGGTTTTCCACCCAATGGATGGCACGCAATGTCTCCCACCGGTCGGAAGCCGTGGCGTGAATTGTAAAAACGAGCATGGACGCCGCAAGGAGGAGCTTGGTGAACTTACTTTTCATAACGTAGGTGGCCGCGAGGAAGGCCACTTCACCGACCGCGACAAGCTGGATTTTATCCCGTAAAAATCACTCGCGCCTCCGTGTCCCGGCTTTTACTAAAACAAACTTTTTACCCGTAAAAACCGCCCCTTTTGCGCGCCGTTATTGCCCAAAAAACATATTCGCAAAAATGGCCACCGCAGATCCGAAAACCGCCAGAACGACCACCACTCCACCTAAGCAGCTGCCCGACGAATGTTTACCGTCACGTCAGCGGTCTTCAGATGCGCCCACGTACGCAGCTATTGATTTGTCTACAATAGCTTACCGATGGCGGATTCCCCGGATTTCGTCACCACCACGTAAAGGTGCGCGCTGTCGGACCACGCAGCGACCCCCGCACCTTTCACTTCCGACAAAGCAGGAGAAGAGCCCGGACGGATCTCCGGAAAGTCAGTGCGTTGAGCGATATAGCAGTGAAACCAGGTGCCATCGCGCCTGAAACAGATCTCCAGGACCTCCCTCCCGTCCAGGTTCAACGTACGGCAGCCGGACCGGCGCAAGGCAGCATAGTCGACTGGCAGGCTTTCTCCCACCCGCATTTTCGGACTCATTAGGAATGCCTGCAACGCTCCCGCTTCGACGCCATGCCCCCCGTGCGCCTTGTTATAAAGCGTGTCCCTGAGCGCCAGCGTGGAAAAGTCGTCCGCCGCCTCTGCCGGATGCGAGAAGAGCGCCAGCGTCGCGACTGCGGCCACCGCGAGGCAGGCCGCTGCGGCCATAAGCGCCGGATGCTGCCACCAACGGGTACGATGTTCCGACACCGTCACGCGTCCGCCGGCCAGGATCGCCTCGCGGAGCCCGGCGGGGACGGCGATTTCTGCCAGTTTTGCGCTCATTGCCGCGTCAAAGGCTTGTTCGCGGCTAAACCAATCCTGCAGGCCGGGATCCCGCCTGGCCTGGTCGAGCGCCGCGGCAAAAGTGGCGTCCGCGGCATCCGCCCCGCTGGGACGGTAGCCTTGGAGGATGAATTTTGCCTCCGTGTTATTCATGGCAGTTTCCTTGCTGTGTGGGTTTGAAATGAGACGACTTTGTTGCGCGCACCGTCTTCCTTCCGCGCGAGGGCCGACCGCAGCTGGGCCTTCCCGCGCGAGAGCCTCGACATCACGGTGCCGATCGGCACCTCGATGGTCTCGGCGATCTCCTTGTACGAAAAATCCTGCAGGTAGAAGAGGGTCAGCGGGCCGCGATAGACTTCATCCACCTCCTGCAATGCCTCCACCACCAGGTTCGCGTCCATGCCAGTCAGGACGTCGACGGCCGGCGCCGGAGGGTCGGCTTCAGCCGGTCCGAGGTCTTCCAGCGCGGTCACCCGTTCGGCCCGCCGGCGGCCGCGCAGGAACTCCCGGTAGAGCGTCGTGAACAGCCAGGATTTTGCCTTCGCGGTTTCGCGAAGCGCATGGCCCTGTTTCGCCCAGATGAAGAATGTCTGCTGCGTCAGGTCGCCTGCGTCCGACGAATTCTTCGTCAGGCTCAGGGCAAAGCGGTAGAGCGGCGTGTAATGCGCATCCACCAGCTGGCTGAATATGTCGCTCGACATGTTGCTCGATAAGAGACCGGGACTGGCGCGTTTATTCCCGTTTCGGGTCGCCGGGACGAGGCAAAATCGCTCTGGCAATGGCACGCTCCCTCCCTCGGACCACGCGCGTCCGCAGTCCCTGCCGCGGCACCCGCGGCCCCAGCACTTTCAGTCGGAAAGTGGTGGCTCAGGCCGGAATCGAACCGGCGACACAAGGATTTTCAGTCCTCTGCTCTACCAACTGAGCTACCGAGCCCCATCAAAGGAAGGGCGAGATAAAAGAGCGGTCCAAGGTCGCGTCAACGGGGAATTTGATGACGTTCTCGTGCCGCGCCGTTCCCCGCCGCTCGACCGCGCTGTCCACCTGAAAACAACCCCCGACGCGAATGCGCACCACCCCGTCGCCCCCGCTGCCTTACTCGGGCGGCGGCACCGGCGCGAGCTCCCCCGCCCACAGTTTGCGATAGATCGGGTTCTCGGGGACCGGAATGCGTTCGGGCTCGAATCCGCTAGCCTGCACGAAGTCCATGCCATAGTGGAATGCGCCCAGCAACAGGGGGTATGAGAACTTTCTCTTTTTGTGCAGGTGACTGCGGCACCAAGCGAGGTAATCGATACCGGTCGCGAGGTTTTTTCGCCAGTCCCACACGGCGGGCTCATAAGCCTCGGCACTGACCTGCCGCCAGGCCCCCGGTTTCAACTGCATCAGGCCGCGCGCCTCGCCGTCGCGCGCCCGAGCGTCAAAGCCCGACTCGGCCGCCACGATCGCGTAAATGAAAGCCGGATCCATCCGGTAGCGCGACGCCAGAGGCTGGATCGCGGCCCAGACCTTGCCGGGCGTGGCGTGATCCTCGGATGCCGGAGGAACCTTCGCGCAACCGCCCCAGGTGACGAGCGCCGCGCTAAACACGCCGCCCGCGGCACAAAGCGCAATGCCGCGCTTAAAGCCGGCGAAACACGAGCGAGGCGTTGTGTCCGCCAAAGCCAAGATTGTCCGTCAGGACGCTGTTGATCGTGGCCGACCGCTTGACGTTCGGCACGTAGTCGAGATCGCAATCCGGATCCGGGGTCTCCAGGTTGATCGTGGGCGGCACCTCGCCGGTCTCGATCGTCTTCACGGAAATGATGGCCTCCACGCTGCCGGCGGCGCCCAAGAGGTGACCGGTCATCGACTTGGTCGAGCTGATCAAAACCTTCCGGGCATGTTCGCCGAACACATGCTTGATCGCCAGCGTCTCAAACTTGTCGTTGTAGGGCGTCGACGTGCCATGGGCGTTGATGTAGTCGATGTCGGCCGGTGTCATCCGGGCGTCGGCGAGCGCGCGGCTCATGGAGAGGGACAGGCCGTGCCCTTCGGGATCCGGCGAGGTGATGTGGTAGGCGTCGCACGTGGCCGAATACCCGGCGAGTTCGCAATAGATGCGCGCGCCGCGCGCCAGTGCGTGCTCGAGGCTTTCGATCACGAGAATGCCCGCGCCCTCGCCCATGATGAACCCGTCGCGATTGAGGTCGAACGGCCGGCTGGCCTTGGCCGGATTCTCATTGTTCGTGCTCATCGCCTTCATCGAGCAGAAGCCCGCGTACGCCAGCGGGGTGATCGCGGCCTCGGCGCCGCCGCAAACCATCACATCGGCCTCGCCGCCGCGAATCATCCGCAGCGATTCGCCGATCGCATGCGTGGCGGTGGAGCAGGCGCTGACCACGCCGAAGTTGGGCCCGCGCGCCCCGAGTTCGATGGCCACCAGGCCGCCGCACATGTTGCTGATCAGCGCCGGAATCATGAACGGCGAAACCTTTCGGGGCCCGCGCTCAAGCAGGACCTTGTGCTGGTTCTCGATCGTCCACATGCCCCCGATGCCGGAGCCGATGATCACGCCGACGCGATCGGGATCCTCCTTGGGCATCTCGAGCCGGGCGTCCGCAATGGCCTGCCGGGCGGCGCAAAAACCGAAGTGGGTGTAGCGGTCGTTGCGCCGGACCTCCTTCGGGTCCATGTGCTGCGTCGGATCCCAGCCCCGCACCTCCGCGCCTATCTGGCAGGTGTAGTCGCGGGCATCGAACAGCGAGACCCGGTCGACCCCGCATTTGCCGGCCAGGAGGGCCGTCCAGAAATCCGCCACGTTGTGGCCCAAGGAGGCGATGACGCCCATGCCGGTCACGACAACGCGTTTGTGGGGAGAGACAGTTTCCATGGATGCGCGAAACAAAAAAGCGCTCTACCGGGCCCTTTCGCGGCCGAACGGTAGAACGCTTTTCGCCAAAGCCAAAATTATTTCTTGCCCGCCTTCGCCTCGATATAGGCGGTCACGTCACCGACGGTCTGGAGCTTTTCCGCATCGGCCTCCGGAATCTCGCCCTTGATCTCATCTTTGAACTCCTCTTCGAAAGCCATGATAAGCTCGACGGTGTCGAGCGAGTCAGCGCCGAGGTCGTCGAGGAAGGACGCCTGGGGAGTGATCTGCTCCTCGTTAACATTCAGTTGGTTAACGATGATTTCTTTGACGCGCTGGTCGATGGTTTTCTGTTCAGCCATGAGAGTGGAAATGGGTCGGGAATTTTGTTGAACAGGCATCACATCACCATGCCGCCGTCAACCGTAAAAACTTGCCCGGTAACGTATCCCGCCTCTTCCGAGCACAGAAAAGTGGCCATATGCGCGATGTCGGCGGCGTCCCCAAGCCGTTTCAGGGGAATAAGTGCGGTGATTTTCTCGGCCGCTTCCGGCGGGAGCGCCGCCGTCATGTCCGTCTTGATGAAGCCCGGGGCGATGGCGTTCGACGTGACGTTGCGCGCCGCGAACTCCTTGGCGATGGATTTGGTGAAGCCGATCAAGCCGGCTTTCGCCGCGCAGTAGTTGGCCTGCCCCGCATTGCCCATCAGGCCGACGACCGAAGTGATGTTCACGATGCGGCCCCAACGCTTCTGGGTCATCGACCGGCCCAGGTGCTTGGTCCAGTGATAGCAGCTGGTCAGGTTCGTCGCGATGACCGCACTCCAATCCGCCTCGGACATCCGGAACAACAGGCCGTCCTTGGTGATGCCGGCATTGTTGACGAGAATGTCGATCTGGCCGAATTCCGCCAGCAGTTCGGCGCTCGCCTTGGCGACCGCCTCGCCATCCGCGACATCCACCGCCCGCGCTTTCGCCCGGCCGCCGGCCGCGACAATCGCCGCGGCGGTGGCGCCACAACTGTCCTCGGACTTGCTCACGCAGATGACCTGGACGCCGTGGCGGGCCAGGTCCTCGGCGATGGCTTTGCCGATGCCGCGGCCGGCCCCGGTGACCAAGGCAGTGCGATTCGTGAAGGTAAGGCTCATGGGTGGGGGGCGATATCGGACCAGAAGAAGCGCCTCCCGCAAGCGCGAAAATTCTCCCCGCCCCTCAGTAGACGTCGCGCTGGTACCGCCGCTCCTTTTTCATCTCCTTCACGTATTCCGCCGCCTGCGCCGGACCCAGCCCGCCCTGCGCGGCGATCACCTCGTGCAGGGAGGTGTCCACGTCCTTGGCCATCCGGTGCGCGTCGCCGCACACGTAGAAAGCCGCGCCGGCTTTCAGCCAGGCCCACAGTTCCGACGCGTTTTCGCGCATGCGATCCTGGACATACACCTTTTTCGCCTGGTCGCGCGAAAACGCCAGGTCGATGCGCGCCAACTTTCCCGCCGCGAGGAGCCGCGTCCATTCATCGCCGTAGAGATAGTCGGTCGCCGCGTGCTGGTCGCCGAAGAACAGCCAGTTCCGCCCGGGGGCGCTGGTCGCGATCCGCTCCTGCACGAAGGCGCGGAAGGGCGCGATGCCGGTGCCCGGCCCCACCATGATGATGTCGCGGGTCGGGTCCACCGGCAGGCCGAAATGCGAGGGGGCGACGAACACCGGGATCTGCGTCTTGCGGCGGGTCACCCGGTCAGCCAGGAACGTCGAGCAAACGCCGTAACGTCGACGGCCATTGGATTCGTACCGCACCGGCGCCACCGTGAGGTGCACCTGGCCCGGGTAGAGCACCGGCGAGGAGGCGATCGAGTACAGGCGCGGCATCAGGCGGCGCATTTGGTCGACCAGGTCCTGCGGACTCAGCTTCACGCTGGGAAACTCCTCGAGCAGGTCGATGAACTCCCGTTGGCCGAGGAATGTCTCGCGGGATTCGTCGGCCGCGGGCGCGAGCAGCGCTTCCAGCCGTGTCTTTTCCGCGGGCGCGCCCGCCCGGGCGGCGAACGCCTCGAGCACCTTGCGACCGGGGCCGGCGAGCGAGAGCTTGGTGGTCAGGGCCTCGCGCAGGCTCACGGGCGCCGCCAGCCGCGGGACGTTCACGGGCTCGTTGCCGGTCGCACCCAGCAGCGCGATGATCTCCTCGACGAGCTGGGGACGATTCGCGGCAAACACGCCGAGCGAATCGCCAACCTTGTAGGTGAGCCCGCTGCCGGCGATGTCGATGACCAGATGCCGGGTGTCCTTGCTGGAGCCGTCCTTGTTCAACACGCGATTCTCCAGCAGCGTGGCGGGAAGCGGATTGTCCTTGGTGTACGGGTTGGGCGGCAGGGCGGCGGGATGCATCTGCGGTTGGTCGGTGCTCGCCGGCACCATGCATGACCGCGCCGTTTTCGCCAACGTGAATCTCGTTGCGCCATCCGGCGGCCCCTGCCATGCAGCGGGCCAAAGATGGATCCCGTCCGCCTCCACAAATTCATCGCCGATGCCGGCGTGTGCTCCCGGCGCGCGGCGGAGGCGATGATTGCCGCGGGCGAAGTCTACGTCAACGGCCGCCGCGCCGAGCTCGGCCAGCGGGTCGAACCCGGCGTCGACAAGGTCACGGTGCGCGGCCGCGCCGTGCGGGCGACGGCCCAGCCCAAGCTCGCGCTGGTGCTGCACAAGCCCCGCGGGGTCGTCTGCAGCAACAGCGACCCGCATGCCGAACAGACGATCTTCGATCTCCTGCCCCGCGAATGGGCGCGGCTGCGCCTCTTCTGCGCCGGCCGCCTCGACAAGGACAGCGAAGGCCTGGTCATCCTCACGAGCGACGGCGATCTCGCGCACCGGCTCATGCATCCTTCGAACCTCGTGGTGAAACGCTATTACGTCTCGCTCGAGCAGCCCTTCCCCGCGGGCCGGTTGCGCCAGTTGTTGCGCGGGGTCTCGATCGAGGGCGAGCGCCTGAAGGTCGAGCGCGCCAATCTCGTCAACCCGCGGCCCGACAAGAGTTCGCCGGAACTCGACGTGCACATGCACCATGGCAAGAAGCGCGAGATCCGGCAGCTTTTCACCGCCCTCGGCTTCGAGGTTCGGCGCCTGCGCCGCTACCAGATCGGCGCGCTGCGGCTCAAAGGAATTCCTTTGCGCGGAGTGAAACAACTTTCTACGAAGGAAATCGAATCCTTGTTCGCGGTCCCTCCGGTGCCTTACCGTGAGGCGCCACGCCCCTCATCCGATGAAAATTAAGCCTCTACCCATCCGCCTCGCCACCCTGGCCGCGGTCGCCCTGCTGGCGACGCGCCTCGGCGCCCAGACCCTCGCCACCGACACCGCCGTGTTTCTCCAGACCGACCCCAAGTCGCCCGTCATCGCCCGGCTCAAGGCCGGAACGCTCGTGAAACCGGCTGGCGAGGCGCCCGCCGGCTGGCAGCGCGTCGAGGTCGAGGGCCCGTTCGAAGCCTACGTGCTGAACCGCGACATGACCAAGGGCCTCGAGGTCCGCGCCGGCGCCAACATCCATGCCGCGCCCCGCAAGGACGCGCCGGTCCTGACCGTGGCCGGCAAGGAGGACAAGACCACCATCACCGGGCTCCGCGGCGACTGGACGCAAATCCGCCTCGAGAAGCGGTTGCAGGGATTCATCGCCGTGGGTGCTACCGCCAACACGCCCGCCGAGGTCAAACCCCTGCCCGCGGTCGTCCCCACGCCGGCGCCCGCCGCCAACGCGGCCGCCCCGGGCCGGCCCGTGCCGCTCACCGGCGATACCGCCGAGATGCCGCGGCTCTTCGCCGGCCGGCTCGTGAGCGCCCGGCGCGCGTTCATCAACCCGAACCCGCCGTACGATTACCAGCTCATCGACAACGCCGGCCGCCGCTTCGCCTATGTGGACACCAAGCGCCTGGTGATGACCGACCGGATCGATGCCTTGCTCGAGCGCGAAGTCACGATCACCGGCACGGTCCGCAACACCGTCGACGGGAAGGACCTGGTCATCGCCGCCGAGTCCATGCAGGTGAAGTGATTCCCTGCCCATGGAACTGATCGACGGAAACCAGATCGCCGCCCAGATCATCGCCGAGCTCAAGGCCGAGGTCGCCGCCCTGCCCGGCCGCCGCCCTTGCATCGCCCTCGTGCGCGTGGGCGAGGACCCGGCGTCGGTCTCGTACGTCACCAAGAAGCAGAAAACTTCCGCCGAGATCGGCATCGAGAGCCGGCTCATCCTGCGGCCCGTGACCATCTCGCAGGACGAGTTGTTCCAGCTGGTCGACAGCTTGAACGACGATCCGTCGGTCGATGGCATCCTCGTCCAGTCGCCGCTGCCGAAGGGTCTCAACGAGGTCGCGGTCTTTCGCCGCATCGCGGCGCACAAGGACGTCGACGGCTTTCACGTGCTCAATCTCGGCAAGGTCGCCCAGGAGGACTCGACCGGATTTGTCGCCTGCACGCCGGCGGGAATCATGGAACTACTCAAGCGCTCCGGCGTGAAGCTCGCGGGCCAGCACGTCGTCGTCCTGGGCCGCAGCCTCATCGTCGGCAAGCCGGTCGCCCTGCTGGCCATGCAGCGCACCGAGTGGGCCAACGCGACCGTCACCGTGTGCCATTCGCAGACCGCGAATCTCCCCGCCATCACCCGCCAGGCGGACGTGCTCATCGCCGCCATCGGCAAGGCCGAGTTCGTCACCGCCGACATGGTGAAGCCGGGCGCCGTGGTGATCGATGTCGGCATGAACCGCGTCGCCGACCCGTCCCGCAAGACCGGCTACCGGCTGACCGGGGACGTCCATTTCGCGTCCGTTTCGCCCCTTTGCCGCAAGATCACCCCCGTGCCCGGCGGGGTCGGTCCGATGACCGTGGCCATGTTGATGAAGAACACGGTCAAAGCCCGGCGGCAGAACCTATCGGGTGATGGACACTAATCTCCGCCTGGGGCTTAACTGCACTTGCCAGTGCCCGGCAAATCCACTTCGCTCGCACTGACTTGTATGGCTACACCGAAGATCCTCGTCGTCGACGACCAGCCAATCAACGTCCAGTTGCTCAAACGTAAACTGGAGCGCGAGGGCATGACCGTCGTCACCGCCTATTCCGGGCGGGAAGCGCTGGATCTGGTCGCCGCCGACAAGCCCGACCTCATCCTGCTGGATGTGATGATGCCGGAGATGGACGGCATCGAGGTCTGCCAGCGGCTCCAAAGCGACGCGGAAACCAAGACGATCCCGATCATCTTCATCACCGCCCGCACCTCGAAGGAGGGCAAGATCGAGGGCCTCGGCGTCGGTGCCGTCGACTACATCACGAAGCCCATCGACCTCGACGAGACCCTCGCCCGCGTGCAGACCCAGCTTCGCTTCGTGGCCATCAACCGCGAGTTGGTCGACCTGCAACGCCGGCTCGGCGAATCGCGCCGCGCCGCCACCATCGGTGCCGTCACGCAGGGCATCGCGCACAACTTGAATAATCTCCTCGGCGTGGTGATCGGGTACGTTGACCTGATCAAGGCCTACAACGAGAAGCCCGAGCTCGTCCGAAAGAACGCCCAGCATCTCGAAGACGCGGTCAACCGGATCGTTTCGATCGTCAAGCAGCTGACCGGCCTCGTGGTCAAGAACAAGCCGCCGCTCATTCGCGTGAGCCTGCAGCGGATGATCGACAGCGGCATCCGTCGCTTTCAGATCGAATACAAGATCGACCAGCCGGTCACCGTGGAGAACGCCGCCGGCGAAGCGCTGTTCGAGACGAACGTCGAGGTGTTCGAGGACTCGCTCGCCAAGCTCCTCATCAATGCCTGGGAAAGCTATCATGACGACCCGGATGACAAACGCCCGATCAAGATCCGGGCCGAGCTGATCGAGCGCCCGGACGAGGGCCGCTTCGTCCTCGTGCATGTCGAGGACCAGGGTCGCGGCATCGACCCGGAAATTCGCGACCATGCGTTCGAGCCCTTCACCAGCACCAAGCATACGGTCGGGGTCGGCATGGGCCTCACCGTCGCCCGCCATGCCATGCGCAACCTCGGCGGCGAGGTTTCGCTGGCGGAACGGCCCGGCGGCGGCGCCGTGGCGACGATTCGCCATCCCGTCGATCGCAAGGGCCGGTCCTGAGGGCCGGGCTTTGGCGTTGCCCGCCGGGAACCGACCAACCATTGGTCGTCCCATCTGAACGCCATCCGTACCGGCTAGCGATTCTTCCCCGATGTCTTCTCCCTCCCTGGTTTTCCTCGGCGCCGGCCGGCTCGCTTCGGGCATCGTCCGGGGCTTGCTCGCCCAAAAGGCCTGGGCCCCGGCAGACATCGGCTGCACCAGCAAGGGAGGCGAATCGGCCCGCCGGCTGGCCGGGGAAACAGGCATCTGCTACGAACCCGAGCTGCCCAAGCTGCTCGCCGGCGCTGAAACCGTCGTGGTGGCCTTCAAGCCGCAGTCGCTCGCCGGCGCCGACCCGCGCCTCGCCGGGCTCACGGCCGGCAAATTGGTACTTTCGGTTCTGGCCGGCAAACGCCTCGCCCGCCTGGCCCAGGCGTTCCCGCAGGCCCGGAACCTCGTCCGCACGATGCCGAACACGCCGTCCGCCATCGGCGCGGGCATCACGCCTTATTGCGCGCGGCAGCCGTTGAGCGCGGCCGACCGGGCCCGCGTCGAACTCCTGCTCGGCGCGCTTGGGCAGCACCTCGAGCTCGGCGAGGAACACATGGACGCCGTGACCGCCTTGAGCGCCGGCGGCCCGGCCTTCCTTTTCGAATTCGTCGCCGCGCTGCGCGACGCCGGCGTCGCCGCCGGGCTGCCGCGCGCGACCGCGCACCGGCTCGCCCTCGAAACCGTCCTCGGTTCCGCCCGCCTGCTCGCCCACACCGGCGGCGAACCGGAGGCTTTGCGCGACCAGGTCGTCTCGCCGAATGGCACGACGTTCGCCGGACTCCAGGTCATGGCCGCGCGACAATTCCGCGAAGTGATCAAGGACACCATCCTGGCCGCGACCAAACGCGCCGGCGAACTGGCCGCGGACTGACCGGCGCGACGCGACCGTGCGTCCCGCGCGGAGCGCCGTGAGCACCGCCAGTTCGTCGCGGGCGCGGGCCACGTGCTTTCGCCGCAATTTCGTGCCCGGTCCTGCTCCTTGACACCGGCCCCGCGCTTCCTTCCCCTGCGGGCATGGAATTCGGCTGGTGGCAAAAAGACGCGGAAGGAAAGAAACACCAGGTGTGCGTCGAGGTCTTCGGTAAGAACATCACCTGGACCAAGAAATACGGCCATCACTCGTCGTGGGAGCCGTTCGGTCCGCCCACTGACGCCGACTGGGACAAGCTTATCGCCGAGGCCGAGCGTCGGGTACCCCGGCGGCTTTTCTCCCAAAAGCAGTTCGAATTCATCCTCAGCCAGCGGCCGAAGTGAGTTGATTCCGACTGGACCTTTCGCGGCGCTCAGGTTGACGGTATCGAAGATCGCCGCCCGAAACGGGTCATTCCGAGCGCAGCGAAGCATCCCGCGAGGCCGGGCCCAGACGCAGGCTGCGCCGGCCAGGGCCACTCCTAAATCACGCCAGGAGATGCGGCCGGGCCAGCGGCCAAAGGTAGACCAGGGCGGGCGCGACCTCCGCCGGCAGCTCCGCCAGCAATCGGTCGATCTCGGCCGGACGAAACCAGGCGCCGTCGTCGAGTTCCTCCGCCTGCAGCGTGAAAGGACCTTCGGCCTCGGCGCGATAGACCCAGACAAACTCCTGGCCGGTCTCCTCCCTCGCCTCGATCTTGAACAACCGGCGGGGCGGATGCTCCGGCCGGCAACCGATCTCCTCCTCCAGTTCGCGCACGGCCGTGCCGTCGTAGTCCTCGCCGGCCCCGACGTGCCCGGCGGCCGACGAATCCCAGGTGCCGGGGAAGAGATCCTTCTTCATCGAGCGCTTCTGGAGGAAAACCTGGCCCGCCCGGTTCCGCACGAGGATATGCACCGAACGGTGCCGGAGGCCCAGCCGGTGCACTTCCCGACGCGGCAATTGCGCAACCACGCAGTCGAACTCGTTCACCACGTCAAAGAGCTCATCCAGATTCTGTCCCATGGGACGGGCTATGAAGCCCGGCCGGAGGAGCCCGCCAAGCCTAATCCGCCGATGGGCGCCGTCCGGGCCGCCCGAAAAAACAATCCGCGGCTCAAGCCACGAACGAATAGTCGTATGGCTTCCGCATTTCGCGCGCCAGGTACTTGTTCGCCTCGCGCGCGTGGAAGCCGGTGAAGCGCTCCTTTTCCGCACTCCATTTGAGCTTCAAGCCGGTTCGCAGCGCGGTCGCACCGATGTGGCACATCGTGGCGGAGCGGTGTCCCGTCTCCACGTCGCAGATCGGCAGCGCGCGCGAACGCACGCAGTCGAAGAAATTCCCCATGTGGTTGTTGCTCTGGTAGAGCCGCACCGCGTTTTCCGGCAGGGGTTGCCGGAGCAATTCGACATCGCTGGCCTTGATCTCGTCGCGGCTGACCCAGATCCACCCGCTCGAGCCCTCGAATCGGATGCCATTGGGCTGGCCCTGGCGGTTGAGGTGCTCGCCGTAGATCGAGTCGTCCTTCGTCGTGTTGACCTGCAGGAGCACGCCGTTGCCATAGTGGTAGTTCAACTCGTACTCCGCATAGGCGGTGTAGCCGCCGGGAATCAGGTCGGACAATGCCCTGGCCTCGACGCGCTCCGGCGCCACCAGGCCGATGGCCCAGTAGGCGATGTCGAGATGGTGCGCGCCCCAGTCGGTGATCGTGCCACCGGAGTAGTCGTACCAGAAACGGAAGTTGGCGTGGCAGCGCTCCTTCACATACGGCACGGCGGGCGTCTGGCCCTGCCAGAAATCCCAGTCGAGTCCCTCCGGCACCGCTGTGGCCGCGAACGGGCCGGCGCGCAGCCCAGCCGGCAGGAAGACGTGGGCACGCTTCAGCTGGCCGATCCGTCCGTTGCGCACGAGCTCGCAGGCCAGGCGGAATCGCTGGGAGCTGCGCTGCTGCGTGCCGGTTTGCAGCACGACGCCGTTGTCGCGCACCGCCTTGATGACGTGCCGCCCTTCGTCGACCGTGAGCGTCAGGGGCTTCTCGCCGTAGATGTCCTTCTTCGCCTTCGCCGCGCCCATGTTGACCAGCGTGTGCCAGTGGTCGGGCGTGGTGTTGGTGACGACGTGAATGTCATCCCGCTCGAGCAGCTTCCGAAAATCGTGGTAGACGGTCGGAGTGCGCCCCTCGGTCTTGAAATGCTCGGCGAATGCCGCCGCATGGTTCGCATCGACGTCGCAGACCGCCAGGATGTCGCCGTAGTTGCTCGCATTGGCCGCGTCCGCCCGGCCCATGCCACCGCAACCGATGACGCCGATGCCGGGCCGGTCGTTCGGCGAGGGTTTCCTGGCCACTTCGGCCGCCTCGAGCTGCTGGCGCTGGACGAACCATGCGGGCAGCCCGGTTGCGGCCGCCAGGATCGCACAGCGCTGCAGGAACAGGCGCCGCGAGATGTTGAAGGAAGGGATCGGCGAAGCGGTCTCGCGGCGTTTGGGCGTTGAATTCATGGGGTCAAAAATGGTGAACGCGCGTCGACCCTGACAAACGCCCTTGCCAAATGAAAGGAAGAACATCCGCCGGCGGGAATCGACTGCGTCATGTACCGGGCGCGGCCGAGGTTCGGCTTGGCCCCGCCGCGGCCGGCGCTAGCATGGGTCGATTTCCGCCCGCCATGATCCCACCGCGTTGCTCGCTCGTGATTCCGTTTTTCCAGGAAGCGGGCAACGTCGCACCCGTGGTGTCGGCCGCCGGCGCCGCGCTCCGTGTGCTCGACCCGGGGTTCGAAGCCATCCTGGTGGACGACGGCAGCACCGATGCCACCGGCCGCGAACTCGCCGCCGCCGCGGCCGCATTGCCGCGAGCCCGGGTTGTGACGCTGCCGGAAAATCTCGGCCAGGCCGCCGCGCTGGCGATCGGCTTGCGGGAAGCGAAGGGCGATCTCATCTTCACGATGGATGGCGACGGCCAGAATGACCCGGCGGACTTCCCCGCCCTGTTGGACCTGCTCGAGCGCGACCAACTCGACCTGGTGTGTGGCCGCCGCTGCGAGCGGCGCGATCCCGCCCTCCGCCGGGCGATGTCGTGGCTGGCCAATGCGATCCGCCGGCGGGTGCTGCACGATCGCGTCCACGACGCCGGCTGCCAGCTTCGCGTCTTCCGCCGCGGGGTCGTCGGCGCGCTCCTGCCCTCGCCGCTGATGCAATCGTTCCTCCCGGCGATGGCCGTCGCCGCGGGCTACCGCGTCGGCGAGTTGCCCGTGCGCCATCACCCCCGGCGCAAGGGCGCTTCGAAATACCGCCTCGGCAATCTTTGGTGGCGGCCGTTCGCCGAGATGATCCGCTTGCGTCGCCTCCTGCGTCCGCGAAAACTTTCCCGATGACCTGGCCCGGGTTTCAGCACGAGGCGATGGCGACGACCTTCCATGTGTTCATCGCCGGCCGGACGCCGGAATACGCCCGGCAGGCCGCGGCCGCCGCGTTCCGCGAACTCGACCGCCTCGAGGGCGAGTTGAGCCGCTTCATCGAAACCAGCGACATCGCCCGCGCCAACCAACTCGCCGCTGGCACGAGCATCGTGCTGGGCGACGCCGCGCTCCAATGCCTCCTCGGTGCCGCGCAGATCTCCGCGCTCACCGACCGCGCGTTCGATCCGGCCTACGCTTCGCCCCGCGCGCCGGGACATGACGATCCGCTCTTCGCCCTCGATCCCGCCACCCACACGCTCACCGCCCTCACTGACCGGCTGCACCTCGACCTCGGCGCCGTCGGCAAGGGCTTCGCCCTCGACCGGATGGCGGAGATCCTCGCCGAATGGGACATCGAATCGGCGTGCCTGCACGGCGGTGGCAGCACGGCGCTCGCGCTGGCCGCCCCACCGGATGCGGCCGGTTGGCCCGTCGGCGTCGCCGACCAGGTCATGGCATTCACCCACCGTGCGATCAGCGGCTCCGGCATCGCGGTCCAGGGACAACACCTCGTGGATCCGCGCACCGGGGCTCCCGCCGCGCGCCAACGCCGCGTCTGGTCCTTCGCCGCCGCCGCGGCCGACGCCGACGCGCTGTCCACGGCGTTCTTCGTCATGGACGATGCCCGCGTGCTCGAATTCTGCCAGCAGCACCCCGAATTCGGCGCGGCCCTGGCGCTCGCCGATGGCGCCACCCACCTGGTCGGGCTGCTCGGCGGCAGCTCCTAAGGTCGCTCCCGCTGAAACACCACGAGCACGAAGCCGGGCCGCAGCCCGAGAAAGCCTTCGTGATAGTTGCCGTGCATCCGCGTCCGGACCTCGGCGGCGAGTCGTGCGTCGGCGAAGACGAGCGCGCCATCGCAGTCGGCCGGCGGGCTGGCCCAATAACCGACGTCCGGCCGCCGGCGGAGGTACCAGGGCAGCGGCCAGTATTCGCGGCTGATCACCTTCACCGGTCCGGGCGGTGCGGCCGAGGCGAGCGCCGGGATCTTCTTCACATCCGGCGTGCTGTGCACATAGGCGAACGGATTGCGCGGATCGGCGGGACGTTGGAAGACCGCCTCGCGGGTCTGCCATCCGAGTGCCACCAGCACCAATGAACCGAGCATCCATCCGATGGGCCCGCGGCAGCGCGCCAGGGCGAGGGCGGCCAGGGCGCAGAGTCCAGGGACCAGGTTGATCACCAGCCACGGTGTCTTGTACGGCGTCGCGGACAACACCAGCCAGACGATGGCGGTGTAAGCCGCGAGAAAACGCGGGAGGCCGCGCGACCGCGCCGCCAGGGCCAGGCCGGCCAGAGCCGGCAGGACGAACAAGGTCTGGTCCCAAAGATAGCCGCCGTTGCGCTGCCAGACGAAGAGACTGCCGTAGTACCACCACGGTTTTTCGTGGCCCGATGCACCCGCGGTCGCGCGGCCCAGCATCGTCACCGGAGCGATGAGTGCATCGCGCAGGCCGCCGGGATTGGCGCCAAACGAGGTGAAAAACATACCGGCGACCACCACGGCCGTGCCCACGCCGGCGGCGAGTTCGCGTCCCGTGATTCGCCGCCCGATGCCCGACTGCCAGCTCAGCGCCAACGCAATCAGGGCCGCGACCGCGAAGAAGAGCGCGGTTTCCTTCGTGGCAACCATCAGGCCGAGACAAGTGCCGGTCGCCGCGGCCCACCCCGCGCCGCCCCGCCGCCACCATTCCAGCCCGGCGACCAGTGCGCCCAGGGTGAAGGTCACCAGCAGGGTTTCCTGGACGAAATAGCGGCTGTAGTAGACCGAAGCCGGCGCCACGGCGAGGAGGACCGCCGCGGTGATGGCGGGTCCCCGGCCCCAGCGGCGCAACAACAGCCAAAGGAGCGCCACCGCGGCGACGCCTGCCAGAGCCGGGGTCAGTCGCACGGTGGCCTCGCTGAGCGAAGCCAGCGTCGTCTGCCCCCGCAGCCGGGCCGGAATCAAAGCGAAATAATAAAGCGTCGGGCCATGGTGCTCGAGGGGATCGTAGCGGTAGCCGCCGCCCTCGAGCATCTGTCCGACCTTGACCGCCTGGTTGGCCTCGTCGGCGTGCATCGGCCGGCTCCCGAGGTCGAAAAGCCGCAGGGCCAGCGCGACCGCGAGCACGGCGGCCAGCAACACGGCATCGAGCACCCGCGGTCCTGACCTTGCCGCGCTGCCGGTGCTCGCCTTCACAACCTGGCTACGGCTTTCCGTATACCTCGACCTCCACGTAATGATTCAGCTCATTCGTGGTGTTGCCATTGCTGTACAGGCGCACGTAGCGGGCGCTCACGCCCTTGGCGTCAACCAGCCGGCCCTCGGCGGTTTCGATGTAGGAGGGGTCCTTGCCGACGCCCATCTTGGCCGAGTTGTCGTAGTCATTGTTGAAAAGGGTGGTCACGCCGGTCTTGAACGCCGCGTCGTCCGAGACCTGCACGATCACGTCGTGGTAGACGCGGGCCTGCGCGTGGAAATGCCAGAACACGATCGCGTACAGCCGCGCCGGCGCGCCGAGATCGATCTGCACCCACTGCAGGTCGGGTCCGAACTCGACGTACGAACCATCGGCCCCGCTTTTGTCGCCATCGGTCACGAACGAGATGTCGCCGATGACCGGGTAGCTGTCGCTGGCGGTCACGGGCTTGCCGCGCGCCAGGTTGACCGTTCCCGCCGGGGCCAGGAACGGCGGGCGCTTGACCCCGGAGGGCTTCTCCAGGTTCGGCACGCTGATCGGCACCGGCGTGCCGACAAACAGCGGCTTGGGCAGCTCGAGCGGGATCGGCACGAGTTCCTCGGCGCAGAGCGCGCCGGCGGCGAGGAAGGAGAGCAAGGGAAGCAGGAGGCGGTTCATGGAAAAGCGGATTGAGGAATGTTGTATGTCATCCCGGGCGTGGCGAAGGATCCAGGGAAAACATGCTCCTCCCTGGATTCTTCGCTTCGCTCGGAATGACAACCAGCGGGCATTTCGAGATCGCTTAGGCGACGAAATCCTCCGGCGCAAACGTCAGCATCTGCCGGGCGGCCACCGCCTCGTTCACGCGCAGGATGGTCACGGCGGACGCAAAGCCGGCTTCACCCGGGCAATTCAGTTTCGCCTTGCCGCGAATCGCGTCGAAAAAGTTCTCGAGGTGGGGTTGGTGGATCGCCTTGTCGAGCACCACGGGCATCTCCCACGAGGACAGCGCCGCGGTTTCGCGCACGTCGACCACGCTCGTGCGGGCCGGCGGCCCGAATTTCGGGCGGGGCTTCTCCCAGGGCAGGAGCACCGGCCCGCCCTCGTCGGGGGTGCCGGGCTTGCGAATGATGCCGGCCCTGACCCATTGGTCCCATTCCGGGGCGCGTGCCTCGCGGAACAGTTTCGTGTAGGCGGGATTCTCCGACATCTTCAGCGCGCCCTCGTCGCCCATGAAGTATTCGTGATACCCGCCGCCCGCGCTCGTCGTCGTCAGGACCTCGTAGAACGCCCGCACCGGGCCGGCCTTGGTCGGGAATTCATAGATCGTCATCACGTTGTCGTACCACTCGTGGGTCGTGTAGTAGTCGACGCCGCCGCCGGCGAGGACGGAGGACGGATTGGCCCCGAGGAACCAGTTGAAGACGTCGATCTGGTGGGCGCCGAGGTCGGAAATGGGGCCGCCGGCATATTTCTTGAACCAGCGCCAGTTCCGGAACTCGTGCATGTTGCCGTAGCCGTATTTGTGCAGCACGGCCTCGGGGAGCGCGTAACGTTCGGGCCAGCCGAGGTCGTCGCTCACGCTGCGGTTCCACTGGCCGTTGATGTTGGTGATGCGGCCGAGCAGGTGCGCCTGGTCGATCACCTTCTCCTTCGCATGCAGGTAGCGCGGGTTGCTCCGGCGCTGGTGGCCGATCTGCAGCAACTTGCCGGTCTCGCGCTGCGTTCGCACCATCGACCGGGCGTTCTCGACCGTGTTGGCCATCAGCTTCTCGCAGTACACGTGCTTGCCCGCGCGGAGGGACGCATTCGTGTGCTCCGCGTGCATGAAATCCGGCGTCGCGACGATGACGGCGTCGACGTCCGGCACGGCAGCCAGCATCTCGCGGTAGTCTTCAAAGGGTTTCGGGTCATGCCCGAACTTCTTCAGCAGGCGCTCGCCATAGGTCCGGTTGTAAGGCCAGATATCGCACACCGCCTTGAAGCGGATGTCCGGAATCTTCAGCGCGGCGTTGAGGAGCACGCGGCCTTCCTCGCCACAACCGATGAGAGCGACGTTGAGCGTGTCGCCGCCGCCCGCCTGCGCCCGCGCCACGTAGGGCGCGACGAGGACGGCGGCACCGAGCTTCAGCCCGGTCGAGAGAAAATCGCGGCGGGAAACCCCAGGAACACCGGGCACGGACGACGGCTCAGTCATGGCGGTCGGGCCAGAGGGCGAAGCGGTTGTAGCGCACCAACACCAGCGCGGCGACGATGAGGGCGAGATAGACGCCGAGCCAGGCGACGCCGTCGCCCTGCTGCACGGCCATCAGGCCAAAGGCCAGGCCGATGTAGAGCAGCCCCATCACGATCAGCGTGAGGCGCGTCTTGAGGCCGAGGAGCAGCGCCACGCCGAGCACGAAGAGGATGTAGCCCAGCGGCATCGCGAAGGCCCGCGTCGCCCAGAGGGGCAACCAGGATGCGCCGGTGATACCCGCCGCCATCTTCGCCATCGTCTTGTAGTAGTTTTCGAACGAGTACGTGCCGCCCAGCTCGAATTTCTCGAGGCAGGACATGAGCGCGCGCAGCGCGAGGAACAGGCGCAGCAGCAGGAAGGCCGCCGTCAGCTCGCAACGGCCGGGCGCGGGGGTGGGAGTCGATTCACTCATGGGAATGGGGGGCGGAGTCTCACACGCCGAAGCCGGCGCGATATTGTTTCGTGATGAACTGGTTCGCCTCGGGCAGGTTCGTGACCTTCATGTTGGCGGCATCCCAGTCGATCGGGCGGCGGGCGCGCACGGCCACGTTGCTCAGCAGGCAGAGCTCGGTCAGCTTCGAGGCATAACCGAAATTCGAGCCGGCGGCGGGTCCGCCCTTGCAGGCGCGGATCCACTCGGCAAAGTGCCCGCCCTCGATCCGCGGGAGGGTTTTCGGCGGCAGCGACGGAATGGCGTCCTTCATCTTTTCCTCCGGCACGATGCGCACCGTCTCGTAATAGGTCGGGGCCAGCACGGTGTTCTTGCTGCCGATGATCAGCGTGCCGTTGTCCGGGAAGGGACGCGTCTCCGGCCAGTAGTCGGGCAGCATCGGCTTGAGCCCGCCATCGTACCAATGCCATTTGAACGCCGGGCGCGGGCCGTTCGCGGCGAAGTGATAGGTGATCAACGACGAAGTCGGCGGGCTGATTTCATTGGCGTGGCCGCTGATGGCCTCGACGCGGAACGGCGCGTCGAGCCCGAGCGCAAAAAACGTGCCGTCCATGATGTGGCAGCCCATGTCGCCGAGCGCGCCGGTGCCGAAGTCCCAATAGCCGCGCCAGGTGAAGGGCATGTAGGCGGGGTCGTACGGCCGGTCGGCCGCCACCCCGAGCCAGAGATTCCAGTCGAGGCTCGGCGGCACCACCGGGATGAACTTGCTGTGGTCGGGCGCCTTGACGCCCTGCGGCCAGATCGGCCGGTCGGTCCAGCTGTGCACCTCGCGCACCTCGCCCAGCACGCCGGCATCGTACCACTCCTTGAGCAGGCGCATGCCCTCGAGCGCATGGCCCTGGTTGCCCATGATCGTGGCCACCTTCTTCTCCGCCGCCGTCCGGGCGAGCTGGCGCGCCTCCGCGATGGTGTGCGTCAGCGGCTTTTCGCACATCACGTGCTTGCCGAGCGACAGCGCCGCCATGGCGATCGGGAAATGCATGTGGTCCGGCGTCGAGATCGTCACCGCATCGATCTTGCTGCCCAGCTTGTCCAGCAGCTGGCGGAAATCCTTGAAGCGCGGCACATCCGGGTAGGTCTTGAACGTGTTGGCCGCCCGTTCGTCGTCGACATCGCAAAACGCGACGAAGTTCTCGCCCTTCAGCCCGTCCACCGCAGCCTCGCCACGCCCCCCGACGCCGATGCAGGCGACGTTCAGCCGGTTGTTGGGCGTGGGCGTGCCGGGCGCCTGGCCCTTGAGGATGTGCGGGAAGGCGACGGCCGCCGCCGACGCCAGGCCGGCGGAACGGATGAAGGTGCGACGCGAGACGGGATGCTGGGGGGTACTCATAAGGGGGATGGGCCGGGGGAAAACGAGGCGGGGCGGCCGGGGCGGCCGTCGTCGCGCACGAGGCAAAACACGTAGCGGGTCCGCCGCAAAGGCAAAACCCAGAAATTTTCTTAGATTCAATCATGACCTCCGGAAATTTCCCCGATAAGTCCCGCTGCTTCTGGTTTGTCATCGCCCGGCATCCGTGCAATCGGTCGCCCCTTTCCTTTCCCATCCATGGCCAAAATCGAAGTCAGCCAAGTCGCCGAGCTCCTGAAAAAGCACAAGATCGAGCCCTCGATCCTCCGTGAAATCGTGCAGGAGATGAACGAGATCATCGCCCCCGCCGCCGACGAGGACATCAAGCCGCCACCGATGAAGAAGCAGTTTGTCGTCTTGCTGTCGGATCCGGCGGGCAAGCTGCCGGCGAAGGAACTGACCGGGTGGGTCGTCCAGATTCCGGAGAACGCCAGCCCCTACTCCACCACCGATCGCGTCTTCAAGGGCGCCTACGATTACAACGCCTCGAAGCGCGGCCGGCTCCTGCCGGTGAAATCAGTGGGCGAGGCGCTCGAGAGCACCTCCGCAAAATATTTCAAGGAGGCCGAGCTCTGGGTGAAAACCAAGACGCCGGTCGCCGTCGTGATCACCGACAACGTCCTGCCCAAAGACGAGCTCGCGGTCGAAAAAGTCGACCGCCGCCGCCGCCAGGAGGATTGACCGAACGCCTGGCGGGAGCCGCGCTGCCCTGCCGGCATCGATTCCCTGGAGGCGGGGTGCCCTCACCCCGCTTGATCGGATGCGACCGCCATGCCTCGCGGGTGAGGGCATTCCCACCGCCCGCGCGCCTTCGTCACGCCGGCAGCGCGGTCTTGATCCGCTCCGGGGTCATCGGCAGCTCGAGCAGCCGCGCCCCGGTGGCGTCGTGGATGGCGTTGGCCAGCACCGCGCCCATCACGATGATGGCGGGCTCGCCGCCGCCCTGCGGCGGCGAATCGTGCGCGTCGAGAATGATCGTCTCCATCTGCGGCAGCCACGAGAAGCGCGGGATCGCGTAGGAATCGAAGTTCGTGTCACGCAGGGCGCCGTCCTTGAACCGGATCCGCTCCGTGAGCGCATAGCCCAGGCCCATCATGATGCAGCTCTCCATCTGGAGCTTCGCGCCCTGGGGATTGATCACCAGGCCCATCTCCTGCACGCACATCACACGTTTCACGGTCACGTGGCCGGTCGCCTTGTCGACCGCGATCTCGCCAATCGTGGCCACGTATGTCCCGGAATCGAACCCGATCGCCACGCCCAGGCCCCGGCCGCTGCCGGGCACCGCCGGTTGCCAGCCCCACTCCTTCGCCACGGCCTCGAGGACCCGCCGGGCGCGCGGATCGGTGAGTTGGCGCAGGCGGAATTCGATCGGGTCGGCCTTGGCCGCTTTCGCCAGCTGGTCGATCTGCGACTCGCGGGCGAAGGCATTGGTATTGCAGCCGGGCGCCCGCCACGCTCCGACGCCGAAGGGATGAAAGCCCGGCGGCCCATTGAAGTTCCCGACGGCCCGAATGCGGCTGGCGGGCACGTCGTAGATGAGCTCCGACCCGCGGTCGCCGGCGAACCTCACCTCGTAGTCCCAGAATGCAATCCGGCCGCCGGCATCGAGCCCGGCGCCCACGTTCACCACGGCGGCCGGCCGGAACGTGTCGTTGAAGAATTCCTCCTCGCGGGTCCAGCGCACCTGCACCGGGCGCCCGGTCGCCTTGGCCAGGCGGGCGGCCTCCACCGCCTCGAGGTTGAAGGATTTTCCGCCGAAACCACCACCAACGTAAGGCGTGATCACGCGAACCCGGCTCACCGGCCAGCCGAGCGCCGCGGCGACTTCCGCCCGCGCGCCGAACGGATTCTGGGTCGAGGCCCACACGACCATGCGGTCGTCGACGATCTCGGCCAGCGCCGTGTGCGTCTCCATGGCGGCGTGCGCCACATAGGCGTTGAAATAGGTCGTCGCCACTGTCGTCATGGACAGGCTGCGCCCCGCTTCGAGATTGCCCGTCTGCTTGACCAGCCTCGCCTCCGGACCGACACGCGCCAGATGCTCGTAGATGGTGCGGTCGTCGGTGCGGAAGGGCGACGGCTCGAATTCCGCTTTCAGCCGGCCCAGCGCCTCCTCCGCCATGTCGGGCAGTTCATGCAGGACCGCGACGAGGCCGGGTTCCTGGACGAACACAAAGTCCTTGTCCGCCGCCAGCGCCGACGCATCGACCCGCAGGAGCTTCGCCCCGTGTGCGGGTGGGCGCAGGATGCTGGCGTAGAGCATGCCCGGCACGCGAATGTCGCCGGAATATTTGGCCGCGCCCATGACCTTTTCCCGAGCGTCCCGCCGGAACCGCGGCTGGCCCATCACCTTGAACTCCGACGGTTTCTTGAGGACCGGCGGCGCGGCCAGGTGGCGGTCGATCGCCTTGCCCTTGGTCAATTCGCCGTACGTGATGCGCCGGGTCGAATCCTTCGTGTCCTGGATCACGCCGTCGTGCACGACCAGCTGCGTGACGGGCACCTGCCACCGCTCAGCCGCCATCTCCAGCAGGACCGCCCGCGCCTCGGCCGCCGCCGCGCGCAGCTGCGGCCCGAATTGCCGGGTGGTCAACGATCCCCAGGTACCTTGGTCAAACGGGCAAAGATCCGTGTCGCCCATCACGATGTCGACGGCGTCAACCGAAACATCCAGCTCCTCGGCCAGCATCTGTGGCAGCGAGGTGACCGGGCCCTGTCCCATCTCGATCTTGCCGGTGAAGCAGGTCACGCGTCCGTCCTCGGCGATCCGCAGATAGGCATTGAAGTCCGTCGACGCCTTGGCGCGGGCGCCGGCCGCGACCGCCGAGGCGGCCTCCGATTGCTGCGCTCCCAGGTCCGGCAGGATGAACCAAACGACGAGCCCGGAGGCGCAATTCCGCAGGAACGCGCGCCGCGACGGGACCGCCGGCCCGCCCGGAGATTTCGAACCGATGCCTGGAGCGTGGGGGTTCATGCGTGGCCGGTGGCGCGCATCTCAGCCGCCGCCGTCAGGATGGCCTCCACGATGCGGACATGGGCGCCGCAACGGCACAGGTTCCGGTCCATGCCGGCGATGACTTCCTCGCGCGTCGGGTTCGGCTTCACCCTCAGAAAACTGTAGGCGGTCAGGATCATGCCCGGCGTGCAGAAGCCGCACTGGAGCGCGTCGTGCGCGATGAAGGCCTTTTGCAGCGGATGCAGTGCGCCGTCGCGGGCGAGACCCTCGATCGTGACCACGGCGCGACCGGCCGCCGCCTGCACCGGCGTGATGCAGGAGCGCACGGCCCGGCCGTCCAGCAACACGGTGCACACCCCGCACTGGTCAATGCCGCAGCCGTACTTTGGTCCCGTCAGGCCGAGCTCCGTGCGCAACACCCACAACAGGTTCCGGTCCGGTGCCACCTGGATCTGCACCGGCCGGTCGTTGAGCCGAAAGGCGATGGTCGTCATCATGAGCGCCGGGCGGATCGCCGCCCCGCTGCCAGAGAGTGCATCCTAGGCCCGGACGACTCCGGCCACTCTGCAACGATTGCCAAATGCCACGCGCCGGTTGCAGCCCGGGTGAGCCGGCCCGCCCGTCGGCGGACAGCAGCCGGTGGCGCGAGGCCGAGGCTTGGGAGTATTCCCGGTACGGGCCATCGGAGATTTCCCGAAACTGCCTTTCTGAACGTATTGTCAGTGCCCTCCGGTTGCGTTAGTGTCTGTGCACTTGGATTCTGGCCCGCTGTCCCCGGACCGCGATCGGCGCGTGCACCGGCGGTCCACCCCAGCCACCTTTCTATGACCGCAACCCAGCTAAACCTGAAAAGTCACCTGCCGCGGATCGGCATGGTATCCACCCACGGCTACGTGGCCGCCACGCCTCCGCTGGGCGCCGCCGACACGGGCGGCCAGGTGGTCTATGTCCTCGAGCTGTCGAAGAAGCTCGCGCAGCTCGGCTTTGAGGTCGACATCTGGACCCGGCGCTTCGAGGACCAACCCGAGATCGATGTCGTCAACGGCCGGGTCCGCGTCATCCGCATGCCCTGCGGCGGCGCCGAGTTCATTGGCAAGGAATATCTGGTCGAGCACCTCGTCGAGTGGTCCGAGCACGCGCTGCGCTTCATCAAGAAGCACCAGCTCCGCTACCAGTTTTTCAACAGTCACTATTGGGATGCCGGGTATGCGACCACCCGGCTGGCCGAGGCGCTCGACGTGCCTCACGTCCACACGCCGCATTCGCTCGGGCTCTGGAAAAAACAGCTCATGGAAAAGGATTTTCCGGAGGAGGCCGACCAGTTCGACAAGAAGTACAACTTCACGCAGCGCATCAACGAGGAGACCCAGCTCTACCGGCATTGCGACGAGGTCATCGCCACCACCCCGCCGCAGGTCGACATGATCGTCAACGACTACGGTGCGCCCGCGGAGCAGGTGCACATGATCCCACCGGGCTACGACGACAACCGCTTCTTCCCGATGTCGGGGGCCTCGCGCGAAGCGCTCCGCCAGCGCCTCGGCTTCGAGGGCAAGGTCGTGCTCGCCATCGGCCGGCTGGCGCGCAACAAGGGCTACGACCTGTTGATCGACGCCTTTTCGGTCGTTGCCCCGCGGATTCCCGACGCCCGGCTGCACCTGGCCGTCGGCGGCGCGCAGTTGAACGACAACGAGCAGAAGATCCTCGACGAGCTGAAGGCCCAGGTCGACACCCTGGGCCTCAAGGACCGCGTGAAATTCAGCGGGTTTGTCGCCGACGCGGACCTGGCCAACCACTACCGCGCCGCGGATGTTTTCGTGCTCAGCAGCCGCTACGAGCCCTTCGGCATGACGGCCATCGAGGCCATGGCCTGTGGCACCCCGACCGTGGTCACGACCCATGGGGGCCTGTATCGCGCGCTCACGTTCGGCCGCCACGCGCTGTACGCCGACTCGTTCGACAAGGAGGACCTCGGCATCTCCGTCGTCAAGGTGCTGCGACATCCCCGGCTGTGGACCCGACTCTCCCGCATGGGCGCGCACAAGGCGCGCAGCCTCTTCACCTGGACCGGCATCGCCCAGCAACTGGTCAGCCTGATCGAGGAACGCGCCACCGCCCTCGCCTTCACCGACAACGAATGGGACGAGCCGTGGAATGACGGGGACTGAAGGCCGCATGACCTCGTCCCATGACCATCCTCGTTCGGTGCTCGGCCGGATCACGGCTTCGTACCCGCGCATCCACCGGATCCTGGTGCCGCTCGATTTTTCCGGCAAATCCCGCCAGGCGCTTCGCTACGCCGTGCCGCTCGGCCAGAAATTCTCCGCCCGGATCCACCTCGTGCACGTGCTCGCCGAACCGGCCAAGTCGGAGCAGGCGCAGCTGCCCGCCCGCCGGCACGAGGCGATCAAGCGCCTCGGCCAGATGTCGCAGCAACTCCTGCCGCCGCGGCTCCGCGCGGAGAATGCGGTCCTGGTCGGCCGGCCCGCCGAGCAGATTCTCGCCCTGGTCGAAAAGAACAGCATCGACCTGATCGTGCTGACGACCAAGGGGCGCGCCGGACTCAAACGCGCGCTGATCGGCAGCACGGCGGAGGCGATCATGCGGAGCGCCCGCTGCCCGGTATTGTCGGTCCGCCGCTTCTGAACCGAACCCGCGCGCGGCCAGAAGTACCACCCGAGCGCACCCCACCGCAGGGCGGCGGGCACCACGCTGCTCCACATTCGAAGCATCGCCCCATCGGCACCAGCCGAACGGACGCACGCGCCGGTAGAAGTCCCGCAGGTGCGGTTGGCCGCCCAATGGATGGGTTGCATACCCAACGAAATTCGGTCAATCTAACAGCCTTGTCGCGCGTAATTTCCTTACCCCCGTGACAGATTCCGCCGCCGGCGGTCTTATAGGTACATCTCCGCCCTGCCACGCTATGGAAACGAACGCCAGCCCATCGAGCCCTCCGCCACCGGTCCGCCTGTTTTCGTCCGACCTTGACGGCACGCTCCTCGGCAATCCCGAGTCGTCGGCCCGTTTTCGCGCCGCTTGGAATGCGATGGACGCCGCGGCGCGGCCGCTGCTGGTCTACAACACGGGCCGGCTGGTGGACGATCTGCGGCGGTTCGTGACAGAGGGAACGCTGCCGGAGGCGGATTATTACATCGGCGGCGTCGGCACCCAGGTCTTCGATGTCCGCGCCGGCCGGATGCTCGTCGAGTTCCATGAGCACCTGAAGCAGGGCTGGGACATCGACAAAGTCCGCGAAATCGTCTCGCGCCATCCCGCGATCCGGCCGCAACCGGATGAGTTCCAGCACGAGTTCAAATCGAGCTGGTTCTATGATCGTGCCCCGCGCGGCGCGATCCGCGAGCTCCGGGAGAAACTCACCGCCGCGGGGCTCTCCATCAACATCGTCTATTCCAGTTCGCGGGACCTCGACATCCTGCCGCGCAACGCCACCAAGGGCGGCGCCTTGCTCTGGCTCTGCGATCGCCTGCAGATTCCGCTCGAGTCCGTGCTCGTGGCCGGCGACACCGGGAACGATTCGTCGATGTTTCGCCTGCCCGGCGTCCGCGGCATCATCGTCGAAAACGCCCTCCCCGAACTTTACGAAGCCACGGTTGAAATGCCGACCTATAGCTCGCGCCAGATCCTGGCCGACGGCGTGCTCGACGGGCTCTGTCACTACGGTGTCATCTGCGTCCTGCCCGACAAGGAACTGACGAGCGCCAAACGGTCCGAGCTGGCCCCGGGCTTCCAGATGCTTTTCTCCGGCATGAAGCTCGGGTCGCTGTCGGAATCCGAAAAGGAGTTCCTTCGCGTCGCCTACGAGAAGGCGCTCGTGGCCCTGCGCAAGAACATCACCCCGCTGGGGTTTTCCGCCTGCTCGCTCGCGGACAACACCGTCACCGGCACGGACGTGAACTACCGCAGCGTCTGGGCGCGCGACGGCGCCATCACCGTCTGGAACACCTTGTTCCTGCCCGACCCCGACATTCGCGCGGCCCAGCTCGCGACGCTCGAGACCCTGCTCAACGCCACGTCCCCGACTGGCCAGATTCCCTCCAACGTCCGCATTGATGATGGTCTCCCCGACTATTCCGGCGTCGGCAACATCGCCTCGATCGACAGCGGGCTGTGGGTCATCATCGCGATCTACAATTACGCGGCCCGCACCGGCGACCATTCGCTGCTCTACCGCCATGCCAGCCGGCTCCAGTCGATCATGAACTGGCTCAGCGCGCAGGACTCGAACAACGACGGGCTCCTCGAGATTCCCGAGGCCGGCGACTGGACCGACCTCTTTGGGCGGAGCTACAACGTGCTCTACGACGAGGTCCTCTGGTTCCGGACCAATGTCTGCTATGGACGCATCCTCGAGCTCATGGGGCACTTCGACCAGGCGGCCGATTATCTCCGGTGGTCGCAACGCATCCGCGCCCGGCTGCTTGAGACCTTCTGGCCGACCACGAGTGCCGCCAACGAGCAGCCGCGCCAGAATCGCTTTGCCGACCGCCAGTCCGGCCTGGGCGACACCCAATACCTGCTGGCGGAAATCACCCCTTTTTCGTTCAGCTGGCGTTGCGACACCTACGGCAACATCCTCGCCTTCCTGATGAACCTGCTCGATGTCGACCGCGCGCGGATCGCGTTTCGCTTCATGTGGGGCGTCGGGGTCAACCAGCCGTGGCCCGTGGCCAACCTTTATCCGGTGGTGCAGGCCGGAGATCCCGACTGGCGCGCCTATTACACGGTCAACCTTTTGAACCTGCCCCATCATTACCACAACGGCGGCGTTTGGCCGTTCATTGGCGGCATGTGGGTGCGCTTCATCCACCGTTTGGGCTTCCATGAAGTTGCCTGCCGCGAACTCGTCCGGCTGGCACAGCTCAACCAGCTCGGCCGCGACCACGAGTGGGAATTCAACGAATGGGCGCACGGCCAGACCGGGCGGCCCATGGGCAAGGCCTTCCAGGCCTGGTCGGCCGCGGCCTTCATCCGCGCCTGCCACGAGGTCGGCGCCGAACCCTCCGCCCAGCGCGATGAGTGAGGGTTTGCCGGTCGTCTGCTTCGGCGAAATCCTCTGGGATTTCCTGCCACGTGGGTTGTTTCCCGGCGGGGCGCCGTTCAACGTCGCCTACCACCTGCACTGCCTCGGGGTGCGCGCCCATCTCGTCTCGCGCGTCGGCCGCGACCTCCTCGGCGCCGAGCTCCGGCGCCGGCTGCAAGCGTGGCATCTCGAGACCGACGGCGTCGGCCGCGACCCGCAGCGTCCCACGGGCTATGTCACCGCCACGCTGGGCCGCTCCGGCGACGCCCATTACCAGATCACGCGCCACGTGGCCTGGGACCACATCGTGGCCGGGCGGGACCAGCTCCGCGTGGCCGCCCGGGCCAAGGCGCTCGTGTTCGGTTCCCTGGCCCAGCGTGCCGCGGCCAACCGGGCGGCGTTGGCTCGCCTGCTGGACGCGCTCCCGTCGGGAGCCGAGCGCGTCTTCGACGTCAACCTGCGGCCGCCGCACGATGATCTCGGCCGCGTCGAGAAACTCGCGCGGCGCGCCACGCTGCTGAAGCTCAATGCCGGCGAAGCCGCGCGCCTCGCTGGCCAAAAGCCGGCCGCCGGCCGCGAAGCGGCGCATGCCCGCGCGCTCGCCGCGCGCACCGGCTGCCGCACGGTGTGCGTTTCAGCCGGCGCCCGCGGCGCGGGCATCCTTCACCGCGGCGCATGGCATTGGGTGGCCGGACGGCGGACGGCCGTGCGCGACACCATCGGCGCGGGCGATGCCTTCCTGGCCGGCCTGCTGGCCGGCCTCCTGCTGCACCGGGAGTCGCCCGTGGCCGCGCTCCGCCGCGCCTGCCGCCTGGGCGAATATGTCGCCGCCCGCGACGGCGCCACGCCGCCTTACGCCTGCGACAAACGCGGCCTGCCGGTCGCCCCGCCGTGACGTCGCTCGACCTCAGGCAACTGGCCGGCGACCTCGATGTCGGGCACTTGCTGGAATACCCGCTCGTGAAGGTCGGCGGCTCGGCCTTCACGCTGATCAGCCTGTTCACCCTGGTGTTCTGGATCGTCGGCCTGGTGCTGTTGAACAGCCTGCTGCGCCGCCTCATCGTCCAGCGCCTGCTCGCCCGGACCCGGCTGGACCCGGGCGTCCGCTTCGCCGTCACCCGCATCATCGGCTACACGTTCATGACCCTCGGGGTCTACGTCGCGCTGCTGGTCAACGGCGTCAACTTGAGCTCGCTCGCCGTCATCGCCGGCGCCCTCGGCGTCGGGCTCGGCTTCGGCCTGCAGAACATCGTCGAGAACTTCGTCAGCGGACTGATCATCCTCGCCGAGCGCCCGATCGCGATCGGCGACCGCATCGAGGTGGCGGGCGTCGCGGGCCGGGTGCAGCACATCGCCCTGCGCAGCACCACCGTCGTCACCAACGACAACATCTCGATCATCGTGCCGAATTCCGACCTCGTGACCCAGTCGATCACCAACTGGAGCCACGGCGACCCCAAGGTCCGCCTGCGCATCCCGATCGGCGTCGCCTACGGCAGCGACCCGGAACAGGTCCGCCGGGTGTTGCTCGGCGTGGCCGCGGCGCATCCCGACGTCCTGAAGGTGCCCGAGGCTGCGGTCTTCTTCGACGCATTCGGCGACAGCTCGCTGAACTTCGAGCTGGCCGTCTGGACGACCGACCGCGCCTTTGCGCCCCGGCGTTTCCGCAGCGAGATCAATTTCGCCATCGAGAAGGCCCTCCGCGAGCATGGCATCGAGATTCCGTTCCCGCAGCGCGTCGTCCACCTGCGGCCCGCGCCGCCGGCCTCGTGACCGGATTTTGGCTTGGCCGTTGCGCGGCGCCGTCACCTGGCAACCTGAAAGGCCCGCCGGCATTCGATGCTCGCCTCGATGCGCCCCGCCACCGACGATTTTCGCGGTGACCTGGCCCATGTACATCGTACTCGGCGTGCTCGCGCTGACGTTCCTGCTCATCGCCGCGGAGAAGCTGCGCGCCGAGCTGGCCTCGATCGGCGCGTGCTGCCTGCTGCTGGTCACCGGCGTGCTGTCGCCGGCCGAGGCCTTCCCGCTGTTCGCCAACGAGGCCATCGTCACGGTGGGCGCGATGTTCGTGCTCAGCGCCGCCCTCGAGCGCACCGGGGCGATCGAGGCGGTCTCGCGCGCGCTGCAGGTGCTGCCGCTCCGGAATGAAACGCTGGTGCTGTGCGTCGTGCTGCCCCTGGCGCTGGCCATTTCGGCCTTCGCCAACAACACGCCGGTCGTCGCCGTGTTCATGCCCATCATGATGGCGATCGCACGGGAACGGGGCCTGGCGGCGTCGAAGTTGCTCATCCCGCTTTCCTTCACCTCGATCCTGGGCGGCTCCTGCACCCTGATCGGCACGTCCACCAACCTCGTGGCCAGCGCCGTGGGCAGCCGCCTCGGGCTCGCCCCAATCGGGCTGTTCGAACTGGCGCCCGTCGGCCTGCTCCTCGCCGCGATCGGCCTGGCCTACCTGCTGCTCTGCGCGCCCCGGCTCCTGCCCGTGCGCGAGACCGTGACCGCCAAGCTCGCGCGCGGGGCGAAACGGCAATACCTCACCGAGGCGTTCGTGCCGGCCGGCTCGAGCCTCATCGGCCTGCAAGCGAAGGAGGCCCTGGCCCGGTCGCTGCCGCGGGCGCACCTGGTGGAGGTGATCCGCCACGACAAGAACGCCGACCACCAGCCCGAGCGCGTGCGGCTCGAACCGGGCGACCGCCTGCGGGTGCACGTGGATGCCGACGGCGTGGCCGCCATCAAGACCCGGCGCGGCCTCGATCTCCATGCCAGCCAGACGGTCGATCTCGCGCTGGGCGACACCGAGGAGACGCGCCTGTTCGAATGGGTCGTGGGCCCCCATTCGACCTATGCCGGCCGGACGATTGCGGAGACCGACATCCGGCGGCGCTTCGGCGTCGCCGTGCACGCGCTGCACCGCGCCGGCGAGAACATGCGGGATCATTTCGACACCATCCCGCTGCACACGGGCGACGTGTTGCTGATCGAGTCCGGACCCGGCGAATTCGCCGCCCTCAATACCGACGGCGAATTGCTGCCCCTCGCCGGCGGCCGCCAGCCGCTGCGCTGGAGCAAGCGCTGGCTGACGGGCGGCATGATGGTCGCGGTGGTCGCGCTGGCGGCCCTGCGCATCCTGCCGGTTTCCGTCGCGGCGCTGATCGCCGCCGTGCTCGTCGTGGCGTTCGGCTGCCTCAAGGCGGAGGAGGCCTACCGCGCGATCGACTGGTCGGTGCTTTTCCTGATCGGCGGCATGCTCGTGATCGGCGCGGCGCTGGAGCAAACCCACACCGTCGACGTCGCGGCCCGCTTCGTGACGAGCCATGCCACCGCGCTCGGGCCCCGCATGATGCTCAGCCTGATGATCCTCGCCGGCTCCGTCCTGACCAACTTCCTCTCGAACAATGCGGTGGCCGCGCTGCTGGTGCCGCTCGCGGTCGAAACCGCCCGCCAGCTGCACGTGGATCCGCGCCCGTTCCTGATGGGTGTCACCTTTGGCGCCTCCGCCTGCTTCGCGACCCCCATCGGCTACCAGACGAACACGCTGGTTTTCAGCGCCGGCGGCTACCGGTTCGGGGACTTCATCCGGCTGGGCCTGCCGCTGAATGTGCTGCACTGGGCGGTCGCCAGCCTGCTGATCCCGATTTTCTGGCCCCTGGGCTGAGGGCGGCCTCAGGGGTCGGCGGCAACCCGCGACCTTTCCGGCAGGACCAGGCTGAAGCAGCTTCCGCCCGTCGGCACCCCCTCGACCTCGAGGCGGCCGCCCATGATGCGCAGGTAGGCCTTGGTGATCGCCAGCCCGAGGCCAAATCCTCCCTCGACGCGCACGCGCGAATCATCGACCCGATAAAAGCGCTCGGCGAGCTGCGCGCGCTGGCCGGGCGGAACCCCCGGGCCTTCGTCGATCACCGCGATGCGGCACTCGCCGCCCGCGCGCTCCACGACCAGCCGGATGGTGGACCCGGCCGGGCTGTACTTCATGGCGTTGTCGATCAGGTTGTGCAGCGCGGGGCGGAGCAGCACCGGGTCGGCCAGCGCGTCGCAGGCCTGCGCCTTGATCACAATCTGCTGGTTGCGATTTTCGGCGAGGATCCCGAGCTCGGCGACACACGCCGCCACGAACTCGTCCAGGCGGACTCGTTCGGCATGAACCTCCCTCGCCCCGCCTTCCGCGCTCGCCAGTTCGAGCAGGCGTTCGACCAATTGGTGCAACCGCTGCGCCTCCTCAAGCATGCTGCCGATGATCTCCCGATATTCTTCCACCGACCGGCTGCGCTGCAAACCGACCTCACCCACGCTGCGCAAGGTGGTGAGCGGGGTCCGCAGTTCATGGGAGGCGTCGGCCACGAACCGGTCGAGCGTGCGGAACGAATCCTCCAGCCGCGCCAGCGTCCGGTTGAAGGCTGCGGCCAGCCGGCCGAGTTCGTCCTCGGCATCCCCGACCGGCAACCGCGAGGCCAGGCGGTCCGCCGTGATGCCCTCCGCCTCGGCCACCATCCGCTCGAGCGGTTTCAGCCAGCGGCGGGTGATGAGGTAGCCACCGGCCACGAGGAGCGCAATGACGACCGGGAGCAACGCCAGGATGATCAGCAGGAGCGCCCCGAGGGCGTCGGCGGCGGGCTGATGGATGCCCATGACCCGGATCATCCAGGTCTGGTCGCGCCCCGGCACCTTGAACGGCGTCGAAAACGTGCGGAGGCGGAGGTCGGGTGCGACCCGGAAAACCGACAGTGTGTCCGAGCCCCGCGCGGGTGCGGTCGGCACCCGGCTGATCCGGCTGCGCGCGAACGGCCAGAGCCGGCTCACGAGCTGGCCGTGTTCGTCCCATAGTTCGAACCAGGGATCTTCCGAATTCCAGCCCCGGCCCCGCGCGATCAGTTCGCCGTCCCAGTACAGCTGGTTGTGGTCGTCTATCTTCAGGCGCTGCTGGATCTCGGTCAGGTCCTGTTGCAGCGCCTCGTTGAGCGGGGCCGCCATGCGCTGGGCCACGAACAGGTAGAGCGTGGCGCTGAAGGCCGTGAGCAGCAGGGTGCCGCCCATGCCGTACCAAAGCGCCAGCCGAAAGCGCAACGGACGGTGGCGCCACCAGCCTCTCATGCGCCGACCGGTCCCATGCGGTAGCCGATGCCCCGCACGGTGTGAATGAGGGGCTCGACTTCGCCCGCATCGATCTTTCGGCGCAGGCGCATGATCTGGACATCGATCACATTGTCGAGCGATGTGAATCGCCGCGCCTGTTTCCACACCTCGCGCTCCAGCATCTCGCGCGTGACGTTCTGCCCCTGGTAACGCATGAGGTACTCGAGGATGTCGACCTCGCGGGGGGTCAATGCAATCTCGTTGCCCGCGCGCGTGGCGGTCCGCGTTCGGGTGTCGAGGCGCAGGTCGCCGCAGGCCAGCGCCGAGCCGGTGCTGAGCACGGGCCGCCGCAGCAGCGCCCGGCATCGGGCCAGCAGCTCGGCGAATGCAAACGGCTTGGCCAGGTAGTCGTCGGCCCCGCCGTCGAGGCCCGCCACGCGGTCGTCGAGCGAAGTGCGCGCCGTGAGCAGGAGCACCGGCACGTGATTGCCGCGCGCCCGCAAGTGCCGCAGCACGTCGAGGCCGTCCTTGCCCGGCAACATCCAGTCCAGGATCACCAGGTCGAGGGTGGCTTGGTCACTCGCGGCCACGGCCTCGTCGCCGTTGGTGGCGGTGAGCACCTGCCAGCTTTCCAGGCGCAGCCCCTCCGCGACGGAATCGCGGGTTTTCCGCTCGTCCTCCACGACGAGCACGCGGGGATTGGCGCCGATGGCGGTCATGTCGCAACTCGGATGGGAATCGTGCGCCATCATCGATTCCAGATTTGGCGCCGGTTACAATCGCGAATCAAATGACGGCCCGGCCGCGGTCCCGACGCCGCCAGCACGCGGCCGCAATCGTCCCTGCCAGCAAAAGCGCCCCGTAGCTCGCCGGCTCCGGCACCGGGGTGATCTGGGAATCGTAGGCCTGCCATTTGGTGTCTGCCGTTGTCCAGCCCGCGAAACCGACCTGGCTCAGCGGCGGAGTCTGCGGCGCGTAAGCCGTGTGGCTGTAGAAATAGTCCGCCGCATCGGTCCAGTTCTGCACGGTGAGCGTGATGCCGGCCGCATCGACGGCGACCGCGTTTGCATCCAGGACCGAATCGGTGGAAGCGTCGAAATCGACGGTCGAACTCGCGGAAACATCGAATGAACCGATCGTCAGGGCGTGGCCGGCGAGCTCGAGGGTGCCGCCATCGAGCCGGATGTTCAGCCCGGTGTTGCTGAAATCCGCCGCCAGGCGGAGGGTGGCACCGGCGCCCACAACGACTTCCCCGCGCCCGGCAAAGGCGCCGGCGAAGGTGCTGATGCCTTGGGTCAGCACGAGGCGTCCGGTGCCAGTGGCGCCGAAGTCCACGATGCCCGTGCCGTCCAGGCCGCCGATGGCGTCGGCTTGGTCGTTCAGCCTGAGACTGCCGCCGGCGGCCACGTTGATCCGGCCCGCATCGTTGAAAACGTTCGATGCCGCCAGCACGATGGCCCCGGCGTCGATCGAAGTCGTCCCGGTGTAGGTATTGGCCCCGCCCAGCACCAGGTTGCCGGCGCCCTGTTTCGTCAGCTGGCCGCTTCCGGTGTCGATCCGGCCGCTGAGGGCGATATCCCCGACCGCGCTGATCGTGAGGTCGCGGTTGAGCCCGGTCAGGTCGGAGGCCACCGCCAGTCCGCCGCTGCCCGTGGTGCGGATGGTTGCGCCGGCCTGGAACTGCAGCGTGGCGATCGAGATGACCTGGTCGCTGCCCGACAGGTTCTCGATGAACCCGGAGCTTCCATTGCCGATCCGGAGCGTGCGCGCGCCGTTGTCGTCGTGGACCCCGTAGCCGGCGGCGGTGGCACTGAACCGGAGCCCTCGCACCGTGTAGCTGTCGCTGTTCAGCTCGGGGTCGAGCTGGCCGCCGGTCCCGAACTGGGCAATCTCGTTGCCCGTATTGGGGCGATTGTTGCCCGACCAGTTGGCGTTGCGGCTCCAGTTCCGGTCCCAGTTGCTCGTCCAGGTGCGCACCATCTGCGCGTTGGCCGAGCCGATCAGGAGGACACCCAGAAGCATGGTCGGCAGGGTTCTCACGCCGGCATTGTCGCCGAAAGTCAACGGGGACCACTATCCCAACCGCCTGAATATATCGTCAGAGTCCGGGCCGGCGCCCCCGGCTCCCGCCGGTCAATTCAGGCCGAATGCTTCCGGCTTGAAGCCGCGCGCCTTCAACGCCGCGGCGACCGCGCCCAGGTCGAGCCGGGCGCCCGGCCGGATGCCGTTCTGGCGATACCAGCCCTGGTTCATCTCGAGGCAGAACTGGATCTCCCGGCTGTGCGACGAAACCGTGCGTTCATCGTGCGGATACATCGGATAGATCTCCTTCAACACGCCTTCGTGGTCGAAATAGCCGATGTCGAGCGGGATTTCCGTGTTCCGCATCCAGAACCCCATGGGCTGCGGCCGGTCGAAGACGAACAGCATGCCCTCGTCAGCGGCCATCGCGGGCCGGAACATGAGGCCCTTCTGCTGCTCCTCGGCGCGGACCGCGAGCTGCAGTCGCACCGTGCGGTCGCCGACCTTGATCGTGAACCAGTCCTCCACGGTCTTGTTCCCCGCGTCGGCCGGCGGCGTGGCGCGGCCGCACCCGGCCAGCGCAAGTGCAACCAGCACGACCAACGGGCGGAGGCGGCGGACGAAGGAAAACATTTTTGCGTTTTGCTGGGTTTACTGGCTAATGCCCGCCCAGCCCAACTCAACCCTACACTGCAGTGAAGAAACCCGTCCCCGCTCCCCTGCTCTACGCCGACACCCACTCCAGCCCCGACATGCTGTATTTCGGCCGCGTCGTGGTCCATGATCCGTTCATCGCTCTCGGCGTGCGCGGAAGGAAGATCACCGTCCAAAGCGCGCTCGAATTCGGCCGCGTCCGCCGGACGAGCGAATTCGACGCGGTGCTCTCGCGCGAGGCCCTGCTCGAACGCGCGCAGGAGCTGTACGGGCCCAAGGCCGGCGTGGCGGAGATCATCGCGGTCGTCGCCGCGCGCTATGGGCTGCGCCATTTCCGCGTGCCGGATGACTTCCCCGCCAGCCTCTACGTGAAGCTCACCAAGCTCGGTCTCCGGCTGCAGTTTGCCGACGGTCTCCTTTTCCCCGAGCGGGAAATCAAGACGCCATGGGAAGCCGGCTGCATCCGCGAAGCCAACCGGCTGTGCTCGATCGGCTACACCGCGGCCGAGAAGGTGCTGCGGGCGGCGCGCATTCGCGGGCGCAAGCTCTTCTACCAAGGACGACCTCTTACGTCGGAACGCCTGCGCTTCGCCCTCGAGGTCGCCATCCGGGAACACGGCGGCAACCCGCAGGACACCATCGTGGCGGGCGGCGACCAGGCTTGCGACCCGCACGAGGTTGGCTCCGGCCCGCTGCGCCCGCACGAGCTCATCATCATCGATGTGTTCCCGCGCGTCGACCGGACCGGCTATTACGGCGACATGACCCGCACCTACCTGAAGGGCCGGGCTTCCGACGCGCAACGCCGGCTCGTGGCCACGGTGCGCGAAGCCCAGCGGCGGGCCACCAAGGCGATCCGCGCCGGCGTGGATGGCCGCGAGGTGCACAAGACGGTGACCGATTGGTTTGACGCCGCCGGCTATGAGACGCGCCGGGGCCAGGGCGGCTCGGTCGGTTTCTTCCATGGCACCGGCCATGGGCTCGGGCTCGCGGTCCATGACCCCGGTCGCATGTCGGCGACCGTGCCCTACCCCCTGAAGAACCGATCGGTGCTCACGGTCGAGCCCGGCCTCTATTATCCCGGGCTCGGCGGCTGCCGGTGGGAGGACGTCGTGTGGGTGACGCCCACCGGCACGAAGCCGCTTTCGAAACATCCGTACAACTGGGAAATCCGCTAATTTCTCCCACCCCATGACCAAACCAGTCCACGTTCGTTTGTTCCTCACTCTCGCGCTCCTTGCTCCCCCGGCGTTGCGGGCCCAATCCGCCGATGCCTACGTCGTCGTGCGCGCCCCGGTTCTCGCCCTGACCCATGCCCGGGTGATCGACGGCCTCGGCCATCCGGCGCGCGAGAACCAGACCGTGATCGTCCGCGACGGCCGCATTGCGGCGGTCGGCGACGACGCGAGCGTGACAATTCCGGCGGGCGCGGTCGTGCGCGATCTCGCCGGCAAATCGCTGCTGCCGGGCTTCGTGATGGCCCACGAGCATTTGTTCTACTCCTCGTTCATCCGCGGCCCGCTTCACATCAATGAAATGGAGTACTCGTTCCCGCGGCTGTACCTGGCGGCCGGCATCACCTCGGCGCGCACCACCGGCAGCGTGGAGCCCTACACCGACCTGCAGCTCAAGGAAAACATCGACGCGGGCACCGCGCCGGGACCGAAGCTCCACCTCACTGCGCCGTACGTCGACGGCATCGGCACCGGCGTCACCCAGATTCGCCCGGTCAAGGATGCCGCCGCTGCCGTGCGCATGGTGAACTATTGGGCCGACGAGGGTTTCACCTCCGTCAAGGTCTACCTCAGTCTGCCGCGCGATGTCATGGCGGCCACGATCGATGCGGCGCATAAACGCGGGATGCAGGTGACCGGGCACCTCGGTCGCGTCAGCTACGCGGAAGCGGCGGCGCTGGGTATCGACAACCTCGAGCACGGCTTTCTCGCCGCCACCGACTTCGTCTCGGGCCGCCAGGAGGGCGATCCGGCGAATCCCGCGAACATCTACCGGAGCTTCGAGGCTTTGGACGTCGACTCGCCCGCGGTCAACCACCTGATCAACCTGCTCGTCGACCACCACGTGGCCGTCACCTCCACGCTGGCGATCTTCGAGACTTTCACCCCCGGCCGCCGGGTCGACGGCCCGGCGGAACTGGACACCATGGCCCCGCCCTTGCGCGAGACGTACCTGACGCGCTGGTCGGGCGTCAACGTCCGCAACAACGAGTCCATGCGCAAGGCCTTCGCGAAGGACCTCCAGCTCGAGTTGAAATTTTTCCGCGCGGGCGGCCTGCTCGCCGTCGGCACCGATCCGACTGGTTATGGCGGCTGCCTCGCCGGTTATGGCAGCTGGCGCGCCATTGAACTGCTCGTCGAGGCCGGGCTGACGCCGGTGGAGGCCATTCAGGTTGCCACCAGCAACGGCGCCCGGTTGCTCAAGATCGACCAGGCAACCGGCAGCATCGAAGCCGGCAAGGCTGCCGACCTGATCGTGGTGGCGGGAAATCCCGCGCAGGACATCGCCGACATCCGCAAAACCGAGGTCGTCTTCAAGGACGGCGTCGGCTTCGACTCGCGCAAGCTTTTCGACGACGCCAAGGGCCTGGTCGGCGTGCAGTGACATGCCCGAGCTGGCGGAGGTCGAGTTCTATCGCAAGCGCTGGAGCGCCGGCCACGGCGATCGCGTCGTCGCGGTGCGGCTGCACGCGGGGAAGAAGGTCTTCCGCCATTGCCGTACCGCGGCCTTGAAGCGAGGGCTGGTGGGCGCGCGGCTCCTCGCCTCCGCGGCTGCGGCCAAACAGATGCTGTTTCGTTTCTCCGGCGGCAACTGGCTTGGTCTCCATCTCGGCATGAGCGGCGAACTGCGCGTCGAGGCGTCGGACTATGTCGCGACCAAGCACGATCACTTCATCCTTGTGCAAGCCCGCCGGCAGCTGGTGTTCAACGATCCCCGAATGTTCGGCGGGGTGCGGTTTCATCACGGGCCCAAGCCGCCCGCGTGGTGGACGCGGATTGCGCCCGCTATCCTGTCGCCCGCCTTCACGGTCGCGGCCGTCGCCACCTTCTGCCGCCGCCGCCGTAGAGCGCCGATCAAGGCGGTGCTGCTGATGCAGGAGCGATTCCCCGGCATCGGCAACTGGATGGCGGACGAGATCCTGTGGCGGGCGGGGATCCACCCCCGGCGGCCCGCCGGTTCGTTGGGCCCGGCCGAGGTGCGCGCGCTGCACCGCGAATGCCGGCGCGTCTGCCGGCTGGCTCTGGACACCATTGCCGGCCGCGGCCGCCGGCTGCCACCGGAGTTGAACCGGAACATTCCGCGCTCCTGGCTCTTCTGGCATCGCTGGGAGGACGGCGGGCGCTGCCCGCGCACCGGCGCGCGGCTCGTGCGCGAGGAAATCGGCGGCCGCACAACTTGCTGGTCGCCCGGCCGGCAACGGCTACGCTGATCGCATGCCGGCCAAGGTGCGACTCGATGAACTGCTGGTGACGCGCGGTCTCGCGCCCAGCCGGGCCCAGGCCAAGGCGCTCATCATGAGCGGCCGCGTGCGCCGGGGGACCGAACGCCTCGACAAACCCGGCCGGGAGTACCCGGACGACCTGGCGGTCACGATCGAGCAGCCGCCTCGTTTCGTCGGCCGCGGGGGCGAAAAGCTGGCGGCGTACCTCGGGCAGTTCCCGCTCGATCTTGCCGGGCGCCACGTGCTCGACGTCGGCGCCTCGACCGGCGGCTTCACCGATTGCGTCCTGCAAGCGGGCGCGGCCTCCGTCACCTGCGTTGACGTCGGCTTCGGCCAGTTGCACGAAAAGCTCCGGCGCGATCCCCGCGTCACAAACCTCGAGCGGATCAACGCCCGCCATCTCCAGCCGGGCGACCTGCTGCGCGCGGCCTACGACGTCGTGGTGATGGATTTGTCGTTCATTTCCCTGCGGGTCGTGCTGCCGGCGGTGTGGCCGCTCCTTTCCCCTGGCGGGGCCTTGGTCGCGCTGGTCAAGCCGCAGTTCGAGGCCGGCAAGGCCGAGGTCGACCGCGGCGGCGGCGTGATCCGGGACGACGCCGTGCGGGAGCGGGTCCGGTCCGAGGTGCGGGATTTCGCGCTCCGGGAACTCCCGGGCGCCGCGCTGCTCGGCGAGATGGAGTGCCCGGTGCACGGGGCCGACGGCAACCGGGAGTTCCTGCTCGGCCTGCGGCGCGGCTAGAGGCGTCGGATTTCGTCCGTGGCCGCGCTTTAGCCGCAGGCGAAAGCGTGGCCGGGAGCGGTGCCACCCCGTCGCTGGGCTCCCCCCGCGGCAACGGCCTTGTTCAACCCCCGGCCGCCCGCCCGGCCCCGTCCGAATCCGGTTCGACATTCGGCGGCTTTCGTGTGCAGTTACCGTCCCGCCGCCGCATGAAGCCGTTTCGGAAACTCGCCTTCGTCTACAACTCCAGCAAGCCCGGCGCCGCCGAACTGGCGCGCGAGCTGATCGAGTTGGCGCGCGGCGCCGGCGCCACCCGGATGCGATTGGCCAGCGATCGCACGTTGACGCGCCAACACTTCAAGGGCTGCGACGCCTGCTGCGTGATTGGCGGCGATGGCACGCTGCTGGGCGCCGTGCGCGGCGCAGCCCTCGAGGACATTCCCATCATCGGCGTCAACCACGGCAGCCTCGGCTTCTTGACCACGTTTTCCGCCGACGAGGCGCGCGCCCAGTTCGCCGCCCTCGTGGGCGGCAGCTACCGGATCGCCCGGCGCGCCCTGCTCGAATGCAGCACCGGCCCGGGCCATCGCGACATCGCGCTCAACGACGTGCTGATCAAAAACGAGACGAACTCGCGGCTCGTCCGCCTCGAGGTGTTCGCCGACGACCGGCTGGTCACGGACTATTATTGCGACGGCGTGATCTTCTCCACCCCGACCGGCTCGACCGCGTACAACCTCGCGGCCGGCGGACCGATCATCCATCCCGATGCCGGCGTGATCGCGATGACTCCCATCTGCCCGCACACGCTAAGCAACCGCACGATCATCTTCCGCGACAATGTCCGGCTCACGGTGTTCAACCGCAGCGACGATTCCCACTTGTTCGTCGCCATGGACGGCCAGAGGAACTCCGTCCTGGCGAAGGGCTCGCCCATCCACATCACCATCGCGGAGCGCACGCTGGCGCTGGCGCAGCGGCGCAGCTACTCGCACTTCGAGGTGATGCGCGCCAAGCTCAAGTGGAGCGGCGGCTTTGCGGAGAAAAGGTAGGCCCGGCGGTTCGGCCGGGCCCCGGGTGATGGCGGCGGGTCAGTTCGCGGCCCCGTCCTTGGCGGCTTTCTTCGCGTCGCGTTCCGCCTTCCGCGCCGCGCGTTCGGCCTTCTTCTCCTCGCGCGCTGTTTCCTCGTCGGCCTTCATCTTCGCCTTTTCCGCGTCGTCGAGCTTGCCGTCGCCGTTGGCGTCGTACTTCTCGAGGGCGATCTTCCGGTGTTCCTCGCGGGTCTTTTTCGCCTTGGCGGTGGCCTCCTCGCGGGCCCGCGCCCGCTCCTCGTCGCTGAGTTTGCCATCGTTGTCCGCATCGAATTTCTCCTGCGCCTTCGTCAACTTCTTCGTGGGCGCGGACTCGTCGGCCCGGCTGACGGCGGGAACCGTCGCCAGGGCAAGCGCCAGCAGGGCCGGCGCGAATGTCAACTTGGGGTGAAGCACTTTCATGGTGCGGGCGAGCAAGGCGGACCCGCCGGCCCGCGACAAGGGGCGCCGTTCACCCAAATCTGGGGGGGTGTCAGGGCTTGACCACGACCTGCACGCGCCGGTTCGCCCGGAAGCGGGCGCGCGCGAAAGCCTGCAGCGCTTCCAGCGAGACGGCGTCGACCCGCGCGGCGTACGTGCGCCAGTCGTTTACCGGCAGCCCGTAGACCGCGTTCAGCGCCGCTTGGCTGGCCCGGGCGGAATTGGTCTGCATGGCCATGCGCTTCGCCGCCTTGAGCCGTGTCCGGCAGCGCTCGAGCTCGGCGGGCTGGACGCCGCCCTGCTGCACCCGCTGGACCTCGAGGTCGAGCTCGGCCAGGACCTCCCGGAACTGCGCGGGGCTCGTGCCGGCGAAGAAATAAAACATGCCCTGGTGCAGGCCGACCACGCGGCTCGAGCGGACGAAATACGCCAGGCCCTTCTGCTCGCGCACACGCTCGAACAGGTTTGACGACATGCCGCTGAACAACTCATCGGCCACTTCGCTCACCATGTAGTCCGGTGCGAGCAGCCCGGGACCGGGGAACGCCTGGAACACCACCGCCTGCTGGCGCGGCTGGATCTCCTCGCACGCGCCGGCGGCGACGTTCACCGGCAGCTCCGGCGCCTCCACCCGCCCGGCGGGCAGCCGCGCGAGAAAGGCCTTCAGCCGCGGCACGAGCCGGTCGGGCGCGAAGGCGCCGGCGACCGCCAGCACGGCATTGCCCGCGACGACGAGCCGGTCGCGCCCCGCGCGCAGATCGGCCCCGGTGATCGCCGCCAGGCCCGCCTCGTCGCCCCCGGCCTCAATGGCAAAGGGGTGGGCGCCATAAAACTTCTCGCGCAGTTTCTTCCGTCCGACCGTGACCACGTCGTCCAGGCTCTCCTTGAGCGCGGCGAGCGCGGCCTCGCGCTCGATCCCGAGCCGCGCCGCCTGGAACGCCGGCCGCAGCACGGCATCGCCCAGCAACTCGAGCGCCAGGCCCGCGTCGCCCGGCAAGACGTCCACGGCGAGGCCGAAGCTGTTGTTGCCCGAGAACTCCGTGAAGGTGCCGCCGACAGCCTCGATCGCGAGCGCGACTTCCTCGGCCGATCGTCGCGCGGTGTCCTTGGTCAGCATCGTGGCGAGGAGCGACGTCAGGCCCCGCCGGCCCGGCGGCTCGAACATCGGCCCGCCGCCAAAGGCCAGCCGCAGGTGGAGATTGGGCAGCCGGTCGTTACGCTGGAGCAGGAGACGCGCCCCGTTCGGCAGCACCTGCTCGTCAAAATCGAGCGAGGCGCCGGCGTCGCCGCCGGTCACCGTCACGACGGGCGCCGCGGCGGCCAGCGGGTTCGACGACACGACCGTGAGTTTTTCCGGGACGAGGTAGGTGCGGAGGGCGCGGCGCAGCGAGGCCGGCGTGAGGGCGAAGAGCCGCTCGAAGTATTGCCGCGAATAGTTGATGTCGCCGACCACGACTTCCCCCGCGCCGAGGCGCGAAGCCTGGCCGGACATCGTCTTGCGCGCATTGACCTCCGCGGTCACCGCCTGGCGCACCGCCTTGGCGAGGGCGGCCGCGCTGATCCCGCGCGTCTTCAGCCGCTCGATCTCGGCGAGGATGGCGCCTTCGGCTTCGCGGCGCTTGTCGGGATCGGCCAGGAAGGAAACGTAGAGCAGGCCGCTGGTGCCCGGACTCCACGCCATGGCATCGATGCTGTGCACGAGCCGGGCCTCCTCGCGGATGCGCTGCCAGAGGATCGAGCTGTCGCCGTGCCCCAGCACCATGGCGAGCATGTCCAACGCCGGGGCGTCCGGGTGCGTGAGCCCGGGAATCTGCCAGCCGAGGCCGGCCCGCGACACCTGGACATCCTCGAACAAGTGCATGTCCCGCCGCGCGAGCTGGTCCGGTTCGTCCGGCACGAGCACCGGCGCCAGCCGCACCCGCGGGGCGCCGCCGAAATGCGCCGTGATGGCCGCGCGCGTGGCCGCCGGTTCAAAATCGCCGGCGATGACCAGCACCAGGTTGTTCGGCACATACCGCGCCCGGTAATACGCCAGGAGATCTTCGCGCGTGTTGGCGGCGAACACGTCGCGATGCCCGATGATCGGCTGCCGGTACGGGTGGGTGCGAAAAGCCGTTTCGAACAGCGCCTGGGCCAGGCGCTGGTCGGGATCATCCAGGCACATGTCGATCTCGCGCAGGATGACGTCCTTTTCCTTCGCCACCTCCTCCGCCGGCAGCGTCGAACGCAGGGTCGCATCGGCCAGCAGGTCGATCGCAACGCCGGTGTGCTCGGCCGGCACGTCGATGTAGTAAACCGTCCGGTCGAACGTGGTGTAGGCGTTGATGTAGCCGCCGTGGGCCTGGACCGTGGCCGAAATTTCACGGCCCGCGCGGCGCTCCGTCCCCTTGAAGAGCATGTGCTCGAGATAGTGCGAGAGGCCGGCGCCCAGCGCCGCGCCCTCATGGATGCTGCCGGTTTTCACCCAGACCTGGACCGAACACACCGGCGCCGATGGGTCGTGCTTGAGCAGCACCGTCAGCCCATTCGCCAGGGTGTAGCGGTCGACCGACTCGCGCCAGAGCGTTTCCAGCAGGGCGAGGTCACGAGTACGGGGGTTCTTGGTTTTGCGCATGAAAGGAGAGGCGGCGCAGCCGGGCCGCAGCGGGGCAATGATCGGTTCGGTCCGCCCGCCGGCGCGGGCGGACGTTTCAGGACGGGCCCTGCCGCCGGGACCGTGCGGGGGTGAAGGGTTTCACGAAGGCTTCGTCGAAATCGTAGATATCGGCAAAGTCCTCGCGGCGATCGCTCTCGGTTTTGCTGAATACGTTGTATTCGATAAGATTGAAAACGATGTCGCCGAAGTCGGCACAGCGCGTGATGCCCCATTTGTTCAGCACCGTCTTGGTCATCGGCCCGTATTGATCGAGGGCGTAGGCGCGGATCCCGTTCAGCAGTTCCGGGCCGGTGACGTGCTGGGATTTGCCCGTGCGCTCCGGGTTCTTACGTTTGATTTCCTTGACGGTGTGGTCCAAGGCGTGGCGAACGAACGTATACGCCTTGCGGTCGAAACGGGTGTCCTCCTTGCAGATCAATCCTACGATTTCGGTAAATTCCAAGTCTTGCATTAATTTCTGGCCCAATGGCTAGCATAGCTTCGTCCGGCTCGCAACTCCGCATCCAAGCCCGTGCAGTTCACCGGCTTCCGGGCCGCGCCCCCAACGCTGGACCAAGTCACCGCCGGGGTCCAAAAGGTAAACTTCCACTCGCATTCAAAGGCGAATAATGTATTAGTGAGTCGCATGATAGCAGCGACTCAGTCCAATCATCCATTGGCCTCGCTTTCCTCGCCGAACGAGTACTCGCCGGTAGAAGAGGCTCGCAATCGAATCCACAATGCCGGCATGCGGGTCACCAAGCCGCGGGTCGCGATCATCGAGTCTTTGCTCAAGCACCAGGGTCCGATCAGCATCGAGCGCATTCATCAGGACATGGGCCCCGAAGTTTGCGACTTGGTGACGGTTTATCGCTGCCTGTCGGCTTTCGAGAGCCTCGACATGGTGCGCCGCAGCTACCTGCACAACGGCACGTGCCTGTATGAGCTCACGCTCGGCAAGCAGCGGCATTACCACATCGTCTGCAAGACCTGCGGCAAGACCGAGCAGGTCGACTACTTCCCGGTGGAAGGCATGGTGCGGATGCTCACCGACCGGGGATACAGCGAAGTGAGCCACGTCGTGGAATTCTTCGGCATCTGCCCGGCCTGCCGGCAGGCCGCACCGGCGCGCAACCAGGTGCCGGCGATGCCGCAGGAACGGGTCTGACCCGCTCATAGCTTTGATCCCGGCGCGGCTTCGGCCGCGCTTTTTTTGCGCGAGTCCGGCGCGATGGCCGCCAGGCTCCGGGTCCCCGATTCAACCGAGTTGGCGGCGCACCGCCTCGTCGACCAGCTTCGGATTCGCCTTCCCTTTCGCCGCCTTCATCACCGCGCCCTTCACCGCATTGAGCGCCTTTTCGTTGCCCGCCTTGAACTCGGCCGCCGCCTTCGGATTCGCCGCGATCGCTTCCGCGACCCACCGCTCGAGATCGCCCGTGTCGGTGGCCTGGCGCAGTCCCAGGCGTTCGACGACAACCTCCGGCCTCTCGCCCGTCCTGAACATCTGGGCGAAGACCTCCCTGGCACCCGGGCTGGAAATCACGCCGGTATCCACGAGCTGGACGAGCCCGGCAATGTGCGCCGGCCGGATCGGGCTTTCCGCCAACGTCCGGTTCGCCCCGGCGAGTTCGCGCAACAGGTCGTTCGCGATCCAATTGCCAATCGCCTGGGCCTGGCCGCCGGGCGCCGCCGCCGCCTCAAAGAAATCCGCCTGCGCCGGGTCCGGCACGAGGACCGAGGTGATCGTGTAGGGAAGATGGAACCGCTCCATCAGGCGCCGCTGCCGGTCGAACGGCAGCTCGGGCACGGTCGCGCGGATCGCCGCCTTCCACGCCTCGTCGACCTGCACGGGCATGAGGTCCGGATCCGGGAAGTAGCGGTAGTCGTGCGCCATTTCCTTGGAGCGCATCGCCGCCGAAGTCCCCGCCTCGCCGTCGTATTGCCGCGTTTCCTGGCTGATTGCGCCGCCGCCCTCGACGACGGCAATCTGTCGCCGGATCTCGTGGGCAATGCCGTCGCGCACGAAGGAGATGGAGTTGAGATTCTTCAACTCGACCTTGGTGCCGAGCCGGGTCTCCCCGACGGGTCGGATCGACACGTTGGCGTCGCAACGCAACTGGCCCTTCTCCATGTCGCAGTCCGACACCCCGCCTTGCTGGAGTGTCAGGCGCAGCGAGGTCAGGAACGCGAACGCCTCCTCGGCGCTGTGCAAAGCTGGTTCCGAAACGATCTCCATCAGCGGCGTGCCGGCGCGGTTGTAATCCACGAGCGAGTCGGCCGCACCGTGCGTCAGCTTGCCGACATCCTCCTCGAGGTGGATGCGCGTGAGTGGAATGCGCTTGTGCTCGCCCATGATGTTCCGGGCCGGGCCGGGCAGTTCGATCTCGACCGCCCCGCCGCGGCAGATCGGCTGGTCATATTGCGAGATCTGGTAGTTCTTCGGCGAGTCCGGGTAGAAATAGTTCTTCCGGTCCCATTTGCAGACGGGCGCGATTGTGCAGCCGAGCATGAGGCCGGCCTTGATGATCTGGTCGAGCGCCGCCTTGTTCATGACCGGCAGGGCGCCGGGCAGCGCGAGCACGACGGGATCGGTCAGCGTGTTCGGCGGCTCGCCGTAGCCGGCGGCGACGCGCGTGAACATCTTCGATCGCGTGCGCAGTTGCACGTGCACCTCGAGCCCGATGACCGCCTCGAATTTCATGGCAACTGCGGGTGGCGGCGGTGCCAGTCGTGCGCCTGCTCGTAAGCCGACGCGACCGCGAGCAGGTCGGCTTCGGCGAACGGCCGGCCGATGATTTGCAGGCCGATCGGCAGGCCGGCGGACGTGAAGCCGCACGGCACGGAGATCGCCGGCAGGCCGGCCAGGTTCACGCCGATGGTGTAGATGTCGTTCAGATACATCGCGAGCGGATCGGCAACCTTCGCCCCGAGCGGAAAGGCCGGCGTCGGCGTCGTGGGCGAGAGCAGCGCATCGCATGCGGCGAAGACATTTTGAAACTCGGCCCGGATCAGCGTGCGCACCTTCTGCGCCCGCAGGTAATAGGCGTCGTAGTAGCCGCTGCTGAGCACGTGCGTGCCCAGGATGATGCGCCGTTTCACCTCCTCGCCGAAGCCTTCCGCCCGCGAACGGGCGTAGATGTCGATCGCATCCGTCGCGCCCGCCGCGCGGTGGCCGTAGCGAATGCCGTCATAACGTGCCAGGTTCGACGAAGCCTCGGCCGTCGCGATCAGGTAATAGACGGCGATGGCGTACTCCGACGCCAGCGGCAGCGCCACTTCCCGGATCTCGCAGCCCGCCCGCCGGTAAAACTCCATCGCCGCCCGCACCGCCGCCTCGATCTCCGGGTCGAGTCCGGCGCCAAAGAACTCCTTGGGCACGCCCAGGCGCCAGGGTCCCTTGCGCCGGCCCAGTTCGGCCCGATAGTCGGGCACCTCGGCCCGAACCGAGGTCGAGTCGCGCTCGTCGTGCCCGGCGATGGCGCCGAGCAGCACGGCGGCATCCTCGACGGTGCGGGCGAGGCTGCCGATCTGATCGAGGGACGACGCGAAGGCCGCCAGCCCGTAGCGGGAAACCAGTCCGTAGGTGGGCTTGAGGCCGACAATGCCGCAGAACGCGGCGGGCTGCCGGATCGAGCCGCCCGTGTCCGAACCCAGGGCCCACGGCGTCTCCCCGGCCGCCACGGCCGCCGCGGAGCCGCCGGAGCTTCCGCCCGGCACACACCGCAGGTCCCAGGGATTCGCAGTCGGCGCGAACGCGGAATTCTCCGTCGACGAGCCCATCGCAAACTCGTCCAGGTTGAGCCGCCCCCAGGGAATCGCCCCGGCGGCGCGGAGCTTCGTGGTCACGGTCGCATCGTAGGGTGAGACAAAGTTGGCCAGCATCCGGCTCGAGCACGTGAGCGGCTGGCCGTCGACCGCGATCACATCCTTGAACGCCACCGGCAGGCCGTCGAGCGGCCCAAGCTCACGCCCGGCCGCGCGGCGGGCGTCGGATTCGGCGGCGAGGCGCAGCGCCCCGGCATCGTCGCGGGAGTTGAAGGCCCGGACGCGCCCGTCGACCGCGTCGACGCGCGCGGTGAACTCACGCAGGAGCTCGACCGCGGAGATCTTTCGCGTCGCGAGCAGCGTCGACAAGGTCGCCGCGGATTCGAATATCGCCGGGCCCGCCATCGTCATTCCACCACCCTGGGCACCACGATCTGGTGATCGCGTGCGGCCGGGGCATTGCGCAGCGCGGCGTCGACCGCCAGTCCGGGGCGCGGCTCATCCGCCTGCCAGACATTGAAAACCGGTGAAGCATGGGCCGTCGGTTCCACCCCGGCAACGTCGACCTGCCTGAGCTTCTCCACGTAATGCAGGATTTCGCCCAGCTGGCGCGCGAAGCGTTCCTTTTCGGCCTGGGTCAGGGCCAGACGCGCCAGGTTGGCCACGTAATCGATGTCGAAGTCGGAGGTCTGGTTCATGGCGTTTGCGCTGCGGCGATACCTCAGGGACGGAGTATCCGGTTGGCAACCGGCAAAAACAACCGCGGGCGGGCGAACCGGACGCGAGCTTGAACCCCGGGGGATTGCGCCCTACATTCCCCGCCGTGTTGTTATTCAAGAAGATTCTCAATTTCTCCACCGAAGCCGTGGCCGCGAGCGACAAACGCGGGGCCGTGCGCTACGCCGCGGGCCACCCGTTTCCCTTCAAGTCCATCGTGACGCTCATCGGGCATGATGGCGAAGGCCGTCCGTTGCCCAACGACAAGCATGGCCAGGACTGGGCCGGCCGGCTCGTCAACCTCTCGGCCACCGGCGCGAGCATGCAGATTCATTCCGCCGCGGCCGGCATGCGCGGCGAGCCGTGCAAATTCAAGCTCAGCCTCGACAGCTTCCTGCTGGAGATCCCCGGCACCGTCGCGCACTTTCGCAACTACCCACAGTACGTCCTTTGCGGCGTGTCGCTCAACTTCACCGATGCCGAGCTGCAAAAGTCCTACTTGCAGGTGCTCGAGCCGGTGATCATCGGGGCCACGCTGGCGCCCGTCGACCCGAAGAGCGTGAAGCAGGAAACGCCCGGCCTGTACCGGGAACAGTTCCGCAATGCGAAGAACTGCGCGCTGAATGTCTGGCGGAGCGGGCCGGGCGGCGAGATCCAGAGCTTTGACTTCCGGCTCGACCAGTATGGTGTGCGCTGGGGCGCCGGCATGACCGAACTCGAGATCTACACCCGCAGCGACCTCAAGGGCAAGGGCACGGCCCCGCCATTCGGCGGCCGGCTGACGGAGGCCCAGCAGGAGGAGGTTCGGTGGCTGTTTTGCCTTTCGGTGCCAAACCTGCCGAAGTCCGTGCCGGCGGACATCCGCAAATTCCTCGGCCAGCTCGTGGCCTGAGCCGGAATCACCCCGGCGCGCGGACGCCACCGGCCGCCGGCGCCGCGCAGGCTCAGGCGCGCACGCTGATCGAACCGTCGGCCACAATGTCCGCTTGGATCCGGGCAAACACCGCGTTGACCTCGTTGTCCGTGAGCGTCCGGTCGGGCGAGCGGAACGAAAGGGCAAACGCGAGGCTCCGCTTCCCTGCTGGCAGCCCCGGCCCCTGGTAAACGTCGAACAGGTCGACCGCCTCGACGGCCAACGTCGTGCCGGCGGCGGCCCGCGCGACCTGGAGCACGGCCGCCTGCACATCGGCCGCGGGACGCGCGGCATCGACCACGAGCGCGATGTCGCGCAGGGCGGCCGGAAAAAGGCTGAAAGGCCGGAAGCGGCGGTGGCCGGTGACCGCCGCAAGCTTGGAAGGCAGGATGGCGAACATCCCCGCCCAGACCTTTCCTTCGACGCCAGCGGCCCGGACCATCGCCAGGTTCAGCAGGCCGAAGCGCGCGGTCCAGCCGTCGGCCATCTCGCCCGCGGCGGCGGAGTGGCCCTCCTGCCAGCCCCAGAACGCGCCCCGGACCGGGCTGGTGCCGGCCGACGCGAGGTCAATGCCCGCCTGCGCGGCCACGATTTCCATCTGTTTCTTGACGGTGAAGAAATCCGGCTGCCCGCGCGGCAGCCAGGCCCGGTCCTTTGGATTGTCGCAGACCACGAAGCCGGCGCCGATGCATTCCTGCACGGTGCCGTTGAGTTCCATGAAGACACGCCCGGTTTCAAAGAGGCGCGCCGCGGCCACGCCGCGCGACTGGTTCAGCTTCAGCGACTCGATGATGCCGAGGATGAGCGTGGGCCGCAGGTGCGACTGGTCCTCGATGAAAGGATTCGCGAGCGCCAGCTCCTCCGCCGCAGCCGCCGACACCCAGGTCGACAACTCCTGCCGCGCCCGCAGCGTGTAGTTCACCACTTCATGGAAGCCCTGGCCGACCAGGAACTCGGACACCTGGCGGTTGAAGACGACGATCGGGTCGTCGTCGCCGTCAACCAGCGCCGGGCCGGTGCACGGCGCCGCCGGCACCTGGTCCGTGCCGAACACCCGGAGGACCTCCTCGACCAGGTCGATCGGCCGGTCGAGGTCGGATCGGTAGCTGGGGATCTTGACTGTCCACTCGAAGGTCTCGCCCGCGTGGCGCTCGCCCACGATGGCCAGGTTGAGCGCCTCGAGCGAATGGCGGATGTCCTCATCGGCCAGGTGAAAGCCCAGGCGTTCGCGCACGAAGTCCGGCGTGAGGGTGATCTCGCGCTGCCAGGGACGATCGCCGCCGACCTTGAACGACGGATTCACCACCGTGCCCCCGGCGGTCTCGAGGATGAGGTCGATGGCCCGCCACGCGGCCTCGAGCGTGCCATGCGGGTCGACGCCGCGCTCGAACCGATAGGAGGAGTCCGAAGCGAGGCCGAGCCGCCGCGAGGTCCAGCGAATCGACTGCGGACGGAAATAGGCCGCCTCGACCACGATGTCGGTCGTCGTCTCGTCCACCTCCGCATTGGCCCCGCCCATGATGCCGGCCACCACGAGCGGCTGGGCCGCGTCCGCGATCACGAGCATCCGTCGGTTCAACGTCCGCTCCTTGCCATCGAGCGTGACGAGTTTTTCGCCGTCCGTAGCGTGGCGGATGACGAGCTGCCGGCCGCCGATCTTCTTCGCATCGAAGACGTGCAGCGGCTGGCCGAGCTCGAGCATCACGTAATTGCCGACGTCGACGAGGTTGTTGATCGGGCGCAGGCCGACGGCCTGCAACCGTTCCTGCAACCAGGCCGGGCTCGGGCCGACCTTCACGCCGGATATGGCAATCCCGACGTACAGCGGGCAATCCTCCGGCGCGTCGACGCGGATGTGGGTGAGGAGATCGGGTCGGGGCGGGCCGCCGATGCTGCCGTCGAACTTGATGGCCGGAAACTGCACGTCGGTCTTCAGCCAGGCGGCCAGTTCCCGGGCGATGCCGAGGTGGCAGAGCGCGTCCGGGCGATTGGGCGTGACCTCGATGTCGAAGATGGTGTCGCCCTCGGGCATGACCTCGTTGAGCGGCGCGCCGATCGGGGCCGCCGGGTCGAGGATCAGCAAGCCCGCGTGGTCGCCGCCCAGTCCGAGCTCATCCGGCGCGCACATCATGCCGTCGGACTCCTGGCCGCGGATCTTGGACTGCTTGATCTTGAAATTGCCCGGCAGGACCGCCCCCGGAAGGGCGACCGGGACGCGCCGGCCGGCGTCGCAGTTGGGCGCGCCGCACACGATGGTGCGCACCCCGCCGTGGGCCGCGCCGACCTCGACCGTGCACACGGAGAGCTTGTCCGCGTTCGGGTGCTTGGCGCGCGTCTTGATTTCGCCGACCACGACGTGCTCGAGCGGTGGCAGGCCGGTGGTCTCGACGCCCTCGACCTCGAAGCCGAGGAAGGTGATGGCGTTCTTCAGCTCGTCGGCCGACGCGTAGATCCGGACGTATTGGCGGAGCCAGTTGCGGGAGATCTTCATCGGGTCGGCCCTCAGGCGAACTGCCGCAGAAAGCGCAGGTCGTTCTGGTAGAACGTGCGGATGTCATCGATGCCGTACAGCAGCATCGCGAGGCGCTCGAGGCCCATGCCGAAGGCGTAGCCGGTCCAGACCGCGGGATCGTAGCCCACGGCCTCGAACACCGCCGGGTCGACCATGCCGCAACCGCCGATCTCGATCCACTCCTTGTTGACCTTGGGCAGGTGCTGGGCGGAGAGGTCGACCTCGAAACTCGGCTCCGTGTAACCGAAGTAGTGCGGGCGGAAGCGCGTCTTCGTGTCCTTCCCGAGCAGCGAGGCGAAAATGTAATCGAGCAGCGCCTTCAGGTCGCGGACCGTGACATGGCGATCGACGTAAAGGCACTCGATCTGGTGGAAGTTGGCGCTGTGCGTCGCGTCGGTGGTGTCGCGGCGGTAGACCCGCCCGGGCGAGACGATGCGGATCGGCGGCTCGCCCTTCAGCATGGTGCGGATTTGGACGGACGAGGTGTGCGTGCGCAGCAGGTATTTCTCCGCCGGGACCTTCTTGCTGATGTTGCCGAAGCGCGCCGGCTCGGGGAAATAGAACGTGTCCTGCGCATCGCGGGCCGGATGGTCGGCCGGGGTGTTGAGCGCGTCGAAACAGTAGTATTCGGTCTCCACTTCCGGGCCTTCCACGACCGTGAAGCCCGCCTTGCGCAGGATGCGGCACATCTCCTCGCGCACCAGCGTGAGCGGGTGGTAGGAGCCGCGGCCGGCGTCGGGCGAGGGCAGCGTCGGGTCGACCGCGGGTCCCAGCTGCGCGGCGATCTCGGCGTCGCCGATGCGCGCGAGCGTCGCGTCGAGCTGCACCTGGAGCTGCGCCTTGGCTTCGTTGACCAGCTTGCCGAGCGCGGGCCGCTGCTCCTTCGGCACCGTGCCCATCTGCTTCATGAGACCGGTGAACTCGCCATGCGGACCAACGTACCGGGCCTTGGCGGCCTCGAACTCGGCGCGCGACTTCACCGCGGCCAGCTCGGCCGCGGCCTTGGCGAGGAGGGCGGAAAGTTGATCGTGCATGAAGGCGGAAGCACGGGCCCGCGCGGGACCCGTCCTTCACCAAATGGTCTTTGGACCGGGAAGGCGAGCCCGCAGCGGCTCGCGCGGCCGGCTCAGGCCTTCGCGGCCTTGGCCTGCAACGCGTCCTGCGCCTGCTTGACGAGGCTCGTGAAAGCGACGGGGTCGGCGATCGCGATCTCGGAGAGGGCGCGGCGGTCGAGTTCGATCTTCGCGGCCTTGAGGCCCTCGATGAAGCGGCTGTAGCTGATGCCGGCCTCGCGGCAGGCGGCGTTGAGGCGCACGATCCACAGGCCGCGCATGTTCGCCTTCTTCTTCTTGCGGTCGATGTAGGCGTACTGCCAGGCATGCTGGACCGCTTCCTTGGCATAGCGGAACAGCTTGGATTTGTTGCCGAAATAGCCCTTGGCGTATTTCAGCACCTTCTTGCGGCGCTTGCGCGACGCGGGAGCATTGGTGGTACGAGGCATGTTGGGAGGAGGTTGAGGGCCGGCGGGTCGTCTCGTTGGGATTCACCCGCCTGGCGCAGTTGGGTTGGTCGCTACAATCTAATCACCGGAGACCGGTGGGCAGGCAGCGGAGGAGCGGCTCGGCATGACCGGCGGCCACGAGCTTGTCGCGGGAGGCACGGCGCTTGGACTTCGTGCTTTTCGCGGCCAGCAGGTGACGGAAGCCGGGCGTGCGGCGCACCAGCTTACCCGTTCCGGATATCTTGAAGCGCTTGGCGACGGACTTTTTCGTCTTTTGCATGAGGAGAGCGGAGCAAAACAGAGGACGCCCAACGCGTTGGCAAGTATTTTGTCCGACAAAGTGCCGCGGCCCGCGACCGCTCCCCTAACCCGCTGGGCGGCGGCGGCTACGGCCGGAGCCGGGCTTTACTTCCGCCCGGGCGTGGCGCTCAATGGCGGCCGATGCAGAAGATCAAAGTCGCGCAATTCGGGCTGGGCCCGATCGGGCTCGAGTCGCTGCGCTTCGCGGCCGAGCAGCCTTGGATCGAGATCGTCGGCGCGGTCGACCACGACCCGGACAAATACGGCCGCTCCCTGGTGGATCTCACCGGCCTGCCGATGCTGGACGGGCTGAGTCTCTGTCCAACCCTCGAGGAACTCTTTCGCGAAACCCAGCCCGACGTCATCCTGCACACCGCCTCGTCGCACGCGGCCGAGACGCTGCGCCAGATCCGGCCGGCGCTCGAGCTGGGGCTGGCGGTCGCCACCACGTGCGAGGAGATGATCTATCCCGCCTTGCGGTCGCCCGGTCTGGCGAAGGAACTCGGCGTGCTGTGCCTTTATACGAAGTCGCGGTTGGTGGCGACCGGCGTGAACCCGGGTTTCGTCATGGACCTCCTGCCCGTGTGTCTGTCGGGCGTGTGCCGGACCGTGGAGTCGATCCAGGTGCGGCGCGTCGTCGACGCTGCGACGCGGCGCCGGTCGCTGCAGGCGAAGATCGGCGCGGGACAGGAGCCGGAGGAATTCCGCACGCGGCTCGCCACGGGCGAGGCCGGGCACGCGGGCTTGCGCGAGTCCGCCGCCTTGCTGGCGCACGTGATGGGATGGAAGTTGGACGACCTCAATGAAAGCGGCGAGCCGGTGGTCGCCGAGCGCGACCTGGCCACGCCGTTTTTCCGCATCGCCGCGGGCCAGACCTGCGGGATTCACCAGCGGGTCGTCGTGACCGAGGGCGGGCGCGGTCGGATCGAGCTCGACCTGCGGATGTACGTTGGCGCACCGGAGCCGCGGGATGAGATCCGTCTCACGGGCCGGCCGGGGCTCCATGTCGTGTTGCCGGGGGGTGTGGCGGGCGACGATGCCACCGTGGCCGCGTTGATCCACGTGGTCCCGCGGCTGCTCGCGGCCCCGCCGGGATTCCGGCTGCTGCATGAGCTGGCGGTGCCGGCGTGGTCCGGCGGGCAAAAATGACGGCGGCCGCGGCCGGTTCGCGCGCCCGGTTTTTCCGAGCGAAATCCTGCCGACAAATCGCCGGGAATGGGGTTGACAAGGTCAGGGCGACATCAACGTTTCCCACTCCGTTTTTGCTGGCTTCCTAGCTCAATGGTAGAGCAGCTGACTCTTAATCAGTTGGTTCGGGGTTCGAGTCCCCGGGGAGCCACCAAACCGTTTTTTCCCAGTCACTTTGAATTGATGCGCGCAGCGCGCCACGCCGGCGTAGCTCAACGGTAGAGCACCTGTTTTGTAAACAGGCGGTTGCGGGTTCGAATCCCATCGCCGGCTCCACTCGCGGGTCGTCGCACCACCCGCGTTGGGCGAGGCCGGCCGGACGCGATGGAGGCATCGCCCGCCGGGAAAATGCGCACCGGAATTTTTCGGATCACTGCCCGATGGTGTAATGGTAGCACAAACGACTCTGACTCGTTTTGTCTAGGTTCGAGTCCTAGTCGGGCAGCCAAACAAATTCCGCACATTCCGTCTCAATTGGTGCGCAGTTTTTTTCGACTCGCGTGAAGAAAGCGCATTGACACCCCAAAGTGAATCTCAGCACATTTGCCTTCCGACATGTCTTATGTCATGAAGTATTTCGCTGCCCTGTGGTGTTGGATTTCACGATGAAATGACGCCACGTTTTTGGTCACCTTAGCCCCTCGATTGCGCCCAGCCCCGCCCCGTAAATTCCCCGGTCCGCCTTTCCCGAGCCGCCCCGGTGCTTTTTTCCGCCCCTTTTTCTTCGTTTCGCTTAACTTAATCCTCCCAAACGCACACATATGATCACCGCACCTACGCCCCTGGCCTTCGAGCTCCTCATGCACAAGACCCCCATGGAGTTGTTCCATGACGGCAAGTTCATGATGTGGCCGATCCTCGTCCTGTCGCTCCTGCTCATCACGGTCGTGACCGAGCGGCTCATCTTCATCTTCCGCGAAAACACCCGCCGCCAGCCGGAGGTCGTCGAGAAGATGCTCGAACGCGTCGAGGCCAATGACATCGAGGGCGCCGTCGAACTCGGCAAGAAGAGCCCCGACTACGTGGCCCGCATCCTCGTTTACGCCATCACGCACAAGGAGCACTCGCTCGGCAACGCCTTCACCCGCGCCGCCAACCAGGAAATGCAGCGCTTCAGCCAGGGCCTGCCCACGCTCGACACGTGCATCACGGCCGCCCCCCTCATGGGCCTCCTGGGCACCGTCACGGGCATGATGAACACCTTCGGCGCCCTCCAGGGCGGCGATATCGCCGCCGCGGCCGGTCAGATCACCGGTGGCGTGGCCGAAGCGCTCATCGCCACGGCCTGCGGTCTCGGCATCGCCATCACCGGCCTGCTGCCGTTCAATTACCTCAATGCCCGCCTCGAAGAGGCCCGGCACGAGGTCGAGGACGCCTCCAACTCGCTCGAGATCATCATCAACAAGTCCGCCGCCGCGACCCACTGAGGTCGGCGCGAGACTTGAAATCTTCAAACACTTACTGTCATGCACGGTGGTGGTGGTGGAACAGGCCCCGGTGGAGTGAAGAGGGCACGCATTGAGATCATCCCGCTCATTGACGTCATCTTCTTCCTGCTCGCGACCTTCGTCCTGTTCACCCTTTCCCTCAACAAGTCGAACGGCCTGACCACCGTGCACCTCCCGGTGTCGGCGACCAGCGAGCCCCGCGACCCCGCCGGCACCGTGACGATCAGCGTCACCGACGAAGGCACGATCGGCTGGAACAAGGAACTCGTCACCCTCGATGAGTTCCTGCAGCGCCTCCAGCAATATCATCTGCAGGAGCCGGACGGCCGCATCCTCATCAACGGCGACGAACGCGCGTTCTTCGCGCAGGCGGTGTACGTCTTCGACGAGGCCCGCAAGGCCGGCTTCACCAAGGTGTTCATCGAAACCCATGTCCGCTGACGCCGCAGGTTTCTGCTAAGGATCCGGCGATTCGCGCGTATATTCATTACCAGCATTCCCATCATGGAAGGCGTCAAAATCAAAGTCCCGAGCCGCAAGAAGGCGCGCATTGAGATCATTCCCCTCATTGACGTCATCTTCTTCCTGCTCGCGACGTTCGTGCTCTTCACCCTCTCCCTCAACCGCATTCAATCGGTGCCGGTCGACCTGCCGGTCGCGTCCCAGAAGCCGCCGGACACGAAGGACGAAAGCGTCACCATCCAGGTCTCGGAGGTCGGCACGATCTTTTGGAACCGCGAGTTGATCGACCCGGGCGAACTGCCCTCGCGCATCGCTTACTACAAGTCGCAGACCCAGGACCCCCGGATCCTCATCGCCGGCGACGAAAAGGCCCGCTTCGGCACCACGGTCTCGGTGCTCGACGAGGTCCGCAAGGCCGGCATCACCAAATTCTCGGTCGAGACCCGCACCCGTCCGACGGGCAAATAAGCAGCTCCACGAATGAACAGAGACTTGATCATCGGAATCCTCGTGTCGGTGGTGGTTCACACCACCTTCCTCTTCGGCTTCAACCGCAAGGCGCCGCCGGCGCACAAGGCGCCGCCGAAACCGGAGGCCGTGATCCAGTTTGAGATGCCGCCGCTCGATGAACCCGAGGAGAAGAAGGTCGAGGACCTCACGGATGAGCAGCCGCAGAATGTGATGGCGCCGCCGAGCCTCGTCGACATCCCGACCGTCGTGCCCGTCAATGCGTTTACCCAGCCGCTCACGCCGCCGCCTCCTCCGGGCCTCGAGCCGGCCACGGGCGTGATCAACATCCCCGTCATGCGGCCGGGCGCCGGCTTCGGCCATGGCATCAAGGACCTCTTCGACATCAACAATCTCGACCAGCGGCCGCAGGCCCGCGTGCAACCCCAGCCCAATTACCCGTACGAAATGAGCCGCGCCGGCATCAGCGGCGAGGTGGTCGTAGAGTTCATCATCAACACGAATGGCGACGTGGTCCAGACCCAGGTCGTCCGCTCCTCCCACCGCGAATTCGAGCAGCCGGCGCTGCAGGCGGTGGCGAAGTGGAAATTCAAGCCGGGTAAGAAAGGCGGCCGTACCGTCAATGTCCGCGCGCAACAGCTCCTCGAATTCAATCTCGAGGACTCCAAATAACCCGCTGTAACGCCATGTCGATGTTCCCCTCGTTCTCGCTCCGTCGCACCAGCGCCCTGCTGGTCGCGTCGCTCGTCCTCGCCGGCGCCGCCGTGGCCGCCGACCAGCCGGTGCGCGATTACAGCCCGTCCGACGAGACGGCGGAGATTTTCCCGAAATATCGCACCGCGGTTGAAGCCAAGGATTACGCCACCGCGCTGGCCATCCTCGACGCGCAGCTGGCCAAGGTGAAGCCCGACAGTTACGACGCCGCCCTGATCTACCAGGTCAAGGCCCAGACGCTGCTGCAGAAGGGCGATTTCAGCGCCTCGATCGTCCCGATTGAAAAAGGCCTCGCCCTGTCCGATTCCAAGAGCCCGACTTATTACGACGAGCGCCCGACTCGCGAGCTGGTCTACTTCCTTGCCTCGCTCTACCTCCAGGAAGCGGTGCAGTCCAAGGTTCCGAGCGTCGCCGCCGGCTACTATGCCAAGGGCGTGAAGGCGATGGAGCGCTGGCGGACCCTCGTGCCGACGTCCACCGCCGAGGCGCAGCTCATCTATGCCCAGCTGCTCTACAACTGGGCGGTCCAGGACCAGGAGCACGTGAACAAGGACCTGATCAAGCGGGCCCTCGACCAGGTTGAGATCGGACTCCACCTTTCAGTACATCCCAAGGATACGCTCTACGTCTTCAAGATGGCCTGCCTCCAGCAGCTCGACCGCGTCGAAGACCTGACCGATACCCTCGAGCTCATCGTCACGCTCAAGCCGGACTCGGCCAACTACTGGCAGCAGCTCGCCGGTTACTACCTGCAATCGGAGCGACCGCTGCGAGCCGCGCTCACCATCGAACGCGCCCAGGCCCACGGACACATGTCGGCCCCCAAGGACACCTTCAACCTGATCGGCATTTACTACAACCTGGGCCAGTTTGAGAAGGTCGCGGAACTGCTCAGCACCGGGCTGCAAACCGGCCGCGTCGACAACGAGATCAAGAACTGGGAGCTGCTCGCCGGCGCCTACCAGCAGTTGGACCGCCCCTTCAAGAGCATCGACGCGCTCAAGCAGGCCACCAAGGCCTTCCCGAAGTCGGGCCAGCTCGAGTTCCTCATCGCCCAGGCCTATAACGCGCTCGACCAGCCCGAGCAGGCCCTGCCCCACCTGCAGGCCGCCATCGCGAAGGGCGACCTGCCCAAGCCCGATCGCGTTTACCTCTTCCTCGCTTACGTCGGCTTTCAGCTCAAGAAGTACGACATCGCCCTCGAGGCGGCGAAGCACGCGGCCGAGTTCCCCGAGGGCGCGAAGGACGGCAAGAATATGATCAAGGCCATCGAAGACGTCCTGAAGGAACGCGATGCCAAGAAGAACCAAGCCTGACCCACCCCTCTCCCTTACGTTCGCCCCACCTGACCATGAACAAAATCTACTTCATCGTTCCGCTCTGCGGAGTCCTGATCTTCGGTGTCTTCTACCGCAGCTTCACGAACGAATACGAAGCCCGGGCCAAGGCCGCCTTGGAGAAAGTCGAGCAGGAGAAGAAGGAACGCGCCGCGCGCGACATCAAGAACCGCGAGGCCGCCATCCAGGCCGCGATTGAAACGCAGGCCCGCCGCAAGAAGGAGCGCGAGGCCAAGGAAGCCGCCGAGGAGGCCAAGAAAGTGGCCCGCCAGGAGGCCGAGGACGCCCGCGTCAAGGCCTTCGACGACCGCAACAAGCTCCGCGACCAGGCCGCCCGGTTGAAAAAGGACCTCGAGGAGGTCAAGGCCGCCACCGCGAAGGTCGCCGAAGAAAAGAAGAAGAACCTCGAGGAGGAGGCCTTCCTCAAGACTTACGTGAAGCAGGCCGAGGCCAACGTGCAGTACTACTACAAGCTGCTCGATAGCATCAACGCCGCCGAGGCGGCTCGCGCCGCCGCGGCCGCCGCCGCGGCCAAACAGAAGAGCTAAACGACCGACCTTCGCACACATGAACAAGTCATACATCATCGTCCCCGCCATCCTCCTGGCGCTGTTCGGGTTCTACTATAACGGCGCCCTGAAGGAGATGCAGGCCAAGGAGGCCTCCCGCCAGGCGCAGATCGCCGCGGACAAGGCGGCCGCCGACGCCCGCAAGAAGGAAATCGAGGACAAGGCCACCGCCGAGGCCGTCAAGCGCCAGCAGGAGCGCGAAGCCCAGGATGCCGCGAAGGAGGCGAAAAAGGAGAAGGAATACCAGGACGCCCTCACGGCCCTTCGCGACGAAAAGAACAAGTATTCCACCGAGGCCGACAAACTGGCCAAGGAAGTCGCCGATCTCGAACTCCAGATCTCGCAGTCCCGCACGGAACGCGAGAACTTGAATCGCGACGCCCTCGACATCGCCAAGGCGGTGGAATTGGACAAGATCAAGCGCCGGACCGCCGAGTTGGAGATCCAACGCATGATTGAAATGGTCGCCAAGAAGCTCAACGACAGCTCCATCACGGCGCCTCCGCCCCCGCCGATCGCCGCGAAATAACGGCGACCGCTCCCACCCCAGCCGCACCCTCGGGTGCGGCTTTTTTGTGCCCCGGGCCGACGTGGGCCGCCCCACCGCATCCGTGTCATAGTCCCGGCACCTGCAACATGGATCCGGGTTGGCAAGGCATCTGCTTTGCCCAGCTGCGCACGGGCGATATCCCGGGCGTCAATGCTCACAACACCAACCCGCATGAACAAGAAAATCACCTCCCTCCTCCTCGGCGTCCTCGCCCTCGGCGCGCTCAGCCTGAAGGCACAGACGCCCGCGTCGTCGTACTCGATCACGGCCGACTTCACGTACACCACGAAGTATATCTTCCGCGGCGTTCTGCTGGCGAAGGGCGCGTTCCAACCTTCCGTCAAGCTGACCGACGGCAGTTTCTACGCCAGCGTCTGGAACAGCTCGCCTGTCGACAAGGGCTACGAAGAGGAATTCGACTACAACGCGGGTTACGGGTTCAAGCTGAACGACACCTGGAGCCTCGATTTCGGCCTCACCGCCTACACCTATCCCGGCCTGGACGTCGGCGACAAGTCCACCTGGGAGCCCTACATCGGCGCCAATGGCACCTTTGGCAACGCGACCTCGGCGACCTATCTCTACCACGACTTCACGCTGAAAGCCACGACCGTCCAGGAATCGCTCGGCTACGCGGTTGAGGTGTCCAAGGGCACCTCGGTGAACTTCTCGGTCTACCTGGGCTATGTGAACCCCGATTCGGGCAGCGGCGACTACACCTACTACGGCGCGGGCGCGACCGTGCCTTTCAAGATCTCCGACAAGGCCACCTTCACGCTCGGCGTCCAGTGGGCCGACCACACTCTGGACGGTGTTGAGGGGAACCACGTCTGGGGCACCGCCGACTTCAACTACGCGTTCTGAAGCGGCCGCCGCTTTTTCGCCTGCCACCCGTTCCCTTCACCGGGAACGGGTTTTTCTTTCGGGGCGTCTCAGGCGAGGGCCGCCGGCTTGAGCGTCGTCAGCAAGCGTTCGATCCGGTCGCAGGCCAGGTTCAGCTTCTGCTCATTGGCGGTGAAACACGCCCGCACATGGCCCTTGCCGGCGTCGCCAAACGCCGTGCCGGGCACGACCGCGACCTTCTGCTCCGTCAGCAGCTTCCGGGCGAAATCACCTTCGTCCAGGCCGGTGCCGGCGACCGATGGAAACGCGTAGAACGAGCCCGTCGGCAAATGACAGTGGAGCCCGGCGGCATTGATCCGCCGGACGAAGAGGTCCCGGCGCTCCCGGTAGCGATCGCGCATGTACTTCGTCGCGTCGTCGCCCAGGCGGAGGGCCGCGAGCGCGCCTTCCTGGCTGATGCTCGGGGCGCAGAGCATCGAATACTGGTGGACCTTCATCATCGCCTCGATGAGCGGCGCCGGGCCGCAGGCGTAACCCAGCCGGAAGCCGGTCATCGCAAACGCCTTCGAGAACCCGTGCAGCAGGATCGTCCGCTCGCGCATGCCGGGCAGGCTCGCAATGCTGGTGTGCGTGCCTTCGAACACGAGTTCGGAGTAGATTTCGTCGCTGACCACGATGAGGTCCTTCTCGACGGCGAACTTCGCGATGCGCTCGAGCTGGCTGCGCGAGCACACGCCGCCCGTCGGGTTGCACGGCAGGTTCAGCAGCAGGAGCTTGCAGCCCGGCTGCCAGGCGGCCTGCAGGGCCGGCGCATCGAGCGAAAACAGGTCGTCCGCGTGGGTCGCCACCGGCACGCCGACCGCGTGCACGAGCTCGACGGATGGCGCATAGGAGACATAGCACGGCTGGTGGTACATCACCTTCTCGCCGGGATTCAGCAACGAGCGCAAGGTGAGGTCCAGGCCCTCCGAAACACCGACCGTCACCAGCACCTCGTCGTCCGGACGGTAGCTCACCTTGAAATGGCCCTCGGCATACCGGCTGATTTCCTTCCGCAGGTCCAGCAGGCCCATGTTCGAGGTGTAATGGGTCTTGCCCGTGTTCATCGCCGCCGTCACGGCGTCGCGAATCGGCTGCGGCGTGTCGAAGTCCGGCTCGCCGATGCCGAGCGAGATCACGCCGTCGGTCTTGGCCACCAGCTCGAAAAAGTCACGAATGCCCGACCGGCGCAGGCCGGCGACGTGCCGGGCGATGAATCGCGTCGTGTCGAGCGGTTGGGGGGAAGTCTTGGTCATGGAAATGCGGGGGGCGGCGGGCCGCCGTTCAAAGTCGGTCGCGAATCGCCTCGCCCATCTGGGTCGTGTTCAAGGGAGTTTTTGTGCCCAGGTCGGCCGTGAGCCGGCCGTCCTGGATGGCCCGATTCACCGCGGCCTCCACCTCGGCCGCTTCCTTTTCCAAGCCCAGCGAATGACGCAGCAGGAGCGCGGCCGACAGGATCGTGCCGACCGGGTTGGCGATGCCCTTGCCGGCGATGTCCGGCGCCGAGCCGTGGATCGGCTCGTAGAGGCCGAGCCGCCCGGCCCCGAGCGACGCGCTGGGCAGCACGCCCAGCGAACCCGCCAGCACCGCCGCCTCGTCCGTCAGGATGTCACCGAACATGTTTTCCGTCACGATGACGTCAAACTGCGGCGCGTGCGTGATCAGGCGCATGGCGCAGGAGTCGACCAGCTGGTGTTCCAGCTTCACGTCGGCAAACTCCTTCCCCACCTCGATCGCCACCCGGCGCCACAGGCGCGAGGACTCGAGCACGTTGGCTTTGTCCACCGAGGTGACAAGCTTGCGGCGCTGCCGGGCCAGTTCGAAGGCGAGCTTCACGATCCGGCGGATCTCGGGCTCGGTGTACACCAGCGTGTCGACCGCGCGCTCGCCCTCGGGCGTCATGGTGCGCCCCTTGGGCGTGCCGAAATAAAGTCCGCCGGTGAGTTCCCGGATGACGACGAAGTCCACGCCCGCGACGCGCTCCGGCTTCAGCGGCGACAGGCTGGCCAGCGCCGGATACGGCCGCACCGGCCGGATGTTGGCGTAGAGGCCGAGCGCCTTGCGGATGGCGAGCAGGCCCTGCTCCGGGCGGACTTTCGCCTGCGGGTCGTCCCACTTCGGGCCGCCCACCGCGCCGAGCAACACGGCGTCCGCCGCGGCGCAGGCGGCCAGCGTGTCGTCCGGCATGGCGGTGCCGCGCGCGTCGATCGCGCACCCGCCGAGCAGGTGTTCGCTGAAGCTGAAGTGGTGACCGTGCCGCCGGGCCACGGCCTCGAGCACGAGGCGGGCTTCATTGACCACTTCCGGGCCAATGCCGTCACCAGGCGTGAGGGCGATTTTGGCTTTCATCAAAGGTTCAGCTTCGGACCGCTGCGGGCGCGGGCGCGAGAATGTACTCGTAGCCGTCCGCCAGCGCGAGCCAGGTGGCATCAAGGATGTTGGGCCCGGCTCCGACCGTGCTCCAGCGGCGCACGCCATCGTGCCAGTCGATCAACACCCGGGTCACGGCCGCGGTGCCGGAGTTGGAATTCAGGATGCGGACCTTGTAGTCGGACAGGGAGATGTCCTTCACCTGCGGAAAGAGCGGCTGCAGCGCCTTGCGCAGCGCCTGGTCGAAGGCGTTGACCGGACCGTTGCCCTCGGCGGCGGTGTGGACCTCGTGTCCCCCAATGCTGAGCTTGACAGTGGCCTCGGCCATGGTGCGCGTCCCGTGGCGGCTGACCATGCCGCGGTAGTCGCGAAGCGTGAACAACGGCACATAGTCCGGCGCCAGGCGGCGCACCAGGAGCGCGGCGCTGGCCTCGGCCGCCTCGTACGCATACCCCTCGTGCTCTTTCGTCTTGATGATCTCGATGACCTTCGCGCTGGTGGCGGCGTCAACATTCTCAAAGCCGGGCTCGCCCGCTTTGGAGACCACGTTGGCCCGGCCGGACAGTTCGCTGATCACTACCCGGCTCGCATTGCCGACCAGCGCCGGGTTGGTGTGCTGGTAAGCGTCCGGGTGCCGCTGCATCGCCGAGACATGCACGCCCGCCTTGTGGGCGAACGCGCTGTGCCCGACGTAAGCCATGTGCTCGTTCGGCGCCACATTGGCGACGTCGGCGACAAATAGCGCTACTTCGTGCAGTCGGGCCAGCGCGCCCTCGGGCAACGCCCGCAGACCCAGTTTCAACTCGAGATTCGGAATGACGACGCAGAGGTTGGCATTGCCGCACCGCTCGCCGTAGCCGTTGATCGTGCCCTGCACGTGCCGCGCGCCGGCGCGGACCGCCGCCACGCTGTTGGCGACGCCACAGCCCGTGTCGTCATGCGCGTGAATCCCGACGGGTACCGCGCCCAGCTGGGCGCGGACCTCCTGCACCGCCGCCTCCACCTGCCAGGGCAGCGAGCCGCCGTTGGTGTCGCACAGCACGATCGTCTCCGCCCCGCCGCGGACCGCGGCCTGGAGCGTCTGCACTGCGTAGGCGGGATCGGACCGGTACCCGTCGAAGAAGTGCTCCGCGTCGTAGATCACCCGCTTCCCCTGCGCGCCCAGGTACGCCACGGTGTCCTCGACCATGCGCAGGTTCTCCTCCAGCGTCGTGCGCAGCACCTCCCTGACCTGCAGGACGGACGATTTGCCGAAGATCGCGCATACCTCCGTGCCCGCGTCGACCAGCGCGCGCACGCTCGGGTCGTCCGCCGGCTTGAGGCTCGCCCGGCGCGTGGCGCCAAACGCCACGATCTTCGCGTGCTGCCAGGGTTCCTGGCGCGCCCGCTCGAAGAACAGCGCGTCCTTCGGATTCGAGCCCGGCCAGCCGCCCTCGATGAATGCCACCCCGAGCTCGTCGAGCTTGCGGGCGATGCGCAGCTTGTCGTCCACGGAATAAGAAATCCCCTCGGTCTGCGCGCCGTCGCGCAGCGTCGTGTCGAAGATCTCGACGACGGAAGTGGAGGTTGAAGACGTCTTGGGCATGGGAACAGCGCCGGGGTTCAGCCGTGCGCGGGCGTGGCCTCCGCGGCCGCGCCGGTTTTCTGCGGGTGCTGGGCGCGGCCGATGCCGGTCCGCGCGAGCACGTGGTTGAGGGACGCGATGTACGCCTTGGCGCTCGCGACCACGATGTCGGTATCGGCGCCCAGGCCGTGGCAGGAGCGCTCGTCGTCGCGGCGGACGCGCACCGAGGCCTCGGCGAGCGCGTCGATGCCCTCGGTCACGGCGCTGATGCCAAACTCGAGCAGCGTGACCGGCACCTTGATGATGGCGTCGATGGCCTTGTAGCTCGCGTCGACCGGGCCCGTGCCGATGGCGGCATGGGTGTGGTGCTTGCCGTCCGGGTCGCGCAGCCGGACCGTCGCCGTGGGCAGCCCGGTCGTGCCGCACACGACCTGGAGATTCTCGAGCGACCACAGCTCGGTCACGGTCGAGCGCTCGTCGGAGGCGAGCGCCACCAGGTCGGCGTCGTGCACGGCCTTCTTCCGGTCCGCCAGTTTCTTGAATTCGCCGAAAGCCTTCAACAGCGCCTCGCCCTCGAGCGGGTACCCCAGCTCGGCCAGTCGCTTCGAGAACGCCGCCCGGCCCGAGTGCTTCCCGAGCACGAGCTCGGTCTGCGTCGCGCCGACATCCTCGGGGCGCATGATCTCATATGTCAGCGCGTTCTTGATCATGCCGTCCTGGTGGATGCCGGACTCGTGGGCGAAGGCGTTGGTGCCGACGATGGACTTGTTCGGCGGCACGGGGTAGCTCGTGCTGCGCGACACCAGCTTGCTTGTCCGGCAGAGCTGCGTCGTGTCGATGCCGGTGTGCAGGCCGATCTTGGCGCTGCGGGTGCGGATCGCCATGACGATCTCCTCGAGCGAGGCGTTGCCCGCCCGCTCGCCGATGCCGTTGATCGTGCATTCGGCCTGGCGCGCCCCGGCGCGCAGCCCGGCCAGCGAATTGGCGACGGCCATGCCGAGGTCATCGTGGCAGTGGACGGAGACGACGACGTTCCCGATGCCCGGCGTATTCTTGATGATGCCCGCGATCAGCGCGCCGAACTCGTCCGGCATCGTGTAACCGACGGTGTCGGGAATGTTCAGCGTCGTGGCGCCGGCCTGGATGACGGCCGCCAACAGCTCGTAGAGAAACGCCGGGTCGCTCCGGCCGGCATCCTCGGGCGAAAACTCGACATCCGCACAAAGCGTGCGGGCGAAGGCGACCATCTCGACCGCGCGGGCCTTCATCTCGTCGCGCGTCATCCGGAGCTTGTGCTTCAGGTGGATGTCGCTCGAGGCGAGAAAAGTGTGGATGCGCGGGTGCTTGGCGCCCTTGACGCCGCTCCAGGCCGCCTCGATGTCGCTGCGGGTGCAGCGGGCCAGCCCGCAAATGACGGGCGGCTCGGGCTGCGGCCGGCCCTCGACCGGCGTCTGCCCCACCTCGGCCGCGATCGCCTGGACGGCCGCCAGGTCGTCGGGCGAAGCCGCCGGGAAGCCCGCCTCGATTATGTCCACCCCGAGTCGCGCCAGCGCCCGGGCGACCTCAAGCTTTTCGGCCGAGGTCATCGACGCGCCGGGAGCTTGCTCCCCGTCGCGGAGGCTGGTGTCGAAGATGCGGACGTAGTCGGTGTTCATGGCGGGTGGGCGTTCGTCGGGTGGAATGTCCCCGCCCCTGGGGTCGGGACGGGGAACACACACACTTTGGAACTATCAGGGGAAGCGGGAGATCATTTCGAGATCGTGACCGGGTTGAGGAACGGCATCATCGCGCGCAGCTTGGCACCAACGACCTCGATCTTCTGGCTGCGCTCGCGCGCCCGGAACTTGTTCATCGTCTTGCGGCCATACTGGTTGTTCTCGGCGATGAAGCGCCGGGCGAACTTGCCGGACTGGATGTCCTGGAGGATGCGCTTCATTTCCCGCTGCGTCTTCTTCGTGATGACGCGCGGGCCGGAGACGTAGTCGCCCCACTCGGCGGTATCGGAGACGGAGTAGCGCATGTAGTTGAGGCCGCCGCGATACATCAGGTCGACGATGAGCTTCAATTCGTGGAGGCACTCGAAGTACGCGATCTCGGGCTGGTAGCCGGCGTCGACGAGCGTCTTGAACCCGGCCTTCACGAGTTCGGAGCAACCGCCGCACAACACGGCCTGCTCGCCGAACAGATCGGTCTCGGTCTCCTCGGTGAACGTGGTCTCGAGCAAGCCGGCGCGGGTGCAGCCGATGCCGCGGGCATACGACAGCGCGAGCTTCTTGGCGTTGCCAGTGGCATTCTGCTGGACGGCCACGAGCCCGGGCACGCCGCCGCCCTCCTGGAAGACCTCGCGCACGCGGTGGCCGGGCGACTTCGGCGCGACCATCGTGACGTCGACGTCCTTCGGCGGCTTGATGCCGCCGAAGCGGATGTTGAAGCCATGGGCGAACATCAGCATCTTGCCGGCGGTCAGGTGCGGCGCGATGGCCTCGCGGTAGAGGCGCGCCTGGACGTGGTCCGGCACGAGCACCATGATGACGTCGGCCCACTTCGCGACCGCGTCGACGGCGCCGACCGTGAGCCCGGCCTTCTTCGCCTTGGCGGCGGACTTGCTGCCGGCCGCGAGGCCGACGCGGACTTTCACGCCGCTGTCCTTGAGATTCAGCGCATGGGCGTGGCCCTGGGAGCCGTAGCCGATGATGCCGACGTTCTTGCCGCGGATCAGCGCGAGGTTCGCATCCTTGTCGTAGTATATTTTAGCCATGAGAGGTGGTGGGGGGATAAACGGGTTCAGACCGACATCGAGACGCCGGGCTCGTGGTGGTGGTGCTCGGCCGCTTCCTTGGTGCGCACCAGCGGCGGGGCCGCCGACAGCTCCTCGTGGCCGCGGGCCATGCCGACGGCGCCCGTGCGCACGATCTCCACGATGCCATAGGGCTTCATCACCAGCTCGAACTTGCCGATCTTCTCCGGCGTCCCGGTGACCTCGATGACGAGGGTGGCCTCGTCGACGTCGACGACGCGGGCCCGGAAGACCTCCGTGAGCTGCAGCACCTCGCTGCGGGTGTGGGGCGTGACCTTGACCTTGACCAGGCCGAGCTCGCGCATGAGCGAGGGCTTGTGGGTGAGGTCGTCCACCCGGAGCACGTTGACGAGCTTGTAGAGGTTGGCCTCGACGATCCGGGCGCCGGCCTCAGTCGCCTCGACGACGACGGTCATGCGCGAGACGCCGGGCTGCTCGGTGCGGCCGACGGTGAGCGAGTCGATGTTGAAATTCCGGCGGCGGAAGAGCGAGGCGACGCGGTTCAGGACACCGGGCACGTCCTCCACGTAGGCGATGAGCGTGTGCTTGGGCATGGGAGTCGGTGGTTAGCGGCGATTGGTCTTGGCGGTTTTGGCCGGAGTGCGGCGCGCGGGCTTGCGGGCTTCCTTCGCGTGGGCGGGCGTCGCGCTGCGGCTGCCGGTGGTGCCGGGAACCGCGGGCATTTCCCAGACCTTGTCCGAGCCGGTCTCGAGGAGGACGTCCTGCTTGGGCCGGCGGATCATCTTGTCGAGGTCGGCGCCCGCCGGGACCATCGGGAACACCGTGTCCTCCTTCTCGACGACGAAGTCGATGACCACCGTGCCTTTTTCGGCGAGGGTCTTCTTCACCGTGGCCTCGACGTCGCCGCGCTGGTTGCAGCGCAGCCCGGTCAGGCGGTGGGCCTCGGCGAGTTTCACGAAGTCGGGGCCCGTCATTGGCGTGGCGGCATAGCGCTTGTCGTAGAAGAACTCCTGCCATTGCCGCACCATGCCGAGGAAGGCGTTGTTGATGATGGCGACGTTGACCTTGATGCCCTCCTGTTCGGCGGTGGCGAGCTCCGTCGAGGTCATCTGGAAGCCGCCGTCGCCGCACACCACCCACACGTCCTTCTCCGGGCAGGCGAACTTCGCGCCGATGGCCGCCGGGAGGGCGAAGCCCATCGTGCCGAGGCCGCCCGAGGTGATGAGCGACCGCGGCTTCTCGTGGCGGAAATACTGGGCCTCCCACATCTGGTGCTGGCCGACGTCGGTCACGACGATGGTGTCGCGTTTCTGCGTGAGCCGCCAGAGGTCGTTGATCACGTGCGCAGCGTAGAGGTGCCCGCTGTCCGGCAGCTTCTGGATGTCGCGCACCGCGGAGTCGCCGCGCATCTCGTGGATGTTGGACCACCATTCCTCGTGGGCGGCCTTCTTCACCTGGGGCTGGATGAGCGCGAGCACTTCCTTCAGGTCGCCGATCAGCGCCAGGTCGACCGGGACGTTCTTGTTGATCTCGCTCGGGTCGATGTCGACGTGGATCTTTTTCGCGCCGAGGGCGTAGGTCTTGAGGTTGCCGGTCACCCGGTCGTCGAAGCGCATGCCGAGGGCGAGAAGCAGGTCGGCCTGCTGGATGGCCTGGTTGACCCAGGCCTCGCCGTGCATGCCCATCATGCCGAGGTTGTACTTCGAGGAGGCCGGGATCGCGCCGATGCCCAGCAGCGTGGTGGTGATCGGGATGCCGGCCCGCTCGGCCAGCTGGAGCACCTGGTCCGTCGTGCCGGATTTCAGGATGCCCTGCCCCGCGAGGATCAGCGGACGTTTCGCCCCGTTAATCATCTCGGCGGCGCGCGCGAACTCCGAGGCCGGGGCATGGTAGCTCGGCCGGTAGCCGGGCAGGCGCGGCTCGGCGCCCTCCCAGTCGAATTCGGCGGTCATCTGCTGGGCGTCCTTGGTGATGTCGACCAGCACCGGGCCGGGCCGGCCGCTCTTGGCAATGTAGAAGGCCTCGCGAATGGCGCGCGCGATCTCACCGGGCTTCGTGACGAGGTAATTGTGCTTGGTGACCGGCAGCGTGACGCCGGTCACGTCGGTTTCCTGGAAGGCGTCGGTGCCGATGGCCTTCGAGCCGACCTGCCCGGTGATGCACACGATGGGCGACGAGTCCATCATCGCCGTGGCGATACCGGTGACCATGTTGGTCGCGCCCGGGCCGGAAGTCGCGATCGCGACGCCGACCTTGCCGCTGGCGCGGGCGTAGCCGTCCGCCATGTGCGTCGCGCCCTGTTCATGGCGCACGAGCACGTGGTGGATCTTCGGGTACTTGGTCATCGCGTCGTAGGTCGGCAGGATGGCGCCGCCCGGGTAGCCAAATACGACGTCGACGCCCTCTTTCTGCAGGCACTCCCAAATGATTTCTGCTCCGGTCAGTTTCATGATGTCCCTCGGGTTCGATGGAATGGTTTAAAGCGTGACCGCGCCCTCGGCGGCGGACGAAACGGTGCGGGCGTACTTGGCCATGACGCCCGTCTTGTAGCGCGGTGCGGGCGGCGCCCAGCCGGCACGTCGCTTCGCCAGCTCGGCGGACGGGATCTCCACGGACAGTTTCCGCGAGGCGACGTCGATTTCGACCTGGTCCCCTTCGCGCACGAACGCGATCAGGCCGCCGACCGCCGCCTCCGGGGCCACATGGCCGATGCAGAAGCCGCGGGTCGCGCCCGAGAATCGCCCGTCGGTCAGCAGTGCGACCGACTCGGCCATGCCCGCGCCGGCGAGCGCCGCGGTGACGCCGAGCATTTCGCGCATGCCGGGCCCGCCCTTCGGGCCCTCGTAACGGATCACGACCACATCGCCCGGCTTGATCTGGCCGGACGTGGCGGCGGCCATGGCGGCTTCCTCGTTGTCGAACACGCGCGCCGGACCCTTGAAATGTTTGATCCCGGTTCCGGCCAGCTTCAACACGCAGCCTTCCTCCGCGAGGTTGCCCTTGAGGATGATCAGGCCGCCGTTTGGCTTGAACGGCTTGTCCGTCGGACGGATGACCTGCTGCCCGGCCGCCTCGGCCGCATTGCGCACTTCCTCGGCGATCGTACGACCGGTGACCGTCACGCAGCTCGTGTGCAGGTAACCGCCCTCGAGCAGGCGGCGCAGCAGCAGCGAAATGCCGCCGGCATTGTGCATCTCGACCGCGGTGTAGATGCCACCCGGCTTCAGCGTGGCGATCGTCGGCGTCTTTGCGCAAATGGCGTCGAATTCGTCGATCGTCAGCGGAATGTTCAGCTCGCGGGCCAGCGCCAGCAGGTGCAGCACGGCGTTCGTCGAGCCGCCGGAGGCGGAGACGGCCGCGATGGCGTTCTCGAACGCCGGGCGGGTCATGATCTGCCGCGGCCGGAGATTCTTCCGCACCAGGTCCATCACGAGTTCGCCGCAGCGGAATGCCGCCTGGTTCTTGGCCGCCGCCGTTGCCGGGATGCCATTGAGGCCCGCCGGCGAAATGCCAATGGCTTCCATGATCGTGGACATCGTGTTCGCCGTGAACTGGCCGCCGCAGGCGCCGGCGGACGGGCAGGCGGCATTCTCCACCGCCAGGAATTCCTGCTGGTTGATCTTGCCGGCATTGAACGCGCCGACCGCCTCGAAAACATCCTGCACGGTCAGCGCCTTGCCCTGCAGGCGGCCGTGGTCGATCGAGCCGCCGTAGAGCGCCAGCCCCGGAATGTCCACGCGTGCCATGGCCATCATCACCCCGGGATTGGTCTTGTCGCACGCCGCGAGACAAACGAGGCCGTCGAGGCTGTTGCCGCGCACCACCAGTTCGATCGAATCGGCGATGAGCTCGCGGCTGATGAGCGAGGTCTTCATACCCTCGGTGCCCATCGTGATGCCGTCGGAAATCGAGACGGTGTTGAATTCCAGGGGCGTGCCGCCCGCCGCCCGCACGCCCGCTTTTACATGTTCGGCCAGGTCCCGAAGGTGGAAGTTGCAGGGCCCGATCTCGGTCCAGGTGTTCGCGATGCCGATGAGGGGCTTTTTCAAGTCCTCATCTGTAAAACCAACCGCTTTCATCATCGCCCGGGCCGGAGCGCGATTGGGACCTTCGGTGACCACCTGACTATGTCTTTTGCCGGTATCCATGAGGGAATTGATCAGATCACGGTGGCGGACCATCCGTCACGCGGCGAGGATTCGGTATAGCGGGTGTGCGTCATATGGGAAAAATAAAAAAACCGCCCTTTTTGAGGGCGGCTTCCGGTTTCGAGTTTTGTTTCTCTCAGGAGCTAGTGGCTTCGGCGAGCCGCCCAGATTCGGTTGTGTCCGTGGCAAGAAGAGCCAGGACGGCGGTAATAAGGGCGACGAGGAGAACGCTGAGGTTCATTGAAGCGGGCGAGACGTTGTTTCTCGGCGCAGCCGCTGTCAACAAAAGTCTGAGAATATTACCCGGATGCGCTAATGTGGCGCACCGCGCGTCGTTTTTCCGGTCTATCCGCGGCCGCGGATGTTCTGCGCCAGCCGCAGGATATCGGCCAGCACACCGGCGGCGGTCACCGCCCCGCCCGCGCCCGCCCCGCGCACCACCATTGGGTACTCCTTGTAGCGCTCGGTATGGAACGCGACAAACGCCTCGGCGCCGCGCAAGGCCGCCGCGGGATGCGCCGCCTCGACCTCCACCGGCCCCACGGTCACCTTTGCGCCCGTCGCGCCCGGCGTGATGCGCGCGAGGTAGCGCGGCAGCCGGCCCTGCGCCTTGCTGGCCGCGACGCGCGCGGCGAATTCCTGGTCGAGCGCCGCGAGCGAATTCATGAACTTCCCGGGGTCGTCCTCCTTCAGGTATGACGACGGCACAAACGGCTTCAATTCCACATCGGTCAGGTCGAGCTGCAGGCCGAGCTCGCGCGCGAGGATCACCGCCTTGCGCGCCACATCGAGGCCGGACAGGTCGTCGCGCGGATGCGGCTCGGTGTACCCGCGTTCGCGCGCCGTGCGCACCGCGACCGACAACGCCGTGCCCTGCGCCAGCTGGTCGCAAAGGAAACCGAGCGTGCCCGAGAACGCGCCCTCGATCGTGATCACGTGGTCGCCGGTGCGGACGAGGTTCTTGAGCGTCTCGATCACCGGCAGGGCGGCGCCGACGGTCGTCTCGTAATGATAGGCGCGGAAATGCCTGCGGGCGCGCCCGAGCAGTTCGTCGCGCTGCGCCTGCGGCAGCGCCAGCGGCTGCTTGTTGGCCGACACCACGTTGACGCCGTGGTCGAAGGCCGCGAGGTAGAGCTTCTCCATGCCGGGCGCGGCCGAGCAGTCGACCAGCACCGGGTTGGGCAGCTGGGCGAGGCGTCCGAGCAGCGAGATGACATCCTTCACCGCCTTGCCGGTCTCGAGCGCGGTCTTCTGCAGCTCGACGGCTTTCTCGGTCGCGAGCCCGTGCTCGTCGAACAGCACCCCGCCGCTGGAGCCGACACCCACCAGCTTCACCTGCACGTCGTGCTCGCGGCCGAGCGCCTTGTTCTGCTGGTGAATCTGCTTGATCAACGAGCCGCCGACGACGCCCTTGCCGAGGAGGAGGGCGTTGATCTCGGTGTGCGCGAGGTTGAACGCGCCGTGCACCGTGCGCACCGCCGTCGCAGTCTGGTCGGCATCGACGACGCAGGAGATGCTGCGGGCCGAGGCGCCCTGCGCCACCGCGCGCACGTTGATGCCGGCGGAGCCGATGGAATTGAGGAAGCGCCCCGCGACGTTCGGCCGCCGGCCCATGTTCTCGCCGACGAGCGTCACCAGCGTCACCGGCGACAGGACCGGCTCGATGCGGAGGTCGCCCGACTGGATCTCGGGCGCGAGCGCCTCGGCGATGCTCTGCTTCGCCTTCTGCTGGTCGGGTTCGGGAATGACGACGGAGAACGACTGCCCGAGCGTCGATTCGGTGGTCATCCAGACGCGCACGCCCGCCTCGCCCAGCGCCGCGAGGATGCGGCCGCCCACCGGCTTGCTCAGCCCGGTGCGGCGCGACTGGACGCCGATCAAGGCCAGCCGCTCGAGGCTGGTGACGCAGGTCGGCCGGTTTGGGTCGGGGTTGCCGGTGGCATCAATGCGCGTGCCGGGGGCGTCGGGCTGGGTCGTGCTGCGGATCACGAGCGCCGCGCCACACTCCCGCAGCGGGATGATGGTCCGCGGGTGGAACATCCGCGTGCCGAAATATGCCAGCTCGAGCGCCTCGTCGTAGGACAGCCGGTCCACCGGCGAGGCCTCGTGGACGAGCGCCGGGTCCGCCGTCATGACGCCGAGCACGTCCGTCCACACGGTGACCGCGCTGGCCTTGAGCAGGCCGGCGACCAGCGTCGCCGTGTAATCGGAGCCGTTGCGTCCAAGCGTGGTCGTGGTGCCATCCCGCGTGCGGCCGATGAAGCCCGTGACGATCGGCACGCTCTCCTTCCAGCGGGCCTTCAGCTCGGCAAAACGCGTGGCGGTTTCGGCTTTGTCGACCGTGGCCGCGCCAAAGTTGTTGTCCGTCACGACAAAATCGCGCGCATCGACCGGCAGCGCCGGCACGTCGCGCTCCTTCAGCGCGCGGGCCAGCAGCGCCACCGAGATCCGCTCGCCCACGCTGATGATCGAGTCGAGCGTGCGGGGCGAGCATTCGCGGGTCAGCTCGATGCCGGAGAGCAGTCGCTCGACGGGCGTGAGGATCTCGTCGAGGTCGTGCTTCACGCCTTTCTGGCCCTGGCTGCCGAGCACCGCGCGCGCGGTTGCCGTGGCAAGCTCCCGCACCTGGGCGAGCTCGCGCCGCGCCTGGCTGATGTTGCCCTCCTCGGCCGAGCGCGCGGCCAGGATGAGCCAGTCGGTCGAGTCGCCGAGCGCCGACACGACCAACGCCAGCGGGCGGGGCGCCGCCGCGACCAGGTCGAGCACCCGCGGCAGCCGGCCGGACGTGCCGAGCGACGAGCCGCCGAACTTGTAGACTTGCCAGCCGTCGCTCATGGGGATGGCGCCGGCAGCTGTAGCGCGCGGCCCAGGATGGGCGCGAGGGTGTCCCACTCCATGAGAAACGCATCGTGCCCGTGCACGCTGCGGACCGTCGTGCGCTCGACGTACGCGCCGGCGGCGCGCAGCTGCAGGGCGAGCGTCTCCGCCTGCACGGGGGTGAAGAGCTGGTCGGAGTCGATGTCGACCACAAGCGCGGATGCCCGCACGCGGCTGATGGCCGGGCGGGTGTCGCCGGGCAGCGGCTGGAGCAGGTCGTGGTGGTCCATGGCCGTGAGCTGCAGTTCGTAAGCCTGCGCGTCAAACCGGTTGCGCAGCTTCGCGCCCTGGTGCTCGAGGTAGCTTTGCACCGGGTAGCCCGTGCGCGCCGTCACCGGCTTTGCCGGCCGGGGCTGCCGCTGGTCGAGCCCCGCCTCGGCGCGATACGTGAGCATCGCCAATTGCCGGGCAATCTCGAGACCCCGGCCGACCTTGTCCGGATAACCCGGGTCGAGCCGCAGGATCTGGCGGGCGACATGGTTCCAGCCCACCACCCACGCCGAAGCCGACACGCTGGTCGCGAGCGGCAGGACACGCTCGAAACGCTGCGGATCCAGCGCCGCGAGCGCGAGGGTCACCATGCCGCCGAGCGAGCCGCCGGTGGTGAGGTGCACCTTGCCGAGGCCGAGCCGGTCGAGGCTCTGCAGGATGGCCCGCGAGATATCGAGGCTGGTGAGGTCGAGGTCCCGCGCGGCCGGGAACCCCTCGACGCCCGGCCCGCTGCTGCCGTAACAGGAGCCCAGGTTGTTCAGGCAAAGGATGCGGTAGTGCGCCGGGTCGATCGCGCGGCCGGGGCCGAGCACCGGCTCCCACCAGCCGCCCGTGCCGCCGGCCTGGGCGCTGCCCGTCAGGGCATGCACCAGCAGGACGGTGGGCACGCCCGGCAGGGGTTTTTCGGGGGTGTCGCCTTCGCGGCTCCACCACCATCCGCGCGCGCGATGGGACCGGACTACGCCGCCTTGCGCGAGCGCAAGGTCGGGTAAGGACAGGTCAAAAGTGCGCGGCAAAGCGGCAACGGTCGGCATGAGAATGGCGGGCATTTTGCTTCCATTTCAGGCGGTGCGCGTGGTCGCGCCGGTGAACGTTTGCTGCATGGCCGCCGCCAGCATCGACACGACTCCCTTGCAGGCAGAGGGCGGTGCGACCGGATGACGGGCGGAAAGTGTGTTCATGGATGGGGATCCTTGTATTTTGTTTGAACCAATAGAACGCCCGCGGCGAAAGTCGAGACAAGGGGGTGACGTGTCATAGCTTTCGCGCGATCACCGCGAAACGTGTCATACCCTGCGCCCGCTCTCGCCGCCCGGCGGAAGCTTGATTCCGGCTTGTTGCGCGACCTTCCGTGAGTAGGCTCGGCGGTTCATGGGCAAACGTTCACAACGCATCGTGCTGAAGTTCGGTTCCGGCATCCTGTCGCAGGAGCGCGGCATCGGGCTGAGTCGCCGCCAGATCGCCCGCCTCGCGCGCGAGGTGGGGGCGTTGGTGCGCGCCGGCCACGAGTGCGTGATCGTTTCCAGCGGCGCCGTGGCCGCGGGCCTCGCGACGCTCGGCCTCGACGCCCGGCCGAAGCAGCTCGCCGCCCGCCAGGCCTGCGCCGCCGTCGGGCAGTCGCAACTCATGCACGCCTACGCGAGCGAGTTCTCCCGCCAGGGCCTCGCCGTCGCCCAGCTGCTCCTCACGCACGGCGACCTCGACAGCCGCACGCGCCACGACAACGCGCGCAACACCCTGCTCCACCTGCTGGGCGGCGGCCACGTCGTGCCCATCATCAACGAGAACGACTCCGTGGCCGTCGAGGAACTGAACTTCGGCGACAACGACCGGCTCTCCGCCGAGGTCGCGATCATGGTCGACGCCGACCTGCTGATCATCCTGACGAGCGTCGACGGCCTGCAGGATGACGACGCCAACGTCGTGCCGGTCGTCCGGGACTTCGCCGCCATCGGCCACCTGGTGCGCGCGGACAAGGGCCGCACCTCCACCGGCGGCATGGTCACAAAGCTGCAGGCGGCGCAACTCGCCGTGAACGCTGGCGTGCCCGTCCACATCGCCAACGGCCGCAAGGCGGGATTGATTTACCACCTTCTCGCCGGCAAGCGGGTCGGCACCTTTTTTCCCGTCAGCCGGGCCTGACGGGAAATCCCAAACGCCAATGCTCAAACGCCAAAGAAGTCAGGAATTTCGAATTTCGAAACTTGGGATTCTTCCTTGGTTTGGAGTTTGGGCTTTGGCGTTTGGAATTTTTGCCTGATGGAATCTCCCGCCACCCTCATTGCCCGCCTCGGCCGCCAGGCCCGGGAGGCCGCGCGTGAGCTGACGGCGGTGCCGCCCGCGCGCATCGACGCCGGC
>DATJES010000007.1:0-106055 GCA_035496355.1 Lacunisphaera sp. | reverse complement strand
GCCGACACGGGTGTCATCGTCGACGCGAATCCGTTTCTCATCGATCGGCTGGGGCTCGCGCGGGAGCACCTGGTGGGGCGCCGGCTGTGGGAGATCGCCAGCTTCCAATCCCTCGCCGCCGACCCGGCGGCGTTCGCGGAGATGTGCCGGCGGGAGACGGTCCACTTCGAAGACCGGCCCCTCGTCACCGCGGACGGCCGCCGGCTCTGCGTCGAGTTCGTCGGCACCGTCTATGCCGTCGACCATCACACGGTGATGCAATGCAACCTTCGCGACATCACCGACCGCAAGCAGGCGGAGCTGGCCTTGCGGCGGAGCCAGGAGAAGTTGCACGAGGAGGAGGCGCGATTTCGCGCCCTGGTGGAAAAATCATTTGAGGCCGTCACGGTGCTGGATGACCAAGGACGGCGCACATATGCGAGCCCCTCCACCGAGAGAGTGCTGGGCTACCGCACGGACGAATTGATCGGGCGCAGCGCTTTCGATTTTGTCCACCCCGACGATCTGGAGCAGACGAAGGCGGCGTTTGCCGCGCTCATCCGGCAACCCGCCGGGGCGGCGTCGATCGAGGTGCGTATCCTGCGGCGCGACGGCGTGGCCCGGTGGTTTGAAGTGGCGGGTACCAACCTGCTGCACATCCCGAGCGTGCGAGGCATCGTCATCAACTACCGTGAAATCACCGAGCGAAAGGAAGCCGAGGCGGCGCTGCGGCGGAGCGAGGCCGAGCTGAAGCAGGCGCAGCGCATCGCCTTGGTGGGGAGCTGGCAGCTCGACCTCGCGACCGGCCGGGTGTCATGGAGTGAGGAGCTGTTCCGGATGTTCGGGCTGGACCCGGCCCGTCCGCCGCCGGACCTCCCGGAGCACCCGAAGCTGTTCACCCCGGAAAGCTGGTCGCGTCTGGAGGTCGCCTTGCGCCGGGCCCGGGAGGCTGGCGAACCCTACGAACTCGAACTCGAAATCATTCGCACCGACCGCAGCAAGGGCTGGATGCAGGCGCGCGGGGAGCCGCGGTGGGATGGCACCGGGGTGTTGGTGGGATTGCACGGCACGGCCCAGGACATCACCGCCCTCAAGGAGACCGAGGCGAAGGTGCGCCAGAGCGAGGAGCGGTTTCGCAACCTGACCGAGAATATCAGCGATTGGATCTGGGAGGTGAATGCGCAGGGAATCTACACCTATGTCAGCCCGCGCGTGCGCGACCTGCTCGGGTACGAGCCGGAGGAACTGCTGGGCCAGTCCGTGCTGATGCTCATGCCACCGGACGAGGCCGGCCGGTTGGAGCCGATCTTCCGGAGCGTGGCCGAAAAACGGCAGCCCTTGGTGGCGATCGAGAACATCAACCGGCACAAGGACGGTCGCCGGGTGATCATCGAGACCAGCGCCATGCCCATCTTCGACGCGAACGGCACCTGGTGCGGGTACCGGGGCATTGACCGGGACATCACCGAAAGGAGAGAGGTGGAGAAGAAGCTCGAGCTTTTCCGCGCCTTGATCGAGCGCACCACCGACGCGATCGAGGTGATCGATCCCGCCACCGGCCGCATTCTCGACGTGAATGAGACCGCCTGCCGGACGCTCGGGTACACGCGCGGCGAACTGCTGGGGCTGACGGTGTTCGACATCGATACGAGAGTAAATCGGGCGACGTACGCCATGCGCGGCGAGCAGCTCAAGCAATCCGGGTCGTATACGATGGAGAGTGTTCACCGGCGAAAGGACGGTTCGGTCTTCCCGGTCGAGATCAGCCTTTCTCCCGTCACGCTCGATCGGGAGTACGGCGTCACGATCGTGCGCGACATCACGGAGCGCAAACTGGCGGAACGATCGCTGCGGCGGGAACAAGCGCTGTTCCAGAGCCTCGTCACGGCGATCCCCGACAACGTTTACTTCAAGGACCGGCAGAGCCGCTTCGTGCAGATCAACGAGGCCATGGCCCGCCGGTCTGGGCTGAAAAGCAGCAGCGACGCCATCGGCAAGACCGATGCCGACATCTTCGCCGCAGAGCACGCGCGGCAGGCTTTTGCCGACGAGCAGCGGATCATGGAGAGTGGCGAGCCCATGATCGACGTGGAGGAGAAGGAAACCTGGCCGGACGGCCGGGTCACCTGGGTCTCAAGCACCAAGGTGCCGCTGCGCGACGCCGATGGCCGCATCACCGGCCTGGTGGGCATCTCGCGCGACATCACGGAGCGCAAGAGCCTCGAGGCGCGCTTCCTGCAGGCGCAGAAAATGGAAGCCTTTGGCCAGCTCGCGGGGGGCGTCGCGCACGATTTCAACAACATCCTCGGCGTGATCCTCATGCAGATCAACCTGCTGCAGTTCGAGAGCGGGTTGACCGGGAAGCTGGTCTCCGGCCTCGCGGAGCTCGAGCGCTACGCGTTGCGCGGCGCCGGCCTCACCCGGCAGCTGCTCCTCTTCAGCCGGCGCCAGAGCATGGAGGCGCGCGGGCTCGATCTCCGGGTCGTGCTGGAGGACGCCTCCAAGATGCTCCGGCGGCTCCTCGGCGAACACATCGCCTTCGAGCTGGTGGCGGTGGATCGGGTCCTGTGGATCGAGGCCGACCCGGGCATGATCGAGCAGGTGCTGATGAACCTCTGCATCAATGCGCGCGATGCGATGCCGGACGGGGGGCGGCTGACGGTGGACATGCGGGCCGTGGTCCGCACTGCGCCGGCGTCCGCCGGCGGGCTCGCCGGCGAATATTGCTGCCTGGCGGTGAGCGACACCGGCTGCGGCATGGACGAGGCCACGAAGGCGCGGATTTTCGAGCCGTTCTTCACCACCAAGCCCGCGGGCAAAGGTACGGGGCTCGGCCTCGCGACCGTCTACGGCATCGTCCGCCAGCATCGCGGCTGGATCGAGGTGGAGAGCTCCCCGGGAGCCGGAACCACCTTCAAGATCTTTTTCCCGCTCAAGGACCAGGCGACCACGGTCCCCAGCACTGCGGGGGCCGCGCCCGTTACCGGGGGACACGAATCGGTGCTGGTGGTCGAGGACGAACCCAACCTTCGTGCCATGGTCTGCCTGGCGTTGACCCGGGGCGGCTACCGCGTGCGGGAAGCGGCCCACGGCCCTGAGGCCCTGCGCAAATGGGAGGAAGAAGCCGGCAACTTTGACCTGCTGCTCGCCGATTTCCTGATGCCCGAAGGTTTGAATGGCGTGCAACTCGCCACCCAGCTTATCCGGGCCAAGCCGGGGCTGAAGGTCGTCATCATGACCGGCTACGCGCCCGGCAGCCCCACGCTGGCGTCGCGCTGGCCGCCCGGGACCGTCCGGCTCAACAAGCCCTTCGACACAGTCAAGCTGCTCCAGGTGGTGCGGGACTGCCTCGACGCCAAGGCCGCGCGCTGAATATTGCACAGCGTAGTGCCCGGTCCTTTGTAGGGCTGCCGCTCGCCGGCATGCCGTGTCATCGCCGCGGCCCGGCGACAAGCGCCGGCCCTACGGGGACCGTCGGGGCACGGCGACGAGCGCCGTCCCTACCCGGCGAACCGGCGTTGACGCCATGCGAAGGACACGGCAAGGCCGACGACCCCGCCGGCGATCGAAGGCCACGGGGCCCAGTCGGTGTTGCCAGGTGCGCCGCAGATCTCGACCGATTTCCGGCCGAGCCACGCGCCCAGCGGCAGCCAGGCGGCGAGGCACAGCAGGCATTTCGGCGCCAGGCCGAAGAGCACGGCCGGGATCAGCCAGCGGAGCCGTCCGGATTGGCGCCGGGAGTCGGAATCAGGGAGTGGCGACGGCGGCTTCATAACGGTCGTGGTGCCGAACCCATTGCATGCCGTATTCGTCGTTCTCCTCGTCGCGACCCTTCGGGACGAGATCGAGGAGGTCGTAGGTGGTCATGACCACCTCCACGCCGCGGCCAAAGGTGGAGTAGGTATGGTAGACGGCGCCTTGGGTGTCGCGGGCAAAGACGCTGATGCCCGGCGCCTCGGTCTTCGGGAAATCCATCTTGCCGTAGTTGTATTCCACGCCGCCGCGCGCGATTTCCTCCTCGGTGAACGACACGTGGAAGTCCTGGTTGAAGCCCGTGCCGTGCGACGACACCCAGTTGACGTTCCAGCCCATGCGTTCCTTGAACCGCAGGATTTCCGCGAGCGGAGCGTGGGAAATGACGGCGAAGGCCACGTCGCGCGCCCGCAGGTGCGGCACGGTCGGGTTGAAGTGATCGAGCATGAAGGAGCAGCTCTTGCAGCCTTCCTCCCAGCCGGGGCCGAGCATGAAGTGCTGGACCATGAGCTGGCTGCGACCCGCGAAAAGGTCGGCGAGTGTCACCGGGCCGCGGGGTGAGGCGAAGCGGTAGGGCTTGGTCATCCTGACCCAGGGGAGTTGGCGACGGCGTGCGGCGAGTCGGTCGCCTTGCCGGGTGTATGCTTTTTCTTCGCGCAGGAGTTCCTTGCGCGCCGCGAGCCATTGCTCCGGCGAAACGATCTCAGGGGATTCGAACGGGTTGGTTTTCATGGTTGGGAATTTGGGCAAGGCGGTAGCCTTGGGTGGTGACCTGACGGGCGGGAGGGACGGCTCCAGGAGCCGTCCGTGGTGGTGGTTCAAGGATGCCCCGGAGAGACATCCCGGTTAAGCTGCGGAGAAGTCAGCGCGGGGGTGGCGTGGCGTGGATTTTGTCGTAGGCGGGCTTGAGCCGGGCGTGGGTGGCCCAGAAGGGCGGTCGCGGTGCGTCTTCGAGCTCGGCGATGAGCAGGGCGAGGTGCGTGTGCCAGCCGGAGGCGTAGTTGGTGAGTTCGCCTTCCTCTTCGGCGCCGCGCGTGCGATGCGTGAGCACGAGGCGGACCTGCTGGTTTTGGGGTGTCAGCTCGAACGTCACCTCGGAGTCGTCGCTGCCGAACGTGAAGACCAGCAGCTTGGGCGGTTCGCAGCGCAAGACGCGGCCCTCGAACGTCACGCCCGGATCCTGCACCTGCGCATATTCCGCGGGCGGCTTTTCGTCGGGCGCGAGGTTCTTGTGACGCATGACGAACACGATTTTGCCGCCGGCCTTCTGCTCGGTCGCGCCACCGGCGAACCAGCGCGCGCGCTTCTCGGCGTCCGTGAGATACGCCCAAACCCGTTCGATGGGTCCGGGCAGGAGCCGCACGATGCGCACTTCGCCGCGCGCGGGAAACTGGCCGTAGGATTCATTGGCTTTCATGGGCAGGAGGGGATGGGTTTCAATTTGTCGGCGGGGTTTCCGGACGGGCGGGCGGGGTATTCGTCGCGGCCGTAAGTTTCTGGTATTCGGCCTTGAGCCGGGCATGCATCGGCCAGAACGGCGGGCGCGGCGCGTCCTCCAGCAGCGCGACGAGCTGCGCGAGACACGTATGCCAGCCGCCCGCGTAGCCGTGGAGGAACGGCCGATCCGTCCCGCGGCTCCGATGCGTGAGCACGAGCAGCACGCTTGCACCCTGCGGGGTGAGCTCGAACGTCACGTCCGACTCGTCGTCGAATGTGTAGCTCAACACGCGGGGCGGTTCCCAGCGCAGCACGATCGCGGCCATTTTGAAGCCGGGGTCGTGCGCCTGCTGGTGGTCCGCGGGCGGCGTCTCGTCGGGCGCGATGTCCTTGTGGCGGAAGAAGAGCTCCACCTTGCCGCCCGCCTTCGGCTCCATCGGGCCGCCCGCCAGCCAGCGGGCGCGCTTGGCCGGGTCCGTGAGATAGTCCCACACGCGCTCGATGGGGCCGGGCAGCGTGCGCACGATGCGCACTTCGCCGGGAGGCAGGAAACGTCCGAGTTCTTCGTTGGATTTCATCGGGAAAGATTTGTCGGGGTGCGCCGGGGCTGGGGGTCAGCGCAGCGCCCGCTCGAGGGCATCGAGCATCCGCGACCAGGACGCCGCCGCCTGGTCCACGAACGCCGACCAGCGGGCGCCCATGACGTGGGTGAGCTTCACGTCGCAGCCCTGGTCGTGCGCGGTGATTTCGACGATCACGCGGCTCGTCTCGGGCAGGCTGTCGCGCGTGGCCCAGGTGAAAACCAGCAGCCGCGGCCGCTCGATTTCGAGGTATTCGCCCACGTGATCGATCTCATTGCCGTCGCGTTCGACCACGAAGGAGAACTTTCCCCCGACGCGGGGGTCGACGCTCAGGCGCACGACGCGTTCGTTGCGGACGCCCGGCCCGAACATCCAGCGCCCGAGCCAGACCGGGTCGAACCACGCCGCGAAGATGCGCTCGGCGGGCAGCGTGAACCGGTGCAGGACGATGGCGTGGACGGGCGGGCTCACGGCTAGGGTTTCTTCTTCCTCGCGCGGTCGTTGCGTTCTTCGTCGGCCTTGAGTTCGCGCTCCAAGGCATCGAGGCGCTGGCTCCAGAAACTGCGGGTGCGTTCCAGCCAGGCCTCGAGTTCGTCGAAACCGGCGGGATTGAGCGTCTGGATGCGCCGCTGGCCCTCGACCCGGGTGGTGACGAGACCGGCCTCGCGGAGCACGTTCAGGTGCTGGGAGATGGCGGGCGCGCTGAGATCGAATTCGTCGACCAGTTCGCCGGAGGTCCGGTCGCCCTGCGCGAGGAGTTCGACAATGCGCCGGCGGGTCGGGTCGGCGATGGCCAGGAGGCTTTGCATGGGGCCACTAATTAAGCAGAAACTTAATTAAGCAAGAACTAAATTACTTGGTCCGCAGTTTTCCTGCGGGGGTGACGCCAAACTTTCATTGCGGGCCGGGAAATAATCGCCTTGCTTGGGCCCGGTCGGCTTACCCTTTCCACGCAGCCCTCAACCCGAAAATAAAATGCCACATGTCGTCACGTCCAAGTGCAACGGATGCAAGTTCACCGATTGCGTCGAAGTCTGCCCCGTCGCCTGTTTCTATGAAATGGACAACCAGGTCGTGATTCACCCCGACGATTGCATCGACTGCGGCGCCTGCGTGGACGTCTGCCCGGTGCAGGCGATCTATGCGGAGCAGAACCTGCCGGCGGAGTTCGCCGAGAACACCGAGTTCAACGCCACGCAGGCGCGTTCGATCAAGGACGGCGGTGCGGCCTCGATCACGACCAAGAAGGATCCCCTGCCCGGCGCGGAGGAGCGCCGCAAGTCGCTCGGATTTTGAGCCGGCAGGGAGCGGCAGGTTAGGCGGAGCTGTTCCCGTTAATTCGGATTCTTTCTGGATTCTTCGCTACGCTCAGAACGACAGGTTTCGAATTATTGACCTCGATACTGTCATCCTGAGCCGAGCGAAGGATCCAGTGGGATCGAACGGTTTCGCAATCGGCAGCGACTCCAGGGTAGCCTGAACTGCGCTACGGGAACCGCACCGTGGCGGTCACGGGAAAGTGATCGCTCGGAAACGTCGACAAGCCGTCATAGTCGACGACGGCGGCGGCATCGACCGAGGCGGGCGGCCGCATGAGGATCCAGTCGATCCTCTCGCCGCCGTGTTTTCCCGGCTTGAAGTCGTTGAAGCTGTCCAGGTCCTCGTTGCGCCGGTTCGCGGCGAGCTTCCAGGTATCGGCCAGACCCCCATCCTGCGTGAGGATCTCGTACGCGCGGCTGCTGCCGGCGGTGGAGTTGAAATCGCCGGCGAGCACGAGCGGCACGGCGGGGTCCAGCTCGGCCAGGCGACGGACGATGAGCGCGGCGGACTTCTGGCGGGCCACCTCGACCTGGTGATCGAAATGGGTGTTCCAGAAATAGAATTCCCGGCCGGAGGGGCGGTCGCGAAAGCGCACCCACGTGACCATGCGGCGATAGTGGTTGCCCCAGGTCATGGAGCCGATGACCTCGGGCGTGTCCGACAACCAGAAATGATCGAACGCGACGGGCTCGAGACGATCGGTGCGGTAGAAGACGGCGGCAAATTCGTCCTTGCTGCCGCCCGCGCGGCCGAGGCCGATCCACTCGTAACCGGGCAGGCCGGCGGCCAGATCGCGCAGCTGAGGGTAGAGGCCCTCCTGGGTGCCAAACACATCCGGCGCCTCGCGCACGATCAGCGCCTGCATGACGGGGCGGCGCGCCGGCCAGGCATTCGGGCCGTGCTCGCTGGCGAACCGCAGGTTGTATGTCATGACCTTCAGCGCGAGCGGCGGGAGATCGGCGCCGAACGCGGCGGAGGCGGCGGCGAGCAGAAACAGGGCTAGCTTGGAGAAGCGCATGGGCGCGATTGAAGCCGAAGGCCGCGCCCGGCCAAAGGAGAAAAATCTTCCGCGCGGCCGGCGGCTTTCAGGCGAGATTCGAAGCGGCGGGCCGCGGGGCCGTGACGGCGGGCGCGCCGGCTTGGCCGAAAAGCTCGCGCAAATTTGCGCGGAAGATGGAGGGGAAGATTGGCTTCGCCAGGATCAGGTCGACGCCGAGCTGGCGATATTCGACGTTAACCTGCTCCGAGAGTTCGGAGCTGAACACGACCACCTTGCCGGCATAGGGGAGCGTGCGCAGCTGGCGCACGAACTGCAGTCCGTTGGCCCGGGGCATGTGATGGTCGGTGATGATCAGGTCGAAAAGGCTGACAGCCCGCGAGACGAGCAGCAGGGCCTCCTCGCCATCTTCCGCCGTCTCCACCAGGTGCCCGTCCAGGATGAGCATGTGTCGCATCATCCGACGCAGCTCGAGCAAGTCGTCGGCATAAAGGATCCGCAACGGCCAGGGTGGGGCCGGACGGTGGGGGGAAAGGGGCGTGATCATTCGCGACTAGGCGAATAGACGCGCCGCGGGGTGACATGGTTCTGCGAAAAGGGTTTAAATACCGCCGCCGCGTCGCACCTCCCGTGGCAAATGGAAGGGGCTGAAACTGGGGTGAACACCGACTGGCTTTCCTCCGGGTGCGCAGAGGCGCCCCAGCCTCCGGAACGCCGCCGGCGGGTTCACCGCGGGGCGTTCTTGGGTTCTTCCGCCGCGGACGCCCGCTTGGCGACCAGGCGCTCGGTCGCGAAATCGCCGACGTGGCGTTCCAGCTTCATCTCATCGCCCTCGAGCGTACCCGCATAGGTGATCGGCATCTCGTTGCCCTCGACGGCGAACGGCTCGGTGAACGAAACGTTGGCGCCCTCGAGCTTGATCTCCTTCAGGTCCACCTCGCCGCTGCCCATCGAGCGCTCGAACTTGGCGTGGCCGGCGAGCTTGTCGCCGTCGCGCCGAATCTCGAACACGTACTTCTGGACGCCAATTTGCGTGTCGAACTCCGTGGTCCATCGGCCGGCCAGGTCGGCGGCGCGCACGAAACCGAGGGAGGTGCAGATAAGGGCGAAGGACGCGAGGAAGCGACGGGTGTTCATGGGATCGGCCCGAGCATGCACGCTTCTCCCGCCGTGAAAACAGCAAAGCGGCGGGCTGGCGGCTGGCTCGCCGCGACGGCGGGGGATGCCGGGCTTGGGCGTGCGCACGTTAACTGAGCTTCTTGGTCACGCAGGCCGGCGGCGCGGGGGTGAAAAATTCAGCCTTGCCAATAGTCACGCCTGACTAATCATATTTAGCTATGTCTTCCATCCCGGTGGCCTCCGCCGTCACTTCGCCGCGCCAGCACTGGGCGCTCGCGGTCCTGTGCCTGCTGCGCGAGCGCGCGATGCACCCGTACGAAATGCGCCGCCTGATGAAGGAGCGGCACAAGGACGAGCGCCTCGTGCTCAAGCCGGGTTCACTCTACAATGCGGTGGCCGCCTTGTTGCAGGAGGGCCTGATCGAGGAAAGGGAAACCAGCCGCGAGGGAAAGCGGCCGCATCGCACGGTCTATCGCATCACCGCGGCCGGCAAGGCGCGCGTCGCCGAGTGGATCACGCGGATGCTGGGCGAGGTTCGGCGCGACGCCTCGTCGTTTGCCGTCGCGCTGGACCATCTCGTGCATCTCACGCCGGCCGAAGCGGCCCCGGCCCTGGCGCACCGGCGAGAAGCCTTGGCGGCCGCCATCGCGGACATGGAGACCGTCCTCGCGACCGTCGGCCCGCGCATCGGTCGCATCAACCTGATAGAAATGGAGCACGACCTGGTGCTCTGCCGGGCGCAGCACGAGTGGCTGGGCCGGATCGTAACCGAGTTGCGCGAGGGCCGCCTGAACTGGAACCTGCGCGAGATCCTCGCCGCCGTCCGACCAAGGCGCTCCCGGTCGCGTCCACGGTCCAGCCGTTGAACCGGATTACCTTTTTTCTCATGAATCCTGCCTCCACGACTACCCCGGCACCGGGTCGCATCCCGGCGCTGGTCCTTGTTTTCCTCGCGCCTTTGCTGGCCGAAGTGCTTCCCGGCGCGACCCGCCTCAGTTCGTTGTTCGTGTTCCCGATCGAAATGTGTGTCTGGGGCGGCGGCGCCCTGCTGATCCGCGAGGCGGCCCGGCGCTGGGGCCTGGGCTGGCGCAACGTGCTGTGCCTCGCCCTCGCGCTGTCCGTGGCCGAGGAATGCATCATCCAACAGACGTCGCTCGCGCCGATGGTGATCCAGATCAAAGGGCAGGTTTACGCGCGCGCCTTCGGCGTCAATTACGTCTATTTCCTCTGGGCGCTGGCCTACGAGACGGTGTTCGTCGTCTTTCTGCCCATCCAGCTGGCGGAACTCATTTTCCCGCGATGGCGCGGCGAGCCATGGCTCGGCCGTGTCGGCCTGATCGTAACGCCGGTGCTCTTCCTGGCCGGCAGTTTTCTGGCATGGTTTTCCTGGACGCAGATTGCCCGCACCAAGGTTTTTCACCAGCCCGCCTTCAATCCGCCCCTGCTCGCCGTGGCGGCCGCCTCGGTTGCCATCATCGGCCTGGTGTTCACCGCCGTCGGCCCGTATCGCGCCTGGGTGGCGCGGGCCTCGTCCCCGCTCCCGCCGCCGGCCCCCCGGACTCTCGGAGTGGCGGGCGGCCTCTGGGCCGTTCCCCTGTATGGCCTCGTGCTCCTGGGCTTCGGTCTCGCGCCGGCCTTCCCGCCCGCGCTCGCCGTGGCCGGCGGTGGCGCGCTCGTGGCGGCGGCTCTGTTCACGGTGCCGCGATGGTCGGCCCACCCGGCCTGGGACCAACGCCACGGGTTTGGGATCGTCTTCGGCACCTTGCTCGGGGCGATGCTCGTCAGTTTTGTCGGCTTCATCGGCGCCGCGCGCATGGATCTTTATTTCAAGATCATCGCCGACGTCGCCGCGGTCGGCTTTTTCCTGGTCCTCGGGCGTCGCTTTCGGCCGGCGTCCGCAACCTGACCGCGATTGGGCCAATCATTCGCGCAGGTGCGCGCGCAGGAATCGGTCGATCAGCGCCAGGTTCTCCGGGGTGGTGAAGGCGGGGCCGCCGTGGCCGGAGCCGTGCATGACCTTGAACTCCACGGGCCGCCCGGCCCGCTCGTAGGCCCATTGGAGTTCGAGCGCCTGGTTGACCGGCATCTGCGGGTCCTGGTCGCCGTGCTCCAGCAGCAATGGGGGGTCGTGCGCGTCGACGTGGAAGAAGGGGCTGGCAAGTTTGGCCAGGTCCGGGACCTTGTCCGGCTGGCCGCCGAGCAGGAGTTCCAGCGCCGGCACGCGCACGGAGAGTCCGTGGGGCGTCGATTGCCCGAGAATGGTCGTCAGGTCGCTGGCCCCGTAAAGTACCACGGCGGCCTGGACGTCGGAAGACACGGCGGTGTTGGCGCCGATCGGGCCCTCCAGTTCGCCCTCGCCGTTTGTCACGCCAACCAGCGCGGCGAGATGCCCGCCGGCCGACGACCCGGCGACGGCAAAACGACCGGCCGGGTAACCATAGTCGGCGGCATGGGCGCGCAGGAAGCGAATCGCGGCCTTGAGGTCATGGATCTGCGCCGGGAAGCGCGCCTCGGTGGACAGGCGGTAATCGACGCTCGCCACCGCCCAGCCGAGCGCCGTCATGCCCTTGAGCTCGCAGTCTTTCCGCGATCCGGCGCGCCAGGAGCCACCGTGCACCCAGACGATCAGCCCGGCCGGCGCGCCGTCTGGCAGCAGGAGATCCAGTTTCAACTCGTGGTCGCCGACGCGGGCGAACGGGATGTCGGGAACAAGCTTTTCCGCGAACAACGCTGGGGCAAACAACGCGACGAGGAGCAAGGGCGTGGACCGGGGCAGACGCATGCGCCAGTGTCGCCAGCGCGGCGGGGCAGCGTCAAACGTGGAAGCGCCCGAGACAGAAGGTCCGATGACGAGATTCGGGCCCGACCGGCAAGTCGCTGGATCCTTCGCTGCGCTCAGGATGACCGACTCGAAGATCGTTTCGCAAGTCGTGTCATGTCTGATGTCGCCTCCGGCTCGGTACTGGGCGCAGCGAAGAATCCAGTCTGTTCGGATCGACGCACGCGACCGGTCGCGCGATCCCGTCGTGAGCCGCGCCCGAAGGTCAGATCTATTTCCTGTGGGAATCGGGGTGGGCCTCCGACTCGGGCACGATGCCGACGACCTGAAGTTCGCCGAGCGTCACCTTGCCCTCGGGGTCGAACTGCCGGATCAGCCGGCCGCTGTCCTGGCCGAAATATTTGGACGCCTTGGCCAGCATGTACGCCGCGGACTCATTGAACCGGTTGCCCTGGGCCTGGACGCTGACGCGAGTGATCCACAGCCTCTTCATCTGCCCGGCCTTCGCCGCCGCAAAGTCGTAGGCCGCGATGATTATGTAATAACGCTCGTTCTCGATGTCAGAAACCAGGTCGTCGTAGGCGGTGCCGAGTCCGGCAAAGCGGGCGGGAGTCTCGCGATAGTTGATCTCGTCGACATAGCCGAGGAGCTTGGCATTTCTCTCAACGGCTTTCCGGCGCATATCCTCAAACATCAGCATCTCGCCAACTCCAGGGTCCGATCCGCCGCCGCCACCACCACCACCGCCCAACATCGCGTTGAATCGTCCGGCGGGTTGGCGCCAGCCGAATGAGGTGGGAGAGATGCCGGTGTTGAGATTGCTGAGAAACGTATTCAAGCCCACGCGATAGACCGCGTCGTTAAATGGGATGGTCTTTCCCCAGGAGATCTCCAGGAGGAGCGTCGCCTGGCCGGCATTCTTGGCGAACCAGTAGTTCTTGGTCGCGAGCAGTTGCGCCGCCAGGCCGGCGACCTGCGGAAACTTGACTGGGTCGATCGATCCATCCTTGCCGACGCCGGGATAGTAGTGGCCCGGCGTGAGGGCGTAGTACACGCGCTTGTACGAGCCGTCGGGCTCGCGCGTCCGGTGGTAGCCGTCGCTCACGCGGGAAAATATCGCGGTGACAATGCGATCGTTCGACGCGGCGGCCGTCGCCAAGAGGGACAGCATGACGAGAACACCGCGAAACCAGGCGCGCATCAAGGCTCCTTCTTTTCGGGCGGCTTTGCGACCTGCGACTCGGGCACGACGCCGACGACCTGCAGCTCGCCAAGGTTCACCTTTCCTTCGCGTTCGAACTCGCGGAGGAGCCGGCCGCTGTCCTGGCCGAAGTAGCGCGAGGCTTTGGCGAGCATGAAGGCGGCGGCCTCATTGAATTTGTTGCCTTGGGCCTGGATGCTGACCCGGGTGGCCCAGAGGAGTTTTCTCTTCCCTTCCTTGGCCGCCGTTTTGAAATCATAGGCGGAGATCACGAAATAATAGCGCTCGCTCTCGAGGTCGGCCATCAGGTCGTCGTAGTTCGTGCCGAGCCCGGCGAAGCGCGCGGGCGTGTCGCCCCGGTTGATCTCGTCCACATAGCCGAGCAGCCGCGCGTTATATTCGTCGGCACTCCGGCGCATGTCCTGGTGCATCTGCATTTCGTAAAGGTTGTTTTGCAGCTGGTTTGCCGCCTGGGCCGCGAGGATTCGCTCCTTGCTCGCGGCGCCGTCCGGACCCCGGGTGAGCGGCTGGCCGCCGTTCTTCGCTTCCTCCTCCTCGAGCTTCTTAAGCGTGTCCGTGCTGCCCTTGAAGTCGTTGAACGCGGACGAGGTGGTCGACAGGTTCTCCCGCGAAAGGGCGTCGCTGGAGGGGATGGTCTTGCCCCAGGAGATGACGATGACGAAGTCGGTTTGCTTCGAATCCTGCGCAAAGCGATAGTTGCGGAGCGCCAGGAACTGCGCCACGAGCCCCGCAATCTGGGGGAACTTGACCCCATCGAGCGAGCGGTCGGCGCTCGCGCCGGCCGAGAAGATCCCGTTGGCGAGGGCGTAGTATTCGGGCTTGAACGTGCCGTCGGCCTCTTTCTGCCGGTGGTAGCCGTTGTAGGTGCCCGAATAGACCGCGGTGACGATCTTTTCATTCGAACCCCAGGCGACGGCGGCGGTAAGTGCGAGGAGGACCGAGGTGGTGAGGTACTTCATGGAAAATTATTTCTTCTCCGGCGAGTCATGGACCTGTGACTGTGGCACAACGCCGACGATCTGCAGTTCGCCGAGCGTCACCTTGCCCTGGCGATCAAACTCGCGGATGAGCCGGCCGCTGTCCTGGCCAAAATAGCGCGAGGCCTTCGCCAGCATGTAGGCGGCGGACTCGTTGAAGCGGTTGCCCTGGGCCTGGACACTGACGCGCGTGATCCACTGCTGCTTCATCTCGCCTTTCTTGGCGGCGGCGAAATCGTAGGCCGCAATGATGATGTAGTAGCGCTCGTTCTCGAGATCGGAAATGAGGTCGTCGTAATTGGTGCCCAAGCCCGCAAAGCGAGCCGGGGTGTCGCCCCGATTGACCTCTTCGACGTAGCCGAGCAGCTTCGCGTTGCGCTCGTCGGCACTCCGGCGCATGTCCTGGAACATCTTCATCTCATAAAGATCGTTTTGCAGGTCGTTCTCCGCCTCCTGCGCGAGGATTCGCTCCTTGCTCGCGGCGCCGTCCGGCCCCCGGGTAAGCGGCTGCCCGCCTTGCGCCTCGGCCGCTTCCAGCGCCGCGAGGTTCTTCATCGTGTTGGTGAAGTGATTGAAGGCGGACGACGTAACGGTCATGTTGGCGCTCGCGACCGCGTCACTGGAGGGGACCGTCTTGCCCCAACTGATCTCGAGCAGGAGCGTCGCCTGGCTGGCATCCTTGGCGAACCAGTAGTTCTTCGTTGCCAGGAGCTGCGCGGCGAGGCCGGCGACCTGGGGATATTTTACCGGATCGATGGACGCGTCCTTGCCGATGCCCGGATAGTAGTGGCCCGGCATGAGGGCGTAGTATTCGCGCTTGAACGAGCCATCGGCCTCCCGCTCGCGGTGGTAACCGTTGCTCGCCCGCGAAAACACGGCGGTCACGATGCGGTCATTGGCGCCCAGCGCGGCGGTGGCGGCACAAATAAAGCCGAGGGTTATCTTTAAACCGGAGTTCATCGCAGAAATATACGTTAATTCGGTCCGCAGCGGATGCGCGGCGCAAGGAAATCCTGCCGCCGACTCGCCCAGCCGATGATTGCTTGCAACAAACACGGCGGCCTCCGTGTGCTTGGCAGCACGCATGAACCCATCTGCCTTGCCCGCGGCGTCGTCACGGCGCGCCGGGTCTCCCTCGACGCTCCGGATTCCCGCCTTTCGCCGCTTGCTCGTCGCGTTTGTGGCGGGACTGCTGGTCACGGCCGGCGCCGCGCGCGCCGCCTCGGCCGGCCCGGCCGCAGACAGTTTCATGCCGTACGTCCAGCTCGCGCCTTTCGTGGTGAACGGGCAGCAGCTGGCGATCTCGATCCACGCCCGCACGGGACGCGACCGGCGCTATGCGCAGGACTTCGCCGAAGATGTGGTGAAAGTGGTCTACGAGGCCGTCACCCCATCGACGGGCAAGGGACTCGTGATCATCGGCCGGAAGGGAGAACCGCACCCGATCTTTGTCTTCCGGCAATTTCTCGCCCTGGCGCAGGCCGGGCGGCTGGACCCGGCGGTGGCGGCACACGGGCCGGAGCTGGTCGCGACGCTCGACCGCTGGCGCGAGGTGGTGAATGACGAACAAGGGAGACGCGACCAGGACGACCGGGAGTTCGAGAAGATCATCACCGCCCTCCCGCTGCCGCTCGCGGGCATCGGCGCCAAGCTTTACCAGGTTGCTTGGGCCGAAGGTTTCGACGCGGGAAAACTCGAGGCGAAATTGTGCGCGCTGCGGGCCGCCGATCTCGAGGACCGGCTGTTCACGCATTTCGACTGGGTCTTCTACCTGCCGCCGAAGAAGGCCTTCGACCAGGCCCTCGATGAACTCGTCGCGGATGCGGTCAAGGAGGACGGCGCGGGCTTCTTCGCCCGGGTCGCGATCAAGGGCGTGCTGGTGGTCGTGAAGCCGCGGATCCGCCGCGCCATCGAGGCCGTGCGGCAGGGACTGCTCTTCATGACGGTGGTGCAGGCCCGCACCGCCTATGACCGGGACCAGGTGGGCACGTTGACCTCCGCCTACGTGGAAACATTGGTGCCGGACGACGACGAGGGCCGGCCGGCGCCGGCCGGTGGGTCGGATCACGATCGCGCGGTCGCCGCGGTGCGGCGCGCCTTGAGCCAGCTGAAGCCGCCAGCACCCGTCCCGACGGCCACGCCCTGAGTTTCGTCTCGAATCCGAGGGAGTGCCGCCCAAGCTGCCGGCGTGAAAGCCTACTACTGCAAACTGCACGCGCCCCGCGCGGATTTCGCCCGGACGATGTCGCCCGCGGAGCTCCAGGTCATGCAGGCCCACGGCGCGTACCTGCGCGGCTTCGCGGCGAAACGCTGGGCGGTCGCGTTCGGGCCGGTCGCCGACCCGGCCGGCGCCTTTGGCGTCGGTTTGTGGGAAGTGCCGGATGACGTTGATGTCGCCGCGTTGTGCGCGGAGGACCCGGCGATCAAGTCCGGACTCGGTTTCCGCTACGAAATCCACCCGATGCCGTCGCTCGTGACGCGCGCGTGAAGCGGCGGGCGCGGCTAGAGCCCGGCCTTTTTCGCGGCGGCGATGACGGCGTCGTAGGCGGGCTTGCGCTGGAAATCGCCGTCGAAGAGCAGCGGCTGGCCGCGGCGACGCCAGGATTCCGAGTCGCGCAGGCCCCAGAAGGTCACCCGCGTGATGTCGGCGCGATGCTTCAGGAAGACCGCGAAGATTTCGCCGTAGCGCTGCGCGAGCTCCTGTTGCTGTTCCGGCGTAAGCGGCTTCGGGGGCGGGCCGATGAGGGCCTGCCTCGCCATTTCGGCATACGGCCCCCTCTGGCTCTCGGTCAGGATCTTGTCGATGGCGGCGGTCGTCTTTTCACGGATCTCGCCGATGCGCTGGTATTCAGCGGCCGTGATCGCTTCGCGGATTTCCTTGCCGGCCTCGTCGATGACTGGCGTGAGTTCCGCGACCTGGGCGTCGGTGAGCGACAACTTGGCCTTGGCTTCGTCCATCGGCGGGAAAAACCGCGGGCGCCAGGTGTTGCCGCCGGCGTTGGCGTCCACGGCGCCGCTCACGCGCCGGTCGTGGATGGCTTCGACGTCGAGCTCGGTGATCATGACCTTGAGGCCGAGGCTGGCGAAGATGCCGATGGTTTCGTCGATCTTCGCCGCGGTGGGCGTGGTGAGGTTGTAGTGCCCCTGCAGGCCGATGCCGTCGATCCGCGCACCTTGGTCGCGGAGGTATTTGACGAGCTCGACCGCGCGCGCGCGTTTGGCGTCGTCGGCATCCAGGTTGTAGTCGTTGTAGTAAAGCTCGGCCTGCGGGTCGGCTTCGTGCGCCCATTTGAACGCGAGGGCGAGGTATTCCTTGCCGAGAACGCGGTAGAAGACCGAATTCCGATACTCCCCGGTGCCGTCGGCGATCGCCTCGTTCACGACGTCCCAGCCGTGGACCTTGCCCTTGAAATGCCCGGCCACGGTCTGGATGTGATTCCGCAGGCGTTCGAGGAGGACCTCTCTGGTGAGGGTTTCCTGGCCGACCTCGGGCTTGGAGACCCACGAGGGCAGCTGGGCGTGCCAGCAGAGATTGTGGCCGATGACGGTGAGGTTGTACCGCTGGCAGAAGTCGATGAAACGGTCCGCCGCGCCGAAGTGAAACTCGTCCGGCTTGGGCTCGACCAACTCCCATTTCATGTCGTTCTCGGCCGTGGCGCAGTTGAACTCGCTGGTGATCAGCTTGGTGGTCTGCGGATCGGTGTCGCCAAACTGCCGTGGATTCAGGGCCACGCCGACGAGGAATGCCTTCTGGAACGTATCCTTGAGCGTGGCGGTCGGCGGGGCTTTCGGGGCGGCCAGCTCGGCCGGCGCCGGCGTTTCAGCCGCAGTCACGAACGAGCAGGTGAGGGCGAAGGCGGGGACAAGGGCGAGGCGGAAGGCGCGCAGCGGTGATTTCATGGGGAGGTACAGACAATCACGGAAACGCGCAGGCGGGCAAGCGCCGGGCCAATCACATATTGGACCGGCGCGCTGAAGCGTCGGCAGGCCCCGGCCGGGCGGCGCGCCCGATGTGATCACGGGGAGCGACAGGTCGCGTCAGGCCGTGGATGGAGCTTCCGGTGTCCGCGCCAGGCCATCGACGTGCTAAAGATGTTTCAAAAACGCCGGCGGGCCCGTTTGTGACATCGTATTTATTGGAGTACCGGGAACAAGGGGGACGATAATGCCGTCGGATGAGCGAACCGGAGCCAATTGCACCTGACCGCGAGGGGGCCGAAGAGGTCACGGTGCGGGAGCTTTGGCAGCGTGCCATCGGCAAGGTTTTCAAACTCACGAGCAAGCCGCATGGCGTGCGCAACGTCACGTACACGCAGGTGAGGGCGGTCCGCGACGTTGCCGCCGGCGACTTCGACATCGAGGTGTCCTGCATCGAGGTCGTGGCGCGGGTGATCGAGGGCAAGCGGATGTACAGCAATATCTGCAAGGAAGGCGTGCTGCACCAGACGGCGGACAGCCTGCTGTTGCCGGCCGGGTTCGGCTCGGAGTGCCCGGTGGCGGAATTCGACAAGGTGACGAACGCGATCGTGGCTTACACCAATACTTACCTGGATTGGGCCATGGAGGATGAACCGGAGCAGCAGACCGAAATCGGCATTCCCCTGGACCTGCCGCATCTCGAGCTGACCGACATGGAGGCGAGCCTGGTCCGCCATTCGCCGTTCCTGGTCAAGGACCGGTACCTCCTCTCGCCGAATTCGATCGCCGCGGCGCGTGTCTCCCTCCGGCAGGAGATGCAGCGGGCCTGGCGCAACATCAACCTGCCGGACGCCGTGGACGCCGCCTATGTGGAGAACAAAAACGAGGCAGCCGCATCGCTGAACGCGAAACTGAGCGGCGCGCAGCGCGAGGCAGCCTCGCGGAAGGGCGCGAGCGGAAACGCCCTGCAGCTGGACAGCCTGTGCCTGGCCCTGCTCGGGCAACCGTCGGCGACCTCGATCAGCTGGGTCACGGCCAATCCCAGCGAAGATGGACCGGTTTGCTGCGTGGGGCTCGCTTGCACCCCGCTCGAGTTCGTGCGCTGGGCGCACGTGTCCGGCAAGCTGGTGTCGGTCGAACTCGCCTCGCGCAAACGACTGATGGACTTCTTCGGCGGCTGGAACCAGGCCTACACCGGTCCCGACGCCGACGGAGTCTACCCGCTGCTGAAGCTGGCGACCGGCTGAACGGAAGCCGACGTTTGCGAGCAGGGCGGTGTCAGCCGCCGCAGTCGGTCACCGCGATCGCGGTCGCCGGCTTACGCGGCCGATTCGACGGGAAGCTTGGCGTTCTGCCAGCCCTTGATGCCGGCCGACATGACCATGGCGTTCTGAAAACCCAGCTTCTTGGCGCGGCTCGCCGCCTTGGGTCCCTTGCTGCACAGGAAATTGGAGCAGTAGAACACGACGGTGTCGGCCTTGTCGACCGGCAGGTCCTTCGCCTTGAAATTTTCCGGGTCGAGATTCTTCGCCCCCGGAATGTGGGTCTGGCGCCACGTCTCGGGAGCGTTGACGTCGACGACGGTGATGGGCTCGGCCTGCATCAATTGGTTCAGGTCGGCCGGGGAAATGGACCGGAGTCCCATGAAGAGCGCATACATGTCGATTCCTTGTTGAGGTTTCACCGTAAACAACCCGGGGGCGGGTCCTCGGGTTACAACAAAATCGCGTCCGGTCCTCACCGGCGGTCGGTCGCCGGGCTAATAGTCAAGGTACGGCGCCAGCCACTTCTCCGCTTCCGCCACTGGGATCTCCACCCGGCCAGCGTAGTCTTCGATCTGGTCTTTGGCCAATTTGCCGGTTGCGAAGTATTTCGAGTCCGGGTGATTGAAATACCAACCGCTCACACTGGAAGCGGGGAACATCGCGTTCGATTCAGTTAGAGTGATACCCGTCGAAGCTTGGGCGCCGAGGAGATCGAATAAGGGAGGTTTGGCTTGGTGATCCGGGCAGGCGGGGTAGCCGGGCGCCGGACGGATGCCCCGGTATTTCTCGCGAATGATGTCCTTCATTTCGAGGTTCTCCGTCTTGCCGTAGCCGCAGTAGTCGCGGGCCTTCTTGTGCATCAGCTCGGCCAGCGCCTCGGCGAGCCGGTCGCCGAGCGCCTTGGCCATGATGGCGCCGTAGTCGTCGTGCCGGGCCTCGAATTCCTTCGCGAATTTCTCGACCCCGTGCCCCGCCGTGACCGCAAAGCCGCCGAGGTAGTCGATCCTGCCCGAAGCCTTCGGCGCGATGAAATCGGCGAGGCAGTGGTTGAACTGGCCGGCGGCCTTTTCGTTCTGCTGGCGGAGAAAGTGGAAGGTTTTCAGGACTTTCGCGCGCGAATCGTCGGCGTAGACTTCGACGGAATCGCCGACGGAATTGGCGGGCCAGAAGCCAATGACGGCCCGCGCCGTGTAGCGCTTCTCCCCGATGATTTGCGCCAGCATCTTCCGGGCATCGGCGTACAGCTTCGACGCTTCCTCGCCGACGACGGCATCGGTCAGGATGTCAGGAAACCGACCGTGGAGTTCCCAGGCGCTGAAAAACGGGCCCCAGTCGATGAACTCGGCGATCTCACCGAGTTCGAGGGGGGAGGTGGAAGGCGGAAGACGGGAGGACGACGCGGGCCCTCCATCGGTCGAGAAGACTCTCGGGCCAAGGAACTCCGGCTTCGGGATGTCGACGGCGGTCCAGTCGGTCGGTTGGGCGCGCTTCCGGGCCTCGGCGATGGGCAGGAGTTTGCGCGCCCCTTGGCGGTTGGCGAAATCGGCGCGCTGTTTGTCCTGCTTGGCGCGGGTGTCAGCGACGAAACCGGGTTTGCTCTCCGGATTGAGGAGCGACGACACGACGCCGATGACGCGGGAGGCGTCGAGCACGTGGACGACGGGACCGGAAAAGGCGGGCGCAATCTTGACGGCGGTATGCGCCGCCGAGGTCGTGGCGCCGCCGATGAGCAGCGGCAGCTTCACGCCCGTGCGTTCCATTTCCTTCGCGACATGGACCATTTCATCGAGCGACGGCGTGATCAGCCCGGACAGGCCGATGACGTCGGCACCCTTTTCCTTCGCGACAGCGAGGATCTTCTCGCAGGGCACCATCACGCCCAGGTCGATGACCTCGTAATTGTTGCAGGCGAGGACGACGCCGACGATGTTCTTGCCGATGTCGTGCACGTCGCCCTTCACCGTCGCAAGGACGACGCGTCCTTGCGACGAGGTGGGAGGCGGGAGGCCGGAGGTTTGAGGGGAGGAAGCGGCCTGCTGGCGCAGTGCCTCCTTCTCGGCCGCCATATAGGGCTCTAGATACGCCACGGCCTTCTTCATCACGCGGGCGGACTTCACGACCTGGGGGAGGAACATCTTGCCTGCGCCAAAAAGGTCGCCGACGACGCGCATGCCGTCCATCAGCGGGCCTTCGATGACCAGGAGCGGCCGGCCGAGCTTTTGGCGGGCTTCCTCGGTGTCGGCATCGATGAAGGCGTCGATGCCCTTGACGAGGGCGTGGGAAAGGCGGGATTCGACGGCGGCAGAGCGCCACGCCAAGTCTTCCTTGATCTCGGTTTTCGAGGCGCCGCCGTCGCGGGCCTTCAATGTCTCGGCGTGGGCGATGAGGCGCTCCGTGGCGTCGGGGCGGCGATTGAGGAGGACGTCATCGACGAGGCCGCGGAGGGTGGGCTCGATTTCGTCGTAGACGCCGAGCATGCCGGCGTTGACGATCGCCATGTCCAGGCCGGCGGCGATGGCGTGGTAAAGGAAGGCCGTGTGCATCGCCTCGCGCACGGGATTGTTGCCGCGGAACGAAAACGAGACATTGGAGACGCCGCCGCTGACCTTGGCGCCGGGCAGGGTGGCCTTGATAAGCTGCGTGGCCTCGAAGAAATCGACGGCGTAGTTGTTGTGCTCCTCGATGCCGGTGGCGACGGTGAGGATGTTCGGGTCGAAGACGATATCCTCGGGCGGGAACCGGAGCTTTTCGGTGAGGAGGCGGTAGGCGCGCGTGCAGATGCGGACCTTCTCGTCGCGCGTCGCGGCCTGGCCGTTCTCGTCGAAGGCCATCACGACGGCGGCGGCGCCATAGCGCAGGAGGAGCTTCGCCCGGCGGAGAAATTCCTCCTCGCCGTCCTTCAGCGAGATCGAGTTCACGATGCCCTTGCCCTGGAGGCAGCGCAAGCCGGCCTCGAGCACGCTCCACTTGGAGGAGTCCAGCATGATGGGCACGCGGCAGATCTCGGGCTCGGCGGCGATGAGGTTGAGGAACTTCACCATCGTCGTCTCGCCGTCGATGAGCGCCTCATCGACGTTGATGTCGAGGAGGTTGGCGCCGGACTCGACCTGCTGGCGGGCGATGGCGAGGCAAGCGGGCCAGTCGCCGGCCTTCAGGGCCTTGGCGAATTTCGGCGAGCCGGTGATGTTGGTGCGCTCGCCGACGACGATGAACTGGGAGGCGGATCGGGTCACGGAATTTGCACAGGAGTAAACGGAGGGAACGGAGAATGCCTGCTTTGTTGTCTCGGCTTTCCTGTGTGAAGAATCAGCTGATGGCCAGCGGCTCGAGGCCGCTGAGTTGGAGACGGTGGCTGGTCTCGGCGGGCGGGACGTGCGGCCGGGCGCCCGCGACGGCCTGGGCAATTGCGGCGATGTGCGCGGGGGTGGAGCCGCAGCAGCCGCCGACGATGTTGAGCCAGCCGTTGGCGGCGAATTCGCCGAGCACCTTCGCCATGGTGGCGGGGGTCTCGTCATAACCGCCGAAGGCGTTGGGCAGGCCGGCATTCGGGTAGCAGGAGACGAAGGTCTCGGCCAGGCCGGCGAGTTCCTCGACGTAGGGTCGCATCTGGGCGCCGCCGAGGGCGCAGTTGATGCCAATGCTCAACGGATGCGCATGGCGGACCGAGTTGTAGAACGCGGCGACGGTCTGACCGGAAAGCGTGCGGCCGGAAGCGTCGGTGATCGTGACGGAGATCATGACGGGCAGATGCGCGCCGAGTTCGTCGAAGAGCTGGTCGAGGGCGAAGATGGCCGCCTTGGCATTGAGCGTGTCGAAGATCGTCTCGATCAGCAGCACGTCGACGCCGCCGGCGACCAGCGCGCGGGCCTGTTCGAGGTAGGCGGCGACGACCTGGTCCCACGTGACGGCGCGAAAGTCGGGGCGGTTGACATCGGGCGAGAGCGAGAGCGTGCGATTGGTCGGGCCCAGCGCGCCGGCGACGAAGCAGCGGCGGCCGAACTTCGCCTCAGCCTTGAGCGCGGCGCTCACGGCCAGCCGGGCGGCCGTGGTGTTGATCTCGGCGACGAAGGGCTCGAGCTTGTAGTCCGCCTGGGCGATGGCGGTGCCGCTGAAGGTGTTGGTCTCGACCATGTCGGCGCCGGCCTCGAAATACTGCAGGTGAATCCCCTCGATGACGTCGGGGCGGGTCAGCGAGAGCAGGTCATTGTTACCGCGGAGGTCATGGGGATGGTCCTTGAAACGATTGCCCCGGAAATCCGCCTCGGTGAGCCCGTGCTGCTGGATCATCGTCCCCATGGCGCCATCCAGAATGACGATGCGTTGCGAGAGCAGATGGCGCAGTTCGGCGGCGGCATGAGACTGGCGGGTGGTGAGCGTGGTCATCTTAGGTATTGATGTATCAAGATGCGATGATATGACTAAAGCAAGCAGGTACTCGTTAATGACGTAAATCGCTTCCGATTATGACCTAAAGGATGACAGGAATTGGGCTTGAGAATGTGACGCCAGGGGAGGATTGGTCGTGTGCCTGAGGTTCTTTTAATCAACTCCGAAGCACAGGGAAGGCCGTGAGAATCGGCCACAGTTGCGCTGCGGTAACGCATCACAAACCCCCATCCCGCGTCAGGAGCGGGAGCAAAGCCAGTCGGATAGCCGGCGAAGGCGAGGGGAGAGGTGCGCGGTCGCGCAAGTAACAAGTAACAAGTGCAAGGTAACAAGAGGCCAAACTCTTGCTACTTGATGCTTGGTCCTTGGCACTTGTGCGCTGCGCGGAAATGCGAAGTCCGAACATCTGCCTTCGGGGACTCACCGCGCTGGCGCGTGTGCGCGCACCGGCGACAAACCTTCAACGCACATTTGAAGGGTGGGAGTGGATTGTGTCCGGATTTGTAGGTCGGGGTTCAAGCCCGACGCGTCGGGAATAGACACCGACCTACAGGCGAGCCGATCTGCTCTTGCCGCAGCAACTGCAGATCATGCAACACCACCTCGTGGCGTCCCTGCGACGCCTCCTCCTCGCCGGCTTTCTGCCGGCTATTCCGGCGCTCGCCCAGTCCGGCACCGAAAACCTCCTCCCGATCGTCGTCACCGCGACGCGCACCCCGATCTCCGTCACGACTTCCGGCACCGTCGTCGATTCCATCAGCGCCGACGAACTGAAGCGCATGCAGCTGGATTCGCTCCTGGGGGCACTGCGCGGGGTTCCCGGGGCGCCGACCCTCAGCAGCGGGGCGACCGGCGCCGTCACATCGCTGTTTCTCCGCGGCAGCAATTCGAACCAGACGCTGTTTCTCGTCGACGGGCTGCGGTTCAACGACCCGAACACCGATTACGCGTTCGCGCTGGGCGGCACCTGCCTGGGCGCCTGCGACAGCCTCGAGGTGGCGCACGGCCCGCAAAGCACCCTCTACGGCGGCGAGGCCGTCGGCGGTGTCGTGTCCCTGCGCGGCGCTCGCGGCAGTGGCGAGCCCCATGGTTCCATGGCGGTCGAGGCGGGGTCGTTCGGCACCCTCCAGGGCGCGCTCAGCGCACAAGCCGGCAACGCTACGCAGGCCTGGACCTTCTCCGCCGCGGGTGGACACACTGACAACGACCGGCCGAACAACACATTCGACAGCGCGACCTACGCCCTGCGTTACGACCGCAGACTTACCGACGCCGTCGCGATCGGCGCCACTTGGCGCGGGTTCCTGGCGAAATTGGGGGATCCTGGCGACCGCTACACCAATGATCCCGACAACGAGGATCGTGAAACCAACCAGCTTGCCACGGTGTTTGCCGACCTCGCCCTCGCTCCCGACCTGACCAGCCATGTCGTGCTTGGCGGCCAGGACCGCCGGTTCATCTCGGACAACCCGGGTGCATTCGGCCGGCAGGTGACATTGGTCAAGAACCGCCGCGCCGTACTGGACTGGCAGAGCACCTACACGCCCAATCCCCGGCATCGCGTCACCGGCGGGTTCACGGCGGAGCTGAACACGACGCGCAACACGGGTTTCGGCGACATCAACAACCGGCAGGAGCTCCTGGCGTTTTTCGCCCAGGACGAATGGACGCCCGTGGACCGGCTGTACTTGACGGCGGGACTGCGCAATGACGACTTCGATACCTTCGGCCGCGCCACCACGGGGCGCGCGACGGCGGCTTGGCTGACGCCGGGATCGCGCTTCAAGCTGCGTGCGAGTTACGGGACGGGATTCCGCGCGCCCGGCTTCCTCGATCTCTACGGCCAGAGCGCCTTCTACGTCGGCAACCCCGACCTGAAGGCTGAACGCGCCCGCGGCTGGGACGGCGGCATCGATTATTACCTGACGGCCAATCGCGGCACGCTCAGCGTGACCTGGTTCCGAACCGATCTCGACCATCTCATCACCTTCGATTTCGGTTCGTTTCCCAGCACAGTGCGCAACGTTGAATCAGCACGGACGCAGGGCGTCGAACTCTCGGGCAAGTTCGACCTGCCCGACGCCGTCAAGGTGCGCCTGGCCTACACCTATCTCGACGCCAGGAACCTGGCCCAGCAGACTCGGCTGCTGCGCCGGCCGCGGCAGAGCGGCTCCCTTGATCTCTGGCACGAGTTCGGCGGCGGCTTCAGCGCGGGCGCGGGGTTGGCATTTGCGGCGGACCGCCAGGATGTCGATGCCGCGACGTTCGCAACGATCCAAGCCGAGGACTATACGGTGGTCCGAGTGTACGCCGCCTGGCAGGCCGGCCCACGGGTGAGCTTGAAAGCCCGGATCGAAAATCTCCTCGACGAAAAATACGAGGAGGTGAACGGCTACCCGCAAACCGGCTTGGGCGCGTACGGCGGGGTGGAATGGAAATTCTGAACCGCGGTCCTCGGCACGCCTCGACGGCTCAACCTGCGCGCGAGGCGTTCAACTGCGAGAGCTGATCGAGCCAGACGTCAGCGTCGAGGTCGGCCGGCCAGCCATAGGCGGCGCTCACCACCTCGTGGAGGCGAGCATTGTCGCCGGCGCGAACGGCGCGGGCAACGGCGTGGCGTTGTTCCTCCTGCACCGCGCTCAACGCATGCAGGGGCGTGCCGGGCGGCCAGGGGAATGGAAAGCTTTCGAACGCGAGGGTTGGGCTGCGGCAGGAGTGCATCCGATGCCACCACGACGCGAAGACACGCGACTGCAGGATGCCATAGATGAAGTCATCGTCGCGCGCGACTGCGAGCAGCGTTTCATCCGGGATGATGGTGGCGTCGAACCAGGCAAACGCCGGCGGCTCGCTGTCGATGGGCGCGGCCAGGTACCGTTCGCGCCGCGCCAGCGCGGCCCGCAGCGCTTGATCGGCGTGGGCGTTCCGCCACCAGCCGTCGCGCTTGGGACGCAAGGTGCGAAAAAGGTGATGGAAGGGCTGTTCATAAAGGGAGGCCTCGCGTTCGCTCATCTCGGCCGGAAAATCAATCTGCCAGTGAAAACCGGGGCGGCGCGGGTCGGTGGCAGTCACCAACCGCCGCACCACGTCGGCGTTGGGTTTGCCATGGGGATTGCGTGATTCGAGCATGCGTTCCGCCAGCTGCGGGGGAATGCGTGCCGCGGCTGCCAGCCGCTCGCCTACGAAGGCGAGGCCCGCATTCTCGGCCAATTTTCGGGGCTGGGATCGAGCCATGGCACACTACTTTCCCACTTCGAGCCCGGGGCAACGCAATACGCGATCAACGCAGTCCGAGAAACTGCGCCAGCACGGTTACCGCCGGAGCCGTACGGTGGCGGGAGCGGATGCGACGCGCGATGACGACCAGTTTGTTTCTTTCTCGGTCGGCCTTGGCGTCGACGTGCCCGACCAGCTCGATCCCGGCGAGCACGGGTTGGGCATAGTAGCCGCGTTTGCGCTTGGCCGGGGGAGTGTAGGCTTCCCAGGTGTAGTCGAAATTCCAGAGGGCGTGCGTCAGCCGGCGGTCGTAGATGAGTGGGTCGAGCGGCGCGAGCAGGAGGAGCGCCGGTGACGGATCGCCGCCCGCGCCGGCCTGGCACGCCTCGAGCAGCGGCAGATCGGTGCGCAAACAGTGGAGAGTTGGGCAGTTCTCGACCTGCACTGAAAGCACGAGGTCGCCGACCCGGGACAATTCACTTTTCGTCAACAGAACCAGCCGGCGCTGGCGGAGCTTGAGCACCGTTTCCCAACGGGCCGCTTCGTCCGGAGTGGATTCCGGCAGCCGAAGGATCGCCGCGGGCAGGACGCGCTCGGGCAGGTCGTAATACCGCCGATGATCGCCGCCGCGACGGGCGATGAGCAGGCGCCCATGGAAGAACATCTTTTGCAGCGTGGCCTTGGCCTGGGTGGCCGAACCCCAGACGGCGCGCGCCCGGCCGCTCCCGGCAAAATCCTCGGAGCACATCGGGCCGCGTGCGGCGATTTCCGCCAGGATCCGACCGGACAATAGCCGTTGTTTGGGCGAGAGCCGCCCGGACCACGCGCCATGGCGCCGCGTTCGCTGGCGCATCTCGGCCAGCAGGTGGGGCCACGCGTCCGGCGTGAGAGCCACGAGGGTGTGTAGCGTTGGCAAGTGATGCTCAAAGGCGATCCGCGCTTCGGCCGGAAGGACCGCGTCGCGTCCGTGGAGATGCCGCATAAGATCACCTTCGCGATAGCCGGTCACGCGATGGCGCAGGATGAGGTCGTGCATCCGTCCGCAAACATTGATCGGGTCGATCTGGACGTAGCCAAGATGATCCAGGGCGGTTGCCAGATTCGGGGCCGGCTGGTCCAAAAGGACCGCGCGGCGCATGAAGCGTCGGGCGGCATCGCGGGTGACTCGGAGCGGAGAGCCTGGCATCGGAGGGTGGCGCAACGACTGATTGTGGCGCGGGACGAAGTGGACAATTGGATTCCGCCCCGGCTTGGGCGATCGGAAAACAAAAGGCCGCGCCTTGCGACGCGGCCCGGGAAAAGCGAGGCGATGCGGGTTACTTCTTCGGCGCGTTGGCGTCGATTTCCTGCATGCGCTTCTCGAGGGCGTTCATCTCGTTGACGAGGCGCTCCTCCATTTTCTTGCGGTCGGAACTGTTCACGATGCTCATGCTCGCCGCATCGCGAACCACATTGGCGGGAAGGGAGAGGATGCGCGTGATGAGCGACTGATCCTTGAAGCTGCTGAGGTAGAGGGCGGTGATCTCGTGCGAGAGCTTCATGGCGTCGTGCGCGACCGCCTGGGAATTCAGCAGGTCGTTGTTGAGTTCCTGGTTGCGGGACATTTCGGCCGTCAGCACGCCGCTGATCTGGTCAGAGATGCGCTGGCTGTACTTCTCAACCGATTCCTGGGTCAGGTGCTGGTCCTTCGACATTTCGGTAAGAATCGGCGAGATTTTCTCGGCCATCCGGCTGGAAACCTTGTCGACCTGCTCGTTTTGCAGCTTTTCGGCCTCCTCCGGCGTCTTGGGCAGCGGATTATAGGGCTGGATCTTCTGGGCGATGGCTTCCGCCAGCTGGTTCATGCGCTCCTGGTTGAGCTTTTGGACCTCATCCTCGGTCATGAAGACGTCGGCGGAACGCTTGGAGATGGCGTCCTTAAGGAGTTGGTTGACGGCCTCGATATGACGGCGCGTCTCCTCGGCGTTGGCCTTCATCTCCGCGTTGGTCTGCTCCCGGAGGGCCTGGATCTCCGTTTGCTGCTTCAGGGCGAGCTCGTTAACCGTTTTCTGGTAGAAAAGGAACGCGGCGCCGATGATGAGAATCGCGGTTAGGACGACCGCAGGGATTTGTTCTTTAAATTTCTGCCACATGTGGGTGTCTGGTTGAGTGTGCGTGGACATTGCTACCAGATGGATGTTCAAAAGCAATGCCGTCGTATTCGTAAAAACCGCTGCCCGTGAGCCTTAATCGCATCGAACAAATTGTCTTCGACTATTGGTCGAGCCATCCCGAGGAGCGGCGACACTGGCAAACCAAGGCGCTCGAGTTCTCGCGGCGCCCCTCAGCCACCGGCGAAGTGGCGCGCGAACTGGAGCGTGAGTTGAAGGATTACGTGGCCGAACGCTGCGCGCATGTGCCGGCCCTGCGGTCGGCGCAGCCTCCCGGCGCGATGCCCACGCGCCTGCTCAATCTCTCCGAACATATTCTTCGCCTCTGGGGTGCTCCGAAAGCAAAGAAAACCGACGCGCCGTCGCCCTGATTCGCGGGGTTGCTCGCAATTTTTCAATTACTGTATTTACAAACCTCCCAGCCGGATGCATCTGTTGTTCACAAGTTATCCACGAGATGGAAAACACATCTAGCGCGGTGCAGTACCCGCCGCAGCCGTCGGTCGAAGTAAAAGCCAAAACGTACGTTCTCGACACGAACGTCCTGCTCCACGACCCGCAGTCGATTTTCAAGTTCGAGGAGAACAACCTGGCGATCCCGGTCGAGGTCCTGGAGGAGCTCGACGCGATCAAGGGCGAGCAATCGACGGAGCGGGGTCGCAACGCGCGGCGCGTGCACCGCATTCTCCAGGAGCTCCTGCCGGATTCGCGTTCGATGCACGAGGGCGTCAAGCTGCCTGCCGGCGGCACGCTTTCGGTCATCATCAACCGCTACCTGGTCGAGAACAACTGGTCGTCGCCGGCCATGCAGCGGTTGCGGGCGGTGCTGTCGGATTTTACGAAGAAGGACAATCGCATCATCGCCAGCGCGCTCTTCGTGCAGGAGACCTTCCCGCCGCCGACGATCCTCGTCACCAAGGACGTCAACGTGCAGCTCAAGGCCCGCGCCGTCGGCCTCGAGGCGCAGGATTATCTCAACGACAAGGTGCCCGAAGCCGACTCGGACGAGAACGACTACCAGACGCTTTCGCTCGATGTCTACGAGATGCAACGCTTCTGCTCCGAGGGCGAACTCGAACTTTCCGCCGACACCGCCGGCCGGCTCTACCTGAATGAGTACTGCCTGCTGATGACGCCCGAGGGCAAGACGATGCCCGGGCGCTACTATGGCAACGGCATGATCCGCCGGCTGCACCTGCCGGATTTCGTCAAGGCCCCCGGCGGCATTCCGATCCGCCCGCGCAACCTCGAGCAGCAGTTCTTCGTCGATGCGCTGATGGACGATTCGATCTCGCTCGTGACCTGCTTCGGCAAGGCCGGCACCGGCAAGACGCTCCTGTCGACCGCCTGCGCGCTCTACCAGACGACCGACGAGAAATCGCGCTACGACGGCCTCTCGATTTCGCGGCCGGTCATCGCCCTCGGCAAGGACATCGGCTTCCTGCCGGGCACGATGGAGGAAAAAATGAAGCCGTGGCTGCAGCCGTACCACGACGCGCTCGAGGTCCTCATGCCCTCGAAGCCGCCGAAGGAGCCGCAGTTCGCGAGCAAGAAGACGGCGAAGAAAAAGAAGAAGCACGAGGATGTCCTCGCGATGATGAGCCTGCCGCCGGTGCACAATGGCAACGGCAACGGGCTCGCTCCGATCAAGCCCTACGAGCGGTTGATCAAGAACGGGGTCGTCGAGATCGAGGCGCTGTGCTTCATCCGCGGACGCTCCATCGCCCGGCGGTTTTTCATCCTGGATGAGGCGCAGCAGCTCACGCCGCACGAGGTCAAGACGGTGATCACGCGCATCGCCGAGAGCTCGAAGCTCGTGCTCATCGGCGACCCGGCGCAGATCGACAACCCTTACGTCGATTCGCGCAGCAACGGCCTGGTCTATACCCACAACCGGATGAAGGGCCATGCCCTGGCCGCGCACGTGAAGCTGGCGAAGGGCGAGCGGTCAAAGCTCGCCGAGCTGGCGGCGGACCTGCTCTGACGCCGCCGCCCGGCTCATTCTCGGCTTGCGGCGCACGCCGCCGGGCGGAAACTGGCGCGCTGTGGACAAGGCGACCCTGGCAGGCAACCCCGACACGGCTTCCGGCCGGAGCGAGGAGCTGCTCGAGGCGCAGCGCGAGATCCGCCAGTTGCGGGAGACCGTGGCGGCGCTGCGCACCCGGCTGGAGGAGCTCGAGGCTGGACGCGCCGAGGCGGTGCAGGCCGCCGTGGCGGCCGGGGCCGACGAAATCCGGATCCTCCGCACCACGATCAGCACGCTGCGCGACGAGTTGCAGGGGCTCCAGGCGGCGAAGGACGCCGCGGTCCAGGCTGCGGTGACCGCCGGCCACGACGAGGCGCGGCAGCTCCACCTGACCATCCAGGCGCTGCGCGAACAGCTGGAACGCGAATTGTTCGAGCATCGCGACGCCCTGGCGCGCCAGCAGCGCGCCCAGCACGACGAATTGAAGCAGTTGCACGAAACCATCGCGGCGCTCCGCGCCCAATTGGAAGCCCGACATGGAAGCTGACGTCCAACCCAAGGTCCCGGCAAAACGCCGCCACGGCCGCGACTCCGTCGCCACGCTGCAGGCGCGCCTGCGCCGCTCCGAGATGCTCATCAAGCTGACGCAGCGCGTCGCCGCGATCGACAACCTCGACGAGCTGCTGGCCACGCTGATCGAGATCACCGCCAACGAGACGGACGCCGAGCGCGGCTCGCTGTTCCTCAATGACCCGGTGACCGGCGAGCTCTATTCCCGCGTCGCCCAGGGCACCTTCAACCGCGAGATCCGGCTGCTCAACACCGAGGGCATCGCCGGCGCGGTCTTCCAGGGCGGCCGGGGCCTCATCGTCCATGACGCCTATGCCGACCCGCGCTTCGACCGCGACATCGACGAGAAGACGGGCTTCCGCACCAAGTCCATCCTCTGCGCCCCGATCCGCACGGCGCGCGGCGAGGTCATCGGGGTCGTGCAGACGCTGAACAAGCGCACCGGCGCGTTCACGCCCGCGGACCTCGAGCTGCTCGAGGCCATGGCGCTGCAAGCCGCCTCCGCGCTGCAGAGCTCGCAATACATCGAGCGCATGCGCAAGACGCGCCAGCAGGAGATGGAATTTCTCGACCTGGTGGCCGACATCACCAGTTCGCTCGAGCTCTCGGTGCTGCTCCGGCGCGTCATGAGCGAGGCCACGCGGATGCTCAAGGCCGACCGGTCGACGCTTTTTCTCAACAACGAGAAGACCAACGAGCTCTGGTCCGAGGTGGGCGAGGGGCTGAATGCCGTGCAGATCAAGCTGCCCAACACCGCGGGCATCGCGGGCGCGGTCTTCCAGTCCGGCAAGACGATCAACATCCCGCACGCCTACGCCGACCTGCGCTTCAACCCGGCCTTCGACAAGAAGACCGGCTATTTCACGCGCTCGATCCTCTGCGTGCCGGTCGTGAACAAGCACGGCAAGGTGATCGGCGTCACCCAGGCGTTGAACAAGCGCGGCGGACCGTTCACCGCCGAGGACGAGTCCCGGCTGAAGGCGTTCACCGCGCAGGTGTCCATCGCCCTGGAGAACGCCAAGCTCTTCGACGACGTCCAGAACATGCGGAACTACAACCAGTCGATGCTGGAGAGCATGTCCAACGGCGTCATCACGCTGAGCGACGAGGGCCGCGTCCACACGTGCAATGCCGCCGGCTACCGGATCTTCAAGGTGCGCGAGGCCGACGTCCTCGGCAAGCCGGCGGCCGATTTCTTCACCGGCGCCAATGCCTGGGTGCTCGACCGGCTCAAGGCGCTCGAGGCGCCCGACGCCAAGTCCGTCGTGCTGATGGACGCCGAGATGGAGGCGCGCGGCGAGAAGCTCAGCGTCAACCTCACGCTTCAGCCGCTGATCAGCCTCAAGGGCAAGCGCGTGGGCACGCTGCTGATGGTCGAGAACATCAGCAACGAGAAGCGCATGAAGTCCACGATGGCCCGCTACATGGACCCGGGCCTGGCGGACCGGCTGCTGGCCGAGGGCGCGGAGGCGCTCGGCGGCCAAAGCGTCGAGGCCACCGTGCTGTTCTCCGACATCCGCTCGTTCACGACGCTCACGGAGGAACTCGGCGCGCAGGGCACCGTCGCCCTGCTCAACGAATACTTCACGCTGATGGTGAACTGCATCACCGCCGAGGGCGGCATGCTCGACAAATTCATCGGCGACGCGATCATGGCGGAGTTCGGCATTCCCATTCCGCGCGGCGACGACACCGACCGCGCCCTGCGCGCGGCCATCGCGATGATCACCGAGCTGCGCGCCCTGAATTCCCGGCGCCAGGCGCGCGGGCAAAAACCCATCCTGATGGGCATCGGGCTCAACACCGACACGATCGTATCCGGCAACATCGGTTCACCCAAGCGGATGGATTACACCGTCATCGGCGACGGCGTGAACCTCGCCTCGCGGCTGGAGAGCGCCTGCAAGGAATACTCCGCGCAGATCCTGATCAGCGAGTTCACCTACCGGAAGATGAAGGGCACCTACCGCACGCGCGAGATCGACAAGGTGATTGTGAAGGGCAAGACCGAGCCGATTGGCGTCTACGAAGTGCTCGATTACCACACCGAGGAGACCTTCCCGCACCTGCAGGAGGTGGTGAACCAGTTCCGCAACGGCCTCGCGCAATATCGCAAGGGCGACTTCGACCGCGCGATCCAAGGTTTCCGCGAGGCGCTCGCCCTCCACCCGGCGGACAAGCTCAGCCAGACCTACATCGACCGCTGCAATTACCTCAAGGCGCACCCACCCGGGGAAAAATGGGACGGCGTGTGGGTGATGAAGACGAAGTAGCGGCCGGGCGCGGCGGCGTCAGACGATCTCCTCGCGCACCGGATCCCACTTCACCTTCGCGTCGCGCCGGTAGGACTCGAGCGACATGAGGAGGGCGACCGCTTCCTCGAAGGCGCGGTCGACGTGGCAGCGCGGGAGCTCCCGCGAGCGGATGCAGTCGAAGAAATTCTGCATGTGCGAGGTGACGTGCACTTCGCCTTCGTGATAGACGTAATCGGGCGCGACCGCCGTCGGGGGCGGCGGAATGCCCAGCGTTTGCGCGGCCTTGCGGGTTTCGGCGGCAAGCTTGCGCCCGGCCATGATCCGCTCGTGTCCTTCGGGGCGCCATTCGCCGACATAGGTCCGGCAGAACTCCGACGATACCTCCATCGTCATGTCGCGCCCGAGGAACTGCATCATTTCCCCCGCATGGCTGTTGTGGAAGCTGCAGTTGAAGGTCACCGCCAGGTCCTGCTTCGGGTAGTCGAACAGGACATGCCACATGTCGGGCACCTCGCGGTCCTCCTTCCAAAAATATTTGCCGCCCTGGGTGACCGCGCTTTCCGGGATGCCCATGCCCCGGACCATGTTGATCGCGTCCCAGATGTGGGTCAGGAGGTCGCCGGCGATGCCGGTCCCGTAATCCCAATAACGGCGCCACGTGAAGAAACGCTCGGGGTCGAACGGCCGGTCGGGGTGCGGGCTGTGCGCCACGAAGCGGGCCCAGTCGATGTTCTCCGCGGTGGCATCCTTCGGCAGCTCCTGGATGCCATAGTCGGTGTAGAACTTCCATTCCGGGTGGGCGTTGGTCCGGTCGATGTAGCCGCGCACCAGCGGAACCTTGCCGAGCGCGCCGGAGCGGTAGATCTCGAGGGCCTTGTGCAACTGCGGCAGGCTGTTCATGTGGTGCCCGAGTTGCATCACGACCTGGTTCTCCTTCACCGCGGCGCGCATCCGCTTCGCCTCCGCGAGCGAGACGCACCAGCCTTTTTCGACGTAGATGTCCTTCCGGTGCTGCGCCGCGGCCACGGTGATCGGCTCGTGCCAGAAGTCCGGCACGGCAATGATGACGGCGTCGATCGTCGGATCGGCGACGACCTTCTCCCACTCCTTCACGATGCGCACGTCCGGGTTCGTGCACAGTCCCTGCGCGCGCCGGATGTTGCCCGTGTACAGGTCGCAAATCACCGCGATTTCCGTGCCGGGGACGGCCTGCACCGCCTGGAGGAGCCGGTGCCCCTGGGTGCCGACCCCGATCGACGCGACGCGGATCCGGTTGTTGGGGTTACGCTCGCTCAGGGCGGCGGGCGCGCGATTGGCCGAAAGAGCCAGACCGGCTCCGGCCAGGGCGCTGGTTTTTAGAAACGCGCGCCGATCCATCGAGGGTGTCGGATTCATGGGGGTAGCCTCCGAACGAAGTTGCCGGGATAAACTCGTCGCATCCAATCCTTCGCCGCGGGTCGGGTCAACGGCTAACCGGATGGGGCCGGGGAGCGCAGCCGCAGCGCGCCCGCTTACTTCTTCACTTCGGCTTCGACCGGCTCGGGCTCTTCGTCGGGCTCGGCCGCTTCGTCTTCCTTCGCGTCGAGCAGGCTCGGTTCACCCTTGGCCTGGGCGATCCATTCCATGATGCCGGCGAACAGGCCGGTGAACAGGAGGTCGCCCAACAGCGTATTGCGGAAGAAGTAGATGGTCGGCGGATATTCCGGATGGCCGATCGTCAACGCCTGCCACCATCCCGCCAGGGTTTTGGCGTAGAACGAGTCGGAGGCCCACGATTGGGTGTTGGTGACGAGGTAGAAGATGATCGCGCCGAGCAGGCCGCCGCCGAGGAGGCTGAGCCACGACTTCCGCTTCGCCACCCAGGCGCCAAGGCCGAGGGCCACGGCGAAGCAGGCCATGCGCGCGAGCACGCCGGCCAGCGGCCAGCTGAAGCCGTACTCCTTGGCGTAGAAATGATCGATGTACAGGTCCGACAGCCCCAGCGCGAGGAAAGGCACCAGCCACATCCAGCGCCGCCGGAAATACACTGCGCCGCAGAAGGCGATCGCCATCACGGGCGAAATGTTTGCCAGGCCCATGTCCATCGTCGGCAGGATCCGGTAGAGGGCGGCGAGCACGAGGAGGAGAAGGGCGACGATCATGGGCAGGACTTAAGACGGGCGTCCGGGGCCGAGACAAAGCAATAGTGCGTCACTGTTCCGCGACACGCGCCAGCAGCCAGAGCAGATCGGAAACACGGTTGACATACTGCAGGAGGAGCGGCCGCAGCCTGCGCCCGTGGCCGGCCAGGCCGCTCATCCGGCGCTCCGCGCGCCGCGCCGCCGTGCGGGCGAAATCGAGCGCGGCGGCGTACGGCGTGGCCCCGGGCGTGGCCCAGCCAGAAAAATCCGGCGAACGCGCCTCGATCGCCGCCACCGCCGCGTCAAGGCGGGCCAGGTCGGCCTCGCCGAGGCGCGCAAATTTCGAGGCCAGGAACCGCGGGACATCGTCCTCGGCGCACGCCACCTCGCCCATGAGCGCGACCAAGTCGCGCTGGATCTGCTCGAGGTCGGCCGGGTCGGCGCGGGGAGGCCGGTGGGTCTTGGCGAGACCGATGGCGGCGTTGAGTTCGTCGAGCGCGCCCACCGCCTCGATCTGCGGGTGGTGCTTGGGCACCCGCTGGCCGTAAAGCAGCCCGGTCGTGCCGTCATCGCCGGTGCGGGTGGCGACGGAACGGGGGCGGCGCGGGGCGGATTGGTCCATGTCAGGATTTCTTCGCGGCCTCGCGGGTGCGTTTCTTCAGCGCCTTCAGCTCCGGCTCGATCAGCTCCAGGGCCTCCTTGCTCATCCGGTCGATGTAGAGCACGCCATTGAGGTGATCCACCTCGTGCTGGATGCAGCGCGAGAACAGGCCGTTGCAGGTGAGCGTGTGCGGATGACCGGCGGTGTCCTGGAAGCGGACCGTGGCCTGGTCGGGGCGGACGACGTCGCCGCGGATGTTCGGAAACGAGAGGCAGCCCTCCTCGTACACGGTTTCGGGCAGCGGCACGGTCGTCACCTCCGGGTTCACCAGCACCAGCGGCATGAAGAGGTCCAGCGGCGGACGCGTGCCGTCGTATTCCCAGGCAAACTGGCTTTCGGCCGGCCGGAGATCCACCACGCAGAGCTGGAGCGCCTGCCCGATCTGCTGCGCCGCCAGGCCGATGCCCTCGGCTGCATGCATGGTCTCGATCATTGCCTCCGCCAGGACCGCGAGCTTCGCGTCGAACGCCGCGACCCGGGCGCCTTTTTTGCGCAGAATCGCGTGGTTATAGTGAACAATTGGCAATGGCATGGGTCGGGAACAGCCAGGCAAGCTATTTGCCGGCGCTCGCCGGCCGCAAATAAATTTGTTTCATTGCGACAATCCCTTATCTCCCAAGCCATGCCTGCCTCGCCGAACACCCCCGAGGTACGCCCCGCCCCGTGGCAACTCTGGTTCAGCTTCGGCCTGGCCCTGCTGGCGGTGGCCTGGCTGCTGCCGGTCAATGTCAAATCCCTGAACACGGCGCTCCTGCGCGAGGCGGGACGCGACACGCTGAGCGTCTCGGGTTTCGGCCGCGAGTTGCTCGATCTCGACAAGCCCGGCCCGGCGGCGCTGGCCCTCGACGCGGCGCGCAAAGCCGGCGATCCGGGTGCCGGCGCCCTCGGCGTCGTGTTCGATTCGTTTGCCCGCAACCACGCCGACATGATGCCGTGGGGTGGCTGGGACGTGGCCTTGGAACCGCTGGTGGCCAACCGCGGCGCCGCCGCCTCGCCGGAGTCCCAGCCCGTCCTGAGGTTTCTCGTGCTGCAGCGGTCGCGCGACAACCTGCGCCAATACCTGGCCGTGTCGCGCCTGCCCGCCGTGCAGACCCTGCTCAAGACGGCCGACCTGACTTCGACCCAGCGCTTCATTCCGGCGCGGCGACCCGGCGGCGAGCCGCTCGACGCCGTCATCCTGTTGTCGGCCTACCTCTGGCAGACGGAACACCTCTCGCCTGCGCTGCAGCGCGAGGTGCGCGGACTTGCCGAAACGGCGGAAGCCACCGGCCAGATGGGCGCGCTGGAGGATTTCTACCTCGACATCCTCGCGCTGGGCCAGCGGCTGAACTGGGTCCAGCTTTCGGAACTGCTGCGGACGACGGGCAGCCTGGGCACGGTCGGGCAGTTTGCCCACCTCGCCCGCATCGCGCCCGAGCATTTGTCGGTCATCTACACCGCCGCGCTCATGGCCCGCTCGGCCGATTCGGTCGCGCATTACCTGGTTACCTTTGGCCGGCCGGGCGCCGAGCAGCTGCAGCTCGCGCTGTCCTTTGGGCAGGGCGCCGTGCAGCAGCTCGTCGCGCGCCAGGTGCCCGTCACCCGCGGCGCCGGGCCGGAGTTCGAAATCGGCGCGGCCTTTGCCCTGCGCCACCCGGAGCTCGCGCTGCTGGCCAAGTACGCCTCCTTCTTCATCGGCGTCTTCCTGCTGCTGCGCGGCATCGATCGCCGCCTCTTCCTCTCGGTGGAATCGGCGCTGCGGGGCGCCTTTCCCCGCATGGGCAGCAGCCTCATCGCCCTCATCCTGACGTTCATCTTCTTCGCCTTTTCCGAACCGTACCTGCTCAAGGCCGCGCCGGTGTCGGAGTACACGCTGAAGTTCGCCCTTCCCATCGTCGGGGCCCTCGCCGCGCCGGCCGAGGCCGCATCCGCTTCCAACCCAACCAACCACATGGAACTCTCGACCATCCTCTCCATCACGATATTTGCCGCCATCCAGATGGGCATGTACGTCGTCTGCCTGCTCAAGATCTCGGAGGTGTCGCGCCAGCCGGTGCCGTCCACCACCAAGCTCCGCCTCATGGAGAACGAGGAGAACCTCTTCGACGGCGGGCTGTACATCGGCATCGCCGGGACCGCGACCGCCCTCGTGCTGCAGGTCCTGCATGTCATCGACGCCAACCTGCTCGCGGCCTACTCCTCGAACCTCTTCGGCATCGTCTGCGTGGCGCTGGTGAAGATCCGCCACGTCCGGCCGTACAAGCGGCAATTGATCCTCGAGATCCAGCCGCCGGTCGCCTGACCCGCCGTCATGAACAAGACGCTGCTCCTGATCATCTGCGACTTCCTGTTGCTGAACCTCCTCGCGCTGACGCGCTGGGAGAAGGCGGAGCCAACGCACCTGCAGCTGGAGACCGCCGCCCCGCGGGCCGCGGCGAACGCGCCGGCGGTCAACGCCGACATGGTCGAGCTCATGCGCATTTCCCTGGAGGACGAGAAGGCCTCGCGCCAGCAGCTCGCGCAGCAACTCGCCTCGACGCAGGGCTCGCTGTCCGAGCGCGAGAAGAACCTCGCCGCGCTTGCGCAGCAGAAGGGCCAGCTCGAGCAGACGCTGACGGCGACGCAGTCCAGCGCCCGCGAACTCGAGCAGCGCTACGTCGCCTCGACGCGGGAGGCGACGATGACCAAGGAACAGCTCGCCAAGATGCAGCGCGAGCTCGAGGAGCGGAAGGCCGAAGCCGAGCGCCAGAAGCAGGAGCTGGCCCGGATGGAGCAGCAGAACGCCGAGGCCCGCTCCCGCATCGAGAACCTCAACGTCGCCGTCCGCGTGGCGGAACAGGAAAAGCAGCTCATCGCCCAGGATCTCACGGCGGCGAAGCAGCAGGTCGAGGCCGAGCGCCTCGAGCGCGCCAAGGTGCAGGAGCAGAACACGCAGCTCGCGCAGGGGGTCGGCCAGCTGGCGGAGAAATCGGGCGAGCTCACGAAGGAGATCCGGGAGAACCGCCCGGTCAACACGAACCAGATCTTCTCGGAGTTCCTGGCCAACCGCGTGCAGTCGAGGATCACGGCGCGCCGGCCGGGCCTGTTCAGCCCCACGGTCAAGGACAAGGAGGTCTCGACCGTCCTGGTGAGCGACGGCGACAAGGTCTACGCCCTGCTGCACATGAACGACACGCCGTTCACCCTCAGCGACGTGCCGACGGATTACGACCAGGTCACCGGCCAGCTGCTCCGGGGCACGTTCAATGCGCCGGTCACCGAGCTGGACTTCCTCCGGCTGGACCCGCGCCTCGTCGTGGCGCCGATCGACGGCTCGCTCGCGGCGTTGATGGGCGCCAAGGTCTACCGCCTGGCCAAGGAACCCTTCAAGTTCCCCGAGGCCGTGCTCGTGCGCGCCGACGACGGCCGCTACGGCGACACGCCATTCCGGCTCGATCCCGCCAATCCCAATTATGTGAAGCTCGACAACCGGATCACGACGCGCCTGTTCGGCGAGATCGCGCCGAAGCGCGGCGACCTGGTGTTCAGCAAGACGGCTGAGCTGATCGGCATCATGGTGAACAGCGACTATTGCGCCGTGCTCGGCGATTTCACGCCGGTGTATGTGCTGAAGACCGGCGACAATCCCGATCCGAAGACGAGCACGATCCTCGGGGAGGCCTACACCCGCTGGATGCGGCTGCCGCTCCGGCTGCAGTGAGCGGACGCGGCGGGGTGCACCGGGTGTGGGGGGCGGCGCGACGGATTCCACCCGGCGGAAAGTGACCGGGCCGATCGCAGCCGGGCAAGGGTGGTGGCGCGAAAATATTCTTCCGTTTTCTCGCTGATCCGCCCCAATGGCCCGATGCCATGTCCTGCGGCCGACCGCCCGGAGTCGACGGTAAGACCATGACCAGGCGCGACGTCCTGATCGCGATGGTTTGGTCGGCCGTCCTGGCGGCGCTGCTGCTGCCGCTGGCCCGCATCGGCATCGATCCGCATCACGACGGGGTGATGCTCAAACCGGCGCTCGACGTGCTTTCGGGGCAGGTGCTGTTCCGGGATTCATTCATGCAATACGGGGCGGTCTCCTGCTACCTGCAGGCGATGGCACTCGCGATACACCGCACGTTGCTGGCCGTCAGAATCCTGACCGTCGTGACCATGGTCGCGGTCCTGTTTATTTCGTATGCCGCGTGGCGCCTCATCCTGCCCCGGTCGCTCGCCAGTGTCGCGTGCCTCTTGTTTGTGCTGTATGTTCCGGCTTACGAACGGGACCCGTGGAACCACGAATATTGGCTGCTGCTCCCGTGGTCGTCGGAGTTCGCGATGATGTTCCAGGCGGTCGGGCTTTATGCGCTTTGCCGGGTGATCAGGGGCGAGCAGCCGGAACGATGGGCCGTGGTCGTGGGCATGGCCACGGCGGCGGTGTTTTGGTGTCGTCAGCCCGTGGGCGGGATGATGATTGGCTGCCTGATCGTCGTCTGGCCGGCCTTGCGCTGGACCGGCTGGACGCCCGCGGCATCGTCGCCGCGGATCATCCTCGGCCGGATGGTGGGAGGGTTTCTCATCGTGAATGGGTTCCTGCTGGGCGGAATCGCCCTGACCGGGGCCCTGCCGGCATGGTGGTACCAAAATGTCATCTGGCCCGCGCGCTGGAGTCAGAGCATCAAGTGGGGCGACACCCTCTGGCTGTTCGTTCATCCGCAGGCCTGCGCCGGGTTGTTGGGCTTGTGGCTGGCCTTGGCCGCGCCGGCCTGGGCGCGACGGTTCCGCCCGGATCTACCGCGCTCGATGATCGCGATTTATTTTCTCTGCCTCGGAGCCGGGCTGATCTGGCAGCGCCAGTGGGTGCTCGAGGTCGTGGCCATCCGGGACGGCGGCTGGAGCGGGTTGCTTCCCCTGATCATCATCGTGCAGGCGGCGCTCAGCATCCGGCAGGCGCTGGTCACGCGGGACGCGCCCAAACCGACCGAGTATTACCTGGTCGCGGCCACCGCGGCGATCGCGCTCGGCTCGTTGCTGCAGTTTTATCCGGTGGCCGATTCCTGGCACATGTACGACGCCCTGGCTCCGTTCCTCGGCCTCTGTGTCTATGCATTCTGGCGCTGGACGGGTTGGCCGGCCGCGCGGGTCGCGATTGGACTGACTGCTGCGTTGCTGCCGGCGATCTGGGGGAGGGCGATGGCGATCGGACCGGCGGTGCACCGGCCTTTGGTGACGCTCGAGCAGCCGGAAGTTCTGCGCGGCATGCGGGTGCCACCCGAGCAGGCCCATTCGTTCGGCCTGATCGCGGACGCCATCAACCGGATAACGCGCCTCCAGCCCGACCTACCCAGTACCCTGATCGGCGACCACGCCCTCTATCTCTGTTTCGGCAAGAATATGGAGAACCCCACGCCGTACTTCGTCACTTGGCGGGGCCTGGCCAGCCAGCCGGTCAATCTGCAGCGCTGGCAGTATATTCACGATGTCCGTCCGATGTTGATCCTGCAGAGGGCCCGATGGGAGGCGGTCAATGAATTCTATCGGGGTTCCCGGTATGTTCCGGTGCTGTGGGTGCCGGCGGAGGAACTGGAAATCGCCATCCCGCAGGAACTGGCCGACCGCTTGGGCATCTCCATTTACGGCGCGGTCCCCGGGTATCGGTTGGGGCGGGCCAAAGTGTTCCCATGAGGCTGCGGCGGTGCGAGGGCCGGCGGCCAGCTCGCCGCCGTCGGACAGCGCATGAAGACAGCGACCGTCGCCCCGGCTATTTACACCCGGCTTGATTCGCGCCAATCAGGATCGTGCTTCCCGGACTGCTCGACCAATTCAGCCTGAACGAACCGGCCGCCTACCTGGGCGTCTTCCTCGGCGTGTCGCTGCTGATGCTCTGGCGGCTGGAAGCCATGCTCGACCACGGCCTCGAGGGCACCGCGTTGGGCACGCTCATCATGCCGTATTGTTCGGGCCTGGGGAACCTGATCTTCGTGGCGATCATGGTTGCGCGTGACGGCGCCGCCGGCGAGGTGATGACAAACTGCCTGGTCAACAACGTGACCAACCTCACGCTGTTGCTCGGTGGCCCGGCGATCTGCTGGGGCCTGCAAGTGCTGCCGAAGTCCGGCGGGAAGCCCCGCGGCGCCAAATCCGCGAGGGGCGCCAAGGGCGGTGGCACCGAAGGCCAGCTGAACCGGCTCTCGCTGCTGCTCACCCTGGTGGCGGTCCTGTTCTTCACCGGCGCGGCCTGGGTGCTCGGGCGGGATGGCCGGCTCGATCGGAACGACGGGCTGCTGCTCATCGGGCTTTTCCTCTTTTGGCAGAGCTTCCAGGTGTTCGACGTCATGAAGCACAACGTGCGGGCGCGGGTCTCGTTTGGCCTGATGTTCTATGTCGACTCGCTCATCGTGCTGGCCTGCGCCTACCTGCTTTATGAGTCGATCGACTGGCTCGTGACGTGGCTGTCGGCCCAGCAGGGCGGATTCGTCAGCGGAGCGCACCTCGGCTGGCTGACGGGCTGGCTCATGGTCCTGCCCAACGCCGTGCTGGCGCTGTACTGGGGCTGGAAACGCCGGGCCGACGTCGTCTATGCGTCGCAGGTCGGCGACGGGCACATCTGCATTCCGCTTTGCCTCGGCTTGTTCGCGCTGATCAAGCCGCTCCCGGTGACGGGTTTCTTTACCACTGGCCTGGTCATCCTCTTCGGGTCCGTTGCCGTCCACGGAGTGTTCCTGCTCGCGACGGGCGGGCTGCCCCGCTGGGCGGGCGCGGTGCTCGTGGCCGCTTACGGCTGGTTTGTCTGGGCCGGCCTGCTGGCCTGAAGCGGCGTCACGCGAGCGGGTCCGCGCGGAAACGCTCGCTCAATTGCACGAAAGGTTTCTGCGCCTCGATCCACAGCGGGTCCTGGCGCAGCTCGGCCATCGATTTTGCGGTGTGATTGCAGAAGAGGTACGCGGCGGGGCCGAGGCGGATGCACGCATCGAACCGGGTGCCAGTGGCATCCTGGACGAACGCGAAATCGCCGACCGCGAGATGCTGCTGGTCCAATTCGCCGCGCAACGGCACGATGTCCTCCTTGAACTGCCGCTGGTAGACCTCGGCGCGCGGACCCGCATAGGCGAGGATGGCGCCCTGATCGGCGGCAATCTTCACCAGCACCCATTCGTCGAACACGGGCTTGTTGAACAACGCGTTCATCCGGTTGAGCGCCTGGATGACGGCGGAACGGGCGTCGGCAAGGTTCATGGCGGCAAGGTTCCAAGGTTGGACGACGGAGGCCAGAATATTGTGGTAAAGGATGTGTCACGATGCGGAGTTGCGCCGCGCAGGACGGCCGGCAGGCTCGGTCCGCCATGACTACCCCGACACGATTTCTTGGGCGGATGATTACCGCCGGTTTGGCCGCCGGCACGCTCGCGGCGGCGGAGCCGGACTGGCGGCCGCTCTTCAACGGTCGCGATCTGGCCGGCTGGGACACTTATCTCGCCACGCCCGATTCCAAATGGGAGGTGCCGGGCATGACGCGCAATGCGAACGGGCGCTACCCCGGGCCGATTGGGGTGAATCACGATCCCTTGAAGGTGTTCAACGTCGAGCAGGTCGACGGCCGGCCGGCGATCCACATCACGGGCCAGGGCTTTGGCACGATGACCACGCACGAGGCTTTCGGCAACGTCCGGGTGCGGCTGCAGGTGAAATGGGGCGAACGCAAATGGGGCTACAAGCTGCACGCGCCGCGCGACTGTGGCTTGCTCTATTTTGTCCACGGGGAGCCGGGTTTCGACCACGGCACCTGGCCGCGCTCGATTGAATTCCAGATCCAGGAGCACGACATGGGCGATCTCTATGCCATCGCCACGCGGGTCACGGTCAACGCCCGGCCGGTGACGCCGCCCGGCGGCCGGACCCTCTATCACTACGATCCCGCCGGGCAGCCGACGCTCTTTGTGCAGCAGCCGCCCGTCGGAAACCGGTGCGTGAAGGCCGGCGACCCGGAGAAACCGCACGGCGAATGGAACACGCTCGAGCTCCTGTGCTGGAACGGCGACAGCGTTCACATCGTCAACGGCCAGGTCGTCATGCGGCTGCATCACGCCGAGCGGTTGGACGGATCGGCGCCCGCGCCGCTCGTGGCCGGCCAAATCAGCCTGCAGACCGAAGGGGCCGAGGTGTACTACCGGGACGTTGAGGTCGCGCCGCTCACGACCCGGCCGCCGGAGTTTGCGGAACCCTGAACGCCGCCGGGTCGCCCGATCGATTTGCGTTGGACACCGGTTCTCGCCGCGGCATGAATTGCCCACCCCTTTATGAAAGCCCCTGCTGTCACCGTCCTTGGTTTGTTCCTGCTCGCCGCCTCCCTCCAGGCTGCGCCTGATCCGCACTGGCTCGGGCACGATCGCGAGCGGCCGTTGCCGCCGGTTGTGACGCCCGGCAGTTTCAGCACCCAGGAGCAGCCTGGCCTGCCGCCCTCGGATGCCACCGTGCTGTTCGACGGCAAGGACACGTCTGCCTGGGTCGCGTTGGACGGCAGCCCGACCAAATGGGTCGCGAAGGATGGCTGCCTCGTGTGCGTGCCGGGCAGCGGCTACGTCCGCAGCCTGCAGTCCTTCGGCGACTGCCAGCTCCACGTCGAATGGTCGGCGCCCAATCCCTCGCATGGCGACAGCCAGGGGCGGGGCAACAGCGGCGTCTTCTTCGGCGTCGACCGCTACGAGGTGCAGGTGCTCGATTCCTACCACAACAAGACTTACGCCGACGGCTCGGCGGCTTCGGTCTACGGCCAGTACCCGCCCTTGGTGAACGCCTCGCGGGCACCCGGCGAATGGCAGTTCTACGACATCATCTGGACGGCGCCGCGCTTCGACGACGACGGCAGCGTCAAGGCCAAGGCGCGTCTCACGGTCTTCCATAACGGCGTGCTGGTGCAAAACAACGTGGAGCTGACCGGTCCGACCGGCTGGGTCGGCCGCCGGCCCTACTCGGCGCATCCGGAGCGCCTGCCCATTTCATTCCAGGACCACGGCAATCCAGTCCGGTACCGCAACGTCTGGGTGCGCGAACTGGGCCACCCCCGGCACAAGGAATTTCTGCTGCCGGACAAATTGCTCGAGTCCTACGCGGGCGATTACCGGCGTGGCAAGGGCGAGCCGGTCAAAGTCCGCCGGTTGCCCGACGGGCTGCTTTCGCTGGCGATGGCCGGCTGGGAAGTCGTGTTGCATGCGGAATCGCCGTCTCATTTCTACGCGCTGACCACGGACGTGCAGTGCGATTTCACCAGCGCTGACGGCAAGCAGCAGATCGCCGTCACGGTCGGCGAAGATTCGGATCACGCGATGCCATTCGACCGCGTCGCGCCATAGCGCGCCGGCACACTGATTCTCAGCCCGTCGGTGCGCGCGCTGCGGGCACCGCGACCATTGCCGCGCGAGTGGCAACAGGACCGATGGGCCCTGCAGTTTCGCTGTGGATCGGAATCGAGCCGACCGCGTTCCGAGGGTAGTGGACCTGGGTCCAGCGCGCGATTTTAGCTCGGGCGAACGTCTGGATCGGGCCGCCCGGATCGGCCGCAACGTTTTCGCCACAGAATACCGTCAGTTCGCCACAACAGGATTCTGATCAGCGGGGGATTTTCGTAACTTATGATCGACGCCAGCGAGATAAGAAATTCTTACCGCTGACTTAAACCCTAACACCCCGCCCCGGCGCATGAGCACCACGTGGATAAACTTTTGCACCCAACCGAACCGGGAAAGGCCTCGTCACGACCGCGCCCCAAGGGCGGCAGGCTGAAGCGGGTTGCGACGGCGCCGGTATTTTCAAATGAGCACGATGCCCCTCCCCACTTCTCCCGCGCCGATCGAAACCCCGCCGGCCGCGGCCAGGCAAAAACCCGCGGCGGCACCCGACAACTGCCGACTGGCAGTCCGCGAGACGAGGCGGGAAACATTCTCGGAATTTCATGTGACCGCAACCGTCGCCGATTCCGGTGCCTCGGCCGGCAAGATGCTTGGCCTGGTGGCGGCGGCTCTCGCGGACCGGGGCATCCAGCCAATCCAGGAAAAGATTTATGGCCGCGCGGTCGCCCGCGAGGACGTGCTGCGGCGGCGCGACGCCGCGTGGCACCAGCGTGGTTTGGATGTGACGGCACCTGTGACCTGGATTGAGGGGCGCCCGCTGCACGACGGCGATTGCGCCGGCATGCAGGTCTGGGGCGTGAGACCGCACAGCGGGGAAGCTTGCGTCCGGACGGTCGAGAACCCGGCGACGGGCCGCGGGCGAATTTGGACGGGGCGGGGCTTCAAGATGCTGCACCTGGCGGCGGTGCGGGGCACGTTGCCGGATGGCCGTCTGCCCGGCGGACCGGCGGCGCAGGCGGCGCAGATGTTCACCAATGTCGGCCTCGGCCTGCAGGCTCACGGGATGGAATATCCGGATGTGGCGCGGACCTGGATCTATGTCTCGCGACTCCTCGAGTGGTATGGCGATTTGAACCGGGTGCGCAACGCACACTACTCCCGCGTGGGTTTCGGCGGGCCGGCGGGCCCCGCGTTTCCGGCGAGCACGGGCATCCAGGGCCGGATGGCGGACGAAGAATGCATGGCGGACATCCTGGCGGTGAAGAACACCGGCCCGTCTGGTATGGTGACGGAGCCGATCCGCCGCAGCCCGCGCCAGGACCAGTCGTTCAACTACGGCTCCGCCTTCTCGCGGGGCATGACATTCCGGATCGAGGGCCGGAAGACGGTGCACATCTCCGGCACGGCCAGCATCAACACGGCGGGCGCAACGACGCACGTCGGCGACGCGGAGGGCCAGAGCCTGGAGACGTTGCTGAACATCGCGGCCATCCTCGAGGCGCAGGGCGGCAGCCTGCGCGACATCACTTCGTCCACGCTGTTCTGCAAGGACCTCGCAGCCTGGGCGGCCTGGCAGCGCGTGACCCGTTTGCTGCAGCTACCGGCCTTGCCCCAGGTCCGGGTGCTGGCTGATGTCTGCCGCGACGATTTGCTCGTGGAGATGGAAGCCGTGGCGGTGATCTGAGACATCGCGCGCATGAAACGCCCCGCCGATTTCAACGCGCTGGATTGCAGGCCGCTGCCCGCCCCGGCGGCAATGCGGGCGGAATTGCCGGCCACCCCGCCGCAGATGGCGATGGTCGAACGCAGCCGCCGGATCATCCGCGACATCCTGGCGGGTCGCGACCGGCGCCTGCTGGCGGTGGTGGGGCCGTGCTCGATCCACGACATGGCCGCTGGACGCGACTATGGCCGGCGCCTCGCCCGGCTGGCGCGCGAACTGGACGACCGGATTGTGCTCGTCATGCGGGCCTACTTCGAGAAACCCCGCACCGGTGCAGGCTGGCAGGGCCTGGTCTTCGATCCGGCGCTCGACGGCAGCGCCGACATCGCGGCCGGGCTCCGGCTCGCCCGGACTATCCTGGGCGAGTTGCTCGATCTCGGCCTGCCGACCGCGACCGAGTTCCTGGACCCGGTGAGTCCGTCGTACCTCGCCGACCTGGTGTGCTGGGCAGCCGTCGGCGCCCGCAACGCCGAATCGCAGCTGCAGCGCCAGGTCGCCTCGGGCTTGGCCATGCCGCTGGGCTTCAAAAACGGCACCGAAGGCACGCTGGACGGGGCCATCAACGGCATCGCGGCTGCGGCGGAAAGCCAGGCCTTTCTCGGCGTCACTGCCGACGGACGCGCGGCGGCGGTGCGCACCGCCGGCAACCCGGACTGTCATCTCGTGCTGCGTGGCGGCGCCCGCGGGCCCAACTATTCGGCGGCGGACCTCACCCGGGCCCTTGAGCGGCTGGACGCTGCGGGGCTGCCCCGGGTTGTCATGGTCGACTGCAGTCACGACAACTCCGGCCGCCAACCCGAGCGCCAGCCCGGCATTCTGGCCGATGTCGTCGGCCAGTTGCTCGCCGGCAATCACGCGATCATCGGCGTGATGCTGGAAAGCAACCTCGACGGGGGCTGCCAGGCCCCGGCTCCGCCGCCCGCGAAGCTGCGCTACGGCGTCTCCGTCACCGACGCCTGTCTCGATTGGGCGTCGACCGAACGTTGCCTGCGCTCCACCCACGCCGCCCTGGCGGCGCAGTTTCCGGTGTCGGAACCGGCCGGGCGCAGCGCATCGGTCCGGACGGCTCGCGCCGAGCTGCTGGCGCGCGTCGCCTGGGCGGGCGCAGGCACGCCCGCGAGACCCTGAACCCCAACGACCACCGCCAAGGTCCCGGCATTTTTGCGCTCATGAAATCGACGAAACCACGTGCCGTTTCCGCCGCCCGCCTCCCGCTCGCGCTGTTGCTGCTCGCCCTGGGTGCGTGCAAGCCGAAGTCCTACGAGCCCGTGGGCGAGGTGGCGCGGCCGCCGTCCTTCACGGTCACCCCGCCGATTCCGGCCGGGGCCGATGACCTCTTCGAGGACGTCACCGCGCGCGCGAAGATAGATTTCGTCCAGCAGTTCTGCGATGATCGCATCGCCAACATCCTCGAGTCAAACGGCTCGGGGATCGCCGTCCTCGACTACGACAACGACGGCTACATGGACCTCTATTTCGCCAATCCCGGTCCGCTCGCGCGGGTGACGCACGCGCCGCCGGGAACGAAGCGCGAGCCAAACCGCCTTTATCGCAACAACCGCGACGGTACCTTCACCGACGTGACCGCGCGCGCCGGCGTGGGCGGCGACGGTTACGCCCTGGCGGTCGCGGCCGGCGATTACGACGGCGACGGCCGGACCGACCTCTACGTGGTCAACGTCGGGAAGAACATCCTCTACCACAACAACGGCGACGGCACCTTCACCGACGTGACGGACCGGGCCGGCGTGGGCGATGCGCAGACGGGCATCGGCGCCACCTGGCTCGACTACGACAACGACGGGCGGCTGGACCTGTTCGTGGGCAACTACCTGACCTTCGATCCGGACTACAAACTCTACTACAACCCGACCAGCTATCCCGGCCCGCTGGCCTACAAGCCCGAGCGCGACGTGCTCTACCGCAACAACGGTGACGGCACCTTCACCGACACCAGCGAGGCGGCCGGCCTCAACGCCCTGCCGCCGCACCGAACCATGTCGGTCCACGCCCTCGACTACAACCGCGACGGCCACGCCGATCTCTACCTCTGCAACGACGCGACGCCGAATCTCCTCCTCATCAACGACGGGCACGGGCATTTCCACGACGAGGCGATGCCGCACGGCGTCGCCTTCAACGCCCTCGGCGAGGCGGCCGGGTCGATGACCGCCGCGATCGGCGACTGCGACGGCGACCGGTTGGCGGACATCGTCGTCTCGCGCCTCGGCTACGGCTCGCTCTACATGGGCGCCGAGCAGGGCGCCGCCGCGGACCGGATGATGGCGTCGGGCCTCGGGATGCTCACGGCGCAGTATGTCGGCTGGGGCTGCAACTTCCTCGATTTCGACAACGCCGGGAAACTCGACCTCTTCATCGCCAACGGCGACGCCTTCCGGATGGTGGGCTGGCAGAGCCTCCTGCTCGAGAACGACGGCCACGGCAATTTCCGCAATGCCGTGGACCGGGGCGGCGCATATTTTCGCACGCCCGTCCGGGCGCGCCCGAGCGTGACCCTGGACTACGACAACGACGGACGGACCGACCTGCTGGTCGGCCTGATGGGCGACCGGCCGGTCCTGCTGCGCAATCGCGACCGCTCCGGCAACCACTGGATCACCCTCGCGCTTCGCGGCACCCGGAGCAACCCGGCCGGGTGGGGGGCGCTGATCGAGGTGACGGCGGACGGAAGAACCAGCGCGGAGGAAAACCGCTGTCCCTCGGCCTTCCTGAGCCAGTCGGACCCGCGGGTGCACTTCGGGCTCGGCCGCGCCGCAGCGGCGCAGACGATCCGGATCAAGTGGCCGAGCGGCACGGTCCAAACGCTGACCGACGTGGCGGCCGACCAGATCCTCGAAGTGAAGGAGCCCGCGACCCCATGAGCCTGCGGACCGGCGTCGTCCTGGGTGCGGCCCTGGTGCTCGCGGGTTGTCATCCGATGGCGCCGGAGGGATCGCTCGTGGCGACGCAAACCCCCGTGAGCGGCGCGGCGGCCGCCGGCCCCACGGTGCTCGATGTCCGTTACCCGGCCGGCAGCCGGGTGGTCCTCATGAGTCCGCCTTTCCAGCCGGACGCGGTGCAGGTGCTTTCCGGCGGATTGGTCGCCGCCGGCGATCCCCGCGTTTCGTGGGACGGCCGCTGGGTCTATTTTGCGGGCAAGAGTTCGGTGGAAGCCGACTGGCAGATCTATCGGGTCAACGCGGGCGGCGGGCGGCCGCAGCGCGTGACCGCGATGCCGGGCGGCGCGATGGACCCTGCCCTGGCGGCCCACGAAGAACTGGTCTTCAGCTCGCCCGTCCCGGCGGCGGGCCGGCTTTGGTCCACTAATACGCCGGCATCACTTTACGGCCAGCTGCCGGATAGGGAGGCCGAGCGTCTGACTTACTCGCCGGACAGCGCCGCCGGGTCGACCGTCCTGCGCGATGGACGGGTGCTCTTCGTGACGACCAAGCCCCGCGACGATCGCATGGCACCGCCGCACCTCAGCCTTTATACGATCAACAACAACGGCACCGAAGTCACCGCGTACGCCGGCCAGGACGACGGTATGACCATGGTCCGGCGTCCGCGCGAGCTCGGCGACGGCCGCGTCGCCTTTCTCACGGCGCGCGGCGAAGATCCGGCCGCGCTGGACCGGGCCGAGTGTGTGCGCTCGTCCGATCCGTTCGGCTCGCGCGGAGACCTATTAGCTTTTCGAGACAAACGCTGCCGCTCGGTGGAACCGCTGCCCGGCGGCGACCTGCTGGCCTGCCTCGAGACCCGCGACGCGACCGCGATGATGGATCGCGCGGCGGTCTACCGCGTCGCGGCCGAGGCGAACGCGATCGGCGCGCCCTTGTTCGATGACCCGCGCTGGAGCACCATCGAGGCCACCGCGGTCGTCGCGCGGCCGGCGCCGGCCGGTCACACCTCGGCGGTGAAACCCGGCGCGACCCACGGCACGCTCTTCTGCCTCGACGTCAACCGCAGCCGCCGGCCCGCCGCCGGCGACAACCCGGCGCGCGCCGCCGCACTGCGCGTGTTCGCCCTGATGGATTCGGGCCAGGTGCGTCCGGTGGGCCAGGTCCCGGTCGATGCCGACGGTTCGGTGATCGTGCAGCTGCCCGCCGGCGTGCCGCTGGGACTCGATACCCTCGATGCCGCCGGCAACGTCCTCCGGCACCAGCCGGCGTTCATCTGGCTCCGGCCTGGCGAGAACCGGGCGTGCATTGGCTGCCATGAGCCGCGCAACCACGGCCCGCGCAATGTCCGGCCACTGGCCGCGACCCACGGGCCGGCCCACCTGGATTTCGCCGACGTGCCCACTCACGCCGCCACCGCCAAGCCATGAGCCTGCGGAAAATCATTCTCGTTGCGACGCCGGTGGTCCTGTTGGGGGCCGGGGCCGTACTGGGCGGCCATTCCTTCCTGCGCCATCACGAGCGCAAGCGCGCGGGCAACGCCACGATGCCGTTTGTGTCGTGCTATCACTGCCATTTCGTGAGCACCGAGAAGCTGGCCTGGGCGCAGCCCCGGCCGCACCACGACGCGCCGGGCGGCCTCGCGGTCTCACCCGATGGCCGGAAACTCTACATCGCCCTCGACGACAAGGACGAGATCGCCGAGGCCGACCTGGCAACGCTGACCGTCACCCGCCGCGCCAAGGTGGCGGGCGGACCTTTCGGCCTGGCGCTGGATGCGACCGGCGAAAGGCTGTTCGCCGCCTGCGGGCAGCATGATCGCGTCGCGGTGCTCGCGACGAGCGATCTCAAGGAGCAGGCCAGCATCGCGGTCGGCATCCGCCCGACCGACATCGCCTGGTGCCGGACTCCGGCGGGAGAGCGGCTGATCGTGCCCAATTCGGGCAGCGATGACATCTCCGTGCTGGCCCTCCAGCCGTTGCGCGAACTGGTCCGGCCGGCCGCCGGGCGCGATCCCTATGCCGTCGCCGTGTCCGGCGACGGCGAGCGGGTCTACGTCGCGAACCGCAGGGCGGTCCACGAGGGGGTCGTGAGCCAACCCGCCTCCGAGGTGACGGTGCTCGACCCCGTCAATGGCCACGTTGTCGATCGTGAGACCTTGCACTCGGCCCATCTGGCCGAGGGCATCACCGCGGTGCCGCGGCGGGACTGGATGCTGAACTCGATGGTGCGGGTGCGGAACCTCGTTCCGATCACGCAGGTGAAGGACGGATGGGTCATGTCCACCGGCCTCGCGATCTCCGAACGCAATGGCGAGGTGACGCAGATTCCCTTGGACGAAGCCAACGCCTATTTCCCGGATCCCTCGGGGGTCGTGGCCAGTCCCGACGGCCACCGGGCCTACGTGGCTTCCGGCGGTGCCGACGTGGTGACAGTGGTCGACCTCGACCGCCTGGAGGCGTGGTTGGCGCAGGCCGACGTTGCGGCGCGCAGCGACGCCATCGACAACATGGCGTTGTCGGGCCGGTATGTGATCGGGCGGATTCGGACCGGCTGCAATCCGCGGCATCTCGCGCTGACGCCGGACGGCCGGCGCCTGCTGGTGGCGGAACGCCTCGACGACGGCGTGCTCGTGGTGGACACGACCAGCTTCCGCCCGGTCGGCCGGATCGTGCTGGGCGACGGCGGCACCGACGATCCGATCCGGCAGGGCGAGCGGGTCTTCACCCGCGCGCGCTATTCATTCCAGGGTCAGTTCTCGTGCCGCTCCTGTCACCCCGACGGCGGGGTGGACGGGCTCGCCTACGATTTCGACGGCGCCGGGGTGGGGGACAACCTGCTCGACAACCGCAGCCTCTGCGGGGTGGCCGGCACGGCGCCGTTCAAGTGGAACGGCAAGAACCCGACGCTGCAGTTCCAGGACGGCCCGCGGTTCGCGCGGGTGTTGATGAAGACCGACCCGATCCCGGATCCGCAACTGGACGAACTCGCAACTTTCATCCAGCACCAGCCGCCGACGCGCACGCTGCCGTGGAGCCGGATCGGCCGGCCGTTGACGCCGGCCGAGGAGCGCGGCCGCCGGCTCTTTTTCGCGAAGCAGCGGCCCGACGGCACGCCCATTCCGCTGGCCCGCCAATGCCAGACCTGCCATCGGCCTCCGCTCTACACCGATCGGCTCCTCCGCGATGTGGGCACCAAGGGCGCGCGCGACTCTTCCGGCGTTTTCGACACCCCGCACCTGCTCGGCATCGGCGCGTCGGCGCCGTATCTGCACGACGGCCGCGCGGCAACGCTGGAGGAACTCTGGACCACCTACCAGGTGAACGACTCCCACGGCGTCAGCAGCTACTGGTCGAAAGAGCAGCTGAACGACCTGGTCGAATATCTCAAGACGCTCTAGGCGCCCACCATGAAAACCCCATCCCTCCGATCCGTTCGCACCCTCGCGGGCGTTGTGTTCCTGCTCTCGCTCCTGGCTGGAGCACGCGCGGCGCCCGCGCCGTCATCCGTCGAGCCCGCGGCTCCGCCCATTCCGGTGGTGATGCGCTTCGAAAACTTCGGCGAAAAGGACGGCCTGCCGTCCCACAAGGTGCATTCCATCCTGAAGGCCGGCGACGGCCGGTTGTGGCTCGGCACCAACGACGGGCTGTGCGTGCGCGAGGCGGACGGGCGGTTCCGCACCTACGGAACGAAGGACGGCCTGAGCCATGGAACGGTGCTGGGCATCGCCGAGGACCCCCGCACGGGCGACTTGTGGCTCGCCACCTTGCAGGGACTCTCCCGTTTCAGCGGAGGCCATTTCACCGTGTTCACCCAGACCAACAGCGGCCTGCCGAACAACGTCGTCTACGCGGTCGCGGTCGTCGACGGCACGATCTGGGCCGCGACCTCTGCGGGAACGGGCGCGTATGATCCGGGAACCAAAGCTTGGAAATTGTACGACCAGAACAACACGATCATGAACGAGCCCTGGTGCTATGGGATCGCCGCGAACGAGGGCGTGATCTACATCGGCGTGTGGGCCGGCGGCATCGTGGAACACGATCCCAGGACCGGCAGCTTCAAGGCTTATCGCGACCCAGACGGCGATTTTCACATCCAGCTGATGCCCGACTCCGGTCCCGTCGTCGACGTCACGTCGGGCGTCGCGTGCGACGAAGGCATACTCTGGCAGGCGAGTTACTTCGGCCTCTCCCGTTACGATACCAGGCGGGCGACCTGGCGGACCTGGGTGCAGGACAAGACGCCGCTGCTCTCCAACTTCATCAACACGGTCTTCGCCCGCGGCCGCGTTGCGTGGCTCGCCACCGATCGCGGAGCCTCGGTGACTGACGGCGACTCCTGGGTCAATTACACCGTCGACGAGGCGGGCCGGGGCGTGGTGCGGGTCCATCGGCCGGGCAGGGAGCCGGAGACTCGTTTGATGACGACGGCACTGGCGGATCCTTTTGTGACGGCCATATGGGCTGACGACCACGAAGCCTGGTTCGCCACGTCCAACGGAGTCAGCCACGGCATTTTCGCCCCGCCGGACGCGGGAAACATCACGGCCAACCCGTAGGAGGACCCATGCGCACCTTCATCTCCAGTCTGATGGCGCTGGCCACCGCGATTCCCGCCGGGGTGGCTGCGGTTGACGGTCCCAAGGGGGAAAATCTCGCCGCGCCGGCCGCGGCGATTGCCCCGGGCCCGGCCGGTCTGCCGGACTCGTCCCGTTTCATCTACGGGACTCCGGACGAGGAGTATCCGGTGTACGGCGGGGTGCCGAAGGAGTTCTGGCCGTTTGGCGACAGACCCTATTACCGGTTCTTTGTCACCCGCATGCCGTTTCGGGGGCCCGGGCGGAATTACCCGCCGCCCGCCGGCCTGAAGTCGCTTCGCGTGGGGCTGATCGATTCGCCCCGGTACAGCCCGGACTGGGACCGGAGCGAGCGCACGCGCGCCGGCATCGTGCAAGCGATCGAGGAGGCCAACGCGGCTCGCCGGCCGGACGAACTGCCGTTCGAGCTGGTCGAACACGAGGGCATCGCCCAATGGGGCGGCGCCGCCAATCTCGCCGCCCTCCTCGCGGACGAAAGCGTCCTCGGTTACCTGGGCATGATCGACGGTACCGACGCCCACGTCGCGCTGCGCGTCACGTTGAAAACCGAGATTGTGATGATCAATACTTCCGACCCGGATCCCACGCTGACGGAGACGCAGATTCCCTGGCTGCTCCGGGTACTGCCCGACCAGCGGCAGGAGTTGTCGAAACTCGCGGACCTGGTGGTGCACCGGTACGGCTGCAAACGCATCGCCATCCTGCGCGCGGGTGACCGATTCGCCCGGGTCGGCTCCCACATGTTCATCGATTTCGTCCGCCGGCTCGGCTGTCCCGCCGCCCAGGAGCTGCTCTTCGCCCCGGGAAGCACCGACATCAGCTATCAGCTCGCCGCGATCAAGCAGGCGGAGCCCGAGGCGATCTTCTTCCTCGGCGACCCGGCCGATCTCGGTCGCTTCGTCCGGCAATTCCGCGAGGCCGGCGTCAAGGCGCGCTTCTTCGGCACGAATCTCATGATGGAGGAGAGTTTTCGGCGGAACGCCGGCGATGCGGCGGAAGGCGTGATGTTCACCAGTTTGTTCGATCCGGCCCGCCCGGATCCCCTCTGGACCGGATTCGCCGCCCGCTTCCAGCAGCGCTGGGGCCGTGCGCCCGACGTCTACGCCGCCTACGCCTACGACGGCGCCCAGATTCTCCTCAGTGCCATCCGGCGCGCGGGGCCGAACCGCTGGCAGATCCGCGACCTCGTGTGCAACATCGATTATTATCACGGCGTCACCGGCTGGATGCGGATCGACGGGACGGGTTCCAACATCGCGCCCGTGCGCCTCGTGCGCCTCGAACATGGCCAGCCGGTCTTCGAACCGGAGCCGGAATTTGCGCCCACGATCGCGCAACGCTAGCCGGGCGATCCGCCGACCATGACCATCCGACTGCCCGGCCTGCTGGCCTGCCTGTGGCTCGCCCCGCTCGCCGCCGGCGCCGGCCCGCGCCCGGTGACGCTCGGCGTGATCGCTTCGCCGGGCGATCCCGAGTCGGCCAGCCTGCTGCACGGCGCGCAGCTCGCAGTCGCCGAAGCCAGCACGGCCGACGCGCCGGTCTTGCTGGAGGTGCGCAGCGGAAGCGGCCAGTGGGGTTCGGTCGGCAACGAGGCGGTGACGTTGGTCTGCGAGCGCCAGGCCGATGCGATCATCAGCCCGGCGGACGGCGCCGCCACGCATCTCATTCTCCAGGTTTCCGGCCGCACGCGCGCGCCGGTGGCGAGCGTCTGTCCCGACTCGTCGGTCACGGAGGCCGGCGTCACCTGGGCGGTGTGCGTCGTGCCGCGCACCGATCTGGCCGCGGCGGCGCTGTTCGCCGCCGCCCGACGACCGCAGGCGCCGCCTCGCCATTGGTGGGCAATCGTACCCGCCGGGCATCCGGGACGTGCGGTCCGTCGCGACTTGGAAACGGCGGCGCGTGCAACCGCAACTCCCTTGGACCGGATGATCGACAGCGCCGAACTGAAGACGGACTTCGCGACGGTGGTCCAAGGCATCGTGGCGGCCGCGCCGGACGGGCTGCTGGTTTGGCTGCCGCCGGCGCAAGCCGGCGCGCTGGTCGCCGCCGTGCGGACGGCGGGTTACGGCGGTCATCTGGCCGGTTCCGCCACGTTGGATTCACCGGAATTCTTTGCCGCCGCGGGTGCCGCCGCCGCCGGCGTGTCCATCGCGGAATTTCAAGCCGACGCGGCGGACCGTCAGCGAACGGAAAACTTTGCCCGGCAATATCGCGTGGCGCACGGCGTTGAGCCGGATTTCAGCGCGGCGGCGGCCTTCGAGGCGGCGCGGGTGTTGATCGCCACGTTGCGGCGGGCGGGTCCGGGCGCCGGTTATCGGGAATTCCCCTTGGCGGTCTCGAGCGGCGGCATGGGCGGCGATCTCCATTTTGATCGTTTCGGCAACCGGACAGATGCCATGGAGGTTAGGATCTGCGAGCGGGGCCGGTTTGTCGCCTTGCCGATCGCGCGGAATCGCTGAGCCTTCGACCGGCGGGACCGGTTCGCGCGTGTGGGTTCTCCCACCTGCACGGAAGGCCGGCCTCCCGGCCGGCCGCGGTCGGTCAGGAGACCGACCCTCCAGCCTGACACACCCGGAGTCCGATCGGATGTCCGCGCTAGAACTCCAACGGTACCCGCACGACGATCGCGCCCATGATGTCGCCAGGCTTGAAGTCGTGCCGCGGACTGCGCGGGTCGCGGTTGTGGCAGTCGACGCAGGATGGCAGTGTCGCGCGGTCCGGGTACACGGCGGTGAAATAGCTGCGGCCGCCCAGCTCCTCGTCGGCGTAATAGGTCTGCCCGGGATGCTGCGCCACGAACTCGAGACCCTTTTGCTCCACCACGGTCTGGGCGGTGTGGCTCGGGTTGATGGCCCACTGGGAACGCAGCGCGTAGGAAAACTCCGCGCCTTCCTTCTGGATCGACTGCGCGGCGTTGCGGAGCAACTGGGCGGGCACGGGCAGCCCGTGGGTTTCGCGCCAGTTTTCGGAGACATCGATCGGGTTGGTGCCGGTCCGCACGCGGTCGACCAGCTCCGCGTAGGCCTGGCGGTCGGCGGCAATCACCGCGTGCAGTGCATCCGCCATCGCTTGCGGGCTGATCGACGTCAGCTTGTTGGTCTTTTCCGATGCGACCTGCGCCCAGACCGTCCAAGTCAGCGCCGGCACCGCAATCAGCAGGGTCAATGTCTTCTTGGTCATGATGGGTTTCCTTCCTTTGAAAATGGGGTCAGGCGGGCGCGACCAGGCCGCATCGGGCCAGCATGGCGGCGATTTCCGGTTCGCTGGCGCCCAGCTTCGCCGCGTGGCGGTAGAGATCGGCCGGGTCCGCCGGATACCACGGGTCCCGGGAACGATCGGTCAGGCCGGCGACATCGAAGGGGGCGATGGCTTCGCGGATGCGGCCGGTCGGGGGATTCTCGGCGGCGCAGAGTTCGCGCAGCCGCGGTCCGAAAGTCGGATGTCCGCACAACAGGAAGTTCGGCGCGAGGTCGGCCCGGCCGAGCCGGCGCGCGGCCTCGGAGAAACTGGCCGCGGCAAAATAGAGCAGGCTCAGGTCCTTGAACCTGTTGAAGTCGTTCATCGACCGGTAGAGTGCGGCGACCAGTGCGGCCGCGGCCTCGAACTCCCTCGTGGTGACGGAGGCGTAGTCGGCGAGCCCGTCCGGAACCTCGGCGCCAGCTGAGTCGCGGAGCAGACGGCCCAGGCGTTGAATGCCGAGCAGGGTCAGCGGAAAACCCGTCGAGAGGAGCGGGTCGACAAATCCCGCGGCGGAGGGCAGGAGGGCCCAGCGCGGCCCGGTGACGGTGGCGCTTTGAAAGGCGACGCGCGGCTGGCAGATGAACGGCGTGATGGCGGAGGCCGAACCGAAGGAGTCCGCCAATGTGGGCAGCTCGCGCAGGAGATTGTTCCAGCCGGCTGCGCCCAACCGCAGCCCGAGCCGGTCGGCGACTTCATCCGTGGCGGCGACGCCAGCACTGGTGATCCCGTTGTTGAATTTGAGCACCCAGACCCAGCCGCCGTCGAAAAGATGATGCATGGCGGCGTCCTCGGGTGGGTAGGGCGGGGTGCCGGGGAACAAGTCGGTCGGAAGCGGCGCGACATTGGTGAAATGGGCGAAGAGAGCCTGGGTCGGCGGGAAGCCCGCCAGCGGCTTTTCCAACAGACCGAGCCGGCGGTGCAGGAAGCCACGTTGCCCGCTGGCATCGATCAGGAATCCGGCATTCAGCTCGAACGGCCGGCCATGGCGCGCGCCTCTCAGGCGGATGCCGTCGGTCGACTCCGTGACGCTCGCAAGTTCGACCTCGTCGCGGTAATCGACGCCGAGTGCGACCGCCTGGCGAACGAGGAAATGGTCGAAGTCGGGCCGATACCAATGCGTGTCGGCGACCCGATCCGCCGGGCTGGCCCCGACCAGCAGCTGGTTCTGCCTTGCCCGGTCGAGGGGAAACGGTCGGCCCAGTTCGTGGCGCAGGAAGGTGAAACCGCGCTTCAGGCCGCACGCCATTTCCGGATGGTCCCGCTGCCAGGTGCCCCACTTGGAGAGCGGGCGCAGGAACGGCAGGTCGAATTCATCCGCGATTTCCTCCAGCAAAAGGTTCGTTAGCGGCGTCGTCGATTCGCCGATGGCAAACCGCGGATGCCGGCCGCGCTCGAGCAGGACCACCGGCCGGCCGAGGCGTTGCGCGATCATCGCGATGAGCGAGCCGGCGAAACCGGAGCCGACGACGACGAGCGGCGGGCGGGCGGTGCTCATCTTTCCTCGCAGGCGGCGCAGGCCACGGACGGTTGGTCCCGCTGCGTCAGGTTGATCCGTTGCAGGCGGTCGCGCCGGGACGCGAAACACGCCGGGCAAGTGGAGAACGGCTCGAGGCCCCAGGTGTCGGCAAACACGCGTCCCCGGCTCAACGCCAGCGCGGCGCGCTGCGCCTGTTCGAGCATGGACAACTTCGGCGGGGTGAATTCGCCGGAGGCCAGCAGGCGGTCCATCGCGCCGTTGCCCACGCGGGTGGGAATGAGCGTGACGGCGCTGGCGCCGCAGCCGAACGCGAATTCCGCCGACTTTGCCGTCCACGCCAGGCCTTCCGCTTCGGTCAAGAAGGGCGGGTGGACGAGGAGGAATACCCGCAGCGCGATCCGTTCGCGTTGCAGGAATTCCGCGGCGCGGGCGAACTGTGGCAGGTCGAAACCCTTGTTCAGTTTTTTCAGCACCGCGGGATGCGCGGTCTCCAATCCCATGGCGACCTCGAGCGGGCCCCCGAGCAGGTCGCGCAGCTGCAGGGTCCGCTCGCCGACGAGCCGCGGGTGCGACTCGACCACGACATTGGCGGCGAACGCCAACCGTCGCGCGATCGCCGCATAATCGGATGGCGGGATCGCGGCGGGATCGAAGAAACTGCCGCTGTTGTAGAGCTTCACCTGTGGCGGCCGGATTCCGGCGTCTGCCCAGGTCTGCAGCGCCTGGTCGAGCTGGCGCGGAATCGCGCCCACCGGCACGCTCACGGTGGTGGTGCCCTGCCACAGGTCGCACATCAGGCATCGCCATGGACATTCCTTGTTGGTCAGCAACACGACGCCGGACGGCACGACCGTCCCGGAGGCCAGCCGCTCCTCCTCGAGAAAAACGCCATGCGGTTTCTCCGGATCGGGCGTGCCCGTCCGCGGCGGCCGCTGGGCCAGGATCCAGCCAGAGCGGTCCCGCGATGGATAGGCGGAAACCATCGCCTCAGTTATAGAAGGCGAGGAACTTCCGGCGGTAGCCGGTTTCGACGGCGGACAGGCGCTGCCGCAGCCGTTCGACCGGCAGGGCGCCGTGCTGGAACCGGCGTTTCTCGAAGACCGGCATGTCGAAGCCGGTGATGGCCTTGACGCCGCGGCGGGTGATCTCGCCCTTGAGCGAATAAAGTTTGTCGACGGCCATGTCGGTCAGCGTGGCGAAGGGAATGCCTTCGGCGACGGCCACCACCGCGGGCCGGGTGTAGGGGCTGAAGCCGTCGAATCCGAAGTGCCGGCTGGGCGCATAGGTGCGCGCATAGCTGCGGCTGAGGCCGCCGCTGTAGGTGAGGGAGTGCTTGATCCGGCCGACGCCCCAGCCCTCCTGGTAAAGCATGAGATTGTTGACGACGCTGCGGATCGTGAGCTCGGGATTTTCCTCGATGGGATAATCCTTCAGGTTTTCGTCACCGCCGTCGCCATCGGCGAGATACTTCCAATCGGGATAACGCGCGCGGATGCCGCGGCAGAGGGCGAGGCCCATCGAGGCGCACTCGACATCGAGCGGCTTGTAGTCTTCCAGCACGCGGAGCGTTTCAGCCGGGTCGATGGCGGCGGCATCCGCCTCGATCGTTTCAAGAAACAGGCCGAGGCCAAGCGACTCGAGGAATTGCCGGGCCTGGCGGACGTCGGGCCCGTCGCCGAAGTCGAGGGTGAAGGCCTTCAGGCGTGCCGGGCTCAGGCCCAGCCGGAGCATCGTGTGGTAGACGGTCAGGAAGACGGAGCCGCTGTCGACGCCGCCGGAGAAAGCCACGCCGACCGGCTCGGTGGCGGGGATCCGTCGCAACCATTTTTCCACCTCAGCCGCCAGCGCACCGATGTAGTTCCGGCCGATGGTGTCGAGGTCGGCGGGCTGGGCATTGCGCGACGGAGTAAAGAACCGGGTGTAGGTCGGGTCGGGATCGGGACAGCCGAGCAGCTGGATCTCCGTCACATAATGCGCCGGCACCATTCGCGTGTAGCTGGGATGAAACTGGCCGTCGAGACCCTCGCGCCGCAGCGCCTGGTGGATGGTGTCGATGCGGTCGGCGACGAAGAGGGCGGGGCCGGCCTGCCGCTTCGCGAGAAAGTAGCGCATGGGGCGGTCGAGCGAGCGCGCCATGCGCACCTGCTTGCCGTTGCGCGCCACGAGGGCGAAGGAGCCGTCGATCTCCCGCACCGCCTCGGGCGGGCCGCGGAGGATGCGATCCCGGGCTTCGTCCACGGTCATGTTGTACAGCTGATTGGCGGCGGGGTCGATGAGGTCGACGAGACGTTCGATGTATTCGTGCATGAGAGGAGGAAGGGGCGACGCCGCGGTGCCCGGGGCGCTCGGGCGGCCGGGTCCGAGGGACGCCGGTTCTGGCGCGGACGATAGCCGGCGCGTTGTCGGCCTGCCAATGCGAAATCGCCCGGGGCGCCTCGCGCCGCGCGCTCCACCCCGCGGGGCGGCAGTTCGCCCCAAAAAGATTCCTCGGCGATCTGGAGTTTCCATGGTGGAGGAGCCCGTGACAGCTCCTGCCGTATGTTCTGGCGTCTGGTCGTGCGGTCGGCGCCTCTGGTCCGCCGACCCAATGATCATCCCCACCGTTGCGGTGGAGATCGCCGGGCCGATGACAGTTGATGAACCGTCATTCGCACGCTAGATCCCGGCCATGTCGAAGCGCGTGATCTGGATCGTCGGTGTGGTGCTCGCGGTGGCCGCGACCGGTCTTTGGCTGCGGTCGCGCGCCACCGCCGACCGATTCGTCCCGCTGGTGTCCCGCGGCAACGGCTTTCTGGAGAAAGGCGACGCAGCGGCGGCGCTGGCCGCCTACACCGAGGCGCTGCGGTTGTCGCCGGCGAGCACCGACGTCCGGCTCAACCTGGCCAACGCCTACCTGCTTGCCGGCCAGCCGGCCGACGCGGCGCGGATGTGCCGCGAAACCCTGGACCTCGACCACAACAGCGCCGCCGCCTACTACCTGCTCGGCTGCGCCCTGCTCCGCCAGAACGAGCCCGGCCCGGCGGCGGAGGCGCTGCAGCAATCCTGGAAGATCGACCGCGCCGTGCCGGCGCTCGATTTCCAGATGGGTATGGCGCAGGCGCAGCTCGGCCAGGTCAACGACGCCATCCGCGATTTCGAGGGCGTGATCCGCGCCGTGCCGGACCATCCGTCCGCCCACTTCCAGCTCAGCCGGCTCTACCAGCAGGTCGGCCGCGACGCGGAGGCGGCACGCGAATTGCAGGAGCACCAGAAGATCCTCGCCCGTTCGCCCGGCCAGGCCCCCGGTCCGGGGGCGCTGGAAAAGTGCAAGTACACCGCGCCGCTGGCGCCCTTCGTCCTGGCGCAGCCGGAGCGGCGCGGCATTCCGGTAAAGTTCACCGACGCCACCGCGACCGCCTTCGGGGCGGCCGCCGCAGATTTCCGCGGCCCGCTCGCTGTAGTCGACCAGAGCCACGACGGGCACCCGGGCCTTTTCGTGGCCGAAGGGGACAAGGGCTTCCGTCTCCTCGACAACCAGGCCGGCCATTTCAGCCCGGCCGGCCGGACGCTGCCGGGCAAGCCGGGCGCCGTCTACGAGGCGGCACTCGCCGGCGACCTCGACAACGACGGGTTCGACGACGTGGTCATGCTCGGCCCGGAAGACTCGCGAGTCTTCAAGTTCTACGGCCAGGGCCGCATCCGCGATGCCACGCGCGCCGCGGGACTGGAAGGGGTGCAGGCGCGCTCGGGCCTGCTGGCCGATCTCGATTTCACGGGCAACCTTGACCTCGTCGTCGTCCGTCCGGACGGGGCGGGCCTCGGCGTTTATCGCAACCTCGGCAACCTGCTGTTCGACGGCCATGCGCCGGACTCCGGACTGCCGACGCAATTGCCCCAGCTCAGCCAGGTGCTCACCGAGGACTGGACCAACGAGGGACTGCCGGGCGCGTTTATCAGCCGCGCGGATCAGCCGCCGGCGTTCTACGCCAAGCAGCGCGCGGCGACGTTCGCCGCCAGCCAGCTCACCACCGCCGGCTGGCCCGTCGGCACTTTGCTGGCCACCGGCGATTTCAACAACGACCTCCGGCCCGACGCCGTGATCGCCACCGGCAACGCCCTGGAGATCGTGTTCAACGGCCAGACGGAGCGCGCCCGCCTGCCGCTGGCGGGACTCCACCTGCAGGGCCTGCTGACGGTGGACTACGACAACGACGGCTGGCTCGACCTGATCGGGTGGGGTGACAACGGCGTGCGGGCCTGGCGCAACGCCGGGCGTCGCGGTTTCAGCGACACCACCTCCGACCTCGGGCTCGACCGGCTCGGCGCCGCCGGGGCGATCGTCGCCGCGGATTTCGACGGCGACGGTGACACCGATCTCGTCGCGGCGACGGCTGGTGGCCTGCGTTTCTGGCGCAACGACGGCGGCAACCGAAATCGTCAACTCAAGCTGCGCCTGGCCGGCAAGCGCTCCAACGCCAGCGCCCTCGGCGTGCGGGTCGAACTGATCGCGGGGAACTGGCGCACCAGCCGCACGGTACGGGGCCAGCCCATCGAGATCGGTGTCGGCGACCACCGCCAGCTCGACGCGCTCAAGCTGCACTGGTTCGACCTGTCGACGGCACTGGTGGACGTGCCGGTCGGTTCGCAACTGCTGGCCATCGACGAACCGACGCTGCCAAGCGGTTCGTGCCCGTATCTGTATGCCTGGGACGGGCAGGCCTTCAATTTCGTGACGGACATCCTGGGCTCCGCGCCGCTGGGCCTGCCGATGAGCGCCACGCGTTCCATCGAGGCTGACCCGGAGGAGTTCCTCGCGCTCGGGGATGAGAAGAAATTTCCGGCCCGCGACGGCGCCTATGAGGTGCGCGTGACCGACGAGTTGCGCGAGGTGCTTTACCTGGACGAGGCCAGCCTCGTGGTGGTGGACCATCCGCCGGGCACGCTGGTTTATCCCACCAGCAAGATGCACCCCGGGCGGCCCTTCCCGCCGCATGAACTCTGGACCCTGCGACCCCTCGGCGTGCCGCGGGCGGCGCAGCGCAGCGACGGGCTCGACGTCACCGCTGCGCTCGCCGAGGCCGACGGCCGGATGGCCTCGCCGGTCGCGTTGCGCCGGCCGCAATTGCGCGGGCTGGCGGAACCGTTCTCCGTGACGCTCGACTTCGGCCCGTTGCCGGCGGACCGGCCGCTCGTGCTCGCGCTGACCGGCTGGCTGCACTTCGGCGGCGGCATGTCGAACATCGGCGCTTCGATCGACCCGAGCCTGCCGTTTCCGTTCCCGCAACTGGAGGCGCAGCTGCCCGACGGCTCCTGGCAAAAGGTCGACGTCGATGTGGGCACGCCGTCCGGCAAGACCAAGACGATCTTGGTCGACCTGGAGAAGCGCCTGCCGGACGGGACCCAACGGCTGAGGTTGTCGACCGCGTTCGAGATTCACTGGGATCGGGCGCTTCTGTGCGAGAAGACCGCGCCCGAGGGCAGCCGGCAGGTCGCCCTCGCGCCGGATCGGGCCGATCTGCACTGGCGCGGCTTCAGCCGCTACGCTGACCTGCCCGCGTCGCGGCCGTTGACGCCGATCTATGGCGTCGTGTCGGCCACCCCGCCGTGGGACCGCACGCCGGCCGGCTGGGTCACGCGCTACGGCGACGTGCGCGAGCTTGTGACCGGCCGGGACGACCGGCTGGCCCTGCTGAACGGCGGCGACGAACTGGCGCTGGCGTTCGATGCCGCGCGGCTGCCGCCGAAGCCCGCCGGCCTGGTGCGCGATTTCTATTTGCACGTCGACGGCTGGGATAAGGATGCCGACTTCCATGTGAAGACCGGGTGGGATGTCGGGCCGCTGCCGTTCCATGGCATGGACGACCAGGCCTATGGCAGCGAACCGCGGCCGAGCCGGCTGGATGATGCCTGGATCACACGATACAACACCCGCTGGGTCGGTCCGGTTGTCGTGAGTCCCGACGGAAAGCTCCCGGCCAACCCCTGAGGTTCCATGGCTTGCATTCCGGTCATGCCCGGCGTCGGGACCATCCCCTCGAGTCGGATCCGTCGCCGCGGCCCGTTTGTGCTGCTGCTCGCGTTTGGACTCTGCGGCCCGTTCGGACCGGCTTCGCGGGCCGAGGCGGCGCCGGCCGGCATGGTCGAGGAGCCGCTCGCCCCGCGCTCGGGTCCCCGGGGCAAGACTTTGTTTGTCGAGCTGCCGCCGGACGAAACCGGCGTGCGCACCGAGAACAACTATGCCGATCCCGAGATGTGGGGCCGGCGCTATCGCGAGCTCGAGATCGGCGCCGTCGCCACGGGCGTGACGATCGGCGATTACGACGGCGACGGCCGGCCCGACCTGTTCGTGGTCAGCAAGACCGAGACTTGCCGTCTGTTCCGCAACCTGGGCGGCTTCAAGTTTGAGGACGTGACGGCGAAGGCCGGCGTGGGTGACGTAGGGGCGAACGCCCTCATCTGGAAGCAGGGCGCGACTTTCGTCGACATCAACAATGACGGCCGGCTCGACCTCTACGTCTGCCGCTTCGACGCCCCAAACCTGCTCTACATCAACCAGGGCGACGGCACCTTCAAGGAGATGGCCCACGCCTACGGGCTCGACGTCAAGGACGCCAGCATGATGGCGGCGTTCGGCGATTACGACCGCGACGGCCGGCTGGATGTTTTCATCCAGACGAACCTGCTCGATGCCGCCACGCATCCCGACGGGCAGCGCGATTACCTGTTTCACCAGAACGCGGACGGCACGTTCACCAACGTGACGGACCGTTCCGGGGTGGCGCCCGGACCGACCCACGGCAACTCGGCCATCTGGTGGGATTACGACGACGACGGCTGGCCGGACCTCTATGTCGCGAACGATTTCGCGGTGCCCGATGCGCTCTACCACAACAACCGCGACGGCACCTTCACCGACGTGATCGGCGCGGTCGCGCCGCATGTCCCGTATTCGTCCATGGGCTCGGACCTGGGGGACATCGACAACGACGGGCACGTCGACTTCATGGTCGCGGACATGTCCGGCTCCACGCGCGAGGCGGACCAGCGCACGATGGCCGAGACTCGCGCGCGCCTCCGCGATCCGACCGACGGCTCGACCGCGGTGCCGCAATATCCCGACAACGCGATCCTCCTGAACACCGGCGCCGGTCGTTTCCTGGAGGCGGCGCACCTCGCCGGGCTGGCCGCGACCGACTGGACCTGGTCGCTGCGCTGGGAGGACCTGGACAACGACGGCCGGCTCGACCTGCAGGTCACGAACGGGATGTATCGCGAGATCCACAACGTCGACCTGATCGGCCGGCGCATGCGGGCCGAGAGCGACGCTGGTCGCGTCCGTCTCGTGCGCGCCAGCCCGGTGTATGCCGAAAAGGACTTCGCCTTCCGCAACCTGGGCGGGCTGAGGTTTGAAGACGTCTCCGCCGCCTGGGGTCTCGACCAGAAGGACGTCGGCTTCGGCGCCGCCTTCGGCGACCTCGACGGCGACGGCGACCTCGACCTGCTGCACGGCAACTATCAGGCCGGCGCCACGCTGCTGCGCAACGACAGCGATTCCGGCCACCGCGTGATCATCGCCCTGCGCGGCACGCGCTCCAACCGCTTTGGCCTCGGCGCCAAGGTCCGGCTGGAGAGCGCCGCCGGCACGCAGGTCCGCGAGCTCACGCTCGCGCGCGGCTTGATGTCGAGCAGCGAGCCGATCGTGCATTTCGGGCTGGGGGAGGACGCCGCGATCCGGCGGCTGACTGTCACGTGGCCCAGCGGCCAGGTGCAGGCGTTCGAGAACCTGCCCGTGGACCGGCGCTTCATCATCACCGAGCCTGCCGCGGCGGAACCGACGGCGGTCACCGGGCCGAAGGCCGAGCCGCCGCAGTTTACCGAGAGCGGCGCAGCGGCGGGGCTGGCCTGGACCGCGCATGAGGAAGCCTTCGACGAGCTGCTCGACCAGCGGTTGCTTCCGTTCCGCTTCAACCGCCGCGGTCCGGCGCTGGCAGCCGGCGATCTCGACGGGAGTGGCCATGACAGCCTGGTCGTGGGTGGGACCACCAAAGACCCGCGGCGCATTCTCGCCTCCCGGGAGCCGGGGAAATTCTTCGCGATCGAATCGCCCTCCCTCGCGGCTCTGCCCGACGTGGACGATGGACCTTTGCTGCTCTTCGATGCCGACGGCGACGGGAATCTGGACCTCCTGGTCGCCGGCGGTGGCGCCAGCCTGCCGGCGGACGATCCGGGTTATCAGCCGCGACTTTTCCTGAATGGCGGTGGCGGACACTTTGTTCCGGCGCCCGCAGGTGCGCTCCCCGTGCTGCCGATCAGCGCCGGAGCGGCGGCCGCCGCCGACTTCGACCGCGACGGCCGGATCGATTTATTCATCGGCGGGCGCGTGGTGCCGGGCAAGTATCCCCTCACGCCGCGCAGCGCCCTGCTCGCCAATCGCGGCGGCAAGTTTGAGGACGTCACCGACCAACTCGCGCCCGGCCTGCGCGAGGTCGGCATGGTGACGGCGGCCATCTGGAGCGATGTCGACGGCGACGGCTGGCCGGATCTGGTGGTCACGCTGGAATGGGGACTGGTGAAGTATTTCCACAACGACGGCGGGAAGGGCTTCACGGACCGGACCGAGGCGGCGGGTTTTGCCGCGGCCGGGACCGGCTGGTGGCGTTCGATCGCCACGGCGGACTTCAACGGCGACGGCCGGCCTGATTATGCGGTGGGCAACCTCGGGCTCAACACGCCGTATCGCGCCGATCCCGACCATCCGGCGCTGCTGTTCGCCGGCGACTTCGCCGGGCGCGGCAATATCGACCTCATCGAGGCCGGCTGGGATGATGGCCGCCTCTATCCGCTGCGCAGCCGCACCGATCTCGCCGCCGTCGTGCCCACGTTGCTCCGGCGATTTCCGACGAACGACGCCTATGCGCGTGCGACGCTGGAGGAAGTCGTGGGCGCCGACAAACTCGCCGCCGCAACCCGGTTGGCGGCCACGGAGCTGCGCAGCGGCGTCTTTTTGAGCCAGCCGGACGGCCGTTACCGCTTCGAACCGCTGCCGCGTATCGCGCAAATCGCGCCGCTCAACGGGATGGCGGCTGGCGATTTCGACGGAGATGGACGGGCCGATCTCTATGTCGTGCAGAACACCTACGCCCCGACCCCGGCAGCCGGACGATTCGACGGCGGGGTCAGCCAGCTGCTGTGCGGCGACGGCCACGGCGACTTCAAGGCCGTGCCGCCGGCAGAGAGCGGACTGGTTGTGCCCGGCGATGCCAAGGCGGTGGTGGTGGTGGACCTGGATGGCGATGGCTGGCCGGATCTTGTCGTCTCGCGCAGCAACGCCCCGACCCTGGCCTTTCGCAATGGCGGCGGATCGGGCCGGCACTCGCTCCGGGTAGTCCTGCGCGGTCCGCCGGGCAACCCGGCGGCTGTGGGCGCGCGGGTGACAGCCGAACTAGCCGACGGCTCCATCGAGAGCAGCGAGGTGTCGGCAGGCTCGAGCCAGTTGAGCCAGTCAGGGGCAGGTTGCTTCGTTGGTTGGACCGACGAGAATCCCGCGCGCCGAATCAATGTGAGCTGGCCGTCGGGCGCGACGTCGACTATGCCATTGCCCGTGCCGACGCCTGCCACCCTGGCCATCACGCCTCCGTGACCGGCCCGGCGCTGATGCCTCGATGACCGAACCAGCCGACAAAGAGAACCCGGAGAAGCCGGCCGCGTTGCCGGCCGAAAACGCGGTCGTTCCCCTGGCCGACCAGTCGAAACCGACGGAGCGGCTTACGCCCGAGGAGCAAATGGCGCAATTCGAGAAGGAGCTGAAAGAGCAGGACTGGGGTCATCAGCCCTGTTGAGGGTGCGAAACTGCGAACCCATCCAGCCGCATGCCTGACGTTACCCCCGCCGCGTCACCGCCCGCCTCGATCGGCGCGGTGGAGCCCGACCGCGAGGCCGGATGGCTGGCCCGGGTCTATCGGCCGGATGAGGCCAACCTGACGATCCGGGCGGTCGTCATCGGGATGTTGATCGGCGCGGCGATGTGCCTGTCCAACCTGTACGTTTTCTTCAAGACCGGCTGGAGCATGGGTGTCACGCTCACGGCCTGCATCTTGGCGTTCGGCGCGTTTCAATTTCTCCAGGTAGCACGACTCGTGAAAAGGCCCCTGGGCGTGCTCGAGAACAACGCGCTGACCACGGTCGCATCGGGCGCCGGCTACATGACCGGCGGCGGCAACATGGCGGCGTTTGGCGCGCTGCTGATGGTGACGACGACCCGGCCCGAGCCGCTGCCCATGGTGCTGTGGTTCGCGCTGATCGCCGCGCTGGGCGTGTTCGCGGCAATCCCGATCAAGCGCCAGCTGATCAATCAGGAGGGTCTCGCCTTTCCCACCGGCACGGCGACCGCCGAGACCATCCGTTCGATCCATGATGCCGCGGCCGGTGGCGGCACGAGCAAGGCGAAATGGCTGGCTGGCTCGGCGGTCGCGGCGGCGATCCTGACCTGGTTGCGCGACGCGTGGCACTTGGTGCCGGACGTGATCCCGTTGCCCTTCTCGCTGGCCGGGCGCACGCTGGCGCAATGGACGCTGTCGCTCAAGGCGGAGGTCGTGCTCATCGGCGGCGGGGCGCTCATGAGTTTTCGCACCGGCTGGTCGCTGTTGCTCGGCGCGGTGCTGACCTATGCGATGCTGGCCCCCGCGCTGGTGGCAAAGGGCTTGGTCGCGACGGTGAGCTACAAGGCCATTGTCGCGTGGACGCTCTGGCCCGGTGCGGCGATCCTCGTTGCCTCCGGGATCACTTCCTTCGCCATCGACTACAGGAGTGTCGCGCGCTCGTTCAGCGGCCTGGCCCGGATTTTCCGCCGCCGGCCGGCGGCAGCGGACGCCGCCGGGATCGCCGCCGTCGAGTGTCCGGAGTGGTGGTTTCCGGCGGGGTTCATTGTCCTTTCGCCGGCCGTGGTGGCATTGATGGTCTGGCTATTCCAGATACCGCTCTGGGCCGGGTTGATCGCCGTGCCGCTGGCGGTGGTCATGGGATTCGTCGCGGCGCGCGTGACCGGAGAGACGGACGTCACGCCCACCAAGGCGCTCGGGCCGGTCACGCAGATGCTTTTTGGCGTCATCACCCCGGGCAACCTGACGGGGAATATCATGTCCGCCAACGTCACCGGCGGCATCGGCCTGCACGCCGCCGATCTTCTCACCACGCTCAAAACCGGCTGGCTCCTCGGCGCGCGCCCGCGGCACCAGCTCTATGCTCAGCTCTTTGGCGTCGTGGCCGGCGCCATCGTGGTCGTCCCGGCTTTCCGGCTGATCCTGCCCGACCCGAGCGTGCTTGGCGGCGAGGCCTGGCCGGCGCCCTCGTGCGTCGTGTGGGCGGGGGTGTCGAAGGCGTTCGCCGGGGGCCTGGGGGCGTTGCAGGAATCGTCCCGGGTCGCGATCGTCGTGGGCCTGGTGCTGGGCGTGGCGTTGGAACTGCTCGGGCGCTTCGCGCCGAAACGGCTCCGCCCGCTGCTGCCATCACCTTCGGGCATCGGCATCGCCATGGTCGTCCCGGGCAGCAACAGCATCGCCATGTTCCTTGGCGCGGCCGTGGCCGAATGGCTGCGACGAGCCAAGCCCGCGCTGGCCGAAAAGACGGTCGTGCCGGTCGCCTCCGGTTTTATTGCGGGCGAGAGCCTGATGGGCATCCTGATCGCTTTCCTGATCGTGACGGGCGTGGTGGCGAAATAGTCGCCGGCGTTCAGGCGGCGGTGAGCAGACACTCGACCTTTTGCCGGATCGTCGCAGCGTACTCCGGCACGTGCAGCGTGTCGCACTCCGTGCCGAGGATGAACGGATGGCCGGTGACCGCCATGGCGGCGGCGAGCCGGGCGGTGTCATCGGCGACGCGGGAGAGGGGCATGAGCGAGTCTGAATAGAAAAGTTTCGATGCGATGTTCCCGTACAATACGGTGTCCGCCGGCACGAGCGAGGCGTCGCGCGGCAGCGGGCGTGAACTGCCGAGGCTGAGCAGGGCGGGCCGCAGCGAGCCGAAGCCCGCGACCATTTGGTCCGTCAGCTCCCCGCAAGAGTGGAAGATCAACTCGGCGCCGCGGTCGGCGACCAGGTCGGCGATGCGTCGATTCGGGGCGAGCACGCAGCGCTCGAAGATGTTGCTGCCCTCGGCGAGTTGGAGCGGGGAGAAATAGAACTGGTTCGCGGCCGGTTCCGCGACGAACACGGCCCGGGCGCCGGCGGCGAGGGCCAGCTCCACTTCGTGCAGAATGCAGGTGAGCCCCAATTCGAGGCAGGCCTCGAGCAGGGCGACGCCGGGTTCCTCCGCGGCGGACACGCCGGAGCCGGCCAGGTAGGTCGGCGTGATGGGGTCGGCCATCAGCTTCGACGCGAGCGAGTACGGTCCGATGCACATGGCGATGGGAAACAGCTTCGTCCGGGTGCGGGTGCGGTACACCGACCTGATCGCCGCCGCGATGGCGGGACCCGGCGCCGTGCGCCGCAGCGAACGTTTGTACTCGTGCTGCTGCGCGGCGGAGGGCGCGGCGGGGAAATGAAATTTCTCGGCCTCGTGCGGGGAAAGGCCAAAGAAGCGGAGCAACTCCACCTTCTCCAGCCGGAGGTCCATCAGCGGAAAGGCGAGGGGAGTGTGAAATGCCGCCGCAGCTTCCGCGATGACCTCGCCGAGGAGGTCGCCATCCGCCAGGATGTGCTCCGGGTCGGGATGGCGGTGCAAAACCAAGTCCGCGGCGATCGGCACATGATGCCGCTGGGCGGCGAGGTCGAGGAGAAGCGCGCGCGACATGGACGTCCTGGCCCCGGCAATCTGGCAGGTTCGCGCCTCACCCAAAAGGGCTGACTGCTGGTGCGCGGGGCGTAGAAGCCGCGGACTTGTGCGGCTGTAGTCCCCCTTATCCCGCGAATCGCGGCCGGCACCCAGCGCGGAACGGCCGCGGCGATAGGGCGGCTAGCGCTGGTCGTCGCGATGCCGGGCTGCGGCCAGTACTTCCGCCACGGCGAAAAGCGCGGGCTTCGGTTCGGACTGGCGGTCGAAAAGCAGCGGGTAATTCGTGCGGTGTTTCACGGGAAAGTCGTTGAGCCACGAATGGGCGTCGTCCGGGCCCCAGAAGGTGATCATCGTCACGCCGGGCGGCGTGAGCAGCGCCTCGAAAATCTCGCGATAGCGCGCGGCCAGACGTTGCTGCATGGCCGCGGGCAGGCCGTGCGGATAAGGATTGGGTCCCTCCTCGACGGCCACCAGGTCGGCGCCGCTCACCGTGCGCGGCAGCACGTCCACGTCGAGCTCGGTGATCATGACCGGAAAGCCCGCCGCATGGAACTCGCGGATCGCGTCGACGATCACGGACGTCTCCGGCCACTCCAGGTGCCAGTGGCCCTGGATGCCGACCGCGTCGACCCGCACGCCGGCATCGCGGAGCGAGCGGAGCAGACGGAGGGCCTTGGCGCGTTTGGCCGGAAGCTCGATGTTGTAGTCGTTGTAATAGAGCTCGGCGGCGGGATCGGCTTCGTGGGCGAACGCGAACGCCTTCGCGATGAAGTCGTCGCCGATGGCGCGGCGTGCCGGCGTGTCGCGCAGGTACTGCGCATCGTCGTCGCTGATCGCCTCGTTGACGACATTCCACGCCTTGACCTGGCCGCGATAGTGGCCGGCCACCGTTTGGATGTAGGCGCGGAGGTTCTGCAGGGCCTGGTCGCGCGGCAGGGGTTGGCCCGCGGCATCCTTGAACAACCAGTCGCGGGTGATGTGGTGCCACACGAGCATCTGGCCGAAAAAGGGCATGCCGTGGTCGTGCGCGAACCGCGCGATGATGTCGCCGCGGGTGAAATCGTAATGTCCCGCGTCGTCCACCAGCATCGCCGGCATCATCTCGTTGTCGGCGGTGAGGCAGTTGAATTGCCGCGCGATCATCGCGGCGATACGCGGATCGCGCACGTCGCGGGACGACGCGCCGCAGCCGATGAGGAGCGAGGCCGGCGCCGCGCCGCGCAGCGTCACGGCCGCGGGATCGGGGGCGCGGGCGGATAGCGGAGCGACCCCCAGCCAGAGGAACAGCAGCGCGGCGGCCGGGCGGCCGGGCCGGGCCCGGGCCGGGCGGTTGGCGGAGGGGACGGCAGCCATGGTGCCATGAACGATGGGCGCCGGCGCTCCAACGTGAAGCGGAAACCGTCGGGGAAACCCGGGCGCAAGCTCGCCGGCCGGCAGGATCAACCGCGGCGAATCTCCGAGCCCTTGAAGCGGATGATCGTGCGATAGACCTTCTTGACCCGGCAGGCTATCTTGCCGGTCGTCAGGTCGACCGTCTCGGGGATCTCGATGCGATGCACGTCCACGACCGCGTGGTAGCCGCGTTCGGAAAAGATATCGATGAGCATCGCGAGGGCGTCCGGCTCGTTCAGCACCGGGTCCTCGCTGTTGATGTTCGCCTGCCCGGCGAGCGCATGGCGCCGGATGATCGGCATCATCTTCTTTTCCACGAGGGTCACCACGCGCTGAAACAACTCGGGGGTGGTCAGCTCGTAGCCATCGAGCCGCTTCACCAGTTCCTGGCGGGCGTGCAGGATGATCTCGCTGGCCAGCGGCAGGGTGCGCAGGCGGTCGAAGGTCCGCGGATCGAGTTCGAGCGAACTCTGGTACGCGAGTTCCTCCGCGATGTTTTGCTCCACCTCGCTGAAGCTGCCCTGGGCATTGATCAGGTGGTAATAGAAGATATCCTTCAGGGAGAGCAGCGCGTCCCACGTCTGCTCCTTGAAGACAAGGTAGCGCCGGCGGGCGAGGTTCTCGTCGAAATCGGTGGCGCGTTCCTCGCGCTCGACGCCCTGGCCGGTGCGGCGCACCTCCTCATTGTAGGCCTTCGTCTCGCGGCCGCGCTTGAGCTGGCGCGCCACGCTCTCCTTCTCGTCGACGAAGAGCACGACGATCTGCATGATGGGCTGGCGGAAATGGATGGCGAGCGGGGTGCCATAAAACTCGCGCCACAGCTCGGTCATCTTCCCGTAAAGCATCTTGAGGCATTCGACCTGGACCTTGGTGCGCGGGAAGCCGTCGAGGATGACGCCATCGCGGTACTCGGGCTTGAGCAGCTGGCGGAGCAACACCGCGAGCACCTCGCGGTCGCCGATCATGCCGCCGGCGTCCTTGATCCGCTTCATCTCCGGCGTGTCGAGCAGCGAGCTCATCACGATGGGCGCGCACGTGAGGCCGCGGGTTTTTGCGATGAAGGCGGTGTTGGTGCCCTTGCCGGCGCCGGGGGCGCCGCCGAGAAGGATGATCTCCTTCGGGAAACGCAGGTGGTCGCGGCCGAAATGCGCCTCGAGGTCGTCCCAAATGGGCTCGAAGATGATCTGCGCGTCCTTGATCTCCAGGTTGGGCGAAGGACTCACGACCACCGGGGTGGTCGGCGCGGATGGCTTGCGGGGTTCGCTCATGTCAGGGTTCGCGGCAGCCTAGGCGGCGGTTTTTCGCCGAGGCGACATTATTTGGCTCGGACCGTCGGTTTTTCCCGGGATTAACCCGGAGGGATGAAACGGCCGGACCGCCCGCCGTCCATCAGCCGCCCTTGCGCGCCAGGGCGCGGGCCGGCGCCTCGAGCTGGCCGCGGGTGACGCCGAGCTGGTTGATCAGCTTGAGCTCGCGCCACAGGTCCGCGCCGGCGAGCCGGCCGGCGAGCAGGTCGCGATACCGGCGGACGGTGCGTGCGACTTCGTCCGCGTCCTCGTTCAGGAACTCGATGCGAAAGCTCCGGGCGCCGAGGGCCAGCAGGCGGTCCACGAACTCGGCCCCGGTCTGGGCCCGCGCATTGAAGACCGTGTTGCGGCAGCCGGCATCGGCCTTGAGCGGGTGCTCGGCGCCGACGCGGTCGCGCAAGGCGACGCGGTGCCGGTCGCACGGCCGGCCGCAATCGCGATAGTCGTGTCCGCTCGACAGAAAGGCGCAGAACACGCAGTGCTCCATGTGAAACATCGGCATGTGCTGGTGCAGCGTGAGGTCGAACCATCCGCCCGGCGCGGACTGCAGCAGCGCCTCGAGCTGGCTGACATTCAAGTCGTAGGAGGCGGTCACCCGCTCCAGGCCGTGTTGGTTGATGAAATAGTCGGCGCTGAGGGGATTGGCGACGTTGAGGGAGAAGTCCCCGCGCCGCCGACGGTCGGCGAACCACGACAGGTGGTCGTAATTGCGCACCAGGTAGCCGTCCGCCTCGCAGGACAGCACCTGCTTGAGGATCCATTCCTCGCCGGGCTTGAAGATCCGTGGCGGCGCAACCCAAAGGGAGGAGCCACCGGCTGGCGGCGCGACCTCCGCCCGCTGCAGCTGGCGGAATTCGCCCACGGTGTCGCGGTAGTGCTTCGGGTTCTCGAATTCGGCGTAGATTGTTCGGGCGCCGGCATTCCAGGCGGCGGCCAGCTGGTGACGCTCGCGAATGACGGCGATGAGTTCCGGTTCGCGTGCCGGCGCCTTGTTCCCGTCGCCCGCGATCGGCGGGGTGAACGCCGGGCTGGCCAACTCGTTCACCTGCCAGCGCAGCGGCGCCGAGCGCTGGGCATCGAGTTCGGCGACCAACTGGCGGCGCATCTCGTTCAACCCACTTACGGGGACGATCACGTCACCCTCGAGGTGATTATCGAGGCGGCCGAGCTGGTACGCCGTGCCTCCGAGGCGCCCCAGCTGGTCGCGCAGCCGTGCCGTCGTGAGCGGCTGGCGGTCGGCGCGAGCCAGTGCACCAGGGGAATCGATGCGGGCGGCGTGTCCCTGCCGGTCATGGGCGATGAGCGTGAGCGGGACGCCGGCATGGCCGTGCACCTCGAGGTCGAGTTCGCGCCGGAACCGGACCTGGTCGCCTTCAAAGGTGGCGCGAACCCGACGATCGAGCGCGGGATCGTTGGTCTTCCAAACCCGGTCGCCCACGTGGACGCGGGCCAGGTCGAGGTCGTGGGCGCCGAAACGCAGCACGGCATCGGCGTCGCGCTGCTCGAGCTGGTAGATGCGGCCGCCTTCCTCCTTTTCCTCCGGGCGGCCGGCATCGAAGACAATGCCGTCGCCGGGTTTGGCGGGTCCTTCGAGCCGCACGGACACGCGGTCGCGCTCCACGCGGGTCACGCGGCCGAGGTAAACGCCCCGTTTCGTGCCGAAGCGGGCGTGCACAAGCTCCTGGTTGTCGATACCGCGAAACCATCCGCTATGGAGCCCGCGGGAAAACCCCATCTCGAGATCGTAGGAACTCTCCCGCCGCAGGTCCTCCACGACGGCCGCCTCGGGCCGGGGCGCCGGACCGAACACGTCCGCGAAGACGCGGTCCAGCGCGTTGCGGTAGACGCGGGTGATGTTGGCCACGTACTCGGGGCTCTTGAGCCGGCCTTCGATCTTCAGCGAGGCCACGCCGGCGCGCACGAGGTCGGGCAGGACCTCGAGGCCGGCAAGGTCGCGCGGGCTGAGCAGATAGCGCCGGTCGCCGAGTTCGACCGGCCGGCCGTCGGCGATCAGGTCGTAGGGCATGCGGCAGGCCTGGGCGCATTCGCCGCGATTGGCCGAGCGGCCGCCGAGCGACTCGCTCGTCAGGCACTGGCCCGAATAGGCCACGCAGAGCGCGCCATGGACAAAGACCTCGAGGGGCAGTGCCCTGCCGGCGGCAGCCTGGCCGTCGCGGATCGCGGCGATTTCCTTGAGCGAATTCTCGCGCGCCAGCACGACGAGGTTGGCGCCGAGATCCGCCGCGAATTTCACCCCGGCCGCACTTGTGACCGTCATCTGGGTGGAGGTGTGGATCGGGAAATCGGGCGAGAGCCGGCGTATCAACCGGCAGATGCCGACATCCTGCACGATCGCCGCGTCCACGCCCGCCCGGATGATCACCTGGAGATATTCCGCGGCGGCGGCGAGTTCATCGGCAAAGACCAGCGTGTTGAATGTCACGTAGCCCCGCACCCCGCGCTGGTGCAGGAAGGCCATGAGTTTCGGCAGGTCGGCCGCCGTGAAATTGCGGGCGCGCATCCGGGCATTAAAGCGCTCGAGCCCAAAATAAATGGCGTCGGCGCCGTTCTCGACCGCCGCTCGCGCGCACTCCCAGTCCCCCGCGGGAGCGAGGAGTTCCGGTCGGGTTAACCCCCCCGCGGGCGCGCCAGGGGGCGCGCGCATGTCGGTCGTGACGGTCACGCCCGCACCATGGCGCACCGAGCGGTGTGCGCAATGTGTTTCACGGGGCAGGTTCCGAACCCCAAGAATTGGCGAAACATCCGGGCCGCCGACCGGTCAGGGCAACAATATGCACACCAGGAAATTCACGCGTCGGCTCGGGGTGATCGCCGGTTGCTGGCTCGTGGCGTCGTTCGGCCTCGCCGGCGGCCTCCACGCCATCGAGACGCCGGACGACGCCTATCACAAGGCCGTCGCGGCCTACGTCGAGGCCGCGGCCAACCAGGTGAACGCGATCCGCGCGCAGGTGGACGCCGAGAGCCGGAACGGATCCGAGGCGACCAGGAAGCGGTATGCGGACGTGTACGACCGCCTCACGCAATGCGACAAGCTCATCGCCCAGTTGAGGAGTGCCGACACCTCCGATTTCGATCCGCGCAAAAAGGATTTCGAAACGACCTTGCATGAGGCCATCGCCGCGCTCGAAGCCGCGCGCAAGGCGGCCGGGTCCTGATACGACCGGCCGGCGGGCGCCACCTCAGGTCGTGGCCCTGGCGGCGGACCGGCCGGCCGCACTGACGCGGGCCACGTGGGGCGCGGCGGAGCGGAGCTCGAGGGCGAAGAGAATCGTCAAGGCCAGGAAGCCGCACGCGACGTAGCTGACCATCGGCAGCCCGCGCAAATGTCCATTGGCATCCGCGCTGACAAAGAAGCCGGCGATGAGATTGGCGACGCCGTTCGCAGCGAGTTGGAGCGCCGAATTGATGCTCATGAAGCCGCCGCGATAGCGCGGCTCGACTGCGTTGGTGATCATGGTCATCGCCGGGGCGTAACGCCCCGACATGCTCACCATGAACAGCCCGAGCATGAGGCTGGCGAATGCCAGCGAAGAAGGCCCGAGGCGCATGATGGCGAGCGTCACTCCCATCGAGGCGACGGACATCCAGAGGTGCAGGCGGAAACGGTCCACCCGGTCGCTCAGCCACCCGATGACCGGGGTGCTGAACGCGGTGGCGAGGCCGCCGACCGCATAGGCGACCGGCAGCTGGTTCTTTTCGTCGAGTCCCACGTTGATGATGTAGGACGGCGCCAGGAACGGAATCAGGATGCCGCCCGCCAGGCCCAGCATCGCCCCGACGGCAAACGCCCGCCGATGCACGGCGTGAGCGAGAATCTCCTTCATCTGGCGCCAGGGCTGGTGGTCCTGCACCGCGGTCCGCAGGTGCGGCAGGGCCACGGCCGCGATGACCAGGTTCGCCGCACTGCAGGCGGCGAGGAAGAAAAAGGCCGCGTGCCAGCCGAAGCGCCCGGCGAGCATCAGGCCGACGGGAACCCCGAGGACCGAGGCCACGGGGAAGGCGGCCGTGACGAGGCTCATCGCGCGGCCGCGCCGTTCGGGCGGGATAAAGTCCGCCACCATGGCCGTGACCATGGAGCTCGCGAGGCCGCCGAATGCGCCGGCGGCGAGGCGGGCGAGGAGCAGGAACCGGTGGGTCGGCGCCAGGCCGCAGGAAAGCGTCGCGAGGCCGAAGCCGGCATAGAGGACCAGCAGCGCGCGTTTGCGATCGAACCGATCGAGCACGAACCCACCGGCAAATCCGCTGAGGGCGGCGGCAATGCCGTAGCAGGCGACGAGGTGGGTGAACTGCGCGGGCGAAATGCCATAGGCGTGCATGAGTTGCGCGCCCAGCGGCATCATGATCATGAAGTCGAGGATGTGCGTGAACTGGACAGCACACAGGACCACCAGCGTGGTGATTTCACGCGGCCGCGATAATTCGTGGTGGTCGAGGGGACCGGGCATCGGCGGGGAACGATTCACAGGACGCCGTCGGGCGCAACTCAGCTGGTGGGCGACGTCCGGGGCTCCGCCGGTTCCTTGAGCGGCGACGGCCCGACCACGGCGCGCGCGGCCTCGGCAAACGCCATCGCCCCGGGGCCGAGGTGACGGTGCCGATGCCGCACCAAGGCGATCTCCCGCGAAGGAGCCGAGTCGGTGAATTTGCGAAAGACCAGCCCCGCGGGGTCGTTCGCGCCGCGGGCGCTCTGGGGCAGCACGCTCACCCCCAGTCCCATCGCCGTGAACGACTTCACCGTGGCGAGCTGGCCGCAGCGATGGCCGATCTTCGGTTCAAAATCGTTGTCGCCGCAAAAGTGCTGGGTCTGGGCCGCCAGCGTGGACGGGTCGCCCAGCATGATGAAAGTTTCCTCGCGCAGGTCGGCGAAGCTGATGGTCGGCGCGCTCGCGAGGCGGTGCGAGGCGCCGACGGCGAGGAGGAGGGGTTCACGGTAGAGCTTCTCGATCAAAAGGCGGGGTTCGCTCACCGGCAGCGAGAGCAGGGCCCAGTCGAGCTTGCCTTCGAGCAGCAACTCCACGAGCGGACGCGAAAAATCCTCCTGGGTCTGCAAATTGACGCGGATGTCATTGGCCCGGAAGTAGGCGGTGACAGCCGGAAGGAAGAACGGAGCGACCGTTGGTATGGATCCTACCACGACCCTGGGCCCCAACTCGGGTGTCGTTTTCAGCTCGCCCAGGGTCTGGTCCACTTCGGCGAGGATCCGGCGGGTCCTTTCGAGAAGCAATTCGCCCGCTTCGGTGAGGACCGCCTTGCGACCCAAGCGTTGGAAGAGCTTCTGACCGAGTTCTTCCTCCAGATTGATGATCTGCTGGCTCAGGGACGGCTGGGACACAAAACTACTCGAGGCGGCCTTAGTGAAGTTTCCTGTCTCGGCTACAGCCAAGAAGTAGCGCAATTGGTATATTTCCATAGGGAAAAACGATAGGAAGCATAGAAACTAAGTATTTTAACTATCGCAAGCATGGTCGTATTATCGCGGCAGCACCAAAGCTGGTGCCCAACCACGAACCACAAACCACGTAACTTTATGAAAACCAACCTAACCAAAGCCGTCCTGCCCGGTGCCACCGTCTTCGCGCTTGTTGCGGCAATCGTCACCCATGTAGCCGCCAGCTATGCCGACCTGATGGCCATGGGTGTCGGCTACACGGCGGTAGCCATCCTGGTCGCCCTCGCGCTGGTCGACTATCGGGTCAGCGCCAAGGACTACGCGCGCCGCTGAGATTTTTACCTAGTAGATAGTGCAACAGAGGCCGGTGGGTTTTGAACCCCCGGCCTCTTTTAATGTCGGTTTCTGTCCGCCGCCCGGGCCACTTTAGACAATTTCTTCCGGTCGTGACGCTCTTCAGGAAACAACCCCCCGCGGAATTCATGGAGGAAGCGCATGCGCCTGGCAGCTGGTCAACCTGGTTCGAAGCCCATGGTCCGCGCCTGCTCTTGTGGGCGCGCCAATGGACCCGCTCCCTGGCCGACGCCGAGGATGTCGTGCAGGAAGCCTTCATCCGGTATTGGCGGCATCAGCGCGAGCTCCCGGGCGACCCGCAGGCGCTGCTGGTCACATCGATTCGCCGCGCGGCGATCGACTTGGCACGGCGCGATGCGCGGCGAGCCCGGCGGGAGGAACGTTTCGGCCGGGACGAAGACGCCCCATTCTTCGAGCCTGTGCCCGGCGACAACGCGGCTCGCCGCCAGGAAATCGAGGCGGCGCTCCGGCGGCTCCCGTCCGAGCAACGCGAGGTGCTGGTGCTCAAGATCTGGCACGAGCTTACATTCGAGCAAATTGCGGACCAACTCGGGATCCCGCTCAACACCGCCGCTTCACGTTACCGTTATGCGCTGATGGCGCTGCGCAAGGAACTCAATTCTCTCTGCCATGGATGAATCGTTTCACGAATTCGAAGCCGAACTGAAGTCGCTGCGCCTCCGGCGCCCCTCGGCTGGCCTGAAGGAACACATCGCGCGGGCACTGGCGGCGGGCGACACCGCCGGCCCGGTCCGGCGCTACTCGTCCGCAACCAACCTCGGCGGCTGGAAATGGCACGGCTGGCAGCTGGCAGGCTTGGCCGCCGTCGTCGCCCTGATCGCCGCCGCCGGCTGGCGGAATCTCTCCCGACGCGATACCGCGACGCCCGCTCCGGCGCCGGCCAGCTCGAACGCGTTCGCGGTTGCCCCGGTCCCGGCGCCGGTTCCCTCCGCATCACCGGCGCGTCTTCCCGGAGTCGCCGCCACCAACGTCCTCTACGACATGAAGGATGAAGGCCCGGTCTATCTCGACGGCGACCGGGCGGCACGGCGGGTGCGCTATCGTTTCCTCGACACCTATACGCTGAGGAATCCGCGCACCAACGCCTCGCTGAAATGGAGCGTGCCGCGCGACGAAATCCGGGTGCTCCCCGCCAGCTTGAACTGATCGATCGCAAAACCTCCAACTTCCATCGCCATGTACCTCCCCCTCCATCGCCTCGCTCCCGCCCTTGCGCTGGCCGTGCTGCTCCCGGCCGCCCGCGCCGAATCCAAAACCGTCATGCGCCGCATCGACATCGACACGCCGCACCACGTCGTCTGGCACGGCGAGGCCGACGACGAGGGCGTCAAGGAACCCGTGACCTATCTCGGCATCGAAACCGGCGAAGTCACCCGCACCCTCGGCGCGCAGCTCGGGCTGCCGAAGGGCGTCGGCCTGGTCGTGATGCGTGTGCTCGACAAGGGCCCCGCCGCCGAATCGCTCAAGGAAGACGACGTGCTCACCAAGCTCGATGACCAGATCCTGGTCGACACCCACCAGCTGAGCGTGCTGGTGCGCGGAAAGAAGGCGGGTGACGAGGTCAAACTGACCCTGGTGCGTGGCGGCAAGGAGATGACGGTGACGGTGAAGCTGGGCACGCACGAGCTGCCGAAGCATGCGGACAACCTCTTCTTTCGTGCCTTCGGACCCGACGGGATGGAGGTGGGCAGCATGCCGGTGCCCCCCGGCGAACACGGGGGCTTTGGCTGGCGCGTCCTGCCCGGGATGTCGGCCGACGACAGCAAGGACGTTCTGCACATGATCGAGCGCGAGCGGGGCAATTTCCTCGTCGGGCCGGGCGTGCGGATCATCACCCGGGCGGGCAAGGGCTCCACGATCGTGGACCTGCCAAAGAGCAACATCTCCTATTCCGATGACGACGGCTCGATCGACATCAAGATCGAGGACGGGAAGCGAAACCTCAGCGTCAAGGATGCGAAGGGCAAGGTGTTGTTCGAGGGTCCGATCAACACGGCGGAAGACCGGGCCAAGCTGCCTGCCGAAATCAGCAAACGGGTCGGGAAGCTCGAGGGTGACACGTTCAACTTTGAAGCGGGGGAGGACTTCCGACCCGAGACGGTCCCGTTGCTGCCGGCCCCGGAGAAAACCAAGATAAGCCATCGCGGCGCGGCGCGCCTCGTGCCGGACGACAACCGGCCGTTCTGAAAGTCGAAGGCGCCGGGTGACCGGCGCCGTAATCGGACGAGCGATCGCAAACCGGCGCGGCTCGCGCCGGCGCACCGCTCAACTCAGCCGGCGGCGACGGTCTCGGGAGGGTTGCGTTTGAGGAAGGCGGCGATGATCAGCGCACAGATGACGCCGAAGATCGTGACGAAGATCGGGGTCATGATGGCTTGAACCCCTGGCCCCGTGAACATTCGGGTGAACCTCTCGGCCTGCTCCATCTGCGCTTCCTTCATGCCGGCGGCCTCCCACTTGGAGCGCATCAGCGCGATCTGGTAGTCGGCGAACTCGGGGTTGATGAATTTGAAGTGGATGTAGGAATAAACCGAGCTCATCAGGCCGGAATAGAGGGAGATGAGCGTGCCTGCGCCCACGCCCTGGCCGTAGCTCAGGCCCTTGGCGGGCGCCTCGTCGCGCACGGCCTTGATGCCCAGCCAGAGCACCACGAACATCATGACCATGCCGAACCACTGGAAATACTGGCCGGTCGCCAGTTTTTCGGTCTGAAAGCCGGTGAAATACAACAGGAGGTTGAGGAGCGCGCCACAAATCGTGAGAATCAGCGCATAGGAGAATTTGGTGCTCATGACGGCAGGCTGGACCGGAGTGCGCCCAAGCTCAATTGCGTTGTGACGGGCGGCGCACCGGCCGGATGAGCGGGTTCAGCGATTGTCGCCGTCGATCAGACGCCCGAGCCCGCCGAGCACGGAGCCTTCCTCCCGTCCGCCGCGGCCGGTCTGCGGCGCCGCCGCGACGATGCGCGAGGCGAGACGGCTGAAGGGCAGCGACTGCAGCCAGACCTTGCCGGGCCCGCGCAGCCGCGCGAAAAACAGGCCTTCCCCGCCGAAGAGCGCCGTCTTGATGCCGCCTACCATCTCGATGTCGTAGTCGACGCCGGGTTGGAGCGCCACCAGGCACCCCGTATCGACGCGAAGGACCTCGCCGGGTTGAAGCTCGCGTTCATACAACGTGCCGCTCGCATGGAGGAAAGCGAGGCCGTCGCCCTGCAGGCGCTCCATGATGAAACCTTCGCCGCCGAAGAGGCCGACGCCGAAACGTTTTTGGAAGGCGATGCCAATGCTCACCCCCTTGGCGGCGCAGAGAAAAGCGTTCTTCTGCGCGATGATCTCGCCGCCGATCTGCCCGAGGTGGACGGGCTGAATCTTCCCGGGATAAGGCGCGCCGAAGGCCACCGTCCGCCGCCCGGATGCCTGGTTCTGGAACACGGTCATGAAAAGCGATTCGCCGGTCAGCACGCGCTTGCCGGCGCCGAGCAACGCGCCCATGAGGCCCTGCGTCTGCGCGGTGCCGTCACCAAAGATGGTTTCGAGGGCGATGCCGTCGTCCATGAACATCATGGCGCCGGCCTCGGCGAGCACCGCCTCCTGGGGATCCAGGGCAATCTCCACAAACTGCATGTCGTCGCCGTTGATTCGGTAATCAATCTCGTGCATCGGGTTTTTCATCGTGCTGAATCTCTACACGACCCGCACGGCGCGGCGGAAGTCGCGAGTTTCTATCTGGAATCGCCGGGCGCGAGTGTAACCAAGGTCGCGCCCCAGCCGCCCGAGTGCTCGTCCCCGAGGACGAATCCGACGACCCCGGGCAGCGTGCGGAGCCGCGCATGTACCGTCTCGCGCAACGCGCCGGTGCCTTTCCCGTGGATGATCCTCACGCGCCGCAGCCCTCGCCGGCGGCATTCGGCGAGATAAGTCTCCACCAGGCTCGCGGCGTCGGCTGGCCGGAAGGTATGGAGATCCAACTCGCCGGTGATCGGAATCACGACGGGGTTGTCGGGCGAGTCGTCGGTCATGACGCAATGTTCACCGCTCCATGACTGCCGGCCACAAAAAAACCCGCCCCTCGCGGGGCGGGCTTTTTGACACACACACTAGCAAAGAACGCACTGCACCGAAAATTCAGATTTTTGCGACCTGGAAGGCTTTCAGAAACTGCGCCGCCTGTTCGCTCACCGGCGGCTGCAGGGCCAGCTTCCGCAACCCGGGAACTTCAGCCGCGAGAATCGTCGGGGCTTCGGCTGCGCGACGAAGGGCCGCGAGGCTCTCGTTGACCTTCTTTTCCGCCGGCTGGTAGCGCGGGGTGGTCACTTGGTAGGTGGGGAGAACCAGGACGTCTTCGTCGGTTTGGTTCTGGGCGGCACTGGCGTTGGCGGCGAGCACCGCGAGGCTGGTCAGCAGAAGGAGAGTTGTCTTTTTCATGTTGGAAAGTCTGTTGCCCTACCTACACGCAAGCGATGTGCCAAGTTGCAGGGCGCGACGTAAGTTCCGCCCTGGCAGCCAAAAGGATTTTTCTTGGCCGATTCGCCGTTTCGGCGCGTGCCGGGAAAAGCTGCGAAGTCGAAATCGCCGTTTCCCGTTTCCGGGAAAAGCATGCGAGTCATGCATGACCATGACTTCCGTCCGCGGCTTCCGCATCGCCAATGAAGCCGGCGCTTGGCCTACTGGGCCGAGCCAACCCGCGAATATCTGCCATGCTGAGCATCAGGAATGTCGTCAAACGTTACGGCGCAATCACCGCGCTCAACGAGGTCTCGCTCGAGGTGGGCGCCGGGGAATTCTTTGGCCTGCTCGGACCCAATGGCGCCGGGAAAAGTACGCTGATGTCGCTTGTCGCCGGGCTGCGATCCGCCCAAGCCGGGTCCATCACGCTCGACGGGGCGAAGCTTGACACCGGCAATGCCGCGGGCCGGCTGGCGCTGGGCCTCGCGCCGCAGCACATCGCGCTCTACCAGGAATTGAGCGCGGACCAGAATCTCCGGATCTTCGGCCAGCTTTATGGCCTGCGGGGCGCCGAACTCCGCGCCCGGGTGGATGAGGCGCTGGCGGCGGTGCAACTGACCGAGCGGCGCCGCGATCAGGTCAAGGCCTTCTCCGGGGGCATGCAGCGGCGGCTGAACCTGGCGGCGGCACTCCTCCACCGTCCGAAGCTGCTGCTGTGCGACGAACCGACGGTCGGCGTCGACGCCCAGTCGCGCAACGCCATCTTCGAATACCTCGAGCGCCTGAACCGCGGCGGGCTCACGATCATCTACTCGACCCACTACATGGAGGAGGCGGCGCGGCTTTGTTCGCGCATCGGGGTCATCGACCATGGGCGGATCCTCGCGCTCGGCACGCTGGATGACCTGCTGACGCTGCTGCCATTCGCCGAAGAGATCCGCTTTCCCGCCGATGCCCGGACCGCGACGCTGGCCGGGCGGCTGCCCGCCCGCGGCGAGCTGACGACGCTCGACGGGACGCATCGCTTTCGCCCGCCCCCGGAATACAGGCTCTCGGAATTCTACGCGCTCACCGAATCGCTGGGCTTGCCGGCGCGCCTCTTCACGAGCCAGCGGCCGACCCTCGAGGCCCTCTTCCTTCACCTGACCGGCCGCAACATTCGCGAATAAGGACTCCCATGCGCATCCTGCTCACGCTCCTCGGCAAGGATTTCGCCAATCTCCGGCGCAACCGCGGCGCCCTGATGCTCACCTTCATCGTGCCGATGGTCATCATTTACATCGTGGGATTGGTTTTTGGCCTCGGCCGCAGCGACAGCGGCCCCAGCGGCATCCCGCTCGCGGTGGTTGACCAGAGCGGAAATCCCGCCGGGCAGAAGCTCGTCGAGGCCCTTCGGGCCCAAAAGGCATTTCATCTCATCACCGATACGGAAGGGCCGGACCACCGCCGTCGCCCGCTGACCGAGGCCGACCTGCGACCCATGATCGAGAATCGGAATTTCAGTTACGCCTTGGTGATTCCGCCCGATCTCGTCAGCGAAAACACGCTGGGACTGCACCTGAAAATCCTCTCCGACCCCCGCAACGACATCGAGGCCCAGACCGTGAACGGCTTGCTGCAGAAAACCATCTTCACCAGCGTGCCGCAGCTGCTGGGGCAGGCGTTGCGCGCCCGGGCCGGCAAGTTCCTCGGCGCCCCCCGCCTGAAGGAATTCGACCACTCGATCGCCGCGGCCCTGGCAAAGGCGTTCGGCGGCGACGCCGACGCGATCGAGCGCGATATCGCCCAGGGCAAATTCGGGTTGGATGAGATGATTTCCACTCGCACCGGGGACGAGCCCGGCGCCAAGGCGGAGGCAGGCGATCTCCTCTCTCGCTTCGTGAAGATCGATTCGGAGCAGGTCGTGGGCCGCGACGTCAAGAGCCCGGCGGCCACGCGGATCATCGGCGGCTATGCGGTGATGTTCCTGCTGTTCGCGCTCAGCAACTCGGCGGCGGCTTTCTTCGACGAGCAGAATGCCGGGCTCTTCGAACGGCTGCTGTCGACGCCGGTGAGTCGCGCGCAATTGCTCTGGAGCCGCTTCCTTTACGGCGTGCTGTTCGGCCTGACGCAGCTGATGGTGCTCTTCATCGCCGGGCATTTTCTCTACGGCGTCGACGTCTACAGCCATCTGGGCAGCCTGCTGCTGGTGTGCGCCACGGTGGCCGGGGCCTGCACGGGCTTCGGCATGCTGGTGGCGGCGATCACCCGGTCGGCGGAGGCCGCGCGCAGCCTGGCCACTTTGCTGGTGATCACCATGAGCGCGTGCGGCGGAGCCTGGTTCCCGGTCAGTTTCATGCCCGAGTTCATGCAGCACATCGCCCGGTTCACGATCGTTTACTGGTCGATCGAGGGGTTTGGCGCCGTGCTTTGGGCCGGCAACAGCTTCACGCAGCTCCTGCCCATCATCGGGATCCTGGCGAGCACGACGGCCGCGGTGATGATCGTCGCCGTGTGGCGATTCAATCGCAACCCGCTCTTCGAGTGATCAGCCTTGGGGCCCGCCTTCGGCCGGCGGAGGAGAGGGCGGAGCGGGAGGAGGAGGCGGCGGCGGGGCGGCCGCGGCCTGGCTAGCGGCGGGAACCGTCCCAGCATAGGCGGGCAATTTCTTGGCGGACTCGGGTTCGTCGTGTTCTTCCATCACCCGGCGCACTTCTTCCTCGACGCCACTGGCGGCCTTTTTGAATTCACGGACCGAACGGCCCAAGCCTTTGGCCAAGTCGGGCAGGCGGTTGGCCCCAAAGAGCAGGAGGATGATGAACATGATCATCATCAGCTCGGGGCCACCGATGCCTTCGATGAATGCGACGGGAAGAATCATGGGGAAATTAGACGAACACTCGGATAAAAAGTAACGCAAAATTCTCTCCGGGCCGCGGTGCGGTCTGCCGCCCGATCGCTGGGCAGCCGCCACGCCGTCGCCTTTCAGCCTAAAGTAATCTCGACGTAGAACTTCTGGCTCTGGCCCGGCGCCACGTGGTGCAAGCCGACCTTGGTTTCGGGTGCGTTGGGCGGCCCCATCCAGGGCTCAAAGCAATAAAATGGCGACTTGTCGTCCGCGGTCCAGGTGACGATCGCCAGCTCCCGCGCGCTGCTGTTCGCCATGCCGCTGCGGAAGAGCAGGCGGCTTCCCGTCGATTTCTCGGTCACGGCGAAGACATCGCGGCGCAGTCCGGTGTGGATCAGGTCCACGAGTTCCTTGGCTGCGACGGACTCCCGGGCCGCAACCCGCGGCCCGGATACCAGCCCTCCCTGCTCATCGCGCACGAGATGGCGGGTGGCCGTCGTCTCGATCACGTAGTCGCGGCGCGTCCGCCCGGGACTCCAGGGCAGGGTGAAATAGAAATGATGCCCGGCCGACCAGGGAATCGGCATGCGGCCGAGGTTGGAGAGCTGCAGTTCGACGAAGATGCCCAGCGGTTCGAAGCGGTAACTGACGACAAACTCGTAGTCGTACGGATAAGCGGCCTTGGCCGCTTCGTCCGGCACGAATTGCGCCGAAAAACCGCCTTCATCCAGCCGGATCGTGCGAAACAGCCCTTGGCGAGCCAGGCCGTGCATGGGCATGGGCCGGCGGATGCCGTCGTCGGCGCGCCAGAAATGGATTTCGCCGCGGTCGTACGAGCGCCCGCAAAACGGGAAGAGGATGGGGTTGCCGCCGCGGACGCCGGCGATGTTTTCGAGGTTTTCGATCTCCGGCCAGAAAATGATGTCGCGGATGTTGCCGTCGCCGAGGGTGACGTTCCAATTCATCAATCGCGCCCCCATCTCCGGCAGCGCGAGGAAGGACGACGCGCCCACCTGCCAGCGATAAATCGTTTGCCCGAGGTAGGGGATCCGTTCCATGGGTGAGTTGGTAAAACAAAAAAGGCGCATCGTTCCAATATAAAGTCAGTTATATTTTGCGTGAACCTGCGCTTATCTCGAAACGGTTGGCCGGGTTGTAACCTCAGCACGCTTGCGTGCGGAGGGTGGGGTGGTAGACTCCGCGTCCGATGTTCCGATCGCCTCGCGCCCTCGCAGTCGTTTTCGCCGTGATCCTGCCGGGTTTGGCCGCGGCCGAACCGGCGGCCGCGCCGCCGGCGCCGCCCCCGGCCCAGTCGGAAGCTGGGTTGGCCGCCAAGGACTCAATCCCGGCTGGGCGCAAGACCGTGGTGTACGTGATCCCGGTGAAATCAGAGATCAACCGGCCGATCCTGTACATTTTGCGCCGCGGGCTGAAGGAGGCCGACCAGAAGGCGGATGCCGTCGTGCTGGACATGGATACACCGGGCGGAGCCCTCGATGTGACGTTCGACATCATGGAGGCCCTGGGGAAATTCCATGGCGAGACCCTGACCTATGTGGACAAGGAGGCAATGTCCGCCGGGGCGTTTATTTCCGCCACCACCGGGGAGATCTGGTTTGCCCCGGATGCGGTGATCGGGGCGGCCGCTCCCGTATCCGCCGAAGGCAAGGACATCGACCCGACGATGAAACAAAAGGTCGTCAGCTACCTCAAGGCCCGCGTGCGGGCGATCTCGGAGGGCAAAGGCTACCGGGGCGAAGTCATTTCGGCGATGATCGACGCCGATTACGAGCTCAAGATTGGCGACAAGGTGCTCAAGCCGAAGGGCGAGCTGCTGTCGCTCACCGCGACGGAGGCGAACCGAACGTATGGCGATCCGCCGCTCCCGCTGCTGGGCGCCGGGGTGGCGCGGGACATCGATGCGATGCTCACGAAGAAGTTCGGGGCGGACCATTACACCATCCGTCAATTCGAGGTGACCTGGTCCGAGGTCCTGGCGCAATACCTCACGAAGTTCTCGCCCGTCCTGTTGGGCCTGGGCCTGCTCGCCCTGTTCATTGAATTCAAGACGCCGGGTTTCGGGGCCTTCGGCATCATTGGGATCGTTCTCTTGGGGATTGTTTTTCTTGGCAACTACGTCGCGGGCTTTTCCGGCCATGAGCCGCTCCTGGTGTTTGCCGTCGGATTGTTGCTGCTGGCCTTGGAGTTGTTCTTCTTCCCTGGCGTGGCAGTGCTGGCGCTGCTCGGGCTGATATTGATGCTCGGTTCACTGGTCTGGGCGATGGCCGACCTCTGGCCGGGACAGCCGCTGACGGTGGCGTGGTCCGGCGACGCGTTTGTCCGTCCGATTCAAAACCTGGGGCTGGGCCTTGTCATCGCGGTCGGGCTGGGACTCCTGCTGGCTCGCTTCATGCCGAAGGGATGGATGTGGGACAAAATGGTCGTGGCCTCGACCAGCGGCGGCATCGCCCAACGGACGGGTGCCTCACCGGACTCCGCCGGGGAGATCGGCGCCCTGGTGGGCCAACGGGGCGTGGCGGCGACGGCGCTTCGTCCCAGCGGACAAGTGGAGATCGCCGGACGACGGTTCGAGGCCAAGGTCGAGGTCGGAGCAGTCTATCCGGGTGAAGCGATCATTGTGCGCGGCCGGACCGACTTCGCGCTCATCGTGGAAAAGGCCGACGCATGAATGCGGTTATTCTACTCTTCCTGCTCGGCGTGCTCCTGCTGGCGGGCGAGGTGTTCATGCCGGGGGCGGTGCTCGGCACCGTCGGCGCCATCGCCATGACGGTCGGGTGTGTGGTTTCCTTCGTCCAGTTCGGCGCCTGGGGCGGGACCCTCGCCACGGGTATCGCCGCGATTCTGCTGGGCGCGATGCTTTACCTTGAACTGGTGTGGTTGCCGAAGTCGCGGCTCGGAAAAAACATGGTGGTCCAGTCCACCTCCGGCACGGTCAGCCAGCCGGCGGTGGCCGACCTCCAGGCCGTGGTGGGCAAGACCGCTGAGGCGATCACGACCCTGGCTCCCAGCGGCTATGTGCGCGTCGAAGGCCGCCGCTACGAGGCCTTCGCGCAGACCGGCCACGTGGCGAAGGGCACAAGTCTGCGCGTGGTCGGCGTCGATAATTTCCGTCTAATCGTTACCCACAATCCATTATGAGCACACCCATCCTGCTGGTCCTGATCGGCGTTCCCGCGCTGATCGTATTCTTTATCGTCGTTTCATTCTTCGGCACCTGGCTGAAAGCAATGCTCAACGGCGCTCCCGTGGGCTTGCTCAACCTCGTCGGCATGCGCCTGGGCGGCGTGCCGTACAGCCTCGTGGTCGATGCCCGCATCACCGCCGTGAAGGCCGGGATCGAACTGACCACCGACCGCATCGCGGCCCATTACCTCGCCGGCGGCAACGTGGTGCCGACGGTCCAGGCGATCATCGCGGCCCAGAAAGCCGGCATCGAACTCAACTGGGACCGCGCTTGCGCCATCGATCTGGCCACCAAGGGATCGAACAAGAGCGTGGTCGAAGCCGTCCGCACTTCCGTCGATCCCAAGGTGATTGACTGCCCGAATCCGGAGCAAGGGCGTGCCACGATCGACGGCGTCGCGAAGGACGGCATCCAGGTCAAGGTGAAGGCCCGGGTGACCGTCCGGACCCATCTCGACCGCTTCGTCGGCGGCGCCAAGGAGGAAACGATCATCGCCCGCGTGGGCGAAGGCATTGTCTCCACCATTGGTTCGTCGGAGAGTTACAAGGTCGTGCTCGAGTCGCCGGACAGCATTTCCAAGACCGTGCTCGCCCGCGGTCTCGACGTCGGGAGCGCCTTTGAGATTCTTTCGATCGACATCGCCGACGTGGATGTCGGCGAAAACGTCGGCGCCAAGCTGCAGGAAGCGCAGGCCGAGGCCAACAAGAGCATCGCGCAGGCCCAGGCGGAGATCCGCCGGGCGGCCGCCGTGGCGGTCGAGCAGGAGATGAAGGCCCGCGTGCAGGAGATGCAGGCGGAGGTCGTGCGCGCCCAAGCCGAGGTGCCGAAGGCGATGGCGGAGGCATTCCGCCAGGGCAAACTCGGCGTCATGGACTATTATCGCATGGAGAATATCCAGGCCGACACCGCGATGCGCGGTTCCATCGCCCATCCCGAAACGAAGAAGTAAGGACGCACGCGGCACCCAGCCATGGATTGGATCGCCCACAACCTCCAAGTCATCATCGCGATCGCCGGCGCAGTTGCCTGGTGGCTGACCCAGCGCAAACGCGATGAATCGACCGGTGATTCCGAGTCGTCGGGAAAAACCTTCGGCGATCCCGAGTTGGCGGAGCGCACCCGGCGCATTCGCGAGGAGATCCAGCGCAAGATCGACCAACGCAACCGCGGTCTGGCGCGGAGAACCGCCGTGCCGCCGCCCTCCGCCGCACCGCGGCCAACCGACGAAGAGGGGCTGCCCGGCTTTCCCCCGTTGTTGCGGGAGCTGATGGAGGCGCAGGCGCCCGTGCCACCGGTGATCCCGGCGGCGCCGGCGCGAGCGGATCCTGGCCGCGCCGCGGCGCAGCGGCAGGCCGAGATTCTCGAGCAGCAGGCGACGATGGCCGAACAGCTCAGGATGGCGAAGGAGATGAAGGAAGCCGCCCTGCGGCGCCGGCAGTTTGAGCAGACCGTCGCGGATCGCGAATCCGCGGGCGTCACCGCGCTGCGCGGCGCGCTTGAGGAAGACCTGCGGTCGCCGGAATCGCTGCGGCGCGCCTTCCTGTTGCGCGAAGTGCTCGGTCCGCCTGTGGCCCTGCGCTGAACCGTCCCGTCAGTCGAGCGCAAACCGGCCGTAGCCTTCCAGCGGGATCGGGTAGCTGCGCCCATTCACCTCCATGCGGAGGTTCTTGCCCGATTCCACGGTGATGAGCAGCTTGCCCTGCTTCTTGACCGTTTTCGATTCGCCGCGGGCCAGCGAGCCATTGAACAGCACGGCGCCGTCGAGATCCTGGACCACCTTGACGCGGGTGGTGTCGATGGCCGTGAGCGTGAGGGTTTGCGACGCCTCCGGTTGGACAGTCGCCGCGGCCGGCTGCGCGGAGGCAGCAGATTTTGCCGGAGTATGGAAGAACAGCACGTTTGCCAGCAGGATGATGAGCACGACGACGACGATCCCGCCACCCGCGAGCAGGCCGAATTTGAGCATCAGCGCCCGCTCCTGGGCCGAACGTCCCGCCGGCGTCGTTTCGACCGCTTCGGTGCTCCGCGCGCTCTCGCCGAAATCCACGCGACCGTGGCTTTCGCGGCGCACCGGCTTGCCCTCGTTGGTCAGCAGCGCGTTGTAATCGTTGACGAAGCGATCCGGATCCAGGTCGAGGTACCGGGTGTAGGTGCGGAGAAAGCCGCGGATATAAAGCGGGGGCAGGTCGATGTCGAAGGAGTTGGCTTCGAACTTTTGCAGATAATCACTGCGGATCTTGGTCGTCTCGGCCGCCTCGCGGATGGATATCCCCTTGCGCTTCCGCGCTTCCTCAAGCTTCTCGCCGATCGTCTGCATGGCAGTGTGTTAAGTGGTTTTGGCTGGGTTTTGAAAGTCTAATCGCCGGCCGTTGTGCCCGCGGGCTTCAGCGGCGGCGCTGACTCGGGAGCACTTCGCTCGCTGCTCAAGAGGACCCGCCCAGGTCATACGTGTCCAGGTCGACCAGGATCTCGCGGGGCGACGAGCCGTTCTCCGGGCCCACGATGCCCTTTTCCTCCATGATTTCCACGATGCGGGCCGCGCGATTGTATCCTATGCGCAGTTTGCGCTGCAGCATCGAGGTGGAGGCGCGGCGGGTGGCCCGCAGCACATCGAGCGCCTGCCGGAAAAGCTCCTCGTCATCGCCCAGGTCAGCGTCATCGGACTCGCTGTCTTCATCCTCGTCGCGGGAGTCGCGGTCAATCTGCTGCTGGACCGAGGTGGCGAACTGCGGCGGCCCGTTGCGCTTGAGGAAGTCGACGATCTGCGACATCTCCTCGTCGGCCACGAACGCCCCTTGCGCCCGGACCAGCCGCGAGGTGCCCGGCGGCGAGAAGAGCATGTCGCCCCGGCCGATGAGGGTGTCGGCCCCCTTGGTGTCGAGGATCGTTCGGGAGTCGACCTGCGAGGCCACCTGGAAGGCGATGCGCGAGGGAAGGTTGGCCTTGATGACGCCGGTGATGACGTTCACCGACGGGCGCTGCGTGGCGATAATCAGGTGGATGCCGGCGGCGCGCGCGAGCTGGGCGAGACGCGCGATGCTCGTCTCGATTTCGGCCGGCGCGACCATCATGAGGTCGGCCAGCTCGTCGATGATGGCAATGATGTACGGCAGGTGGTCCGGGATCTCGATTTCCTCCGCGACGCCCTCGAGCTCGGCTTGCTGCTCGGCGGGGGGAAACTCGTGCTTCGGCTCGTGCCGGCGGTTGTTGAAGCCATAGATGTTGCGGACATTGGCCTTGGCGAAAATTTGGTAGCGCTGCTCCATCTCGCCCAGCAGCCACTTGAGGGCGGCGGGCACCTTCTTCGGCTCGGTCACGACCGGGATGAGCATGTGCGGCAGCGTATTGAAGATCTTCAGTTCAACCACCTTCGGGTCGACCATCAGCAGGCGCACGTCCTTCGGACTTTTCGAATAGAGGACCGAGGCAACGATGGAATTGATGCAGACGGATTTGCCGGAGCCGGTGGCGCCGGCGATGAGCAGGTGCGGCATCTTGGCGAGATCGGAAATCAGCGCTTTGCCGCTGACGTCCTTGCCGAGCGCGATCGGCAGCTCGGCCTTGGCGCCCACCCAGTCCTCGCTCTCGAGGATTTCCCGCATTCCGACCGGCGTGGACTTTTGGTTCGGCACCTCGACGCCGACGGCCGCCTTGCCCGGAATGGGCGCGAGGATCCGCACCGATTGCGCGCGCATGCCCAACGCGATGTTCTTGTCGAGACCGGAGATTTTCTCGACGCGCACCCCGGGCGCCGGGACCACTTCGTAGCGGGTGATGACCGGCCCGACATGAATTTCGCCCAGCGAGACCTCGACGCCGAACTCACTGAGAATCCGCAGGAGGTTTTCGGCGTTGTGGCGGTGCTCTTCCTCCGAGTGCGCGGCGTCGAACTTGACCTGCTCGCGCAGCAGCGAAAGCGGCGGGAACTGGTAGTCCTTGTCCTCGCTTTGGGGCAGCGTGACCTTGGCCTTCTTGGTTTCCTCCGGCTTGACGATGTTGAGCTGCAGTTTGCCGGCGGCGAGGGCGGCCGCCTTCGTCTCGGGCCCGGCTTCGGGGGCCTTCGCCGCGCGGACGGCGGGCTTGGCGGGGGCAGGCGCGGCCGCCGGTTCCGCGGCGGGCCGGGTGATCTCCGGCACGGCCGGTGCCTTGGGCATTTCAGCGAAGGGATCTCCGCCCTTGGCCACCACCTTCCTGGCGCCCAGGGCGGAAATGACCGGAGGAGTCGGCGATGCGGGGGCGGCCTTGGCCGCGAGCGCGGCGGCGGCTTTCTGCTTGGCGGCTTCCTCGCGCTGTTTCCGCACCTCCTCCGCGCGCGCGGCGCGGAGTGCCGCCCGTTTGTGGCGCCACTCCGCGAAACCATGCATCATGCGGCCGATTTCCGCCGCGATGTCGTTGGGGAAGATCAGGAGAATGCCGATGAAATAGATCGTGCCCAGGATCATGCCCGCGCCGAAGACACCGAGGCTGTCCCGCAGGACGTCGCGGTAGATCAATGAGCCCAGCACTCCGCCCGGCCCGGCGGTGAAGAGGGCCTTGTCCATGAACCACAGTTCCTGCATCTCCATGAGGGCGGCGAACGACACGACGCAGCATGCGAGCGAGATGAAGCGGCGCCCCGCCAGCACGCGGGCGAATCGCAGGTAGACGTTCACCATCCAGAGCAGGAAAACGGGAATGAACCAGGTCGATACTCCGATCAGGTGGTAGGCCCACCAGCAAAACTCGGCACCGATCACGCCAACAAGGTTCGGCTTCACGCCGGTGTTCGTCGGCACGAACTGCTGCACGCCGTTTACCACCTCGCTTTTGCCGGCCACCTGCGTCATCACGCTTTGCGCCGGCTCGTAGTCGATCAGGGCGACGAGCAGCAAAACCCCGACCACGAAACAAACGAACGCAGCCAGCCAATGCGGACGGTGGCGCGGACCCTCAAAGGACAGGGTGTCTTTTTCGCGGGCCTTTAGATTTGAACTCTCCGCTTTCGGCATTTCAGTGACGTTTAGCGGAATTGCAGGTCCATAGCGACGGAGGGTCAATGTAAAAGGCCCCCGCAATCTTCCCTCCAAATCGTTTAAGCTCAACATGTCCTCGTTTCTACAGTTTGAACCGGTGTACCAAGAACGGGTATGGGGCGGCCGGTCCCTCGGGACCTTTCTTGGGCGCACGCTCCCGGGACAGGCGCCGGTCGGCGAGAGCTGGGAGATCGTGGATCGCGACGAAGCCCAGTCGATCGTCGCTGCGGGGCATTGGGCGGGGAAAAGTTTGCGCGAGCTGTTGCGGGACCATGCGGCTGAGATCATGGGCCCCGCGTGGCCGCGCGGGCGCCGGTTTCCGATCCTGGTGAAATGGCTGGATTGCCGGGACCGGTTGAGCGTGCAGGTGCATCCGCCCGCGGCGATCGCAGCGAAGCTCGGCGGGGAACCGAAGACGGAGAACTGGTTCATTGCCCACGCCGATCCGGGTGCCGCCGTGTATGCCGGTCTCCGGTCCGAGGTGACGCGCGAACGATTCGAGGAAGCAATTGCCGCCGGCGCCGTTGAGGCATGCCTGGTCCGTCTGGCGGTCAAGGCCGGCGATTCCCTCTTGATCCAGAGTGGCACGATGCATGCGATCGACGCAGGGAACGTAATCCTCGAGATCCAGCAGAATTCGGATACGACCTATCGCGTCTACGACTGGGGTCGCATGGGGCTCGACGGCAAGCCGCGGCAGCTGCATGTGCGCGAGTCGCTCGCGTGCCTGGCGGCCAACACGGCACCGGCGCCGCGCGTGCGGCACGGGCCGGGCGTGCTGGTGGACACCCCGCTGTTCACTTTGCGCCGCGTGGACCTGGCCGCGGGCGCAAGGATTGGGTTCGCCGCGCGCGAACAACCGCGAATTCTGTCGGTGGCCGGCGGCGCCCTGGCTGGTGATGGCGCGTTGCGCATGGGCGATAACGTCCTGCTGCCTTACGAGGGCGCATTCGAGTTCCGCGCGACCGCGCCGGCAGTCATCCTGGTGACCGAGCGTTTCGCCTGATCATGTGGCGCGGGCTCAAGCTGCTGCTGTCGCTCACCGTGCTCGCCGCCGGGTGTGCCATGGCCTGGGTCGTCCTGTTGCCGGGCATTGTGACATCCGCCGTTCGGACCAGGACCGGATTCTCGATTCAACTGGCCGGGATCTCGGCGAATCCCTTCACCGGGCGCGCGGCCATCAGGGGCTTGGTCTTGCGGAACCCTTCCGGCTGGCCCGTGGCGGATTTTGCCGAACTCAGGGAGTTTCGGGCGGAAGTGAACCTGCTCTCCTTGTTGGGCGACCGATTCATCGCGGAAGAAATCGTCGTGGACCTGCCGAGGCTCACGCTGGTCGTGAACGAACGCGGGGCTTGGAATGCAGCGGTGTTCAAGGAAGGCCTCGCGGGCGCGCCTCCAGCCGGCCGCCCCGCGCCGAAGCAGGAATTCCTGATCCGGCATTTGGTGGTGAGATTCGACCAACTCGTCTATGCCGACTATTCGGGATCCAAGCCGGACCGGCGCGAATTCAACCTGGCTCTCCGGCGTGACCTGCACGACGTCGACAGCGTGACCAAGATTGTCTCGCCTTTTACGGGCACGGCCTTGGGCATCGTTTCCCGCGCGATTGGCGGCATGTTCAAAGACCGACCGGATGTACTGACCGAATTGGCCAGCCCGGTGAGGGCCGCCGGCACCAAGACAGGAGAAAAGCTGAAGGGTTTGCTGGACTCGCTTGATAAGAGACGACCATAGGCTATGGTGCGCCGTTCCGATGACCGATCCCTCGCCCACCGACACGAATGACAAGAATGCCAGCGCGCCCGCCGCGGAAATGCCGGCGCCGAAGCTGGAGGACCAGCTTGCGACCGCGAAACAGGAGGCAGCGGCGAACTATGACCGATATGTCCGCGCCATGGCGGACCTGGAGAACTTCCGGCGGCGCAGCCTGCGCGACAAGGAGGAGCTGCGGCAGTTCGCCTCGGCCAGCCTGATGGAGGACGTCATCCCGATCCTCGATAACCTGAACCTCGGCCTCGCGGCCGCCAAACAGCAACAGGAAGTGTCGGCGATCATCGCCGGCGTGACCGCCGTGCTGGACCAATTCAAGAACACGCTGGCGCGGCACGGGCTCAAGGAGATCAACCCCTCAGGCCAGCGCTTCGACCCGAATTTTCACGAGTGTATTTCGCACCAGCCGAGCCCGGACGTGCCGGAGGAGAGCGTAAGCCAGGTCGTCCGCCTCGGCTATTCCCTAAATGGCCGATTGCTGCGCCCGGCCTCCGTGGTTGTCTCGAGCGGTCCGGCAAAGGAGAATAAAACGTAATCCATGGCGACCGGACAAAAACAGGATTACTACGAACTGCTCGGCGTCGAAAAGAGCGCGTCCGAGGAGGACCTCAAGAAGGCCTATCGCAAGAAGGCCGTGCAATATCATCCCGACAAGAATCCGGGCAACAAGGAGGCCGAGGAGATGTTCAAGAAGGTCTCCGAGGCTTACGAGGTGTTGAAGGATCCCGAGAAGCGTGCGGCCTACGACCGTTTTGGCCATGCGGCATTCCAGCAAGGCGGCGGTCCGCGCGGGGCAGGCGGATTTGGCGGCGGCGGCGGTTTCCACGATCCCTTCGACATCTTCCGCGAGGTGTTCGGCCAGCAAGGTGGCGGGGGCGGAATCTTCGAGGAATTCTTTGGCGGCGGGGGCAATGGCGGTGGTGGGGCCGGGCGCGGCTCCGACCTGCGCTATGACCTGGAAATTTCCCTGGAGGAGGCCGCGCGCGGCGTGGAAAAGGAAATCTCCTTCCGTCGCCTGGGTGAATGCAGCCATTGCCACGGGTCCGGCGCCGAGCCGGGCTCGAAGCGCACGACCTGCCCGACCTGCCGTGGTGCGGGCCAGGTGACGACGTCGCGCGGATTCTTCCATGTCCGGCAGGTGTGTCCGACCTGCCATGGGTCCGGCTCCCGCGTCGAGAAGGCCTGTGTCAAATGCCATGGCGAGGGACGGGTGAACGAGACGGCAAAGATTAATGTGAAGATCCCGGCCGGGGTCGATACCGGCAACAAGCTGCGCTCGTCCGGAAACGGGGAGGCCGGGGTCATGGGCGGCGAGGCGGGCGACCTGTACATCGTGGTCCACGTGCGGGACCACGAAATCTTCGAGCGCCAGGGCGACGACCTGTTCTGCGAGATTCCGATCAAGTTCACGCTCGCCACGCTCGGCGGCACCATCGAGGTGCCGACGCTCCAGGGCAAGGCGGCGTTGAAGGTTCCGGCGGGAACCCAATCCAACACCACGTTCCGATTGAAGGGTCGCGGCATGCCGCACTTACGAGGAAGCGCCACCGGCGATCAGCTCATCCGCGTCCAGGTAGAGGTGCCGACGCATTTGAGCGCGGAGCAGAAAAAAGTCTTGGAGGAATTTGCCCGGCTGGGCGGCGATACGGACGAGCCCATGGCCAGAAGCTTCTTCGAAAAAGCGCGCAAGTTCTTCTGAGCCGATCATGCGCGTGGTGATCCTAGGCTCGGGACGGGGCAGCAACGCCGAGGCAATCCTGAAAGCCGAAGCGGCCGGCCAGCTGGCGGACGCCCGGGTCGTGCACTTGTTTTCGGACCAGCCGGACGCGGGCATCCTCGCGCTCGGGCCGCGCTTTGGCGTGCCCGCCACGTACATCGATCCGGCGCCGTTCAAAACCAAGCTCGAGGGTCCCGGCGAGGACCGCTTCATCGCCGCGATCGAGGCCGCCCGGGCCGATTTGATCGTGCTGGCGGGCTTCATGCGTGTGATCAAACCGAAGTTCCTCGCGGCCTTTTCCGGGCGGATCATCAACCTGCATCCCAGCTTGCTCCCGGCGTTTCCCGGGCTCGATGGCATTGGACAGGCCTGGCGGGCGGGTGTGGCCGAGACGGGCTGTACCGTGCATGGCGTTACGCTGGCGGTCGACGGCGGTCCGATCATGGCGCAAACGCGGGTGCCGATCGAGCCGGGTGAGACCTTGGAAAGCCTCACGGCAAAGGTGCACGCCGCCGAGCACGTGTTGCTCCCGGAGGTCATCGCCCGGTTGAGCCGTGAGCGGAGGCGCTGACGGATGGCCATCGTGGAACTTAAGGTCGTGATCGCCGCAGCGGCGGCCGACGTGCTGGAGGAGATTTTGGGCGAAACGGAGGAGCAACGGCTGATGCTCATTGAAGACCGTGGGCTGCCGGGGACCTGGCTGGTCGGATATTTTGGCTCTGCGGCCGAGGCTTTGACCGCATGGGACGGCCTGCGCGCCTTGGTTCCGGCGGGGTCTTTCTCTGGCGAGCCGGTGCTCCGCGAGTTGGCGGATGCGGATTGGAGGGACAGCTACAAGGTGCACTTCAAGGCCTGGCGCTTTGGGTCGCTCCATTGGGTCCCCATTTGGGAGCGAGACCATTTCAAGCTGCCGACGGGCGAGCAAGTGCTGTGGCTGGACCCGGGATTGGCTTTTGGCACGGGCAATCACGAAACGACTCGTCTGGTGGTCGAGCGGTTGGTCGCAAACGAGCGACGGCATGGGTCAAAGGGGAGAAGGGTGATCGATGCCGGCTGCGGATCGGGGATCCTGGCGCTGTCGGCGGTCAAGCTGGGCTTTCGCCATGTATCCGGCTTCGACCTCGATTCGACGGCCATCCAGGTCAGCCAGGAAAACGCCGCCCTCAACGAACTGGCCGGCGAAGTTGATTTCTTTTGCGCTGACCTGGTGGCCGGCCTGGTGGGGCGCGAAGCGGAACTGGTACTGGCCAACATTCAGGCCGACGTGCTGATCCGCCATGCGCGCGAGCTCGTCCGCGCTGTCGCGCCAGGAGGTTCGTTGGTCTTAAGTGGCATCCTCGCGCGTGAAGGATCGTCGGTCGAGGCTGTGTTCGCCGCGGCGCAGCCCGCCTGGCCGCGCAGTTCTCGAATTTTGGGTGAATGGTGCGACCTTGAGTTAGTCCGTTGCTGATGACGTCGGTAGCTGGTGCGCCCGGAAGACGATCAGATTGCCGCCGGCAGGCCGGGTCGCCCAACTACAGGAACCGCCAGATCGCGTGCAGGAGCGTCAGATTGCCCAGCAGCCATATGCGCCAGAACTTCCGATCCGAAAGGAGCAGGTTAAAGGCCACGGTCATGGGCATCACCGCTCGACATACGGCCCAGTAGCCCGACCAAACCCAATAGCTCAAGAACACGAGCAGAATGGAATAGGCTGCTCCCACACGCCACCAGGGAGAGTCACGGTCCGTGTGACGCCAGAGGACAACGGCCTGCGTTCCCAGTCCAACCATGGCCAGAAGGCCGAAGCTGTAGCGGCCGTCGAGATTGCCGAACGAGAGCTCACGCAGTGAATATCGCAACTGGGTCAGCAAGCCGACAAACGGCCACGAAAGATTGCCCAATCCCGACGCGGATTCCGCGGGGAAGCGACGGTCGACGTAGATTGACCAAAGGGCGAGAGGCAGCGCGGCCGAAAACAGAACGGCGAAAGCGCGACGCCAAGATCCAGTCGGGGGATTTCTTGCCTGGACCGCTATCGTGCCCAGAAGGCTTGTCTCCTTGGCGAGCGCGGCGAGGCCAAACCAAGCCGCTTCGCGGCCTGACCGCCGGCGTTGATGAGCCTCGATGGCAAGCGCGAGGAGAAGAAGCGAGGGCAGATCGACAAGCGATTGGCGGACGCTTTCCAACACCCCCATGCCGAACATGCAGGCGAACCACCGTGCGAAACCGCGCCATCCGGCTTCTGCAATCACGCGACGCAGGAGCCAGCCAAAAACAAACCAGCAGGCTACGTTGAGCAGCGCGAACGCTTGCAGAACCCACCAGGGTCGGCCAAAGCCGGCCAAGTGGGCTCCGATGGGCAATAGGATTCGCCGCGCCCGATAGGCCGGGGCATCGAGGACCTCGTTCAACTCATCGTCGCGAAGCAGCGGATCGAGAGCGACGGTGGCATAAAATTGCCCGTCGTAACCGTTGGAGCCTTTCGCAGAGGCGATCGGCAGTCTTTGCAGGACGGGAAGGCGCTTGTTTTGCCAAGTATCCCCGAAACGAATCAGGCTCGTGAAACCCGTCACCGGGTCAAATTTCGCCAGCACGAGACCGAGAAGCAGGGCGGCGGAGAGCCAATAGACGTGACGACTCATCGAGCGGCCAGGGAGCTGAAGGATCCGCGCGTTGCCGTTGACGCGATGCTGGCGGTCTGAGCAACGGGCAACGGGCGCGGCCTAGAAGAGGTCAATCGGCGTGCGGGACATGAAGTCCTCCATGTAAGCCGTGGTGGCCTTCCCCTCGATGAAGACGGGGTCGCTCATGATCGCCTTGTGCAGCGGAATCGTCGTGCGAATACCGCGGATCAGGTATTCGCTCAGCGCCCGATAGGACCGCTGCAGCGCGACTTTGCGATTCGGCCCGAAGCAAATGAGCTTTCCGATCATGCTGTCGTAGTACGGGGGAATGGCGTAGCCACTGTAAACATGCGAATCCACGCGCACGCCCAGCCCACCGGGAGGGTAGTAGAGGCTGATGGTACCCGGCGAAGGGGTAAAATTGCGCGCCGGGTCCTCGGCATTGATACGGCATTCGATGGCGTGCTTCTCGAACTTAACATCGCCCTGGTCGAAATCGAGCTTGGCGCCATTGGCGATGTTGATCTGTTCCTTGACCAGGTCGATGCCGGTCACCTCTTCGGTGACAGGATGCTCGACCTGGATGCGCGTGTTCATCTCGATGAAGTAGAAGTTGCCCTTTGCATCGACGAGAAACTCGATCGTGCCGGCATTCTGGTATTCTGCTGCTTCCGCGGCTTTGATGGCGGCCTTGCCCATCTTCTTCCGCAGATCAGACGTGAGAAACGGCGATGGCGATTCCTCGATCAGTTTTTGGTGACGGCGCTGCACCGAACAGTCCCGCTCGCCCAGGTGCAGCACTTTGCCATGACTGTCAGCAAGGATCTGAAACTCGATGTGGCGGGGCTTTTCGATGTACTTCTCGATGTAGACGGCGCCGTTGCCAAAAGCCTTCTCGGCTTCATTCCGCGCCACGTGGAATTCCTTCGCGAAGGAGACATCGTTGTGGGCGATCCGCATGCCGCGGCCGCCGCCGCCGGCCACCGCCTTGATGATCACCGGGTACCCGATTTTGCGGGCCAACTTTACGGCCTCGTTCTCGTTTTCGATTGGTCCGTCTGATCCCGGGACAATGCTGACACCAGCTTTGCGAACGGTGTCTTTCGCGACGGCCTTGTCGCCCATTATTCGGATGCTTTTCGACTTCGGCCCGATGAACTTGATGTTACACGACTCGCATTGCTCGGCGAATTTGGCATTTTCCGACAAAAATCCATATCCCGGATGGATGGCGTCCACATCCGCAATTTCCGCGGCGCTGATAATTCGATCGGCACGTAGGTAACTGTCCGCGCTCTTGGGGCCGCCGATGCAAATCGCCTCGTCGGCCAACTGGACGTGTAATGATTGGACATCCGCCTCGGAATAGATGGCGAGGGTCTTGATGCCCATTTCGCGGCAAGCACGGATGATCCGGAGCGCGATTTCACCGCGGTTGGCGATGAGAATCTTTTGTATCATACTAATGTGAAATAATTAAGCCGGACAGATCGTGTCCGGCCGGTGACCAAGAACCACTCAACCGAGTTTGATCTTAAACAATCGCTGTCCGTATTCGACGGGTTGCCCGTTTTCCACCATCACCTCGACGACGGTGCCCTTCGTCTCGGCTTGGATCTCGTTCATGATCTTCATGGCCTCGATGATACAGACGACGGTCTTCTCCTCGACCTTGGCATTGATATCGACAAAGGGGGGATTTTCTGGGGATGGAGAGCGGTAAAACGTGCCTACCATGGGCGACTTCACGTAGGTGAACCCCGCTTCATCTCCAGCTGAAGCTTGCGCCGGTCCCGCCGGTCTGGATGCGGGTGGCGCGGATTCCATTGGCGCCGACACTTGTGGGAAGGGATGGGCTGAAACCGGGGAGCTTGCCACCACCGGATACCCGCTCGAGCCGCGCTTGATCTTGATTTTGAAACCCTCTTCTTCGAATTCGAACTCGGAGAGTTCCGAGCGCTTCATCAAGTCGATGATCTGTTTGATCTGTTTTAGGTCCAAGAATTGCTCCGGTTGAGTTAATTGACGGGCAGAAACTCGATTGAGGAGGGGCCTTTCAAAGGCGGTTTAGGTTGCCATAGCAATCACTGATTTCTCACAAGCAGGCAAAAATGTAAAACACGGCATTTTTGGCCTAAATTTGCTCAATTCCTGCCCAAAAAGCATGAAGATTGGCCACTTTTACATTATGATTTGAGGAAGATATCACTCCCTGCGGCGGTCGCTGCAGCGATTTGCGGCATTGGCGGGGCTACATCAAGATGGCGGCAGCTGCGCTCGTAACTCGGGAGGGGCCTCCGGGGCTCGAGTCGAGCACGCGCACTGCTATTCTTCGGTGCCGACATGGATTTCGCACTCCTCCAGTTCTAGGAACCCAGGCTTACGAACGGTGGAGACTGCGAGCGCACACGGAGCACGAACCTGGCACCAAGAATTCGGCTCCGGTCTGTGTTTTGGCATTCATCCGAGGCGTCAGTGTAGCCTCAAAATGGATACATAAATCCGGCCGATTCAAACCTGCTGCGGACGTTCGCCTGGTCACTAAAGAGCTGTAGAACTGCTGCCGAAAAAAGATCACACAAATTTACGAATAACAACGACTAACGCTTCGACACATCAACCAATCAAGAAAGAACTTGATAGCCATATGGCAGTTTGCATCGTCGCGACTCCCTTCGTTCAATCGCTCGCGAAAAATTGCCGGTGAGTTGAGCGTGAGAGGGCAGCCAGAGAGTTCCTTAAAAACTTTTTTCGACTAAATTCGGGAAAAGGGTTGACGAGAGAAAACGCGAATGTTCTGGTTGAAATCTTTCCCCTACCAAGGGGCGGTTCTTTGAAATTTACTTTGTGCGATTGATTGGGACCCCCAATCAAAAATTCAATAGGATGCGGATGTAACAATCTGCATCAAAGTTCAGTAGTTCATGAATCACTAGGTTCATGACTCTCTGATTTTTTCGGAGAGTTTGATCCTGGCTCAGAATGAACGCTGGCGGCGTGGTTAAGACATGCAAGTCGAACGGGGTTTGCGGTGTAGCAATACACTGTAAACTCAGTGGCGAACGGGTGCGTAACACGTGAACAATCTACCTTTTAGTGTGGAATAGCTCGGCGAAAGCCGGATTAATACCGCATGTGGTTGCCTCTCGCCTGAGAGGCATACTAAAGTCAGGGACCGCAAGGCCTGACGCTAATAGAGGAGTTCGCGGCCTATCAGCTAGTTGGCGAGGTAACGGCTCACCAAGGCTAAGACGGGTAGCTGATCTGAGAGGATGATCAGCCACACTGGAACTGAGACACGGTCCAGACACCTACGGGTGGCAGCAGTTTCGAAT
>DATJES010000006.1:0-34197 GCA_035496355.1 Lacunisphaera sp. | reverse complement strand
TGCCCGACACGAGCGCCAACGCCAGCACGCCGACGATGTCGTAATGCCGCTTGATCGCCGCGAGCGCGCCGGTGAGCGCGAACGCGAACGTCGCACCGAGGTCGAACACGATCGGCAGGTCGAAGCTTCCCTTGAGCATGGGTGGAGGGTGGTCCCGCGGAAAGGTCGGCGCGGGTTTCGCGCGAGGCAAGTGTCAAGGCGGGACGCGCGCGTTTGCCGCGATTTCACATCGTCACGCGGCCGCCACGCCGATTTCACGCCGCCGCCACATCGGCGCCCGTTGCGGGGTTGCTCGCCACCGCCCGGATTTCCTCATACTCTCGCGTGCACTCCTACACCAGAATCTCCACGCTTCTGTTCTTGTCCCTCGCCGCCGTCCTGCATGCGGACGACGCGGCTGCCCCCGCCATCGACACCCTTCGTCTCGAGGATCTCGAGGTCACCGCGCCGCGCCATTCGGCGCTGACCCAGGCTCCGACCGAGAGCCGGCTCGACGCCACCCAGCCGCTGTCGGTCATCAACCTGGACTACATCTCGAACCAGGTGGCGCCGACCGCCGACTTCGCCACGATCGCCAACATCGCGCCCAGCGTCGCCAACGTCGAGACGAACGGCCCGGGCCTGAGCGAATCAAAGCACCTCACGATGCGCGGCTTCGACGATGCGCAGTACAACGTGACGTTTGACGGCATCCCCTTCGGCGACCAGAACGACTATTCGCACCACACCACGAGCTACTTCCCGGCCAAGCTGATCGGCCGGATGGTCGTCGACCGCGGGCCCGGCTCGGCCAGCACCATCGGCCAGGCGAGTTTCGGCGGCACCATCGCGATGTACTCGAAGGATCCCCGCACCGTCGCGGGCTTCGTGCCGACGCTCAGCTACGGCAGCTGGAACACGCAGCTCGGGCACTTCGAGGTCAACTCCGGCCTGCTGCCCGCGCTCAACAACGCCTCGGTCATCGCCAGCTACCAGCGCATGTCCACCGACGGCTACCGGACGTTCTCGGACATGAAGCGCGACACGACCTACGTCAAATACCTCCAGCCGATCGGCCACGACGCTTCGCTCACTTTCCTTAGCAGCTACAATAAGATCCACTTCAGCAACCCCGGCAAGCTGACCCAGCAGCAGATCGACACGCTGGGTCGCAACTTCGGCCTCAACGGCGACCCGACCAGCACCCTCTATCGAGGGTACAACTATCAGGACAAGCAGGCCGATTTCGAGTACCTCGGCTTCGACGCCCGGCTCGGCAACGGCTGGGAGGCCGGCGACAAGGTCTACACCTACTATTACAACAACGAGAGCCGCGAGAAGCCGAAGACCAAGACCGTGTCGGCCGTCGTCAACATGCTTGGTTCCTTCAAGGTCAATCGCTACCGCGCCTACGGAAACTATTTCCTGCTCTCTCACCAGGATTCCGTAGGCACGTTCAAGACCGGTGTCTGGCTCGAATACAGCCGCAATCCCCGCTACCTTTACGGACTCGACTACACGACCACGGGTGGCGACGCGGTCGATCTAAGCACGGCCACCGTCCAGTTCAAGCCTGTCTCCACCAACCCGCTCACCGCGGTCGGCCAGCCCGACTACAACTACAGCTACGACATGGTCGCCTTCGCCAAAACGCTCCAGCCCTTCGCCGAGTACGAGTGGCAGGCCTCCAGCCGGCTCCTGGTCGACGGCGGCGTCAAATACTACGACTACACCCGCGACATCGAGGCCCCGGTCAACGGCACAAAGAGCCGCAACGCGCTCTATTTCCAGCACACGGTGACGAAGGCGCTGCCGTCGCTCACCGCGAACTACCGGCTGCGGGACAACTGGTCCGCCTATGCGCAGGCGGCTCAGGGTATCCTCGCGCCGAACCTGAATCAGTTCTACGTCGAAAATCCTTCCGCCAATACCGTCAAGCCCGCAGAGACCTGGAACTACCAGTTCGGCACCGTCTACCGGCACGACCACTTCAACGCCTCGGCCGACGTCTACCTCATCGACTTCAAGAACTACGCCTACACGGGCCCCAAGAACTCCTCCGGCGACCCGGCCTACTACGGCGTGGCCGCCGGTGCCTATTACAGCGGTGCCGAAGCCGAGGCCACCTACTACCTGGGCAACGGGTTGAGCGCCTACGGCAACCTCTCGATCAATAACGCCAAGTTCAAGGGTTCGAAGCTCAACGTGCCCACCGTGCCCGACTCCACCGCCGCCTTCGGCCTCGTCTACAACAGCAAGGACGGCTTCTTCGGCTCCTTCACCGAGAAATACGTCGGCAAGTGGTGGGTCTACGACAACCTGACCAATCCGGACGTCGCCGGCGGCGGCGTGACCCGGATGGTGCGGAGCGACACCTACTGGCTCGGCGACCTTTCCATTGGCTACAGTCACCGCGTCGGCCAGGGTTTCTTCCGCAGCTACAAGGTCCGGCTCCAGATCAGCAACCTCTTCGACCAGAAAGTGCAGGTCCTGGAGGACGTGGACGCCAGCGCAGCGAACGCCTACGCCGCCGACGACTTCAACGTCCTGCCGGAGCGCAACTACTTTCTGACGCTCTCCGGCGAGTTTTGAAGCGGAAGTCGCATCGCATGACACCCGCCCGGAACAGACTTGCCCGGTGTCCGGACTCGTCACGCGCCCCGGAATCATTCTGATGGTCCCATGCGCTGGACTCTTCGCTTCCTGCTTCCTTCCTTCGTGGCCCTTGTCACCACCGCCGTCGGGGCCGACGCGCCCGCCCGCCGCGTCGTGCTCATCGTATGGGATGGCATGCGGCCGGACTTCGTCTCGCCGGAGACCACGCCCAATCTCTCGCGGCTGGCGGCCGACGGCGTGTTCTTTGCGCATCATCATCCGGTTTATCTCAGCGCGACCGAGGTGAACGGCGCGGCCCTTGCGACCGGCGCCAACCCGGAGCACAATTACGTCGTAGCCAACACCGACTACCGGCCGCGGATCAACCCGGAGCGCGCGGTCGGCATCGAGGTGCCCGCGGTCATCCGCAAGGGCGACGAGGCCAGCGGCGGCCATTACCTCGGCGTTCCCACCGTGGCGGAGACTCTGCACGCGCACGGCCTTGCCACGGTGATCACCGGCTCGAAGCAGGTGACCCTGCTGCACGACCGCGCCCAGCGCGGCGCCGGTCCCGGCGTCTCGCCCGTCCTGTACCAGGGCGAGGCCCTTCCTCCGGCCTTGGAAGCGGGCATCAAGGCGACCTTCGGCGACTTTCCCAAGCCCGGGCCGCAGGACGACTGGCGCGACCGGGACGCCTGGACCACGCGCGTGCTCCTCGGCAGCCTGTGGAAGGACGGGGTGCCGCCCTACACGCTGCTCTGGCTCGCGCAGCCGGACAAGTTCCAGCACACCACCGGGCCCGGTTCGCCGCAGTCGCTTGCCGGGATCAAGAGCAGCGACGAACAACTCGGCCTGGTCCTGGCCGACCTCGACCGGCGCGGCCTCCGCGAGTCGACCGACGTGATGGTCGTTTCCGACCACGGCTTTTCCACCGTCGCGCGCAAGGTCGACGTGGCCGTCGAGCTGGCGCAGGCCGGCTTCGCGGCGAAACGCGCCGCCCCGGGCGGGCTGCAGCCGGGGGCGTTGATCGTGGTGGGCAACGGAGGCACCTCGCTCATCTACGTGGGCGGCCACGACGCCGACACCGTCGCGCGGGTCGCAGCCTGGCTGCAGCTTCAGGACTGGGTCGGCGTGATCTTTGCCCGCCAGCCCCTGCCCGGCACGTTCCCCCTGGCGGAGGCGCGCATCGCGTCGCCCGAGGCGCCGGACTTCGTCGTGTCGCTCAAGTGGTGGGCGGACAAGAGTGCCAATGGCACCCCCGGCCTGCACACCTCGGACATGAACCCCGCGGCGGAAAAGGCCGGCAACCACGCCAGCCTCAGCGCCTACGACATGCACAACACGCTGGTCGCCGGCGGGCCGGATTTCCGGCGCGGCGTGACCGACACGCTGCCGACGGGCAACGTCGATGTCGCGCCGACGATCCTCTGGGTGCTCGGGTTCAAGGAGGAGGCAGCGAAGCTGGACGGCCGAGTGCTGGGCGAGGCGCTGTCGATCCCGGCGCCGCCATTGAAATCTTACGAATTGAAACGGCTCCACGCCGAGCGCGACACCGCCGCCGGCTGCTGGACGCAGTACCTGCAGGTCAGCGAGGTAAACGGCGTGCGCTACTTCGACGAAGGCAACGGTGCCTTCGAGCGGAAGGCCGGCAAATAGCCAGGGGCCGTTGCCCCCAACGGCCAGGGCGGTGGAGGGCAAGCGCCCCCACCAAGTGGCCGACCCGCCTTCACCCCAGCGCCAGCGCGATCACGCCGGCGACCATGCCCGCCGCGGCCAGGAGCCGCCGCCCGGCGTCGGCTTCCTTGAGCAGCCGCGCGCCGAACAACGCGCCGAACAGGATGCTGATCTCCCGGGCCGGCGCGATGTAGCTCACCGGGGTGAAGCTCATGGCCGTGAGCACCAGCACGTAGGCCACGGGGCTGAGCAGCCCGACGACGGCCGCCTCGCCGCGGTGCTCGCGCCACGCGACCGCGACTTCCGCGCGCCGCCGCCACGCAAAGGGCGTCACCACGCAAAACAGCACGAGCTGGGTCCCGGCGTCGTAGAGCACCGGCGGCAGCTGCAGATGCCCGACGGCGCGCTGGTCCCAGACCGTGTAGCACGCCACGCACGCGCCGCACACCAGGCCGAGCCGGATCCCTTGGCGCAGATGGGCCCGGTCCGCATGCCACAGGCCCGTGCCCCCGCCGAGGAAGAAGACGCTGGCCACGATGATCGCGCCGCCGGCCAGCGCGAGCGGCGTCGGCCGTTCCCCGAAGATCGCGATGGCCGCCGCCGTCGCCAGCAGCGGGGCCGTGCCGCGCGTCAGGGGATAGACAAGCGAGAAATCGCCGTGCCGGTACGCGCGCTGCAAGAGCAGCGAATAGGCGGTCTTCAACAAGCCGCTGCCGACCACAAGCCACCAGATGCCCGCCGGCAGCACCGGCGCGCGCCAGAGCCAGTAGGCCGTGGCGGCGACCGCATAGAGGAGCAGCGCGAACAGGCTCGAAACCCAGACGAACGGCAGGCCGCCGCGCGAGCGCTTGGCCGCGTAGTTCCACGTCGCATGCGTGGCGGCGGCGACGAGGATCAGGCCGAGGGCCAGGGCGGACATGCGGCACAGCTACCGTGAAATCCGTCGAAAACACGAAGGGATTTTTCGTGTCTTTGCGCGGTTTCGTGCTGACCTCGCCGGATGCACGCCGTGCTGAAGGAACTGCGCCCGACCCTGGCACTGGCCCTGCCCATGATCGTGGGGCAGGTGAGCCAGATGCTGATCGGGATCACCGACAGCGCGTTCATCGGCCGCATCGGCACGGTGCCGCTGGCGGCGGCGGCGTTCACCCACAGCGTCTGGGTGATCTTCTACATCGTGGGCATCGGGCTGCTGCTCGGCGTGGGGGTGTTCACGGCGCGCGACCACGGGGCGGGCGACCATGCCCGCTGCACCGGCTGGCTCCGGCACGGGCGCGCCCTCGCCCTGGCGGTGGGCGGCGCGTCGGTCCTCCTGCTGCTGGCGGTGTCGTCGCAGCTCGGCCGCTTCGGCCAGCCGGCGGAGGTCGTGGCGATCATGCGGCCGTATTTCCTGCTGCAGTCGCTGTCGCTCGTGCCGGTCTTCTATTTCCAGGTGCAGCGCCAGTACCTCGACGCGTTCGGCCGCCCCTGGGTCGGCACGAGCGTCATCCTCATCGACGTCGGCGTGAATGCGCTGCTCAACTGGATCTTCATCGGCGGGCACCTCGGCGCGCCGGCGCTCGGCTTCACCGGTTCAGGCGTGGCCACGCTCACGGCACGGACGCTCGCGGTGATGGTCATCGCCTGGTGGCTGCGCGGCGAACGCGCCGGCGCCCCGGCGCTCGAACGGGCGCGCTTCCGCGAGCTGCTGGGGCTCGGCGTGCCGGCGGCCACCGCGCTGCTGTTCGAGGGCGGGGCATTCGCCTCCGCGGCGCTGATGATGGGCTGGCTCGGGGCGACGCCGCTCGCGGCCCACCAGGTGGCGCTGAGCTGCGTGTCGTTCACGTTCATGTTCCCGCTCGGCCTGGCGATGGCCGCGAGCATCCGCATCAGCAAGGCCCTCGGCGAGGGCCGGCGGGAGATCCTCCGCCCGATCGGCGTCGGGGCGCTGGGGCTGGGCAGCGCCGCGATGCTGGGGTTCGCGGTGGTGTTTGCCAGCGCCGGCGGGCTGCTCGCCCGCGGGTTCACGTCGGATCCGGCGGTCGTGGCGCTGGCGACGCAATTGCTCGGCGTCGCCGCGATCTTCCAGCTGTTCGACGGCGGCCAGGTCGTGTGTGCGGGCGCGCTGCGCGGGCTCGGCGACGTGCGCGTGCCGACGGCGATCACGTTCGTCGCCTACTGGCTGATCGCGCTGCCGGGCGGCTACCTGCTCGCCTTCAAGGCCGGCTTCGGCCCGCTCGGGGTCTGGTCCGCGCTGGCCGCCGGCCTGGGCTGCGCCGCCCTGCTGCTCGGCCGGCGTTTCTTCCGGCTGACGGCCGCGGCCCGTCCTTAACGTAACACGCTAACAACCGGCGAGCGCCTCGCCGAGGGTGGCGAGGATGTCGTCGACCGGCTCGGTGCCGACGGAGAGGCGGAGCAGGTCGGGCGAGAGGCCGTGGGCCGCCAGTTCGGCGCGGCCGGCCGGGGTGGTGACGAGGTCGTAATGGGCCAGGTAGAGGAAGGGCGAGATCAGCGTGGTCGCCATGCCGAAGCTCGGGCCCTTCGGCAGGCGCACGCGGTCGTAGAACGTCTCCATCCGGCCGCGCACGGTGAACGAAATCATCGCGCCGACGGACTGTGGCGTGCGGGCGATCTTGAGGTAGTTGTCGCGGGTCGTGGGCTGGAGCGCCCACCAGACGCGCTCGACCGCGGGGTGTTGCTCGAGGTAGGCGGCGACTTGGAGCGTGCTGCGGTTGATGCGGTCAACCACGGCGGCGGCGGTGCCGATCTGCGCGGCGAGGCGGGCAAGGTCGCGTCCGTGGACCGGCTCGAGCCAGCCGGGCAGCGCGGCCCGGAGCGCGGCGGCGTCGGGGCCGGCGGGGTTCACCACCGCCGCGCCGGCGATGACATCGCCTTCATGCGCGGTGTACTTGGTGAGGCTTTGGACGACGACGTCGGCGTGCCGCAGCAAGTCGACGTTGAAACAGGAGGTGATGGCCGGGTCGAGGATGAGCCGGGCGCCATGCCGGCGGGCGAGGGCCGCCACCGCGGCGACATCGGGGGTTTGGATCAGCGGGTTCGTCGGCGCCTCGATGACGAGCCCGGCGATGCGCGGGCCGTGGGCGGCGAACAGGCGCTCGAGGCCGGCGAGGTCGGTCACGTCGCCGTGCCGCAGATAGTCGCGCGCCGGGTCCGGCGTGAACTTCCGGAGCACGGCGATGGAATCGAGGTAGAGCCAGCCGAGCTGCACCCAGGCGGTGCGGCCGCGCGGCGCCTGGAGCGCGCTGATGGCGCGGAACGCCGCGTAGACCGCGTTCATGCCGCTGGGCGCCAGGAGAATGTCGGCGGGACCCGCGGCCGGGTACGCCTCGCGCAGCACACGGCCCACCTCGGCGGCGGCGTCGCCGGCGAACAGCGGTTCGGGGGCGGCGGCGGGCAGCGCGCCGAGCCGGACGAGGTGATCCTCCGCGGCGCGCGACGAAAGAAAGCCGCCGATGTGCTGGAGAAAGACCTTGCCGCGGGCGTTGAGCTCGGGCGTGTCGGTGTGCGCGACGCCATCGAGACCGTCGATCGAGAACGGCGTGGCCGCCGCCGGGGCGCCGCGGCCGAGGTGATCCGCCAGCGCCGCGGCCATGCGCGGCGAAGTGACGAGCCAGAGCGAACGGCCGGCGAGATCGGGGCGCCGCAACAGGAGTTCGCACAGCTGGCGGGCGTGCGAGTGGACGACAAACCGCGGGTAGCCCGACGTGATGTGGCGCGTCGTCTCGGGCTGGCCTTCCTCGTAACCGATGATATCGCGCAGCGTCGGCAGGCTGCACGCGACGGAGTGCGGGCTGCCGGGGATGCGCTGGCCGAGCGGAAGGTGGCGGAAGACGGACATGGGAAACGAGGAGAGTTGGCCTGGGGTCAGCGAGTGGCAACTGCGGTTTGTGTCACTACGGCTGTAGCGGCGGTCTATGACCGTCGCTGACCTCTTCGGTCGGCGGCCCGGCGGTCACAGACCGCCGCTACAGGTTTCGTTTATGCGGGCCCGCACCTCGGCGGCCGCCAACCCCTCGATCCGCACGACCTTGTGCCGGGATTTGTCCCCGCGCACGAGCACGACGGCGCGTCGCGGCACGCCGAGCTGATCGGCGAGGAAGGCGAGCAGCGCCTCGTTGGCGCGGCCGTCGAGGGCCGGCGCGTGAACCTTCACCTTCAACGCATCGCCCAGCCAGCCCGCGATCTCGTCGCGCGGGGCGTTGGGAATGGTCTTCAGTTGGAGGGTGCAGGCGGGCACGGCGGCAGTCTGTCCGATGGGGCTCGCGCGGGTCAGGCGCAAAATGCCGCGTCCGGGCCGGAAACGATTTGCCGCGGCGGCGCCAACGTGGCGGACTGGCGGCGCATGAAACTGGTTTCCTGGAACGTCAACGGCATCCGCGCCGTGCTGAACAAGGGCTTCCTTGGCTACATGGCGAAGGTCGGCGCCGACGTCATCTGCCTGCAGGAGACCAAGGCGCATCCGGGCGACGTCCAGCACGTGAAGTGGGTCGACGGCTACGCGGCGCACTGGAATGCCGCGGTGAAGAAGGGCTACTCGGGCACGGTCACCTTCACGCGCCTCGCGCCGCTGGGGGTCACGACCGGGATCGGCCTGCCGGCGCACGACGCGGAGGGACGCGTCCTCACGCTGGAGTTTCCCGACTATTACGTGATGAACGTCTACCAGCCGAACTCGCAGCGCGGGCTGACGCGGCTGAAGTACCGCACGGAGGAATGGGACCCGGCGTTCCTGAAACATCTCAAGAAGCTCGAGAAAAAGAAGCCGGTGATTTTCTGCGGCGACCTGAACGTGGCGCACACCGAGATCGACCTGACCAACCCCAAGACCAACCGCCGCAACGCCGGCTTCACGGACGAGGAGCGTGCGAATTTCTCCAAGCTGCTGGCGAAGGGCTTCGTCGACACCTTCCGCGAGTTCGAAAAAGGACCCGGGCACTACACCTGGTGGAGCCAGATGATGAACTGCCGGGCCCGGAACATCGGCTGGCGCGTCGATTACGTCGTGGCGTCGGCGGCGTTGCGTCCGCGGCTGAAGCGCGCGTGGATCTCGCCCGAGGTGATGGGCAGCGACCACTGCCCGGTCGGCCTGGAGGTGACGTGATGAATCCCGAGCATGAACTGAAGCGCCTGCTGCTGCGGCGGCCCCGGCTGACGCTCGCCGTGGCGGAGAGCCTGACGGCCGGGCATGTCCAGGCGCGCATCGCGGCCGTGTCGGGTGCGTCGGGGTATTTTCTCGGCGGGATCACCGCCTACGCGCTCGAGCAGAAGGTCCGGCTCCTGGGCGTGAACCGGGCGCATGCGCGTCGCGTCGACTGCGTGTCGCAGCGCGTCGCGGTCGAGATGGCGCGCGGCGCGGTGACGCTCTTTGGCTCCGACCTCGCCGTGGCGACGACGGGTTACGCCGAGCCGAATCGTGCCGCCGGCGTGAAGGCGCCGCTGGCTTGGTGGGCGCTCTGCCACCGGCGGCCGGGCGGCGCGGCGGTCGTCGCCGGTCAGGTCGAGATGCCCGGCGCGACCCGGCTCGAGGCCCAGGAGCGGGTGACCTTGGAGGTGCTCAACGCGCTGGTCGCCTACCTGCGGGAATGGCGCGGCTGAGGGCAGCGGCGGTCCACGACCGCCAACCCGGACGGCGCTCATCGGGCGCCGCTACCGGAGGCCCCGGAAAAAACAAACCCGCCGTTGCCGGCGGGTTGAGGTGAACAAAGTTTGGGTGGCAGCTACTGCGTGAGCCGGGCGACGTAATCCATCAGGTAGCGTGCTTCCTGTGGCGGCTTGACCCAGTCGCTGAACAGCAGTTCGGGCATCCGGTCGTTGCTGTTGTAGAACAGGCGATTGGCCTCGTCATGCGGCGTCATGTAACCGGTCTTGATCGTCGCGCCGAGGTACAGGCCCTCGGTGGTGGTGTAGACCAGCACGTTGGAGTCGTTGCGCAGGGAAGCGGACACGCGCTCGCGCTCGGCCGCCCGGACGCCGGCGGTGACCTTGGCGTCGGCGCCGAAGTTCATCTTGTTCTTGAAAAGCAGGCGGGCGGCCTGGTCGTCGAGCAGGACGTAAACGGCGTTGACGGTCTTGCCGCCGATCTGGAGGCCGAAGCTGAATTCACCGGTGCGGAGGAACGCGGGGACGGACCAGCGGCCATTGGGGCGGCGCACCATGGCGACCGCATAGCCGTCCTTGATGCCGAAGATGAAGCCGCCCTGGAACTGGTTGATGATGACGATGCCCTTGGCGCGGTGCAGCACGTCCGCCGGGATGGCCGTATGGATGTTGCCCTGGATGTCCTGCAGGATCGCCTCGCAGCTGTCGAGGCGCTCGACCAGGTCATTGCGGCTGAGCGGCGCGGCGCGTGACACGCACAGCAGCGCGGAGACACAGATAAGGGCGGTGAGAAACTTCTTCATGTTGGTGGTTCGGACAATGGGCCTGCCCGGGGCAAGGGCAAAGCTGTTTTCTGAGCGTATATGCAGATTACCGAGGGGAGTTAAAGCCCTAGTTGGCGGGTGCCGCCGCTGGGACCGCCATTCCGGCCGGGGGTTTCCGGCTATTCCAGCCCGCGCCGGGCGACCTCGTCTTCGTCCCAGCCCAGGTAATGGCCGAGCTCATGCAGGTACGTCAGCCGCACCTCGTCCCGGTAGACGGCCTCGTCGCCTTCCGCCATCTCCCAGATGTTCTCGAGGAAAAGCAGGATTTGCGGCGGCAAGGGGTCGTCGGTCGCCAGCCCGGACCCGTGTTCGTGCCCGACAAACAGCCCGAGGAGGTCCGGCTCGAAGCCCTCGGCGAGGATGGCGTCGTTGGGCGTGGATTCGTAGCACACCGGAACGCCGGCGGCCGCCATGCGCACGTCGGCCGGCAGCCGGCGTTGGGCGGCGGTCACGACCTGTTCGGCGAGTTGGGTCAACCGGGGAGGGGACATGGCGCGGTGGAACGCGCTGACCGCAGCGCGCTTCAAGGCGAGCGAAACCCCTGATGCGCCTTGAGGTCAAGTCGCTCCACCTTTTGCGTCAGGTCTCGCGCGACAGGTCGAACCGCTCCAGCGCGCCGCCCAGCCCCCACACGGCCGCTGCCACCTCAAACACCAACAGCCCGCTCGCGACCGGCAACGCCACGGTGATGGCCGCGGCCGGCCCGACCAGCGCATTGGTGATGAACCACGCCAGGCCGCCGGCGACCGCCGCGGGCAACAGCCCGAGCAGCAGCGCCAGCACATAGCCGATCATGAGGATCATGCTCTGACCGATCGCCTCGATGCCGCCGTGCTGCGCCGAACCCGGGCGCGACCACGACGGGAAATACAGCAGGGTCGCGACCGGCAGGCACATCATCAGCGCGATCAACGGCGGCACCAGCAGCGCGATGCCCGCCGCGGCGCCGAAGCCGCCCGCGAGCAGGAAATGCAGTTGGCCTTTGAGGCCGAGCGAGCCACCCGCCAGCACGACGGCGAGCAGGAACAGCCACTCGACAAACGTCATCACCACCGCCGGCGTCAGCAGCTCCCCGACGATGATCTGCCAGCCGGGCAACGGGTACGACTTCGTCAGCTCGAGCTGGTCGAGGATGACGATCATGTGCCGCCGCAGGAACAGCGGGCCCAGCACGAGCAGGTACAGGCCAAAGGACATTGACAGCACGCCGATGACTTTCAGGTACACGGCATAACCCGGCGCGTGGCCCAGCCAGGTCGTGACCGCCACGATCGCGGCGGCGAGGACCAGCCACGTCCGCAGGCGGTACCACGGCCCGAGCCCGATCAGCGATTTCCACAGGAACGCCACCGGCACCCAGCCCCGCGGGGCGAGCGGAAACGGCTGCGGCTTTTTCTTCTTCGGCGTCCGCGTGACCGTCAGGCCACCCCGGCGCATGCGATCGAGAATCTGCGCAGTCTTGGCCGCCTGCTCGATCGACGCCTCCTCGAACGCCACCGCCGAGCGCATGACCCAGAAATAATGACCCGCGAGCAGCAGCGCCGCGGGCCCGACGACCCGAAAAAAACCGGGCCAGTCCGCCGCCAGATAGGGCCGGACCAGCCAGCCGAAGGGCAACAGCACCCAGCCCAAGGGCGGCAACTGCAACTGGGCGCTCAGCCAGGACGTGAGGTCGGCCGGTTCCTGGCCGGCGACGAGTCCGGCCTCCGGCTGCCGGCTCGACACGAGCCACCAGGCGCCGGCCAGCGCCCCCAGCACGACGACGATCAAGGCGATCCGGCGCGGCCGGTTGAGGCCGGCCGCGAAGAGCCGCTCGCGCGCGAAGGAACTCGCAGTCGCGTGGAGGTTGAGCGTGGAGAGGATCAGCCACCACCCGACGGCGTGGATGAGCAGGTTGCCGCCGAAGGCCGCCCCGCGGCGGAAGATGAGCGACAGCACCAGCGCGCCGAACAGCACCGCGAGTTGTGATCGCAGCAACTTGTAGTGGAGCAGCGTTCGCCGCGAGATCGGGGCGGGGAAAAGGAACGCGGTCTCGGCCTCGGTGAACTGGAGCGCCGCCCGCTCGCGCCCGAAGATCCAGCCGATCAGCACGAGCACCAGCAGGATCCCGGCGCCGAAAGGCACGTAGGTCTCCGTTCCGTGCGGCATGAATTCCTCGAAGCTGGTGGCCGTGCGGCGTGCCCCCATGGCCCGGAACATGCCGCCGAAAACGAAGAAATAGAAATAGGCCGCGCCGAACAGGGCCGCGACGAGATACTTGGGCTGGCGCAGCCGGCGCATGCGCGCTCGGAGGCGGTTCACCGTGGAGGTGAAGGTGAGAAAAAGGAGGGCGCGGAACACGGCGGTCAGGCGCCCGGGGGCGGCTCGAGCACCGGTGGATCCTCGGTGGCGCGGAAGAAGACGTCCTCGAGGCTGGCGTCCGGTTGCACGGCATAGCGGGCGCGGATGTCGGGGATCGGGCCGTCGGCGACCTTTTCGCCCGCCTTCAGGATCACGACGTGGGTGCAGACCTCGTCGAGCAGGCTGAGCAGGTGCGAGCTCAGGATGAGCGCCGCGCCTTCGCGCGCGAGGCGGCGCATCGTTTCCTTCATCCGGCGGATGCCGCCCGGGTCGAGCCCGGTCAGTGGTTCATCGAAGAAGATGACCTTGGGCGCGTGCAGCAGCCCGCAGGCGATGACCAGCTTTTGCTTCATGCCGCGCGACAGCTCGCCCGGCAGCAGCCCGCGCTTGTCGTCCATTTCCAGTTCGGCCAGCAGCGGTCCGGCGCGGTCGCGCCAGTCCGCGACGCCGTAGACGCGCGCCACGAAATTGAGGTGCTGCTCGACCGTGAGGTGCTCAAACAGCTTGGGCTCGTCGGGCAGGAAGGCGAGATGCCGCTTGGCCGCGACCGGGTCGGTCGCGAGGTCGACGCCGGCGACGCGCACCGAGCCTAGCGTCGGCGGAATGATGCCGGCGGCGCAGCGCAGGGTGGTTGTCTTGCCGGCGCCATTGGGACCCACCAGCCCGGCGACCTCGCCCGGCCGCACGGTGAACGACAGCTCCCGCACGGCGGTGAAGTCCCCGTAACGCTTGGTCAGGCCGCAGACTTCGATCATGGCGGCGGACTGTGGTGGGTTTCGCGCAGTGAGTAAAGCCGGGCTTGGCGCCGCCGGCCGGCGGCGAGGGCCGGCGGGCCGTTGCACGGGAATCCGAAACCCGATGAAACCTGGGGCAACGGCGGCGCGTCGTAGCGGGGGTAACCGAGAAATCCCTCCATGAAGACCCCCTTGAAATTCCTGCTCCTCCTCGCCGGCCTCGCTGTGCTGGCCGCCCCCATCCTGCGGGCCGACGACAATCCCCCGCCACCTCCTTCCGATCAACCCGAGCACGGTCCGGGCGGCCACGGCGGCCACCGCGATCCCGCCGCCATGATGGACCGGCTGGCCCGGCGCCTGGGGCTGACCGACGAACAGCAGGCCAAGTGGAAGGACATTGGCCAGCAGGAGAAGGCGGCGCTGGACGCGCTGCGCGACGACAAAACCGTTTCCAAGGCGGACCGCTGGGCGAAGTTCCGCGACCTCCGCCAGCAGTACATGGATCAGCGCCGGGCCGTCCTGACCGCCGACCAGCAGAAGCAGTTCGATGAAATGCAGGCGAAGATGCGCGAACGGATGGAGCACCGCCATGGCGATGGCGGCCGGTGGAAGCCGAAGGACGACCAGTCCCAGGACGCCCCGCCGAAGGACTCCCAGTAATTACTGCCACGTGATGGCAGTGTGCGATAAGCGCCGCGGCGTGGGGCCGCGGCGCTTTTCGTTGTAACGGCGCGGGCCGCGCGCCGTCACCTCCCTCAATCCCTGAAATATCATGAATGTGAAATCCCCTGTCTTTGTCACCATGCTCGGCCTCGCGCTGGCGAGCGGCCTGGCGATCGCTGCGACGACCGCCCCGACTCCTCCCGCCCCGGCCGCCCCGCCGCCGGCGTCCGCCGGGCCGGGCGACGCGCTCAAGGCGCGCCTCGCCGAAAAGCTCGGCCTCACCCCCGAGCAACAGAAAGCCATCGAGGACCTGCGCGCGAAGCACCGCGCCGAAATGATGGCGCTCCTCACGCCCGAACAACAGAAGAAGGCCGCGGAAATGCACGAGATGTTCGGCGAAAGGATGCATCGCTTCGCCGGTGCCCACCGGCCCTTCGGTCCACGTGGCGACGGCTTCGGCCCCGGCCCGATGGAGCACCGCGGCCCGGGTGGACCCGGGTTCCAGGCGCCGCCGGAGAACCCGATGCGAATCATCGCCGAGGCCGACCGGATCAAGGATCGGATCGCCGAGCGGTTGCAGCTCACCGATGAGCAGCGCGACCAGCTCGAGCACCTCGACCGCGCCTTCCGCGCGCAGCAGCGCGACGCCGTGAAAAAGCATCGGGACGAGATGCGCGCCGTGCTTACGCCGGAGCAGCAAAAGAAGGCCGACGAGTTGAAGGAACGTTTTGAGCACGGTCCGGGCCGGCCGCCGCGGATGGGGTTCAATGCGGGCCCCGGCGGGGAAGACGACGGCCCGCGCGCCATGCCGCCGCCCGAGGATTCCTGACACTCGCGCACGGCTGATCACTCGCGCCGCCGCCCGCCCGGGCGACGGCGCTTTTCTTTTTGGACAACGCCGCGCGCGCCGCGCACGCTGTGGCTTCATGGTCCAGCGGCGCATCGCGATTGTCGGCGGCGGGGCGGCGGGGTACTTCGCCGCGATCACCGCGGCCGAGGCCGCGCCGGGCGCCGTCGTCACGATCTACGAGGCCACCGCGCACCCGCTGGCCAAGGTGAAGGTGTCGGGCGGCGGCCGCTGCAATGTCACGCACGCCTGCTTCGACGTGCGCGAACTGGCCCGCCACTACCCCCGCGGCGGACGCGAGCTGCTCGGCGCCTTCTCCCGCTGGCAGCCGCGCGACACGGTCGCCTGGTTTGAGAATCGCGGCGTGAAATTGAAGACGGAGGCCGACGGCCGGATGTTCCCGGTGACGGACGACTCGGCCACGATCGTCGACTGCCTGCAGGCGGCGGCGCGGGCGGCGGGCGTGGTCGTGCGGCTGCGGACCGGCGTGAAGCAGGTGGAGGATCGGGCTCCCGCCCGGCCGGCCGGGGCGCAGCCCGGCCCTCCAATCTTCGAGCTCACCCTCACCACCGGCGAGACCGTCACCGCCGACCGGCTGCTGCTTGCGACCGGCGGCACGCGGGACAACGCGGGTTTCGCGATCGCGGAGGGCCTCGGGCACACGATCGAGCCGCCGGTGCCCTCGCTCTTTACCTTTCATGTCGCCGATGCGCGGCTGGAGGGACTGGCGGGCGTGTCGGTGCCGGAGGCGATTGCCGCCGTGCCGGGCTCGGAATTGCAGGCGCGCGGCCCGCTGCTGGTGACGCACTGGGGCCTGAGCGGTCCGGCGATCCTGAAGCTGTCGGCCTGGGGCGCACGCGACCTGCATGCGCGCGGCTACCGGTTTTCGCTGCGGGTCGACTGGGCGCCGGCGTTCAACCCCGAGACCCTGCGCGCCGAACTCGCCCGGGCGCGGGCGGCGCATCCGAAGAAACACCTCGGCACCTGGTGTCCGCTCGGGCTGCCGCTGCGTTTGTGGGAGCGGCTGGTCGTCGCGGCCGGGATGACGCCGGAGACCACCTGGGCGGGCGCCGGCAACGCGACGCTGCGGGCGCTGGCGGGGCAGGTGGGGGCGGCGGAATTTGCGGTGAACGGCAAGAGCCTGTTCAAGGAGGAATTCGTCACCTGTGGCGGCGTGCGCCTGGCGGAGGTGGACTTCAAGACGATGGCGAGCCGGCGCGTGCCCGGGCTGCATTTCGCAGGCGAGATCCTCGATGTCGACGGCGTCACCGGCGGCTTCAACTTCCAGAACGCGTGGACGACCGGACGCCTCGCGGGCGTGGCGCTGGCGGGCAAGACGGCGGGATGAAGGCCGACGCGCGAGTGGTGTGACGGCGTCTATTCTCGGGACGGCGGCGCCGGAGGATGGGATTGTCGCCCGGGATGCAAGGGATGCCCGGCCGGAAGATGTTCGGCGAGGAGGCGCTCAAATCCAGCGGCTCCTTTGGCGCGGGCTTGGTGTTTGGAGAATTCCGCGCGGGTCCGGTCATTGAGGTGGCGCGGCCCAGCGATCCCGGAGTTCTGGAGGGAGCCGGCCCAGGCCCGCAGCTGTCGCGAACAGGATTCAGCCAGCATGATGAGATTTGAAATCTCAGATTTGAAAGTGGCGAGATGCGGCCGTCGCGTTGCGACCAGCAGCATGGAGCGCACCTCGCCCGCCGAGCCGCGGGCAATATAGATAAAGGCCAGCAGCTCATTCGTCGTGCCACGCTCGAAGCCCTCCGCAATATTGTTGGAAACCGAAAGAGCCGCCCGCTCCAACTGGTCGCGGAAACTGGCGCGGAGACGGGGTGGCGCATGGTCGATGAACTCATCAACACGGTCATAGAGCGCAGCGGCAGCCTGCCAGACGGGAAGATCCTCGAAGCGGCGATACGTCGGCATGTTGATGACGGTATTTTCCCGCCGGCCCGCGTGGTTGGCCGTTAACCCGAGTAGGCGAGTTCAGCCGTGTCAAGCGAGCCTTCCACCTTGCGCGGGCGCGGGCGCCGGGCACGCTGGCCGGCGCGATGATGTCGTACACGCAGCTGCTGCTGGCGATCGTGCCGGTGTTCGCGCTGATCGCGCTCGGCGCGGGGCTGCGTCATTTCAACCTGGTGACGGAGCAGGCGGAGAACAGCCTGTTCAACCTCGTCATCAAGCTGACCTATCCGTGCCTGATCTTCGAGGCGGTCGCCGGCAACCGTTCGCTGCACGAACCCGGCAACCTGCTGCTGCCGCCGGTCGCGGGCTTCGGGCTGGCGCTCCTGTCGATGGTGGCCGCCTGGTACGTGGCGCGGGCGCTCGGCCTGACGATCGGGCGCGGCCGGCGGACCTTCACGCTCGCGGTCAGCCTGACCAACTACGCCTACCTGCCGATTCCGATCATGGACGCGATGTTCGGGCCGGACAGCCGCGCCGTCCTGCTGGTGCACAACGTGGGCGTCGAGGCCGCGCTCTGGACCGCCGGCGTCCTCGTCGTCACGGGTACATCGCCGCTCCGCGGCTGGCGCCAGCTGGTCAACCCGCCGATCGTGGCCTTGATCGTGGCGCTGGCGGCCAACCTGACCGGGGTGGCGGCGCGCCTCCCGGAGGTTTTTTTCCAGCTCGTCCATGCGCTCGCGGTGTGCGCGATCCCGCTCGGCCTCCTGATGACGGGCGTGAGCATCCAGCCGCACCTCGACGACCCGAGACAGCTCGTCAACCCGCGGGTGACGCTGGCGGCGTGGCTCCTGCGCCTCGCGGTGCTGCCGTGGTTCTTTCTCCTCGCGGCGAGATTCCTGCCCGGCCCGGTCGAGCTGAAGCGCGTGCTGGTGGTCCAGGCGGCGATGCCGTCGGCCGTCATCTCGGTGATCGTGGCGCGCGTCTACGGCGGCCAGCCGCTGGTGGCCGTGCAGATCGTGCTGGGCACGACCGCGCTGGCCTTGTTCACGATCCCGTTCTGGATCCGCTTCGGGCTGTCGTTCGCCGGCCTGGCGCCATAGGCGGGTTGGTCCCCGTTGGAAACAACCCGGCCGGATTCCACTCCGGAGGGCGTTGACGCTGGCCGGCGGGCCCGGCTCACTGCGCGCCATCATGGATTGGCTTACCGACCCGCAGATCTGGATCAGCCTCGTGACGCTGACCGCGCTCGAGATCGTCCTCGGCATCGACAACATCATTTTCATTTCCATCCTCGCCGGCAAGCTGCCGCCCGACCAGCAGGCGCGCGCGCGCCAGACCGGCCTGATGCTGGCGCTGGGCACGCGCGTGGCGCTGCTGTGCAGCCTCGCGTGGATGGTGAAGCTCACGGCTCCGCTGTTCACGGTTCTCGGCTTCGACCTTTCCGGCCGCGACCTGATCCTGCTGGGCGGCGGCCTGTTCCTGCTCGTCAAGAGCACGCGCGAAATCCACGAGAAGCTCGAGGGGGCCGCGGACGCGGCGCTCGGGCGGCGCGCGACCCCAAGCTTCGCGTCGGTGATCGGGCAGATCCTGCTGCTCGACCTGGTCTTCTCGCTCGATTCGGTCATCACGGCCGTCGGCATGGCCAATCACCTCGGGGTCATGATCGCCGCCGTGGTGATCGCGCTGCTCGTGATGCTGAAGTACGCGGGCGCGGTCAGTGATTACGTGCACCGGCATCCGACGCTCAAGATGCTCGCGCTGTCCTTCCTGCTGCTGATCGGCGTCACGCTGGTCGCCGAGGGCACGCACCAGCACGTGAACAAGGGCTACATTTACTTCGCCATGGCCTTCGCCTTCGGCGTGGAGATGCTGAACCTGCGCGTCCGGAAACACGTCGCGCCGGTGGAGCTGCGCGAGCCGCACGGGTGAAAGGGTGAAGGTAGCGCCGTTCGGTGAGCACCGAACTTGGCGGGCGACGGTCATGGACCGCCGCTGCAGAGATTGTCTCCCCGGCGATCCTTATGCCCGGAAAACCGCTGGCGCGGCGGGCGGGCGCGGTTATGGTCAGCGGGATGCGACGTTTCCTGGTGCCCCTGCTCCTGTCGATCCTGCCCGCGCTGGCCGCGGACCAAGCGCCGCTGGAGCGCGAGGTGGGTGGAATCATCGCCGGGCCGCAGGTGACGATCGTGCACTTCTGGGCGCCGTGGTGTTCGAACTGCCGGAATGAGATGCGCCCCGACGGCTGGGCGGCGTTCATCGCGGCCAACCCGCGGGCGAAGTTTGTCTTCATCGCCATCTGGCACCGGAACCAGGATCCGCAGCCGGCGCTCACCGCCGCCGGTCTCGGCGCGCAAGCCAACCTCGTCCTCCGCACGCACCCGAACCCGGCGAAACTCTCGGACGACGGGGTCAACGATTTCCTCGGACTGCCGATCACCTGGATCCCGACGACCTGGGTGTTCCGCGAGGGCAAGCTCCGCGCCGCCCTGAATTACGGCGAGGTGCGCTTCCCGATGCTGCAGCAGCTCATCAACGACGCCCGCGCCGACTGGTAGCCGGCCGCAACTCCCGCCACCGCCCATTCCTCCCATGACCGCAAAACTGAACTGGGGCATTGTCACCACGGGCGGGATCGCCCGCAAGTTTGCCACCGACCTGCGGCGCTCCCGCACCGGGCGGCTCGCCGCGGTGGGCGCGCGGAAGCTGGCGGACGCGCAGAAATTCGCGGCGGAATTCGGCGGCGACGGCGGTGGCGCCCGCGCGCACGGCAGCTACGACGCCCTGCTGGCCGACCCCGGCGTGCAGGCGGTGTATCTCGCCACCATGCACCCGTGGCACAAGGAATGGGCGCTCAAGGCCATCGCGGCCGGCAAGCACCTGCTGTGCGAGAAGCCGCTGACGCTGAGCTTTGCCGACACCCGCCAGATCGTGAACGCCGCCAAGGCCCGCGGCGTGCTCCTGATGGAGGCGTTCATGTATCGCTGTCACCCGCAGACGTTGAAGCTGGTCGAGCTCATCCGCGCCGGCGCCATCGGCGAACTGCGGCTCATCCGCGCCTCGTTCAACATCCGGCTCGGCTTCGATCCGGAGAGCCGGATGTTCAAGCGCGCCTTCGGCGGCGGCGCGATCCTCGACCTCGGCTGCTACCCGGTGTCGTTCTCGCGGCTGCTTGCCGGGGCGGCGCTGGGCCGACCCTTTGCCGAGCCGGTCGAGTTCCACGCCACCGGGCGGCGGCATCCGGTGGCGCAGACCGACGACTGCGCGGCGGCCGCGGTGAAGTACCCCGGCGAAATCGTGGCGGAGCTTTCCACCGGCACGACCGTCATTCACGAGATCTATGCGCGGATTTACGGGAGCAAGGGCTGGATCGACGTGCCGACGCCGTTCTTTCCCGGGCTCGAGACGAAGACCGACCGGTTCTTCCTGCATCGCGAAGGCGCGGCCGCGCCGGAGGAATTCGTCTTCCCGTGCCCCTCCGGCCTCTATGCCTATGAGGCCGATGCGGTCGCCGCGGCGCTCGCGCGCGGCGCGACGGAGGTGCCGGAGATGCCGTGGGCGGATACGCTGGGTATTGCGTCCATGCTCGACGCCTGGCTGGCCGCCGTGGGCGTGAACTACAACGGGATCTAACTTGGGGGCGGGGTGCCCGCACCCCGCGAGGCGCCGGCCTCGATTTCCGCATCCAGCGGGGTGAGGGCACCCCGCCTCCGCCCCACATCGGCCCGAGGCTTGCGACGGCGGGGGAACGCGTGCAACGTGCGCGCACCATGCATCCCCTTCGCTTTCTTCCCGGCGTCGCGCTGGTCGCGACGCTGAGCCTTGCGGCCTCGGCCGCCGCGGCGGCTCCCGCCGGCGTCGACGCGGCGACCGCCGCCGAATCCGCCCGCGCCAACGCCTTTTTCGAGCGCGTGTTCGACGCGGCCGTCGACCGCAGTCCCGAGACGGAGGCCTATCTCGGCATCAAGAAGAACATGGACAAGTGGGACGATCGCTCGGAGCAGCATGCGCTCGACGAATTGCTCATCACCGTCCGCGACCTCGACGAGCTTAAGCGCACCATCAATTACGACCACCTCGACGACCAGACCAAGGTCAGCTACCGGATGTGGGTCCGGCAGGCCGAGCGCGAACTCGAGGGCTGGCGCTGGCGTTACCATGGCTACCCGCTCAACCAGATGTCGGGCCTCCACTCCGAGGCCCCGGCCTTCCTGATCAACTACCACCCGGTGGCCAGCGTCGACGACGCCCGCGCCTACATCGCCCGGCTGCGCGGCATGGGGCCGCTGCTCGACCAGTTGATCGCCAACGCCAAGGCCGGCCAGGCCCACGGGGTGCTGCCGCCGCGCTTCGTGTTTCCGCTGGTGAAGGACTCGGTCAAGGAGGTCATCAGCGGCCAGCCGTTCGACGCTTCCGCGAAGAAGAGTGCGCTCTGGGAGGATTTCACCGGCAAGGTGGCGGCGCTGAAGGATGTCGACGCGGCCGCCAGGGACGCCCTGCTGGCCGACGCCCAGGCGGCGCTGACCGGCGTCGTGCAGCCCGCGTACGGCCGGTTGCTCGACCTGCTCGACGCGCAGGAAAAGGTCGCCACCGACGACGACGGCGTGTGGAAGCTGCCGGACGGCGGCGAGTATTATGCGTACCGGCTGCGCGGCGCGACCACGACCGACCTCACGGCGGACGAAATCTTCCAGCTCGGGCTCAGCGAGGTCGCGCGCATCCACCACGACATGGAGGCGATCATGGCCCAGGTCGGGTTCAAGGGTGACCTCCAGGCCTTCTTCAAGTACATCAAGGAGGACCCGAAGTTCTATTACCCGACCACGCCGGAGGGGAAGGCCGCCTACCTGAAGCGCGCCAACCAGATCATCGACGACATGCGCGCGCGGCTCGACGAATTCTTCCTCACCAAGCCGAAGGCCGGGCTCGTGGTGAAGCCGGTGGAGCCGTTCCGCGAGCAGGGTGCGGCCGGCGCCTTCTACGAGCAGCCGTCCGCCGACGACTCGCGGCCGGGCACCTACTACGTCAACACGATCGACATGCGCGGCGTGCCGATCTTCGAGATGGAGACGCTGGCGCACCACGAGGCGATTCCCGGGCACCACATGCAGATCGCCATCGCGCAGGAGCTGCAGGGCATCCCGAAGTTCCGGAAATTCGGCGGCAACAACGCCTACGAGGAAGGCTGGGCGCTCTACGCCGAGTATTTCCCGAAGGAGTTCGGCTTCTACACCGATCCCTACCAGGACTTCGGCCGGCTTTACGACGAGCTGCTGCGCGCCGTGCGCCTCGTGGTCGACCCGGGCATCCACGCGAAACACTGGACCCGCGAGCAGGTGATGAAGTATTTCCGCGACAACACGCCGAATCCCGAGCGCGACATCTTCACCGAGACCAACCGCTACATCGTCTGGCCCGGCCAGGCGACGAGCTACAAGATCGGCATGCTGACGATCCTGAAGCTCCGCGAGGAGGCGAAGAAGCAGCTCGGCCCGAAGTTCGACCTGCGCGAATACCACGACCTGGTGCTGAAGGATGGCGCGGTGCCGATGGACATCCTCGCGGAAAACGTCCACGCCTGGATCGCGAAGAAGCAGGCCGGCCCTGGGCTGTAGGCCGGGACCGGCCGGGACGGGAGGCGGGGTGCCCGCACCCCGTCTCCACCGCTACTTGATCCCCAGCTCGCGCTCGAGCCACGCCACGCGGTCGGCCGCAACCTCGGCGGTGTGGAGGTCGTGGCCCGCGGCGTAGGTCGTCATCTGCTTGCGGGCGCCCGCGGCGGCGTAGGACTCGGCGGACTGGGTGGCGCTCACGTATTCGTCCTTGTTGCCGAACTGGAAAAACACGGGAGCCGGCGCGAGGCGCGGCAGGAAGTTCACGGGATCGAGCGGCGCGATCTGCGCCTTGTAGCCCTCGAGGTCCTTGGGCTTGTGGGCGAACAGCGCCCAGTCGATGAAGTGCGGCACGCCGGCCATGAAAACATAGGTCTTCGCCCGGCGGTCGGCGCCGCCGGCGAGCATGCCGTACATCGCGCCGAAGTCGTGCCCGACGTAGGCCACGCGTTGCGCATCGACGCCCGGCTGCGCGAGCAGCAGGTCCAGGGCCCGGCGAATCTCGATGACCTGGTTCACCGACGCGGCATAGTCGTCCTCCGGCACGCGCGTGCCGTACCACTTGGGCTTCGCCCACATCGTGTCGATGAGCAGCGACACCACGCCGCGCTGCGCGAACGCCACGGCCTCGTCGAGGAACTCGGTGCGGTTGGTCGTGGCGGGCTCGCCGAGCCAGTGGACGTACAGGATGGCGGGGTGGGGGCCGGGCGCGGCGGGCGTGACCAGGTAGGCCTTGATGGGATCCTTGGTGCCGACGAAGGTGATGTCATGGAGCGTGGCGGTGCCGCGCATTTCGCGGCCGACTTCGTGCGACTCGAGCGGAGCCGTGTGATCGTAGGTAAACAGGTCGGCATCGGCGGCGCACGCGGGCGCCACGGCGGCCAGGACCATCAGGGTGAGGGTGGGGAGGGTGCGCATGGCGGGGGTTGTGGGGACGGAAGCGGGGCGAGGCAAGGCCGCTGCGGCGAGTCCCACCGGGGGCACGACCACCGCCCAGAATGCCTTTTTGGAGTGCGCCGCGGGAGCGGATGTCCGGGGGGGAGCGGCGCGATGGGTCTCAACTCTGTAGGGCGGGGTCTCCGTACCCCGCCGACAGTCGCGCGGGGAAGAACAAGGCGGGGTTCGGAGACTCCGCCCCACAAGATCAGCCCGACGCCCGCCGCAGGTTGTCGCACACGATGGCGGCGGCGATGGCGGCGTTGAGGGATTCGGCCTGGCCATGGCGCGGGATCGTAACCCGACGGGTCACGCGCGCCTGCACTGCCGGGCTGAGGCCGCGACCTTCGCTGCCGATGACAATGACCGCGTCGCGGCACGGGGCCAGGGCGCGGACGTTCTCGCCCTCCAGCTCGCAGCCGAGGACCGGCGCCTTCACGCCGGCCAGGGCTTCCGCCAGCGGAGCGGTGTGCACGGCGACGCGCGCGAACGACCCCATGCTGGCGTTGATGACCTTCTGGGAGAACAGGTCCGCGCAGTCGGGAGACAAGACCACGCGGTCGAGGCCGAACCAGTCGGCGACGCGCAGCAGCGTGCCGACGTTGCCCGGATCCTGGATGCCATCGAGCGCCAGGGTGAGCCCGTGGTCGAGGCTGCCCGGAGCCAGCGGTTGCCGTGCGATGCGCCCGATGGCGAGCACGGACGGCGGCGTCGGAAAATGGCTGAGCCGCGCCATCTCGGCGGGCGTGATGCGGGTGACCGGCGTAGCCTGGAGGCGGGGTGCCCTCACCCCGCGTGTAGCATCGGTCTTGGCTGACGAAGAGCGGGGTGAGGGCACCCCGCCTCCAAAGGCATCCCAAGCGTCGGTGGCGTAGATTTCGAGAAAGGGAAACTTCGCGGCGAGCAGCTCGCCGACGACCTTTTCCCCCTCGACGACGAAAAGCCCGGCCGCCTCGCGGTGCTTTTTCTCGCGCAGGGCGCGCAGGCGGGCGATCTCGGCTTTCGGCAGGGGCATCGCCGGAGGAAAACAGCGGGCCTGGCCGATGGCAATCGCGGCGATCCTGTCACGGCCGCGTTACGAATGGGCAACGGACGCGCTCGCGGTTTGACGCCTGCGGGAAGCAGGTCTCAGGTGGCGGAGTTCACTAGTTGTGTGTGTCTGCTGGCGGCCCGGTCTCCGAGGGGGAGCCGGGCCGCAGCTTTTTGCGGGCTTTCCATGCCCTGACCCGTCACCTAGATTGGGCGCATGAAACGCCCCCTCTGCCTGGTTTTGGTGTTGGGCCTGTTCCTGTCTTGCGCGCTGCCGGCCCCGGCGGCGGAAAAGAAAACCGCGGCGAGTGCCCCCAAGGCGCCGGGCGTCGAGCTGGCGGTCATGGCCTCGCAGGTGACGGGCATTGCGATCTCGCCGCTGTTGGGCGTGAGCTGTGTCGGAGCCTGGCAATGGTGGGGCGCGCATACGCCGGCGGAAAAGGCGGCGTTGCCATGGTTTGCCCAGGTGAAGTTCTGGCTGCCGGCCCTGCTCCTGGTGTTGGTCTGCGCGGCCAAGGATACTTTCGGCGCGATGGTGCCGCCGGGCCTGAAGAAACCGCTCGATGTGGCGGAGACGTTTGAAAACAAGGTGAGCGGGCTGGTCGCCGCCGGCGCGGTGGTGCCGTCGCTGGTGGCGCTCGGCTCCAAGCTCATCACCCATCAGGCGGGTTTCGGGCACCTGCCGGCGGTGTCGAGCGGCCTGGCCATGGTTCAGCTCGGTGCGTTCGATTTCTCCTGGCTCCTGACGATCCTGATGGTGCCGCTGTCGGTGGCTGTGTTCGCCGTCGTGTGGGTCGTGGCGCACGCCATCAATGTCCTGATCCTGCTCAGCCCGTGGGGCGGGGTGGACGCCTTCCTGAAGGCGAGCCGCACCGCGGTCCTGTCGCTCGTCGCCGCGACCGCCTACATCGATCCCGTGGTCGGCGCGACCTTGTCGCTGGTGATCGTCGTCGTGGCCTGGTTCCTTGCGGGCTGGGCCTTCCGGCTGATGGTTTTCGGCACCGTGTTCTCGTGGGATTTCTTCACGTTGAGGCACCGGCGCTTTGCCCTGCGGGCCGACGGCAACAAGCTGTTCACGGCGCGCGAAATTTCCGGCGTGCCCTTGCGCACGTATGGCCGGTTGTACCAGGAGGCCGACGGCCGGCTGTTGTTCAAGTACCGGCCGTGGCTCGTGCTGGCGGAGCGCACGACCGAGATCCCGCGCGAGGGACTCGTGGTGGGCCGGGGTGTGTTCTACTCCGAGGTGCTCGGGTTCGAGAAAACGGCGGACCGGAACGTCACGCTGTTGCTGCTCCCGCCGCGCTATCGCGGGCACGAGGAACTCTTCGCCCGCACGTATCACATCAGCGGCACCTGCGACGTCGGCCTGCGGCGCGCCTGGAGCTGGCTGAAGGAGGCGCTGGGTTTCGGCGCGAAGCGGGCGGCGCCGGCCGCGGCCTGACGACTCCAGCCGGGCCTCCCGCCGCCAGCGGGTCAGCGTTCGAGGAACGCGCGCAGGGCCTCGAGCTTCTCGGTCCAGAAGGCCTTCATGCGGTCGGCCGCTTCGGGCGTGGTCAGCTGGCCGTGTTCGGGCACGACCTGGCACTTGAGCGGACCCTTCGGCCAAAAGTTCACGCGGAGGCTCGTGCCGTCGGCCCACGCGATGCGGATGGACTTGTGCGGGGTGGCCTTCCGCACGGTGAGCGACGTGCGCGGCAGCCATTGTTCGCGCAACGAGGCCTCGCGAAAGGCCGCATAGGCGCGGTCGACCGGCGCGGCGATCGTGCGGGCAACGCTGATTTCAAAACCCTCCGCCCGTTGGTGCGGCACGCGCAGGCCGCGCGCCAGGCTGTAACCGACGGCCACCATCTGCCGCCACCATTCCGACAATTCGCGGCGCGCCTGGAGCAGCTTGACGATTTCCCGATGGGTCAGCCGCCGCGCGCCGGCGCGATCGAGCACCGCGAGCCATTCCAGCCAGGTGAGTCCGGTGGCCTTGTGCACGGCGGCTGAACTGATGCCGCCGTATCTGCCCGCTCTGCGCTTCATGGTGGCGCGGAGCTGTATAGCACGCCGCGGCGCGTCTCAAGGCTGTTGGCGGTCGAAAATTGAACTTTTTGTTTCCGCCGTCCGGTGAAACTGCTAGGCAAAATGGCCATGAGCGACGACAACGCGCCCAAGCTGCGCCTGAAGCCGAGGCTGGCTGGCGACCCCGCGGCCGCCACGCCGCCGCCGGCCGCGGAAGGCACGCCCCCGGCACCGCCCGTCGCTCCCGCCGAACCGGCGGCCACGATTCCGGCGGCCCCCGCGGAGGACGCACCCGTGCGGCTCAAGCCGCGGCTTTCCAACCCGCCCGTCCAGGCTGCGACGCCATCGCCGGCGCCGGAGACTCCCCCCGCCGCCCCGGAGTCAACTGCACCCGCTCCGGCCGCGCCCGCCGCCGAAGCCAAAGGCATCCGTTTGCGGCCCAAGCTGGCGGAACCGCCTCCTGAGGTTGCTCCCGCGGCGGAAGCCGCACCGGCGCCGGTGGCGCCGTCTTCGCCGGCGGCGGCCGAATCCCCGGGTGTGCGTTTGAAGCCGCGCTTGTCCGCGGCCCCCATGGCCGCGCCCCAGCCGGCAACGACCCCGCCCATGCCAGCCGCGCCGGAGCCTGCACCGGTTGCCAGCGCCGCGCCGATGCCGTCCCCGACGGTCAGTGCCGCACCGATGCCGCCACCGACGGTCAGCGCCGCGCCGATGCCGCCTCCGGGGCCGGCCGCCCCGGGCGAGAAGCCGAAATTCAGCCTCAAGCCGAAGCCCGCCGAGGCCGCGCCGCCGCCACCGGCTCCGGTGGAGGCGCAGCCGTTGCCGGAGGACGTCCCCGAGCACGTCTCGAACGACACCGTGGTGGCCGGTGCGCCCGCCACCGACACCGGAGCGGATGGTGAGCCGGGAGAGATAACGGCGATGCGCCAGGCTTCGGGCGCGCCCTTTCCCCCGCCACCCGGGAATTTCCCGACGCCGCCCGGCATGGCAAAAAACCTGGCCGATGCCGAAAAGACGGCGAAGGCCGCGCGGAAGATCGCCGGGAAGCCGGGAGCGCGGAAGCGCCTCATGGTGTTCGCCAGCCTGGGTGTACTCCTGCTCGTGCTCGCGGGCGGCGGCTATGTCGCCTTCCTGAAGTTCACCGCTCCGCCGCCCCCGCCGCCGCCCCGGCCCAAGCCGGTGGTGAAACCCAAGCCGGTCGAGCCGGCGCCGGAGGAAAAGAAACCGGAGCCCGTGGCCGAGGCGCCCAAGCCCAAACCCGAGCCCGTAGCCGTCGTGCCCGAGGCCAAGCCGGTGGAAAAGAAGCCCGCACCGCCCCCGCCGCCGCCCCCGGCGTCGGCCGAGTTCAAGCGCTGGGCAGACGACCTTCGCATCATGGGCGTGCGCAGCGGCCGCGAGACCCGCATTTTTGTCGGCGGCACCGCTTACGCCCCGGGCGACCTCATCAACCCGCAGCTCGGGGTCACGTTCGTCGGTTACAATGCCGAGACGCGGATGCTGACGTTCAAGGACACCACGGGCGCGATCGTCGAGAAGCGGAACTGACCCCGGGCGCCCGTCACGGCGCGCCGAGGCGCGGGTCATCCAGCGCGGGCGCAGGCCCGACCATCCGGTGGTGGGCGGCGCAGATCGCGCGCAGCGATTCGGTCCCGCCCTGCGTGAAACCGCTCCGGGGATAGGAGCAGAGAAGCGAAAAGCCCGTGCTTTGGCAAAGCTCATGCCAGAGATGCTCGAGCCGGACCGTGGCGCCGCAATGGCCTTGGTCCCACAGGAGCGCAACCATTTCGCCGAACGCCCGCACCTTGGGCGCGGAGCTGCGCGCGCAGGACAACAATTCGCGGACGGTGGCGCGAAATCGGGTCTCGTCGGGCCAGCCGTCGACCATGAAGCGGTCAATCGTCTCGGCCGCGTCGCGGACGATGTAGCGGTCGCCCCCTATCGCCGCCTCCACGTCGATGCCTTGCGATTCAAGGCGCCGGTCGAGTTCCTCGCAATGGCCCGGCGTGGCGATCACGATCGTGGACTCGCCGTCGCGCAGGCCGCTGGACACATAATCCTCGAGGATGTCGAGGAACGTATTTTCGTCAGGATAGAGATGAAGGAGATGTTGGCAGGGCGCGATCTCGCCCCAGAAGACTCGGTCAGGCATATCCGGGTGAAAATCTACCGAAAGGTCCCCGAGGTGCTTATGGGGTGAATTCCCACCGCGGGTGGCGCGCTTGGCACCCGGAAGCTGGAGGCGGGACGGCCAGGCCCGCGGTCTTTATCGGCCCGCCGCGGTTCGCGACCCCGGTGCTCCCGCCGGCTCATCGGACGGATAGCCACGATATTCCATCCACTCGCGGGCGGCCCACTCCGCCGCCGGCGCCCCGGCCAGCTTCTCCACGACCCGCAGCGCCCCATCGATGCCGGCCGAAACGCCGCCCGCGGTGATGATCCGGCCATTGTCGACGAAGCGGGCGGTGCGGACCACGCGGACCTGGGGGAAATCCCGGGCGAGCTCGTCCCAGCCGCGATGATGCGTGGTGGCCGGGAGTCCATCGAGCAGCCCGGCCTCGGCCAGCACGAAGGCGCCGGTGCAGACGGAAAGGGTCACGTCGGCTTCGCCGCTCCGTGCTTTCACCCAGGCCAGCACCGGCGCATTGCCTTCGACCGCGCGCATGTCGCCACCCGGCACGACCACGACGTCCGGTCGCGGGCAATTGGCGAGGGTGAACTCGGGTTGTACCGTCACGCCGTTTTGCGTGCGCACCGGGGTGCCGTCCAGGCCGACGAGGAATACCCGGAAAAGCTGGTGGTGGCCGGCGGCCGAAAAGACCTCGCAGGGGCCGGTGAAATCGAGGAGTTCGACCCCCGGCCAGACGAGCACCGCGACCAGGCGGGGTTCGGCCGCCGCCAGCGTGGCGGCGCAGAGCAGGCCAAGGGTGGGCAGGAGCAGCCGGCGCATGGCTCAGGACGACCGCAAGGCTATCATCGGGTTGATCGTGGCGGCGCGGCGCGCGGGCACGAGGCACGCGGCGGTGGCGACGGCCAGCAACACGAGCGCCACGGCGCCAAAGGTCGCGGGGTCGGTCGGCGGCACGTCATAGAGCACGCCGGCGATCAGGCGGCTGAGGAAGAACGCCGCCAAAAGCCCGAGCAGCAGGCCGAGCCCGACCAGGGCCAGGCCCTGGCGCAGCACCATCCAGAGCACGGCGCGGCGATCCGCGCCCAGCGCCATGCGGATGCCGATCTCGGCGGTGCGCTGGCTCACGGTGAACGCAAGCACGCCGCCGATGCCCGCGGCGGTGATCACCAGCGCAATGAACGCAAAGAGGCCGAGGAGCGTCACCATGAGCCGGGGCGCGGCGAGGGCCTGGCGGCGCACCTCGGCGAGCGTCTCGATGCTGGTGACCGGCTGCTGCGGGTCGGCCTTGAGCAGCGCGGCGCGCAGCGGTGCGGCCAGCGCGGCCGGTGCGGCGGTGGCGCGCACCAGCACCGTGCCGGTCAACAGGCCGCCGCTTTGCCGCAGGGGGACGTGGATCTCGTCGACGGGCGCGGCATTGAGCTGCTGGCGGGCGTTGGCGGCAACGCCGACAATGGTCGTCCAGTGGGCGCCATGGTCGAAGGAGATCCGGCGGCCGACCGGATCGTCGCCGGCCCAGAGCCGGTTCGCGAGCGACTGGTTGATGATGGCAACGCCTGGCGCATCCCGGGAGTCGGTAGCGCGGAACGCCCGGCCGCGGAGGAGCGGCTGGCCGACGACATCGAAATAGCTCTCGCTCGCGACCAGCACCGTCGCGCTCGGCGCGGGCGTGTTGGCGGCCGGCGCCTGGCCCTCCAGCAGGAACGGGGTGGCGAAATTGACGAGGCCGTTCAAGGGCTCGACGCCGCTGACGGCGACGGCTTGCACTCCGCCGATCGCGGCCGCCTGTTCCATGGCGCGCTCCCAGTAGCCGTAGCGTTTCGCGGTGTCGTTGTAGCGCGTCCAGTTCAGGCTGAGATTCGCGGCGAGCACGCGCTGGAACTCGAAACCCGGGTTGACGCGCTGCAACTGATAGAGCCCGCGCGCGGTCAGGCCGGCCCCGACGAGCAGTGGCACCGACACCGCCACCTGCGACACCACCAACAGCGCGCGCAGGCGATGGCCGGAGCCCGCGCTGCCGCGGCTGCCGTCCTTGAGGACCTCCGTCAGGCGGTCGCCCGCCGGCAGCGCCGGGCGCGAGCCGAAGACGAGCCCGGTGACCACGGACACCACCAGGGTGAAGAGCAGGACGGGCCCATTGATCTCGATCTGGTCGGCGCGCGGCAGGAAGCGGCCCGCATACGCGACGAGGGCGGGCACCCCGGCGGCGGCGAGGGCGAGGCCGGCGAGGCCGCCCAGCACCGACAACAGCAGGTTCTCGGTCAGGAGCTGCCGGAAGAGGCGGGAGCGGCCGGCGCCCATCGCGGAACGCACGGCCAGTTCGCGATCGCGGCGCACGAGGCGGGCGAGCGCGAGATTGGCAACATTCGCGCAGGCGATCAGGAGCACAAAGCCCGAGGTCGCGAGGAGCAGCAGCAACGGCGTGCGGCTGGGACCGACGAACGCGGTGGTGACGTCCTGCAGGCCGACGTTGTAGCCGGCGTCGACGGGATAGTCGGCGGGAAACTCGCCGCAGAGCTCGACCCCGACGCGCCGCGCATCGTCGGCCGCCAGGGCCGGCGCGACTCCGTCCTTGAGGCGGCCGAACACGTTGCTGATGATGCGGCCCTGCCGGTTGCCGATGACGTTCGCGGCGCCGCGGAAGGGGCAGGCCGAGGCCGGCATGTACACTTGGTCGGCATTCGGAAAGGCGGGCAGCGGCGGCAGCACGCCGACGACGGTGTGCGGCCGGTTGTTCATCTGGAAGACCTGGCCGACGACGTGCGGATCGCCGCCGAAGCTGCGCTGCCAGTACTGGTAGCTGAGCACGAGCACAGCGGGCGAACCCGGCTGGTCCTCGCCCGGCAGGAAGGTCCGGCCGAGCAGCGGCTTCACGCCGAGCAGGTCGAAGAAATTGTCCGAGACAACGCCGGTCTGCACCCGCTCGGGCTCGGCGCGCCCGAGCAGGATGAACCACATCGAGTGGTACTCGGCGAGGGCGGAGAACGCGCGATTGCGCGCCCGGAAATCCCTGAAATCCGGGACGGAAAAGCCGAGAAACGGCTGCCCGGCGCCGGGCGCGGCCTGGTTGAGCGTGACGACCCGGTCGGGCGCGGCGTAGGGCAGGGGCCGCAGCAGCACACCGTTCACGACGGAGAAAATGGCGGTGTTGGCGCCGATGCCGAGGGCGAGCGTGAGGATGACGACGAGCGAAAAGCCGGGGTTGTGCCGCAGCGCCCGCCCGCCGGACGTGAGATCCTGCCGCAACTGGTCGATGAAGCGGACGCCCCAGGCGTCGCGGCATTCCTCCTGCACCTGCGCCACACCGCCGAAGGCGCGCAGCGCGGCGAGCCGGGCCTCCTCGGGCGCGAACCCGGCCCGGAGGTTGGCCTCGGTTTCCATCGCGAGGTGGGAATCCAGTTCGCGCGCCAGTTCATCCTCGGCCTGCCGGCGCCGGAACAGCGAGCGGAGCAGCGTGGAAAGTTTCATGGGCCCGGCGCCGTCAGGCGCCCCCGGCCTTCAGGACGAGGCCGACCGCGGAGGTGAAACGGTTCCAGTACTCGGTCTCTTCGGCGAGCTGCTTCCGGCCGTCGCGGGTCAGCCGGTAGAATTTCGCCTGGCGGTTGTTTTCCGACACGCCCCACTCGGACTCGATCCAGCCCTGGTGCTCGAGGCGGTGCAGCGCGGGATAAAGCGAGCCTTGGTTCACGACCAGGGCGTCGCGCGACGCGAGCTGGATCCGCTGGGCGATGCCCCAGCCGTGCATGTCGCCGGCGGTGAGGGTCCGCAGAATCAGCAAATCGAGCGTGCCTTGGAGGAGTTCGCCTTTGAAGTCGGGCATGGGGCTCTTGTAGACGTCCGACAAGAGGGTGACCTTCCTGTCGAATGTCAACAAGAGAATGCTCGGCGCGCTCAGGCGCCGGCGAAGGCGGCGCGGAGGGCGCGCAACAACTCGGGGTCGGTGACGCCGTTGACGACGAACTGCACGCCCATCGTCATGATGAGGAAGCCCATGATCTTGGTCATGGCATTGACCCCGACCGGCCCGATGAAGCGGACCAGCTGGCCGGAGAGACGAAGCACGGCGTAGGTCACGAGCGCCACGCACACGATGCCGGCGATGATGGCCGCGTAGTCGATCCAGTCGGTGGCGAGCGAGGTGAAGCCGAGCGTGACGGCGATCGAGCCCGGGCCGCTGAGCATGGGCATGGCGAGCGGCGAGAAAGAGATGTCGACCTTGCGCCGCGCCGCCTCCTGTTCCTCGGGCGCCGCATTCGTGCCGTGCAGCGCGAGCATGTTCATGCCGATGCCGGTGAGCAGGATCCCGCCGGCGATGCGCAGGCCGGGGATCGAGATCCCGAAGAAATTCATGATGAAGGTGCCGCCGATGAGGAAGCTGACGAGGATGGCGACCATGTAGAAGCAGCCCTTGCGCGCCTGCTCCCGCCGCCGTTCTTCGCTGTCGCCCTCGGTGATGGCGAGGAAGGTGGGCCCGGCCGAGAGCGGGTTGATGATCGGCAGGAGGCCGATGATCGTGCCGAGGAAGATCGCCCAAAGATGGGTGACGTGGGACATGGCGCGGGCGTAGCTCAACGGGTGATGGCCGGCGGGGCCATCCTAATTCCACCCTGGCAGCTGACCGGCGGCGACGGGATGCCCGAACCCGCGTGGCGAGGGCCGCGATTGCCCTGATTCGCGGGGTGAGGGCACCCCGCCTCCAAATTCACCAGACTTCGACCGGTCCCTTGGGCACCTTGATGGCAGCAACCGGGCCGTCGCCGGCAGATTCCGCCATGAACGAGGCGGTCATCGGTCGCGGCCGATACGACGCCCGCAATTCGCCGTGTTCGTCGAGGAACGGCCGGCGCCAGGCCTCGTACCCGGCCAGCAGGGCCTCGAACTCGGCGCGCGTGGAGAATATGGTGACGCCTTTCTTGAACTCCTTCGCCGGGCCGAACCGCTTGGCGTACCATGACGCCGGCTTGCGGAAGAGCCGGCAGCCGTAGTCCTCGCCGTAGAATTCGATCATGAAGTCGAGGTGCCGGCGCATCACGTGCACCAGCTCCGCGTATCCCGGCTCGGGCGCCGTCGCGCCGGTGGCGAGGAAGCGGCGGGTGTGCGCGAAGATCCACGGGTTGTAGAAGGCGCCGCGACCGATGCTGACGCCCGCGCAGCCGGTATCGTCGAACATCTTCTTCGCCGCGGCGGGCGTCGTGATGTCGCCGTTGCCGATCACCGGGATGCGCCGGACGGCCTGCACGACGGCGCGGATGCCCGCGAGGTTGACCGTGCCGCCGAAGCCTTGCGCGCGCGTGCGGCCGTGAACGAAGATGGCGGCGACGCCGGCGTCCTCGAGCAC
>DATJES010000005.1:0-82672 GCA_035496355.1 Lacunisphaera sp. | reverse complement strand
CGGTTCACCCACCATCGGCACGGATGCCAATTTGCCCCCGTCCGACACAATGAACGACCGACCGGAAACATCCTTAACGGGATAAAGCTTCTTGTGCTGCTCGACGGAAACGTCCGTGCGCATGTAGAGCACATAGGGCGCAGCCTCCGCCGAGGGAGACTTCGCGCCGGCCGCGGTCGGCGTGGCCGGCAAGGACACAACAGCGGACAGGACAGCCAGTGGGGAAACGAGAAAGCGAGGGTGAGGAATCATGGGGAAAGCGTTGGCGGGGGGGATCGTGACAGGCGGCGCGCCAGGATTGAATAAGAAAGTTCGAAACGCGCCGGCGAAATCGATCATGGTGCACCATGATTACCCGGTTCTACAGTGGCAGGTCCATCAACTTCAGGCGGGCGGTCCCTTCGACCAATTTGCCTTTCTCCATCGCCGGGTAGTAGCGGACGTTTTGCGCCAGTTCGCCCACCAATCCCTCGACCGGCTGTGTGCACGCCTCGTCCGCAAACGTCCCGAGCGGCACACCTTCGGCCGAGACCTTCGCGTAGTAAACCGCCTTGAGCTGGTTGGGAGTCAGCTTGAGTTGCTCCGCCTTGGTCGGGCGGCCGATCGCCGGCGAGGCGACCATCGTCTCGCCCGGGTGGCCCGAGAGGTATTCGATCTTCAGGTATTCAAAGGCGTCGTCGCGGCTCAAGGCGACGCGCTTCGGTGCGACTTCGGTCGGGATCTCGCGACCGTTGCTGTAAAGATGCACCTGCACCTCATCGAGTTCGAAGCCGGGCGGGAAGCCGCCGTGAATCACGTCGATCCATGTCGGCTTGCTGCCGATCGCGTCCAGGGCTTTCGCGAAGACGCCCTGGCGCAGTTCACCCGGGCCATCGGCCGGCGTATGAAAGTGGGTGACGACAACCAAGTAAGGTTTTTCGAGATAGACCTGGGACGAGAATTCGAAGCTCACCTCGACGGCGTCGAACATCTGCTTCGCCAGGTCGGATTCCGCCTGGAGCCGCGCCATGCTGGCCTGACCGATGTTGGAAGCCATCATGTCTTCTGCCATGGTCATCTCATCAAAAGCCCGGTCGGCCGCGCCTCTCATGGGGTTTGGGTTCGGGTCTATATTGAACGCATCAACGTAGGTCGATCCACCGGTGCTGGGCGCAGGGGCCACCACGCTTGATCCGGGGCCGCCGCCCGACGTTCCGGATCCGGCACTGGATCCGCTGTTGCCGGACCCGCCGCCTGCGCCACCCGGCCCAACGGTGCCGCGCGGCACATTCGCTCCGGCGTTCTGACCGAACACACCTTGCGGATTGCTGAACCGCCCCAGGGCGAGCGACGCATTGTCACCGATCACCGAATTGGCCAGGTTCACTTCCCGCATGCGCACCATGCGCGGGTCCGTGCCGGGGGTGTAGGCCCGCTTGCTTTTCAGGTTGGTCAGCGATGCCGTGGATCGGGCCAAGGTCAGCACGTGATCGAACCCAATCTTGTGCGGTTCGCCGACCATCGGCACTTCCTTCCGCTGTCCATCCTTTACCACGACAAAGGAGCGGCCGGACACGTCCTTCACCGGGAACATCTGCCGGTTCTGCTCCACGGTCACGTCGGTCCGCATGAACACGACGTAGGGCTTGGCCACGGATTCCGACTTAAAATCGGGGGCGCCTGGTTCCGGCGCCGCCGCCGGCGCGCCAGCCAACGGGAGTAGTCCTGCCCCCAGCGTGAGGCAGGAAAAGGCGTAGATTTTCATGGGGCGTGATTCTAGTCGCTGACGAGGGACTTGATGCGGGCGAGGTAATCCTCGACCGCGTCGGTCCGTTCAATCGACAGCGCTTGCTGCAGGTAATCTACGCTCCGACGATAATTCCGGTTTCGTAATTCCACGTTCGCCAGCTCGAGGCAGGCGGCATACTTGCTTTCCGGCACTTTAAACGCCGCCTCAAACGACAGTTGGGCGTGCGCCAAATCGTTCTCCGCCGCGTAACTGCGTCCGACGCCCAGCAAGGCCGGACCGTTGAACGGCGCCTGCTGGAGAATCTTCTCGAACAAGGCGCGGGCCTCCGCCCATTTCTCCTGTGCCACCAGCCACTCACCCCTCGCCTGCTGGAGCGCGGCCTGGTTGGCCGGCGAGACCTTGGGCTCGAGCCGGTCCAGCGTTTCCTTTGCTTCGGCATATTTGCCCGCCGAGGTCAGCATCCTGGCATAGGCCAGCAACCGGTGCTCCCCGGCATCCGGCGAGGCGGCCAGTAGTTTTTGGTAGATGCGCAGGGCCTCCGGCGTCAGGTGCTCCTCCGCGTAGAGGTCGCCGAGCATGGTGAGCTCGTCAGGGCCGGCAATGCCGGTCCCCGCGGCCGTTTCCAGCAGGGTGATGGCCTCGAGCTTCTTGCCCTCGGTCAACTTGAGATTGGCATAGACCAGCCAGTAGCGTTTTTCGTCGGGCCGGTCCTTGATGAGCTTCTTCACCAGCGCCTCGGCGCGCGCGTCCTGGCGTTGCTGGATGCAGATGCGGAGCAGGCCCTCCTTCCACTCGGAACTGGACGGATCGCCGGCGAGCGCCTGCATGTACGCGAGCTCGGCGGAGACGTAATCCTGGGCCCGTTCGAGGCACGAGCCCAGCAGGCCGAAGGTCATCGGGTCCTTGTCCCCGAGCGTGATCGACTTGGAAAAACACGGGGTCGCCTCCTCGTACTTGCCCGCCGCGTAATACAGGACCCCGAGGTTGTTCCAGGCCCGCACGAAGGTGGGATAATGCTTCACCGCGCTCTGGTAACTGGCCGCGGCCTTGTCGACGTCCCCGGCGCTGTAGTAGGCGTTGCCGAGGATGAATTCGAAGGCCGGGCTCGGCGGCTCCTTTTCGTTCATCATCGCCTCGAGCAGCTTGACCGCGAACGCGGGGTTGGTCCCGAGCATCGTGACGACCTTCTCGTAGAGCGCGTACTCCTCGCCGGTCATCTCGGGCTCGCGCTCCTTCAGGAACGAACTCGACTGGTTGATGACCCGTTTCGCGTCGACGTTGACCTTGCTCGGCCCGCGGTTGCTCACCATCCGGTCGAGGAGGTACTGGTCCATCTGGCGGTCGTCCTGGGCGCGGAGAACGAACGGTGCCAGCAGGAGGAAAATTCCGAGGCCGAATCCAGGGCGCAGGTGCATCACGATTCAAAGGGGTTGGAGACCCAGCGGATGATAATCGCCCGCTGGACCAGGCATTTGACCTTCTTGCCGCGCTTGATCGCCGGGCTGAACAGCCACTGGCGCTTCACGCAGTCGGCGACGATGTCGTCGAAATTCTTGTTCCCCGAAGCGCGGGCGATGCGCACGCTCGCCACGGCCCCGGTGGTGTCGACCACGAAGAGGAGCGTGACGGAGAGCTCCTTGGCGCCCATGCGAACCACCGGGGGAACGAACGGCTTGGGTTCCACGAGGATTTGCGGCCGCTCGTCGACTTCCGCGAGCTGGTAGACGTGCTGGAACTCCGACGACAGGTTCAACCGCGGCTTCAGGTCGGTGTAGTTCGTCTGCGTGAGAGCTTTCATCGAGGGTTGGATGACGTGGGCCGGCAGGAGCTGGCTCACCTCGCGCGGCGACACCGTGATCTTGACCGGGGCGCCCACGTCGCCGGTGTCGACGCCCAAGCCCCCGAGGATCGGCACGACCGGCGCCTCGGGCGCGGATGGGCCGACGGTGGGCGGCGGCGGCGGTGGCAGGTCGATGGGCAACGCCGCACTCTGGAGGTCGCTGTATTCCGGTTCCGGTGCCGGAGGAGCCGCGTGTTCCAGGTGGGCCAGGCCAAAGAACAAAGCCGAGGTGAAGGCCAGCCCGAGGAGCAGTCCCGCGAGGCCGCGCTGCAGCAGGCCGGTTGCGCCTGACTCCAAATGCATGGGATACTCGCTCGTCATGGTGGGATGCCACTACTCGGATTTCGCCGTCGCGAACTGGACGTGCTGGATGCCGGCATGCTTCGCCTCGGCATACACGGCGGCGAACACGCCGTGGGCGGTTCGGCGATCCGCGCGAATGATGAGGGTCGGCGCCCGGCCGATCGCAGCCTGGCGGACGAAGCCGCCGACCTGCTCCACGCGGATTTCCTGGCCGTCGAAAAAGATCCGGTTGTCCGGCCCGATGGCGATCAACAGCACATTCTGGTCGCTCGAGGTCGTGCCGGTCACGTCGGGCCGCTGCACTTCAATGCCCGGGTCGTTCACGAACACGCTGCTGATCATCAGGAAGATCACCAGCACCATGATGCAGTCCACCATGGGGACCATGTCGATGTGCGTGGTCTCGAAACGGCTGGGGCCCAAATGGCGTCCGATCATGGCTTCGCCCCCGGGGCCCGGCCGGTCAGCCGGTTGAGCCGCTCGACAAGTTTGTGCGTCTGCCGGTGCGCGATGTAGACCAGCAGCAGCGCCGGGATCGCGACCAGCAGGCCGGATTCGGTGGCGACCAGCACTTCGGAAATGCCGCCGGCCAGGCCCTCCATGGATTTCTGCCCCTGGGAGGCGAGGTGGGCGAAAGTCGCCTCCATGCCGGTTACCGTCCCGAGCAGGCCCATCAGCGGCGCCGCGGCGATCATCGCGCCGAGCGCCAGGCGCTGGTGCCGGAAATTCTCCTGCAGCGCCGACTGCCGCCGGCGCAGGGCGCGGATCTCCGCGGGCGTGACCGCCGGTTCCGTGCGCATGTTGCGGCGGGCGCGGCGCAGGCTCAGCAGCAGGCTGAAGCACCACGAGTACAGCACGACCGACAACGCCAGGATCGCGATCATCACCGGTCCGCCCTTCCCGATCAATTCGCGGAGCGCATTCACGCGGGCACGTCCTCCTCGGCGTCGACCAGCGGGTCTCCCGCCTTCACCGTCGTGACAAATTCCAGCGCGTAGTGCTCGAGCATCCCGAGCTTCTTGTGCACGCGGTGGGCCAGGAAGCCGTGCGCCACCAGCGTCGGGATGGCCACCAGCAGGCCGAGTTCCGTGGCCACGAGCACCTCCGAAATGCCGCCCGCCAGCTTGCCCGCGTTGCCCGTGCCGAAAACCGTGATCAGCGCAAAGGTGCGCACCATGCCGACGACCGTGCCGAGCAGGCCCATCAGCGGCGAGGCCGTGGCGATGACCGCCAGCAGCGGCAGCCGGCGCTCGGCAAAAAGCCGCTGCTGCAGCAACAGCGCCTGCAGGTGCTCCTCCAGGGTGGCCTTCGATTGCTCGCGGAATTTCAACCCGGTGGCGAACAGTTCGCGCGTGGCCGACTTGAGCGCCGGGAGCCCGCGTTCCGCCGCGGCCGGGTCGAGCCCCGCCTGGACCAGGAAAGCCTGCACCTTGGCCGGCGCGTCGACGCCCAGCCGGATGACGTCCCGCGTCTTCATCAGGATCAAAAGAAGCGAGAGCAATCCGACGCCGACGATGGCATAGGCCACCATTCCGCCCTTGGCGATGTGGCCCAACAGGTCGCCCCTGGTCTCCTCGAGGCGGAAGGCCTTGCTCACGGTGGGATCGGCCGGGATGCTGCCGGGCCGGCCCTGGAAGAGAGCCTCCGCCTCCACCGCTTTCCATCCCGGAAGCGCGTGCACGATGGCCACCGGGCCCGCGGCCTCCTCCCGCGGTCGCAGCACGAGGCCGGCGCGGCCCTTGTCCGACCGGAAATAAACTTCAGGGCCCACGAAGGCGAACGAGCCGGCCAGGACTACGTTGTCATTATCAAACCTTCCGCGCCCCGGCACGGTCGCGCCGCCGAGTTCGCGCGCGACCTGCGAGAAAAGGAAGTCGGCGACATCGGTCGGTGCCTTTCCTTCCGGGTTGTTGGGGTTGTCCAGCTGGTCCTGCAAGGCGCGCAGCGGTTCCGCCAGAACCTCGGACTCCCCCGGCAGCGTCGCGTCGGCAAACGCCTTCAGTCCGTCCTGCGCCACCGAGGTGATGTAAGAGCGGTTCCGCAGCAACGCCTCCGCATCGCGCTGCAGCCGATGGCGGGTCTCGTCCGCCTGGTCGTGGGCCGTGGTGCGCCGGGACATGTCCTCCTGCGCGGCGATCAGCCGGTCCTCGGCGACGCGCATGGCCGACAGCATGGGTGCCTTGTCCGCGGCGATCTTCGCCCGCGTCGCCGTCAGCTCCACGTTCGCCTGGCGCAGGCGCTCCGCATAATCGAGCGCCGCCTTCTGCACCGCCTGATTGAAATCATCCGCCGCCACGCCCGCCACGCCGGCCGCCAGCGCACAAAGGAACAGGATCTTCGCCTTCATGTGGGTCACGGGTTGGAGTTGGCGCCCACGTGCTGCATCCGGGCCGGCACGTTCACGAATTCGGGTTCGGCTTTGTCATCGGCGATGGCGATCAGCTTGGCCACCGCCAGGGCGGCGTCGGGTCGTGGTTCCCATTGCCAGCCCTGCGGACCGGCCGAACCCAGCCAGGCGCGACCGGCGGTCCGATCGAGGGCGTAACCGTGGCTCAAGCCCCAGTAAATGACATCCAAGGCCCGGGCCTCCGGGTCACCGGGCAACTGGATGACCTCCTCGCCGTGGGTGACCACGCGGTTGAACTGCACGCAGCGGTTCAGCACGGTCATCGTCAGCTGCATCCGCTCCCCGAGCGGCAACTCGGTCGCCGCCAGGCTGCGGTACGGCAACTCGAGGGCGGCGGACAGGCGCGGGGGCAGCGACGGGCGCAGGCGCACGAGTTTTTCGTCCAGGGCCTTCAGCCGGTCGCCCGTGCCTTGGAGCGCGGCCGACATCGCCTGGTTTCTCGCGGCCATCTTCTCCAGTTCGTCCTGTTCCTGCGCCGTGCGTGCCTTCAGGTCGTCGCGCTTGGCTTCGAGGTTGTTGGCCCGCTCCTGCACGGCGCGCACGGTTGCCTCCAACAGTTCGCGTTGTGCGGACCACTCGCTCTGCAGCCGCACGGTCTCCGCCCGGGTCTTCACCCATTCGCCCGCCGCTTTGCCGACGGCCTCCACGGGATCGGGCTCGGCCGCCAGGGCCAACGGAAGAACGAGAAGGGGCAAGCTACACCATGCACGCGCGCGGCGGCCGAAAGCATTCATGAGGGGATGGGATCTGTTGGGGTAACGCCGGCACAAAGCCGAGGGCGCCACCGAAAATTGAGCGGCCCGCGCAGCGCATGCAAGGATTGTCAGCGAGCTCGCCCGGCTAACAATATGACAAACTTCTCTGCATCCACGGTCACGGCGCTCGCATTTCGTCCAAGCGTCGGAGGTTGCGGCGAGCGGATTCCATGCTCGGATCGAGGCGCAGCACGGTCTCCCACTCGCGCCGCGCATCGACGACTCGGCCCGTCATCGCGTACAAGAGCCCGAGCCCGTTGTGCGCGTCGATGTAATCCGGGTCGATCTGCAGCACCGTGCGGTATTCCGCCAGCGCCTCGTCCTGTTTGCCGGGAAGACGGCTCAAGAGAAATGCGAGGCGGCACCGGACCCAGAGAAGGCCGGGATTGAGGCGCAGCGCCTCATGATAATGCGCCATCGCCTCGGGCACGTGCTCGGGGAACCGGGCGTACACGTCCGCCAGGTTGGCGTGCGCCATCTCGTAGTCCGGCTTGATGCGGAGGGCCGTTTCGAACTCTGCAATCGCGTCCGCCGTCCGGCCGGGTGTCCGCGCGAGCTCGAGCCCGAGGTTGTGATGGGCCTCCGGCTGATCGAAGCGCAGGGCGATGGCGCGCTGGTATTCGGCGATGGCGTCGTCGCGCCGGCCCGGCAGGCGGGCCAGTTCCACGCCAAGCCCGATGTGCGCTTCCGGGTAATCGGGATTGAGCCGGATCGCGGCCTGGAATTCCGCCAAGGCCTCCTCGTGCCGGTCGGGCAGCTTGGCCAGGGTGCTCGCCAGGATGGCGCGCGCGATCCAGCTCGACGGATTGCGCGCGAGGACGGAGCGCGCCAGCTCCTCGTTGCTGCGATAGTTCCGGCTCTGCCGGTTCGCGCCGACGGCCAGCAGCCCCACCACGGTGACCGCCAGGCCGACGACGGCGACCCGAAGGCTGCGTCGCGGGTGCGCCAGGACCAGACCGACGGCACCGCCCACCGCCGCGAGGGGCGCGAGCGCGGGCAGGTACTGGAAGTGATCGTTGACGTAGGTGAAGCCGAAAAAAAACACCTTGAAAAAACCGAGGATCGGAAACAGTCCCGCCACATATACCAGCCAGGCGGCCAGCAGCCCGGGCCACCGCCTGCGCAGCAGCCACAACCCGATCGTGACCGCCAGGCCCGCGACGACGTAGGCCGCCCAGTTCGAAGCTTCCGCCGGCACGTCCCATTTCGGATAGAAAAAATTGAGGTCAACCGGCCAGACCAGCTTCCCGACATAAAACCACAGCACCCGCCCGGCCAGCAGCACGCGCTGCACGATGCTCAAGTCAAACACGACGAGATCGGCGCCGATCACGTGGCGCTCGAGCCACGAGGTCAGCAAGCCGGACACCAGCGAAAAAGCGAACCACGGCGCGAGCGGCACGACATCGCGCCGCCACCGCAGCCCGCCCCACCGCCACCAAAGGAGGACGAGCAGTGAGACCGGCAGGGTGACCGTCACCGTCTTGGCGCCAAGGGCGAAGAGGAAAAGCACGGTGGCCAGCGCATACCGGCTGGGGCGCCGGTTCCGGTCGAAATCGAGATAGACCAGGGCGGCGGCGAGATAAAAGACCAGCGACAAAGCGTTCTTTTGTTCGGTCATCCAGGCCACGGACTCGACGCACACCGGATGCACGGCAAAAAGCGCGGCGGCGAACCAGGCCCCGGCCGGACTGATGGCGACGGCAGTGGGACGCAGCTCGATCCGCGATTGCCACAAGCGGCGCAACAACCACGCGAGCAGGCAGCAGGAGGTCGTGTGCAACGCGACGTTGACCAGGTGGTACCCCAGCGTCTGGTCGCCCCAGAGTCGATATTCCACCCAGAAGGCGCTGAAGAGAACCGGGTAGTACTGCTGCGTGGACTTAACATCGGTCCAAATTCGCCACAGGCCCGACCAGGAGCGAAGGTCCCGCCGGGGAATGTGCGCGGGGTCGTCCCAGAGGATCCCGCCGTGCAGGGCGGGCCAATAGCAGGCCAGCACCAGCGCCAGCAGCAACAGCGGCATGCCCCAGAGGTTCAGATGATACGCCCAACCGCGGTTGCTCTGCTGCATGGCGGCAGACTACGAGGCCGGCGGCGGCAAAATCAACCCCGGCGTCCAGCGGGCCGCGACGGCGACCCAGCGGACTGACAGGCACAAAAAATCCGCCGGGTTGTCCCGGCGGATTTGAAGTTGGAGCCTGGGCACGTCCGCCGACCCTGATCAGGAGGGCCGGCGGAGACAGAACCCTGAACTCAGAACGAGAACGTATTCGTCACGAACCATTCCTGCACGGGCTTGGTCCGGACCGAAGCCCAGGTCTGGCCGTCCGGCTGGACCGAGATCGGAATCAGGCCATCGTTGGCGCCCGCGTTGCGAACATTGAGCTGGATGCGCCAATTGATCTTGTCGGTGATCTTGCGTTCGTAGCTGGCCCACAGGTCCAGCGCATCCTCGGAAGGCCCGAAGTACGGCTTCGTCAGGTCGAACGAGGCGGTCGTCGCCGTGAGCGGGACGACCGGGTAGCCGATCGTCACCTTGTCCTGCCAGCGGTAGCTGCCGCCGACGCCGACGTTCTTCAGGATGCCGTGGCGGAACGTGTAGTTCGTAATGATGTTGTAGCGCCACTTGCGGAGTTCGGAGGCGGCCGTGCCTTCCTGCAGCTTCATCAGCGTGTAGTTGCCGCGCCAGCCGGACCAAACATTCGCGTTGAGCGACAGGCTGGTGTTGCCGAACTGCGGCGTGTCGCCGACCGTGTAGGAAACCCCGTTGATCGTGCCGATCGGCTTGGCCATCAGGTTGTCGATATAGGTCACGTACTCGTCGAGGCCCGGGCCGCCCACGTTGTTGCGAACCGCCGTCGCCTTCGACGCATTGAAAGCAATGCGCCAGTTCGGCAGCGGGTTGGCGGTGAGTTCGAACTCGTAGCCCTTCGATTGCGTGTCAGCGGTGACGGTGAAGCCCTGCGGGGCGACGGCCGTGTAGGCGTTGACCAACGAGGTATCCGGCGGAGTGTAGGCGCTCGGGTTGGCTTCGTAGGTGGTGCGGTCGGTCAACACCGATACCGGCTGCGGCGTAAAGCCCCAGGCACTGAAAAAGCCTTTGTCCGTCAGCCATTTTTGCGCCTCGTTGATCGCCTTGATCGAGGCGTCCTCGAGGACCCGGCCTTGCTCGTGCGTCAGGTTTTGATTGGCGCCGACCACTGTTCCCGTCGCCGGGTTGATCGTGGCGCCCCAGTTGTTGCGGGAGGCGTACGACTCGCGGCTCGACCAGTCGTAGACGCCCAGCTTGTACAGGAACACATTGCGCCATTTCAGCATCTGCTGGACGATCGTGCCGAGGCCCGTGGGATTGCTGAGCTGGCTGTTGGCGCCAAACACCGCGGTCTCGTACTTGATCGCCCGGAACGAATACTTCCCATCCTTCGTCGAGAGGAGAACGCCATAGTCCTTGGTCGTCCCGTTCGGGTTGCCGATCGGGTTGCCGTAGATGTCGCGGCGCGTATCCGTGACCTGGAAGTTGTTGGATTTGTCGTAGGACAGGCTGACGTTGATCGGCAGGAAATCCGTCGGCAGGAGTTTGTTCACGTGCACGACGATGCCGCCGCTGGTCGAGTGATCCTTGAAGATCTGGTTCGCCGGGTAGACGGCGGGCAGCTTGTAGACATCAGGCTGGAGATTCAGGATGGCGCGGTTCGAGGCCACGCTGGCCGCGGTCACGCCCTTGCCTTTGACCTCGTCATAACGCCAGCCGAGGGTCGGGATGACGGCCTCGTTCCAGAGGAAGCCCTGCCAGGAGCCGGCATAGGAGGTGGTTTCGCGCATCGACTGGACGGCCTTCGTCAGGAGGCTGTTGTCCTGGCCGTTGTTGTAGCGCATGAGCTTGTCCTGAAAATACGTCCAGCCGACGTAATTGGCAGGATTCGACGCCTGCGTGAGCTGGGTCGTGCTCTCCGGATTCGGCAGGCCGTTGAAGACCTTGTAGAGGGGGGCCGGTACGTCCCACGGCGCGTTGAACGCCGTGCCGAAGTTGAGCCAGGTCGGATCCATCACGTGCACGCCCGCGTCCTCCAGCTTCACGTTGGCGGTGATGCCGGGGATGTTGGCGCCCGAAGCCGACGTGCGGTTCGCCACCGAGGAGCCGAGGTAGATGAACGCCAGCGGCGGGCGTTCCTTGATGCTGGAGCCGGTGCCGTCCGTGCCATTCCAGTAGCCGGCCCACTCGCGGCTGTTGGCGTAGTCCTGCCACGTGCGATTCTCCGTGAAATACTTCTCGTTGCTGTAAACACCGTTGAAGCGGTGCTTGCCGAGCAGTTTCTGCAGGAACTCGCTCTTGAAGTAATCGCTGGCGCGCACTTCGCCGAAAATCGAGCCGCGAAGCACCTTGCGGTCGCTGACATAGGAGCTGCCGCCATTGCCGCCGGCGCCGAAGACATACGGGCGCCCGAAGTTCGGGTTGGTGGTGGTGCTGCCGCTCGCCCCGGTCACGTAGAAGTCCGCGAAGTTCTTCAGGACATCGAGCGTAATCGTCGGGGTGCCCAGCAGGGCGTCGGCGGCGTTCTTGTACTTCTGGCGATCATACGTGAGTTGCACGCCGAGCCGGTCGTTCCAGAACGTCTGCTGCAGGTCGATGTTGTAGGCGTCCCACTTCTCCATTTCCGACTTGGTCGGGCCGTCGATCAGGTTGTTGTAGTAATCGAAGACCGAGGAATCGGTCAGCGAAGCCGTCTTGTACTGCCCGTACTGGGAATTCACGAGGTGGGCGTTGAGCGCGTAAGTCGCCAGGCTGTTGAGCCCGTAGAAATTGTCCTGCGTACGCTTGCCGATGAGCCCGTTGGACGAGCCGGTGAAACCGCCGGTGTTGTTGCGGGCGCCGGTGTTGATATAACCGCCTTCCACGCGATAAAGCTGGTTGGTGGTGCCGTCGATCAGCCAGAAGGGCTGCTGCTGGTTGGGCGGAACCGAAAGCCAGGGCTGGTAGTTGGCCGTGGACGACTGGACGAGGCCGCGGCTGCCGCCGACGACCACATTGTCCGTGCGCCAGGAATCGTAGCCGTTCTCGACCGCGAGCTTGCCCATGCCGCCATTGAGGCTGGTCTTGTCCACCCCCCGGAACCACGGAGTGATGCTGTCATTGGGGGTGACCGTGCGCGGACGGTCGGCGTCGGTGTCGCCGTGCTCGTACTTCACCTTCACGCTGGTGTGGAAACCAGGATCCTTGAAGAGCTGGGGCTCAAAGCGGATGGACCCGTAGATGCGGCGGTTGTTCTGCCAGGCCTGCTTCTGCTCGTAACGTTGGGCGTCCCACAAACCGTCAATGCGGATGGAGAGCACCTTGTCGATGAGGACCTGATTGACGTCGATCGAACTGCGCTGCGAGTTATAGGATCCCACGCGGTATTCCACGTTGCCCGTGTTGCGGAACTCCGCGCTGCGGAGGCTGGCGTTGACCATGCCGGCAGGGCTGCCGAGGCCGAAGAGAATCGAATTGGGCCCGCGTTGGATGTCGATGCGATCGACGTTATAGGAATCCCACGGTATGTCCGTGATGTAGAAGTCGCGGGCGTTGTCCGCGGCATCGAGACCGCGTACGCGCTGGGCGCCCGCCGGGGCGCGCAACGAGCCGGACTCGTTCACGTCGGTGCCGTTGCCCAAGCCGGCGTAGGTGCCGTGCGTGCCGGCCACCTCGGCGCTGGGTGTGTATTGCAGCAACGTGCTGTTGTCGGTCGCGCCGATGTCCTGCAGGAATTCCTTCGTCACGACCGTGATGGCCGAGGCGACGTCCTTCAGGTCGGTGCGGATGCGGGTGCCAGCCAGCGTCTCCGTGGCTTGGTAACCGGTGTCCTTGGTCGCGCTGACCTCGAACGGCGAGAGGACAATGGTCTCATTCCCGGAGCCGGACGACGATTGCGCCGGAGCTGTCTGGGTCTGAGCCACCAATCCGGGCGAAGCGGCCGCGACCGCGAACAGAATCAGAGCAAACTTGCTATGAGTCTTCATGATTAGGGCTTAGGTCTTGCTTTGGGTTTCGACGGGGCGTGCGGTGGGGTTGGCACGGGGTAGAACCGCCGAGCATCCCGATCATTGGCGGCAGCGGCCGCTACGACAGGATGTTGCTCTAACAATCGCAGGCCACTCTGGATTCTCAATGGGCCCGTCGGTCTAACAGCTGAATCCATTTTCTCCTCAAGCTCCTGGCACGACAATATATGCGCAGGTTTTCCCGTCGGCATGACAGGATAAGCCCAGCCTCGATATCCGGCCTATTTTTCGGTCACGAATTTCGGCCGCGCGGCGGTCGGAACCGCCGGGTGCTGGCGTTCGTCCGCCAAGACGGCTCGCGAAAGCCGCGGCCCCAGCGCACGGGTCAGGGGCGCGTGCCCGCCTCGAAAAGCGCGAGGTCGACTCTGTCGGCCATCAAATGATAGCCGGCCGCGGATGGATGCAGGTGATCGCCACTGTCAACTGCCGCCGAAAGCCGGGAGGGATTCTGCGGGTCGCGCGTCATCGCGTCGAAATCGATCACCGCGTCAAATTGCCCGCTGGTGCGGATCCAGTGGTTGACTGCGGTGCGCTCGGCCTCGCTTTTATCGTCGTTGTACATCTTGAAGCCCTCGAATGGCGTGATGGTCGCGCCGTAGATCCGCAGGCCCTTGAGGTGCGCCCGCAGGATCATCTGCTCGTAGGCCATGATGACGTCACGGGCCGAAGCGCCGGCCTCCCCTCGCTTGCGCGCGCCCACCGCCGTGCCGAGGTCGTTCACGCCCTCGAAAACGATTACCGTAGTCACGCCGGCCGGAGCCAGCACGTCGCGGTCAAAGCGGGACAGCGCCGACGGGCCGAGACCGTGACGCAGCAGCCGGCCGCCGCCGATGCCCTGGTTCAAAACTGAAACCTGGGCCGTCGCCGCGTTGGCCGCCAGGCGTCGGGCCAGATTATTTGTCCAGCGGTCGTTTTGGTCCGTCGTGGACCCGCGGCCGTCGGTGATTGAATCGCCGATGGCCACGACGGCGCTCGCCTCGGCCGCGGCCCTCACATCGATCTCCGCCAGCAGATACCAGTGTTCCTCCTTCCGGGGGGCGGAAAACTCCGGCGCGGCCACGGCGTCCCCCGCGACAATGAACGAAGTCGTGCGCGAGCCCCGGTGGCCCGTGACCTTGGCGGGGACCTCCGGACAATAGACCGTCACCGCCAGGTTCTCGAAGGCGCGCACCGGAAAGTTCGCGATGTCGGAGATCATCGCGGCTCCAGGCTGGATTGTGACGTTTGGCGAGCCGCTGAAGGTCAGCGCGCAGGCGCTGTCCGGTTGAATGGCCGAGCCTCCGTTCGCGCGCGCGATACTCGCCGCGCCGATGGTCAGCGGACTATCGCCGACCAAGTTCGAAAACATCACCCGCAACCCGTCACCCGCCAGCGAAGGCTGGACCACCTGGCGGATGGTGTGGCCGCTCAAACCGGGGTCGCTGGCCGTCTTGGGCGGATCAAGCAATTCCTGGGAGGACACCCAGGTGGCCACCCAACGGCCTTTTTCAACCGCCTCCGCGAAGTTAACCGCCAGGCCGAACGCCAGCACCAAGGCGCCAATGCGCCAAGCGGCGCCCAGCCGCACCACGGGATTCAGGGGCATTTTCTCGTTTGTCGACATCAGGCAACCAGGTCGGCATCCATCCCTGTTGCTGACATCAACCGCTCCTCCTCGGGCTGATCGAGATGCGGCAGGGACTGTCCTTCGACCCAGGAGCCGGTAACAGACGTAATCGTCGCGATCCTTGGCAAGCCCATTTCGTTCCGCTGCATCTGCCCGGACAGGATTTCCACGGCGAGTTCGCCCGCGCGCTCACCGTGCTGACGGACACCGGCGGTTCCCGGCGGCGCGCGGTCGGCGAGCAGATCGGCAAAGGCCACGTCATCGGGCACGCGCAGGCCGAGCCGCGCAAAATGGTCCTGGATTCCTTGCGTGAGGCCCACGACCACATCCGGGCGGTAGGCGCGAAACCAGCGAACGAAGTCCCTGACGTCGTGCAGAGCGTCTTCCGCTTCCCGCTCGACCGACAGCGCGGGCGAGAGCGGTCCAAGATGGAGGACCGGCAGGCGTTCGCTCACCGGCAGGCACGCCTGGCGCGCATAGAACATCTTCGACCAGGACTGGCCGGCGATCTCATTCCACCAGCGGGAAAGGACAAGGCCAACCCGCCGGTAACGGGCGGCCCGGATCCGGTGGATCGCGAGATTCACCACCCCGGCGTAATCCACCGCGACATGGTTCAAGGCCGGCACCGGCGGAAATGCGCCCAGTCCCACCACGCTCAGGCGCGACCAGTCGATTTTCTCCAAGTCCGCACCGGCCGGCCACGACGCAAGGATAACGCCCGTGATTTCCCGCTGCTCAAGCTCGCGAGGCCATGCCGGGCGGGTCCCCTCCGGCCAGTCGCAATCAACATGCTCGAGCGCGAAGCCCAGTTCGGCTGCCCTGCGCCGCGCACCGGCGAGGTAAAGCTGAAGCCAGGGTTGTTCCCGTTCGTCCCGACCCGCCTCGCGCGTCGAGATAAAGGCCAGGGTGCTGGGCTGCCGATGGGGCCGCCGGGCAAAGCGGTAAGCCGCCAAGGCCGTCAGCGCCGGGTCGGGCGCATAGCCCATGCGCTGCGCGATCGCCCGGATGCGTGCCCGTGTGGAGCTGGGCAGCAGGTGCGAGTTGCGCAGGGCCAGTGAGACCGTCGTGTTATGCACCCCGGCGGCCCGGGCCACATCGGCTTGGGTGATGCGCGTCTTCACAATGCGTCAGCCTGGTCGTAGCAGGCTCGCCCCGGTCGCGGCGCGGGTGGCACGCCGGAATGAGGCGGAGGGAAATGGCGTCGCGGGTTCACGCAGGCGTATCACGGCCACGGCCAGTTGCGTCGCCGATTTCCGCGCCCGGTGGTCGTACACCAGACGGTGGAAAGCAGGCGACGATATCAGGCCGCGCCTATACGGCTGGAGATTCCCCGGCCGATCCAGCTACTTCAATCCGCCGGTGGTCATGCTTCGGCTATGCCTTTGGATATAGTCGGGACCCGAGGCGCCCCTATTCGAGCTGGATGAGGCCCTGCTTTACTCCGGCAAGAATTGCCTGGGTGCGGTCAGAGACGCGCAGCTTGCTCAGGATGTTCGTCACATGGATTTTCACCGTGCCCTCGACCAAGCCAAGTGCCGCGGCGATTTCCTTGTTGCTCAAGCCCCGGGCGACGAGGGTCAACACTTCCATCTCGCGGGGCGAAAGCTGCGAGAGGACGCGCCCCTGCATCCGCGTGGCGATTTCCGCCGGCACGTATTGGCCTCCCTCATGGACCTTCCGGATCGCCTCGAGCAACCGCTCCAGTGACATCTCCTTCACGACAAACCCGCTGGCCCCCGCCTTCAGCGCCTGGAAGACATCCTCGCCACTGGCATAATTGCTGAACACTAGGACCCGAACGTCCCCGAATTCCTCGCGCAACTTGCGGATGGTTTCGATGCCATTCTGTTCCGGCATGCGCAAGTCGAGCACGACCACGTCGGGCCGGTGCTGCCGATAGGCCCGGACGGCCTCGACGCCGTTGTCCGCCTCCGCTACCACCTCCATGTCCGGCTCGCCGTTGGTGGCGGTGACCAGCCCCATGCGAAGCACGATGTGGTCGTCCACCAGCAGGATCCTGATCTTGGTTGTCTTAGTCTGCATGGGAAACGGCCGCAGCGGGAATCTTCACGGTCACGCGGATCGTCGTGCCCGCGCCGGGCGCGCTGCGGAGCTCCAGTTGCCCGCCGATCTTCGCGGCGCGAGCGCGCAGGCCGCGCAGCCCGAAGTGCCCGAAACCCTTCGTCAGCACGTCGTGTGGCACGAAGCCGTTGCCATCGTCGGTCACGCTCAGCGCCACGCCCTCCGGCTGGTAGTCGAGAGCAATCACAATGTGGGCCGCCGCCGCATGGCGGACGGCGTTGGTGATGGCTTCCTGCGCGATCCGCAGGAGATGGTGATTCGTCGCCGGCGATAGCGCCAGCAGCGGGCCGGAAACCTTGATTTCCACTTCCGCCTCCCCAGGCCCGATGAGCGCCGTCAACTTCTTCAAGGCGTCACCGAGGTCGTTGCCTTCGAGCAACGGTGTCTCCATGTCCCAGACGGCGTGCTGCACCTCGTGGCGGGTGAACGAAACCATGTTGCGGGCGACGCCCAGTCGCGACCGCACCTCGGACGGCAGTCCGGGCAGCTTCAAGGTGGCGTCGATTTGCAGCATGAGCCCGTTCAGGCCCTGTTGCAGGCTGTCATGAATCTCGCCGGCCAGGCGATCGCGTTCGGCGAAAGTCGCGGCGTTCCGGGTTTCCTCGTTGAGTCGTTCCATCGCGAGGCGCAGCGCCTCCGTGCGTTCCGCCACCAGCTTTTCCAGCGCGACGTTTTGCGCCCGGCCGCGCAAGGTCAGCCAGTGCGCCAGGATCCAAAACGCCCCGAGGCCCGCCAGCAGATAGGAGGCATACGCATACGAGGTGCGAAACCAGGGTGGCGCGATCTCGAAGCGGTACGACGCGACGCTGCCCAAGGGCTCGCGGCCGCTGACGAGGCGAGCGTCGAGCCGGTAGGAGCCCTCGCGCAGATCCGAGAGCGTCAACACCGGGCCGTCGCCAAGCGGCCGCCAGCCGCTGCCATCACGGTCGAGGTGAAAGTCGTAGGTGGGTGCCTGGCGCCCGCGGTAGCTCCCCGAGAAAAAACGAAACACCAGGCTGTTCTGGCGATAATCGAGCACGGGCACGTTTTCGCCCTGCAGTTCCCGCCCGATCTCGCGGTTGGCGCGACCGTCGAGGACTTGCACCAGCGTGGGTTTCAAGCGCGGCGGCGATTCCACGACCATGCGGCGGTCCAGGTGATAAAGGGACTGTGCGGCCGTGAGCCACACGTCGTCGCCGGCCAGCACGCGCACCAGGGGAAACCCGTCGCTGGTGCGGACCATGCCGGCGGGCTCGAGCCGGTAGTGACCATCCTGCGGGCGGAACACCAGGACGCCTTGCGCGTGCGAGGCCCAGATCGTCCCGCTCTCATCCTGTTTGAGCCGGGTGATCGCATAGGGGGCATTCTGGAAAATGCTTTCCAATTCGGGCCGCCGGACGAAGGACTCCGTGACCTCGTCGAAAAAGACCCGCCCATCCGGCACGCCGACCAGCACGGCGGTGTCGCCGACGATGCCGACATTGACCCAACGCCCGTCACTCCACGGGAACGAGTCGAACACGCGGACGTCGAGGTGCCCGGATTTCAGCACCACCCGCGCGGCGCGATTTGAGCCCAGCTCGATCCACGCGGCGGTCCGGGAGGCATGCACCACCGACGGATACCCCAGGCCGGGCACGCGGTCCGCGCACTCCGACCATGCTCCGTCGCTCCAGCGCATCGCCGTCATGCTCGTACCGCCGATCACGTAACATAGTTCGGGGCTCACCATGACGAGGCGCGCCACCTCCATGCCCCCCAGCACCTGCTGGAAGCCGCCGTCGCTGGACCGCACAAAGACGCCCTTGGAGTTGCCCACCAGCATCCGGTCGCCCGCCGCCGCCACCGCCCAAATGTCGTTGCCGGGTTGGGGCGCGACGAGCTCGAACCGCGTGGGCTCGCTGGCGGAGCCCGGCATCGAGTCGTAGAGCTGGCCGGCCGTGGCGACGACAATCCGGCCGCGCCAGGCCACGATCTGCGGCCAGCTCAAGGGCAGGCCGAGGCGCTGCGTGAAGACGGTCAGCGGGCTGTCGTACAGCACCTTGAAGACACCGTTTTCCGTCGCAACCCAGAGTACGCCCGGCTCGCGCGCGGCGAGGTCCGTGATCCGGTAATAGTCCGCCGTGGTCAGCGAATACCGAAGTTCGCCGCCCGCGGAATAAAAGAACAGGCCCTTGCCACTCACCGCCAGGGCGATCGTGCCATCCACCAGCGTGCGCAACGCCGTCACCCGACCCGCCGGACGTTCCGTCGGCCCGGCCGGCCACGCCTCGGTCTCGTGCCCATCGAAGACAAACAACCGGCCGTCGAGGTTGGACACCAACACGCGCCCGGGTCCGAAGGGAGTCGCCTGGTCGACGTACGAGCCATCCAAACCCCGGGCCGAAACCGGTCGCCATTTTCCCGCCGCGATGTCCACCGCCATCACGCCGCCGTTCAGCGCCGACGCATAGACGGTGTCGCCGATCAGGAACGTTTGTGAAACGCCCGACCGCTCGAAAAAGGTCTGGCGCCCGGTTGCCCGGTCCCAGTAAACGACGCCGCTGAAGCCGCCAAAGTAAACACCGCCGGCCGTGGTCAGCACCTGGTTGAAGTTCGCGTCGGGAATCCACGGTGGCACCGCGGCCGGGCGCAGGGGCACCGGGGTGAGCAAACCCGCCGCGTTCGGCTCCGCCCGGCCCCAGGTCCCGAATCCGCCGAAGAAGGCGTCGCCGTTTTGATCGAAGACCACCCGCTGCATCGCGGGTCCGTTTCCGCCGGTGTTGGCGAGGTTGATCCAGGTATTGTCGTTCAGCACCACGTACGAACCGGCATGGCCCACCGCGATGCGGCCGAACCGATCGAAGCTCAGCCGGGCGCTCGGCCCGACGTTGCCGATCTCATCGAAGGAATAGAAGCGGGTGAACGGCAGCCCGTGCACGCCCTGCGGCGCCGGCGACGCCGCGGTGTCCGCCGCCGCGCCCGCCGGCGAAGCGGCGGCGAGCACAAAGGTTCCCCCCAGCCGCACCAGCGCCGAGCCGGCGGCCACCCGGACCAGGAATCCAAGCCGGCGACGCCGGGGGAAGCGCATGGGCCTAACAGGCCGCAGACGGTTTCACGGAGCAAGCCGTTTTGCGACGGCGCGCGGCGCCTATGCCTTTGGCCATAGCGCCGGCATCACCACTGCAGCGTTGATTGCCGGCGGTGCGGGCCCCTTCATGGCCTTTCGCGCCCGCCGCCAGTCCTGCCCCGCACCCCATGAACTCGCTCCTCCGCACCGCCGTTCTCGCCCTCCTGGTCGCTCCGGTCATCAGCCGCGCCGACGACACCCTGCCCCACCTCGTCCGCCAAGGCACCGCCACCCAGCTGCGGGTCGATGGCCAGCCCTTCCTCGCCCGCGCCGGCGAACTCGGCAACTCGAGCGGCGAGCCCGCCTACCTGCGCCCGTTCTGGCCCAAGCTCAAGGCCATGAATCTCAATACCGTCATTGCGCCTGTCTACTGGGAGCTGATCGAACCCGACGAGGGAAAGTTCGATTTCTCCACGCTCGACGGCCTCTTGCAGGACGCCCGGGCCAATGACATGCGGCTCGTGTTGCTGTGGTTTGGCGCCTGGAAGAACAGCATGTCCTCGTACGCTCCGGCCTGGGTGAAAAAAGACTACCAACGCTTCCCGCGCTGCCATGACTCGGCCGGGCAGGCGTTGGAGATCCTCTCGCCGTTCTCCGTCGAAAACCGCGCGACGGACGCCCGGGCGTTTGCCGCGATGATGAAACACCTGCGCGAGGTGGACGGAAAGCCGCACACGGTCGTGCTCGTCCAAGTGGAGAACGAGATCGGCATGATTCCCGAGGCGCGCGACCACAGCCCGGAGGCAGACCGGCTGTTCAACGGTTCCGTACCCGCCGAACTGATGTCCCGCCTCGCGCAAGACTTCGACGCGCTCGCACCGGAATTGCGCGATGCCTGGGTGGAGCACGGCAAGAAGACGTCCGGCACCTGGACGGAAATCTTCGGGCCCGGCGTCAGCACGGACGAGATCTTCAGCGCCTGGCACTTCGCCCGCTTCATCGAGGCGCTGGCGCAGGCCGGCAAGGCCCAGTACCCACTGCCCATGTACGTCAACGCGGCCCTCATCCGGCCGGGGCACCTGCCGGGCCAGTATCCCAGCGCCGGCCCCCTGCCGCAGGTGGCCGATATCTGGCGGGCCGGGGCGCCATCCATCGACTTTCTCGCGCCCGACATTTACTTCACGAATTTCAGCGAGTGGGCCCGCCGGTACACGCGCCACGGCAACCCGCTCTTCATCCCCGAAACGGTCCGCGCTCCGGATGGTTCGGCGAACGCCCTCTACGCTTTCGGCGGCCTGGATGCGATCGGCTTCAGCCCCTTCGGCATCGAGTACAACAGCGAGCCGGGCGCGAAATACCTCGCGGGTTGTTACGACCTCATCGCGCAGCTCACGCCGCTCATCACGGCCAACCAGGGCCGCGGGACGATGGCCGGCATGGTGCCGGAGGGCCCCGAGCAGCGCCAACCCCAGCAGATCTGGCTCGGTGGTTACACGCTGCACGTCGCGTTTGAGAAGGGCGGCGGCTACGATGTCACCGCCGGCAACACGGGCGCGTCCGCCCCGCCGCCCTCCCCGACCGGCGGTCTGGTGATCGCCACCGGCCAGGACGAGTTCCTGATCGCGGGCATCGGCATCACGACGACCTTTCAATTGCGCGGGGCCGGTGGGATGCAGGTCGGCCTGCTCAGCGTGGAAGAGGGCCAGTTTGTCGACGGCCAGTGGCGGCATACGCGCTGGCTCAACGGCGACCAGACCAACCAGGGCCGCCACGTGCGCCTCGATCCGGGCCGCTTCTCCATCCAGCGCGTCAAGCTCTACCACTACAAGTGAGGCGGGCCGGCGTCAGTGCGCCAGAAACGGGTTGAATCGCCTTTCATTGGCGGCGGTGGTCAACGGGCCGTGGCCGGGCGCGATGATCGTGTCGTCCGGCAGCAGCTCGAGGATGCGCCGCGAATGCTTGAGCTGGCGCTGGCAGCAGAAATATCCGCCGCCCAGCGAACCGGCAAAGATGAGATCACCCGACACGAGTAATCCCGGGCCGGTCGTTCCCGTCGTGTCCCGGACCAGGTAACAGTTGTGCTCGGCGGCGTGGCCGGGCGTGTTGTAGGCCGTGACGGAAATCCGGTCGTACTGCACCGTCTCGCCCTCACCGAGGCCGTGCCCCTGCGGCCAGCGCCCGCTGGGTGGGCCATAGAATTCGCGCAACCCGGTCTCGCGTAGCACGACCTCGAGGCCGCCGATGTGCTCGGCCTCGTAATGGGTCACGTAGACCGACTCGATCTCCTGGATCCGCGCCGGCCACGCGCGGTGCAATTCCGCATGGCTGGCGCCGGTGTCGAACAAAATGGCCGTGTCGCCCCCGGTATCGACGAGATAGGCGTTGGCCACGCCAACCCCGTACGGCATGCGCAACGGGTGCACGCAGAACGGCAGGCCGCCGAGCTCGGCGCCCGGGTACGCGCCCTGCGCCAGGGCATTCAGCCCGACTTCATTCAAGCCGAGCACCCGGGCCAGGCGGCCCAGTTCCGCCTGCGTCAGCTCGGGGCGGTAATCGAGCGCATCCTGGATGCGCGACAACTCCACGTCGGCGAAGGCCGCGAGCCGCTCATAACTGAGGTTGGCGTGGCGCGCGGCCTTTTCGAGCACGTCGCCCAGCTCGTCTTCCAGCGCGGGCTTGTCGAGGGAGGAATTCACACCGGCAGCTTAACCAAAAAGAATTTCCCTTCCATCCCCGATTCGCCCAAGTTTTTGCGCATGGATGCCGTTCAACAAGAGGTCACCGAAATCTTCGTGCGCACCAAGGCGCTGCTGCAGGGGCATTTCATCCTGCGCTCCGGCCTGCACAGCGGCCATTTCTTCCAATGCGCGCAGGTGTGCCAGGACATGCCCGCCGTCGAACGGCTCGGCACGCTGCTGCGGCAGAAGCTGGCCGGCGTGAAGTTCGACACGGTGCTGGCGCCGGCGATGGGTGGGCTCGTCATCGGCCAGGAGGTGGCGCGCCAGGCGCGGTGCCGGTTCATCTTCGCGGAGAAGGAAAACAACGCGCTCGTGCTTCGGCGCGGGTTCACGATGACCCCGGGGGAGAAGATCCTCGTGGTGGAGGACGTGATCACCCGGGGCGGGCGCGTGCAGGAGTGCCTCGACATCGTGAAGAGGGCCGGCGGCACATGCGTCGGCGTGGCGCTGCTCGTCGACCGAAGCGGCGGCCAGGCGAAGTTTGACGTGCCCGTGTATCCGCTGATGGCAATGAGCTTCCCCACCTATCCGGCCGACCAGGTGCCCCCGGAGCTGGCGAAGATCCCGGCCAGCAAGCCGGGGAGCTGAAACCCAGTTAGCAGTTCACGGTTCTTCGTTCACGGTTCACCGTGCGCCGAATTCAACCGTGAACCGATAACTGCCAGCCCAAATCCTCGGTCCGGGCTACCGGACGACAAACAGGATGTAGCGATAGACGCCGCGATAGTAGACGAGCGCGATGTTCCGGCCGTCGTGGATGACGCGCTTGGCCGAGGCGAGATCGGTCACCGGGACGCGATTGATCTGCTCGATCACGGCGCCCTGCGGGAAATTGTCCCGGTAGGCGGAGTCGTTGGAAACGTCAGTGATGACGAGGCCGTCGACCCGGTCGTCGACGCGCATTTCCTTGCGCAGATCGTCCGTGAGCGGCGCCACGGTGACCCCCGGAACCAGTTCACCGTCAGGAGCGTTGTCGTCGGTCCGCTCGACCAGTGTGACCTCGGTGGCAAGCGGTTTTCCGTCGCGGAGGTATTTGACGGTGATCTTCGTCCCGGGAGGAGTCTGGGCGATGATGAGCCGGAGGTCGTCGCGCGAGGTCGCCGGCTGATCGTTGATCGCCGTGATGATGTCCTCTCGCTTGAGTCCGGCCTTCGCCGCCGGTCCGTCGGCCGGCGTGAGGTCGGTGATGATGAGGCCCTTGGTTTCCTTGGGCAGCCCGAATGACTCGGCGAGGTCGGGGGTGAGTGGATCCGTGGCCACACCCATGTAGCCGCGCGAGACCTTGCCGGTTTCGATCAGGCTGTTCATGATTTTGCTCGCGAGATTGATCGGGATGGCGAAGCCGATGCCGATGTTGCCTTGCGAGGTGGAGAGAATAGCCGAGTTGATGCCGACCAGCCGCCCGCGGGCGTCGATCAGCGCGCCGCCCGAGTTGCCCTGGTTGATCGCGGCATCGGTCTGGATGAAATCCTCATAGCCGCCCACTTCATCGAGAATGCCCACCCGGCGGCCGGTGGCCGACACGATGCCCATCGTGACCGTCTGGCCGACCGCCAGCGGGTTGCCGATGGCGAACACCACGTCACCCACGCGCAGCTTGGAGCTGTCGGCCAGCGTCGCCGCCGGCAGCTTGTCGGCGTCGATCTTGATGACGGCAACGTCGGTCTTCGGGTCGGTGCCGATGACCTTGGCCGTAAGCTCGCGGTCATCGGTCAGGAGAACCTTGAGTTCGTCCGCATCGGCCACGACATGGTTGTTGGTGATGATGTAGCCGTCGGACGAGATGATCACGCCCGAGCCGAGCCCCTCCTGCTTCTGCTCGCCGCCGCGAAGCCCATATTGGCGGAGAAATTCGGGAATCTGCTGGCGGACGATCTTGCTCGAGTAGACCGAGACGACGGCGGGCCGGATGCCTTCGAGGATGTCGGCGTAGCTCGTGACGAGCGGCGATTTGCCCTCGGCGACCGGCGTGCTGTCGACCTTGAGTTCCGGACGCTTGCCGTCGGTCTTCGCCTTCGCCGCCTTGGCCGCGGTCTTGTCGGCGGTTTTTTCCGTCGCCGTCGCGCCGAGGAGGAGGCCCGGCAGCGAAGTGAGCAAAGCAAGGAGGAAGAGTGCCGACTTGGATTTCATGGGGAAAGGAGAGCCCGGATGGACACCGGCCGGGTCGGTCGGTTCCCGGGCAAGTGTTCAGAAGCCCTTGATCTTGAAAAGGCTGGTGACGCTCTCGTTGGTGTTGATGCGGAGGATGGCCTCGCCCAGCAAAGGCGCGATGCTCAGGACCGTGATCGGAAGACCGCGGGTGTCGATCGGCACGGAATTGGTGGTGATGAGTTCGTCGATCGTGCCGCTGCGCAGGCGCTCATAGGCGACGTCGTTGAGCACGCAATGGCTGACGGCGGCGCGGATGCTGAGCGCACCGTGTTCCTTGAGAATCTTGGCGGCGGCGGTGAGCGTGCCGGCGGTCTCGGTGATGTCGTCGACGAGAAGCACGTCGCAGCCCTCGACCTCGCCGACAACATTGATGGCCTCGACCTTGGTGGCGCTCGTGCGTTTCTTCGCCACGAGGCCCAGCGAGGCGCCGAGCATGTCGGCGTAGGCTGCCGCCATCTTCATGCCGCCCACGTCGGGCGAACAGACGACCAGGTTCGTGCTGCGCTTGGTGGCAAGGTACTGGAAGAAGACGGGCGAGGCAAAGAGGTGGTCGACGGGAATGTCGAAGAAGCCCTGGATCTGCTGGCTGTGCAGGTCCATGGCGAGGACCCGGTTGGCGCCGGCGGACACCAGCAGGTCCGCGACCAGCTTGGCTGTGATGGGAACCCGGGGCTGGTCCTTGCGATCCTGCCGGGCGTAACCGTAGAAGGGGATCACTGCCGTGATGCGCTGCGTCGACGCGCGCTTGGCGGCGTCAATCATGATCAGCAGTTCCATCAAGTGATGGTTGGTCGGCGGACAGGTGGATTGGACGATGAAGACGTCGGCCCCGCGGATGTTTTCGTTGATCTTGACGAACGACTCGCCGTCGGGAAAGCAGTTCACCGTCGCATCGCCGAGTGGGACGCCGATGCACTGGCAGATTTCCTCCGCCAGGGCGCGATTTGAAGAGCCGGTGAAGACCTTGAGCTTGGTGTCCCTCATGCGGGGGCGTGGTAACCGAGATTGGGACCAGCGGGAAGGTTTTTCTAGGATTTCTCGAGCGCCTCGACCCGCTTGAAGAGGTCCGGCAGGCGCTGGTGCAACACCTGCAGCCGCCGCTCGAGCATGTAGGAGATGGCCGGCGTGCCGTTCAGGTAACTGCCCGGCGGGACATCATAGGCGATGCCGGTCTGGCCGCCCGCCTTGGTGCCCTTGCCGATCGTGATGTGCCCCCCCACTCCGACCTGCCCGCCCAGCACCACATAATCCTCCAGCGTCGTGCTGCCGGAGATGCCGACCTGCGCACAGAGGATGCAGTGTTTGCCGATCACGACGTTGTGGGCGATCTGCACCATGTTGTCGATTTTCGTGCCCTCCCCCACGACCGTCCGGCTGAAGCGGGCGCGGTCCAACGTCGAATTCGCGCCGATCTCGACGTCGTCCTCGATCACCACCTTGCCAATCTGCGGGATTTTTTCGTGGCGGCCCTGCACGAATTCGTAGCCGAACCCGTCGGAACCGACGACGACGCCGGGTTGCAGCCGCACGCGCCGGCCGAGTTCGCAATAGGAGGCCACCACGCCGCCGGCCGCCACCCAGCTGCCTTCGCCAAGTTGGGCTTCGCGCCCGACGAAAACCGAAGCCTGCAACACCACCCCGGGGCCGATCACGGCGCCGTCCTCGACCACGCAAAGCGGCCCGACATGGGCCGAGGGGTCAAGGCGAGCCGACGCGGCGACCACCGCGCTGGGATGGATGCCCGGCGGCGGCTTGGGCCAGAGCGACTGCTCGATCCGGGCGCAGACCCGCGCCAGCGCCACCGAGGGGTTGGCGACGAAAAGGAAAACCTGGTCGGGCCGGGGCTGGCCCTCGTAGTCCGGCGGCAGCAGCAGCACGGAGGCCTGCGAGTCGGCGACCTGCGACCGGTATTTGGCATTGCCGAGGAACGATAGATCCCCCGCCCGCGCGGCGGCGAGCGAGGCGATGTCCCCGATCCTGCGACTGGTGGTACCCGCGGTGCGCACCGCCCCGGTGATGGCGGCGATCTCCGCGGAAGTGTAGGCTACCTGCATGACGTTGGAGGGTTGGGCCGGAACCGCCCGGCGCTTCCGTCATCGGCGGAGGCAGCCCGGCGGCGGCGACAAAAAAGCCCTGTTCGCGGGAACAGGGCTTGGCAAGATTTCTCAGGGCTTCTTTGGCGTCACGTTCGGCACCTTGAACTGATCGCCCGGCGTGGTCGCGCCCGGTGTGGTGGCCGGCGCCGGGGCCGCCGGCGCGGCCGCGGGCGGCGTGGTCGCGCTCGCGGTGGGCGGCGGGCGGTCCTTGTTCACCTCCTTGATCACCTCGTCGGTGATGTCGTATGCCGCGTCGGCGTAGAGGACGCTCGGGATGCCGAACAGCGTCGGGCCCGACTTGTCGATCACGAGGGTGGCGCCGCGCTGCTTGGCGAGGTCATTGACGACCTTGGTGATCTCCTCGAGGAGGAGGTCGCGGTGCGTCTTGATGCGCTGCTGCAGCGAACGGGAGGTGTTGTTGCGGAAGTTCTGCACCTCGGTCTGCTTGTTCTGGATTTCCTGCAGCTTCTTCTGCGCGTCGGCCTCGGCCTTGCTGCGCGCCTCGGCGGTGAGCACGGTGTTCTTGGACTGCTCCATGAGGTCCTTGTACTCATCGACCAGGGTCTGCCCCTGTTTGTTGAGTTCCTCCACCTGCTCCTGCGCCTTCTGCTCGGCATCACGGAACTTGGCGTTGGCTTCCTCCGTCTTGTAGTGGCTGTCGTAGATCTTGGCCATGTCGACGACGACCAGTTTGACGGCGGGCTGCGCGAGCAGGGCCGTCGTACCGGCACCGAAGGCGGCCAGGGTCACGAGCGTGCGGATCATCTTGTTCATAACTGATGGATTGGGGTGGGTTAGAAACGGGTGCCGAACGAGAAGTTAAACTGCGAGCCTTTCCTATTAAACCTATCGCCGGTCAAGGGAATACCGAAATCGAGGCTCAGCGGGGCGCCGGCGACGAACAGCCGCAGGCCGAAGCCGAAGTTGTCGTTATAGCTGACGGGGCTGAAGTCGTAGGCATCGGCGTTGACGAAGCCGCCGTCGTAGAAGATGGCGAATCGCACGGGCTTCACGATATCCAGCGAGTATTCCAGGCTGACGAACCCGAAGGTCTTGCCGCCGAGGGGCTCGCCCGTCAGGTCCTTGGGACCGACGTTGCGGAATTCGAAGCCGCGGAGGTCCTGCGGGCCGCCGAGGAAGAACCGGTCGTAGAACGGCACGTCCGGGACGTAGTTGAAGGTGGTGGTCTGGGTCACGCCCGTCGCATCGACGTAGCTGAGCGTGCGCGAGTGCGTCTTGGCGCTCTTGCCGAAACTATCCGCCACGCCGGTCCGGCCGATGACCGCCAGCACCTGGTCTTGAAAATCGGCCAGCGGGAAGAACTTCGAGCCGCGGGCCTCGATCTTGTAGTAATTGTTGTCGCCGCCGAGCGGCCCGCCCGCGACGTCCATCTCGAGGCTCCCATAATGGCCCCGCGTCGTGTTGATGATCTTGTCCCGGGTGTCCTGCGTCAGATAGAGCGAAATCTTGGACGTGTCGGTCTTGCCCTCGGCCGCGAGGATCGGGATCGGGGCGTTCGGCGTGACGTTGGCGATGTCCACCACCTCGTAAGTGTAGCCGATCTGGCCCTCGAGCCAGTTGAAGAGGCGCTTGCGCAGGTGCACCTCGCCGCCGGTGCGGATTTCCTCATAAAAGGAACTGTTGTAGTCGGAAGTCGTGCGGTAGAGCTGGAAGCCGAAGCCGAGTTCGCGCTCAAACAGCCAGGGTTCCTCGAAGGCCAGGATGAGTTCGCTCGACCGCGAGCCGATCTGGAAACGCAGCCGAAACTTCTGGCCGTCGCCCTGGAAGAATGACTTGCGGTTAAAGAGGTCGAAATTCGACTGCGTGATTTCGGCGAAGACCACGGCGCTCTCGAGCGAGCTGTAGCCGGCGCCGAAGGTCAGGTTGCCCGTGCGGGCCTCCTCGACGGCGATCTTCAGGTTCTTGCGGCCGGGAATGTTGGTCGACTCGTCGGTCACGTTGACGGGATCCTCGAAGAAACGGGTGTTTTCGAGGCGCAGCTTGCTGATCTTCATCAGGACCTTGCTGAAGACGTCACCCGGGCCGAGGACGAGCTCGCGCAGGATGACGATGCTCTTGGTCTTCGAGTTGCCCTCGATCTTCACCGACTCGACGAGGAACTTCTCGCTCTCCTCAACATGGAACTCGACGTCGATGTTGCCGGTTTCGAGGTTGGGCTTGCGGACCAGCCGGACGCGCGTCTCGAGGTAGCCGTCGCGGCCGTAGAAGTCCTCGATCGCCTCGACGTCCTTGTCGAGTTTCGACGGCACGAAGATGTTGCCCTTTTTCTCCTTCGGCAGGAACGCGAGCAGCTTCGACGGGTAGACCTTGTTGCCGCTGAAGGTGATGTCGCCGATGTGGTAGCGCCGGCCCTCGTTCACGCGGATGGTGATGACGAGGCGGTTGGGCTTCGGGTAGTCGAAGGTGATCTTGTCCTCGGCGATCTCGACGTCGAGGTAGCCCTGCTCCTTGTAATAGTCGCGCAGCTTGTCCAGGTCGGAGTCGAACTCATCGTCCTTCAGGTGGCCGCCGCCGGTCAGCCAGGAGAACATGTGCCACTTGGCCGTCTCCATCTCCTTGCGCAGGCGGCGCGCCTTCACGTGGTCATTGCCGACGAAGTTGATGGCCGCGATGCGGACCTTGGCGCCCTCGCGGATCTTGAAGTTGACCGTGCCGTAGCCGGTGCTGCGGTTGCGGTCGATCGTGTAGCTGACCTGGGCCTGGTTGTAGCCGTTCTTCTGGTAGAACTCGTAGAGTTTCTGCGCGTCGTCCTTCACTTGGCGCTCGTCCAGGGAGCCGTTCTGGACCGTCTTGATCTCCTTCATCAGGCGCCGATCCTTGTAGGCCTTGTTGCCCGTGAAATTGATCCCCAGCACGCGGAACTTCGGGGTGACCTCGAAGACGAGATTGACGGTGTTGTCGGGCAGCGTCTCGCGCTTGACCTCGATGAACTCAAACAAGCCGGTCTTGTAGAGGGAGCGGATGTCGCGGTCGAGAATCGCCTCGTCGAGATCGGTGCCTTCCCGCAACGACATGTTGGCCCGGACGATCTGCTCGCTCACATTCGCCATGCCCACGAACTTGATGGCAATGGTCCCGATCTTGTAGGTGGGCTCCGCGGCGCCCGGCGTCTGGGCATCGAGGCCGGCCCACGCCGAAAACAGGAACAAAATGAAAGCAAAAACCCGGCCGGCCGGGTTACGGAGTGAAGTTTTCAAAGCGCGTAATTTCTTGAAGGAAAGTTAGTTTCAGATCACCTACCGGTCCATTGCGCTGCTTGGCAACGATTAAATCCGCCGCACCGGCTGCGGTCTGGAATTTTTCGTCGGCGTCCTTGGGTCGGGAAAGCATCAGCACTACGTCGGCATCCTGCTCAATGGAGCCGGATTCGCGCAAGTCCGACAAGCGGGGGCTGCGGTTTTCCTTTTCCGAGGAGCGGTTGAGCTGACTTAGGACTATCACGGGCAGGTCAAGTTCCTTGGCCATCGCCTTTAATCCACGCGAGACCTCCGCCACCTGCTGTTCGCGCGGGGCGCGGGAATCGGTGCCGCTAACCAGCTGGAGGTAGTCGACGATGATCAGGCCCAGCTTCCGGCGCGCATAGATGCGCCGTGCCTTCGCCCGCATTTCCATGATCGTGAGGTTGCTCGAGTCGTCGACGAGGATCGGCGCCTTTTTGAACTCCTCGGCCGCCTGCCCGAGGGCGTTGACCTCGCGGCCGTCGCGGCTGACCAGGCCGTCGCGGAGGAGCTTGATGTTGACCCGCGACCGCGAGCACAGCATGCGCAGGGCGAGCTGCGACGCGCTCATTTCGAGCGAAAACACGAGCGTCGGCACGGGTTCGGCCTTGCCCGCCTTCGGGAGGGCGGCCGCCTCGGCGATGTTCAAGGCGAAGCTGGTCTTGCCCATCGAGGGGCGGGCCGCGACCACGATCATTTCCTGCCGCTGGAACCCAAACGTCATCGCGTCGAGGTCCTTGAAGCCCGAGGTCACCCCGGTCAGCTCCCCCTTCTTCATGAGCAGCTTGGCGATGACGGTGTTGGCCTCCTTGACCGAGTCCTTGATCTCCTGCGCGCTGTCGCTGACCCGGTCCTGCGTGACCGCAAAAAGATCCTGTTCGACCTTGTCGACGAACTCCTCGAGGCCGCCCGTGAACGCGTACGCCTGCTCGACGGCGCCCGTCGCCGCCTTGATCAGCTCGCGCAGCAGGTGCTTCTCCCGCACCTTCTCGATGAAATAGCCGGCGTGGGCCGTTGTGGGGATCTTCCCCGTCACCTGCACGAGGTAGGGGAAGCCCCCGACGACCTCGAGCTGGCGGCGGGTCTTCAACTCCTCGGCGATGACCTCGAGCGTGACCGGCGGGCTCTTCTGGTAGAGCTCCAGGATGACCTCGAACAGGAGCCGGTTGGCCGGGATGTAGAACGCCTCGGACGTGATCCGCGACTCGAGGCAGCGGGCGATCGTGTCGCTGCCGTCCAGCAGGCAGCAGGCGATCACGTGCTCCTCCGCCTCCGCGCTGTAAGGGGGCGAACGGTCCGCCGGCGCCGCCGGCAGGGCGCCGGCGCGTCCGGTGCCTTCATAGCGGAGCACCTGCCCGCGTTTGTTTTCGATGCCCGTCTCGGCCATGGCCGGTCAGCAAACCCCTGCCGCCGGTCCGCGGCAACCATCGAATATCGACAAGTTCTTCATCGGTTATTCCCCTCCCACCCCGCGGGCCCTGGGCACAAAAAAGCTGCGGAGCAGGGCCGCAGCTTCGTTCTCCCGGCGCCCACTCAGGAGGCGGCCGGCTCGATCGGGTTTTCGGACACGACGTCGAAGGACAGGTCGACGCTGACGTCGGCGTGCAGCTTGATCTTCACCTCGTGTTTGCCGAGGGTCTTGATCGGCTGGCCGAAATGGATGCGGCGCTTCTCGAGGTTGATGCCGGCGGCGGTGAGCTTCTCGTGCAGGTCGTTCGCGGTCACGGCCCCGAACAGCTTGCCGCCCTCGCCGGTCTTCACCGCGATGGCGATCGAGGCCTTCTCGATCTGCTTGGCGAGCGCCTGGGCGCCGTCGAGTTCCTTGGCCTCGCGCAGGCCGCGGGCCTTCTTCAGCGCCTCGACGCGCTTGCGGTTCGACTGCGTGAGCGGCATGGCCATGCCCTGCGGCAGGAGATAATTGCGGGCGTAGCCGGCGCGGACTTTGACCTGGTCGCCCTCGGCGCCGAGGCCGTCGACCGGTTTGAGGAGGAGAACTTCGTTGTTAGCCATGATGGGATGCGGCTTTCGCCGCGGTTATTGGTTAAAGGTAATCGGTGTTTGGAGCGCCGCTGATTTGGCCTTGGGACGTTTGCCGTTTGGCCTTTTTAGAATGGTACGTCTTCGTCGAGGTTTTCCTGCGCCGCGGGCGTGGCGGGCGCCGCGGGCTTGGGGGCGCTGCGGGGCGCCGGAGAATTGTAGCGGCCTTCGCCGCCTTCGCCGGCAGCCGCGCCTTCATTGCCGCGGCCCGAGCCGAGGAACTGGAAGTTGTCGCAGACGACCTTCATGCGGCTGCGTTTTTCCTTCGTGTTTTTGTCCTCCCACTGGTCGAGCCGGAGCCGGCCCTCGACAAACAGCGGCCGGCCCTTGGTGCAATACTTGGCGATGTTCTCGCCGGACTTGCCCCAGGCTTCGATGTCCACGTAGGTGACTTCCTCGCGATCGGCGCCGGATTCGTCGCGGAACTTGCGGTTCACGGCCAGGCTGAACTGGCAGATGGCGGTGCCTTTCGGCGTGACCCGGAGTTCGGGGTCACGCGTCAGGTTGCCGATGAGCATCACTTTGTTGAGATTGGCCATGGGAGCAGGCGGCGGTCCGGCGAACGCGTCAGGCGTTCTGGACCAGCGCGCGGTGGATGGTGTCGTTGAGGCGGAGGCGTTCGTGCAGTTGCGCCGGCGCGGCGGCCGGGGCCGAGAAGGCGACCTCGACGTAGACGCCGCCGGGCAGCTTGGCGTCGGTCTTGCGCGAGAATTCGCGGCGGCCGAGATTCTCGACGGCGGTGACCTCGCCATGGACGGCGGAAATCTCCTTCTTCACGCCCTCGATGAGGGTGTCGACGGAGTCTTCCTTCCCCCGGTTGTCGATGATGAAGGTGGCTTTGTAGTTACGCATTTTCTGGCTCATGGTGGTCGCGGCGGTGCAGGAGGTTCATGGCTTCGGCGGGTCCGCGGTTGATGAGCAGGCGGAGGCCGTCCACGTACGTGTTGAGTTGTTGGGTGATGAGTTGGTTTTGTTCGGGTGTGAATTTTCCGAGCACGAAATCCTTGAGGTCCATCTCCGGCGGCCGCGGGGCTCCGATGCCGATCCGGTAACGGACGAACCCGTCGCCGAGATGTTCGAGGACGCTGGCCACGCCGTTGTGGCCGCCGGCGCTGCCGGTGACCGACACCTTGATGCGGCCGAGCTCGATCGTGAGGTCGTCGTAGACCACGATCACCGCCTCGATCGGCGCTTGGTGGAAATCCACCAGCCGGCGAAGCGCGTGCCCGCTGTCATTCATGAACGATTGCGGTTTCACGAGCAGGCGGGTGACGCGAGGCCGGACATCCCAGCGGGCGAGGTCGGCGTTGAAATGGGATTCATGCTCCCACTTCAGCTTCTCGGCGGCCGCCAGCGCCTCCACCACGGCAAAGCCGAGGTTGTGGCGGGTGCCGGCGTATTCGCGTCCAGGATTGCCGAGGCCGGCGATCAGCGTGACGGACATGACTCAAAGAACAGGTGCAAAGCGGCCCGATCGCGGGCGAACGGGCCGCGGGACGAAACTTATTTCTTGGCGGGCGCGGCGGCCTTGGCCGGCGCGGCAGCTCCTTTCGCGGGCGCGGGCGCTGCGCCCTTGGCGGGAGCGGCCCCGGCGGCGGGGGCGCCCGCCTTCGCGTCGCCCGGTTTGGCGGCCGCGGCGCCCGCGGCGGGTGCGGCGGCTCCGGGGGCGGCAGCGGCGCCCTCGGCGGGCGCGGCCGCGGCGCCCTCGGCGGGCACGGCACCCTCGACAGCGGCGGGCGTGGCGGCGACTTCCTCGGCCGGCGGCTCAACGCAGAGCACGACCGCCTGGTTCTTGTCGTCGAGGAACTCGACGCCCTTGATGGGCTTCAGTTCGCTGACGTGGATCGAGCCACCGACCTTGAGCTCGGTGACGTCGACTTCGATGAAAGTGGGCAGGTCCTTCGGCAGGCAGCGAATGCGCAGCCGGTGGGAGGCCGTCTCGAGGATGCCGCCCTCGGTCTTGACGCCGTAGGCCTCGCCGACGACGTGCACGGTCACGTGGATGACCATCTTCTCGTCCTCCTTCACCTCGTGCAGGTCGATGTGCAGGTAGCGATCCGTGATCGGGTCCCGCTGGATCTCCTGGAGAAAGGACAAGGCGCTGGCGCCCTGGCCACGTTTCAGCTCGATGAGCGTGGCGCGGCCGGCGATCTCCTTGAGGAGCTTGGTGAATTCGGGCGCGGCAACGGCCAGATTCTCGGGTTTCGTGTGCTTCCCGTACAGGATGGCCGGGATTTTTTCGGCCTTGCGCAGGCGGCGGGAGGCGCTGCGGCCGGTGCCCTCGCGGGGCGCGACATTCAGTTGGTAGGATTTCATGATTTCGTTCCCCCTGTGACTCCGGAATTGGAGGCAGGCGTAATGGAAAGAGGGCCGAGTTGAGGGAGCGCCGAGCATCGACGCAACCAAATCTTTGAACGACCGGGGAAAAACGCCCATTTTTACAGGAGACAGGGATTGACAAGGCCTTAAGCGCCTCTCTTTTTGGCCGTTCCCTCGGGAGCACTGTTGCCCGGTAGCTCAGTGGTAGAGCAGGTGACTGTTAATCACTTGGTCGCTGGTTCGATCCCAGCCCGGGCAGCCATTCAATTTGTCGCCACAATGATTTACGAAGTGGTAAACACTCCACAACATTCGCTCGGCGAAATGGATAAGCTTCTGAGCTGTTTACCACGTCGAGCAATATTTGTCTTCAGCCGTCGTGGCTCTTCGAGACAACCACCTACCGCCCGTTTAGCACTTGGGTGCTAAACACTCCTGATCGGTGGATCCCGACGGCAGGGCGCGGCATAACTCCACAAACAGCTCGCGTTGCTCGCTGGTGTCGGCGTTCGCCATTTTCAAAAGCGAACGATAGCTGAAAACCTGAAGCGCCTCGGGTGTCTGAAGATTCCGAACAAATGCCACGATCTCAGGCGCATTGGTCAACAATTTCAGGTGGAGGGAAATCGAAGCCGGCGATTGACCCTCTAGTTTCGCCAGACCGCGGATGCTCAGACCGGGTGTGGCCCTCAGTTTCGACTTCCAGGCCAGGGCCCGTTGGATCGGATTTTGCGGCGCCTTCGTGTGCCTGCCGTCTATCTCGATGGGCGGCTCGCCGAGCTCGGCCTCGAACGGCCGCCGTAGTGAGATCCGCCCCCTCGGTCCGATGGCCAGATCCGCAGTGATTTCCATCGTTCGATGGCCATATGGTTGGATCTTTTCCATCCGATCGTCACCGACCCCGCCGCGTTCCATCGCGGTAATTAATGCGGTCAAGCTCAGATGAATAGTCACGAGATAATCTCGATTCGCGCCATGGATCGATGGGACCCGGTTGACCGCCACTGATTCGAGAATCAACCGAAGCAAATCCCGTCGCTGCATTGCCGCCATCGTCGGCAACAGCCCTCCGAGTTTCATCAGTGCGAAACGGAGGCGCTCCCGGCTGAGGATGCAATTGTTGTGAGCGAAAAGTCTCTGCCGCTGTTGCTCACGACTTACCAACAGCGCCTCTCGCTGCCGTCCTAATTCTCGGATTTTGCGGTTCAGGTCGTCAGTAAGGGCACGCGCCCCTTCGGCAGCCAACACCTCCACACAATTTGCAGTCTGGATGCCAAGTTTCGCCAGTCGACGATCAAGGTCATTGAGTTTGTCAATCTGCTGCGCCTGTCTCCGACCGGCTCCGGAGGATTCGTTCAGCAGCGAATCGACCAACGCATCATGATTTCCGAGTTGCCTGAGTATGCCTGTGACTGCCTTTTCGATACCCTCGGCCGCTAAATCGCCGCACACGCATTTGGGCTCGTCCTGCGCCACGTGGCGCCGCCTGCACGAGTAATATCGATACCGGGCAACACCCGCGCTGACCTTACCGCTGGCCTTTGAGAGCATCGCCCGGCCACAGGAAGCGCAGACAATGATCCCCTTGAGCAAGTTGACGTACTTGTCGCGGGCGAGCAGTCGCCGGCGGCCGGAATGATCCGGATGTGCGAGAGCGGCGTTGGCCATTTCCCATTTACCTTCGGACACCAATGGTTCATGCAGGCCCCGGAATTCCCTTCCCCCGTATCGGATGGCACCACGGTAAATCGAATTGCGAATCAAAAGCCGCAACGAATCCGCCCGGAACGGCTTTCCACCGACAAATCGTGGGGCTCGATCTGAACCACGAAACCGACGGATCCGTGTCCGCAATCCGGACTGGTTGAGTTCCGCGGCAATCGCCCCCAGTGGCACCAAGGCCCCGACGCGGTCAAAAACGCGGTTCACAACCGCGGCCTCCTCCTGGTTCGGAATCAACTGCTGGAGTTCGCGATCATAGTCGTATCCGAAAGGCACCACTCCCCCGCCCCACATTCCACGTTTGGCCTGTGCAAGCATCTTCGAACGGATCTTCTCCGCCACGTTTAGCCGCTCGTATTCCGCGAAACTCATAAGAATGTTGCTCTTCAGCCGCCCGGAAGCGCTCGAATCAGACCAGTCGTCATTGGGACTGATGAGCCTGCATTCTCGCTCCTCAAGAAACCGGCTGAACTGGCACCACTCGAATGTGCTCCGCATGATTCGCTCGAGTTTGTAGATGAGGACGATTTTGATTCGGCCACATTCGATTTCGGCGATAAGCCGACGAATCCCAGGTCGATCCAGGTTGGACCCGGAGTAGGCCTCGTCCGTGAAACAGGCAACTTCGTGCCACCCGCAGAGTCGCTGGGTTCGGATGAATTCGCGGCAGACGTTGACTTGGTGCTCACACGAATCGAGTCGATGTCCGCGCTGATGCGTGGTGGACACTCTAGCGTAGATCGCCACCGGCACTGGAGTTGAATTAAACAGTAACTCATTTGTTTTCTGCCTGACATTCACGAAAAGACATGACGCCTGCGGCGGTCTTACCGACAAGCACAATGGCCATTCTTCGACCGGCTGTCTTGGGCGCGCGTGCTTTTTGGGCTTTTCCCGCGGTCGCATGTGGCAGCTATGACTAACCCAACCTAGCTGTCACTCCGGCTAGGAAAGTACCCTTAAAACGGAACGAGGCGCGCCATCCCGACCAATGATGTGTCCACCAAATGCCGCCGGGGCCGGAACCCAGTCGGTATTCCGGCCCCTTTGGATTATTTCAACCTGGTCAGGACCTCGATTGCGACTCTGGCAAGCAGAGTCGCCAGTTCGACGAGGCCCTTAATAGGTCGGTTGTTCTTAGACTTACGCATAAGAATTTCCTCCTTGGAGGCCGCTGCCCATCGAGCGGTAGATCCCCAGAACTGAGATTGCGGGCGAAGCGGACCGATTTTCAGCGCGGTGAACGTTGATTCGGCAGCAGCCCTGAGCTTGCTGGTTCAATCTCATGGAGGCCGCAGCACTAGCTGCGGCCTCCAGCATTTTCGGGCCGATCGGTCCAAAATGAAAAGAAATCGTCATCGATAGAGATACACGAAAAGTGTCTGTGTTTTCCTGCGCACCGGCACTTTTTTCGGTTTTCTTCGTATTCGTTGGAGCCCACGTGGCCCGACATGAATTATCGGGGAAACCAGCGCATCGATGCCAACTTCTGCCAATACACCGATTGAGCGGGCAGGCTCAGGGCACACTTCAGTATGATCGGGCGATGCATCCACCTTGGTTGATTTGAACTAACTATCCATCAATATGTTCCATTATATGTTTGTGACCACATATGGAGCTGCATATTGTGGATGGATGCCAGAAGTGGAACAAGGGAGGGGGAAAGGAGGAGCAGAGCGAATCGCCCCATTTTCGCCCGAAAAAAATCGCGCAAAAAAATTTTCGCGCGCACCCGCTACACCGGCCCCGCCACTAATTTGTCTGGTTCATCCGCGGCTCAGAAACCGGATCTATCGATCGGCACAGAACCAGTCATTGCGCGCCTGTGCGATGCTCTTCGTCTCGCAGCTCTTCATCAAAAGCACCGACCGGGACGACTCAGATCATTTTTGGCCGTTGCAGTCGCGAATTTCCCGGCGGATCTATACTAGTCGATTCTACGGGCCGATGCTGAAGCTGCTCGACCGAATTGGAGCCATCGAGCGTTTCCGCGATGGCTGGTATCAGCCGGCAAAAGTGTCGATCCAGTACCGGCTGGTCGCGGCATATGCGACGGGAATATGTCGATATCCGATCGCGGCCCCGCGACTAGCGGCTCGTCTCGAACGGGCCATGAGCCTGTCCAGCTATGCTAGGATGGCCGGTAAACCGCGCCGCTGGATTCTCGACTGCTACCGGCACACCTCGCTACCGGCTGATATCGTCGCGCGCCTCGCGGCTCATCCCTTCAAATCGAGCGATGGTCGCAATGCCGCCTGGCACCATCTCCAGGTTATCCGCGACCACCGGTTGCGCTTCTATGTCTGCCCCCGGTCCGGACGGGTCTACTATCCCGTCGCGTTTCTGCCCAAGGCGATTCGAAAGGCCTTGCTCCTGCGTGACGCGCCAGTCGACGAACTCGATCTGGCCGCGTCGCAGCCCACCCTCCTCGCCACATTGCTACCGCCCGACCACCCCGAAAGGAAACGCTATCTGGCTTTCGTCCAAGGGGGAAGATTCTACGAAGAAATCGCCGAGTGGGTTGGCGAGAATTGGGATCGTGCGGAAGCCAAGACTGCGTTCTTTCATCAGATCGCTTACGGATCCTACTATGCTAGAGACGAGTACAGGCTGTTGGCTGTCTTCCGCCGGAAGTTCCCAAGGCTTGTTCGCCAGATGGAGCGGATCAAGCGGCGCCGCAATGACGCGCTGCCTCTTCAGATGCAGAAACTCGAGGCCAGCATTGCGATCGATGGCGCGATCGGTGAATGCGCTCAGCACAGCATCCCCGTCCTTCCTGTCCACGATTCCCTGATCTGTCGCCAGACTGATCGGGAATTGGTCGCTGAAATCTTCGCCCGTCACTGGGAGAAGAACACCGGTATTCCTGCACTGCTCAAGGGGTGATGGCCCCCTTCGCCTATTATCCTGTCTTCACGCGTGAACATGACCACTGATTTGACGAAACCATTGCCGGTCGCGGAAGGAAGGGATGCTCTATTTTCACTCCCCACGCCCCCATGAAAAAGGTTACCATAACGACCGACGGTGCTTGCGACCCAAACCCTGGCCCCGGCGGGTGGGCTGCAATACTCAGGTTCGAGAACAAACTACGTGAAATCTCCGGCAGTTCGCCGCGCACCACCAACAACCGCATGGAAATCCACGCCATTGTCGAAGGGCTGCGAGTCTTGAAACAGCCCTGCGAGGTACTGGTCCGGACCGATAGTAAGATAGCAATCTCCTGGTGCAAAGGGGCTCAATTCGCCAAGGAGCGCCATCGACTCGCTCACCCTGAAGCCTACGCTTCCCACCTTGCATTCCAGGAACTCGCGAAGATACACCGGGTGAGCTTCCAGTGGGTTCAAGGCCATGCCGGAGATCCGGACAATGAACGCGCCGATTTCCTTGCGGCGAGCGCCTGCCAGCAGGCTGGCGGTCTGGCACCCGTCGTCGCGGCGCCTGCGGCCACTCCGTTCATCGCGGCCCGGCCGGTGCCGGCCGCGCCGGCCGCCGGCAAGATTCGGCTTACCCGCGAAAATCTGCACGCCCTGTCCGGCAGTCCGGGTGCCAATGGATTCACCCGAAAACAGGTAGAGCTTCTCGGATTCAGTTATCCTCCGCCCAAGGGTTGGCTCTCGGGATTGATCGGCCGGGACATCGAGCAGGGACTCTATGACGAGGTGCGAAAGGCCATCGCCGCAAAGTGGAAACAGCGGAAGGAGCAGGGCGAGATGGCGCTTTAGCTCCGGAATGTGGGCTACGGCTCAGAGCTCGCTTCGAAAGATCAGGGTGCGATCTGATGTCCGGGTTGCCGTCGAAAAGCAGACTCCCTCATCTCAGGTCCGGTCTTTGCCAAAGCCGTCGCGAACACCGCCCGTCAGGATTTCACCACCTTCACGTTCAGCGCACCCTTGACCGACTCCGGCATATTTGCCGCCGTGATCCGGTATTCGATCGAGAACGACCTGGCTTCGGCATACGAGGCAAAGGTCAGGACGAAGGGATGGACCGAGACCGCATGCCCATGTTTGATGCGGGAGAATTTCTGGGTCGCCTCATAACTGTTGGTTTTTCTAAGGCTAAAATTCCGCTGCATGGCGCCCAGATCCGGAAGATCGGAAAATGAGGGCACATAGCTGGGAGTGAATTTGCTCAAGCGCTCGAATTGACTCATCGGCCTCTCTGGTTCCGCCGGGGCCTCGGGCTCATCCGGCATTTCTTCGTATACGAGGCAGCCGTCGGGAAAATGCAGGTATAGGTCGACGTCTTCGGCCGGTGCCTTGCCTGAATTTGTAATTTCTATGGAAAGAGTCGTGGCGTACTCGCTTTCGACCCCGTGCTGGTAGCTATCCCGGAGGTACTGCTGAATTTGTTCGCGATAGGCGGCCACTTCGCGGTCGTAGCGGGCAAATTCGTCCGGGGATGGTGTGCTGATGCCGGCGAATCCAATCTGCAGCGGGTTGTAGAGCGGATGGCGGGTCAGCGGGTGTGGAACGGGGAACTCCTGGTCGATCTTTACCAAGGCCGCCGTCAGATGCTCGCCGGTCAGGGGGAGGATCTTCTTCAGGGACACCTCGAGCAGTTTCCCGGGCGGAAGCGGCAGGCCGAACTGACATGTCAGATCGGCTTGGTGTGTTCTCAGGCGTTTCAGCTCGGTGCGGAGTTCACGGTTCTCCTTTTCGACGGGATCGGGCTCCTCGGCCAGCCGGAGCGCTTCCGGGAAGTTCCTCGCATTCAGGCCAAGATTCTTCGCCAGTAGCCGCGGCGTGGTATCGTCAGTGTACAAAATCACCTCCCCTCCTTCGGATTCAACACAGGCCATGACCGCGGTCACCAGACGGTCGTCGGGCCTAGACGAGTCGAGCCTGAGATCTTCCGGTTGAAGGGACGGCGGCATCAGTCGGACCTCCAACGCCAGGCCATTCTTCAGATGAATCGCGGCATTGCCCGCCTTCTCGATTAGTTGAAGCACTGTTCGCGCACGCTGGCGAACTCGGCTATTGCGGTGCTGGCTCTTGTGCTTGTCCAGCTCCTCGATCGTGACCCGGGGCACCACTATCGTTGTGTGCTCCGGCTTCCAACCAAGCGCAGCAGGGTCGACATCCTCCACCGGCCGGAAATGCAGCCAGATCATCGTATCCAGGAATGCCTTCATGCTTCCCGTACGTTGCCATGCACCATGCGACCGGGCAAGAGTTGAGGCAGAATGGCCGAGCGGTTGGGTGAGTTCCTGAAGCTGCATGATTCACGGGGTTTCTGAATGGGTAATGAAGGTGATTTTTCTCCCTTCCCTGTTCTTTGGTTTTGGGTGGTGGTGGGCGGCAGTTGACAAATGGCGCCCTTTCCCTCCCAGCTGTCTTGTCTCCCCGGCAATTGTCCGCCCAGAGATGGTCCGGCAGAGTGTCTGGTCGGTGCGGTCAATTGGCCACCACACCATCCCTCCTCTCGTGAACGCGTGGCGAACATGCCAATATCAAGCACCCAGCACCGAGAATCCGCCTTTTGTGCCTCCCGAACTTGCGTTCAGCACTTCATTAGTCGTTATCGATTTGGGACTCCACTGGCGACACGATTGCCCCCGTGCCTGATGGGGCAAGAACTTCCTCAGATTGCCTCGTGAATCCACAATAGTGTCAGCACAAAGCGGCTATCCCTAGCCCGCATAGAGTCCTCGGTGATATATTCTTTTCCGTTCGGAGCGTAGCCGCGAAGCCACATTCCGGCCGGGACGTCTTGGGCCCGTTCTTGCGTGCCCGTTCCTTGGAGCAGGACGGATGCACAGGAATAGCGGTGGACGGAATCCTCTTCGCGCGGGAAGAAATCGAGCGCTTGGTCTCCGACGACATACCACCGTCGGGTCCCGTTTTCGGAAGCGATCAATATCACCGGCTCATTGCTGAAATGCACGAACTGGATCGCGGCGGCGGACTGAGTGGTCTGGTAGCGAGTTGCCAATTGCCGGATTGCCGCCCAACCCGGCTCGCAGCGATTCACCACGGGCTTGAAGAATTGCTTTGGCATGAGCAATTCGGCAGCGAAATAATTGGCCTCCAATTCTTCCGGCCGCTGGCGGTGGTTGAAGTTGCGGGTCTGTGTCACGTCCACCTCATCCATCTGCTTGATGTGGGGGTGTAGAATCACGTGGCCCAACTCGTGCGCGATGATCATCCGCCTCTGGCCCGGCCGGGTGATCGCTTCGTTCACGGTGATCAAGGCCGTGTGGTCTGAGCGGACCATGCGGCCATGGCATCCCTCCAATCGGGCATACCGCACCGGGGCCCTCTTATAGGGCGCGATCTTCTCGATCACGATCTCAGCGGGGTCCTGGATCTGGAGCTCGGTGATGAGATCGCGCGCGCGGCAGGCCGCGTGGACATAACTTGGAACATTGCTCACTTCGGCGGTAGTTCTGGCGGAAGTTTCTTCAGCGCCAATAGCACATCCACTTCATCGAGGAACGCTGCTTTGCTTTCCCAGGTGATGTTGGTAAGGTTGCTGAAGGCGGATTGCACGCGAAGCTGGCCCTCCGGGCCGTAGCGACCGGATTGCACGGCTTGGAACGCCGCCTCCACTTCTTCTTTCGTGCGCTTCAGCCACGACTGCCCGATCTGGGCCGCCGCCGCGCAAGCCTGGAATACCTCGCCCTGCTGCATCCAGCCCAAGCGGGACTCCCGTGAGAGCTGCGCAGCACGGGCCTTGAGGCGGACGGCCAAGGCATCCGGGTCGTAGCCCTTGTCCTGCAGGCTGGCTTTGATTTCGGCGGTCGTTTGGCTGTCGGTCTGGCTGAGGCCGTGGACGATACGGCCGAGCGGGGCATGCTCGAAATCAGCGGAATTCATGATACCTCCTGGAGTGGTTTAATGTCGGCATACTGTGGGTTTTGGCGGATGATCTTGTCAGCCCGGGTTTCGAGCTTTCGTTTTAATTCAGACACGCGGCCGGCGGGAATTCCCGTCTCCGCTTCGACGTCAGCGGGAAGCACCTTGCCCTCTTCATAGGCCAGGAGCAGCAGGCTAAGTTCCTCGTCTTTCTCCACGCTCTTCAGGAGCAGCGTGCAGAACTCCTGCTGACGTCGACGGCGCTCGGAGGCTTCCGCCGGGTTGACGGGAATGGTGGGATCGGCGGCTTGGTCGATGGGTTCCAGGCTCTCCTCGTCCTCACGGACGAGGTGGTTGACCACCGGGGATATCATTGCGCGCTTATAGTGGTTGCGGGCCAGGCTCCAGATGACAACACACAGGTTTTTTTCGAGGGGCCACTCGGCTCGGTAGGTGCGGCGACCCCGGGCCAGAGCGACCAGGGCTTCCTCTACCAAATCGGCGGCGGTTTGGTTGTTGAGCGTCACATCGGTCCATTTTGCCCCCGCCATCGGCAGGCCTCGCCACCGGAGGCCGACAATTTGATAGTGGGCGAAGTTCTGCAGTCGGGGAGTCAATTCCTCCCAGTCGGCGGCGTCGATTGCCGCAATGGCTTGGTGCTGCATACGCCGACCGTAACACCCGACCGGGCTCGGCCAACATAACAAGTTTTAGTTCGTAGAATATTTTTCCCCAGAAATCTCCCGGCCGAGAGTAAATATACCGGGGATATTCAGCCTCTCGCCGACCGCTAATCCGGAAGCCTCCCACGCCCACCCTCTAACATTATGAACAACACCGAAAAACATCCTGACCCCAAAGAAGTCACCATCATCGTCAATGGTCGTCAAAAAACCATTCCCAAGAAGGAGGAGCTGACCTTCGACGAGGTCGTCACTCTCGCCTTCGGACCGCCGAACTACGACACCAGTGTCTACACCGTCACCTACCAGAAGGGCGACAATCACAAGCCCAAAGGCAGTCTTGTTCAGGGCCAATCGGTCAAGGTCAAGGACGGTATGATCTTCGATGTCATCCGCACTGATAAGTCGTAGTCCCGACCTCGCCCGGCTTCGGAACGAAGGCTACGACGTAGGTGTTCGCCAGGGCCACCTCGTCGTGGCCGACGTCCCGTATGTCAACACGCAGTGCCAAGTGGTCCGCGGCGCCTTGGTCTCTGAGCTCACTGTGGCGGGGGACAAGGCCGCGCGACCGTCGACACACGTGGTCCTGTTTGCCGGCTCGCAACCATGCAATCTCGACGGCACCTTCATCGGGGGGCTTCAACATGGCGAGACCCAGCAGGATCTGGGAAAGGGGCTGGTGGTCCATCGCTCGTTCTCGAACAAGCCTCCCGAGGGTTATGCCGACTATTACGCGAAGATGACGCGGTACATCGCCATTGTCTCCGCCCCCGCCCGCGCGCTCGATCCGAACGCAACCGCGCAGACCTTCAAGCCGATCGCCGACCCCGAGGACGACTCCCCCTTCGTCTACCTCGACACCAACACCAGCCGAGCGCACCTCGGAGCCGTCACGGCCAAGCTCATGGGCCTGCGCGTTGCGATCGTCGGCGTAGGTGGCACCGGGTCCTATGTGCTCGATCTGGTCGCCAAGACCCCGGTCTCCACCATCCATCTCTTCGATGGCGATCGCTTTCTGCAGCACAACGCTTTCCGATCTCCTGGCGCGGCGCCCTTTGCCAAGCTGGACCCCGCCCCGTTCAAGGTGAATTATTTTCGGGAAGTCTACGCCCATATGCACAAGAGCATTGTAGCCCATTCCGAATACCTTTCCGCAGACAACGTTCAACACCTGGCGGGATTCAACTATGTTTTCCTGTGCATGGACGCGAGCGAAGAGAAGCGCCAGATCATGAATTGGTTGCTGGCGCAGCGCATTCCCTGCCTCGATGCCGGGCTCGGAATTCAGGAGGTCGACGGCAAACTTCTGGGGCTGGTTCGGATTACCACGGTCACCACCGAGAAGCATGATCATCGGGACGCGCGAATCTCCTGCGTCGCGACCGTGGACGACGATTACGCAAGCAACATCCAGATCGCAGACCTGAACATGCTTAACGCCGCCTTCGCCGTCATCAAATGGAAGAAGCTTGCCGGCTTCTACATGGATTATGAGCGGGAGCACAACAGCCTTTACACGCTCAGCGGCAATCACCTCCTCAGTGAAGACCCTCGTCCCTAGGTTCGTCGAATTCATGCCGGAGGTCCTGGCATCGGATGGGCTCTACATTTCGCCGCGCTTTGGCCTGATCTCGCATTTGTGTCCTTGCGGGTGCGGGGAGGAAGTCGTGCTCAAGCTCTCCTTGACGGACTGGCAGCTGTTTTACGACGGCGAAACGGTGTCACTTTATCCGTCGATCGGGAATTGGAGTCTTCCCTGTCGGTCTCATTACTGGATCATCGAAAACCGGGTGCAGTGGGCGCCTCAGTGGTCCGACACACGGATCAATGCCGGGCGCGAACTGGACCGGCGGCGCAAGGAGAACCAACGTCCGCAGAGCTCAAGCGGCCTCCGTGCGCTGCTGCGACGCAAGTGGTTTTAAGCCATGAAAACTTTGCCGCCCATCATCCAGCAGTTGCTCGCCTTCGCCCAGCATGAGTCGCTAGCCTACTACAAGAAGTACTATCGGTCGAACGGCCAGCCCCCGTTGAGCTATTATCTTCAGGTCTTCAGCGGACCGCTGCTCTGGAGCCACCGTCCCGACGTGCTGGCGGCGTTCATCGTGTCCGCCGACCGCATTGTGCCGGCCGATTACCAACCGGCGCGGGCGGGCCGGGATCTCGGCGGCTACTATGCCATGGGGCGAGGGTGGATCTATCCGGATCGAAACTGCGCCAACCACCGGCTGATGCTCAACCCCGGCGCAGCGCTCTATCACCGGTTTATCCTGACGCCGGGCAGGCCTGCGCTCCGCGAAATGGCCTTCTGCTCGCGCTAGGTCGGGGTAAGCAAGTCTCGCAACAGCGGTTCGCTCTGGGAAAGGGCAATCTGCTCTTTCCATGGGACGTGGCCAGGGAGCCGAATCACAGGGAAGCGGCAAAACTCAAAATACTGTTCGTATAGCGCAGTGAACCGGTTGTAGTCGCCAATCGCCATGTAGGGATCGGGTCGCTCATGCAGGCGTTTTTCGAATTCGGGGAACGGAACGTGGAAATACACCACAACGACTCTACGGGTGACGTCCCGATTCTCCCAGTCGCGCCAAATGCTGAGCGACTTAACATCCTTCTCGCGATTGCTGTAAACCCAGTCGCTAACGAAGGATCGGTCGATAATCGCGTTGAACTGAAACTGATTGTGCAGTTCCAACAACCCGTAGCCGACGCCCTGGAAATAATGGTGGTATTCCGACCACACCAGGTTGGCGGGAACCGTTTTACGGTAAATCGGAAACCCGATCTGCTGGCTCAGGTTTTGCGCAAAGGCGGTCTTCCCCGACCGGTCGATGCCTTCGAATAGCAACAGCATGGTCTTAGGCGCAAAGCGGTTCGGTTCCCTTGGCTGATTCGTTCAATTCCGCGGAGCCGCTGAACCGATGCTCCGTTTCACAAACGATCTTCTTCAACTTCTGTCGCGCTGTACGGCTGATCGGTTTGAGTAGTTTTGTCACGATGCGCTGCGTCTTTTTATTCCAGGACCAGATGCCCACGACCTGGCCGCCCACCACAATGGTCGGCCGCACTTCGCCAATCTGATTGAATACGTCGTCGTAGATCGCCCGGTCGAGATAGCGGTGCCGCGTTTCGAAATACCCTTTCAGAGTGGGATCCTCATACGCCAGCAACGCCACCCATTCGTCCTGCTCACACTTGAACCTCTGCAGCTTTTGCCAGTCGGTGTCCAAAAGCAGCAATTCGTCGTGTAGATCGTCCACGGCGATTTTTCGGCATTGCCGCCCTAAGGCGGCCAGGCCGGCCCGCAATTTCCGGGTGCTGATGCCGGCCCACCAACACAAGTCATCAAAGGAGACCGGCCCAAATGCCTCCAGATACCAGCGCACGAGCGCCTTGATCGCTTCGCTTTCGGACAACGAATTCAGGTTGAATGACGGATAGTAGGCGAGCGTGCTACCATACAACCGGGTCTCCGCCCCCCAAGCCTTGCTCCGATTGATGTAACAGAGGACGCCCACTTCCCACGCATACTTCACACTCCGCTTGGCCAAGAACTTCAATTCAGCTGAAGTCGCATTTTTGAGGCGGGGCCTAAGCCAGTTTTCGGCCAAGGCATAAATGGTTCTTGGGGGCAAAGGCTCCTGGGCGGCCGCTTTCTCAAGGTGACGGAACAACCTCCGCAGCTTCGCCGCAGAAAGCTCGTGGGTTTCGAAATGCCGGGCACATTCCCGAATGCGCACATCCAAGGTGGCTTGGTGGACGATCGGCGCCAACTCCCGCGTCACGCTGTGCAACGTCCGCCGCATGCACCTCAGCTTGAGCATTCGGCGTTTCTCATGCAGTGAGCTGATCAACGACGCCGGGGAAAAATCTGCGACGCGCGCGTTCAACGCAAAGTACGGTGTCGGGAGGCGCGCCGAGTGGATGCCAACGAGCGAGTCGGAGCATTCCTCGACGGTCGCGCACTGGGTGCCGGGCAGGACATGATGCTTCGCAAAGATGTAATTCTGGACCTTTTCTCTGGTCAGGTGCATGCGCTATGCGGTGACTTCGTGCCGGTCAGGCCAGTTAGCGTCAATGTAATCGTTCAGGACCTTGTAGCCGGCCGCCTGCTCCTCAAAATCCTTTTCACTACCCCACCAGTGGCGGTCATTGTGGTGAATGTGATACTTGGACCAATTTCCGTCCCAAGCCGCGTCGGTATCGGTCCCACGCAGGCTAAATTCTTGCGGATGCTGGTAAACGTAGGTGCCAGGCAGGGGCACAAACCTAAAAAGAGATACTCGGCTGATGAGCGGTTTCAACTCCTCCAGTAATGCGAGGGTCTCGTTCGTCGACTCCTGGTTTTCTCCGGGGTAACCATGAATGATGAACACCTTGCTGCGAATGTCGGTCTGATTCGCCAATTTCAGTGCGTTCCGAATGTCGTCGACTCTTATGTTCTTCTGCATGGCATCCAGAATCCGTTGGCTGCCCGATTCCACGCCGAACTTGATCTCGATGCAGCCGGACGCATACATCTTGCGTAGCAGTTCTTCGGTGACGATGTCCACCCGGGAGAGCGCGGACCACTTCAGGTTTAGATCCACGATACTGTCGCTAATTTCGGCGACTTTCTTCCGATTCACGACAAAGTTATCATCCACGATGGCAAACCCGGTGACGCCATACCGCTCCTTCAGGTGTATTAGTTCCTCTCGAGCGCTCGCTCCGCCCCGATATTGGATCTTGGTCTGGGCAGCAGCACAAAAGCGGCAGGGGAATGGGCACCCGCGACTAAACATCACGTGCGCCATCTTTTCGTCGGTGTCGGCGAGGCGGTCCGACATCACGAAATCTTCCGGGTCCAGCAAGTGCCGGGCGGGCAATGGCAGGGAGTCGATCGATTGAATAAGTGGCCGCTTCAGGGTGCGGACGAATTTTCCATTCTTAAAAAACCCGATGCCGTTAATGCCGGACAATTCTTTGTCCTTTGCGTGCTCGATCAGCTCGAGCAGCGTCATCTCCCCTTCGTCAATCCCAACGGCGTGAACATTCCACTCGGAAAGGGTTTTTTCGGGAAAGAAGGAGGGGTGCACCCCGCCCACGAGAAGCAGAGCATCGCCGGCGTAGATGCTTTGCGCACGGGCGCGGAGCATCAGTCCGTAGGTCGCCGACGAAGGAATGGAAAACGCTACGACATCAAAGTCACGTAGATCGAAAGCGAGGGCATCCTCTCGGACCTTTAAAATCCTGGCCTCGTGGTGCGCCCTCTCCACCATCGCAGCCAGATAGAGCACGCCGAACGGGGGAAATTCCTTTCGCTTCTCGCGGAAACGCGCAATGTCCAACACCTCTGGATAGAGCAGGGCGACGCGCATAGGTTAGATCAAGTATCATCGCCGGAGCTGCCGATACCCGCGCACCCGTTGCAAAAGGCTAATCCTCGTGGGGCGGGGTTCGTGGATGCGTAGCGATGCTCTTGCATGGCGATTCCACCAGTGCCGGCCCCAGCAGCTGATGGGCGGGAAGGTGGCGGGCAAGGTGCTGTTATACAATGGAAAAATGTCGCTTAACTGCCTCCGGTGACGCCCAACGACGCTGAGCTCGACTATATTCCCACGCAGGCGGTAACGCCTGAATTCCTACCGCGCTGGCGAAATTCCCGGTGTGGGCACTGCGCTCAGGGTCACCGGGCCATCCAGAGTCAGCGGACGGTCTGTGGAAACCCAATGGTCGCGTTTCTTCACATTCTCAGGAAGCGAACCGCAACCCTGCAATCAGCCGCTCAAGATTCGAATCGCGCCGACGTAGGGTTTTCGAGTTGCAATACAACACACCATCGATGTGCTCAACTCGCGCGAATGCATGGGCCGGCTGGAGCGCCTTGTTTTGGCCAAATATGCCGGTGAGTTACCCCATTTCGTATCGAGTCCATGCGACAATCGCCGACTTTGGATTCAGTTCGCTTCCATGACCTCGCCGTGCTTTATCGTAGTTGAAGGGATCGATGGAGCGGGAAAGAGCTTCGTCGCCGGCGCCATATGTAACTATTTGCAGCGTCAGGCGCGCCGTCCAGTCCTTACCTCGGAGCCGACGAATGGCGAGTTTGGGCGGCGCATCCGGAAATTGGCGCGGGTAGAACGCCCGTCAGCCTCCGAGGAATATCATTTATTTCTACAAGATCGGGCTGAACATGTGGAAAAGTTTATCAAGCCCCAGTTGGCTGCCGGCCACGATGTGATCTGCGATCGCTATTTTCTATCGTCCGTTGCGTATCAAGGCGCCCGCGGGCTCGATCCCGAGGAGCTTCTAAACGACAGCATCCGAAGATTCCCGATTCCGCATCTGGCGCTGTATATCGACATACCCCCGGAGGTGTCGCGGCTACGAACCGCTGCCCGCGGCCATACAGATCGTTTTGATGACGCATCGGATTTTGCCGTAGTTCGGAAGATCTATTGCGCGATGCGCTTCCCTTGGCTCCGCCGAATCGATGGGACGCTGCCAAAAGAGGCGGTATTGGCCGAATGTCATTCGGCCGTGGATACAGTCTTCAGCTAGCTGCCCCATGCTCTACCCAGAATCGCTATTTGGCACCCATGAAACCGTGATCATGGATCCGGTACATGGCGGCGTCCCCGTCTTTCGCCACGAGTTGGCGGTACTTGACCATGCCCTGCTTCAACGACTGCGTCATCTCAAGCAAAACGACCTCACTCATCTCGTCTTTCCCGGCGCCACTCAGACCAGATTTCATCACTCAATTGGTGCGATGCATGTCGCCGGTCGGTGTTTCCAGTCGCTAGTCAACAATATCATCGTGCGGCGCCGTCAGCAAACCGGGCCGATGCCGCTCTCCACCGAGGAGGCCACTGCGGTTCAATATTTCTATTTCACGATGCGTCTGGCCGCCTTGCTTCACGATACCGGTCATGGACCGTTTTCCCATGAATTCGAAAAGATTCGAACGGTGGAAACGATGATGCGCGAAGAAGCGATCTTTTTTGGTCTTTGGGAGGGTGCCCCCTGGGAGAAGTACCTGCAAAGGCCGATGCAGGCGTATAAGCATGAATTTTATAGCGTGCGAATGGCATTGAAGGTACTGACCGATACCTATGCCTCACTCACGTCTGATCGGGATTTATTTGGCGCCGCGCTCCCAGAGGTGGACGACGTACTGGCGATCATGGAGAAGACGATTAATCCGACAACCGAAGTCTTTTCGACACATTGCTTCCATTTTCAGAAGCTCTTTCTAAAAACCTCCAGCAACTCGGCGGTCCCAATTGCCGCCCAAATAAAGTCTATACTCCGCTCGCTCCTTGCCGGCACCCTAAATTGTGACACCATTGATTGGTTGCTTCGGGACTCCTATTATTCAGGCAGCAAGTACGGTGCCTTCAATGCCGATCACCTGATCTCTTCGCTCCGACTGCATCCGGTTGAAGATCGGGAGGGTCATATATTTAAGATCGAGCTGGCAATTGCCGACAAGGGGCTCGGAGCTCTTGAGAATTTCATCTATTCACGCATTTCCCTCTACAAGCATGTGTACAGTCACAAGGGCATCGTCGCCTTCAAGCTTACACTCAACTATGCATTTGGCGAAGTGTTGGCCGATGGATACCGCCGCCATCAGGTGCTCAGTGCCTTGAGCGATGTCGATCGATTTAAACATTTCCATGACGAGGACGTCTGGGCACTTTTTAAGGATGTGGCCGCCACCGACACAGATTCGGCATGTGCGCACCTCATCGCGCGCAAGAAGCTCATTTTCCTGGAACGTAGGCTGGCCGATGACGATCTTGACACGGCGCTAAATGACTATCGGCAGCAGTTCCGTGACTCACAGATCCTGACGAAAGAGACAAGCGTTCGGGCGGACCCGACTGAAGAAGGACTCTATCCGATCCGAATCCTCTATGAGAGCAAGCACGGGCCCAACCGGCTCGCAAATCTTCCGCCGTCTATTGATATGCTGTTCCAGAGTTTTGATCAAACCAACGTTCACATCTTTCGGACTGATGCGCCTTGGCCGAAAAAGGTTAGTCATGCAAAAATTTCCCAAAAAGGCTACATCGTGGCGGCCTTGGGCATTCCGTGTTGTGGCAAATCTACAGTCATGCGTTACTTCGCGGCCAAATTGGGAGCATCTTACTATCGCGAACCTGAGGAATGGAAATGGCCGGACGCGGTGAGCTATCGAGACCGCTCGGGATATGCAACGGCGATTACCTGGTTTCGCTGTATTCGAGTTCCGAATCTTTATCGAGCGGAGGAAGACGCACGAAGGAACGGCGAATTTGCCGTCGTGGACAGTTATTACGACAAGATGCTGCACTTGTACCTCGATAGCCCCGCGATGGAATGGCTGATCTCCAAGTCCGATCCCTATTACGCCTCAATTGCCGAAATCGCCGCCCTGGATTACAAGCAATTGCCCAACATTGACCTGCTGATTTGTTTCAAGGTTTCAAAAGATGACTGGAAACGACTTCGCAAGATAAGGGGGCGCGATTTGGATGAAGATGAAAAATTTGGTGATAGTTTTGGCATGCAGGAAGTTATGCTCGATGCGGCTGCGCGGATGCGAAAAGAATTGGGCATTCAGTACTTCGTGTTCGAACGCCCATTTCTCGAAGAAAGTGGCGACCGCCATCCCGCGAGCATCATCGCCGATCAGCTTTATGACGGGATGAAGCACCTCCTGCCTTCTCACGTCCTGCCTTATACGTGATCGATCGGCTGATGACAATTTACTCGCAGCTGCGCAACCGGCAAGCGCCGGATCGCTCGGCCATTTTGGGTATTGTCAATTCGCCGGAACTCATGGCGTTGCAGGCAGGTTCGCTGTACGCCGGCCTTCGCCTCTGGTCGGAACATGCGGGCTTGGTGAACAGCCTTCGCGAACGATTCCCCGAATTGAGGGAAATAGAGGCGTTGCTCGCAGGTGCTGACGCACGCCGATTGTGGTTTCCGGGATTCATTGCCGCGATTGAGGCTCGGCAAAACATCCAAAGGGATATGTGGATTGAATTTACCCGTGCCGCTGTCCAAGGCGGAATACCTGACTACATTATATCCTTTGTCTTGATGGAAATAACCCTGTTTGGGTTAACCACTGACAATATCTATCTACTCGCCGAAGCAATGCGGGATTCCGGACGAATATACGACTACCGTCCGGCCGTCGCCCCGCGGATACTCGTCCGGCGATATCCAACTGGTGCCTTGTCCGAAAAGGTGGCTTTGATCCTCCCTAGCTTGCTCGCTTGCGCAGCTGCTAAATATTCGTTGGCTTCGAATTTTCTCGTGGCGAAGTCGCTGGGTTTCACTGGCGGGACGTGGGACAAGCTTTCGTCCATACCGGGATTTGTTTTCCCGGCGCCCGGCGACGAGACCGAACGGATGCTACAAAAAAACTCTGTTGCCATGTGCGTCACCCACGGGGACATCGCGCCCTGCGATCGGATCTTTTATCAAATCAGAAGCCTTTCTGGAAGTATCGAAAGCCGGGCCCTCATCGTAACTTCGATAGCGAGCAAGCAGGGTGCCCTGCCAGCAGACCTTTTGCTTCTCGATGTCCGCTATGGAGCCGGTGCTTTCATCCCGACGCTCGCGGAAGCTGCGGCCGTGTCAGGTGAGATTGCCAGGATCATGAAGGAATGGGGATTGCGATGTGTTGCGGAGTTTTTGCCGGCCGAGGAACCGAACGGAGCGGCCATTGGCAATGCTCTCGAAGTCGCCGAAGCGATTGCTGTCATGGACGAGAGAGCCAGAGGCGACTGGCCCAAGGATCTGCTCGCCGCACAATGGATGATCGTGAAGAATTTTTTCATTTCATTGGTCTGTACGATGCGCCCCAAGGTTACGGCGTCGGATGCCGGCAAATTTGCGGAGACGGTCCGCTTTTCGGGCGCGCTCCTGGATTCATTCAAACGCATGTTGCTCGCACATCGGGTGCTGCCTGAGATCGCTGACGCGGTTTGCGCTGACCCGATCCCCTTCTTCTTTCGCCGCCACCCGCTACTGGTCTCGAGCGCGATCAACGGCACGGTCCGGTTCATTGACCAAAAACGACTGGGCTATTTTGTGAATTTCTTCCTCGGCGTAGGCGGCAACGAATTCGGCGGCAAACGAAACCTCAAGTCGGGCTGCCTGCTTTCTGTCCGAGCAGGTCAAGCTGTCCAGATCGGATCCCCGTTGGCTTATGTCTACACCGACTATATGTCTGATTCCTTCGCCGCGAGGGCAACGGATGAGATTCGCGCCTGCGTCGGAATAACGGACTAAGAGAGCGAAGCGCTTTTCGGACTTCGAATCGGTCGTCTACCAGTCAGCCAGCAATCGGTGGCGACTGTCCTTGGCCCATGATTCGATCTCGATAGTCCTCTCGGGCGTGCAGCGGATCACGACAATCGCCCGGGAAGAGATCTCAGTACCGGTTCGGAAATATCTGCCATTAAGAAACCCGCAATTCGCCTTTTCGCGAATCGCCTGAACCATCATGAGCGCCAACGTAACCGCTGGCAAAGCTGGTGTCCAACCCTCTGGTCGATCCCACCGTCGTTGCGGTACGGGGCAAGCTTCGCCAGCGGATTCGTGCGCAAAAAACTCATGGTGTTCAGCCCACGAACAGAACTCCTTGGGGAAAAGTTCCGGATTCTGGCGTCGCAGTTCAGCTAAAGTCATCGGCTAAGAGGTACCGCGCGAGCCCGGCCTCTAGGCAGCGCAACATTGGAAGTAAGTATCGCCATCAGTAACGATATAACAACAAAAATCTTACGGTGCCAGCGGTTCGGCTGAATCAAAAAATGGAGCCATCCAAATTGCCTTGCGCTTCAATGACTGAATGTTTTTCGCCCTCAGAAGTGCTGCGTAAACGTCCGTCATCAAATTGATCGCAACCGGATGCCAGCGAGAACGAGAACCTGGCGCACCGCCGTACTGCTGCCAAGTCTGGAAAGTGGCGATGGGGCTAGAATGAGAGTCCCGGGGTAACGGTGGTTGTAGACAATGCCTTCCCGGCGCAGCAGCACCAGCAATCGCGATAGCCGGGCACACGATAGATTGAATCAAATGAATCAAGTTGGAGATGTAAAAAGCCGACAGTTTCGGCCTCTATTTGATTCAATGAAACGCTGGTAATTAACACCTCCCCTCTGGGAAACCCGGCCGATTTGTTTCACTCGTTTCGTGATTCGAATTGGGTCGGGCAGCCATGTTAATTCGATGGCAGCCGCAGGCTTATTCGACGGACCCGGTGCGTTGGGTTGCGCGATCAGTCGCCCAAACACGTCCCCACCCTGCGCGCCGCCTCGACCCAGGAATGATCGGTCGGCACCAGCTTCAAATTGCCCGCCACGTGCCCGATCGGCACCGGGATGCAGCCGTCGCCTCGGGCCGCGACCATCACACCGAATTTCTCCTTATTAATGAGATCGACGCAGGTGGTGCCGAGGCGCGTGGCGAGCAGGCGATCTGTCACCGAAGGCGTGCCGCCGCGCTGCACGTAACCCAGGATGGTTACCCGCGCCTCCAGTCCGGTCAGGTCCTCGAGCTGCGCCGCGAGGCGCATGGTGTTGCCGGCATGCCGCGCATCCAACCCGGCCAGCTCCGCCTTGGCGCGGTCGCGTTCCTCGTCGGTCTCCGCCTTCTTCTTCCGCCGCTTGGCCGCGGCGAACGCCGCCGCGTCCTCGCGCGAGAGCGCGCCTTCCGCCACGGCCACGATGCTGAAGTTGCGATGCTTCTTCGCCCGCCGCCCGATGGCGTCGGCAATCCGCCCGGTGTCGTAGGGAATCTCGGGGATCAGGATGACGTCGGCGCCGCCGCCGATGCCGGCACCAAGGGTCAGCCAGCCGGCGCGGTGCCCCATGATCTCGGCCACGATGATCCGGTGGTGGCTGTGGGCCGTGCTGTGCAGGCGATCGAGCGCCTCCGACGCGATGCCCAGCGCCGTGTCGAAGCCGATCGTCGCGTCCGTCAACGCCACGTCGTTGTCGATCGTCTTGGGCAGCGTGACGATATTCAGGCCGGCCTTGATGAGCCGGAGGGCGTTCTTGTGCGTGCCGCCGCCACCGATGCACACCAGCGCCGACAGGCGATGCCGGCGATAGGTCGCGACAATGCGCGGGATCATGTCGCGAACCTTGCCGTCGATCTCCATCCGGTGCGGTTTCTCCCGGCTCGTGCCCAGCACGGTGCCGCCGACCGTGAGGATGCCCGCGAGCGTGGACTTGTCGAGGCGCTGCCAGCGATCGAGCGCGAGACCGAGAAAGCCGTCGTGAAAGCCGACAACCTCCCAGCCCAGCTCACCGATCGCCGCCTTGCCGACCGCGCGGATCGCGGCGTTGAGGCCGGGGCTGTCGCCCCCCGCCGTGAGAATGCCGATGCGCTTCACCGTTCGCTTTTTCATGCGTGGCATGCAGGCTAACGCCACTGGCCGCCCGGCATCAATGCCGGTCTTCCCCCCTGTTACCGGGATTTCACCGCGCCAGTTCCAATGAGACCGTCTCGGCTTGCGCCCTCAGCGCTCGAGGCCCGCTCCCTCGTATTCGACCACGTAAACCGTGCCCATCGAATCGTTGACCCAGCGCTGCGGGTTGAAGAAGCGGCGGCCGTCCTTGGCCGTCTTCACTTCGAGCGGGATGCGCTTCGCGTCGCCCAGCTCGTAAACCGCCGTGATCTTGTTCTTGAACTCCGGCAGCGTGAACGCGCCCTGCGCGCCCACCCGCCCGACATGAAACAGCACGAAGTAGAGCTTCCCGGGCTTGGCCGTGCAGCGCCAGTCGTTGGCCGCAAGAAAGACCGGCTGGCCGGCGTGGTCCTTCAAATTCGCGGCGTAGTCGCCGAATTCCTCGCCGAAGGGTGAGCGGGCGGCGCCGTAGATCGCTTCGCCGTTCACCTGCAGCCAGCGGCCCACCTCCCGCAGGTTGTCCTGGCTCGGCTGCGGAATGACGCCCTCGGCCGTCGGCCCGACATTGAGCAGGTAGTTGCCGCCCTTCGAGACGATGTCGACGAGCTTGAAGACGATTTCGCCGGGTGACTTCCAATTGTGGTCGTCCGAGCGATAACCCCAGGTCTGATTGATCGTCGCGGGCACCTCCCAGGCATCGTCGGACGCCTTGGGGGGAATGGCGTTGTCGCCCGTGCTCCGATAATCGCCGACCCGGCCGAGGCGGCCGTCGATCAGCGTGGCGGGCTGCAGGGAGCGTACGATGCTGGTCAGCCGCTGCGCGCGGTCGCCCTTGTTCATCAGTTGCGGCGTGTCGAACCAGATGAGGCAGAGCGGCCCGTAGTTCGTCAGCAGCTCGCGCAACTGCGGCTCTACCTTGGCCTGGAGGTAATGGTCGAACGAACCGTCCTGGTCCTTCACCGCGTTGGCCGGGAAATCCCAATCGTTGCCCGCGCCGCCCGGCTCGTGCCAGTCCTGCGACTGCGAATAGTAGACGCCGAACCGCAGTCCGTGCCGGGCGCAGGCGGCGGCCAGTTCCTTGATCACGTCCCGGTTAAACGGGGTCGCATCATAGACGTTGTAGGCGCTGGCCGCGGAGCGGAAGAGCGCGAAACCGTCGTGGTGCTTGGAGGTGATGACGACGTACTTCATGCCGGCGTCGGCGGCGAGCTGCGCCCAGGCGTCAGCATCGAACTTCACCGGGTTGAACTGCCCCGCCAGCTGCTCGTATTCGCGCACCGGGATTTTCATCCGGTGCATCACCCATTCACCGATGCCGGGCGAACGCTCGCCCTTCCAGTAGCCGGCCGGAATCGCATAGAGGCCCCAATGGATGAATAGCCCGAACTTGTCGTGGCGAAACCATTCCAGGCGCTTCTCCTTGGCCGCCGGACTCTCGGAGTCGATCGGGTCATTGGCGGCGCGCAAGGTCATCGCGGTGAACATAAGCAGCACGGCCGGTACGGCGAGGCGGATCAGGGGGCGATTGATCATGGCACGGACAATGACGGTCCCGATACGGCCAGGCGAGCCGCCGATGTCCGGACCGTCCGGCCGCGGTCGTGAACCTGGAAACGACCTCAGCCCTTGGGCACCTTGCGATAGTCGCGCGGCGAGCAGCCCATGACCCGGCGAAAGCAGCGGGAAAAATAGTAAGGATCGTCGTAGCCCACCTGCTCGGCGATTTCGCGAATGGAAAGAGTCGTGCCGTCGAGCAACCGCCCGGCCTGCCGCACGCGTTGCCGGATGAGATAATCGATCGGCGAGAAACCTGTGCGCCGCCGGAACAAGGCGGAGAAATGGGTGATCGACATGCCCGCCTCGGCCGCCAGCCGCCGCAGGCTCGGCTGCCGGCGACAGTCCCGCCGCAGTTTTTCCACGGAGGCGGCGACCCGCTCGTGTGCGGTCCTCGGCCGCCGATTCTGCTCGATGAGTTCGAGCATTGCCTGCAACGCCGCGCGCAAGGCCACCACCGCCGCGACCTGGTCCCGGATTGCATGCCCCCGCTCGAGTGGCTGGTAAACGTTCTCCAGCCCGATTTCATCGAGGCGGCTGACCGGCAGGGACACGCGGCGCTCGCTCGTTCCGGCCGCGTCGGCCAGGAGTTGGCGCCACGCTTCCGCTTCTTCGCCGGCAAAATGCACCCAGGCAATCGTCCAGGGTTCCGTGGCGTCGGCGCCATAGGCGTGCGCCACGCGCGGCGGCAGCCAGACCACATCGCCCGGCGAGACCCTCACCTCCTGGCCGCCGCAACGGAACCAGCCATACCCGGCGCGGCAAAGGATGACCAGGGTGGTGGGCGCACCGCCCGCGCGCTCGATGCGATGCCCCTGCGCCGTCGGGAAGAAGCCCGCGTCGGTGACGTGAAGGGCGCGCAGCAGCGGATGCCGGCGGGCCACGGCCCGAAGGGGCTCGGGTAGCACGAACATGTGCTCGTTGGCAAAGCCCTCGCGTCTCGCGGCCATCGATTTCATGAGTGCGATATCGTGCAGGTTTTTTGCCGGGTTGTCCATTGCCGGCTGGCGCCACCAGAGCGTAATATCCTCCGTGTCGCTTTCGGGTCGCCCATGAAATCCAGCCTGCTCTTCGCTGCCTTCGCCATGACCGCCCTCTCCTCTTCCGCCACCCCCGCCATCGACCTGTCGGGCCGCTGGCAGGTCACATTGGATCGGCGGAATGTCGGCCTGACCGAGCGCTGGTTTGCGAAATTGTCGGGTCAGCCCATCGCGCTGCCGGGATCCGTGCAAGCCGCCGGTCTGGGCGATCCGGTAACCGTGGATACCCGCTGGACCGGGGGCATCTTCGACCGTTCCTGGTTCACCGCCCCCGAATACGCCCCGTACCGCCGCGCGGGAAACATCAAGGTTCCGTTCTGGCTCCAGCCGGAGACACGCTTCACCGGCCTGGCGTGGTATCAACGCGAAGTGGACATCCCCGCGGCCTGGGCGGAACGCCGCATCGTGCTCACGCTGGAGCGCCCGCATTGGAAGACCCGCGTCTGGCTCGACGAACGCGAGATCGGTTCGTGCGAGGCGCTGTCCGTGCCCCATGTCTATGCTCTCGGCGCGGGTGTGCGCCCCGGGCGGCATCGTTTGACCGTGCGCGTCGACAACACGCTCGATCCGGATATCGGGGAGAACTCGCACAGTGTGTCGGACCACACGCAGGGCAACTGGAACGGCATCGCGGGCGAAATGACGCTCGCCGCCACGGCGCCGGTCTGGCTCGACGATGTGCAGGTCTATCCGCGCTGGGCGGATCGAACCGTTTCTGTCCGCGGGCAAATCGCCCGCTCGGACGGCGCGCCCTGGCCTGATCGGGTCATGATCGCGAGTGATGTCGCGCCGAGTGTCGCCGTGCCCGTCTTGGCTGACGGTTCGTTCGCGGCCATGATCGCCTACCCGGCTGATTCGGCGACATGGGATGAATTCACGCCCGCGCTGCACCGGCTGACGCTCACGCTGCCGAACGGCGAAACCCGCTCCGTTTCGTTCGGCTTTCGCGAGGTCCGGGCGGAGGGCCATCAACTGCTGGTCAATGGCCGTCCGCTCTTCCTGCGCGGCACGCTCGACTGCGCCGCCTATCCGCGCACCGGCCATCCGCCGACCGACGTGGCCGAGTGGCGGCGCGTGTTGGGCGTCGTCCGCGACCACGGCTTGAACCATGTTCGCTTTCACTCCTGGTGCCCGCCCGAGGCGGCGTTCGCGGCCGCGGATGCGCTCGGCGTGTACCTGCAGGTGGAAGTCTGCTCGTGGCCGAACTGGTCCACCACGCTGGGGGACGGCAAACCGGTCGATGCCTGGATCGAGGCGGAGACGGCGCGCATCGTGCGCGCCTATGGCAATCATCCGTCGTTTCTTCTCCTCTGTGCCGGCAACGAGCCCTCCGGCCAAAACTCCGCCGCCTGGCTCTCCCGCTGGGTCGCGCGGCAAAAGGCGTCCGACCCGCGACGCCTCTACACCGGCGGCGCCGGCTGGCCGATCCTGCCGGAAAACGATTACGAGATCCGCTCGGAGCCACGCATCCAACACTGGGAGGAAGGCCTGAAGTCGCGCCTCAACGCCGCGCCGCCGGAAACGCGCAGCGACTATCGCGATTATGTCGCCAGCCAGTCCGCGCCGGTTGTGGCCCACGAGATCGGCCAATGGTGCGCCTATCCTGACTTCAACGAAATCCCGCGCTACAACGGTTACCTGAAGCCGCGCAATTTCGAGATCTTCCGCGCTTCGCTTGAAGCACATGGGCTCGGGGCGCAGGCGCACGACTTCCTGGTCGCCTCGGGCCACCTGCAGGCGCTCTGCTATAAGGAGGAAATCGAGGCCGCCTTGCGCACGCCGCACCTGGGCGGTTTCCAGTTGCTCGGCCTGAGCGACTTTCCCGGCCAGGGGACGGCGTTGGTCGGGGTCCTGAATGCGATGTGGGAAGACAAGGGCTATGTCTCCGCCGCCACTTTTCGCCGTTTCTGCAATGCGACCGTGCCGCTCGCGCGCCTCGACCGCCGGGTCTTCACCGTGGATGAACTTCTCGTGGCCGATCTTGAGGTCGCGCATTTCGGGCCGGCGCCGCTCGCGCAGGCGGTGCCGGAGTGGCGGTTGGTCGACGATGCCGGCAAGGTCGTTGCTTATGGCGAGCTGCCTGCCCGCGAAATTCCCGTCGGCGCGGACGTGCAGCTCGGGCGCCTGGAACTGCCGCTGAACACGGTGGCGGCCCCGGGACATTTCCGCCTCGTCGTCTCGCTCCGGGGCACGGGAATTGAAAATGATTGGGACATCTGGGTCTATCCCTCCGCCGTCCGCGAAAAGATCGATGGTGGCATCATCTCGTCTTCCGCGTTCGGCGACGACGTCCGCGCAAAGTTGGAGGCCGGCGCCACGGTTTTCCTAACCCTTCCACCAAATCGAGTCGCCCCCGATCCGGTTCGCGGTCCGATCGCCCTCGGCTTCTCCAGCATCTTCTGGAACACGGCGTGGACGAAAGGCCAGGCGCCGCACACCCTCGGCATCCTCTGCGACCCCTCGCACCCGGCCCTCGCCGTGTTTCCCACCGAGCCGTGGAGTAACTGGCAATGGTGGTATCCCGTGACGCATGCCGCCCCGATGATCCTCGATGGCCTGCCCGGCGCGCTGCGACCGGTTGTCCAGGTGATCGACGACTGGTTCACGAACCGGAAGCTCGCCCTGGTGTTTGAGGCGCGGGTTGGGCGCGGTCGCTTGTTGGTCACGAGCATCGATCTGGCCGGACCGGCCCTCGACCCGGTGCGCCGGCAGCTGCGCGCCAGCCTGCTGGCCTATGCCGCGAGCCCGCGGTTCGCGCCGGCGGTCCCGGTTTCCGCCGCAGAGATCGCTTCGCTGTTCGCGCCGTGAACTCCCACCGATCGAATGCCGGCTCGAAGGTGGTCATCCGCCGTTCCCCGCTGGTGCTGCCAACCTATGAGCCGTTGCCACCGGACAAGAATCCCATGTTTCTCGAGCGGCGAGTTTACCAGGGCAGCAGCGGTCGGATCTATCCGCTGCCCTTCTACAATCGCATTGCCGAGAAGCCCGTCAGCCACGCCTGGGACGCGGTGACCATTGAAAACGGCCTGGTCCGCGTGACCGTGCTGCCCGAGCTGGGCGGCCGGATCCACATCGGCGAAGACCTGACCAACGGCTACCATTTCTTCTACCGGCAGAGTGCCATCAAGCCGGCGTTGGTGGGCCTGGCCGGTCCGTGGATTTCCGGCGGCGTGGAGTTCAACTGGCCGCAACATCACCGGCCCGCGACATTCATGCCGGTCGATGTGGTGCTCGAGGATCATGCCGACGGCAGCAAGACCATCTGGCTGGGCGATCACGACCCGCTCGAGCGGATGAAGGGCATGCACGGCCTCTGCCTGCACCCGGGGCGCTCGGTGATCGAGCTCAAGATGCGCGCCTACAACCGCACGCCCTTCGTCCAGACTTTTCTCTGGTGGGCGAACGTCGCCGTGCGCGTCCACGAGGGATACCAGTCGTTCTTCCCGCCCGATGTGCAGTGGGTCGCCGACCATGCGCGGCGCGCGGTCAGTCAGTTTCCCCGCTGCACCGGACGGTATTACGGCGTCGATTATGCCGCGCGCGGCCGGACCGGCGTCCCCGCCGCTGAAGTGCCGCGGCGTTTCGTTCCGCCGCACTGCCGCCGCGGCCGGCTGCCAGACGACCTGCCGCGTTATTCGCCCGACGACCTCTCGTGGTATGCGAACATTCCCGTGCCGACCTCGTACATGTGCCTCGGTTCGCAGGAGGATTTCTCCGGTGGCTACGACCATTTTCGTCGCGCCGGCCTCGTGCAGGTCGCGGACCACCACATCGCGCCCGGCAAGAAACAGTGGACGTGGGGCAACCACGAGTTCGGTTACGCGTGGGATCGAAACCTGACCGACGGGGATGGACCCTATGTCGAACTGATGCTCGGCGTGTACACGGACAATCAGCCGGATTTCTCCTTCCTGCAGCCCGGTGAGACGAAATCGTGGAGCGTTTATTGGTATCCCATTCGTGCGATTGGCGCGGCGCAGGCGGCGAATGTCGAGGGCGCCGCCTCTCTGCGCCTCGAAGGGCGCTCCCTGCGCCTGGGCGTCGCGGTGACGCGCCGGCGTCGCCTGCGGATCTCGCTCTTTCGCCGCAGTCGCCGCCCCTGGCGGACTTGGCGAGGCGAAGCTGCGCCGGACCGGCCTTTCGTCGTGTCGGTCGCCCCGCCGCCGCGCGCCACCCCACCGGACTTTCGGCTGAGTGTCGCCGATGCGACCAGCGGTGAAGAGATCCTGACCCTGGCTCCCCGGCCCGCAAGCGACACGCCGGCGCCGCCGCCGGCAACCGAGCCGCCGCTGCCGGCCGAAGTCAAAACGTCCGACGAACTCTACCTCACCGGCCTCCACCTTGCGCAGTACCGGCATGCCACCCGCGAGCCGGCCGACTATTGGCGCGAGGGCATTCGCCGCGACGCCGGCGATGCCCGCTGCAACCAAGCGCTGGGCATCTGGCACCTGCGCCGCGGCGAATTCGCCGCGGCGGAAGCCCATTTGCGCCGCTCGATTGCGCGGCTCACCGCCCGGAATGCCAATCCCTATGACGGTGAATCGCATTATCAGCTCGGACTCGCGCTGAGGTTCCAAGGCCGGGATGACGACGCCTATTCGGCCTTCGCCAAGGCGGCGTGGAACCAAGCCTGGCGAGCCGCGAGCCGCCACGCCCTGGCCGAGATCGCGGCCAGCCGCTGCAACTGGAGGCAAGCGCTCGGGCACCTGGATGAATCCCTCGGACTCGATGTTGCCAATCTTCGCGCCCGCAACCTTCGCGTGCTCGTTTTGCGTCGCCTCGGCCGCACTGCCGAGGCGGATACGTTCCTCGCGGAAACATTGCGGCTCGACCCCCTTGACTGGTGGGCGCGCCATTTGCGCGGCGATCCGCTCGCCTGCAATACCCAGACGCGGCTCGATCTTGCCCTCGACCACGCTCGCGCGGGCTTCCTGCCCGAGGCGATCGAGCTGCTTCGCCGGTCGCGACCCGAGCCGTTTTCCGGCACGGGCCCGCTCGTCCAGTACTACCTCGCGCATTTTCATGAACAACTCGGCCAGACGGCTCACGCACTTGCGGCCACCCGTCGGGCCGCGCGGGCGAACCCGGACTACTGCTTCCCCGCCCGGCTGGAGGAACAAGTGATCCTCGAGCGCGCGCTGGTCCGCCAGCCTCGCGACGCCCGCGCCGCGTACTATCTGGGCAATCTGCTGTTCGACCGACGCCGCCACCGGGAAGCCATTGCGTGCTGGCAACGAAGCGTGAAACTCGAGCCGGCCAATGCCGTCGCCTGGCGCAACCTCGGCATCGCGCGCTTCAACGTGGAGCGCGATCCCGCGGCGGCGCGCCTCGCCTATGAGCGGGCCTTCCGCGCCAACCCGGCCGACGCGCGCCTCCTGTACGAACGCGACCAGCTCTGGAAGCGCACCGGCGTCCTCCCGGGCCGCCGGCTGCGCGAGCTGAAACGTCATCGCGACCTCGTCGCGCAACGCGACGACGCCACGCTCGAGCTCTGTGCCCTATTCAGTGGCGTTGGGCGCCCGGCCGAGGCGCTGGCGTTGCTGCTGAGCCGGCGCTTCCAGCCGTGGGAAGGCGGCGAGGGCCAGGCGCTGGGCCAGTTTGTTCGCGCCCGCCTGTTGCTGGGCCAGGCGGCACTGCGCGCCGGCAAGCCGAACCGGGCGATCGAACACTTCGAGGCGGCATTGAACCCGCCGGACAATCTCGGTGAGGCACGCCATTTGCTGGCCTCGACCGGCGACATTCATTACTGGCTCGGCGAGGCCCACGCTGCCGCCGGCCAGCGGCCACAAGCGGTGCGGTCGTGGCAGGCCGCCGCCCGCGGGCGCGGCGATTTCCAGGAAATGAGCGTCCGCACCTATTCCGAGCAGACCTGCTTTGGCGCCATGGCGCTGGCTCGGCTCGGACGGCACGAGGCCGCCACGCGCCTGCTGCGCGCCCTGGCCAGCGATGCCCGGAAGCTCGAGCACGCGCCGGCCCGGATTGACTTTTTTGCCACGTCGCTGCCGACAATGCTCCTGTTCGCCGATGACTTGGAGCGCCGGCAGAAGACCACCGCGTTGTTCCTTCAAGCCCAGGCGGCGTTCGGGCTCGGTCGCCGCCACCAGGCGCGAAGCTTGCTGTCCCGCGTGCTCCGTCGCGATCCGGGTCACGCCGGGGCCGCCGACCTCTCGACGATCCTTTGAACCCACCGGGCGCACTCACAAGTTAGAACACGGCAGCGTGGCCGGTGGGTTGCACTCGCGCCGGCTTTCGGTATCACTTGCCCCATCCATGCTCCGGCTCTTCGTCACCAACCGCGCCCTGTTGCTCGAACGCGACGGCGCCTACGTCAGCCTCGCCCCCGATTTCTCCCTCGATGGCTTGTTCACGGCCGTGGATCCGGTGGCGTACGCCACGGCTGCGTTCTCCGCCGGCCGGCCGGAAAGCGCACCGGTTTCCGTCGAGAGCCACGCGCCGCTGATCCAAAGCCAGGAAGTCTGGGCGGCTGGCGTCACGTACCTGCGGAGCAAGAGTGCCCGCGTGGCCGAGTCGCGCGATGCGGGCGGCGGCACGTTCTACGATCGCGTTTATGCGGCTGAGCGTCCGGAGCTTTTCTTCAAGGCGACCGCCCATCGCGTCGCCGCATCCGGCACGCCGGTGCGCATCCGGTCGGACTCGAAATGGAATGTCCCCGAGCCCGAACTTACCCTGGCCGTGAGCGCCGCGGGCCGGATTTTCGGCTACACCATCGGCAACGACATGAGTTCGCGGGACATCGAGGGCGAGAATCCGCTCTACCTGCCCCAGGCCAAGGTGTACGACCGCTGCGCCGCGCTCGGCCCCTGCCTCGTGATCACCTACGAATTGCCCGGGTCGGCGACCGCCATCGCGCTGCAGATCCGGCGCGCGGGCCGCGTGGTGTTCGCCGGCGACACCACCCTCGCCTCGCTGCGTCGGCCGCTGGCGACACTCGCCGAGTGGCTCTTCCGCGACAACTCATTCCCCCGCGGCAGCTATTTGATGACGGGCACCGGCATCATTCCGCCGGACGATTTCACCCTGCAGCCCGGCGATGAAGTCCGCATCACGATCGAGCCGGTCGGCACCCTGGTTAATTCCATCCAATAGCCATGGATCGCGACCCCGTGCTCGATTCCCTCGACGAGGCGATCTACCGTTTGCGCACGACGGCACCTGGACCGACCGGAGTGTTGCCGCTCACGCCGGAACTCCTGCAAGGCATGAGCAGCGGCGATCTCTTCGGCTGGACGCAGAATGCCGGCATGGGCTGGAACCCGGCACAACTGCTCCGGCGCCAGTTCTTGATCCTCAGCACGCAAGGCGGCTTGCGCGCCCCCGACGGCACGCCGATCGCGCTCGGTTACCACACCGGCCATTGGGAGATCGGCCTGCTCGTGGAGGAGGCCGCTCGCACCATCACGGCCGCGGGCGCGCTGCCGTTCGCGGGAACAGTGAGCGATCCTTGTGACGGGCGCACCAATGGCACCGCCGGCATGCTGGACAGCCTGGCGTATCGCAACGACGCCGCGGTCGTGCTCCGTCGACTCATTCGCTCGCTGCCCACCCGCCGCGGCGTGCTCGGCGTCGCCACTTGCGACAAGGGGCTGCCCGCGATGATGATGGCTCTGGCGGGCAGTCCGGACCTGCCGACCGTCCTGGTGCCCGGCGGCGTGACCCTGCGCGCGGACGGCGCCGAGGACACCGCCAAGGTGCAAACGCTCGCCACCCGCTATGCCCGCGGCGAAATCACCCTCGAACATGCGGCCGACATGGGTTGCCGCGCCTGCGGTTCCCCCGGCGGCGGCTGCCAGTTCATGGGTACGGCCGCCACCAGCCAGGTCGTCGCCGAGGCCCTGGGCATCGCCTTGCCGCACAGCGCACTCAGTCCCTCGGGCGCGGACATCTGGCGCGATCTCGCGCGGCGCTCGGCCCTCGCGTTGCTCCAACTCGACAAGCAAGGCTGCACCACCCGCGACATCCTCACCCCGGATTCCATCTACAACGCCATGGTGCTGCACGCGGCGGTCGGTGGGTCGACCAACCTCGTGTTGCACATTCCGGCCATCGCCCACGCGGCCGGCCTGGCCGTTCCCTCGGTGGCGGACTGGATGCGGGTGAATCGCGCGGTCCCGCGCCTGGTCGATGTGCTGCCCAATGGTCCGCGTCACTTTGCCACCGTGCAGGTCTTCCTCGCCGGCGGCGTGCCGGAGGTGATGTTGCACCTGCGCCGGCTTGGGTTGCTCAAGCTCGAAACCCGCACGGTCACGGGGCGCACCCTCGGCGAGAACCTGGCGTGGTGGGAGCAAAGCGAGCGGCGGTCCCGCCTGCGCGAGAAACTGCGCGAGCTCGACGGCGTGGATCCGGACGACGTCATCATGGCGGCGGCCGCGGCCCGGGCGAAGGGCCTCACGAGCACCGTGACCTTTCTCACCGGCAATCTCGCGCCCGACGGAGCGCTCGTGAAGAGCACGGCGATTGCGCCGGCGCTCATCGATGCCGGCGGCCTCTACCGCCACGAGGGTCCGGCGCGCGTCTTTTGCTCGGAAGCTGCCGCGATCGCGGCGGTGAAGGCCGGCGCCCTGCAACCCGGCGACGTGATGGTGCTCATCGGAATCGGGCCAGGCAGCGGCATGCCGGAGACCTACCAGATCACGTCGGCGTTGAAATACATGCGCGGCGGCGAGCGGATCGCCCTGCTGACCGACGGCCGTTTTTCGGGCGTGTCGACCGGCGCTTGCGTAGGGCACATCAGCCCGGAGGCTTGGGCCGGCGGGCCGCTGGGACGGCTGCGGGATGGCGATCGCCTCCGCCTGGAAGTCGATACCCGCCAGCTGACCGGACGAATCGACGTGATCTCGATCGACGAGCGCGAACTCGCCCGGCGGCCGCGGCATCCCGGGCTCGAGCCCGATCCGCGCGTGCCGGCGGACACGCGCCTCTGGGCTGCGCTCCAACAGGCCAGCGGCGGCTGCTGGAACGGGTGCGTCTACGACAGCGAAAGGATCATCCGCCTCCTCGAACTCGGCGAGGAAGCTACGAAGCGGGCGAAAACGTGAACCGTTGCTTAACCCGGGCGATGACCGGGTGCCCGGTCCGCTTCGGCACGGCGTAACGCCATTCCGTGATCGCAAGCAGGACGGAGTTCGTGAAGGCCTCATCGTCCGACGAGTCAATGATCGGCATCCGGACCCGGCCCTCGGCGTCCACGAGGTATTCGACGACAACGCTGCCCTCGCGGGCGACAGCCCCGAGGCGATCGGGTGAGCTGGGCATGATCTCCACGATGGCATCCAGCGGTGCATCGAGCTCGTCCGGCCGATAGATGTGGGGCGCGACCCGGTGCTCAATCGCCTGGTCGTGCGCCTGCTCGGTCGGGCTCCTTTCGCTGGCGACGATGCGGACCATTTCGGTGTTCTGGAAGATAATCCTGAGTTCAGCCCGGGTGGGCACCGGCTGGCCTTGGAGGTGTGCCGGGACATATTTCCATTTCGGCAGGACATCGAGGACCTCCTTGGCAAACAGGGAATGGGTGTAGCCCACCAGGAGCCAGTCGAGGAGGCGGCCGTTCTCGTCCACCCACACGGCCACGTTCACCTCCCCCTTGAATATGTGCTCGTTGGTTAGCGTGGGCGGATAAATCATATCCCGCGTTTGGACAATCATCAGGGGTTCGTACGCCTTGGCCTCGGCGGGTCCGCTGGTGTCGAGGGCCAGGGTGGAGCCGGCGAGGCCGGCAAACATCAGCAGGCAGCGCAGCGTGGGGTGCATGGCGGCAAGTCTCCTTTCTACGCCGAAATTATATAGGGCATTCCGGGCGGAAATTCAATGGCGCCGGTCGCAAAGTTCATACGATTCGTCGCAAACCCGCCCCCGCGCCTCCGGCCTCCCGGAAATATTTTGAAGGACTTGGGTCGAGCCCGGTGTTATGCTGCTTGCCGTCAGCCTTTTCCTGTTATGAACACGCCACCCGACCCGCTGGATCCCCTGTTAAACCGCTGGTCCGAGACTCCCGAGCCGCCCGCCCGCCTTTCCGCCGAAGTCTGGCAGCGCATTTCCCGGGTTGAAGGCGAAGCCGAGGCTCCGGTCGGCTGGCGGGCGATCGTGGAAGCCTGGTTCGCCCGTCCGCCTTTTGCCGCGATGTTCGTGGCCTGCTGCGCCCTGCTGGGGCTCTTCCTGGCGGAAGTGCGGGTCAACCGGCTCGAGAGCGAACGCAGTGCCCAGCTCGCCCGCAGTTATATGCAGCTGATCGATCCGTTGCTCAACCAAACCGAGGGGAGGTCCCACTCGTGAAGCGCACCCTCCTGACCGTGACGCTCGGCCTGGCCGTCGGACTCGCCGTGCACGTCGCCTATTTCCGGCTCCATGAACCGACCGCGATTGACACGCTCGACGGGCAGCTCGCCTGGATGAAGTCCGAGCTCAAACTCACCGACCGGCAATTCGCACGCATCAAGGAGGTCCACCAGGCCTCCGGGCCGAAGCTGCGCGCCATCAGCGCGCAGCTGGCGCAGATGCAGGCCGAATTCCAGGATTTCGAGAAGGCCCGGCGCGCCAGCGATCGCGTGGATTTTCTCGAGTTCGCCCGTTTCGTCGAAACTCGTCGCGCCGTGCGCCGTGAAAGCCTCGATTCCACCCGGCAGCTGGTAATGGCCGCGGCCGAGGTGATGAATCCGGAGCAACGGCAACGCTATCTGCAGCTGGTCGAGACCGTCGAACCCCTTGATCCACTCGTTGCCAATTGATGCGCCCACCCCGCGCGTTGTGCCCCACGACCCCGATACCGACCGTGCCGGCCTGCGGGCCCTCCAGCAGGGTGAGGCCGCCGCGCTGAACCGGCTCATCGCCCGCTGGCAACGGCCGCTGCACGCCTTCGCGTTCCGCTACCTGCAGAATGCGGCCGACGCCAATGACCTGGTGGCCGAAACGTTCGTCAAGCTCTACCAGCAGCGGGAGCGCCTCCGGGCCGACACCAAGCTCAGCGCGTGGCTCTTCACCACCCTCAGCAACCTTTGCCACAACCATTACCGGTGGAAGCGCCGGCACCCGACCGTCGCACTCGACGCGCCCAACGACTCGGACCCGGGCTCCGCCGACCGCTCGAGCCCGGCGCAAGTGATGGCTTCAGACCAGCCAGGTCCCGCCGCCGCGCTGGAGCACGACGAGACGCTGGCCGCGGTACGCGCCGCGATCGATCGCCTGCCGCACGACCTGAAAGTCACGCTCCTGCTCCATCACTACGACCGTCTTTCCTACCGCGATATCAGCGACATCACCGGGTGCTCCGAGCGCGGAGTCGAGACCCGGCTTTACCGCGCCCGTCAGCAACTGCGGGAGATGCTCGCCAGCCTGATGGAGGAGCCGACCGCGAGCTGAGGCCAGGCGCCTCGTCCCAGGCCGTAGCCAGTCCGCCAAACAAATCGGGCCGCCCGCGGGCGGCCCGTTGGTTGCCGGAGGGTGAATTCCGGTTCAGGTCTTCGGAACGAAGTCAAACTGCTGCTGCGCGTGGACCAAGACGGGCCGGCCATCCACCGTCGGCGGCTCGAACTTCCAGAGGCGGACCGCCGCCATGGCGCTCGCGGCATACAGGTCGTTCGCCTCGGCGCGCTTGACCGCGGGCATGCGGACCCGACCATCCTGGTCGATGTAGAAGTCGACCACGATCGACCGCTTGCCGTCGCGGGGATCGAGCGGCGGAGCCACGGGGGAGATCACCTCGATGGGAGTCGGGATCCGGTCCAGCTCGCGCAGCGAGTGCGATCGAAACGCGTATTTGTTCTGCAGCAGGTCCTCGAGCCGGTTGGTGAGCATGTCCATCCCGGTCATGCTGATCACGACGCCGGTGCGCGTGAAATCGAAGCTCAGCTCCTGCACGGAGGGCCAGGGCTGCCCGTTGAGGCGCGCGGGTTCATATTTCCAGCGATGCAATGCGGCCACGGCGGAATCAGCGAATTCCTTGCGCGAGTAGCCCGTCACCAGGCATTCGACGAGCTTGCCGTCGACGTCGACGTTGATGGCGATCCGCGCCTCGCCATTGACCACCGGGCTATTGCGCAGCGTAAGTGGAAATTCGGGGTCGTCGGTCTGGATGATCCGGAGTGCGACTTGCTCGGCGAAGCTGGACGGGATCTGGGCCGTCATCACGCCCGCGGTTACCAAAGCGGCACAGGCCGAGAGAATTGGGAGAGTTTTCATGGGAGTTCAACGGGTATAACACCACGGTATCATCCAACCCTTCAATGAATCCCGGCGAACCGCCGGTGATCGCGATGCGCGTAATTGCACGGCACCCGGATGCCGTTCGGATCGGATCGGTGACCCCCCGGCGTGTTTTTCGTTGACTGCCGTTTCCTGCCGCTTTCTTGTCGTCAACGAAAATGCCTCCCGCGACCCCAAAATTCGATTTCGCGGTGCTGCGCACGTTGCGCGAGCAGCATGGCTTGACGCTGGCCGGCCTGTCGGCGGCTTCGGGTGTTTCGGTGGGCGTCATCTCCAAGTTGGAGCGGAACCAACAGTCGGCTGAACTCGATACGCTGTACCGCCTGGCGCGCGCCTTCGGGCTGAGCGCGACCGACCTCATGGCCATGGCCGAGTCGCCGCTCGCCCATCGCTCAAGTGAAAGGTCGTACCGCTCGGGGGCGTTCAAGTTTCGCCAGGTGAAGTATGCCAACGTCGTCGCGCATCTCGGCTCGGCGCCGGCGGGCGCCCGCGTCAACCGGCCGGAGATCCATCACGACGACACGGAAGTCTGCTGGGTCACGGCGGGCCGGCTGCGCCTCACCCTGCCGCATGAACAGTGCGTGCTTTCGGCCGGCGAAAGCATTCAGTTCGACGCGATCCAGCAACATACTTACGAGGCCCTCGCCGATGCCGAGTTCGTGATCCTGCACCTCCGCAAGGACAAGCGGTACTGACCGGCGCCTGCCCCTGTTTCGCCATGCAAATCGATCCTTCCCTGCAGCCGGCCTCGCTCGCTCCCGCGCTCGCCCGCTTCTGGGCCCTCTCGGGCGCCAAAATCGATCTGATCCTCAAGGAATATGATCCGAACCGCGGTTCGCCCGTGTTCACCGTCGGCGGGAAATATACGACCCGCGGCTGGACCGAATGGACGGAAGGCTTCCACTACGGCTCGGCCTTCCTCCAGTTCGACGCCACCGGCGAGGAGCGTTTTGCCGGGCGCGCGCAACAACTCACGGTCGCCCGCATGGCGTCCCACGTCTCCCACACCGGCGTCCACGACCACGGCTTCAACAACCTCAGCACGTACGGCAACTGGCTGCGACTGCAGCGCGAGGGGCGGCTGCCGGCCAACCAGGTCGATTTCTGCGAGCTGGCACTCAAGGTATCGGGCGCGACGCAGGCGGCGCGCTGGTCCCCAATTCACGGCGGCGGCGGTTTCATTTATTCGTTCAACGGGCCGCAATCCCTCTTCGTCGACACCATCCGCTCCTGCCGCATCCTGATGGTCGCACATCGTCTCGGCCACCGCCTCATGGCGGAAAACGACGCCGCGCACTCGCTCCTCGATCGCGCCCTCCGGCATATCGAGGCCACCGCCACCTATTCCATCTTCTATGGGAAAGGTCGCGACCACTACGACACGCCGGAACATCGCGGTCGCACCGCCCACGAGTCCATTTTCAACCCGAACGATGGGCGCTACCGCTGCCCGAACTCCCAGCAGGGATATTCCGGCTTCACGACTTGGACCCGCGGCCTCGCGTGGGCGATGGTCGGATTCGCCGAGGAGCTCGAGTTCCTCGCCACCCTCCCCGATTCCGACCTGGAGCCAGGGGGCGGACGGGTGCGCTGGCGCGACCTCATGCTCGAGGCGGCCCGCGCGACGTGCGATTGGTACCTCGTTCACACGCCGACGGACGGCGTGCCGTATTGGGACGGCGGCGCGCCGGGCCTCGTCCACCTCGGCGACTGGCGCAACCGACCGGCGGAGATCTACAACGAACACGAGCCGGTCGACAGCTCGGCCGCCGCGATCGGGGCCCAGGGATTGCTCCGCCTCGGCCGTTACCTGGGAGTTGAGTCAGACGCCGGCAAGAAATACTGGCAGGCCGGCCTGACGGTCCTGCGCACGTTGCTCTCAGACGCCTATCTCGGCGTCGATCCGCGGCACCATGGGTTGTTGCTCCATTCGGTTTACCACCGACCCAATGGCTGGGACCACATTCCATCCGGCCGCAAGGTCCCGTGCGGGGAGGCCTGCATGTGGGGCGATTATCACCTCCGCGAGGCGGCCCTGCACCTGCAGCGAATCATCGCAGGCCAACCCTATTACACCTTCTTCGGCTGCCTCGGATGAATCCCGCCCCGCCCCTGCCCGACTTGGCGCGCCTCTGCGTGCATTCGATCACGACGAAACCGTGGCCGATCGAGACCGCTGCGGCGCGGTTTGCCGCGGCCGGGGTCAAGGGCATCACCGTCTGGCGCGACACGCTGGCGGGCCGGGACATCGCCCAAACCGGCCGGATGATACGGGACCAGGGCTTAGCGGTCGTCTCGCTCTGCCGGGGCGGATTTTTCCCGGGCCGGACCGCGGCCGAACGCCACGCGGCGATCGACGAGAACCGACGCGCGATCGGCGAGGCCCAGGCGCTCGGCGCGCCGCACGTGGTCCTCGTTTGCGGCGCGGTCCCCGGGCAGCCGCTTGCGGAATCGCGCCGGCAGATCGTGGACGGGATTGCGGCGCTCCTGCCGGAGTGCCGTGCGGCCGGGGTCAAGCTCGCCATCGAGCCCCTGCATCCGATGTATGCCGACACCCGTTCCGCGGTGAACACGCTCGCCCAGGCCAACGACCTGGTCGAAGCCTTGCGCTCGCCCCTCGTGGGCGTCGCCGTCGACGTCTATCACCTGTGGTGGGACCCGGCCCTCGAAACCGAGATCGCGCGATGCGGCCGGTTGGGGGCGCTGCTGGCCTATCATGTCTGCGACTGGCGCACGCCCACACTCGACCTGCTGAACGATCGCGGCCTCATGGGAGAAGGCTGCATCCCCCTCCGCCAAATCCGCGCGTGGGTCGAGGCGACGGGCTTCAAGGGCTTCAATGAAGTGGAAGTCTTTTCCACGCGCCTGTGGGCCATGGACCAGGACGAATATCTCAAGAAGATTGTGAAGGCCTACCAGCAACACGTCTGACGGCGGTCCAGTCACAAAAGCCAGACCTCCAAATACCAGACAACCCAATCCAGACATCACAGGAGCCCGCAAAGCCCGCAGAAAAACCAATTCATTCGCTACGTTTGCTTACTTTGCGCGAAACCTCCGTCCCCTCCGTTTTCTCCGGCAAAAACTTACCAATGAAGACTCATCGGATCGGCATCATCATGAACGGCGTCACCGGACGCATGGGCACGAACCAGCACCTCATCCGCTCCATCAAGGCCATCATCGACCAAGGCGGGGTGAAGCTCACCGACTCCGAGGTCATCATGCCCGACCCGGTGCTCGTCGGCCGCAGCGAGGAGAAGCTGAAGTCGTTGGCCGCCCGCGTCGGCGTCGGGCGCGTATCGACCAACCTCGATGCGGAGCTGGCGAATCCCGCGAACCAGATCTATTTCGACGCCACGCTCACCGGCCAGCGCCCCGTCGGGGTGCGCAAGGCCATCGCCGCGAAGAAACACATCTATTGCGAAAAGCCCACGGCCACGACGTCGGCCGAGGCGCTGGCTCTCGCCCGGGAGGTCACTGCCGCCGGGCTCAAGCACGGCGTCGTGCAGGACAAGCTCTGGCTGCCCGGCCTGGTGAAGCTCCAGTGGCTCATCGATACCGGCTTTTTCGGCCGCATCCTCTCGGTCCGCGGCGAGTTCGGCTACTGGGTGTTCACCGGCGAGCACGAGAAGCTCCAGCGCCCGTCATGGAACTACCGCAAGGAGAACGACGGCGGCATCATCGTCGACATGCTCTGTCACTGGCAGTACGTGATTCAAAACCTGTTCGGTGAGATCAAGAGCCTCACCTGTCTCGGCGCCACCCACATCCCGCAGCGCTGGGACGAAGACGGCCGGCCGTACAAATGCACCGCGGATGACTCGGCCTACGCCACCTTCGAACTCGTGAACGGGATCATCTGCCATTTCAATTCGTCATGGGATGTGCGGGTGGATCGCGACGATCTCCTGACGCTGCAGGTGGACGGCACCCACGGCTCGGCTGTGGCCGGCTTGCGCGACTGCAAGACGCAGTCGCTGGCGGCGACACCCCGTTGCGTGTGGAATCCCGACATCGACAGCCCGATAAAGTACCGGGATGGCTGGATGCGCGTGCCGGACCAGGGCTTCTACGACAATGCCTTCAAAATTGAATGGGAGCTCTTTCTCAAGCACGTCGTCGCCGACGCACCGTTCCGATGGAGCTTGCTCGAGGGGGCCAAAGGCGTGCAACTCGCCGAGCTGGGGCTGAAATCCTGGGCCGAACGGCGCTGGATCGACGTCCCCGCCCTCAAGTAGTTTCCAGGCGGAATGCAGAGGCGCGCAGACCCAAAGAGCCACCGCCCCACCTTCGCACCCTCGCCCCTTAGCGTTTAACAAAATCCCCGATGAATAAAGTAGCCTTAGTTACCGGCGGCAGCCGCGGCATCGGCTTCGGCATTGCCGAGAGGCTCGCGGCCGAGAAATGGGACCTCGTCATCAACGGGGTTCGCGAGGAAACCGCCGCGGCCGGATCGCTCGAAAAATTGCGCGGTTACGGCGTGAAGGTCGCTTATGCACGCGGTGACGTCGGCTCCATCGCCGGGCGCGCGGCCATTGTCGCGGCCGCCCGCACCTTCACCGGCGGCCAGGCGGTCAATCTGCTCGTGAACAACGCTGGCATCGCCCCGAGTGTTCGGGCCGACCTGCTCGAAACCTCCGAAGAATCCTACGACCGCGTCGTCGACACGAATCTCAAGGGCGTCTTCTTCCTCACCCAGGCATTCGCCCGCGACATGGTCGTAGCGAAGAAGGCCGACGCCGCTTTCCCGGCCGGTATCGTCAACATTACCTCGATCTCGGCCACCGTGGTCTCGATCAACCGGGGCGAATATTGCATCGCCAAGGCGGGCCTCAGCATGATGTCGCAGCTCTTTGCCGCCCGCCTCGGCGTCGAGGGCATTCCCGTTTACGAAGTGCGGCCGGGTGTCATCAAAACCGACATGACCGCCGCAGTGACGGAGAAGTACGACAAGCTGATTGCGGCCGGCCTGAGCATTCAACCGCGGTGGGGTTATCCCGAGGACGTCGGCAAGGCCGTTGCCGCCCTCGCCCGGGGCGATTTCCCATTCAGCACTGGCCAGGTCATCATGGTCGACGGCGGCTTGATTGTGCCACGTTTGTAACGTCCGCCGCCCGTGACCTCGCCGCACCAATCCAACGATCCGTTGCACGGCATCACGCTGAAGCATTTGCTCACCGAGCTAGTCGGTCACTATGGCTGGAGGAAACTGGCCGCATGGATCCCGATCCGGTGCTTCATGTTCGACCCGACGATCAATTCCAGCCTCAAATTCCTCCGGCAGACCCCGTGGGCGCGCGCCAAAGTCGAAGAGTTGTATGTGAATTGGAAGACGCGTCCTGGAAACTGATTGCTGGTTTCATGCACGGTTGGACTAACGTGCGCCGACAGCCAGCGTGACCGCTTCCCCCTGACTCCGTCGACTTTCAGGCTGCATTCTTCGGAAACCGGCACCCGCTATGCATGGAGTGTCTTTGAGCCGCAGGAGGCCGGGCGCCCGAGGGCAGCTCAATCCCCGGGGACGGCGGAAACAGACGCGCTCATGACTGGTGCCGGCTCCAGGCGCTTGTTTTCCATGGGAACTCGGAAGGCGTTTTGACAGTCGATCCAGGCGGCGGCGCAAAACCCATGGTGCGCCGAACCGCATCGGCTTGAATCGAGCGATGCGGGTGTCGGCGTTGGTTAGTGCCCGCCAACGCGCGCGGCGATATTTACCGCGGATCCTTCCTTTGCGAGCGAACCGGCCTTCCGTCCGGGCGGTCAAACCAAGAAGCCGTGGCCGTCCCCAATGCGCTTCTGCCCATTGGATCGGGCGGCTTCACCCCTAACCAAAGGAAAAACATGAAAACGTTCACCAAACTCATCGCCGCGGCCCTGGTCCTGTGCGCGCCGGCCCTGCTCCGGGCCAACTCCGACATGGACCGAAAGATCGAGGCCACCGCCAAGGCCTCGTACAACTATCGCACCGTGCTCGAGAACCATGTGGATGTCAGCGCCCATGACGGCGTCGTCACGCTCACCGGCAGCGTGCCCGATGCCGACCAGAAACGCCTGGCCGAGGACACCGTGCGCAACCTGCCCGGAGTCACGTCGGTGGATAACCGCATCCAGATCGCCTCCGCGGCGCCTGAACGTTCCGATGCCTGGATCGCCGCCAAAATCAAAACCCAGCTGCTGCTCAAGGGCAACGTCAGCGCCGTCAACACCAAGGTGGACGTCAAGGACGGGGTCGTGACCCTCACCGGCAACGCCGATTCCATGGCCCAGAAGGAGCTCACCACGGCCTACGTGAAGGACGTCGAGGGCGTGAAGGACGTCAAAAACGAGCTCACCGTCGCAGATGCGCCCGCCGCGAGCCCAAGCTTGTCGGATCGCATCGACGATGCGTCGATCACCGCGCAGGTGAAGTATGCGCTGCTCACCCACAAATCCACCAGCGCGCTCAAGACGAGCGTCACCACCAATGACGGCACCGTGGTCATCGAGGGCGAAGCGGCCTCCGACGCCGAGCGGGACCTGGTCACCCACATCGCCAAGGGCGTCCATGGCGTAAAGGAAGTGACCAACAACATGCAGGTGAAGGACTGAAGTCCTTTGTTTAAGAGTCCCGACGGCGGTGCCTGCGCACCGCCGTTTCTTTTCACCACTCGGACCGGCTCGCCATCCCGGCGGCCGGGTCCAATCGGTCCCCGGCACCACGAGAGTTCACAACAGCGTGTCCCGGATATCGGTGTCCTCCGCCGAGGGGCGTTCCTTGAGTTCGTTCCTGATGGCGCGCAGCTTGCGCTTCTCCCGTTCGACCGCGGCCGGTTTCACCAGCGGCTCGCGAGCGGAACGGCGCGTGGTCCCGCGTGATTTGGTGGGTTTTGCAGTAGCCATGGTCGATTAGTCCGGCGCCAGCCGGGCCAGTTCCGCGACTTGATGGTCCTCTTTCGCCGGCGCTCCGCGGGCGGGCCCCGGGCGCGGCAACCGGTCCACCGTTTGACATGCGCGAGCCTTGCCCGGGCAACCGAAATCGCGTAGGCATTCGGCTCTTATGAGCTCAAATGCTTCTCCACGCAGCACCGGCGGTCAGGGCCGCCTATTTGACAGTATCGTCGACACGATCGGGAACACGCCGTGCATTCGCATCAACCATCTCGCGCCGAAAAATGTCACGGTTTATGTGAAGGCCGAGTTCTTCAATCCGGCGGCCTCGGTCAAGGACCGCCTGGCCATCAGCATCATTGAAGAGGCCGAGCGCAGCGGGGCGCTCAAGCCCGGCCAGACGGTCGTCGAAGCCACGAGCGGCAACACCGGCATCGGCTTGGCGATGGTTTGCGCGGCGAAGGGCTACCCGCTGGTGGTCACGATGGCGGACAGCTTTTCCATCGAGCGCCGGAAGCTCATGCGTTTCCTCGGCGCCAAGGTCATCCTCACTCCGCGCGCGGCCAAGGGCTATGGCATGTACGCGAAGGCCAAGGAACTCGCCGAGAAGAACGGGTGGTTTCTCGCGCGCCAGTTCGAAACATCGGCCAACGCCAAGATCCACGAGAACACGACGGCGCGCGAAATCCTGGCCGATTTCAAGGGAAAGAAACTCGACTACTTCGTCACGGGCTATGGCACGGGCGGCACGTTTACCGGCGTGGCGCGGGTCCTGCGCAAGGAGCTGCCGAAGGTGAAAATCGTGCTCAGCGAGCCGGCCACCGCGGCGCTCGTCGGGAGCGGCGTGGCGCAGCCGCGGAGTGCGGACAACGGTCCGTCGGGCAGCCACAGCGCCTGGACCCCTCATCCCATCCAGGGATGGACGCCTGATTTCATTCCCTTCGTAATGCAGGAAGCACTCGACAAGAAATATTACGATCAGCTCGTCGCCGTTACCGGCCCGGCCGGCATCGACTGGTCGCGCCAACTCGCCAGAAAGGAAGGAATCTTTACCGGTATTTCCGGCGGCTCGACCTTTGCGGCCGCGATGCAAGTCGCCGAGAAGGCGGCGCCGGGCTCGGTGATCCTGGCCATGCTGCCGGACACGGGTGAACGCTACCTATCCACCCCGTTGTTCGAGGGCATACCGGAGGCAATGACGGCCGACGAAGAGGGACTCTCAAAATCGACGCCCGGTTACCAGATGCCACCGCCGGCCTGACGCGGTCCGGCCAAGCCTTGTCAGTCCCGCCCCAGTCCGTCTTCCCGTTCCCGCGCTGAACGCCGCCCCGGTGTGACCCGGGCGGCCCGATCGTCAGAGGAGCCTGCCGTCGGCCGCCGCGGACTTGCCTGATGCCGGGTGTCCATCTAGCGTCGCCGGGCCCCCATGCCTTCGGTCGAATCCAAGCTCCGCAACCTGCTCGCCCTTGCCCAGGCTGTGCTCGATGAAATACCGCTGGGGCTGCTCGTGCTATCGTCACGGGGCAACCCGCTTTGGTTCAATCGTGAAGCCGAGTTGGTCTGCGCCGTCTGGAACGACACCCAGTTGCGTCGCGACGCCCTCCCGCTCAAACGCTCCGATTTCCAGGTCCCCGCGCGGCTCAAGGCCGAATGCTTGGCGCTGGTGGCAGAGGACGCCGATGGCCTCCATGCCGAGCCCCGGATCATCAGCGAACCTGAACGGGGCTTGCATGCGGTGCTGCGGCTGCAGCCGCGGGCCGACCGCCGGGGTCCGCCCGCCTGTTTTCTCCAACTCGATTACCGCCGCCCGCGTGGCGATCGGGACCGGCCGCTCTCCCCTTCGGCGTTGAGCCTGATGAACCGGCTTACCTTCCGGGAGCGCGAGGTTGCCCTGCGCGTGCGCGATGGGCTGACCACCCTGGAAATATCGCGCGAATTGCGTCGCAGCCCCCTCACGATCAAGACGCAGATGGCCGGCATCCTCCGCAAGCTCGGCGTCGACAACCGTTCGCGCGTGGCTGCGTTGCTGAATCGCTAAGCGGCTTTCAACCGTGCGCGCAGCGCCGCAGCCCATGCGGGTGAGCGGGCGAGATCAAACGACGCCGCGGCTTCGACCCAGTCGCCCGACCCGGCGGCGGCAGTTTACGGCGCCATCGACAGGTCGTAGAGGAAAATACCGTGGCCCACGCCGGCGGCCTCGCCCGCCCGACCCATTTGAAAGGCGATGTACCGGCCGTCGTCGCTCACCACCGGATTTGAAGCCTTGTAATTCGGGAAATCGCTGAAGTGGGTGAGTCGAACGTATTCACCGCTGCCGTCGAGCTTGAGTCGCCAGAGGTCGATATGCCCCGGGCCAAGATGATTCTGCCGGTCACATTCCACCAAGGTGTATAGTCCGTCGGGATAAATTCCTTCCGGCTCGTCATAGGTGTCGGCGGAATCGGTGTATTTCGTCACCTTGCCGGTACGCAGGTCGATGCCGCACACGTCGGATTTTCGCCCGCCTTCCGTGTACGCGCTGAAGGTGAGCTCGGTCTCAGCCGGCGGGCGGAAGTTTTGCGTTTCCATCGTGCAACGGAACGGCAGGTTGCGCCCGTCGACAATGAGCCGCCGCGCGGTGAGCTGCGGGCCGCTGGGCGCATAGTCGATCTCAGCCTCGTACATGATCGACGAGGAGAGGTTGGCATCGCCCGGTCCCGGTGGGGTCCATTCAGTCCAGGCGAGGTGCAGGCGGTGCCGCGACACGGCCGGACCTTCGTTGCACCGCACCCCGAGCGGTTGCGGCGGCCGGGCACCGGCCTTATCGAGGATGAACAGCTGGCATTCGTTGCGAGCCTGGCCGGCCTTTTTCGGATCGAATACAACCGGACCCGACAAAAGAATATCTCCGTTCGCCAGGTACAGCGCACGGGTATAACCGTAGTGCGGATAAAAAGCCGTCAGGTTGCGGATCGCTCCCGTGACGACATCGAGTTCCATGGCGTCGCCAAACGTCTTGGTGAGGAAAAGGATTCTTTTCCCATCCGGCGACCAGTCCGGGCGTTCGCCGAACGAAGTGAGTTGCCGGCTCTGTGGCGGCAGGTGCTCGGTCGGATTGCCCGTCTCAACCGATTCGCCGCTGGCGGCGACGGCCACGATGGCCAACCCGACGAAGATAGTGAAGGATGACTTGTTCATTGGGGAAGCGGGCTGCAGTTCGACGATTAGACCAGAAAGGGGATTGGCCCAGCGCGCGTCAGCAACAACTATCGACTGAGATCGGCGGCCGCAGCAGTGGCGGCCGCGCCACGCATGGCCCCCTCGCACTCTCTCACTTCGGCCGCGCCGAAAGTCGCCGTGATTCCCGGCCCGGGTATGGGCATTGGCGCGGCCCTCGCACGCCGGATTTCAAGTTTCGGCGGGAAAGTCGTTCTCGCCGGGCGACCGCCATCAACCCTCGAAGGGGTCGCCGCGAACCACATGGCGGCCGGCGGACATGCGATCGCCGTACCACGGGACGTCACGGTGCCGTTTAGGTCACCCCCGGCATCGGCACGACAGCACCTCGATTGATCATCTTCAAAACTCACCGACTCATGCCTCCGCTCCCTCGCCTGTTTGCCCCATGTCTCCTGCTTGTCGCCGGCCTGGCCGCACAAGTCGCCCCGGCACCTCATCGGTTCGAAGACAAGGTGCTGGCTTATGAAGCGGCAGACCGCGCGTCGCCCCCGCCCCGAGGGGCCATCTTGCTCGCAGGCGATTCCCAGTTCTACCGCTGGAAAACTCTCCCTGAGGACTTGCCCGGCTATACCATCATCAACCGGGGCATCGACTCATTTCAGACCTCGGATCTCATCTACTATGCTGATCGGCTCGTCCTGCCGTATCACCCCCGGATGATAGTTCTCCATATCGGGGGCAACGACGTGCACACGGGCAAGACGGCCCAGCGGATTCTGGCCGATTTCAAGGCGTTCGTAGCCAAAGTCCGCAGCGCCCTGCCGGACGTGCCCATCGCGTTCACCAGCATCACGCCCGGACCGGGACGCTGGGAGGAGGCCGCCCTCCGCCAGGAGGTGAATGAGACAATCGAGGCTTACATCGCAACCCAGCCGGATCTGCACTATATTGACCTTTGGGCTGCGATGCTCACTCCGGAGGGTAAACCTCGTGGCGATCTATGGGTGGAGGATCGGGTTCATCCAAACCATGCGGGTTATCTGCTTCGGGTTAAGATAATGCAGCCACTGCTCGGTCCGCCTCGTTAGGGCAGCGCCCGCGGCCGAATTATATAGTCTTCTTCGTGGCAACGCCGGCCATTGTATAGCCTTCGCCATGCGGCGAATGAGAAATGGGCTGGCGCCAAGGCCGATAAATAAAGAGGCCCGGTCCTTCTTTCGAAGAACCGGGCCATAACCCTGGCAACGACCTACTCTCGCGGGACCTATCGTCCTACTACCATTGGCTACGCGGGGCTTAACGGCCGTGTTCGGGATGGGAACGGGTGGAACCCCCGGTATATGGTCACCAGGAAGGGAAACTCCGGCAAAGCCGGAGTAATTAAAAAAGTTCAGAAGCGAAATGCTCGGGCCAGGAGGTAAAATAAACGCCCAGAAACCGGAAGTCTGCATAAACCCGCAAGGTCATTAGTAACGGTAAGCTGAACGTATTACTACGCTTGCACTTCCGTCCTATCAACCGGGTGGTCTACCCGGACCTTGCACCGTCTTGCGACGGATTGAGACCTTATCTTGGGAGGAGCTTGGCGCTTAGATGCTTTCAGCGCTTATCTCTTCCGCACATAGCTACCCGGCGCTGCCACTGACGTGACAACCGGAACACCAGAGGTGCGTCATTCTCGGTCCTCTCGTACTAGAGAATGAACCCCTCAAGTTTCCTGCGCCCACAGTGGATAAGGACCGAACTGTCTCACGACGTTCTGAACCCAGCTCGCGTACCGCTTTAACCGGCGAACAGCCGGACCCTTGGGACCTTCTCCAGCCCCAGGATGCGATGAGCCGACATCGAGGTGCCAAACC
>DATJES010000004.1:0-267904 GCA_035496355.1 Lacunisphaera sp. | reverse complement strand
CGACTTCTTCGAGTCCGGCCGCTCGCTGCCGGCGTGGATCTGCGCCCTCGGCTTCATCGGCGCGAATCTCGGCGCCCAGGAGGTGATGGGCATGGCGGCCTCGGGCGCGAAGTATGGCATCGCCACCAGTCACTTTTACTGGGTGGGCGCGATCCCGGCGATGGTCTTCGTCGGGCTCTTCATGATGTCGTTCTATTACGGCTCCAAGGCGCGCTCGGTGCCCGAGTACCTGAAGCTGCGCTTCGACGAGAAGACCCGCACGTTCAACGCGCTCTCGTTCGCGGTCATGACCGTGTTTTCGTCGGGCATCTCGATGTTCGCGCTCGCCAAGCTCCTCAACGCCATCCTCGGCTGGAATTTCGATGCCTGCATCATCTTCTCGAGCCTGATCGTTCTGATCTACATCTACTCCGGCGGCCTGACCTCGGCGATCTACAACGAGGTGCTGCAGTTCTTCCTGATCGTGCTCGGATTCCTGCCGCTCGTGATCCTCGGGCTGCAGGACATCGGCGGCTGGTCCGGGCTCATGCACAACCTGGACGCCTACTCGGCGACCAAGGGCATGCCCGGCGCGTGGAGCCACTCCTGGCAGTACATGGGCGACGCCAAGGCGAACCCGATCGGGATCGAGTGGTTCGGCCTCGTGGCCGGTCTCGGCTTCGTGCTCTCCTTCGGCTATTGGTGCACGGACTTCCTGGTCATCCAGCGCGCGATGGCGGCCAAGGACATGAACGCCGCCCGCCGCACGCCGTTGATCGCCGCCATCCCGAAGATGATGTTCCCGGCCCTGGTGATCCTGCCGGGCATGCTCGCGATCGCGCTCTACCACAAGGGCGGCACCGCCGGCATCGCGCTGCCCGTCGGCACCGACGGCAATCCCGACTACAACATGGTCGTGCCCGCGATGCTCGCGAAATACTTCCCGAACGGCATGCTCGGCATCGGCCTGACCGCCCTCATGGCGTCGTTCATGTCGGGCATGGCGGGCAATGTCACCGCCTTCAACACCGTCTGGACCTACGACCTCTACCAGCGCTGGATCAACGCCGACGCCTCCGACGCGCACCTGATCCGCGTCGGCCGCGTGACGACCGTCGTCGGCCTGATCATCAGCGCGTGCTGCGCCTATGCGGCGGCAAAATTCAACAACATCATGGACATGCTCCAGTTGGTGTTCGGTTTCGTCAACGCGCCGCTCTTCGCCATCTTCCTGCTCGGCATGTTCTGGCGCCGTGCCACGGGCCACGGTGCATTCTTCGGCCTGTTGCTCGGCACGCTCGCGGCGGCGATCTTCCAGGGCAGCACGCTGCCGGTGGGCGAGACCGCCGGCCTGCTCAAGGGTGGCTGGCTCGGCGTCCACCACACCTTTGTCAGCTCGATGGCGCAGAACTTCTGGATGGCGATCTTCGCCTTCAGCGGCTGCTTCCTCGGCACGCTGTTCATCTCGCTTGCGACGGCGCCCAACCGCACCGACGACCAGCTCCGCGGCCTCGTGTACTCGCTCACCGAAAAGCACAAGGATGCCCACGGCCCGTGGTACGTGCGCCCGTTCCCGCTCGGCCTCACGGTGCTAGGCGCCACGCTGCTGCTCAACATCATCTTTTGGTAACCCCCAACCGCTTCGCCCATGCAACTCGACATCCGCCAGCCCATGGGGCTTCTCTTCCTTGTTCTCGGCGCAATCCTTTTCGTCTACGGCTTCGTATCCGACCCGGCCATCTACGAGGTGCATTCGCTCGGACAGAACGTCAACCTGATCTGGGGTGCCGCGTTCGTGCTCTTCGGCGCATGTATGCTCTGGCTTGCTCGGAAGCGTTAGGAACCTGGTGATGGGTCGAGCGAAGGGTGGAACGGTGTGACGTTGGCAAATAATATAACAATATGCCATATTATGCCGCATGGTTCGTTTCGACAAGCCCTGCCGCAAGGTCTCCGGTGCCGTGGGATACTTCCGCGAGCACTTGGGCGCCGGTGACTATCTGACCGAGTCCGGCAAGGTTGAGATGATTTGGTTTGGCGCGGGCGCCGAGCGACTCGGCCTGCACGGCGTCTGCCAGCTCGAGCATTTCGAGCGACTATGCCACGGGCTGCATCCGGTCACCGGCCAAAAGCTCTCCGTCCGGGATAAGGGGGCGAATCGGCGGGTCTGCTACTTCGGCCAGATTTCCCCGCCGAAGGATGTTTCGCTCGCTTGCCTGGTGGGCGGGGACCAGCGGATCGCCGGCTGGTGGGACGAGGCCGTCCGCGAAACGCTCCGTGAAATGGAGGCAACGGTTGCCACCCGTGTCCGCCGCCGCGGCGCCTGCGAGGATCGGGTGACCGGCAACATGGTGGCAGCCGTTGTCACCCACGATGCCAGCCGTGCCCTTGACCCGCAGCTGCACACCCACCTCTGCCTCATGAATGTCACCTATGATCCGGTCGAGGAGCGTTGGAAGGGCGTCCAGCCATCCGCCCTTTACCGGCACCAAGGGTATTTCCGGGAGGTGTGCTACAGTCGGCTGTCTGTCCGGATGCAGGCGGCCGGCTACGAACTCGAGGAGGTCCGCGGGATAGGTTTCAACATCAGCGGGGTCCCGCCCGAACTCCGCCAGCAGTTCAGCAAACGCCGCCGCGACATCCTGCTCCAAGCCCGGGAGACCGGCGCGAGCGGGCAGGACGCCCTGCAGTCGATCGCGGCCGATAGCCGCGCCGAGAAAGTTAAGGTTCCGCCGGCGGAACTCAGACGCCGTTGGCGGGCGGAAGCTGGCACCGGGCTGGCCGCGCTGCAGGCGGTGGTCACCCAGGCAAACGGCACGCGCCGCGCGCCACCGGGCTTGGATGCCGCCGCGGCGCTCGCATCAGCCGAGGCGCACCTCTTCGAGCGGCGCTCGGTGGTCGACCGCCGGATCCTGCTCCGTGAGGCGCTGCGCGCCGGTCGGGGCAATACAGGGCTGGAGGAACTTCACCGGGAACTGGAGAAGCGGGTGGGGCAGGGCGCCCTCCTGCAGGTTGGGGAGGATCTGGCCTCGCGCGATGCGCTCGCCTGCGAAAGGGAATTCATCGGTTGGGCGCACGCCAACCGCCACGCCTGCTATCCCCTGGGCTTCGCCGGCGACATTGAAGGCCTGAGCGAAGAACAGGCGGGTGCCGTCCGCCAGGTGCTGGGATCCCGCGGTCGGGTCGCCATTCTGCAGGGTGACGCCGGGACAGGCAAGACGACCTGCCTGCGGGCGATCGTCGCGGGGATCGAGGCAGCCGGAGGAGAAGCATTCGGCTGCGCCCCGTCCGCCAGTGCCACCGATGTCCTGCGCCATCAACTTACCGCTAACGCCGACACGCTCCAGCAATGGCTGGTGAACGAACCTTTGCGCGAGCAGACCAAGGGTCGGGTGTTGATCGTCGACGAGGCGGGTTTGGTCTCGGGCCCGCAGATGCTCGCCCTCTGCCGGCTGGCCGCCCGGCACGACAACCGGATCATCCTGGTGGGGGATGTGAAGCAGCACCATTCGGTCGAAGCGGGTGACGCCCTGCGCTGCCTGCAGAAGTTCGCCCGGGTGCCGGTCTCCCGGCTTACGCAGATCCGCCGCCAGCGGAACCCGGACTACCGCGCCGCGGTGGCGGCGCTGGCCGACGGAGATACCTACGGGGCTTTCCGGCGCTTTGAGAAGCTCGGCGCCGTCCGCGAGATCCCCGAGCCTCTTGATCTCTTTCGTGCCGCCGCCGCCGACTACGTGCGTACGGTCACCGCGGGCACCACCTGCCTCGCGGTCACCCCAGTCTGGTCGGAGATCCATGATTTCACGGCCGAGGTCCGCACCCAGCTTCGCGCCGCCGGAACCCTCATCGGCGAGGAACGCCAGGTGCAGGTCATCTTCCCCCTCCAGTGGACCCAGGAGGAACGCCGCACAGTGCAGAACTACCAGCGCGGCGATGTGCTCGCCTTCCACACGGCCAGCGTCGGTTTCCGCAAAGGGGAACTGCTGGTGGTCCAGGGCCGCGAGCGAGGCCAGCTGATCGTCGAAGATAGCGAGGGCCGGCAACGGCAATTCTCGCCCCGCCGGGTGAACGGGTTTCAGGTGGGCCTGCGCCGCGAGATCGGGCTCGCCCTCGGCGAGCGCCTGCTCATCCGCGCGAACGATGCCTCTCTCCGCCTCAAGAATGGCGACCTCGGGGAGGTCGCCGCCTTTGCCCCCGACGGCACGATCACGCTCAAAGACGGCCGCCACCTCCCGCCGCACTTCCGACACTTCAGCCACGGCTACGCCACCACCTCGCACTCCGCCCAGGGCCGCACCGTGGAGCGCGGGATCCTGATCCTCGCGGGTGAGGGGATCGCTGCCGCGAACCTGCAGCAGGCCTATGTTTCGAATTCACGTTTCCGGGACAGTCAGATGATCTACACCACCGATCGTGAGAGTGCACGGGAGGCGATGGCGCGCCCCGGGGACCGTCTCCTCGCGAGCGAAGTGGTGGAACCCGAAAACGAAACCACCGAACGTGAATCGCTATGGCAGCGCTACTTCGCCCCCAGCCGGCCAGGACAAACCGCCGGCAGGCCCAGATGAGCATTAAACGCCTCGACCCCGGAACAGCCGCCGGAAAATCCGACGCCTGCGTGGTCGTGTCCGGCCACCCGGTGCCCGCTGTCCGCTTCGAACTGGCCGACCGCACAATTTCCTATCTCACCGCAGAGATCCGCCGCTGGGAGCTGGTTTTGGCGGACCAAGGGGACGAACGGCTGTTGATCACGGCCGGCAACGACATCGTGGTCGTAACTGGCCGCGGTCTCATGACCGCGCACACCGCCCTGGATCAGATCCGCCTGCAAATTCTCCGTGAAGCCCCCGCCCGCCGGGTCAGCTATGCCGAGGAGCCTTGGATCCACCGCATCGAGGTTGAAACCATCAAGCGTCCGAAATTGGATCCACGGTAATCCGTTCATATGTTGGAATCCAGCGCGGTATATTTGCGCTGGAATCTATATGTCCGGTCTATAGACACTTGGGGTCCATCCATATTACCCCATGGCAAAAGACCGTTATAATCAGCTCCAATCCCTCCGGCAACAAGTGGCTGCTCTAGAATCAAAGCTCAAGAAACGGAATAGAAAGCTGCTCCAGCTGCCATCTAAATTCGGCTTTAAGTCGATGGAATCATTCATTGAAGCCCTGCGAGAGACTTCGCGCAGCGGCGGAGCAAAGTCTGGCAGGTCGGGATCAAAGCCCGCCCGTCGCCGGGCCAAGATCACCCCCGAGACAAAGACGAAGGTGAAGGAGTTGGTGAAACTGAAGAAATCGGGTACGGAAATCGCTAAGGCGCTCGGGATATCCCTGCCGTCGGTGCAGAATATCAAGAAGGAGCTCGGGCTGGTGAAGAAACGCCGCAAGTAAGGTTTCCCGAAGAGGCAGCTATTGCCCAATCTTGGGATTTTCCCTCGTTGCCCCCTAAAATCAATTAGGCCGGCACATCTCGCAGCACAGATTGCACCGCTGCGACGACGTCCTCACCGCGCATGGGCTTGGCCAAAAAGACGAAACGGCCCGCCTCCTCGGAGATCTCCTGCTGGACCTCCATCATGCCGCTCATCGCGACAATGCCGACTCCGGGAGTTGTCGTTCGCACCTGACGGATAACCTCCGCGCCTTGCATGCCCGGCATCATCATGTCGGTGACCACCACGCGCACGTCCTCCCGATGCTGCCGGCAAAGCTCCACGCCGGCATCTCCAGATTCAGCCACGAGCACCCGGTAACCGAATTTCCGGAGCACCGCGGCGAGGACCTCACGGACGTCCGCTTCGTCATCGATGACCAGGATGGTCTCGCCCTGCCCCGGCGGCGGAACCCCGGCCTGGGGACCGGAGACATTTGCCGCCTCTTCAGCTACCGCCGGGAAATACAAGCGGAACTCGGTGCCCTGACCCGGTTCACTCTGCACCTCCAGAAAACCGCCGTGGCCCTTGACGATGCCGAGCACGGTGGAGAGACCGAGCCCGGTCCCCTTGCCAGCCAGCTTGGTGGTGAAGAACGGATCGAAGATGCGATCGAGCAATTCCGGGGGAATGCCCGTACCACTGTCCAGTACTGCGATGAGCACGTGGGGACCGGACGTCGCGCCCGGATTGGCCTGCACGGCGTGCTCGTCCACCACCACGTTGCGCGCCTTGAATACGAGCTGGCCGCCTTGGGGCATCGCGTCCCGGGCATTGACCCCCAGGTTCATCAACACCTGGCTGAGCTGGACCGAATTCGCGCGGATGAGCGAGAGCTGGTCATCCAGATCCATGATGATGTTGATGGCGCGCGGGAGAGTTTCGCTCAGCAGAAGCACCACGTCCTTGATGACCAATCTCGGCTGAATTTCCGCCCGCTCGCCCCCGGCCCCGCGGGCGAAGGCCAGCACCTGGCGGATCAGCCCGGCGCCATGCTGCGCACTTTTCTCAAGGATGCCGACCAAGCGCAGCAGGCTTTCATCCGTGAGTTTCTGCTGGAGCAGGGTGACCGACATGAGGACCGGAGCGAGGACGTTGTTCAAATCGTGCGCGATGCCCCCAGCCAGGGTACCGATGCTCTCCAGTCGCTGGGCGCGCAGGAGTTGGGCCTCCAGCTTCTTCTGTTCGGTGACATCCGTGTTGATCAGCAAAATCGACTTAGGATGGCCGGCGTCGTCGCGCACAAGGGTCCACCGACTGATGATATGGCGCAGTTCCTGAGCGGGGCCCGTCACCTGCATTTCCTTCGTCCAAGTATCCTTCGCCTGGATTTCGTGGAGGGCGGCCGGGATGAAAGACTGATTGAAAAGGCCGAACATGGTCTGCAGGCGCTGGCCGCCGGCCGGCTTGCCCGGTGCGCCGAACATCTCCGCGGCGCTCGGATTCCAATAGGTGAGGTTGCCATCCAGTTCAGCTATGCAGATGGCATCGCGCGCCTTGTCGAGGACCCCGGCCTGCTCCCGCAACCGCTGTTCGGCCTGGCGCCGCAGGAGGTGTTCGCGCCGCTGCTCGAGGGCGGCGCGCAATGCCGGGATCAGGCGGGCCGGGCGGTCCTTGATCAGGTAGTCGGCGGCGCCGCGCTGCAAAGCCGTGACGGCGTTGTCCTCGCCGATCGTCCCCGAAAGAAACAAAAATGGCGTGGCCGAACAATGCTCGCGGGCGAGGGACAGCGCCTCGAGCCCATTGAATGAGGGCAGCGAATAATCCGACAGAATCACATCGAACTGTTCCGCGTGCAGTGCCTCGAGGAATTCCTCGCGTGTCGCTGCCAGCGTGATCTGGCAGTCGGGCCACTCCGTCCTGATATGGGCCTGGATCAACTCGGCGTCCGCCCGGTTGTCCTCAAGGTGCAGCAGGCGCAGGGGCAATGGGGCTTCGGGGTTCACGGCAGATAATCAGCCGATTGGCGGCGCGCATTACATCCTGAACACAAGCAATGCCCGGCGTCCCTCCACTCGGCACCGGAGCGGATGATGCCGGACTATCGTGGTAGTCAGCATACATGACCGCCTGGCCCTGGCGGCTAATTGATGATGTTGCCTGGCGGCTTTCGCGCAAGGTCTATGTCGAATGCCTCCGGGCCCGTTCGGCCCTAGGGACCAGGTGATCTGCTGGAATTGATACATGCGCTGGAGCTCATCCAGGTTGTGATCTCGAGGCATGATGCGCTTCCGGTTCCGGCAGCTGCTGGAAGGAGAATGGAGCATCCCCAACCAGCTTCGATGAATCTGCAGTCAGTTGTGCCTCCATCTCGGCCCGGGAGATTGAAGATTTCGGTTCCGCCTGGAAAAGCAGGCCATTGTGACTTCCCCGACCGGCGAATCCTTGAGTCGGATGATCCGGCAAGCCACTTGGGATTCCCTGCCAGAGATGGATGATGATCCAGTGCGTAGGGTGATTGTCGAAGGCAGCAAAAACATGCGTCGTGCCCAATTCGGAGGCCCGAGCAAATAGGTTAGGAATACGCAGCTGCATCATCAGGTCGCGGACAACGGCATCTCCTCGCAGGAGGTAGATGTCGCTTGGGTTGAGATTCCAGACGTTCATGGTGATCTTATGAGGCGGCGAATGGATTGACCGAATTACTGGCTCACACGCAGCCCGTGGTGCTTTGGTCTGTCGGATGGCGGGGACCCGACAAAAGAAGATGTCGGCGAATCGAAACAGAAGCTCGGGGATTACCTGACGACAGGTAGCTGATTTAACCGGGGGAAATGCCAGGCATGTTCATCCGCACGGGAGCGGTTGAGTCGATTCCCGCCGCTGGGACGCTCGCGGGCGCCCCGACTTGCGCCGGGAGGCCTACTTAAAGCTAGGTAAACAATTCCCCTGCTTCGTGGCGGGATATGTTCTCAAGTTCTGGCGGGAGCGCATGGGTTGCTGATGAAGCCAACCATAGCCCAGGCTGCCACAAATCAGAATTTCCAACCGACCACGTTCCTGTGCCTGTGAATCCGCCTTCCGCTCATACCGCCCGTCATCCCGAACCAGCCGCTAACTCCGGTCCGGTCCGCCTCGTGATCGTGGAGGACCACCTCATGTTTCGGGAAGTGATTCGTTTGGTCTGCGACGACGAACCCGGAATTCACGTCGTGGGGGAGGCGGCCACCGGCCCGGAGGGAATGAAGCTCATCCTCGAGACGAAGCCCGACATTGCCATCATGGATATTTCGCTGCCCGGAATGGACGGATTGACCGTCGCCGAGCGGGTGCTGCAACGGCTGCCGAACCTTGGCATTCTCGTCCTCTCCAGTTTTTGCGACGACTACACTCTGTACAAGGTGGAGAGGTTGCGGGTCAAAGGCTTCGTCGACAAGAATTCGAATTCGATCGCCATATTGAAGCAGGCCCTCGCGGCAATTCGTGAGGGTCGGTCGTATTTCTCGGCCGTGTTTCACGCCGTCAAGAAGGCGCGGTTGGCCAATCCCCGCTCGTTTGACAAGATGCTTTCCGAGAGCGAGCAGACCATACTCTCCCTGATCGGCCACGGCCACAGCGACGCCGAGATCGCCCGGCGGCTCAAGATTTCGCCGCTCACCGCGCAGACCCACCGCCGCAACATCATGCACAAGCTTGGGATCAGCGGCACGCCCAAGCTCGTGGCCTTCGCCGCCGAGCACGGCATGGCACGAAAGCTTACCGGCTAAGGCCGCTCCCATCTTCCTATGAAAACCACGATCATCACCTGGCCGACCATCGGCCTGCTTGGCTTTTTCTTCGGGCTCTCACCCTACGAACTGATTTCCTGCGGCTTCACGATCGGCCTCATCGTCTGGACCTACCGCCAATACTTTCTTCCGCCGCGACGGATCAAAGCTGAAACGGCGAAGCCCTCGGCCCGCCCCCTGAGAAGGGTAGACCGTGTTTTCCGGAACGTTTCCAGGGATACCGGCAACCGGCGAGCGGCCTAGTGTATTCAGACCGGCGTGCTTGTCGACGCACCCAGACGTGGGGGCGTTCAGTGCCGATATGCCACGGCGAGGGTACCATCATGGGCAATGCGCACCTCGACGTCATCGTCGCCACTCGGATCGTGATTCCCTTTGATCCGCCCAAAATCCCACTCCAAGGGCCCTTCGTCGTCCCCCAAATCGGTCCGAAAAATGTGGTTCGTCGTTATCCCGGCCGCCAGATAACGCTCGGCTGCCGCCTTGCTGGGATGTTTGTAGTTAGAGCTGTGGCCCGCCGAAAAGATCACATAGGTGGGACGCACCGCCGCGATGAATTCCTCCGAGCTCGCATTGTTGGCGCCATGATGGGGCGCCACGATGACATCACTGGCGATCGGCACGGTTGCCATATTGTCGACCATCGCCCGCTCCGCATCAATGCAGGTATGCGCAGGTGAGTCGCGATGGCGTCCAACCTCATCGCCACAAAGCAGGATCGATTTCCCCTCATACGCCAACCGCACCACGACGCTGCCAGCATTGTTCGATTCAGCCTCGTCATCGATCTCCCACTCCGCCGGCGGTCGTGAATGTCCCTCGACAAAGGTGACAGTCGCACCACCTAGCGGGAAGACGGTTCCCGGAGCGATGGGCGCGCGGCTGAGGTCGAGGTTGATGCAACCGTCATCGACGATCTCATCGCGAATGGCCCGATTGGAGTTTTCCCAGGTGGTGCTGTCCCGCTTATCGCCGGGATGAATGATTTTCTTCACATGGTAGTCCGCCATGATGGCCGGGACCGCCCCAATATGATCCGAGTCGTTATGGGAAATGACCATGAGGTCGACGTCCGAGCCCTTGGGGATGACGTCGAGAATTCCCTTCATGGGCGCGGCCTTCCCGACGCCCGCATCATAGATCAGATAGTGGGTGCCTGCCGGGTCACTGAACTTGGCGACGACACACTCGCCTTGGCCAACGTCGATCACCCGGACGTACAAATCCTGGGCCGAGCAGATCGCAAAAGCAGCCAGCAGAAGGACTGCCGGGCGAAACCAACGAATGAACATATGCATGATGATTCCTCCGATCGGCCCGTCTTGCCGGCCAGCGTGCATTCACCGGCTGCGAAAGGCGATCACTAACCGGACTGCCTCCCCAGCGAGATTCCGCCGGCTGCAAACCTGTCGAATACCCTAAAATAGGTGATTTCCTCTCGGGCGAACATGCTGCTTTGCCGGCAGTGCTCTGAGTGACATGAAACTACAGGTCCCTCGCGTACCGTTCCCGTTCTCCAGCGATGGAAGTCAGCTGGAGGTAGTCGTCGAAAGCGCGGAAAGGCCCTGCGACGGCTTCGGCCCCTCCGATCCATTCTGGCCGAGGGTGCTTGGGTACCAGGCGTTCATTGCGAAGGATTCCGGCCATGGGACCCGAATCCAAATTGTCGGGCTCGGCATCGTTCACCCGACGGAACGCGAGGCGGTCGATGCGTTGCGGGAAGGCGTTGACGCCGACGACGCTCACCCTTGTGCCCCGAGCGATCTTTGTGGCCGGGCACTGGAGTCGCTGGCACGGGCCACGCGCGACAGATCGGATTCCAAACGCCAGGGATAGATCATCTCTCTACACTTTCAGGGAGGGGTGACCGCCTCCTGATGAACGGACGTGATGACATTCCGCTCGCCCAGCAGAACCACCTTCGGCGCGTGGCCCGCGACTTCCTCCGGCTGCAGGCCGACATACGCGGCCACAATGATCCGGTCGCCCAATTGGACCAGCCGCGCCGCCGCGCCATTGAGCTGCACCTGGCCCGGCTGGCCATAAATCACGTAGGTCGTGAAGCGCGCCCCGTTCGTAATGTCGTAGACGTCCACCTGCTCGAATTCCCGCAGGTCGGCCTCGCGGCACAGTGTCCGATCGAGCGAGATCGATCCCTCATAGTTTAGGTCAGCTGAGGTCACGGTTGCCCGGTGCAGCTTTGATTTTAGGAAGGTCAGGAGCATGGTTGAGATATCCGGTCACGTACGCGTTCGTGCCGGATGACGCGCAATGTTTTGCCATCGAATTCTCGCGCAACGGGAAAATGCCTCGCGTGATGTCATACCAACTCGTCGAGAAAAGTGTTAGTTAACAGAAAATACATGCCACGTTAACCAGCGCGCAAACAGTGCGCCGATGTCATTTTCACTCCGCAAAGTGCTACCGCTTTATCTCGCCGGTTCCGTATTCGGCCTGGCGCAATTTGCCGGCCCTGACGCGCCGCTGCAGCTTCCGCCGGCCGAGGTTCTGTCCACCCGCGTGGCCAACCAGGAGCCAGTGGGCACCTTCGCCATGCCGGTCTCCGCGCTCCGCTACGAACCGCTCCTCGACCTGCAGACCCGCAATCTCGGCGAAGCCCAGGCCGACGTCAGCATCCGCGGCGGCATCTTTGAAAACACCGGGTTTCGGATCGGCGGCGTCTCGCTTTACGATCCGCAGACGGGCCACTATCTCGCGGAAATTCCCGTTCCGCCCGAGATGCTCGGGGCTCCCGCCATTCTCACCGGCACGGACAACGCGGCCCTCGGCTTCAATGCCAACGCGGGCACCGTGTCCTATGGCTGGCGGCCGATCGAGAACCGCGGCGAGGTCACAGCTTCTTTCGGCCAGCACGATTTCAACCGGCAGGGTTTCTATCAGGGATTTGTCCGTCCGCTGTCCAGTGGGGCTAAACTGGGCGCGGACTTCGCCTGGGACCGCTCCGCGTCTGACGGCCCAATCGCCTTTGGTGACCACCATTTCGACCGCGCGGCAGGCCGGCTCCAGCTCCTCAGCCCAGTCGGTCAGACTGATCTCTTCGCCGGCTACCAGGCGAAGTTCTTCGGCTGGCCCAACCTCTACACGCCGTTCAATTCCGATGAGACCGAGAACCTCAAGACGCTCCTCGTCGCCCTGAATCACCGGGCGGACTTCGGGGCAGGGGACTACGTCCAGGCCGGCGCCTACTACCGCCGCAATGTCGATGACTACCGCTTCAACCGCTTCGCGCCAGTCGGTCCCATCCTTCCGTTCTTCCACACCACGTGGACGCGTGGCGCCGCAATTGACGGACGCCAGAGCTTCGGCGAATGGGCCGTCGCGTACGGCGCACAGGTGATGGGCGACCAACTTGAATCCACCTCGCTAACCTTCGGCAGCTTCCACACCCGCACCTATCAGAAGCTGACGCTCGTGCCCGAAACGACGCTCCCGACCGGCCATGGGCCGGTGATTATCCGCGCCGGCGCCACCTACGACGACACCAACCGCGATCGCTCGGCCGTCTCGCCCATCCTCGGCATCGATTGGCACCCCGTCGGCACCACCTGGACCAACCTCTACCTACAATACGCGGAGACCACGCAGGTCCCCACCTACACGGCGCTCAACTCCAACCCCGCCGCCGGGCTCTTCCGCGGCAACCCCAACCTCGGCCGCGAGTCCAGCCGCAACCTCGAACTCGGGGCCAAGGGGCAGGTCGCCGGTTGGGAACTGCAGGCCGCCGTTTTCCACCGCCAGGACGACAGCCTCGTCGACTGGACCTTCCGCCAGGGCGTCATTGCGCGCAGCGCGAAGCCCGTGGACATCGGCACCACCGGCTTTGAAACCGTCGCCACTCGCAGCATGAAGTGGCTGGATCTCGTCCTCGGCTACACCTACCTCACCAAGGATCCGGATTACCGCGGGGCGGTCGTTGATGCGAGTTTCTACGCGCTCAACTTCGCGCGCCACAGGGTCACCGCCGCTCTGACGGCTCGCCTCGGGAATGGCTTCACGTTGCGCCTCGACAATGTCTATCGCCTTCAGGAGGCCAACCCGCTCCGGCGGAGCGGGCGCGAGGCCGTGATATCCTCAATCGGCTTGTACTACGTCCCGCCCACGGAACGCCGCCTCGAGCTTTCACTTCTGGTCAGCAACCTCTGGAACAGCACCTTCGAGGAGGTGCCCGGCACGCCAGCCTCACCGCGCGAGGTTTCCGCCGGTCTGGGTTGGCGCCGGTGAGGACGGCCGGCGAGCAGGCTTGATGTGGCACAGCATCCTGAACCACACCAAGCCAGTCCCTTGAGCAGGTGGTTATGGGCGTCCCGCTCATGAAAAAGGTAAGGCCGTGGTTTCAGCGGTTGAATTCACCCTGAGCGGTCCCCTAGCGTGGCGGCTTCATTACGCCGTGAAACCTCCTGCATCCAACTGGAATTCCTGCGGTTCAACTTGGAACCGTTGGGATCCGCATATCCATACGCCGGGTACGCTATACAACGACAACTTCGGGGACGACTGGGAGGGTTATCTAACGGCGATCGAGCAGTCAGAGCCGTCGATCAAAGCACTCGGGGTGACGGATTACTATTCACTGGGGGCGTATCGCATGGTCCGGAACCAGAAAGAGGCGGGCCGGTTGCCGGGAGTCGAATGCATCTTCCCCAACATCGAGGTCCGCCTCGACGTGAATACGGCCAAGGGCAAGGCGATCAATCTCCACCTGTTGTTTTGTCCAGACGATCAGGACCATGAAAAGCAGATCGAACGGGTGTTCGGCCTGCTCACCTTCGAATACAAGCAGACGCCGTATTTTTGCACGAGGGAGGGCCTGATCGGGTTGGGAAGGAAGTTCGATCCGAGGCATGTCGATGACCGCGCGGCGTTCCGCGAGGGAGCCAAGCAGGTGAAGATCGAATACCGGTCGCTGCGGGAGGCGTTCCGGCGCGACAAGTGGCTCCGGGAGAATTGTCTGATTGCGGTGGCCGCGGGCCAGGGCGACGGCATGAGCGGACTGCAGGGCGACGACAGCTTTGCGGCGACCCGGGAGGAAATCCAGCGGCTGGCCCATATCGTTTTCAGCAGCAAGACAGTCGACCGCGACTATTGGCTCGGGCTCAAGGAAGGCGAACCGCGGGAAGCGATCGAGAAGAACTATGGCTCGCTGAAACCCTGCCTGCACGGCAGCGACGCCCATAGTGTGCCGGAGGTTGGGAAGCCGTTTGACAACCGCTATTGCTGGATCAAGGGCGACCTTGCGTTTGAGACTCTGCGGCAGGCGGCGATTGAACCGGCCGAGCGGGTGCACGTCGCGGAGGAGTCTCCCATGGCGCCCGCGCCGTCGATGACGCTGGATTCCATCCGGCCGTATGGCATGCCGTGGCTAAAGAACGCCAGCATTCCGATCAACAGCGGCCTGGTTGCCGTGATCGGGGCGCGGGGTTCCGGCAAGACGGCGCTGGTCGACCTGATCGCGGCAGGCGCTGGTGCTTTGGCGGACCCGTTGTCGGACTCGTCATTTCTCAAGCGGGCGACGGATCCGGACGATTTGATCGGTGCGGGACAAGTCGAAGTGTGCTGGGCCGACGGCCGTCACCCGAAGGTCGCCTTTGCCCCGCCCTCGCAGTTCGTGTTTGAGGAGGCGGCCCCCGAGGTCTGCTACCTGTCCCAGCAGTTCGTGGAACGGTTGTGCTCGTCCAGCGGCCTCGCGGTCTCGCTGCGGGAGGAGATCGAACGTGTCATCTTCGACCAGACGGAACAGACGGAGAAGCTCAACACCACCCGGTTTGCGGACCTGTGGGCTGTGCTGGTGGAGCCGATTCGGCATCGGCGCAAGCAGCATACGGAGACGATCGCGGGCTTGTCCAAGAAGATTGCCGACGAACTGCGGTTGATCGACCAGCTCGCGGAACTGAAGAAAACCCATAAGAAGCACCAGGACGCGCTGGTGAAACTGAACGAGGACCTGAAGAAGCTGATCCCGAAGGGCAAGGAGAACCGAGCGAAGAAGCTCTTCGCGTTGGAGCAGGCGTGCATCGACGTCGAAACAAAGGTCGAAACCGTGAACAAACGGATCAAGACGCTGGATGATTTGTTGGCGGAGACGGCGATCGAGGTGGACTTCAACGAGCCGGAGCGCTTTGCGCAGTTGCAGGAGCGCTTCGCCGACGCGGCTTTGAGTCCGGAGGCCTGGGCGGCTTTCCGCCAGCAATACAAAGGCGATGTAGCAGGATCGGTGGCCGACGCCAAGGCGGAGGCAGTGACGCTCAAGCAGAGGCTCCAACAGGGCGAAACCGGCAAGGTGATTGACAAGGAGACCGTGGCCTATGGGTTGTGGCCACTTGACCTTCTCGTGGCGGAACGCAACGCGATCAAGAAGGAGGTGGGCGTCGACCAGGAGCTCCAGCGGCGGTATGACCTGCTGAAAAAGGCGATCGCTACGACCACGACCGACGAAAAAAAGGCGGCGGCGAACGTGACGAATTCCGAGGGCGCCGAAGCCCGCCGGAAGGAATTGATGAAGACGCGGCGGGACAGCTATCGAGACCTGATCGCCACGATTGTGGATGAACAGGCCGTGCTGGCGAAGCTATATGCGCCGCTGCATGAGGAATTCGCGGAGGCGAAGGGATCGTTGTCGCGGTTGCGGTTCTCAGTGAAACGAGTGGTCGCCTTCGATGACTGGATCAAGGCGGGCGAGGAACTGCTCGACCTGCGAAAGGCGTCGGCCTTTCAGGGCCATGGCCGGCTGGCGGCCGAGACTCGCAAGACGCTGCTGCTCGCGTGGCAAACTGGAGATGCGGAGGCCGTGGCGACGGCGATTAATGAGTTCTTGGCGAAATTCGGCAACGAGCTGCTCAAGGCCGCACCCAACGAAGACGGGGGCGCAGGCCTGATCGAATGGCGGCGGAAAATCGGCAACTGGCTGTATTCATCAGACCATCTGTCGATCGAATACGGTCTCGAATATGATGGGACGAACATCGAACAGCTCTCTCCGGGCACCCGGGGGATTGTGCTCCTGCTGTTGTATCTGGCGATTGACCGGCACGACCGTCGGCCGCTATTGATCGACCAACCGGAGGAGAACCTCGATCCGCGGTCAGTGTTCGATGACCTTGTGCCGCATTTCCGGGAGGCTCGGCGGCGGCGACAGGTGGTGATCGTGACCCACAACGCAAACCTCGTTGTGAACACGGACGCCGACCAGGTGATCGTGGCGTCGTCCAAACCGTCGCAGGCGGGGCAATTGCCGAACATCGAATACACGATGGGTTCGCTTGAAAACCCGAAGATCCGGAAGGCGGTTTGCGAGATATTGGAGGGTGGAGAACGTGCGTTCCTGGAGCGCGAGCGCCGCTACCGGCTCCAGTGGGAACAGATGCTGGAGGATACACCGGCGGTTTCGACTCCGGAGGCCCGGCGGGAAGTGATTCATTTCGGGTATGGTTCCAACATGAAGAAGGCGCAGATGGCGGAGCGCTGTCCCGGGCAGAAGCCCTTGGGACGGGCGAGTCTGCCTGACTATCGCTGGCTCATCAACCGACGCGGGGTGGCGACCGTGAGGATGTCGAAAGGCGACGTGGTGGAGGGCTTTTTGTTCGAACTGACCGCCGATGACGTGGAGCGGCTCGACCGGGCCGAAGGCGTCGCGGGGGGGTCGTACGCCAAGCATGAGGTGGAAGTAAGGATGGCGGACAAGACCGTAAAAGCACTGGTCTACATCGACCCCATCGTAGAAGAGGGAAAGCCCTCGGAGGAATACGCCGCCCGGGTGAACGAGGGTGTGGCGGATGCGGGTTTGCCGATAGAATACATCGACAAATACATCCGGCCATTCGTCAAGGCGTGATCATTCGACGGGTGCCCGGGACGGGCAGATGTACGTAGCGCAGCATCACCTGGCAGAGCTTGATACTGGAAAATCACAGCGGGATTGGATCCCGTGATTTCCGGAGAACGTCACATTTGCTCTCTGCAAGTCGGCTTGCGTTAGCGGTCGAATCGTAATGACTGGTAGGTGGGCCATGACGAAACGCGAAAGCGCTTCGTCTGGCCTTTTTTACATCCCTCCCATGATCCTGGCCAACGGTGAAGAACGCCCGATCACGCAGGCCAAATTGCCTGCGGTCTGGTATGTCGACGAGTGGCAGGATCCCATTCACATTCAGCATTTGGCCGCGGCGGAAGAAACCGTGGCGTGCGCGGCGACGCCAATTCAATCGCGCAACGGCCGAATCAACCGATTGCAGCTCGCCACCGGACCGACCGATTCCATCTTGGTTTCCACGCGAGAGTCCGCAGAACTAATAGACCAGGAGAGCGCCCGGACGCTGTTGGTCCGCGCCAGTTGCAGGGTGGAGGGTACTCAGTTCGAAATCACGCACCTGCATACGTGGTTGCGGCATCCCCGGTTGGTACCTCTTAACGATCCGGCGGCCGATGTGCTCAGCTCATGGGAGGATGCGCTCACGTTGGTCGAGGAGAACCCGGCCAAGGCGAAACGGGGATTGCGCCCTCCGCAGATCGGGGCCCTGCATGCCATCGCGGCGCATTGGACGGTCTCGTCCGCCCCGGCTCTGGTCGTCATGCCTACGGGTACAGGCAAGACCGAAGTCATGCTGGCGGCGATGATCATGTCGCGGCCGAAACGCCTGCTGGTTATTGTGCCGTCGGACCTCCTGCGCCAGCAGACGATGGGGAAATTTGCGACACTTGGAGTCCTGCAAAAGGTCGGTGCGCTCGGGCCGGATGCGCTCTTTCCGGTGGTGGGTGGCTTGTTCGGGGTGCCGCAGGCGGCCGATTTGGAGCGGCTGGCGGGCTGCAATGTGGTGGTTACCACGATGTCCGCGCTGGTCGACCTCTCGTCAGTCCGGCGGCGCAAGTTCGTCGGCCTGTTTGATGTGGTCTTCTTCGATGAGGCGCATCACCTGCCGGCGGCTACGTGGGAGAGCTTTCACGATTTGCTGGAGGGACATCGCGTGCTCCAGTTCACCGCGACGCCGTTCCGGAATGACGGACGCCGCATGCCGGGGCGGATCATCTACAATTTCCCGCTACGGCTCGCCCAGGAACAAGGATACTTTCAGCAGATGGATTTTCTGGAGGTGGTCGAACCCGACGAGCAGGAGGCGGACCGTAAGATCGCCGCGGTCGCTGTCGCGCGCTTGCGGCAGGACCGGCAGGCGGGGCTCGACCATCTTTTGCTGGCCCGGACGGACACGCAGCAACGCGCGGAGGAACTGTTCGCGACGCTGTACGCTCCGCTCTATGCGGATCTCAATCCCATTGTCATCCACAGCGGCAGCTTGCAGCGGAGGGAGAAATTCGAGGACATCCGGGCACGAAATCACCTGATCGTCATCTGCGTCGACTTGTTCGGCGAGGGATACGACCTGCCGCAGCTGAAGATCGCGGCCCTGCATGACGTGCACAAAAGCCTGGCGATCACTTTGCAGTTCATCGGCCGGTTCACACGGACCGCCGCAGGTCTCGGCAAGGCGTCGATTGTGGCCAATGTGGCCGATCCCAAGGTATCCGACGCCATCGAGGAACTCTATGCCGAGGATTCCGACTGGAACGAAATCATCCCGAAGCTGAGCGCGCGGGCGATCCAGTCGCAGCTGGATTTCTCGGACTTTTTGCAGCGGATGGAAAAGAGCGACCTGGGCGACGACGAGCTTTTCTCCCTCAACGTCCTGCGGCCGCCCTCCAGCACGCTCATTTTCCGGGTGTCGTCGTTCAATCCGCGGAACTTTCGGACCGCCCTAAGTAAGGACACGTACGTCCAACGGGTGTGGATCAGCCGCGAACGCGACTATCTTGTGTTCATCACAAAGACCCGGCTCGCCATCGAATGGGCCACGATCAAGGAGGCGAACGATGAAGTCTGGGACCTGTTCATTCTTTCTCACGATGCCAAGCGGGGCCTGCTATACCTGCATAGCTCGCAAAAGAAGGTGCTGCACCTTGAACTGGCGAAAGCGGTCGGCGGGAAGACCGCCAAAATCATCGATGGCGAAACGGTCTTCCGGGCGTTTCACGGACTGAAGCGCATCACCATGCAAAATGTGGGCCTGAAGCCGCGCGGGCCAAAATTGAAGTTCCAGATGTTCGTCGGGCCGGACGTGGTAGAGAGGATTTCTCCGGCGGCGCAGATCAATGCCTCGAAGTCCAACCTGTTCGCGATGGGCTACGACGCCGGCAAGCGCGTTTCCATCGGTGTCTCCGTCCGCGGCAAGATCTGGTCGCGCACGACCTGCGCGATTCCCGATTGGAGGAACTGGTGCGAACTGATCGCGGACCGGCTGCTCGACACGACCTTGCCGACGAACGACTACCTGCAGCATACGCTGATGCCCAAGGAGGTCGCGGAATTGCCGGAGGCGGAGATTTTCGGGGTCGCGCTTTCGGCGGGTTGGTTCAGCGACGATTTCGACACCGCGGCGGTGATCGTTGAGACGAAGCCAATCTCGCCCGACCTGGTGGGATTAGAGGCGTGGTCGAAGATCAACGCCAGCACGCTGAGGGTGGAGGCCGGCGCGGCGGGAAACATAGTGGCGGCTTTCGATCTGCAGTGGGGTCCCGCCGCCGGGCAATTCAACGTAGTGCAACAATGCGGCCCGACGGTCCAATTGCGCCTGCGGGGCGAAATCGTGGCTTTTGCCGACTATCTTAAGGAGTGTCCACCCACGGTATTTCTGGCCGATGGAGCCGAGCTCGAGGGTGGCCTCCTGAAGTCGCCCCGGGAAACGCTCGCCCATACGATCAATCTCGCGCATGTCGTGCCCTGGGACTGGTCGGGCGTCGACCTAAAGGTGGAGTCCAAATGGAAGGATGGAAGGCGACGCGAGGCGAGCATCCAGGAGCGCGTTATGCAGCGGCTGGCGCTGGAAACGAACCTGGTGGTCTTCGACGACGACGATGCGGGCGAATCCGCCGACGTGGTCGAAATCATCGAGCGTGCCGATCACATGCTTTTCCGCTTCTACCACTGCAAGTATTCCGGTGCTAAGAAGCCGGGCGAGCGCGCGAAAGACCTGTACGAAGTGTGCGGCCAAGCGGTCCGCAGCACGCGGTGGCACCAGAACCCGGTCGGGCTGATTGACCATTTGATCAAGCGATCACTGCCCGCGGGACGAAACGGCCGTGATACGCGCTTTGCCAAGGGCGGCGATCGCGCCCTCATCCAGTTGAAACGAAAGGCGCGGCAGCTGCTGACACGATACGAGGTGTATATCGTCCAACCGGGCCTCTCAAAGGCCCAACTCGAACCCGAAACCAGCACGATTCTCGGGGCGGCGAACCATTTCCTGCTCGATTTCACCGGCCACCCGCTGGTCGCGATCACGAGCAAGTAGGAGGACCGGAGCGTGAAACGCGGCGCGCAAACGTCCGGGGAATTCCAACCGCCGGCCGCGCTTGTGGCGCGATTCTTTTAGTTGGGGAGCAAGCAGCAGGGCCGCTTCAACACGGCGGAGATGGAGGAAAGGCAGGCGGCGCTGCTCGGTTACCCTGCAAATGCAGTAGCGCTTGAGCCCGGAGTTTGGGGGAATCCGTGCCCAGCAAGGAAAAGAGTTTTTCCAACGCGCCGTCATCCCACGGCCGTTGGACGATCTTGGTGACTGCGGTGCGGATGCTTCCGGGTAAACGCCTTTGGATTACTGCCCCGACGGGGATGGATGGGACCAAGTCAGAAAGACTCATACCCACGCTGACCGACAGTTTGCTCCACCAAGACCCGCCGAATAGTCGTTCAATATCAGCGGCGGCCGCCTCCAGTATTGCCATTTTTTTAGCGGCGTCGCGCGGTGAAGTTTCCAAGGCTCGCTGATATTCGTGAATCCATTCCCGGAGGTGCCTATATTTCTCTCTCAATTGAATCGCTGTCGAAATCAACTGGTTCCGATCCTTGCTCTCGGCAATCACCTCCAAGCCCAGAGGCGGGAGACTCAAAGTCACTGCCCGTGTTTTCTGGCCGGCAGTCACGCGGTCAAACAGTTTCACGCGCTCGGTAGTGATAAAGCGCTGCACGATTTCTTGCGCGTTTGACCGATGCGGGGCCAAACTACTCAGATCGATCAGCCGGCCACGTGTGGGATGAGCCAAATAGGGAGTCTGCAGATATTGGCTTCGCGCAATCATGCCCGCGGTGCCCCACATAAGCGTCGAAAATACGGGGTCATTGATTCCGAGTTTCCACTTTGCCCGAAAAGCGGCGAAATCTGCCGAAAGCTGTGGTGAAAAACAGAGTGCTTCCTGAACGACGTTTCGAATTGGTACCCACTCGGACCGGATTTCCGCAAATGGTTTGGCGATCAATACTCTCGCCTCGATCAGCGGAGCAAACAGAGGAGCGACGTCTTCCCAGGTTGAAGTTGCACTGCCATCAACAATGAGTTCATCGCTGAGAATGATGGCGTTTAGCAGTTGAAGCAGTTCCTCAATCTGGATCCCCGGTGACGGCACCGCACGTACCTCGTATCCTTTTGCTTCCGACGGGGCAAGTTCGGTCCGACTATCGTCGGTCAGGCCAACGCTCAGCGTCTCGCCCACCTGCTGAAGGCTTAAATTGTCGATAACCACAGCGGAAGGATTCGTCATCGGAGACTTAGCTTTCTTGAGCATGCCACGCTGGATCGCACCAATATTCGTTTCTGCGGCCCAGACATTCGTTAGGTCGTTTCGAGTTTCTCCACCGGAATAGTTATTTCGTCCGGTTTCACCCAAACATTTGGAGAATTCGCATCCGCTACACGCAACGGCGGGTTGGTGCGTTCATAGGCAAATCCATGGCCGCCATAGTCCCGATGTCCATGGACAGGGAGGAACCCGCGTTCGCGCATAAAGGTTCTAGAAGACCCGCTGCTGGGAGAGTTGGTGGGCGACTCGGCGTTGGCTTTTCGATAGTTCGTAAAGACTATAAACCTCAGTATCGAGTTGTACCTGAACTAATCCGGCGCGTTGGGATAGCTTGGGAAACTTCTGCTCGAATACCTCGCTCTCGCGCGCCACCGAACACGAAGGAAGATAGCGGTGCTGGGTCTGCCGGATGTGGCGCAATTCCTCGCCTAATTCAGCGATCCGTGACCACCGAGTTTCATCGTCGACCACCGGGAACTCCGTCAGGATGCAGAGTTTGATGCAGCGGTGGACGTCACGCAGCTTGTACCAAGCGTTGGCAAATTCCGAATTCAATAGGGCCTCGTAAAATCCTATGCGTCGCGGATCACGGGGCACAAAGGCGGAGGCGGTGCTGACACCCATGGTTTGCGGCCCGCTACGCGCAGCGACCAGACGGCGGGCTAGCGTCATACATCGGACATCCTGAAAAAGAATCTTTTCGCAAGAGATCAGTTCTGAGCGGGGATCGCGGTCAAAGGGCGCGCTGCCGCGTTTATACCAGACGGCATGCCGCTGGCACGCGTGAAACGGGCGGATATCGCGGGCAAATATCCCTGCAAAAGTTTCTGCCACCCGGGCCGTGCCGCCGTGGCGGAGCCGCAGGCCGCAGGCGATCTCGCCCGCGTGGGACAGGCGATGGTCACCTTCCAGTGAGATCAGGAAAAGCGAATCTCGGCCGGCCAGCGGATGGAACACGTGGGCTGGAAGTTTCAGCCAAATTCCGGGGGCGATTCGCCTGCTAAGCTGCGGTCTCAGCAGCCCGCCCAATGATCCGCCAGAGTACGAGATCCGGGTCGATCGCGCGCGAACCCCGGCCCCGTTTTTTTTCCGGAAGACAAACGCGATCGGGGCGACGGACGGCAGTTCGACGAAAGCGCGGCGTGGATATAATGTCAGCGAGACGAGGTCGTAGTGTTCGAGGAACATCCGCCGGACGGCCTCCGCGTTGCGGTTGAAGAGAAAGGTGCCGGGTACTACCATGGAGAGCAAGCCGCCCTCTTTCAGGAGGCCATGGGCGCGCAGCATAAACGCCAGGTAGACGTCGAACTGGCCGGTCAGATAGGTGCGGTAGGTGTCGAGCAACCGCGGGCAATCGATCGGGTGTCGGGTTTTCCAGGGAGGGTTACCGATGACGGCATCAAATTGCCGGGGCCAGTGGCGCGGCAGGTCGCTCCAGATGCTGTCCTGAAGACTGGCAGAAAACTTGAAGTCTGGGTCGTTTTCCTGCCGGAGTGCGAATCCGACGATGATCCTGGCCAGGCTGATGGCTTCGCGATCCCGGTCCATGCCGAACATGCTGATGCGCGGCCGCCGGCGCTGCATCAACAGCGCCAAGGGATAGTTGCCCGCCTCGAGCGACAGGTCGAGCACTGTGTGTTCTCGGTTGGCCGTGCGCTCCAGTTCGCGCAGGAGGTCCTTGCACATTTCGTCTGAGATGAAGTCCGGCGTCGAATAAGTGCCGCAAGCGATCCCTCGGTTGCGGTAGCCGTTGGGGCCACGCTGAGGATTGACCACCCGGGCACGCTCACTGCGCGCAAAACCCAGCAAGCGCTCGGTCAAATGCAGAACGGCCTCGGCCTTGGCGGCCCAAGACGGCTTCCATTTGGGACTGCGGTCAATGGCCCGGGCGATGACTTGGGCTAGTTGCGCCAAGGGATCGCGCGGCGATTCACGCAGGGCCACCGTATCCATCTCCAGGCACCGGGCCGCCAGGGTGCTTAGCGCATCGCCCCGCGTCGGTTCCGCCCGGGTGCGTTCGCGGGTGATTTGGCGCAAGGCCGTGAGCGCAAGCCGATGATGCTTGAAGGTAACCCTTGTTTGCATTGGATTGGCCCGCGCCATCCCGCTGCATCTATGATTCGACTTGCAAGGCTAATCGTAGCGACACTTTGCATGGCGGGGATGGCCCAACCGATGGCCGGGGCTGGTCTTGCTTTTGCGGAGCTCGCGGGACTGGTCTTTTACCCGGAAGCGCAGGGCAGCCTGTCAAGCCGGGCGGCGGCACTCTCAAGCGTTCGCCGGCGGGTTGAACGTGATACTGCGGTTTTGGCCACCAACGAATGGGTCAATGGAGGCCGGGCTTTGGATTTTGTGGTGGTTTTCGACTTGGGACTCGCGGGGTATGATTCGTCTGAACCAATAAAGTCTGAGGTTCTGGATTTCTTCCGTGCCATCCCGACCGAGCGGATTTTACTGCTGCCGGGCTCCCGGGATCTGACCGGGGACGACGGGCGCTTGCGTTACGCAGCCTTCCTCAAATGCGTCCGGGTCGCCATCCCCCAAAAAACCTTTTATGACCTAACGACTGAAGCCGCCGTGATGCCCGGGTATACTTTCGTGGGCATCGATTCCTCGCGACTGCCATCGGCCACCGGTCCAGCGGAGATACTGCGGTTGCATCAGGTCCTACGGAGCGTGGCCGGTCCCATCATTTTCTTCTGCCAGGACATGGACGTGGTAGGCGGCCCTGTCCCGGTCGCGAAATGGACTGAGAAGGCGGAAATCCGTCAGGGCATTGCCGAGGTGGTTTCAGCGCCGTTGGTTTCGGCGGTTTTCGGCGCTCCCGGCAACTGGCCGGATCACCAGAGCTATGCGCGGCCGTTCCCTTGGTGGTCGGCGGGCACCAAGAGTTGGATAACTACGGAACTCCGAGGGGAATTCGAGACGCGTGGCGGCATCCACTTTGTTACGGTCGACGTGGGTGGGGATATCCGGGTAATGCCACGTTTTTTTGATGCGAGTCAGGATGCCGAATTTGCCGCCTCGAAATGGCCGAAGCTGACGGAAGGCGATGTATTCTTGGAGGCGGAGGACTTTCCGACGGCGATTGCAGCCTACCGCGAGGCCATGGCTTCGACGAACCGCGAAGTGGCCCAAATTGCCGGGAAGCGCCTCCAAGTTGCGCTGCAAGCGAAGGAGGCAAATGAGCGCCCGTTCGCCCAAGTGATCTACTGGATAAGGCATTATGGCCTGATTGTCCTCCTCGCTGTGGGTAGCGCCGGCCTGCTTTGGTGGATATTGGGGATTTTGGCATTACCGTTCAGGGGGGATCCCTTCCAGAAACCATGGAGAATCAAGGTGATCAGCGAACCAGTCGAGTCCTTGCCGTCCGACCTTTATGTAGAGGAATTCCGTCTGACTGTGGCCACGATTGTGGCCATGAAAGAGCTGATGAGGCGGAAGCGGGTCAACTTCCCCCAAGTTGACTTCAACCGTTTTGTCCCTTCTGTCGCTGAAAGTTGGGGAGCAGCCATCCCATCAGGACAACTGCTCATTGGGCAGGTTGACGTCGGCAACTTGGTGAAACTCTGGATGACGTTGGTTGATCATTTTTCCTGGCGGCTGGAAATCCGGCTGTACAACACAGGTTCCGGCCTCGTGGCTTACAGCGCACTTTGCTGGGGAAATGAAAGAGATAGATTGTGGCAGGTCGAGGGGGCGGCTACCGTGCCGGGACTCAAGGAAGCTGCGCGAAACATGGCCTATGAGATTTATTCAGAACCTTGGGTGAAAAATTGAGCTACTACGTGCCAAATTCCCGCAGTGGGATTGCCTCCGACATGGAGCTCAAGCTGGCTGCGCCCGGAAGTTTTCGCCTCTTTACGGAGGGAGTGCAGGCCTTGGTCTCGTATGAGCGGACCTCGGCGGCGGACCACTTGAAGGCGGCGGTGGCTTTCCTAACTGAGTGTGTCCAGAAGTACCCGGCGGATTTGCTACCGCGGTTCTACCTTGGCATTGCCCAATCCCTGCGGGGGTACGATGGACTCAATGCCGCGGCGGAGAACCTTGGTTATGTGATCAACGCAGGAAGCAAGACCCTGAGCTTGAGCGCGCGCTACAACTTGGCTGCAACATACGTGGAACACCACACTGACGCGGACCTCGGCCGGGCCGAGCGTTTGCTCGCGGGCATGCTGGAAGACTTGGATGAGAAGTGCGATGATGACCCGCTGATGTTCCAAGCGCAGGTGCTGCTATTGTATGTGCAAATTGACCAGCATCTCTCGATCCCCGCGAAAAAGGGTGCCTCCTTCGACAATTTGGGGCCCAGGGGCGCAGAGTTTGCCGAGAGGTTGGTGGGGTTCGAAAGAAAATTTTCCCGGTCGCGCAGCAGCAAGTTGGAAGGCGCAAACGAAACCTGGGCAGATTATTGGAACGACCGGGGCGTGCTTCACGATGCACTCAGCCGCTTGGCCCGGCACGATAAAGCCCGGGCGCAGCAGGACGCCCAGGAAGCGCTCTTGGCGTTCAGGCAGGCACTTGAGCTGAAGCCGAACTGGCCGCCGGTTCGCGCTAACCTGGCAGTGGTTTACAGTGAACTTTTGGGTGACGAAACGAGCATCGCGCGGGCCGAGCAGATACTTACGGACCTTGCGTTGGACTCCAGCGAGCAGTACTATGCTAATTATAAGCTTGGGGCCATCGCCGAGCGCAGAAAGCGATGGGATGAAGCGATCGACTACTACCGCAAGGCTGGATGGATTCCGAAGGCGGCACTGGCTGCGGCGCGCGTCCTGAAGATCGAGTTGGATGATCCGACCGGCATGTCCGCGCTGTTGGATAATTACGCGAAGGCCTATGCCGAAAACGCCAAGAAGCCCGAATTTGTCGAAGCGGTCAGGCGTTTGGAGGCAGGGCACTAGCCTGCCGGTTCACTGCAGTTTTCCGAGAGCACGAGTCAAACGCGCGAATGAGTCATCCTTGATTAGGGTGTTGTAGGTTTCACGGAATCGCTCGCGTTCCTTTCCGAACGCCTGTTCCATCACCGAGCGCACCCCGGTGGCATCGCGGGTGACGCACTTGGGCCGTTCCACAATATCGTCCGGCAGTTCACCCCGAAAGGCCGCCCGCAGGACCGGTTTCATCAACCTCCGGCGATCGACCCGTAGACGCGTTGGCAGGTGGTAACCAAGGCGGAAAAACGGCTCCGTCCAGTAGGGATCTTCGACCGTGATCCGCCAGGGCGCGAAATTGTTTTGGACGATGGCCAGTTCATCAGGGAGCGCACGAGTCAGCTGATCACGGAAGTATCCTTGCAGCTCACGGCCGCAATACAGCCGCAGGACGAAATGGAAACTGCCGAACAGGTCATCGGCGGCATCGCAGAACCACACACGACGAAAGTTCCGGCGCGCGGCAAACTTCGCGACTTCGATCAGCGCGACTGCTTCCTCGATGATGGTGCCGCGGTGAGTTTCGGAAAGGAAGATGGCGAGCGGGAGGTTCCGAACCAGCGCCCTTGGATCCAGCGGGATTTCATAATGCCGCAACTTAAGGTGTGTGGCGACCCGGCGAGCGTTGGCCATGTCCTCCTGCCAACGGCCGCCGGAGGCCGTCCAGCCTCGGACCGCAAAAGTGGCCGCAGCCAGCTGGATTCGGCACTGATGGGCCGCCGCGGCGACGGCCGAGCTGTCGATGCCGCCGCTCAAAAGCAGCAAGGTATCGGGGGTGGCCTGCCGCACCCAACCCTGCAAAAGTTGGCGTACCTGCGTAGCCGTACCTTTGATGGTGGGCCGCCGGCCAAGGGCTGGGGGAGGGCGATCACGTGTTACTATTTTCGTCCATCGTTGGCCGGACAAACGCACCTTCGTGGTGGAGCCGGCAACCAGTTTTTGCGGGATCAGTCCCCCGGAATTTTTTCCGTTCAAAAAGTTGAACAGCTTCTTGTCCGAAGCGATGACCGGTGTTGAATCCAATCGGAAATAAATATGGAATTCACCACTCCAGCGACGAAAGAGTTCGATGGTCTGCTTGGCGGGATGCCACCGGAAGCCGCAGACAGGTAGGCTCGTCTTGTTTGGCGACCGGACGACGCGGAGGCTGTGCCCATCAATAACACAGCGCGTGAACCCGTCATCGATCCACAGGATCGCACCGCCTTGCCACCTACGGAGTCGAGGAGTGCCCCAAGCGTCGAGACCACGTTTAGAAATACTAGTAGGAAGAAGGCTGGCGATGGGGCAAAACAAGAACATGAAACGAAATAGTTCCCCGCCCAAAGGACCGCTAACGCTTACGGGACTTCATAGCTGCGTCCCAAGACAAGTTGTACTTTTTCTTCAACGCTTCGATCGCTTCATCCTTTATTTGCGTGAGATTGCGCCCGAGTTGCTGGTAAAGTTCGGGATTATCCATCGCTTCTTTGCCGCGTTTAATGGCCTCACCGTACTCCCCAAGGGAACGGAATCGGGCCGCCAGCCTGATCGCGAGATCCCAATCGCCCGTGGCCATCGCGTCACGAACTTTGGCCAATTTACTATTGGGATCCACTGCGGGAAGATTGGGGCGATAAGAAACCGTCGCAAGTACGGAACGGTGCGAGGTTCCTTTAGCAAGGCTACGCATTCTGGGCTGCATCGCGGACAATCGAGAGGATCGCGGATTGGATTGCTGGATTCAGCTTCAGCCACGAACTCATGATCTCGTGTAATTCCGGACTGAATTCAGTAGCGGTGGTCGCCAGACCCGACATGTCTTTGCCTGTGGCTTCGGGGCTCTTCGAGTCTGAGATTTCAGGTGGATACAATTCGTGTGAGGCTAGTTGTGAGTTCTTTGGGTTTTCGTTTTTTGAAACAGATTCGCGTGGATTCTGATGCGAGAAACCGCCAGAGCGTTCGAGTCTCTTCGCCCGCTCCATTTCGAAAAAGCGCCCGGTTCCCGGGCGCTTTTTCATTTCCATCCTCAGGGGCCGCAGGTGTTTGCGTGGACACAACGGGGAACCTCACGGCGGTGGTGGCGAGGGTCCATGGGTTAACGTTCCAGTCCAAGATGGGGTGCTTGCCGATGGGGAGAACCAAAGGCGCTGCAGCCGTTCTATCCCAGCAAATGAATCCGAATCGCACACTCATCCCCCTCGTGAGCCTGGCCGTGCTATTGCCATCGGCCGGGCTCATCCTCGCCGTGTCCGGCTGCGCCGACGCCGGCTATGTTTCCGGCGGGGCGGTCATTGGAGCCGACGACTACGACTACTATCCCGGCTACGAAGTTTATTACAGCCGGCGGCATCACTATTACTATTATCAGGACGGTCATGCCTGGGTCCGTCGCCCGACGCCTCCGCGCACGTTTGTGCCAGGGCCTTCAGTGCGCATGGATTTTCACGACGCCCCCGAGCGCCACCACGCCGAGGTGGTCCGGCGATATCCACACGACTGGCGCCCGGACCGGAGGCACGATCAGGATCGCAACCGTGATCACGACCACGACAACGACCATCGGGACGACGACGACCGGCGCCGGCAAAATTGAGGGAGGCGGGGTGCCCTCACCCCGCGAGGCATGAGCGGCGAAGCCGAACAAACGGGGTGAGGGCACCCCGCCTCCAAAGGCCTGGGCATTCGCGTTTGAAAGCCGGATTCCAGAATCCTGCCGCCGGCGGGGCCCCAACGCCTGGACGCCAGCCAAAAACCGCTGTTCGCCGGCGGTTTTTTTGTTATGCACGCGGCTGTGAAAGCCTCCGACTACTTCGTCCTGCCGCCGAGCCTGGCGCATTTTGCCTCGTTCTTCCGGCCGGAAGCGCCGCCTTGGGAGTGGCTGAAGCAAATCGGAGCGGCCTTGGCCGCGGCGGAACTTTCGTCCAGCGGGGTCAAGATCCCGGCCGGCGTCCATGTCGAGGGTCGCGTCTGGATTCACCCTTCAGTGAAGATGCCGGCCTACGCCACCATCATCGGGCCGGTTTACATCGGCGCGCAGACCGATATCCGGCCCGGCGCTTTCATTCGCGGCAATGTCATCACCGGCGAGGGCTGCGTGCTCGGCAACGCGAGCGAGTTCAAGAACTGCCTGCTGCTCGATGGCGTCCAGGCGCCGCACTACAATTACGTGGGGGACTCGATCCTGGGCAACGGCGCCCATCTCGGCGCCGGGGCGATCTGCTCCAATCTCCGGCTCGACCAGGCGGAGGTGACGGTCCGGTGCGACGGCCACGTTGTGGCGACGGGGTTGCGGAAGTTCGGTGCCATCCTTGGCGACAAGGCCGAAGTCGGCTGCAACGCCGTGCTGAATCCCGGCACGCTGCTCGGCCCGCGCTCGCTGGTGATGCCGGCCATGGCCTTCGGCGGCGTGCTCCCGCCGGCGACGATTGCCCGCATCCGCCATTCGGTGACGACATTCGCGCGGCGCGACTGAAATTCTTTCTCGTTCTCCCGTGCTTTCTCGTCCTCTCTAGTCGGCTCCTCGAGAAAGATCACGAGAACGAAATCACCCATGCGCGTCCTCACCGGCATCACGCCCTCCGGCACCCTGCACATCGGCAACTATTTCGGCGCGATGCGCCCGGCCATCGAGCTGCAAGCCGGGGGCGACGCCTACTACTTCATCGCGGATTACCACTCGATGACGGTCATCACCGACCCGGCCGAGCGCCGTGAGTACACGCGCGGGATTGCGCTCGACTGGCTGGCGTGCGGTCTCGACCCGGCCAAGGCCGTTTTCTGGCGCCAGAGCGACGTGCCCGAGGTCTGCGAACTCACCTGGCTGCTCGGCTCGCTCACGCCGATGGGCCTGCTCGAGCGCGCGCACAGCTACAAGGACAAGCTCGCCAAGGGCATCTCGCCCAACTTCGGGCTCTTTGCCTACCCGGTGCTGATGGCCGCCGACATCCTGCTCTACGACACCAACGTCGTCCCGGTAGGCAAGGACCAGAAGCAGCACCTCGAGATGACCCGCGACATCGCCATCAAGTTCAACCAGACCTACGGCGAGGACACCTTTGTCGTGCCCGAGGAGCAGATCCGCGAGGATGTCGCGGTGATTCCCGGCCTCGACGGCCAGAAGATGTCCAAGAGCTACGGCAACACGATCGAGATCTTTGGCGACGAGAAGGCGCTGCGGAAGAAAATCATGGGCATCGTCATGGACTCGCGCACGCCGCAGGAGTCAAAGCCCGACGCGGACAAGAATCTTGCCATCCAGTTCCTGAAGCTGTTCGCGCCGCCGGCGGTGGCCGCGGATCTCGAGCAGCGGCTCCGGGCGGGCGGCCTCGGTTACGGCGACCTCAAGAAGGCGCTGTTCGAGCACTACTGGAATTTCTTCGCCCCGTACCGCGCCCGGCGTGCCGAGTTGGCGGCCGATCCGGGCTACATCGACCGGGTGCTCCGGGAAGGCGCCGAGCGTGCCCGCGCCGTGGCGGCCAAGGTCATGACCCGCGCCCGGAAGAACTGCGGGCTGCGGTAGGATATGCGCCATGCCCGACTCGCTTGCTGACTTCGGACGGAAGCGCCAGCGCGAGATTTACGTCGCCGGGGTGGGCGGGCAGCGGCCGGCCGTGCCGGTTGGACAAAAGGAACTGGAGGACGCGGCGCAGGCGGCGATGGCGCGCGCCGCATGGGCCTACGTTGCCGGCGGCGCCGGGCGCGAGACGACGATGGACGCCAACCGCGCGGCCTTTGACAAGTGGCGGATCGTCCCGCGCGTGCTGCGCAGTGCCGAGAACCGCGACCTGTCCATCAACCTGTTCGGCCGGCGACTGCCTGCGCCACTGTTGCTTTCGCCAATCGGCGTGCTGGAGCTGGTGCATCGCGAAGCCGATCTCGCCGTGGGCCGGGCCGCGGCGGCCTTCGGTATTCCGTTCATCTTCTCCAACCAGGCCTCGATACCCATGGAGCAGGTTGCGACCGCGATGGGCGCCGCGCCGCGCTGGTTCCAGCTCTATTGGAGCAAATCCGACGCCCTCGTCGCGTCGTTCGTGAAACGCGCCGAGGCCTGCGGCTGCGAAGCCATCGTCCTGACCCTTGACACGACGATGCTCGGCTGGCGGCCGCGCGATCTCGATTTCGGCTCGCTGCCCTTCATGAAGGGGCAGGGCATCGCCCAGTACACCAGCGATCCGCTGTTCCGGGCGGAATTGAACGATCCTGCAGGGCCGCAGCTTGCTGCGACCTCCGAGGTCGGACCAAGGTCCGACCCTACGGAAGACCCGAAGCCGCCGCTCAACCTGTCGACGCTGCTCACCGCCCTTGATCAGAAGATGAATTTTCCCGGCGGGCTGCTGAAGAACCTGGGAACGCAGGAGCCGCGGGCCGCGGTCCGGCGGTTCATGACCACCTATTCGCGGCCGTCGCTGCAGTGGGACGACCTGAAGTTTCTCCGTCAGCACACGAAGCTGCCGCTCGTGCTCAAGGGCATCCTTCATCCGGATGACGCCCGCAAGGCGGTCGAGTTCGGTGTCGACGGGATGATCGTCTCCAACCACGGCGGCCGCCAGATCGACGGCGAGATCGCGTCGCTTGACGCTCTGCCGGCGGTGACCGAAGCGGTGAACGGCAAGGTCCCGGTGTTGTTCGACAGCGGCATCCGGAGTGGCGCCGATGTGTTCAAGGCGCTGGCGCTCGGCGCGACGGCCGTCTGCCTCGGCCGGCCGTATATCTACGGTTTGGCTGTCGCCGGCCAGCGGGGCGTCGAGGAGGTGATCGGCAATGTGCTCGCCGAGTTCGACCTGACGCTGGGGCTCGCGGGGTGCGCGGAGGTGAAGGAGGTCGGTCGCGACTCGCTCACGCGGCTGTAGGGCGGGATCTCCGAATCCCGCCATCGCGTGGTGCCGCAGCGCATTCGAGGCGGGGTGCGGAGACCCCGCCCTACAGCTTCATTAATTCCCGCAGGTCGCCGAGGCTCAGCTGGCTCGCGACGGCGTCGCTGGCCTCAAAGACATCCGCCAGCAGCGCGCGCTTCTCGTCCTGCAGCGCCAGGACCTTTTCCTCGACCGTACCGGAGCAGATCAGCTTGTAGCTGGTCACCACCCTCGTCTGGCCGATGCGATGGGTGCGGTCGGTCGCCTGCGCCTCGGCGGCCGGGTTCCACCATGGGTCGTAATGGACCACGACATCGGCGCCGGTGAGGTTCAGGCCGGTGCCGCCGGCTTTCAGGGAAATGAGAAACACCGGCACCGAGTCATCCGACTGGAAATGATCAACCTCGGCCTGGCGCGCCCTGGGTGTCATCGAGCCGTCAAGGTAGCAATAGGTGACTTGCTCGGCCTCGAGTTCCTCGCGCAGCAGCGCGAGGAGCGAGGTGAATTGCGAGAAGACCAGCATCCGGTGGCCCTCGTCGATCGTCTCGGCGAGGAGTTCGCGAAAGGCCTCGAGCTTGGCCGAGCCGGTGGCGGCCGCGGCGTCCTTGATCAACCGGGGATCGCAACAGACCTGCCGCAGCCGCAGGAGCTGCGTGAGCGTGGCCAGGCGGAGGCGTCCTTCCGAGGCGCCCTGGGCGGCGAGATCGATGAGCTGGCGTTCGCTGTCTTCCTGCAGGCGGCGATAGAGAGCGGTCTGGCCGGCTTCGGGTTCGCACCACACGATCTGCTCGATCTTCGGCGGTAGCTCAGGGGCGACGGCGGTCTTGGTCCGGCGGAGGATGTAGGGCGCCGTCTGCGCGCGGAGCCGCTCGTCGTGGAAGGCCTTTTCCTCGCGGCGCAGCCCGGCGGGCAACCGCGGGACGAAGCCGGGCATCAGGAATTCGAAGAGCGAGCGAAGGTCGTCGAGCGAGTTTTCGAGCGGCGTGCCGGTGAGCAGGAAACGACCCCGGCCGTGCAGGCGCCGGAGGGACTGCGCCGCCTGCGTGCGGCGATTCTTCAGGTGCTGGGCTTCGTCGGCGACGATCAGTTCGAACTCTACGCCGGCAAACAGCTCGACGTCACGCGCGAGCGTGCCGTACGAAGTGAGCACCAGGTCGATGCCGGCGAAATCGTCGCGGGCGAGCCGCTGGTTGCCGTGGTGGACAAAGACCCGCAGGCGCGGGGTGAAGCGCGCGGCTTCGCGTCGCCAGTTCTCCATGAGCGAGGCCGGCACGACTACCAGGTGCGGGCGGGGTTGGGCCTGCGCGGCCGTGCTGGCGGCGAGCACGGCGAGCGCCTGCGGGGTTTTGCCCAGGCCCATCTCGTCGGCGAGGATGCCGCCGAGTTCCTGCCGGTGCAGGTGCCAGAGCCAGGCGACGCCGAGTTCCTGGTACAGGCGAAGCTGGCCGCCGAACCATCCGGGCACGGGCGCGCGCGCCAGTTTGCTCAAATTACGCAACGTTTCACTCCGTTCGCGCCAGGTGGCGGGCGCGGCATATCCGGGCGCGAGTTCCTCGAGCAGGCCTGACACCTCGGCGGCGCGGGCCTTGGCGATGCGATGCCGGCCGACGGCGCCGGCCGCCGGCTCCTGGGCCAGCGCGCGCTGCGCAGCCTCGAGGCGGGTGACCAGCGCGGGGTCGACCAGGAAAACCTGGCCGGCATCCTCAATGTAGCCGCGTCCGGTCGCGAGCGCCGCGCGGACCAGCTTTTCCTCCGCCGTGCCGGCCTTGAGTCCGAGGGCCACGTCGTAGGCATCGCCGGTCTCGCTCACCTCGGCGACGACCTCGGCCCGGCGGAGGTGGGCGGTGTTGCGTTCGAAGTTGTCGGTGAATTCGGCGGCGAACTGCTCCCGCAGCTCGGCCCCGCGCGAGGCAAGGAGGTTCAAGACCTTGTGGCGGTCGCGCAGCCACCATTTGCCGGACAGCGGGTCGAGCGTGAAACGGTTGTCGCGCACCAGCTCGAGCGCCGCCTCGTGCATCGCCGATTCGCGCGACGGCAGCGTGATCGCGAGAAAATGCTCGGAGCCGTCGACCTGCATCCGCCGTAATTCGGGAGCTGGTGCGGGTTTCTTCCGCGGGGCGGATTTCGACGGCGGTGGTGGTGGGGGTGGCGTCGGCGGTTCGACCAGGTGTTCGCTGACTCCAGGCAGGTCGAGTCCATTCCAAGGCAGGGCGTCGGCGGGCTTGTCGGCGCGGAAGAACACCTTCTCCCCGATGAAGGCGCGCAACAGTTCGCGCAATTGGGAGCGACGGAGCTGCAGCAGCGTGACTGGTTGAGGCGTTACTCCCATCCGCTGCAAAACCGCCAGCCCGGGCAGCAGTTGTTCCGGCGGCGGCGTATCCAGGGCCAGCTCCAGGCGCACCGCGATGGCGTCGCGCTCGGCGGCGCTGGCGAGATTGGGCGGCAGGTGCAGGCGGACGTGGGCCATGGGCGTGAAAGGACAGAGTCAGGGTGGAATCGGCCGAAGGGCCAGAGCGTTTTGCGGATTCCTGACGGGGGCCCGGCGATCAGCCCGCGACCTGCAAGCGCGGATGACAGCCCGCAGGACGAGGGCGTCCCGCCTCCAATTCCTGCAGCTGTGCCGCTAAGGCAAAATCAGGGTTTGGCCGGAGGCTTCGCTTCCTCCGCCACCGGCTTGCTTTCCGCCGCCGGCTTCGGCGCATCCTCCCACAAGTCGGCCTCGGTAGCGGGGAGACTCGTGAAGGCCCACTCGCTGATCTCAAAGGAGCGCTTTTTCATCAGCGCATCGACCGACTCCTTGCTGTCGGCACTGCTGACGAAGGCGAACACCGGACCGGCGGGAATGGTTTCGTACTCGGGCTCCACCTTCGGTGATGGCTTGGCGGACGCGTCAGCCGGCTTCGCCGGCTCGGCTTTGGCCGCACCGCTGGTGGCCGGCGCGCCGAGCTTTGCCTCGTCCTTCGGGTTGGCCTCGGGCGCGGGCGGCTTCAGTTTCTTTTCCTCCGGCTTGCGTCCGAGCGCCACGGTGTACGTCTTGTGGTCGAAAGTAGTGAGCTTCACGGTGCGGCTGTGCGCCTTGGCGGCGACGGCCTCGGGATCATCGAGGGCCTTCGTATCGGTGAAGCGCAAGGGCGTGAGGTTGCTGATCAAGGAGGCGATTGTCGCCGCTTTGAGCTGCTTGCCCGCGGGGGCAGCGGCCGAGGTCCACGGATCGTCCTTTTTCGCGCGCGTTGCCGCGACGGTCTTGCCGTCGGCGAACGACAGCTCGATGCCCGCGAGCTCGTCGGCCTTGAGGTTGAGGAGCACGGTGTCGGCCCAACCTTTGGGGTCGGTGTCGAGGTAGGAGGTGAGGTTGGCCAGGTAGGCCTTGGGTTCCGAACCGTAGCGCAGGAAGCGGCCTCCGCCCTCCGCGTTCTTGCCGAGCGTCACCTGCCACAGCTCCTTGCCCGCGGCGTCCAGCAGCGTGATGCTGCTGTCCTTGAACTCGAGGCGTTCGAGCCGGTCGGGGCGGCTGGTGACGAGCCGCTGGATTTTGGCCGAGGTCAGGTCGTCGATCAGCCGGCTGAGCTTCGCGAAGTCGGCGGGAAAGTCGTAATAATCGGCCACGTGCCAGGAACCGTCGGCCTGGTGCTCGAGCGTGACCTGCTTGCCCTGGTCGGCGATGCGCACCTTCGCCGCTTTCGTGGCGAGGTCGCCGGCGAGCACCGGCTGGCCGACGCGCGCGTCGGTGACGGCGGGCGCCGAGGGCCGCTGGAGGTACCAGACGACGCCGCTGAGGACGGCGAGGATGGCAACGGTGAGGGTCAGCTTGCGCAGGTTCATGGGACTTTCGGGGCGGAACCGGCGGAATGGCGGCGCTGGCGGTGATACCACAGGCCGAACAGGATCACGATGACCGCCGGGGCGAGGAGATTGATGACGATGAGCGAATTCTCGAGCACCTCGATGCCGTGGCGCAGGGCCGCGCGGATCTGGCGGCGTTCGCCGCGCATCTCGCTTTCCTGTTTCTGGAATTCGTCAATGGCCTTCTCCATCTCGGGCGTGGCGATCAGCCGGTTGCCCTCGGTCTTCTTGCCCTGGAGTTCGGTCAGCTTGTTCTGCACTTCGGTGAGACGGGCCTCGAGCGCGGTCAGGCGTTCCTGGTACTGGCGCTGCGCCTCGGCTTCCATGCGGCGCACGACCGTGAACGGCCGGTCGGAAGACGCCTTGCCGCGGATCGAGATCAGGTCCTGCGAGCCGGAGAGGAACTCGATCGCGTTGCTGGCGAAGGCGAGGTTGTCGTTGAGCGGCTCCGCCGACTGCATGCCGAGGAAGCTCATCCGCCGCACGCTGTAGTCGTCCATCAGCCAGTCCGAGTCGGCGACGATGATGAGGGTGGACTTGGTCTTCGATTCCTTGAGGGTGGCGACACCCGGCTTGGCTGCGTCCTTGATCGCCACCTTCGCCGCATCGGCCGGCTTCCCATCCTTGGGGGCGACATTTTTGGCCGGCTCATCCGCGGGCAGCCCGTCCGGGAAAGCGGACTTGAATTTGCCCTCGACGAGGGCGGCGATGGTCTTGCTGCCGGAAGCGGTGATGTCCTTGCCGGCCTCCTCGGGTGGCGAGAACTGGAGCGTCATCGCCGGCACGGTGCCGCTCTGGGCGGAAGTCGTGGCCAGCGGGGTGAACGTCAGGGCGGAGCCGGGCTTGAGCGCGACCGCGCCAGGCTCGATGAAGAGGAGCGACCGGAGCTGGCTCGTCGGGAGGGCGGTGCGGTTGAGGTTGGCACTCGTGAGGTTGATCCAGATCGGCAGCCGGCTCACCACGCCGGCGCCGGTCTGAACGGGCGTGGCATTGTCCGGGTCGCCGATCACGTCGGCGGGCTTGTACTCGAGGCCCCAGCCGCCGAGCAGCTTCGGCAGGTCGCTGGCGGTGCCGGGCGGCGGGCCGCCCATCATGCCGTTGCGCTGGCCCTGGTCGGCCATCGTGCGCGACGACGGGTCGACGGCGAGGAACACCGGCTTGCCGGCGAGGAGGAACTGGTCGATGGCGAACTGGAGCTTCTCGCTGACGTTCTGCGGGTGGATGATGGCGAGGGCGTCAAGACCGGCGGGCAGCTCCGTGGCCGACGCCTGGACATCGACGATCTCGAAGGAGCGTTCCCACTCCGACAGCACCAGCTGGCTGCGCGGCATCCGGCCCGACTGCATGGCCATCATGTCCATGGCGCCGCGCAACGGGAGCGAGGTGAGCAGGCCAAGCTTGGGCCGGTTGAATTGCTGGATGCGGTAGATGACCTGGGAGAGATCGTACTCGAGGAACTGTTCGCGCTGCGGGCTGAAGAACGCGATGACCTGCTGCTGGTCGGCCAGCGTGGCGACCAGGCCGAAATAGACGCGGTCGCCATTGCTCAGCGGCTGGCCGGCGACGCCGGCGGCGGTGGCCTTTTCCTCGGCGGGCGTGTCGGGCTTCGGATCGGTCACCACCAGTTCGAGGTGGCCGTGCGAGGCGCGCACGTATTGCCGGAGCATTTCCTGGACGCGGGCGGCGTAATTCTTGATCGAGATGGGCAGGCCGGCGGTGCTGGCGGAGAAATAGAAGTCGAGGCGGACGGGCTCCTCGAGCTTGTCGAGGATCGCGTGCGTGCCCGGCGACAGCGAATAGATGTGCTCGGCCGTGGCGTCGACGCGGTAGGGCAGGGCCGATGCGAGGTAGTTGACGGCGACGAGCCCGACGAAGAGGAGTGCGATGGTGAGCGGGATGCGGCCGAATTTCATGGCGCGGAATCAGCGTTCGAGGGCGAGCACGTTCAGGAAGAGGCAGAAGCCGGCGAGCGAGAGGAAGAACATCACGTCCTTCGGGTCGATGATGCCCTTGGTGAAGGCGTCGAAATGCGTCGTGTGGCTGAAATTCGCCAGCAGGTCGACGATCGCCTGCGGAAACACGGCGGCGAGCGCGCCGTTGAAGACGCTCCAGCCGAGGAACACGAGCACGAGGTTGGCGAACAGGCCCAGCACGAAGCCGACGACCTGGTTCTTGGTCAGGGCCGACATCAGCGAGCACACGCCGAGATAGGCGCCCGCCATCAGGATGCTGCCGAAATAGCTCGAGGCCATGACACCCCAGTCGGGATCGCCGAGCCATGCCACGGTCAGCGCCAGCGGGAAGCTCAACAGGATCGCCGCAGCGAGGAACGCCCAGGCGGCGAAAAACTTCCCGAGCACGGCGTCAAGCGGCGTGACCGGCAGCGTGAAGAGCAGCTCGATCGTGCCCGAGCGGCGTTCCTCGGACCAGAGGCGCATGCCGGCGGCCGGGATGAGGAACAGGAACAGCCAGGGATGAAACGTGAAATAGGCCTCGAGCGTCGCCTGGTTGCCCTTGAATAGCTGGCCGACGAAAAAGGCGAGGCCGACGGATGCCAGCAGGAAGATGATCAGGAACACATAGGCGACCGGCGTCCGGAAGTAGCCGAGGAACTCGCGCTTGAAGATGGGTGTGATCTGGCTCATGGCGCTTCAGATGTCGCCGCGGGTGAGTTCGCGGAAGATCTCGTCGAGCCGCGCGCCGGGCCGGCGCGCGCGGAAGGCGGCCGGGGTCTCATCGACGACGACCTTGCCGCGGGAGATGAGGATGATGCGCGTGCAAAGGGCGTCGACTTCCTCGAGGATGTGGGTCGAGAGAATGACGGCCTTTTGGGTCGCGAGCTGCTTGATGATGGCCCGCACCTCGTTCTTCTGGTTCGGGTCGAGGCCGTCGGTCGGCTCGTCGAGCACGAGCACGGGCGGGTCGTGCAACAGGGCCTGCGCGAAGCCGACGCGCTGCTTGAAGCCCTTCGACAGCGTCTCGATCGACTGGCCCAGGACGCCGTCGAGGTGGCAGAGCTCGACGACCCGCCGGATGCGCGCGGCCTTCTCGACCGGCGCGCGGAAGCCGCGCATCTCGGCGATGAAGGCGAGAAACTCGGCCACGGTCATCTCGGGGTAGCAAGGGGCGCTCTCGGGCAGGTAGCCGATGCGGCGCTTCACCTCGATCGGGGCGCGGGTCACGTCGTGCCCGTCGACGACGGCGGTGCCGGCGGTGGGCCGCAGGAACCCCGTGATCATCTTCATCGTGGTCGATTTGCCGGCGCCGTTGGGCCCGAGGAAGCCGAGAATGTCACCCCGTTGGACGGAGAAGGAGACATTGTCGACGGCCCGAAACAAACCGTAGTTTTTGGCGAGTCCTCTGACTTCAATCATGATTCGGCCGGGGGGTGGGAATAAAGGCTGCTGGGAAAAAATATTTCCAGGAATGTTCCCGCCGGCGGCGAGAAAATTTTTGCTGCAAGCAATCGGCGATTCCCGCGCTCGGAATGTAGGAGCCTGCTTGCAGGCGATTCAGGGCTCGGTTCGTCAGCATCCGCTCCGGATCGCCTGCAAGCAGGCTCCTACAAAGGGAAACGGGCGCGACGCGGGGCGGATGGCCCCGCCTCCACGTAATCCTGACCTTCAAATCACCGGCATCACCGGGCGGGGGAGGGCGGCGATGCGGTCCATGATGCGCTGGGCGGCGTTGTCGTAGCGCGCCTTGCCGTCGGCCGGGTTGTCATACTCGCGGGGCTGGAGCGGCCGGCCGAAGACAATCGTGACGGGCGTGCCGAGGCGCGGCACGCGCTGGCCCTTGCCGAACGCCGCGAACGAATCGTACACCCGGCACGGCACGACCGGGACGCCGGTCTTGCAGGCCATGAGACCGACGCCGGCCTTGGGCTTTTGCAGGTGGCCATCGGGCGAACGGGTGCCCTCGGGGAAAAGCACGACCGCGCGGTCTTCCTTCAGCGCCTGCAGCACCTTCTTGATCGCGCCGATGTCGCCGGTGTCGCGTTCGACGGGAATCGTCTCCACCTGGTCGAGCCACCACGCGAGCAGCTTGTTGTTCCAGAGGCTGCGGCGCGCAAAGAACCGCATCTGCTTGGCGATCTGGCAGCCGACCATCGGCGGGTCGAGATGGCTGGCGTGGTTGGAGGCGATGAGAAACGGGCCCGCGGTCGGGAAATTTTCCGTGCCGACGACTTCGCCCCGGAACCACATGCCATAGATGCTGGCGGCGAGATAGTGGAAGAAGCCGTAGAACGGCTTCATTTTGAGGTGATCGGGCGGGTGCGGCATGGGCGGTCGGTAGTCAGGCGGTGGAACCGGCTTTCCGCGCGGGTTCCGCCCGCACGACGGGCGGGCGCCACCGGCTGGTTTGCCGTCGGGTGCTCATGGGCGCCCCGCCTCGATGCGCGCCGCCATCAAATCGACGACCTCGGGTAGGGTGCGGTGCGTCGTGTCGATGTCGATGGCGCCGGCCGGGCAGGTGAGCGGCGAGGCCTTGCGCGAGGAGTCGAGCCGGTCGCGCTCGGCGATCGAATCCTGCTGGCCTTCCCTGGCGCGGCGCTTGGCCCGTTCCGCCGGGTCGGCGTGCAGGAAAAAACGGAACTCGGCCTGCGGAAAGATCACCGACCCAATGTCGCGGCCCTCCATCACCAAGCCGTGGAAATGGTGCGCGCGGGCCACGTCGACCTGGCCGCGCTGGTAGCCGAGCAGGACCTGGCGCACCTCCGGAATGGCCGCGTAGTGCGAGACGTGGTCGTTGACGTGCTGGCCGCGGATCTCATTCCCGGCGGGCTGGCCATCGACGAGCATCCGCGCCGAACGGCCCTCGAGCCGCGTCGAGAAATGCAGGCCGGCCAGCGCCTGGCGCAGGGCGGGCAGGTCGGAAGGGGAGACGCCGCGCCGCAGCAGCTCGTAAGTGATGTGGCGGTAGAAGGAGCCCGTGTCGACGTGCAGCAGGTTGAAGCGGTCGGCCAGGATCTTGGAGGACGACGATTTGCCGGACGCGGCGCCGCCGTCGATGGCGATGATGAAGAAGGCGGGAGACGCCATGGCGGTCAAGGTGAGCCCGCCCGCAGGGCGGCGAGCAAATCGAAGAATGTCGGGAAGGTCTTGGCGCAGCAACCGGGATCCTTGATGGTGAGCCACGGGCGGCCGTCGCCCCGCAGGTCATGGCAGCCGAGCACCGCAAAGCTCATCGCGAACCGATGGTCATGGTAGGTCTCGATCTCCATGTCGGGGCGCAGCGGCCGCGGGCGGATCTCGAGGGCGTCGTCGGTTTCCACGACGTCCTGCCCGAGCCGGCGCAATTCGGCGGCGGCGCCGGCCACGCGGTCGGTCTCCTGTTTGCGCGTGTGCGCGATGCCGCTGATGCGGGTCGGTCCGTCGAGCAGCGGCGCGATCGCCGCGAGGGTCAGGAACGTGTCGGAGAATTCGCGGAAATTCACGGCCGGCCCGCGCCCGGTCCGGGCGGCGGACGCGCGAAACACCGTCACGTCTTGCGCGCTTTCCCGGACCACGCCCAGCGGGGCGAGCACGTCGGCAAACTGGGCGTCGCCCTGCAGCTCCCGCGTGAAGTTTGTCAGGACGATCTCCCCGCCGGTCACCCACGGCAGGGCCAGGAAATAGCTCGCCGCCGTGGCGTCGCCCTCGATGGCGTAGTCCGACGGCGCCGGCGTGAACTGCCGGAGCATGTTCTCGGTCATGGTCACGAACGGCTTCGAGCCGGCCGCGCCCTTCAATTTCACCTTGAGCGGCGACCGCGCGTGCGGCGCGACCATCAGCAAGGCCGAGAGCATCTGGCTGCTTTCCGAGGCATCGAGTTCGACGGTGCCGCCCGGCAGGCCGGCGGTCTGGAGCGTGAACGGGAAACTGTGGCTGCTGGCCCGGGCGCCCTGGGCCTCGAGCGCCTCCAGCAACGCTCCAATCGGCCGCCGCCGCATCGCGGCATCCCCATCGAAATGATAGATGCCGTCGGGCCGCAGGCAGACGAAGGCCGTGAGGAAACGGGCGGCGGTGCCGGCGTTGCCGACCTCGATCCGGGCCTCGCGCACCGGGATGGTGCCGCCGCGGCCTTCGACCGTGATCGTGAGCGCCGCTTCGTCGGTGGCGACGGCGAATCCCAGGGCGCGAAGGGCCGCCACCATGATGCGGGTATCGCGGCTGAACAGCGCGCCATGCAGCGTCACGGTCCGCGGCGACAGCGCCGCCAGGAGGAGCGCGCGATTCGTGATGCTCTTCGAGCCGGGCAGCGTGACCCGCCCGCGCACCGGCCGGGTGAAGGGAAGGAGGGGAAGCCTGTCGGGGAAGGTGGGCATTTTCTTGGGGGAGCGACCTCGGTCGCGACGGTCGCGCGCAAGTGCGCTCCCACCGGGGAATGTCATGGCACGGGGCGGAATTGGTCGCGATACCCCTTGCCGCGTTCCAGGATGGCCTGGACCTCGAACCAGTCGCGGTTGGCTAGCGCGCGCTCGAACCCGTGCAACTCGTCCTGAAAGGCGCGGACGGCGCGCAGCACCTCGTCGCGATTCTGTTCGAGGATGGTCTTCCAGAGCTTCGGGTCGCTGCCCGCAATGCGGGTCGTGTCGCGCAGTCCGCCGCCGGAATAGTTGCGCCACTTCAGGTCGCGGCGATTGAGGCAGGCACACAGCGCCGACGCCACGACCTGCGGCAGGTGGCTGATGTGGGCGACGATCTCGTCGTGTGCATCCGGCTCAACCGTGGCCACCTCGGCATCGAGCGCGGTCCAGAACGCCGCGACCCGCTCGACGGCCTTGGCGTCGGTTTCCGGCAGCGGCGTGACGAAGACGACCCGGCGGACGAACAGGTCCGGGCGCGCATGCGTCCAGCCCGTTTTTTCGGAGCCAGCCATGGGATGGGAGCCGATGAAATGCGCCTGCGAGCCGGCGGCCTTGACGCCGAGCCGGCAGATCTCGCCCTTCACGCTGCCCACGTCCGTGACGATGGCGCCAGGCTTCAGATGCTTGGCGATCTGCCGCACGAGCGCGACGATCTGGTCGACGGGGGCACAGAGGATCACCAGGTCGGAGCCGGCGACGGCCGTCGCCGGCGTGTCCGCGATTTCATCGCACCACGGCTGGCTTTTCAGCTGCAGTCGCGTCTCCGGACGCCGGGCCCAGAGCACGATGCGTCGCGCGGCGCCGAAATGCCGCGCCGCCTGCGCCACGGAGGCACCAAGGAGCCCGGGTGCAAGGATGGTGATCTGGTCAAACACGCCCGCATCTCAAGCGGACGCCCGCGGATTGTCGAGCCCGCGGGACGGCGCAGCTTTTTGACTGTAGGAGGGGCTTTACGCCCTGATTCTGCCGTGGGTCGCGGTTCTGCTTTCGGGGCATAAAGCCCCTCCTACAGCTCTCATCCGCCGGCCAGTTTCAGCACGGCCTTGAACTCGGCCGGCTTGACCGGTTGCACGGAGAGGCGGCCGAGCCGGATCAAGGCCATGTCTTTCAGCGCCGGGGTTGCCTTGACGGTGGCGAGCGTCACCGGCGAGGGCAGCGGCCGGCCGGCGGCGAGGCCGACTGCGACCCAGCCTGGCTCGTCGGCGGTGGGGTCGGGAAACGCCGCCCTGGTTACGCGCGCGAGGCCAACGATGCTTTTGGCCTCGCCGCTATGGTAGAAAAGGACCTGATCGCCGGCCCGCATGGCTTGGAGGTGAAGCCGGGCGGCATAGTTGCGGACGCCAGTCCACGCGGTCCGGCGCTCGGCCACGAAGTCGTCCCACGAATAGGTGCCGGGTTCGGACTTCACGAGCCAGTATTGCGTTGTCATTGGCATGGGAGGTTGGTCGGATGCGGAGGATGACGGAGACGGATCCGGAGCTAGAGAAAAAAGCCCACCGGGCACAGCTGATTCTTTACGGCGTCATGATTATTTTTCTCGTGCTGCCCTTTGTCTTGCTGTGGCTGAAGAACAAGGGTGTATTCAATTGATCGGGCGCCCCTCTGCATGAACAAGACCCTGCTGGTTATCCGGATATTCTTCATCGCCCTCTGCATCACCGCCAGCTGGCTCGTCTGCTATACAATCGAGGATTGGGATCATCGGCGCGGCCTGGCCGTTTTCATCGGGGCCGCCATCGGCACGCTGGTCGTGCTGGTCGACTTGATGTTGAAGGGATTCTCGCTGCGGGGGCTGACCGCGCTGACGTTCGGCCTCGGCATCGGCGCCCTGGTGGCTTGGCTGCTGGGCACTTCGCCGCTGCTGAAAGAAGGCGACCCGCAGGTTATCTACCTCGTGCAGCTGGGACTGTTCATCATCTGCACCTACCTCGGCACGGTCATCGCGCTGCGCGGCAAGGACGAGTTCAACCTCGTCATCCCGTACATGCGATTCGTGCCCCACGAGGTGGACGTGCCGCTGGTCGTCGTCGACACCAGCGCCCTGATCGACGGCCGCATCGCGCGCATCTGTGAGACGCAGTTTCTCGGCTCAGCCCTGATCATTCCGACGTTTGTCCTGAACGAGCTGCAGGCCATCGCCGACTCGCCCGACCCGGTCAAGCAGGCGCGCGGCCGGCGCGGGCTGCAGGTGCTCAACGAGCTCCGTGCGATCAAGGGGCTCGACATCCGCATCCACCAGAGCGACGTCACCCGTCGCCAGGACCTCGAGGCCAAGCTCATTTTCATCGCCCAGTCGCTGCGCGCCAAGCTGCTGACCACGGACAGCAATCTGGCCAAGATGGCCCAGTTCCAGGGCGTGTCCTGGCTCAACCTCCATGCGCTCGAGTCCGCCCTGCGGCCGGAGCTGGTCATCGGCGAGAGCATTGCGCTCGACCTGGTGAAGAGCGGCAAGGAGGAGGGCCAGGCGCTCGGCTACCTGCCGGATGGCTCGATGGTCGTGGTCAACAACGCCCGGGCCTTCGTCGGCAAGCGGGTCTCGGCGGAAATCATCGGCGTCCTGCCCAGCGGCGGCGGGAAGATGATCTTTGCCAACCTGCTGGGAGAGGTCGAGGCGGGCTGAGCCGGTCGTAGGCGGGCGGGGTGACGGGCGAGAAGTAGGGCTGCCGCTCGTCGGCAGGCCTGCAGCGAATCGAGATGGGCCCGGCGACAAGCGCCGGCCCTACGGAACGCACAATCCTCAGCTCTCAACTTCCGCACAGATTTTCCTTGCCGTTCTAACCGTACTAGCGCAACTAGTACGGCATGCTCCCGTTCACCGTCGAACTCAAGGCCGGCCTGCCGATCGCGGAGCAGGTGATCTTTGCGGTGAAGAAGGCGGTGGTGGCGGGGCAGTTGAAACCCGGCCAGCCGTTCCCGTCCGTCCGGATCGTGAGCCAGGAGCTGAAGATCAACCCGAACACGGCGCACAAGATCGTGGCGGCGCTCGTGGCGCAGGGCGTGCTCATCACGACGCCGGCGGTCGGCAGCGTCGTGGCCGAACAGGCACCGGGCGACCGAGCCGAGCGCGCCGAGCTCCTCGGCACCGAGCTCGAGCGGCTGGTGGTGGAGGCGCGCAACCTCGGGCTCACCCTCGATGAAGTGACGGCCGGCCTGGCCGCGCAGTGGAAGAAACTCGGCCGAAAATGAGCCATGAAAACAGAATTTGAACACAGAGGACGCGGAGGTCACGGAGCCCGAAACGTGCCCGTGTATTCCTCCCGGTCCCTCTGCCATCGCTGCGACCTCTGGGTTCAAAACGGTAATCTCCCATGAACATCATCGAAACCAATAACCTCTGCTACCGGTACAGCCGCGCGGACGCGGTGCACAACCTGGACCTAACCATCGCGGCCGGAAACATCTTTGCGTTCATCGGTCCGAACGGTGCGGGCAAGACCACGACGATCAAGGTCCTGATGAATCTGCTCCAGCCGACGGGAGGGGAGGCCCGGGTGCTGGGGGTCGACTCCCGCCGCCTGGGACCCCGCGAGCGCGTGCGAATTGGCTATGTGTCGGAAAACCAGCGGCTGCCGGACTGGATGACCGTCCGGCAACTGTTGGACTACTGTCGCCCGTTCTATCCGACATGGGATCGCGAGCTCGAGGCGAAGCTCCTCAGGGACTTCGACCTGCCGCCGAACTGCAAGATCAAGCACCTGTCGCGAGGAATGGCGATGAAGGCCGCGCTCCTTTCTTCGCTCGCCTACCGGCCGACGTTGCTGGTGCTCGACGAGCCGTTCAGCGGCCTCGATCCACTGGTGCGTGACGAGTTCATCCGCGGTGTGCTCGAAGTATCGCAACAGCGGGAATGGACGATCTTCATTTCTTCCCACGACATCGGTGAAGTCGAGCAACTGGCGGATTGGGTGGGATTGATCGATGCGGGCCGGCTGAACTTTGCCGAGTCGATCGATTCCCTGCAATCGCGCTTCCGTCGCATCGAAGTGACGGTGGGCGAGAGGGAACCCGATCTGGCCAGCCTGCCTCCCACCTGGTTGGACCTGGGGCGCGAGAACCACCGGGTCCGATTCGTGGAGAGCCGCTACTCAGCCGACGAACTCGCGCGCCAGGGCCGGGAACGGTTCGGCGACGCTGCGATCTCGGCCCATCCGATGACGTTGCGGGAGATTTTCGTGGCGCTCGCGCGGGCCAACCGTGCCGATCGCAAGGCTGCCGCTGCATGAGCCTCACGTGGCATATTGTCCGCAAGGATCTGCTCCGCTTTCGGTGGATCCTGCTCTTGTGGGCCGTGCTCCTTGCGGGCCGGCTGCTGTTCGCCCGGCTGTATTTCTCCATCGATGCCGACGGGGCGGTCGTCCTGCAATGGACGACCTGGGTGTTCGGCACGATCTTCCTTCCGGTCATGTTGCTAGGGGTGGTGCAGGGAGTTCAGGGCGAGGACGCGGTCTGCGACAGCGATGCCTTCTGGATGACGCGGCCGATTTCGCCCGGCCGACTGCTCGCGGCCAAGGCAACCGGACTGGTCTTGATGAGCCTGCTGCCGGTGGCGGTGACGCTGCCCTGGTGGTTGGGATTGGGCTACGATGCCGGTCAATTGCTGCATGCGGCGAAGAACACGCTCGCGGGCGAGTTTCTGCTCGTCCTGTTTGCGCTGCCGCTGGCGATGATCTCCCGCAACGGCAGCCGGTTCGTCATGCACGCGTTTTTGGTGATGGTGGTGGCGATGCTGCCGATCGCCGGGACCACGCTGCTGCGTTTGCCCGGGTCCGCGGCACCATCGCTCGGGCTGGCCGAATCGCGCTACATTCTGATGACGGCAGTGTGGCTCGTGGCCGCGGTGGCCATCGTGGCGATCCAATATCGCACGCGTCGAACGTCGCTCTCGCTGGTGCTGCTGGTCGCGACAGCGTTCAGCTGCGGTATCCTCGCCCACGCATGGAAGATTGATTTCCGCAAAGAATTCTCCGCGCGCGCGGAGCTTCCGCTGCAAAACGCCGGAATCGAAGTCCGGTCGGCGACGATCGGACCCGGCTCCGAGGTGATGATCAGCTTCACGGCCGCCGGCTTGCCGGCTGGAACCGCGGCGCAACTCACGGGCGTGGAGCACCGCCTCCGCGAGGCGGGGACGGAAATGCGGATTACCCCCCATCCGATAGCGGACGATGGGGTCGACGCCGCCGTCCTGCGGATGGTCTGTCACGAGGTCGGCCAGCCAGCGCTGCAGGCGGGTTTCACGCTGCCGCCAGCCGAGGCGTCGCGTCTGGTCGCGGGCGTTCCGGTCGATTATTCGGCCACCCTTGAGGGCAATTTCGATCGGCTCGAGATCGTGGGCGAGGTTCCGACCCGGGTGGACGCCCGGGTGGTCCGCACCGGCGTTTCGCTCCGCACCGAATTTTATGCTGTGACCGAGCCGGCGCAGTTGGTGATTCCGCTGAGCGAGTCGGCACCGGAGACAACGGACGAGATATCGGCCCAGGCGGGCGGACGGAACCCCGTGGACCGTTACGTGCTGGTCAACCCGGATGACGGACTTGCTTTCATCGCGCGATGGAATCGACCGGCGAATTCGCTGACCGTGGCGACGGTCAGCTTCTTCCGCACGCGGCTGAGTTTTTCCATGGCCGGATTTGAGCAGTCGGGCATCACGGACCTGCCGGCCTGGCTAGCGCGGGCGAAAATCGTGAAAGTGCGCGTGCGCGAGACCGGTCGTTTCCGCGAAATGGTGGATCGACCGCGCCTTGTCCTTTCGCCGGCGCCTGCCGCCGGGCGTTGAAACAGATTTCTCCATGAACCTCACCTGGCATATCTTTCGGAAGGACCTCCGGCGCCTCAAGCTGCCGATGGCGCTCTGGCTGACGACCATCGTGGTCCGGCTGCTGGTGCAGGCGGTCGTGTGCGGCCTGTTCGGCCACCCGCGACTGGAATGGATCGGCTACGTTGGCGACGGGCCATGGACGCTGGTGCGTGACGCACTGGATTTGGTCGTGGTCTACCTGCTGGCAGGCTGGTTGGTCTTCGAGGACTCCTTGCGCGACCGGGACGCCTTCTGGCTGACGCGGCCAATTTCCGGCGGGCGCCTGCTCGGCGCCAAGCTCCTGGCCATGGGGCTGCTGCTGGTCGCCGCCCCCGTGGTATTGCACGTGCCGTGGTGGCTGGCCTGCGGATTCCACGCGGGTGATCTCGCGACAGCGGCCGGGGTGAAGGCGTCGATTCTCCTCTTTGTGATGCTAACCAGCGCATGTTGTGCGGCGCTCACCGACGGATTTCCGCGCTACCTGCTGTGGAGTTTTGGCGGCGTCGCCTGCTTCGCGATTCTGGAGACGGCGGTGGGCTGGGTCATCGGGATCGGAGGCGTCACCGGCTCCAGTGCGGGCATTTATGTGACGCGAATGGAAATGTCCTTGATCGGACTTGGCCTGATCGCGCTGGCGGTACTTTGCCACCAGTATCTCACACGGCGGGTCTGGCGCTCGATTGTCCTGCTGGTGGTGGCGGTCACGGTCGTTTGCGCTGCGATCAGCCGCCAGACGGCCGACTGGACGAAGCGCTTCCACGACGCTCCCGCCTTCGAGCGTCCGGGCGACGAGGCAATTCAACTCCAATTGAAGAGGGAACCAGCGTATTCGCCCAGGACTCGGACGTTCGTGGTCCCCGTCGCCCTCGCGAACCTGCCGTCGGACTCCACCGCGGGTGTCAGCCTGCGCGCTGAATGGCAATGGCCGGACAAGACATCGACCCTCTTCAATGGGCCGAGCAGAGGTTTTCCGGACCAATTGACCGCGACGAGGCGGCTGTTGGGGCTTGGCCCCGTGAGCGAGGAACTGAGGCTGCCTTGGGGGATGAGGCTTTCATCGATGTCCGACCGGATGAAGCGTGAGCCCTCGGCTGTGCATGTGAGCGCGGACCTCCTGGTTTACCGGGGACGGACAATCGCCAGCGTGCCGGCGCGATCGAGCACCGTTCGCAACGGATTCGGCTCCTTCACGATCAGCGACGTCCAGCGCGAGGGCGACCACCTCGCGGTGACCTTCACTTCGCGCCAGATGGCGTTGAACCTATTGAAGTCGGCTTGGTCGCCCTTTGGCGGATCGGGTTTGTTCTTCCCGAAAGAAGGAAAGCTTGTGCAAGGCAGGAACGAGGGTGTCGGGATGGCGCTGCTCGACTCGACCCTGGTCGTCAGCGTGCGGGAGCGCTTTCAGCTGCCCGCCGAGCTCGCGAGCGCGGAGGATGCCGAATATGTGCTCGTCAGTTTCGCGCCCGATCGAACCCTGCGGCGCACCTTGGACATCGAGGGCTTTCAGTTGGGCAAGTCGGTTCCGCTCCAATCCGAGGTGGGGACGCGCCGCTAAGTCCTCTCCAGCCAGGCGGCGAGGTCGGTGTCGTCGGCGAGCTCGCGGTAGAACTGATAGTCGGCGGCGAGGAGAGAGGCGTAGGTGGGATCGGCGAAGCGCCGGCAATGGAGGAGGACTTTGGCCTTGTGTCCAGGTGCGCGCACAAGCCGGCCGAGCGCCTGGTTCACCTTCTGCAGGCCGGGGATCTGGTAGACGCGCCGAAAGGCCGCATCGCGTCCGAGCGAGGCAAAGGCATCCATGCGGGCCTTCTGCACGGCGTTTACCTCGGGTAGCGCGGGCCCGACGACCATGGCGTGCGTCACGCGTCCGCCGAGCAGGTCGATGCCCTCGGCGAAGCTGCTGCCGAGGACGAGAAACATGGCGTCGGCCAACGCAAGGCTCTCCTCGACCCACGCGGTCTGGGCGGCGAGATCGGGGAGCTTTGGTTGGAGCGCGACGCGCAGCACGCTGCCGGAATCCTCGAGCGCGCGCAGGACGGATTCAGCGTAGGCGTAGGAAGGGAAGAAGACGGCAATGGCCGAAGTGCGGGGTGAGGGCACCCCGCCTCCAACCGACATGGAAGCGGTGCAGAGCGCCGCGATCGTCGCTGCGGTCGTGCCGTAATGGCCGGCGCGTTTTTTGAACGAGGTGTCGACCCGGAGGTCGACAGCGACGTCGTAGGCGCCGGCGCGCCAGGGGGTGGCAGCGGTGAAGAAACATACCCCGGCACTTCGTGCTACCCCTCTGGATAGAGGGGAGCTCGCGGTTTCGAGGGCTTGGGTCCCCTCTCGAGAGGGGTGCCCGCCAGGGCGCGGTGTGTCGAGTCCGCAGCCGGCGGCAAACTCATCGAACGGCTGCAAGGTGGCGGACATGAGGATGGCGCCGCCGAATTCCTTCAGCGTCGCGCCGATGGCCGCCGCGGCGTCGACGCACGTGAACTCGAGTTCACCGGGTTTCGCGACCCACAGGAGCTTCTTGAGGTCCGGGTCGTCCATGAACTGCAGCAGCGCGGGGAATTGCCAGAGGGTAGCCGAGTGCTGCGGGCCGAGCGCGACATAGTCGACCTGCTGCGTCATCGTGAGGTCGGCCAGTCGCGCGAGCAGATCGTGGATCTCGTGCTCGAACGGCGGGTCGAGCGACTCGGTGGGCTTGAGCGCGCCCAGCAGCCGGGTCCATTCCTCGACCGCGAGCACCAGGGCCGTCGGTGCGCGCAGGTGATCGAGCTCGGCCAGCAGCAGCCGGGCGTCGGTCTCGGTGGCGCGATGCGAATGCGCGCCGGCGACGCGTGAAGGGAGGTTGTGCGCCTCGTCCACGACGAGCAGCGTTTGCGCGGGATCGAAGCCGGGCTGGTCGAACAGCAGCCCGCGATTGTCGGGGGCGAAGACGTAGTTGAAGTCGCCGATCCAGACATCGTTGAACGCCAGCGCGGTCCGGGTGATCTCGTAGGGGCAGATGAGCGCCTCGCGGCCGGCCGCGCGAAGCGTGTCGAGGTCGTGCGGCTGGGCCTCGTCGAGATAGAACCGCGCCAGGCCGCTGGCCGGCCAGCGTTCCGTGCAGCCGCGGAGGAACTCGCAGCCGTCGCGGATGCAGTGGAACGTGTGGTTGACGCAATGTTCGGCTTTGTTGCGAATCTGCCAGGCCGCCACTCGCGTGCCGGCAGGTGAAAAGGACGAAGGGCCGGGGACCGGGTCGGAAGCGGTCATCGACCTGAGCGTGGACACGACCTGGAGCTGGCCGGTGGATTTTCCTGTCAGCCAGATGAGCCGGCCGAAGCGGCCGGCGCGCAACTGGCCGAGGGCGAACTCGAGCACGCAGCCCGTCTTGCCATAGCCGGTGGGCGCCTCAAAGAAAAGAGCTGAGGGCTGAGCGCTTACAGCTGATAGCAGGTCGGCCTGGATGGTTTCCTGTCCCGGGCGAAGCGTAGCGAACGGGCTGTGGAACTGCAGCGCGCGACGGCGTTCGCGGGCGCGCAGCTGCAGGTTGAGAAACTCGACCACCGCATCGAGCTGGTGGTGGACGAGGGCTTCGTCGAACGGGGTCAGGGCGATGGCCTGCGACAATCCCGAGCCGGCTTCGACAAACACGAGTTCGGCGCGGGGTGGGGGCCCGCCGTCGCTGGGCTTCAGCGCGGCAAGGAGCGGAGACGTGGTGGCCGAAGACCGGGAGAGAACGACGTAGGTCGCGAGCTGGAGAAAATATTCGGGATAATCGGCGCGGAGTTCCGCCTCATCGGCCGGCAACGGGCGCGTGACGGTTTTGATTTCGCGGATCAACACACCCCGGCCCTCCGGTCCACCCCTCTCGAGAGGGGACCCGGGAACCAGTTGGTCGATGCGGCCATTGAGAAGAAAGGTCCAGCCCCGGTGCACGAGCCGGCCGTCGATGACGATCTCGAACTGGGCGGCGGGCGACTCGGCCAGCGTTCGGGTCCGGAGTTCATTGTGCCAGTGCTGGCCGAGCTGGGCGCGCCAGAGGCCCGCGGCGCCGCCGGCCGGCTCGCGCGGACCGAGGGCGAAACCGGCGAACTCACCGGCGCTGAGCCGGGCGGTGCGTTGTTCGAGCGAAAAATCCATGGGACAGGTCGACGGAACACACCGGAGATGCGGACGCAAAGCCAGAGATTTGGAGTCGGGGTGCCCTCTGCGGGCGGGACCCATGCCTCGCGGGGTGAGGGCACCCCGCCTCCGAGGGAAAGATTTCGCGGCCCTACAGGCGGATCTCGGTTTCGCCGCGAACCCAGTCGGAAAGGTGGCGGGTGATGCGTCCGACGGCGGCGGGCTCGGCGGATTGTTCGGCGACGGGTTGATTGAGGAGGCGTGTGGCAAGTTCGCGATCCTCGGCCGGCAGCTGGGGCCACCATTGCTGTTTCACCGGGTAACCCTCGTCGCGCAGGAACGTGAACAGCGTCTTGAGCCAGACGATGTCGGGACGGCCACCGGCGGCGAGCGCGGCGAAGCTGGTGCGCAGCAGGCCGGCGATCACCGGGCGGGATTCGTCGGAGACCGGATTGCGGTCGAGCAACTGGGCCAGCGCGGCGGCGGCGCGGAGGGCGTCATACGAGCGGCCGATGCCGGGGTGGCGCTGCACAAAGCGATGCTCCTTGATGAACCAGGTGCGCCCCTGGTTGGATGATTCCACCCAGAGTTCGACCTCGTCGAAGAGATCAGGGGGCGTCGCGGCGGCGGTTTTCTGCGCCAGCCGGCGCAGGCAGTGAAGCACGCCGTGCTCGTCGGAGAAGACGGTCAGTTGCTCGAACTTGTCCGCGCCCGAAGGTTTCTTCGCCAGGACAAAGGCGGAAAGTTGAAGCTGCTGGCCAGGCATGGATCAGTGAGCAGAAAGCGGTGAGCAGTGAGCAGGTTGCCGCGGCCGCCCGGCATGGCTTCACTTCGCCGCTTTGAGCGCGGCCTGGGCTTCGTCCGGGCCGGGCCAGGTGGGCAGCACGGCACCGCAGGAGATCACGGTCTTCATCCCCTCGGTGACGGACATCTCGAGTTCGATGATTTCGGATTTCGGCAGGTAGATGAAATACCCGTTCACGGGGCTGGGACACGTGGGGAGGAACACGGCCCAATGGTCGCCCGCCAGGTGCTGGTGCGGCTCGCCCCGGCTGGTGTTGGTGAGGAAACCGATCGTGTAGGAGCCGGCGCGTGGAAACGGCACCAGCACCACCTTGCTGAATTGGGCGCGGTCCTTGGCCCCGAAGGTTTCGATGAACTGCTTGACGCTGTTGTAGAATCCGCCGACGCCGGGAATGCCCTGGATCAGGCGCTCACCCAATGCGCCCAGGAACTGGCCCAGGAAAAGCTGGGACAGGAAGCCGAGGGCGGTGATCAGCGCCAGGACGAAAAGCGTGATGACGATGTCCCAAAGCACGCTCGGCAGGCGGCTGAGTGCCTGGGGCAGGTACGGCGCGAACAGCGGCGTGATGGACCCGCCGACGATGCCGATGATGATCTTCAGCGCCCAGATCGTGACCACGAGCGGCGCGACGAGCACGATGCCGGTGAAGAAGGCGGTGCGCAGGGTCTTGAAGCGAGTTTCGGGCATGCGGAGCGGAGTGAACCACAGATGAACGCGGATGCACACAGATTTTTGGGGCTGGCGGCACAGGGAACGCTCAAAAAACCATCATCCTGACCTTGGACGAATGGGCGTTGTGCCCGGCGGAGAGCGTTTTGGCTGGCCGGCCATCCAGCCGCGGTCGGCCGGGAGGCCGACCCTCCACCAAGACATCGATACGCACCACAAGGTCGGCCGGGAGACCGATCCTCCACGGATCCGATGATACGCGCGGAATAATCGGGTCAGCGCAGCCGGAACTCCGGCATGGCGCCCGCCGCCTGCAGCAGCCGCATCGCCCGCGCCTCCGCGGCGCGCATCCGGCGTTTCTTCGCGGGCTGGAGGTCGTCGTAGCCTGCGAGGTGGAGCCAGCCATGGACGAGGTAGAGGGTGAGTTCGGCGGCGAACGCGTCGCGTAGGGCCGGCGCTTGCCGCCGGGCCGGACGTCCTGGCCTGCCGACAAGCGGCAGCCCTACAAATCGCGCGGCCATGTCGGCCGACACGCAGATTTCACCCGCGAGCCCCGCGGCCCGATCGCCGGCGAAAGTGATCACGTCGGTCGTGGTCGGGTCGCCCATGAAATCGGCATGGATCTTCGCCACCGCCGGATCAGTCAGGAAGACCAGCGAGAGTTCACCGGGTGGACAGCCGCCGAGGAAATCGACCGCATGGGCGTCGAGGGTTGCGATCGCTCGTGCCACCTCGCGACGCGAGAGGCGCAGGCGGGGATGACGGTTGGTGACGGCGACGAGGCGATTCATCGCGAGGGTCGGCGTCCCAGCCGACCGCGGCCGGTCAGGAGACCGATCCTCCACCGATGCGGATTCCAGCTGCGCGGGGGCCCGCCATAAGACCGCCGGACCCGAGCCCTCATGCCGGTCCCTCCTCCCCGGCTTTCGCCTGCTCGTAGGCGTCGATGATGCGTTGGACGAGCGGGTGGCGGACGACATCGCTGGCGGTGAAGGTGTGAAACTCGATGCCGGGGATGTTTTTCAGGATGCGCGGGGCCTGGACCAGGCCCGACTGCTTGGCGCGGGGCAGGTCGATTTGCGTGATGTCGCCCGTGACCACCATCCGCGACTCGTCGCCGAGCCGAGTGAGGAACATCATCATCTGCTCGGGCGTGGTGTTCTGGGCCTCGTCGAGGATGATGAAGGAGGCCGACAACGTGCGGCCGCGCATGTAGGCCAGCGGGGCGATTTCGATCACGCCTTTTTCCGACAAGGTCGCCACATCCTCGGGATCCAGCATGTCGTGCAGGGCGTCATAGAGCGGGCGCAGGTAGGGCAGGATCTTCTCGCGCAAGTCGCCGGGCAGGAAGCCGAGGGTCTCGCCGGCTTCAACCGCCGGCCGGGTGAGGACGATGCGCTGGACCTGGTTCTTCAGCAGCGCGGAGACGGCCATCGCCATGGCGAGGTACGTCTTGCCGGTGCCGGCGGGCCCGATGCCGAAGACGACCGGGTTTTTCAGGATGGCCTGGAGGTAAAGCTTCTGGCCGATGGTTTTTGGGACCACGCTCTTGCGTTTCGTGGCGATGACGAGCGGCTCGTCGAACAGCGCGCGCAGACTGGCGCCGTTGTCGCGGGTGAAAAGCTGGAGCAGGCGCAGGAAATCCGGCGTGCGCACCGCGAGCCCTTGGGTCCGCCCGGCGTTGAGCAGGTTGAAGAACTCCTCGGCGCGCGCCTGGGCCTCGGCCGGCCCGTCGACCTGCAGCCATTCGTCGCGCGTGACCAGGCGCACGCCCAGGGCCTGCTCGACGCGCGCGAGGTTGTCCTCCTTGCCGCCAAAAAGTTGCTGCAGATGCCGGGCGCTGGGGAAATGGAGCTTCTTGGGTTCGGGCACGGAAAGGGAACAGTGGACAGTGGGTGGTGAGCGGTCAGCCGGACGGCGAGCGGGTCAGGCCTGGGCGGCCAGTTTGTCCGCGACCGTCTTGAGCCGGGCGAACATGGCTGCGAGGGATTGCGGCAGCACGCGGGTCTTGCCGATGACGGGCATGAAGTTGGTGTCGCCATTCCAGCGCGGCACGATGTGCGCGTGCAGGTGCGTGATGCTGCCGCCCGCGGCGCCGCCGAGATTGAAACCGATGTTGAAGGCATCGGGCTTGAGCGCCGCGCGCAGGACCTCCTTCCCGAAGATGATCTCATCCATCAGGTCGGCGCGCTCGGCTTTCTTGAGGCCGGTGAGATCGGCGACATTGCGAAACGGGACGGCGAGCAGGTGGCCCGCGTTGTAGGGATAGCGGTTCAGCACGAGGTACGAGAGTCGGCTGCGGTGGATAATGTGCGCCTTGGCATCGTCGCCCATCGCCGGCAGGGCGGTGAAAAGATTCTCACCGGTGGTTCCGCGCGGCGCCTCGATGTATTCCATGCGCCAATAGGCGTGGAGGTGTTCCATGATTCGCGCCGATCCTACGCCGCGATCCGGGGCATGTCAAAACCCCAAAAACCGCCGCTCGCCTGCGGTGACCGCGGCCGGCGCAAACGCGGCGGGAAGAGCCAGCGGGGCGGGGGCGTCCGCTCTCCGCTGGGGGCGGGTGCCCTCACCCTGCGAGGCATGCTCCCGCGGAGGCAACGGAGCAAACGGCCATCCGCGGCCCGGACCAATCAGGGTTTGGTCGGTGGCGCGGGCACGGGCGCCGGGGCCGGGACGTGAGCTGCGGCCGGTGCTTCGGCCGGGCGCACGATGAACTCCGAGGCGCGCGCCGGATCGAGATATTCCCTGGCGAGCCGGTCCAGTTCGGCCGCGGTGACGCTTTCGTTGTCGGAATAGCGCGTGCGGCTCCAGTCGAGGTGCTGGGGAAATTCCTGCGCGGACGCCAGGACCGTGTTCAGCCAGTAGGCGTTGGTGCGCGACGACTCGCGCAGCGCGGTCAGCACGGGCTGCTTGGCGCGAACGAGTTCCTCGTCGGTGACGCCGCCCTGCCGGATGGCGGTCGCCACGGCCTTGATGGCATCGGCGATGGTCTGGGCCTCGGCGGGCGCGACGGTCGCGTCGGCAATCAGCCAACCATAGCCCGGATAGGTGTCGCTGAGGTCGCTGGCGGTGCCGGGGCTGTAGGTGCCACCCATTTCCTCGCGGATCTTGACCCGCAACCGGTCGGCCATCACCTCCATGAGCAGGCGCAGCCGGCGGGAGAGCTTCACGTCGAAGCTGTCGGTCGCCGGCCAGTAAAGGCGGACGACGGCCTTGGGAATCTCGGTCGGCACGGTGTATTCCTTTTGAAGCGGTGCGGCTGGCGCCGTCACCTTGCGCTCGGCCGTGAAGGCGGCCTTTTCCGCCCGCGGGGGCAGCGCCCCAAATGTCCGGGCGACGGCGGCGATGGTCGCATCGGGCTCGAGGTCACCGACCAGGGCGATCTCAATCGGGCCGCGGGCCAGCTCGGGCGTCAGCCACGCTTTCAACTCGTCGAGGTTGCGCGAAAGCATGGCTTCCTTCGGGGGCAGCCCGAAGCGCGGATCGCCGCCGGCGAGCAGGCGCTCGACCTGCAACTGCAGCGGGCCGTCGGGCGTGTGCTCGAGCCGGGTGTAAAGTTGTTCCACACCCTTGCGGACTTGGCGGAGCGCCTCCGGCCGGTAGCCGGGATCGGTGAGGTAGGCGCAGAACAGCTGGAGTTGCAGCAGCAGGTCGGTGCGGTTGGTCGAGCCCGCGAACACGAACGCGTCGTCCTCCGCGCCGAAGCTCAGGCCGAGGGTCTTGCCGGCGAGGATGCGCTGGAGGTCGTCGACACTGTGCTTGCCGAGGCCGCCGGTCGTGAAGGCGCTGTTGGCCAGCAATGACAGGCCCGGTTTGTCGAGCGGCATGCTGAGCGTCCCGGCGCCGAACCGCACCGAGACGCGGATCCGGCCGGCCTCGAAATCGGTGGCCTTGAGATTGAGGCGGACGCCATTCTTGAACTCGATGAGCGTGGCGCCGAGGTCGGCGATCTCGGTGCGCTTGGCCACCTGGCCGGGCGGGCCGAAATCGGTGTAGGCGAACGCCGCCTCCTTGGTTTCCGCCTCGGCGGCGACCGGAACAGCCTCGCTGGCCTTGTAGGCGCCCACGATGGTGTCCGCGGCGTGGCGCAGCTGGAGATTGCCGGAGACAAAAATGAGCCGGCCCGGCGCCTCGTTCCACGCCGCACGGAGGGCCGCGGCGCAATCCGCAGGCGTGATCTTCCCGAGGGCGGGCGCATAGACGGCGAGGTTGGCCGTGGGATGGGTGGTGACGGAGCGGTCAAGGAGGTCACCGGTGATCTCATCGGCCACGTTGGCCGAGCGCCGGGTCGCGGCGGTGCGCACCGCCTCTTCCAGGTTGTTCTTCATCTCGGCCACCGCCTCGGCGAGTTCCGCCGGCTGGAAGCCGTGCTCCAGCGCCCGGCGCAATTCCTGGTCGGAGACGGCCAGCGCGGCCGACCACTGGTCGGGGCGGCAATTGAGCTCGATCGAGGCGTTGCGGAAGAAGTCGAACTGTTCGGTGACGCCGACGAGGCCGCTGAGGAACGGCGCCCCTTCCTTTTTGGCCAAGATCGAGAGGCGCCGGTTCAGCATCCGCAGCGCCAGCGTGCGCGGCAGGTATTTGACGCGGAGCGCGACGGTGTCGGGCTCGAACGCATACGGCACGACGGTTTCGAGCGCGACGTTGGTGCTGCCCGCCTCAGGCTCGGCGTGCAGCGTCGCGGTGACGGTTGCCGGCGCGGTGACGGTGCCGAGACGCGGCTCGGGCAGCGCGGGCGCGCGGTCGGTGAGCGGCGAAAAGAGCTCGCGCACGACGGGCTCGACGTCCGCGGGCTTGATGTCGCCGACAATGACGAGGAACATCCGCTCCGGCCGATACCACGCATCGTAGAACGCGGCGAAGCGGTCGTGGCGCGCGGTCTTGATGACCGTCTCGTCGCCGATGGGGAGGCGCGCCGGCAGGCGGGTATCGGGCACGAGGAATTCGAGTTCGGCGACAAAGGTGCGCAAGCCCACCGAGTCACGCGCGCGTTTTTCGCTGAGGATGACGCCGCGCTCCTGGTCGATCTCCTTGTCGTCGAGCAGGAGGCCGCCGGCGATGTCGGCGAAGAACGTCAGGGACTCGCGCAGCGTCTCCGGCTTGGTGTCGGGCAGCTCGAGCTGGTAGATGGTGCGGTCGAAATTCGTCGCGGCGTTGGTATCGCCGCCGAAGCCCATGCCGAGGCGCTGGAAGAACTCCACCACGGAATCCGACGGGAAGTGCCGGCTGCCGTTGAAGGCCATGTGCTCGAGGAAATGCGCGAGGCCCCGCTGGTCGTCGCTCTCGTAGAGTGAGCCGACCCGGATGGCGAGGCGCGCGCTGACGCGGCCCTTCGGCTCCTGGTTGTGCACGATGGCATAGCGGAGGCCGTTCTCGAGGCGGCCCCAGTGGATCGCGGGGTCCGGCGGCAGGTCGCTTTTCTCGTAGGGGAAATCCGCGGCGCCCGCCAGCAGGGGCAGCACCAGGAGGAGGAGCAGGAGCCGGCGGAACACCGGCAGGGAACGAACGGGGAGGACGGGTGCCGACGGGGAGTTGAACATGGCTCCCCCGCAGTGAGGCCAGCGAGGCGCGGAGTGCAAGTTCCGTGCGGGGGGTGGTTAAGGGAGGGCGGACTTTTAGGGTGGCGTAACCGGTGGTCCGCTTTCTAAAGTCGCTTGGTCATGAAAGCGAAAGCCAAGCCCCAACCGGAAAAGATCCACGCTGCGCTGGCCCGTAAAAAGGGCCCGGTGTCGCGATTCGTCGCGCACCATTTCCGGCATTTCAACGCCGCGACCCTGATGGATGCGGCCATCGCCTATGAGGCGCACCTGGCGGCGGGCGGGCGGATGGTGGTGACCCTGGCCGGGGCGATGTCGACGGCCGAACTGGGCCTCTCGCTGGCCGAGATGATCCGGCGCGACAAGGTCCATGCGATCGTCTGCACGGGCGCCAACCTCGAGGAGGACATCTTCAACCTCGTCGCCCACGACTATTACGAACGCGTGCCGCATTACCGGCACCTGTCGGCGCAGGACGAGCAGAAGCTGCTCAAGCGCCACATGAACCGCGTCACGGACACGTGCATCCCCGAGATGGAGGCGATGCGCCGGATCGAATCGGCCGTGGCGGAGGAGTGGCTCGCCGCGGACCGCGCGGGCGAGCGGTATTTTCCCCACGAGTTCATGTACAAGATCCTGCGGTCGGGGAAACTGCGGCGGCATTACCAGATCGACCCGCGGAACTCCTGGATGGTCGCGGCCTGCGAGCGGAACCTGCCGATGATCGTGCCGGGCTGGGAAGACTCGACCCTCGGCAACATGTACGCGGGCCGGGTCATCACCGGCGAGATCCGGCACGTGCACACGGTGCGCACCGGCATCGAATACATGGCATGGCTGGCGGACTGGTACACCCGGAACGCGCGGAAGCTGCGGCACGGGGAGGGCTCGCTCGGGTTTTTCCAGATCGGCGGCGGCATCGCGGGGGATTTTCCCATCTGCGTCGTGCCGATGCTGCACCAGGACCTGCGGCGCACGGGCGTGCCGCTCTGGGGCTACTTCGCCCAGATCAGCGACTCGACCACGAGCTACGGCAGCTACTCCGGCGCGGTGCCGAACGAAAAGATCACCTGGGGCAAGCTGGCGAAGAGCACGCCGAAGTTCGTCATCGAGAGCGACGCCACGATCGTCGCGCCGTTGATTTTTGCGTGGGTGCTGGGACAATAACGAACCGCGGAATGCGGAACGCGGAGCGCAGAAGGCGAAAGCAGCTTCAGAAATGCCCGATTCAAGCAATCGCTTTCGATTCCAGCGCCTGGAGGTGTGGCAGGAAGGTCGAAAGCTCTATCGAATGGTTTCCCGCATGGTGCGACAGTTTCCGAAAGAAGAATCCTATGGCCTCACCTCACAGATGCGTCGCTCGGCACGCTCCGTCTGTGCCAATATTGCCGAAGGCAGCGGGCGCAATTCAGACAGGGATTTCGCGCAATTCATAGAAATCACGTATGGCTCCGCGATGGAAGTGGCATCCGACGTGTTCCTGGCGTTGGACGAAGGGTACATCACCGCACAAGATCATGACCAATTGCTGGCCCAGGTCGAAGTTGTGGCGGCCAAGGCCTCCGGTTTGTATCGAAAGCTGACGGGCACTCCGCCTTCCGCCGTCCGCACTCCGCGCACTTCTGAAGCATGATCTGGCTCTACCGCCTCCTGTTCCTGCCGTTGTTGCTGCTGCTGGCGCCGTACTATCTCTGGCGGATGCGGCGGCGCGGCGGGTATGCCAACAACTTCGGCCACCGGTTCGGTCGCGTGGACGCGCTGCCCGCCCGCCGGCCCGGCGTGCACCGGGTCTGGCTGCAGGCCGTCAGCGTGGGCGAGGTGCTCGCGATCGCCCCGCTGCTCGAGGCGCTGCACCGCGACGGCCGCACGGAGGTTTATCTCACCACGACCACGAGCACGGGCTTCAAGCTGGCGTGCGAGAAATACGTGGGCCTCACCGTCGGCCTCGGCTATTTTCCGCTCGATTTCTGGGCGTTCAGCGCGCGGGCCTGGCGCGCAGTCCAGCCGGACCTCTGTGTCCTGATGGAAGGCGAGCGCTGGCCGGAGCACGTGCACCAAGCCTGGCGGCGCGGCGTGCCCGTCATCGCCATCAACGCTCGGCTGTCGGACCGCAGCTTCCGGCGCTCGCTGCGGTTCCGGGGCGTGCTGCGTCCGCTGGCGCGCGGCGTGACGCACGTGCTGTGCGCGTCGAAGCGCGACGAACAGCGGTTCAAGGCCCTGGGTTATCCGCCGGACCGGCTGATGCGCACGGGCAACCTGAAGCTCGATGTCAGCATCCCGCTGCTCAGCGAGGCGGAGCGGGAACAATTGCGGCGCGAGCTCGGGCTCGGTCCCGGGCTTGTGCTGTTGGGCTCCTCGACCTGGCCGGGCGAGGAGGCGGCGCTATTGACCGCCCTGCAGGCCGCACGCGAACGCGGGCTGGCGGTGTCGCTGCTCCTCGTGCCTCGGCATGCCGAGCGACGGGACGAATTGCGGGCGCTCCTGGAAAAATCCGGCCGCTCGTTTCATTTCCGCACCGCGGGCGTTGCGCCGGGCGTGGTGGACGTGGCGGTGGGCGACACCACGGGCGAACTCCGCAAGTTCACCCAACTCGCTGACGTCGTGTTCACCGGCAAGAGCCTCGCCCCGCACGAGGGCGGGCAGACGCCGGTCGAGGCGGCCGCGCTGGGCAAGCCGGTGCTGCACGGGCCGCGCATGACGAATTTCCGCGAGATCATCCGGACGCTCACCGAGGCCGGGGCCGTGCGCCGCGTCGAGACCCACCGCGACCTGATCGACGCGGCCGTTGAGTTGCTGGCCGACCCGGCCCAGCGCGAACGGCTGGCGGCGGCGGCGCGAGCCTGGCACGAGGAGAACCGCGGGGCGACCGAGCGGACGCTCGCCGTCCTCCGCGCGGAACTCGCGGCCCGCGGGGCCTGAGCGGGTTTTGCTGTTCTCTTGGAGGCGGGACGTCCTCGTCCCGCGGGTTGCCGTTCGTGCTTGCACGTCGCGGGGTGAGGGCACCCCGCCGCCAGGTTCGGACCAACCTGCACGGAGCAGCGCCGGTTCCACCGCGGCTCAGGCCAGGGCGGCGCGGCGCGGCGCTGCGCCGCGCCAGCCGACGCGCGCCAGGACCTCGGCGGCTATGGTGCGCGCGGCGTCCGGCCGCGCGAGGCGGCTGAGGTTGGCGCGCCAATGCTGCCAGACGCGGGCGTCGTGGGCGAACATCCGGTCCAGCGCCGCGACGATCGCCGCCGGCGAATCCGCCAGCGCGCCGCCATCATGGCGGCGAATCAGCTCGAAGTTACCCTCTTCCTGGCCGGGCACGATCTGGCTCACGAGGAGCGGGCACAGTGCATTGATCGATTCCTGGGTCGTGGCGCCGCCGGCCTTGCTGATCACCGCGTGGTGGGTCATCAGCAGCTCCGGGATCCGGTCGGTCCAGCCCAACACCTCCGCCGTCGCGGGCGCGCCGCGGGACAGCGCGAGCAGTTCGCGACGGAGAGCGTCGTCCCGTCCGGCGGTAAACGTGATCCGCCAGTCCCGGCGCGCCAGGAGGGCCCGCGCGATGTCGAGGGCCGGCCGCCGGGCCGTGTTGATCATGAAGAGTACGCGGCGCTCCGTTCGGTCGGAGGGCGCCGGCGGCTGCCAGTGCGCGGGGCGGTCGGCAAAGGCGAGGGCGACGGGGAAGCCGCTGACGTGGATGGCCGCGGGTGGCAGGCCCTGGAACGACAGGAACGAGGCGGACTCGCAATCCGTGACGAACCAGCCGGCCGACGGCGTGCGGTACCACAGCGAATTGATCGTGAGCGCATCGGTGACGACGGTGAAGTGCGGGCAGAACTCCTGGCCATCGCGGCGCAGGCGGTTGAGCAGCCAGGCGTAGACGGGATAGGTCGAACACAGGGCAACCGGCTGCTTCTCCGCGATGATCCGGCCGAGCAGCCGGCGATGACTGGCCAGCGCGCGGAAGAGCCACGGCGCGCGCGGCGAGCGGTCGAGCCAGCGATAGGTGGCGCTCCAGACCGCGGGCGTGGCGTTGATCATCCGCAGGTAGGCGCGCCGGGAAAAGTCGTTGAGGCGCGGCGCGCGACGCGCGAACAGGTCGACCAGCTCGGCCTCGACGCCCGGCTGTTCCTGGAAGGCGGCCTGCAGCGCGCGGGCGGCGCTGTTGTGTCCCTCGCCGTAGCCGGCGGTAAGAATGAGGACCCGGGCCATGCTCAGGCGATGACGGGCAGTCGCGACGGCTCCTCGAACTCCTCGACCGGCGCCACAGGCGGGCGCGGGAAGCGGGCGAGAAATTCCTGGTAGGTGATGAGGCCGAGCCGGCCGTCGTCGTGCTCGACGATCGCGGTCATCGACTCGACCCAGTCGCCGGAGTTGAGGTAATGGATGTCGCCGATCATCTTGTCCGCCGGCGTGTGGATGTGGCCGCAGATGACGCCGCGGCAGCCGCGCTCGCGCGCCAGCCGGGCGATCTGCTCCTCGAACTTGCCGACGAAGCTGACGGCCTGCTTGACGCGGGCCTTGATGGCCTGGCTGAGCGAGAAGTACTCCCGGCCGCGGAGGGCGCGGAACCAGTTGTAGAGGCGGTTCAGGCGCAGGAGGAGCGCATACCCGATGTCGCCGAGGTGGGCGAGGAAGACCATGTTCTTGACCACGCTGTCGAATACGTCGCCGTGCAGGACGAGGTACCGGCCGCGGGGCGTCTCGAGGACGCATTCCTCGACCAGCTGGAGGCGGCCGAACTGCATCGGCAGCAGGCGGCCGATGAAATCGTCGTGGTTGCCGCGCAGGTACACGACCTCGGTGTCGCGCTTCTGGACCATGGTGAGGACGCGGCGCACGAAGCGCGTGTGCGCCTTCGTCCAGACGCCCCCGCGGCGGAGACGCCAGCCGTCAATGATGTCGCCATTGAGTATGAGGCGCTCGCAGCGGACATGCTTGAGGAAGTGCGAGACCTCCTCGACCTTGCTGTGCGGCGTGCCGAGGTGGATGTCGGACACAATCACGGTGCGGACCTGGAGGGCGGATTTGCTCATGGGCGGGAAGGGGAGAGGGATTCAGGTTGTTCGAGGGCGGGAGCCGCGCCGGGGGCGGGTGTGGTCGTCATCGCCTCGGTGAGGTCGGCGACGAAGCGGTCGATGATGGCATCCCACGTGTTGGGGCGGACGGCAGCCGGCGCAGCCGCGGCGAGGCGCGCGCGCAGGGCGGCGTCGGCGGCCAGGCGCATGGCGTGCGCCACGAAGGCGCTTTCATCTCCGACCGCGGCCACGAGGCCATTTTCGCCGTGGCGAATGAACTCGTGCGCGGCGGCGTAGTCGAAGGCACCGACGGCGAGCCCGCTGGCGAGCGCCTCGGTGATGACGTTGCCGAAGGTCTCGGTCGTGCTGGCGTGCAGGTAGATGTCGCCCGAAGCGTAATGGCGCGCGAGATTCACGCCGGTGTAGAAGCCGGTGAAGACGATGTCGGGCCGCTGCCGCTGGTAGGTGGCGAGCATCGGTCCGTCGCCGACGAGCACGAGCCGGGCGCGCGGCGCGACCGCCTTGGCGGCGTCGAACGCGCGAAAGAGCTGCGGGTAGTTCTTTTCCGCGGCGAGCCGGCCGACGTGGAGGACAACGGGATCACCCGGGGAAGCGCCCCAGGACGCGCGCAGAGACTCGTCCCGGCGGGCCGGGTTGAACAGGGTGGTGTCGACGCCGCGGGACAGCAGGCGAAGATTGAGGTAGCCTTCCGCATCCAGCTGGGAGAGCAGCGTGCGCGTCGGCACGAACGTCCGGCGCGTGCGATTGTGAACGTGCCGGAGCCAGCCGGCGACGACGGGCTTCAGCCAGCCGATGCGATAGTCGCGCGTGTATTGGTCGAAGTTCGTGTGGAAACTCGAGGTGACGGGCACGCCGAGCGAGCGCGCGGTCGTGATCGCCGACGCGCCCAGCGGGCCCTCGGTGGCGACGTGGACCAGGTCGGGACGGTGGAGACGCCAGAGCTGGCGGAGGCGACGGCCGGCCGGGAGGCCCAGGCGAAGCTGGGGGTAGCCGGGAATCGGGACACCCGGCAGGCGCACCTGCCGGCAGGCGAGTCGCTGCGTGACGCTGAAGCGGGCCGACTCATGCCGCTGGCGGGGGCGGACGATCGTCACGCGATGCCCGCGTTGCGCGAGGCCGTCAACCAGCCGGCCCAGCGTCATGGCGACGCCGTTGATTTCGGGAGAGTAGGTTTCGGTAACGATGACAAGGTTCAATCGGGTGGCCCGGGCGGCGGTTACGGACCGGCCGGCGAGCGCGGCGCCACGTTGCACGAGCCGTGTGAAGGCCCGGTGTCGCCGGAGTGACGATCAGGTAAAAATGGCACCAAAATTATATGCCCGGTAAATTCCGGAAATATTGGTTGCACGCCGCGCGCGAAACTTTCTAACGTGGTGCTTTTAGTTTGATGCAAACCCACGGGCCGAAGCGCATCTACACCCCGCAGTCCCTCGAATTCTGGTTCAACCGGCTCGAAACCGATTGGGAGCAGCAGTTTGAGCCGACCCATGTCGAGCGCGGCCACGACATGTACCGTGATGGCGAGATCCGCGAACTCGAGCTGGGGGCGAAGGACGCCATTGTTCACCGCAAGGTCGAGAAGCGTGAGGAATACGCTGTCATTGAATGGGATGGAGATAACATCAGGGTACGCTCCTCATCGACCGATGCCATGCTGGCCAACGCCATTGCCGTGGCGGGCCTGCATGAAATCGAGGAACTGCTTGTCGACGAACTGACGGCCCTGCTGCCCGGGGCCAAGGCGGCGGCGGCCGGACCGGCCACCAATGGCCATGCGCCGGCGCCGGAGGCGAACGGGAGCAAGGCGGACCAGCCGACGCGGGACCTGCTGCTCAGCTTCACGACCACAAACGAAGGGTTGATCTTCCTGGCCTATTGGAAGCAGGGGCGGAACCGCGTCCCGGCCCTGGGCAACACGACCAACCACCCGACGGCCGCCGAACGCGCCAAGCTGATCGCGCTCGCCACCTATGCCCGCAAGGCGCACTTCCGCTACAATCAGACGACGCACGCGTACGCGCTCGACGCGCTGGCGGACATCCCCGGCTTTCTGCGCGACATGCTGCCGCATTGGAAGAAGCAGTTCGCGATCGAGCTCGACGTGAAGGTCGGCAACCTCAAGGAGGGCGCGCGCGCCATCGAGATCGAGGCGGTGGCCGACAAGCGCAACGGCTCCGGGCTGAACCTGCGTTGGATTTTTCGCGCCGGCGAGAGGCTGCTCACGGAGGAGCAGGCCGCCGCGCTGATCAAGCACGGGCGCACGCCGATGCTGCTGCCCGACCTCGGCATCGTGACGATGGCGGAGGACAAGTGGGAAAGCCTCAACCAGTGGCGCCGCAGCCTGGAGGAAACCCAGACCGAGGGCGCCATCCCGCCGTATCTCATCTTCTCCCTGTTCAACGATCACCGGATCAAGGTCACGCTCGGCGCGGAGATCGAGGCCTGGCGCCAGAAGGTGCTGGCGCCGCCGGCCGCGCCCCCGGTACTGCCGGATTTCCTGCGCCAATACCAGCGTCGTGGTGTCGAGTGGATGCACCACCTGTCCGAGACGGACTGCCACGGCCTGCTGGCGGACGAGATGGGCCTGGGCAAGACGGCGCAGGTGATCGCGCTCCTGCGGTCGCGCCCGCTGGAAACGCACCGGCACCTCGTGGTATGCCCCGCCAGCGTCGTCCCCGTGTGGCGCGAGGAGCTCGCACGATTCCACCCCGAGGCGCGGATCGACACGCTCAAGTCGGGCAACGATTTTGTCACCCGGGTCGAGCCCTGCATCTGGCTGGCGAGCTACACGCAGCTGCGGAAGCACCGCGCGCTGCTCGACGCGAACGAGTTCGGTTACGCCATCCTGGACGAGGGCCAGTTCATCAAGAACCCCGACGCCAAGGTCACGCAGGCCTGCTTCGCGATCAAGGCGCGGCACCGCCTCGTGCTGACGGGCACGCCGCTGGAAAACCGCCAGCTCGACCTGTGGTCGATCTTCCGTTACCTGCTGCCGGGCCTGCTGGGCTCGCGCGCGGCGTTCGAGTCCGCCCTGGCGCAGGATCGCACCGGCACGATGAACCGCCTGCGCCAGCAGGTCGCGCCGTTCATCCTGCGGCGCACGAAGGGCGAGGTGGCGCAGGAACTGCCGCCGAAGGTCGAGATGGACCTGCTCTGCCCGTTGACCGACGTGCAGCGCGCCGAGTATGCGCGCATCTGCACGGAGGGCCTGGCGCGGCTGGGCGAGGACATCGGCGTCGCCCTGCGCGAAAAATCCTTCGGCTTCCTGGCGCTGCTCACGCGCCTGCGCCAGGTCTGCTGCGACCCCGACCTGCTGCCCTGGCTCAACGCGCCGCTGGCGGACAGCGGCAAGCTCCAGCTGCTGGTGGAGAAACTCGTCGAGGTGGTTGCCAGCGGCCACAAGGTCGTCATCTTTTCCCAGTTCGTCACGCTGCTCAACCGCGTGCGCGCGGCCCTGGAGCAGCATTATCCGGAACTGCCGCGCTTCGAGATCACCGGCATGACGGTGGACCGGCAGAAGCCGGTGCAGCAGTTCCAGACCGCGCAGGGCGCGGCCGCCATGCTGGTGAGCCTCAAGGCCGCGGGCACCGGCATCACGCTGCACGCGGCGGATTACGTGTTCCTGCTCGACCCGTGGTGGAACCCGGCCGTCGAGGAGCAGGCCATCGACCGCGTGCACCGCATCGGCCAGACGAACACGGTGTTCGTCTACCGCATGGTGACGGCCGGCACCATCGAGGAGCGGATCCAGGCGTTGAAGACGGAGAAGAAGCAGCTTTTCAACCAGGTCGTGGGCAGCCACGCGGGCGACTTCGAGTGGACGAAGCACTTCAGTTCGCTGAACAGCCTGATCCAGCTCAACGCCGTGGAATCCGGGGAAACCGAGCAGCTCAACGCCGTCATGGGTCCGCCGTCACCGGCGCCCGGTCCGGCGGAAGCCGGAGCCAGCTAGGCCGGCGCACTCGGGGTCGCGGGCGGCGGCGGGGTCGCGGCGTCGGCCGGCATGTGTTTCGTGTCGTAGAAGATCCGCACCTCGGCCTTCTCCGGCAGGAGTTCGTTGGCGCGCTTGAGGGCGCGGCGCGTGGCGACCGTCGGGTTGGCCTCGGCCGGGAACAGGTTGTTCTCGCCGAGCTGGGCGAGCAGGCCGCTGCGCCGCAGCACGTCGGTCACATCGCGGTTGCTGCCGCTGATGATGAGGTGGCGGCCGGTCTGGCGCAGGTAGTCGTGCAGGTTCTCGAGCGCCATGACGGTCGAGGCATCGAGATGGCGGGCGTTCTTCATGCGCAGGATGAAGACGCGGATGTCCTGGTTCTCGGCGAGACGGCGGACCTCCTCCTGGAAGAGGTCGGCGGCGCCGAAGTACAGGTCGCCCTCGACGTGGATGATGGAGATCTGCGGGTGCGGCCGCTGCGCCGGCTCGCGCAGCTCAGCCAGCATGCCCTCGGGATTGATCGTGTATTCGGCGAGGGTGGGGGTGCTGGTCTTCTGCAGGAACAACGCGAGCGCAACGCCGATGCCGGCATAGATCGCCGTGTCGAGCTTGAGCAGCAGGCAGGAGGCGAGGGTGACGACGAACACGATCAGGTCGGAGCGGGTCGACCGGCAGGCGATGCGGATCTGGTGCCAGTTGATCATCTTCACGCCGACGCGGATCAGGTGGGCGGCGAGCGCGGCGATCGGGATGAAGTTGAACACGGGCGTGACAAAGAGCAGCACGAACAACACGACCACGCTGCTCAGGATGGAGGACATCTGGGTGCGGGCCCCGCTCTGGAAATTCACCGCCGAGCGGGCGAACGAGGATGATCCGGGCACGCACCCGAAAAGCGCGCAGGCGATGTTGGCGGCGCCCATGCCCATGAGTTCCTGGTTCGGCTCGATCTTCTGGCCGCTCTTGCCGGCCAGGCCCTTGGTGATCGAACTGGCCTCAAGCATGCCGAGGATCGAGATGGCGATGGCCGTGCCGGCGAGATCGGGGAACAAGTGCAGCTTGCGCTGGCCGACGTGGAAACCGGCGAACGCCGGGATGACGGCATGGAGCGCACCCTCGTCCTGAACCATGCGGAACGGCGCCGCCGGCATCCACAGCGTGAACAGGCGGGCGGCCAGGCCAAGCAGCCCCAGACCGATCAAGGCCTCGGGCCAGGTTGGGCGCAGCCGGCGAACGGCGGTGAACACCAGCAGGGTCGCCAGGCCGATCGCAATGGCCCAGGGCTGGACTGCCAGGGTGAAGAGGAAGACGAACGCCTGGGTGATGTTGAGGATGAACGTCTGGCCCGACTCCACGTCGTATCCCAGGAAGTTGTGCAGCTGGCTGCCGATGAGGAGAATGCCGATGCCGGTGCTGTAGCCGACGACGACCGACCGCGAAATGAACTTGGTGATCTCGCCGAAGTTGAGCAGGCCGGCCAGGAATTGGATCAGGCCGATGAGGAACGCGAGATAGATGGCCAACTGCAGGGGCTCCAATGTCGACGAGTTGGAGTTGGCGGCGATGGTGGCCGCCACGATCAGCGAGATGGAGCTGGTCGGCCCGAAAACGTGATGGTGTGAGGAGAAGAACAGCGCGCCGACAAAGCCGCCGATGATGACAGCGGCGATGACCGGCTGCGGGGGCAGGTTGAGGATGAGCGAGAAACCGATGGCCTGCGGGATCGAGACGAGCGTGAGGGTGGCGCCGGCCAGCAAATCGGCCCGGAACTTCTCCCACGAGTACCGGCGCAGCTCGCCGAGGAACGGGAAGCGCACCTTGAACATCTGGGCGCCGAGCGCGCTCACCTCGTCGGTCAGCTCGGACAGCTCGGATGCTTTCGTCATGGTCAGAAAAGTGAAAAGCCCGGCCCGGATGGCGAGCGCATTTTGTGCCGCCCGGGAAGGCCAGCCGCGGCCGCGGAGGCGGCGCAGGCCGGGGTTTTCCCAGTTTGTCACCGGAGTGACACGAAACCGTAACAAAAGCTCCCTACTCTCGGGCCGCTTCCCGGCAATCCGCCGGGACAAATCACGCAAGCCCTGCTTATCACCAACATGTTCAAACCAACCAAATCCCTGATGGCCGCGGCGCTGGTGGCCTGCGGCGCCACCATGGCGCTGGCCCAGGACAACAAGGCCCTGCTGGATGTCCTCATCCAGAAAGGCATCATCAACGCCGACGAGGCGAAATCAATCCAGGCCGAGGCGAAGAAGAGCGCCTCGCAGGTCTCCACCGTCATCAGCGCCAAAATGTACGTGGATGTCAGCACCATCGACGCCAAGACCGACGCCGGCACCAAGGTCGACCCGAGCGGCGTCGGGCTGGACCTGAAGCGTTTCTATCTCGGCGTCACGCACCAGTTCGACAAGGTGTGGTCCGCGAACCTCACCACCGACGTCGGGTATTCCAGCGCCACCGGCGCCGTGAATCCCTTCATCAAGACAGCGTTTGTCCAGGCCAAGCTTTCGCCGGCGGCGATTGTCCAGGTCGGATCCGCGGGCCAGCCCTGGATTCCGTTCGCCGAGGACAACTACGGCTTCCGCTACGTGGAGAACACGGTGACGGATCGCCTCAAGCTCGGCAATTCGGCTGACTGGGGCGTCCATCTCCTCGGCACGAGCGGCATGGTCAGCTACAACCTCGCGGCCATCAATGGCGGCGGCTACAAGAACCCGACCCGCAGCAAGTCGATGGACTTCGAGGGCCGGCTTTCGATCGAGCCGGTCAAGGGCCTGGTCTTCGCCGTGGGCGGCTACAACGGCGACCTGGGCAAGGACAGCAACACCGCGCCCGCCAAGCGGACGGCCTCGCGCTTCGACCTGCTGGCCAGCTACAACACCGACAAGTTCCGGATCGGCGGCGAATACTTCAGCGAGACGAACTGGGGGGCGACGGCGAGCGCCCTGGCGGACAGCGGCGACGGCTTCTCGGTCTACGGCCAGTACAAGTTCGACCCCAGGTGGTCGGTCTTCGCCCGGTACGACAAATCGAAGACGAGCAAGGACCAGCACCCGAACTTCGAGGACAACTACTTCAATGTCGGCATCCAGTGCGCGGTCATCAAGGGCGTCGACGTCTCCCTGGTCTGGAAGAACGACAACATCGATCACCCAACCAGCGCCTCCATGGTGACCAGCTACGACGAGCTCGGCCTGTTCGCCCAGGTCGCGTTCTGATCCAGGCCTTCATCCCAATCCACCGCCATGCACGTGAAAAAATTCATTCTCCTCGGCCTGCTCGGCCTGTTTTCCGCCAGTCTCGCTTCAGCCCAGCTGATCAACGGCGCCGGCTCCACCTTCGATTATCCGGCCTTCACCAAGTGGTTCGACGCCTACGCCAAGATCGATGGCGAGGTGCGTTTCAACTACCAGTCCATCGGCTCGGGTGGCGGGCAGAAGCAGCTGCTCGCCCAGACCGTCGACTTCGGGGCGTCCGACGCGCCGATGACCGACGACGCCATGAGCAAGGCGCCCTATAAGATCCTCCATCTACCGGTCGTGGCCGGCTCCGTGGCGGTGACCTACAACCTGCCGGGCAATCCGACGCTCAATTTTGATGCGGAGACGCTCGCGGGCATCTACCTCGGCAAGATCACCCGGTGGAACGACCCGAAGATCGCCGCCCTCAATTCCGGCGTGAGCCTGCCCGATCTCTCGATTGTGGTGGTGCATCGCTCCGACGGCAGTGGCACGACGTTCATCTTCACCGACTACCTGAGCGTGGTGAGTCCGGAGTGGGCCTCCAGCGTGGGGAAAAGCGTGTCCGTCAAATGGCCAACCGGTCTTGGCGGCAAGGGCAGCGAGGGTGTTTCCGGCCAGGTCAAGCAGCTCCCGGGCGCCATTGGTTACGTGGAGCAAGCGTACGCCGATCAGAACCATCTCCCGGTGGCCAAGCTGAAGAACCAGGCCGGTGAGTTTGTCAGCCCCTCGGCGGAGGCGGCGTCGAAGGCGATGGCGACAGCCACGATTCCCGAGGACTTCCGCTTTTCGATGGTCAATGCGCCCGGCTCTGGGGCGTATCCGATCGCCGGTGCCAGCTGGGTCCTGATCTACCAGCATCAGGCCAATGCGACCAACGGGAAGAAACTGGTCGCCTTCCTCAAATGGGCGGTGACCGAGGGCCAGAAGCTGACGCCGGCCCTGTCCTACGCACCGTTGCCCGAAAACGTCCAGCAGCGGGAACTTAACTTGCTGGGCACGGTGACCTATTGAGCATCGGCCTACTCCCAGGGACAGCGGCGGTTAATTTACCGGCGGGACGGAGTTGAGATCTCCGTCCCGCTCCTCGTTGTCGGGACCCTCGGACCAACGATTCATTCCACCTTACGCATGACGCAAATCTCCGATCCCGCCGCGGCGTTGGGCCGGCCGCCATCCCGCTGGGGGGACCGCGTCTTTTACGCCGCCTGCCTGACCGGCGCGCTGACCATCGGAGTGATGCTCGTGCTCGTGGCCTACCAGCTGTACCAGGGCTCGCATCTGGCCCGGGCGGAGTTTGGCTGGAAGTTCCTGGTCAGCTCGACGTGGGATCCGGTCGACGAGCAATATGGCGCGCTGCCGTTCATCTACGGCACCTTTGTCACCTCGTTCATCGGCCTGCTGATCGCCGTGCCTCTGAGCGTGGGCACCGCGATCTATCTCACCGAACTGGCCCCCATCCGGGTGCGGCAACCGCTGGTTTCCGTGATCGAGATGTTGGCGGCCGTCCCGAGCGTGATCTGGGGCCTGTGGGGCATCTTTGTCCTGGTGCCCTTCCTCCGGGTGCATGTTTATCCCGCGCTCCAGAAGGTCCTCGGCTTCCTGCCATGGTTTCAAGGGCCGATCTACGGGATCGGCATGCTCACCGGCGGCATCATCGTCGCGATCATGATCCTGCCCATCGTCACCTCGGTGTCGCGCGAAGTGGTGCGCTCGGTGCCGAACCTGCAGCGCGAGGCGGCCTATGGGCTCGGGGCCACGCGCTGGGAGGTGACGCGCATCGCCGTCCTCAGCTACGCCCGCCGCGGGATCTTCGGCGCGGCGGTGCTCGGCCTCGGCCGCGCCCTGGGCGAAACCATGGCAATCACGATGGTCATCGGCAACAGCTCGGACATTGCCAAATCGCTGTTCGCGCCCGGCTACACCATGGCGAGCGTCATCGCCAACGAGTTTACCGAGGCGACCACGGATCGTTACCTGAGCGCGCTGTTCGAGATCGGCCTGGTGCTGCTGGGCCTGACCATCCTCATCAACATTTTTGCCGCGGTGATGATCCGGGCGATCACCACCGAGGAGACCCGGCGGGTCGCCTGAGCCGAACCATGGAAATCAACGCCAACCACCGGCGGCGCAAATTCACGGACAAGGCGATGAACGCCCTGTCGGTTGGTTGCGCCCTCCTGGTCATTTCGCCGCTGGCCGTGATCCTGTTCTATCTGCTCAAGCAGGGCCTGGCCGCCCTGAACTGGGATTTCTTCACGAAGCTGCCGGGCCCGGTGGGCCAGCCCGGCGGCGGCATGGGCAACGCGATCGTCGGCACGCTGGAATTGATGCTGCTGGCGTCGGTGCTCGGTGTGCCGGTCGGCGTGCTGGGCGGGGTGTATCTGGCGGAATACGGCCGGGACCGGCTCAACGACTGGATCCGTTTTTGGGCGGACGTGCTCAATGGCGTGCCTTCGATCGTCTGGGGCATGGTGGCCTATGCCGTCGCCGTCGTCCCATTCAAGACCTTCTCCGCCTATTCCGGGGGGCTGGCGCTCGGCTTCATCATGGTTCCCCTGGTGCTGCGAACCACCGAGGAGGTGCTTGTGCTGGTGCCCCGCAGTTATCGGGAGGCGGGCCTGGCCCTCGGCCTGCCCCGGTGGAAGATGATCGTCCGCATCATCCTGCCCACGGCGATGAAGGGCCTCGTCACCGGCGTGCTCCTGGCGATGGGCCGGGTGGCGGGGGAGACCGCGCCACTGCTCTTCACCGCCTTCGGCAACCGGTTCTGGAGTCATCATCTGACCGAGCCGATCGCGGCCCTGCCCCTGCAGATTTTCGCCTACGCCATCTCGCCTTATGACGACTGGCATCGCCAGGCTTGGGCGGGAGCGCTGGTCCTCATCACCTTGGTTTTCCTGCTCAGTGCCGGCGTGCGATTCATTTCCAGTCGCCAGAAATCGTAACCCGCCTATCCCTCCGTTCCCTCCATGCCGATGAGTCTCGAGGAAAAATCATTCAACCCGCCCGGCCAGCCGCCCGGGAATCCGGCGGCAACGTCGGCGCCGATCGCCGCGCCGGGCGTTCGCCCGGCCGGCACCGGTCACCCGGCGGCGCCGAACCGCGAGGTGGTCTTCGACATCAAGGACCTCTCCATCTTCTACGGCGCCAACCCCGCGGTCCGGAACGTCACCCTGCAGATCCCCGCCCGCAGCGTCACCGCCATCATCGGTCCCAGTGGCTGCGGCAAGTCCACCTTCCTGCGCACGCTCAATCGCATGCACGAGCTGGCCCCGGGCGCGCATCACACCGGCACCATCCGCCTGCTGGGCGAGGATCTCTATGCCCGCGGGGTTGATCCCACGCTGGTCCGCCGCCGCGTCGGCATGGTGTTCCAGAAGTCGAATCCGTTCCCGACGATGACCATCGCGGAAAACGTGCTGTGCGGCCTGCGCCTGAACGGCGTGCGCGACAAGCGCCTGCTGCGGGAAAGGCTGGAGCAGTCCCTCCGCATGGCCGCCCTTTGGGACGAAGTGAAGGACCACCTGTTCCGCCCCGGCACGAGCCTCTCCGGCGGCCAGCAGCAGCGCCTCTGCATCGCGCGGGCCCTGGCGGTGCGGCCGGAGATCATCCTCATGGATGAGCCCTGTTCGGCGCTCGATCCCATCGCCACCGCCAAGGTCGAGGAACTCATCCATGAGTTGAAGAAGGACTACACGATCGTCATCGTGACCCATAACATGCAGCAGGCGGCGCGCGTTTCCGACCGCACGGCGTTCTTCTACATGGGCAACCTCGTCGAGTATGCCGAGACCCGCACGATCTTCATGAATCCCGCCAACCCCCAGACCGAAGCCTATGTCTCCGGTCGCTTCGGGTGAGCCGAAGCGCCCGGAAAACACCCATGGCCAAAGCGCAAATGCCAAACAATTTTCCAATCGAGCCGGGTCCGTTCCGCCTGTTTGGCGTTTGGACCTTTGGCCTTTGTGATTTCCCCTTATGAAACGCTTCTTCGACGCCGAACTGGAGAACTTCCGCTCCCACCTGCTGCAGATGGGCGAGCGCGCCATCGACCAGACCCGCCGCGCCATGCGCGCCCTGGCGGACGCAGACATCCCGGCGGCCGACAAGGTCATCGCCGCGGATGACGAAATCGACAAACTCGAGGTCCAGATCGACGACGAGGCCGTGCGCTACATGACCCTGCGCGGTCCCGTCGCCTCCGAACTGCGGCTGATCGTCGTCGGCATGAAGGCGAGCCACGACTTGGAGCGGGTGGGCGACGAGGCCACCAGCATCGCCCGGCGCGCGCGCAAGCTCGCCATCGAGCCCCGCCTCGAACTCTACGCCGACCTGCCGCGCATGACCAACATCGCCCTGGAAATGCTGCGCGACGCGCTCGACTGCTTTGTGCAGGAGGATGAAGTCAAGGCGATCGGCGTCATCCGGCGCGACCCGGAGGTGGACAACCTGAACCGGCTGCTCTACCGCCGGCTGACGAGCTACATGATCGAGAACCCGGACACAATCGCCCGGGCCCTCGAGCTCATGTTCATCTCGAAGTCGATCGAGCGGATCGCCGACCACGCGACCAACATCGCCGAGGAAATGGTGTTCCTCTCGCGCGGCCAGGACATCCGGCACAGCGAGGTCACGAAGACCGTGCCCCCGGGCGCCTCGACCCCGCCGCTGTGAGTACGGGGGGGCGGACCCGGCCGGGGCGCGGCCCCCGTCAGCGGTAGCCGAGCGAGCTGAACCCCACCATCGTCAGGAAGCCGATCAGGCCGGTCACGGGGAGGGTGAAGATCCAGGCCCAGACGATCTTTTCCACGATGCCCCACTTGACGGCGCCGAAACGCTTCACGGCGCCCACGCCCATGATCGAGGTCGAAATGGCATGCGTGGTGGAAAGGGGAATGCCGAAGGTGGAGGCGACGTGGATGATGGCGGCGGCCGTGGTCTCGGCCGCGAAGCCGTGCACCGGCTGCAGGCGGACCATCTTGTGCCCCATGGTCCGGATGATGCGCCAGCCGCCGGCGGCGGTCCCGGCCGCCATCACCAGCGCGCAGGTGACGACGACCCAGGTCTCGACGGTGAACTGGGGCGTGCGGAGAAAGCCCAGCCACCCGGGCAGGTCCGCAAAGGCCCCGGTCTTGGTGCCGGTGAAAAGGGCGAGGGCGATGATGCCCATCGTCTTTTGCGCATCGTTCGAGCCATGGCTGTGCGCCATGAAGCCGGCGCTCACCAGCTGCAGCCGCCCAAACACGCTGTTCACCGTGCGCGGGGTCAGCCGGTGGATGAGCACCATCAGCAGCAGCATCAGGAAGGCACCCCCCACGAAGCCCAAGAGCGGCGAGGAAAACATCGGCAGGACCACCTTCGGCCAGAGGCCGTCGCTGGTGTGCTTGGCCGCATCGTGGATGGACCAGCGCAGCACGCCCCAGTCGCCGCCGGCCGAGGCCAGGGCCGCGCCGCAAAGGCCGCCGATCAGCGCGTGGCTCGAGCTCGAGGGCAGGCCCAGCCACCAGGTCAGCAGGTTCCAGAAGATGGCCGCGACGAGCGCGGCCATGATGGTGAACATCGTGACCACGTTGGTGTCGACGATGCCCTTGCCGATCGTGCTGGCGACGGCCGTGCCCATGAGCGCGCCGGTGAGGTTGAACACGGCGGCGAGCACGATGGCCTGCCGGGGTGTCAGCACCTTCGTCGACACCACCGTCGCGATGGCGTTGGCGGCATCGTGAAACCCGTTGATGTATTCGAAGACCAGCGCGGCGGCGAGGACGATCAGAAAAACGGTCATGGGGCTCGGCGGCAGGGTGCGCGGCGGTCGGGCTCAGGAATACTTCAGCATGATCTGGAACACGACCTGCCCGGCGTCGCGGGCGCGGTCGATGGCGGTCTCCACCAGGTCGTAGAGCTCCATCAGGATGACGACCTCCTTGGCGTCGTAGGGCCCGTTGTAGAGTTCCTTGACCAGCGCCAGCATGACCTTGTCGGCCTCGCCCTCGGCGAACTGCAGGCGGGAATGGCCGTCCTGGATGCGGTCGAGGTGGGAGCCCTTGCGGAGTTCCTTCACCATGTTGACCACGGACTCGACGGCCTCCTCGAGCAGCACCACCTGGCGCTGCATGCTGTTGCGCGGCACGCGCGCCGGGCAGATGGTCAGGCGCTCGACGATCTTCTCCACGGTCTTGGGAATGCGATAGAGCGCGAGCGAAAGGGCCTCGATGTCCTCGCGTTCGAGCGGGGTGACGAAGGTCTTGCAGAGTTCCTCGGTGATCTGCTGGGTGATCCGCTTGTCCTTGCGCCGGGTCTGGATGATGTCGTGGATGCTCGAGGCCTGCGCCGCACTCTCGTTGGCGAGGATCTTCGCCAGCAGCCCGGTGCTCGAGCGGGCCTCCTCCGCGCTCGCTTCCAGGAGGTCGTAGAATTTCTCATCCTTGCCGAGGAGCTTCTTGAGGGAAATCATGCCTGTGAGCGCATAGCGGAATCGGCAGGCGAGGCGAGGGTATTTTACAAAAGTCACGACCCCGCCAAGTCAGCTCCCGTCCACTGGATAACTGCGGGGCGGCCGACGACGGTTGCGGCCCGAAATCGCGCGGGGAGAATGGTTGACACGTCCAAATCCGGCATGGATGTTCGCCCCTCCAGTTTTTCACGGCGGCCATAGCTCAGCTGGTTAGAGCACAAGATTGTGGATCTTGGGGTCGCGGGTTCGAGTCCCGTTGGCCGCCCCATTTTTCCGGTGCGACTCCGCCTCCTGACCTTCAACATCGCGCATGCGCGGGGGGCGCTGCCCGTGCACCAAGGGCTGCGCTCCGAGGCCAAACTTCGGTCGAACCTGCTGAAAATCGCGCACCTGATCCACCGGTTGGGGGCCGACGTGGTGGCGCTGCAGGAGATCGACGAGAATTCGCGCTGGAGCGGGAGCTTCGACCATCTCGCGTTCCTGCGCGACCAATCGGGGCTGCCGCACGCCGTGCACGGCGTGAACAACCGCCGCGGCGGCCGCTTCCATTTGAACTATGGCAACGCCGTGCTGTCGCGGCACCCGATCACCCATCACCAGACGATGCCCTTTGGCCCCGGCCAGGTCGGCGGGAAGGGCTTCATCTTCGCCGAGATCGAGCCCCCGGGGCGGGGCCGCGTGCCGCTGATCAACGTCCACCTGCACCATACCTCGCGCCGGCAACGCCTGCGCCAGATTGCGCGGATCATCCATTTTCTTGATGAACAGCGACCGTTGCGCGGCGCCCGCTGGCGCACGCCGCCGGTCGTGTGCGGCGATTTCAACACGCCCGCCGACCGGCCGGACGCGATTGCGACCCTCCTCGGCTATTTCGAACAGGCGAACAACTACACGCTCCTGCCGAAGACCGGCCGGACGTTTCCCTCGCTCCTGCCGGCCCGGTCGCTCGATTACCTGTTCCTGCCGGAGGAATGCGGCGAGCCGCGCGCCGAGATCATCCGCAGCTGGCTGTCGGACCATTTCCCCGTGCTGGTCGAGTTTTCGCTGCCATGACCGGCGCCGGCGCAATTTTCGCTCGACCCCCGGCGTCTCCGTCCGAAACCTGCCCGAACATGGATCGCATTCCCCAGGCCTTTGCCCGGGCCCGCGCGGGCAAGCGCGCGGCGTTCATCGCCTACCTGTGCGCCGGCGACCCGGATTTTGACACGTCGCTGCAGGCCTGCCGCGCGGTCCTCGATGCGGGCGCCGACATCCTCGAGCTCGGCGTGCCGTTCTCGGACCCGCTGGCCGACGGGCTCACCAACCAGCTCGCCGCCCAGCGGGCGCTCGAAAGCGGGATGACCCCGGCGCGGGTGCTCGACCTCGTGCGGCGCGTGCGGGAGTTCAGCCAGGTGCCGATTGTCTTCTACACCTACTACAATCTTGTCTTCGCCCAGGGCGTGGAGGCCTCGGTGCAGGCGGCGAAGGAGGCGGGCGTCGACGCCATGCTCGTGCTCGACCTGCCGCCCGAGGAAGCCGGCGAATTTCTCGCCGCCTGCCGGCGGCATGACCTTAAGACGGTGTTCATCGTGGCGCCGACCACGCCGCCGGAGCGTCTGCCGCGGATCGGGGCGGCGGCCACCGGCTTCATCTACTATGTTTCCCGCGAGGGCGTGACGGGCGTGCGCGACCAGGTCGCCGCCAACATTCCCGAGGCGGTCGCCGCCATCCGCCGCCACACGTCGCTCCCGGTGGTGGTCGGTTTCGGCATCTCGAAGCGCGAGCAGGTCCGCCAGGTCGCCCGCGCCGCGGACGGCGTCGTGGTCGGCAGCGCGCTGGTCAACGTCATCCGCGAGAATCTCGACAACCGCGCGGGGCTGCCGGCGCGCCTGCGCCTCACGGCCGCCGAACTGGTGGCGGGCACCGCATGACGCCGACGTCCGCCAGTCCCCGCCAGCCGCGCAAGCTGCTCCTGATCGACGACGACCGGATGCAGCACAAGCTGATGGAGGCGATGGTGCGGAATTTTCGCAGCGGACCCTTCGAGCTCGAACCGGCGACGACCTTTGCCGACGGCATGAAAAAGCTGCTGAGCGGCAAATATGTCGCGTGCCTGCTTGATTACCGGCTCGACGGCGGGGACGGCCTTGCGCTGCTGCGCCAGGCGAGGATCGACGGCTGTGTGACGCCGACGATCGTGCTCACCGCCGACGACAGCGAGGAAGTGGACCTGGCGGCGATGGAGGCCGGCGCGGTCGACTATTTGGTGAAGGGCACGTTCACGCCGCGGCTGCTCGAGCGTTCGCTGCGTTACGCCCTGAAGCTCGACGAATCACTCGCGCAGCTCCGGCTGCTGGCCCAGCGCGACGAGCTGACCAAACTCCTCAACCGCCGCGAATTCCAGCGCATCCTCGCGGAGGAGTGGGACCGCAGCGTGCGGTTCAAGCGGCCCTTCACGCTCATCATGGTCGACATCGACCACTTCAAGAAGATCAACGACCAGCACGGCCACCAGACCGGCGATGAAGTGCTGCGCCACGTGGCGAGCCTGCTCGCCGGGCAGGTGCGCAATGTCGACCGCGTCGCGCGCTATGGCGGCGAGGAATTCGCCCTGATGATGGTCGAGACCGACAAGAAGGGCGCGATCGAGACCATGCAGCGGCTTGGGCTCCTGCTGAAGGAGACGCCGTGCGTGGTGCCGTTCAACAACCTTACGATCGAGGTGACCCTCAGCGCCGGCGTGGCGACGAGCCTGGAGGATGCCGAGAGCGCCTCCGAACTCGTCGCCGCCGCCGACAAGGCCCTGTACGAGGCGAAGAAGGGCGGGCGCAACCAGATCGTCTCGAACGGCGTTTCGTACCGCTACACGGTCACCTGAGCGGGGCCGAGGTTGGTGCGGCCGATGGTTCAGGCCGCTGTCTGGTCCGCGCGCGGCACCATGATGCGCAGGCTCTTCGCCTTGAGTGTCACCTCCAGCCGGGCGGTCGTGGCGCGCGGCTCGCCGTCGGTGTGGACCCAGCCGGGCTTGGACCGTTCGATGACGAATTCGGCGCCGCTCAACCGGGTCACGGCCCGGACCTGGTCGAAGGTGTCGGTGCCCAGGCGGTAGAGCATGACGCAGGCGCCGCCCAACCCAACGCGCGGCACGCTGACCAGCTCGAAGCGTCCATCGTCGGTGCGCGCGCCGGGCGCCACGCGGGCGTCGTTGCCGTACTGGTCGGAATTCATGACGGCCAGCGTGAACGTGCTGAGCCGCGTGGCGGCGCCTTGGTGGTGCACCACCAGCTCCTCCGGCTCGTGCGCAAAAAAGGCCGGCACGCCGACGCGGAAATAGCCGGCGAGCCCGCGGTTCGCCTGGCGGCTGAAGCGCACGGCGATGTCCGCCTCGAAGCCGAGGCCCATGGCGTTGAAGAACGGAAAGTCGTTCACCAGGCCGGTGTCGATGGCCTTGGGTTCGCCCTCGAGCAGCGTGCGAAATGCGCCGGCACCCGCCCGGCGGATGCCCAGGTGCCGGCCCAGGCCGTTGCCCGAGCCGCACGGGATCAAGCCGAACACGGCGGGCGTGCCGACGAGTGCCGTGGCCACTTCGTTCATGGTGCCGTCGCCCCCGATCGCGACGACCAGCGTACAGCCATCGTCGACGGCGCGGCAGGCCAGCTCCGTCGCATGGCGCGGCCGCTCCGTCGACACGATCGTGGCATCCAGCCTGCGCCGGGCGATAAACTCGGCCGCCCGGTCGCGCAGATACGGGTTCCTCCGGTTGGAGCCGGAATAAGGGTTGAAAATGAATCGGGCTTTCACGGGCGGGCGGGGAAGGTTCATTCAGGCGATTTCGCCGCCCGCTGGCAAAAGGAGTTTTGCAACAAAACCGCGCGCGGTGTCCACTCGGCGCATGCTTCCCGTGCTTCACGTCCTCACCGGCTGCACGGCCGTGGGAAAAACCGCGGCGGCGCTCCGCTGGGCCGAGGCGAACAACGCCGAGATCGTCTCGTGCGACTCGCTGCTTTTCTACCGCGGCATGGACATCGGCACGGCGAAGCCCAGCCCCGCCGAGCAGAAGCGGGTGCCGCACCACCTGATCGATATTTGCGCCCTCACCGACCAGATGGACGTGACGCGCTACGTGCGGCTGGCGCGGGAGGCCGTGGCGGCCATCGCCGCGCGCGGTCGGCAGGTGCTCGTGACCGGCGGGAGCGGGTTCTACCTGAAGGCGTTTTTCGCGCCCGTCGCGGACGAGGTGGAGGTGCCGCTCGAGCTGCGCACCGAACTCCGGCTCAAGCTCGCGACGCACGGGGTGGAGGCACTCGTCGAGGAACTGCAGGCGCTGAATCCGCCGGGACTGGGCGAACTCGACCTCCAGAACCCGCGCCGCGTGCTGCGCGCGCTCGAACGCTGCCGGGCGACCGGCCGCACGCTGGCGCAGCTTCAGGCTGATTTTGCGCAACAGCCCGGGGCTTTTGCCGGGCACGAGGTGCGGCTGTGCGAACTCGTCCGCGGGCGGGCGGACCTGGAGGAGCGGATCCAACAACGCGTGGCGGCGATGCTGGCGGCCGGGCTGGTCGGCGAGGTGCGCGCGCTCCTGACGGCCGGCTTGCGCGACAACCCCAGCGCCGCGGGTGCGATCGGTTATCGCGAGACCATCGCCTTCCTTGACGGCGACCTGCCGGAGAAGGAACTGCCGGCGCTGATCGCGAAAAACACCCGCGCCCTTGTGAAGAAGCAGCGGACCTGGTTCAAGACCCAGCTGCCGGCGCACCCAACCGTCGACGCCGCTTCAGTCGACGGGCGGGGGCTCTTTGCGCCGCAGGTTTAGCCAGATCGTCAGCAGGCCGGAGAACACGGCGCCGATTGCGGCATAGAGGCCCGCGGTGAGGACAGCCAGGCCGACTGGTCCGGACATCCAGCGGAAGGAACGCACGAAATCGCGGACGGCGATCTCGGATTCGCCGGCGGCGCGCATCCGCGCCACCTGCCACTCCAGGCTGAGATCGATCCACTCCGGGTTGATCACGGTCGTGTACACGCTGAGAAACATGTAGTAGACGAGGCCGGCGGTCAGGCCGGCGAGCAGGCCGTGGAGCATGCCGTCCCACGCCGGCATCCAATAGCGATCGAGCGCCGCGAAACGCGCCTGCGTCACCCGCCAAAGCATCAGCAGCAGGATGGCCTCGGTGCCCCAGCCGGTATAGCGGCCGAGCGCGAAATGCGCGTTGTGCAGGCCGAGCGCGTATTCCGCCAGCGTCCAGGCGATCATCGCCCCGCCGGCGAGCAGCCCGTATTTGAACTCCGGTCTCACGCCGCGGCGAATTCGCGTCGCAGCCGCACGTAGATGAGCACGTGGGTGGCGATGATCAGGGGCACGAGGAAAGTCGGCAGCAGGCTGAGCGGCAGCTCGGTGAGCGGCGCCATCAGCCACGGCTTGGCGAGACCGATGCGGGCGGCGGTGAACACGACGAGGAGAATGTCGAACAGGCCCATGGCGTTCCAGATGCCGATCGCGCTCCGGCCCAGCCGGGCGCCCATCGGCACGAAGACGACCACGAGCGCCAGGGTCGCGACGGCGATGTCGCCCCAGCCCCCGGGTACAGCGAACTCATAAGGCAGTTCACCCCGCCGATAGAGGATCAGGAAATAGATCCCCACGAATCGGGTGAAGTGCAACGCGACGAGCGAACGGAGGTCCAAGTCTTCGATCCACGCCCGAAGGGCGCGCACCCGAAAGCACAGGACCAGCACGAGCGCAGTCAGCCCGAACAGGATGCCCTGCACCGCCGGCATGGGCACGCGACGCAAAAGCCCGAGATGCCCGACGACGACCGCCGCGATGAGCCACGTCCAGACACCGGCGCGGATGAGGAGAGGGGTCATGGCCGAGCCCTCAAGGCTTGCCTGAGGCCGGTGGGGAGGCCTTGAGCCGGTCGAGAATGAGCTTCTCCGCGCCCGGAGAAGGCGGCTGACCGAGACCCGCGGCCCCGCCCTGCGCCTGGGCGATGAGCTGCCGGGCGGCGGCGACATTCTGGCCGTTGGGGAAACGCTGCAGATACTTCTGCCAGGCCTCCACCGCCTTGGCCGGCTCCTTCAAATCCTCCAGGTAAAGTCCGCCCTGGTTGAAGAGGCTGAACTCGTGGTTGGGATTCATTTTCTGCGCGAGTTCGTATTGGATGAGCGCATCCTGCGGCCGTCCGGCGAAGCGATAGGCATTGCCGAGATCGGTGCGGATGTCGGCATCGTCCGAACCCTGGCGAATGGCCGATTCGTAGTGCGCCACCGCCTGGGACCAGTTCTGGTGGTCGTAATAGAAATTGCCGAGCGTGCGCTCGGCCTGGGCGGGGGGCTGGCCGGCCGTCAACTCGGGCGCGGGCTCGTGGGTGGTGGTGTCCGCCGGCAGGGTGGTGGTGCTCGAGCTCGCGGCGGCCCGTGCGGTCGCGGCGCGCTGCAGGTCGGGGCGCAGCGCGAGGTAGGTGAGGGTGGCGCCGAGGAGCATCCCGAAGACGCCGCTCAGGATGAAGGGCAGCCAGAAGGAGGACGACGGCGCGGGGGAATTGGCGGGCTTGCTCATGGAATGGTGCCAGAGCTGAGCCGAGGCGCCGGGGTTTGGCAACGCGGCAATCGACGGCGGCGCCGTCAGTCGACGACCAGGCGCCCATGCGCCGGGGCCAGCTTCGCGGTGAAATGGCGCAGCAGCGCCGGCGCGTCGACGAGTTTGACGCCGCGGATCCGGTGTCTCAGGCCGTGCACGTGAAGGAGGACCTCGGCCAGGTAGTCGACATGGCTCTGGGTGTAGACGCGGCGCGGGAAGGCCAGTCTAACCAGTTCCATCGGGGCGGATTTTTCCGTGCCATCGGGCTGGCGGCCAAACATCACCGAACCGATCTCGACCGAGCGGACGCCCCCTTCGAGGTACAGCATCAGGGACAGCGCCCAAGCGGGAAACTCGCCCGCCGGGATGTGCGGCAGCATGGCCCGCGCGTCGATGTAGATCGCATGCCCGCCGGGCGGCTGGACGATGGGGATGCCGGCGGCCGTCAGCTTGTCGCCGAGATAGGCGACCGAGCGAATCCGGTAGCGCAGATAGTCCTCCTCGAGCACTTCCTTCAGGCCGACCGCGAGCGCCTCGAGGTCATACCCGGCCAGGCCGCCGTAGGTCGGGAATCCTTCGGTCAGGATGAGATTGTTGCGGCAGCGGGCGGCGAGGGCCTCGTCGTTGAGCGCGAGGAACCCGCCCATGTTCACGAGGCCGTCCTTCTTCGCGGACATGGTGCAGCCATCGGCGCACGCGAACATGTCGCGCGCGATGTCGAATGGCGTCCGGTCGGCCTGCCCGGGCTCGCGCTGTTTGATGAACCATGCATTCTCGGCAAAGCGGCACGCGTCGAGGATCAACGGCACGCCGTGGCGGGTGCAGGCTGCCCGGGCGGCGCGGAGATTCGCGAGGCTGACGGGCTGGCCGCCACCCGAGTTGTTCGTGATCGTCACCATCGCGAACGGGACCCGCCCGGGGTTCTCGGCCAGGCAGCGGTCCAGCGCGGCGACGTCGATGTTGCCCTTGAAGGGCGCGGGCACGGCGGGCTGGGTGGCCTCTGGGCAGCGCAGATCGAGGGCGATCACGCCGAGCGCCTCGAGGTTGGCGCGGGTCGTGTCGAAATGCGTGTTGTTCGGCACGAGGTCCCCGGCGCGGCAGGCGCTCGAGAAGAGGATCCGCTCGGCGGCGCGTCCCTGGTGAGTCGGGATGATGTGACGGAAACCCATGACCTCGCGCGCCGCGGCCTCGAAGCGGAAGAACGAGCGGGCGCCGGCGTAGGATTCGTCGCCCTGCATCATGCCGGCCCACTGCGCGGCCGACATCGCGCCCGTGCCGGAGTCGGTGAGCAGGTCGATGAGGACATCCTCGGCGCGCAGCTGGAAAAGATTGTAGTCCGCCCGTCGGAGGGCATCGGCCCGTTCCGCGGGCGTGGTGAAGCGGATGGGTTCGACCGTCTTGATCCGGAAAGGCTCGATGATGGTCTGGAACTTCATGCCCGAAAAAACCCCGGCCGCGCGCACGCGACAAGGGTTTTGCACTAAGCCGAAGGGACTAAAACGCGGGCGGCCTCAGTGCAGGTCGACGTGGTAGCGATGGAGCGAACTGCCCTCGATCCGGTGCAGCGCGGAGATGGCGCTGTTGAGCGTCACGCGGGCCTGGAGTTCCTTGACCTGGGCGTTGTCGAGGTCGGTCTGGGCCTGGAGGACGCGGTACGAGGTCGAAAGGCCGGCGTCAAACCGTGCCTTCTCGAGTTCGTATTGCTTCTGGCTGAGTTCGGCGGCGAGCTGCGCGATCGAGACGCCTTCCATGTTCGCCTCGACGGCGCGGACGGCGCTGCGCACCTGGACCTGGATGTTCTGCTCAAGCTGGCGCAGGCGGGCCTCCTCGCGGTTGAGGGTGGCCAGGGTCTGCCGGTAGACGGCTTTGTCGCCGCGAAAGCCGATCGGCACGCTGAGGGAAAGGTCGACCTCCCAGTTGTAGCCGTCGTGATTGGGCAGCTGGTCGTAGGCCGCGCCGGCGCTGCCCTTGCGCCCGGCCAAGCCGTAGGCGCCGCCGACCGCGAGCGACGGCAGCCGGGCATTCTTCGCCAGCTTCAGGTCGATGCGATACTGCTCGATGGCGGCCGCGGCCGAGAGATAGGCGGGCTGGTTCTGCAGCGCCAGCTGGTAGGACGAGACGAAGACGGGCGCCGCGGACTCCACGGCCGGAAAGCGGACGGTGCCGACCTTCTCATCAAGATCGCCCTGGCCGACCAGCGCCAGGAGGGCGTCCTGTCGGTCCTTGTCGGCTTGCTCGGCCTGGATGACATTGCCGCGGGCGTTGGCGACGCCGACCTGGGCGGAAAGCACATCGAGGTCGGTGGCCACGCCGGTGTCCCGCCGGGTCTGGGCCTCGCTGTAGAGCTTGTTGGCCAGTTCGAGGGAAGCGCGGAAGACGGCGAGCTGCTCGCGGGCGAAGGTGAGGTTGTAGTAGGCGTTCTCGACGGACTCGATGACCGTGACCGCCTGGGTCTTGAAGTCGAGGTTGGCGCGCTTCAGCCCGATCTCGGCGCGGCGGATGCTAGCCTTGGTGACTTCCATGCCGAAACCGCGGAGCAGGGGTTGGCTGACGCTCACGGTGGCGGCGGAATTGAAGGCCGGATTGAGGGTGTTGAAACTGGAGTTGTTGGCCGCGCGGTTGAGCTGCGTACTCAGGCCGACGGTGGCGCCGGTGGCGATCTTCTCGCTCACGGCGAGGCGAGTGTTCGTGTTGTCGGAGGTCGGCGAGGGCGAGCCGTCCAGCTCGCTCAGCGAGGCAGCCTGTTGGCTGAACGTGCGGGTCGAGGTCAGCGTCAAGGTGGGATCGAGCCCGGCCTTGGCAACTTGGATGGCGTCCTCCGCGATCGCGGGATTGTAGCGGGCGATCTCGAGGTCGAAATTCTTCTTCAGCGCGCGGGCGATGCATTCGTCGAGCGTGAGTTCGGGCTGGGCCGGCGCGGAGGCGGGAATCGGATTCGCGGGCGCAGGCAACTTTTCCTGGGGTGGCGGAACTTCGCCGACGGGTGCGGACGCCGTTGGCGGCACCATCGGCTGGGCCGGCGCGAGCGTGCTGTCCTGGGCGACGGCAACGGCACAGGCGGCCAGAACCGCAAACAGCATGGCTAGGGGGCGATCAGGCTTCGTCATGGGAAAAAGGCGCGGCGGCTCAAGGACACGTCAAAGTAGGTGAAAGTTTAAGCTTTTTGTGACGCCGCGGGCAAGGGGCTGGTTTCGGGCAAGAAAATGCCACCGCGGAGGCGGTGGCAGCGAGGAAAGGGGCGGGCGGCGATACCACGGGATGAGCGGATGGTCGCCGGTCGCGAGGGCTCAGCGGGGAGCCGGCTCGGTTTTCTTGAGTTCGGCCTCCACCATCGCCCCGAGATAACTGTTCTCGTTGGTGCTGGAGATGAAGTTCATGATCTGCTTTTGCACCTCGGCATAGCGCGGGTTGGCGGGCGTGGTATCCGGCAGCTTTTTCTCCTGGGCGTAAACGAGGTAGCCATCGTCGTTCGTCGCGACCATGTCGGAGACACCGCCGGCCTCCAGGGCCCGCAGGGTGCTGACCGCCGGGTACGGAATATCCTGCGGCGGCTTGCTCAGGGTGAAATTGGCGTACGTCTTGACCTCGAGCTTCTCGGCGGCGGCCGCGCCGCTGAAGCCGGTCGGGCCGGACTTCGCCGCGGCCTGCAACTGCGTGTGCAAGGCGCGCCCGCGCTCGCTGAAGAGCCGCCGCTTCTCGTTGTCCTTGTAGTCGCTGGCGACCTTGTCGCGGACCTCCGCGAACGTGGGCTGGTAGGCCGGCAGGGTCTCATTCCAGAGGAGGACGGCATAGCCGCTGTCCGTGGGCACCGGATCGCTGAAGAAACGATCCTGCGACAGGTGGGAGATCTGCTCGGTCGCCTGGGCCAGCCAGGGCAGGTTGGCCGGCGGCGCATCCGGGGCGAAGGGCGGGACCGCCACGACCGCGCGGCGCTGGCCGGCGAGAAACTCGGCGAGTTCGGCGGAGTTCGCGGCGAACTTCCGGTCGTAGATCGCGACGGTGAGGTCGTTGGCGGCCTTGACCGCCAGGCGCGAGGCCGCGGACTCCTTCAGCGCGGCCTCGACGGCGCCGCGCACCTTGGGGAAGTTGTCCTCGGTCGGCGACGGCGGCTTGCCGGACGCATCGGGCGGGGCGGGGAAACGCCCGAGGTTGGCGTTATAGAAGGCGCGCAATTGGGCCTCGGTCGGCACGGTTGCCGGGACGAAGTCGGCATTCTTGAACTCGATGTAGCTGAGGCGCGGGCGCACCGGCACCGCGTAGCGGAATGAGTTCTCATCATAGAACTTCTTGAGGGCGGCATCGCTGGCCTCGATCGTGGGCTTGAAGTCGGCGTATTTCAGGTCGGCGACCTGGACGGTCCACGCGGTATCGGACCGGATGAGCTGCTGCTGGACATCGGGCGGGAGCACGTAGCCCGGCCCCCCGACCAGGGCGCCCAGCTGCTCCAGGCGGGCGTCGTCCCGGAGGACGCGGTTGACATCGGCGATGGTGAGGCCCTTGGACGCCTTGAGCGAATCGCCAAAGCTTGTATAGCGCTTCTGGTCAAACTGGCCGGACTCGTTTTGGAAGGCGCGCAGCGTCGTGACGTATTTGGCGAGAGCGGCGGCGGAAGGTTGCGGGAGGTGGAGTTCATCGGCCAGTGCGAGGCCGGCGACGCGTTCGAGTGCGTACTCCTGCAACTGGGCGCCCTGCAAGGCGGAGTACCCCGCCTTGAGCTCGGCGCTGAGATTCGCGTCGGTGCCGATGCGCGCGGCGGTCTCCTCGTTGCCGAGGTTGACGTTGAAGAACATGCGCTCTTTCACCTGGCTCGAGGCGCGGCCCCCGCCGGACGGGCTGAAGATGACAATCAGCGGGATGGCCATGGCGGCCAGGATCAGCAGGAACACCAGCTTGAAGTGCTTCGCAAAGTACCGTTGGATCCAGGATATCATGGGGGGAAAGCGGCCCACCGTAGAAACGGGCGGCCGGCTGTCAACCGGGGAAAGCAGGGGGTGGTGGGTCAGTTTGAAGTGAAGCTTTTTTGGATGCCAATCGCTGATATGATTGGCGCATGGATGGCGCAGCACGTCTTGAACTTCTCCGCACTCGATTGGGCCGCGGTGTTGCGCGCTTAGAACCCCCTAGGGGGATGCACGTCACAAAGCATCCAGATGAAGCGCAGCCGACGCCCAAGAAACCCTATCGAAGAAACGAGTCAGGGTATCGACGCTACAGCTACAGCGTTTACGGTGAACCCATGTCAGCGGTTGGGGCCAAGCCCGATTGGATGCTCTCTCCAAACAAATCGAAGGCCCTGCATTGCGCCGTGTCGCGCAAGGAACGCCCTCATCACCTGACCATGATTGCCAAACGATGGCCTGAGCTTAAGAAAAAGCAGAATTCGCCATGACCAAAAAGAAGAAGCCCGCACCAAAGAAGAAACCACAACGAAAAGACGCTTCACAGATCGCTCTTTCGATTGTTGAAAAGCTCACCGGGGGAAAATTGAAATAATAATTCGTGGTAGTTTTAGCAATTGATGCACTATAACCATTTAGCTTTCAGCTAGATATATTATACCGCACGATAACTAGGTAAGTAATCCTAGATTATGCGGCGGGATAATGCTTGCCATGGTCGACGCCGGGGGTAATGAATTCGCGGCATGAAACCGAGCGAGATTATCCAGAACATGAGGAAGCAAGCGGCGGCTCTTGTTGAAATGGCTAATGCGCTGGAGTCTGAAATGAGCCTTAAGGAAGGCTCTGTGACGCTCACCCCGGAAGCCATAAAGAGCGTTATCAAGATCAAGGGAATGCGGCCCCAACACCTTGCCGCGCACTTCAACGTTCCTGTTGCCGCAATTACTCAGGTTGTGCGCAGCGAAAACAGCGGACTCAAACTCAACCAACGCGGTTGGGTTAAGGAGGTCCGAGTCGCATAAAAAATTTGAGCCGGTCATCGCGTCAACGATGCCGGCTCTGTGAACACGGGCAGGGTCTTGGAGACACTACACGGATTCCCACCAAGTAGTTTGGGTTCGATTCCCAACCTGTCCACCACAAACGAAAGCCCCAACGCGGACAGGTTATGGCAAACATACTTACCACAGAAAAACGAATTCAAGTCATCAATTGCCTGGTGGAAGGAAACAGCATTCGCGCCACGGTGAGACTTACCGGAGTGGCCAAAAATACGGTGGCAAAGCTGCTCGTTGAAGTGGGCCGGGCCTGCTCTGAATATCAAGACAAGGCATTCGTGAATCTCGCCTGCACCAAGATTCAATGCGACGAAATCTGGTCATTTGTTGGGGCGAAAGAGAAGCACACAACCGCCGAGACCAAAGCCAAAGGCTGGGGTGATTGCTGGACATGGACGGCTCTGTGCAGCGAAACCAAGTTAATCCCGTGTTGGTATGTTGGCACCCGTGACGCGGGCGCGGCATATCACTTTATGCATGATCTTGCCGCCCGGCTTTCCAAGCGGGTCCAATTAACAACAGATGGACACAACGCTTATCTGACTGCCGTGGCTGATGCTTTCGGCACCGACATTGACTATGCTCAACTGGTGAAAATCTATGGAGAGCCGCCTAAGACGGAAGCGCGGTATTCTCCAGCTCAGTGCATGGGGGCCCGCAAAGCGGTTATATCTGGAAATCCCCAATTCGCCCACGTCAGCACGTCACACGTTGAGCGCTCAAACCTTTCGATTCGTATGGGCAACCGTCGGTTCACTCGCCTCACAAACGCCTTCTCCAAAAAGGTCGAAAACCACGAGGCTATGCTCGCACTCTATTTCATGTATTACAACTTCTGCCGCATCCATCAAACGCTGCGCTGCACGCCCGCAATGGAAGCTGGGATTTCGGACCGTGTTTGGGAATTGAGCGACATTGTTAACCTGCTAGAAAATGAAGTTCAACGGGCCGCTTAAATCATGACAACTACCGTTCAACCAAACGAGGTCTATGCGACCTTTGTCGGTGCGATTGATCAAAATACGATAGCAAAGATCATGCAGGCGATATCCTTTGCATCTCAGAACAAAGTGACGCATTTCCACCTGCTTTTCCAGTCCGGGGGAGGCTCCGTAAACGATGGGATATGCCTTTATAATTTTCTGAAGGCATGCCCCTTGCCGCTCTCAATCTATAACGTGGGAGCCGTTCAATCCATTGCACTCGTTGCCTACTTGGGGGCTAAAACCCGGATAGCAAGTAAGAGTGCTACCTTCATGATACATCGAACTACTGGACCCGCCATAGCCGTGGGCACAAACCGTCTTCAATCTATTTCCAAAGCCGTCGCACTTGATGATCTGCGCACCGAAGCGATTATTAAACAATACTCCCAAGTCGCGGCCGACGAGTGGACGAAACTCACTGACCACGAGTTTTGGCTTACGGCCGAAGATGCCGTTAAGAGCGGTCTTGCAACCGCTATTGGAGAATTTTCTCCGCCTACCGGGGCTCCAATCTACAATCTCTGAGATTTCCACGGGTCATAACTTACCACGTTTCAAACTGACCCACCACCAAGCAGGGCGGCCCGCGGGGCGCGGCCGCGGCCGGGATCAGCGGCCCTGGATCATCTGCTCCGGGCTTTCCTCGAGCAGTTCCGTGACGAGCTCGGCGAGCCGGGTCATGGAAAACGGCTTCGATACGACGCGATGGGCGCCAAATTTGGCCGCCATCGTCAGGTAGTCGCCGGCCCGGCCCAAGCCGCCGCCGGAAATGGCGATGATCTTGACCTGGGGATAGTGGCGGCGCAGCTCGAGAATGGTTTCGAGTCCCTCCATGCCCGGCATGAGAATGTCCGTGATCACCAGGTCCACGGGACGGGCCTGTTGAACGGCCAAGCCGCTCCGGCCGTCGCGCGCTTCGGACACTTGGTGGCCGAAGCGTTCGAGGCCGAGTCTGAGCACCTCGCGGAGGAGGGCGTCGTCATCTATGACCAGGATGTGAGCCATGGCGGAGGGACCGGCGCGTGGCCACCGGCTGTGATTCAGGATGCATACATTCCGGACCGACTCAACCCAACAACGGGCACAACTCGGTGCATCCCGGCCCGGACTTTATGCCGCGGGAAATGGCGCATAGGTCCGGCTGGGTTCAAATTGCGCGACCAGCTCATCGAGCGTTCGTTCACCCAGCGCCTGCGGGATGCTCGCCTCGAGACGCTCGTGGTAGTGGGCCAGCACCGGGTCCACGTTGTCGAGCAGCCCGCCGCTGGGCGCCTCGCCGTAGTTCTCAAACATGCGCCGGAAATCGGCCAGGGTGATGCGATCCAGCGGCCGGGCCGGCTGGTAGCGCAGGTCAGCCTGCTCCGCGCCTTTTTCGGGCGGCAATTCAACCACCAGCTGGAGGTCACACAGGCGGTTGAGACTTTCGTTGAGGATCTGCGACGGCACCCGGATGAGGTGGGAAAGCTGCGTGACGGAATAGGGCGGGGTGCAGGCCTTGAACCGGCGGGCGATCAGGAGCAGGACGAGCAGCGACATGCTTTCGCGGGTGGCGTGGTTGAGGCTGTGCCAGGCCGTCTGGCTGCTCCGGTAGTGCACGTTCTGGACGGCATAGGTGATCTGGCCGCCGACCAGGACGAAGAACCAGAAGATGTAGAGGCCGACCATCAGGACGGGCATGATGCTGACCGAGCCGTAGAGGCTCCGCGACAGGACCACGCGCCGGAAATAGAGGAACGCAACGTAGTTGTTGAGGAACAGCAGCGACGTGACGATCACCGCGCCGAGCAGGGCCGCGTACCAGCGCACGCGGGTGTTGGGCACGATCCGGTAGAATAGCGTCAGCACCAGGACCAGCAACAGGACGGAGCCCGAGGGGAGGAGCCAGACAAAGGCGGACTTCAGCTGGGCTCCGAGCGGGATCTTCTCCATGAAGACATTCAGAAATGCGCCCGCCGAGAGCATCGTCAGCGACGTGAAGAAGAGCAGGGCGCCGAGCGTGATGACGCTCCAGTAATAGACGATGCGGGCGAGCAAGCTGCGGCCGCGCCGGACGCCCCAGATGTCGTTGAAGGTGTTTTCGACGGTGGTGAAGAGACCGATGACGATGAAGAACAGCGTGAGGATGCCGATCAGACCGGCGGTGCCGGAACGGGAATTGGTGATGAAATTGTCGATGAGCCGCACCATCTCCGGCGTGGCGGTGGGACCCGGCGCTGCGGCATGGCCGCCGTCGCCGGCCCGGTCAAATTGTGCGACCTGCGGGGCGATGAAGCTGATGACCCGGTTGACACTTTGCGCCGTGAGGGTGGGATCCTGGTTGCCGAGCGCGAACCCGGAGATGAGCACGGCGATCGCGATCAGCGGTCCCAAGGCGAGGAGCGAACTGTAGCTGAGCGCCGCGGCGCGGATGGCGACATGGATCTCATGCAGTCCCGAGATGGTGATCGAGACCACGCGCAGCAGCGCGTAGAAGCGGCCTTTGAGCGAGCGGTCGCGGTTGAGGCCGGCCGCCCAGATGTCGTGGACCCAGACCCGCTGGACCCGCGACATGAGCTGCGATGACGGCATGGCCGGAGCCGGGCGGCGCGGGCCGCCTCAGGAATAGGACATCGTCGCCAGCATCGCCATGCCGCCGAGGCCGAGCAGGGCGGCGACGGCCAGCGGGATGTAGCTCAGGAAAATCGTGCAGAAATAGAGCCCGACCGAACCCGCCGTGACCGCCAACATCGGCGTCAGCTGGCCCTGGTTCATGAAGAGGAAGCCCAGGAAGCCGATGCCGAACACGGCGCGAAAGCGCACGAACGGATAGATGTTGATCACGCCGAGCAGCAGGAGCAGCCCGACGAAGGCGTCGACCGCCCCGAGGAAAATGTACGGGCGCTCGACGATCTTGCCCATGTCCATGGCCAGCACCGCGTCGATGCTCGGCAGGATGAGGGCGACCGCGCTGAGCAGCGAGATGATGGCGGCGGAACGCGTGCCCCAGATGGCCGCGTTGGCCATCATGATGGTCCGGTCCTTCTTGCCTTTCGTCTCCTCCGTCTGGCCCTCGGCCGCGGCGAGGAAGTCCTCGACGTTGATGCCCTTGGCATCGGCGGCCACCTCCTCGTTGACGACCTTGAATTCCTTTTGCTTGAACCCGAGCTTCTTTTTCTCGGGCCAGATGGCGGCCTTCATTTCGGGGCTGGCCTCGATCATCAGCCATTGCTCGGTGGCCTGGTCATAGAAATAGGTCTGGGCCGTGACCTGGCCGGCTTCGACGAGCGAGATGACCTGCTCGAGGGTGAACGGGCCGCGCGCCTCGGTGTCGTCGGCGTTCCGGACGTAAATCTCTTGATTCGCCATGAAGCCGCATGTTGCCGCCGGGGCCAGCTGCGGCAAGTGTGAAAAGGCCGCCGCGGGCGTGCCCGGGCGTCACATGCGCGTGAGGTCCGTGCGCAATCCGAGCAGGTGCAGCCCGGTCTCCAGCATCACGAGCGTACGATGGCAGAGGAGCAGGCGGCGGGCGCGCACCGTGGGGTCGTCGACGATCACCTTGTCAGCGGCGTAGAACGCGCTGAATTCGCCGGCCAGCTCATACAGATACAGGCAAAGGAAATGGGGCCGCAGGGTGTTCAACGCGAGCTGGGTGGCGTCGGAGAATTTCACGAGCTTGCGGGCCAGCGCGAGTTCCTGCGGTGTCGCCGGCGCCGAGGCGCCCGCCACCGGCGGATTCACCGGGTCGAGCTCCGCCTTGCGGAAGATGCTGCGGATGCGGGCGACGGCATAGAGCAGGTACGCCGCGGTGTTGCCCTCGAGCGAAATCATCTTGTCCCAGGCGAACACGTAGTCGCTCGAACGATTTTGCGCGAGATCGGCATACTGCACGGATGCGACCCCGACCACCTCGGCAATGGCGCGGCGCTCGGTCTCCGGGAATTCGGGGTTTTTCGACGTGACCAGGTCAAACGCGCGGCCCCGGGCTTCGTCGAGCAGCTCTTTCAGGCGAATGGTGCCGCCGTCGCGCGTGCGGAGGGCCTTCCCGTCCTCGCCGAGCACGGTGCCGAACGTGACATGGTGAAGCTCGGGCAACCGATGGCCTTTGGCCGCAAACCATTTCGGCACGGTGAGGAACAGCTGCTCGAAGTGGTCCGCCTGGCGAAAGTCGGTCACGACGACGATGCCATCGGCGTGGAAGTGTTCCGCGCGATAGAGCGCCGTGGCGAGATCGCTGGAGGCATAGTTGGCCGCGCCGTCCTTCTTGCGGATGATGAACGGCTGCGTCTTGAAGCGCGGATGCTGCTCGTGAAACACGACCAGCGCCCCCTGGCTTTCCGTCGCCAGGCCGGCCTCGGTCAGCTCGCGATAAACCCGCTCGACCTTGTCGTTGTAGAAGCTTTCCCCGAACGTGAAGTCGAAGCGGATGCCGAGCTGCGCATAGATGGCTTGGAAGGCGGCCAGCGACGCTTCGTTGATCTTTTGCCAGATGGCGCGGTCGGCGGGGTCGCCGGCCTGGAGCTTGACCAGTTCCTGCTGCGCCTCGGCCAGCACGGCGGGATCGGCCTCGGCGGCGGTGTGGCCGACCTTGTAGAGGCGTTCGAATTCATTGAGCGGGTCCGCCGCCAGGGCGGCCTCATCCAGGTGCCGCTTGTAGGCCCAGATCAATTTGCCGAACTGCGTGCCCCAGTCGCCGAGGTGATTGTCGCGAATGACCTTCGCGCCGCTGAACTCCAGCAGCCGGCAGATCGCCTCGCCAATCACGGCCGACCGCAGATGGCCGACGTGCATCTGTTTCGCCGTGTTGGGAGACGAGTAATCGACCACCCAGGTCTGGCCCCGCTTGGCCCCGGCCGCCCCGGACTTCAGGTGATCTTCGGAATCATGCGCCTGCAGCCAGCGAAGCAGCGCCTCGGGCTTGAGCCGAAAATTGATGAAGCCCGGACCAGCCAGGGAAATGTCAAAATGAGCCGTCATTCCGCTCAATTCTCCCATCAGCTGCTGTCCGAGCGCGCGCGGATTTTGCCGCTCCTTCTTGGCAAACGCCAACGCGCCATTCGACTGGAAATCGCCATGGGCCGGGTCCGCCACCCGTACTTCCGGCTCAAACCCCCGGGCCGTCCACCCCAAGCGGGTTCCCGCCGCCTTCAGGGCATTTTCGACATGGGAAGCGACGTTAAACGGCAGGTCCATCGGTCGATTGAGGAATTGCGCTTGGCTCTGAGCAAGAAGGATTTTTGCGGATTCCCGCGCACAGGAAAGAGTTGTTCACATTTGACTCTCAAACCGAATGAAAATCGCGCCGTTCCATGCTATTTTAGGCTCGACAAAATTGGCAAAACCCATTGCCTCTGCGAGCTTTGCGCCGCACGGCGCGACTTCTGACACACCACAGTGACTTCTATGAGAAAACGTCCCATTCCCACGCGTCGGTTCATCAAACCGTCGTTTACTTCTCTCATTGAGAAGAAACGAGACGGCCAGGAATTTACGCAGGAGGAAATCCGCTACATTATCGATTCCACGCTGGATGGCGAGATGCCGAAACACCAGCAGGCCGCGCTGCTGATGGCCATTTTCTTTGCCAACATGTCGGCACAGGAAACGGCCATCTTGACCGAAGAGATGATGTTGTCCGGGGAAGTGATCGACCTCTCCCATATCTCTAAGCCGAAGATCGACAAGTATTCCACCGGCGGGGTGGGCGACAAGACGGCGCTCGTCCTTGCGCCGCTGGCGATGGCCAGCGGCGTCGTCGTCCCGATGATGTGCGGCGTTGAGCAGGAATTTGTCATAACGACCCTCGACAAGCTCTCCGCCGTCCCGGGCTTCAAAAGCCACATGACGATCCAGCATTTCGTGGACCAGCTTGCCCGCGTGGGCGGTGCGATCGCCGAGCAGAGCCCGGAACTGGCCCCGGCCGACCAGATCTTTTATGATCTGCGACTCGAGACGGGCACGATCCCGAGCCTGCCGCTCATCACCGGCAGCGTGCTATCCAAGAAGCTGGCCGAGGGGGCCGAGGGCCTCGTGATCGACGTGAAGTGGGGCAACGGTTCCTTCATCAAGGACCTCGAGCAGGCGAAGCAGCTCGCTCGTTCCATGACCCGGGTCGGCCGCTCGATGAAGCGGCGCTGCGTCGCGCTGGTCACCGACATGAACCAGCCGCTGGGCGATACGGTCGGCACCGCCCTCGAGATCAAGGAGGCCATCCAGCTCCTCAAGGGCGAGGGCCCCGAGGACATGAAGGAGCTGGTCCTCAAGCTCGGCATGGAAATCGTCCGGCTCGCCGGCGTCGCCGGTTCGACGCTTTCGGCGAAGCAAACCGTGCAGCGCCACCTGACGGACGGTTCGGCCCTCGAGAAGTTCAAGGACATGATCCGCGCCCAGGGCGGCGACACCTCGTTTATCGACCACCCGGAAAAATTTCCGGCGGCGCGCCACATCCGCAAGCTGCCCGCCCCGAAGCGCGGCTATGTGCACACGATCAACGCGGCCATGATCGCCAAGGGGGTCTCGCTCCTCGGCGCGGGCAAGGACCCCGCCCACCACAACAAGATCGACTACGCCGTCGGCGTCTCGGAGATCAAGAAGGTCGGCACCCAGGTCAAGCAGGGCGAGCCGCTGATGATGATCCATTACAACGACGAAGCGAAGCTCGAGCAGGCGCTCAATTATTTCAAGGACGCCTACCGGCTCGCGCCGAAACGCCCGATTCCGCCGCCGCTCATCGTCGAGCGCGTGGCGTAAAACGCCGCGAGGGTTCCGAGCCGGCCAGCTCCTGGCCGGCTTTTTTTTCGGCCGGCGGGCTGGCAATACCGGAACCAGACCCGGCGCCCTCGGTCGGTCGAAGGTAAACATGAACCTCGGCTACCTGCTTTCGATCGTCTGGTTTGTCCTCTGGCTGGCGGCGCTGGTCGACTGCCTGCGCGGCAACAGCCCCAACAAGATCGTCTGGGTCATCGTCATCATCCTGCTGCCGTTCCTCGGCTCGATCCTTTATTTCCTGCTGGGTCGCTCCACGCGCTGAGGCCTTTTGCTTTGCGCTCGGCGCCCGCGCCGCTTTCGGTGGGCGCATGCCCGACGATAACGAGCCCAGGTCTGCGAAAGTCGCCCCGGCGCCGGCCTGGGCCGGGTCGGCCGAGCCGCTGCCGCAGACGCAATGGTCGCGGCCCTGGGCGCAGCTGAAATTCGTCACGTTCCAGCCGGCCATTTTCCCGCGCATGCTCGGCGAGGTGTCGCCCGACGCCCGGCCGGGCGACCTGGTGACCGTCTACGACAAGTTCGGCCATCGCGTGGGCATCGGGCTGTTCAACCCGCGCGCCAAGATGCCGCTGCGCGTCGTGACGCACGCGGTCGAAGCGACGGGCGAGGACTACTTTGAGGCAGCCATCCGCCGGGCCGTCGCGTTGCGCCGCGACCTGTTCAAACTCGAGGCCGAGACCGACGCCTGGCGCGTCATCAATTCCGACGGCGACGGCTTGAGTGGCCTGACGATCGACCGGTATGCCGACACGCTCTTTTGCGACGTGTATTCGCTGGGGATCTTCCGGCGGCTCCCGCGCTGGCTGCCGTTGCTGCACGAACTTTGCGGCACGAAGCACGTCCGCGTCCACGTCGATCACGACCTCGGCAGCCTCGAGGGCATCAAGCCGTCCCAGATGAAGGAATTGACGGCGGCGGCCCCGGAAAAGGTGCGCATCCGCGAACACGGCGTGAAGTTCGAGGTCGATTTCGCCGCCGGCCACAAGACCGGTTTCTTCTGCGACCAGCGCGAGAACCGGAAACGTTTCGGCACGCTGGTGCGGGGCCGGCGCGTGCTCGACCTCTGCAGCTACACGGGCGGATTCGCCATCAACGCCGCCTTGGGCGGGGCGGGGGAGGTCATTGCCGTCGACCTCGACGAGACGGCGATCGCCCAGGGACGGCGCAACGCCAACCTCAACCAGGTCTCGCCGAACCGGCTGAAGTGGGTTCACGCCGACGCCTTCGCCTACGCCAAGCAGATGCAGAAGAACGGTGAGCAGTTCGACGCGGTGCTCTGCGATCCGCCGAAGTTTGTCATGACGCGCGAGCCGGCCGGTGCGGCCGAGGGCATGCGCAAGTACGCCGACCTGAATACGCTCGCCGCCGGCCTGGTTCGACCCGGCGGCCTGCTGGTCACTTGCTCATGTTCGGGGCTGGTGTCGCTCGAGACGTTCGAGGAATGCGTGATCAAGGGCATCCACCGCCTCAATCGCCGCCTGCAGCTCTTTGACCGGACCGGGGCGGGCGTCGATCATCCCGTCTATTCGAACTGTCTCGAAAGCCGCTACCTCAAGGTGCTCTGGGCGCGCGTCACGTGAACGACCCTTTCGCGAACAGGCCGACTTGCCCGGCCACCCCGGCTATTCCTTGGCGTCGTTGATCTCGATCCAGTAGCCATCCGGATCCTGGAAATAGATCTGCTTCACGCCGTCGACCCGGTTGGTCACGGCCGACTTTTCCCCCGCCCAGTTCTCATAGGGCACACGGGCCTGGGAGAGGCGCGCAATGAAGCCGTCGACCGATGGCACGGTGAAACACAAGTGGCTGTTCTTGTCCTTCGGCAGGCTTGCCTTGGCGCCGGAGATGATGTGCAGGTGGGTCTTGGGCCCGATCAGGAACCAAGTGTGCCGGCCGTCGTGGAACGGCTCGGGAATGACGGGCAGTCCGATGACGTCCCGGTAGAAATCAGTGCTGACCCTGAGGTCGGCGACGTAGCAGGCGATGTGGTTGATGCGCGGCGCCACGGGTTCAGCGGCGCCGGCCAGGAGCGCCGAGGCGAGGAGCAGGGGCAGGAACTTTCTCATGGTGGGGTAAGGGTTGCACGGGAGCAAGGTGGTGAGTCGCGGGCCGGGGCAGGCGTATCCCCGCCAAGCTGGGGAGAACGTTGCCGGCGGGCAAGGGGACACTGTGTCTTGTTCCGCAAATGAATCAGGGATGGACATGATCGCCGGCATCGCAACCATGCCGCGCGCATGCAGAGTCTGAAGCATCTGTTCGACCAGAACCAGGCTTGGGCCGACGCGATCAAGCGGCGTGACCCGGAATTCTTCCAGAATCTGTCGCGGCAGCAAAGTCCCGAATATCTCTGGATCGGCTGCTCCGATTCCCGCGTGCCCGCCAACGAGATCGTCGGCCTGGCGCCGGGCGAGATCTTCGTGCACCGCAACATCGCCAATGTCGTCGTGCACACGGACCTGAACTGCCTGTCCGTTCTCCAGTTCGCCGTCGACGTGCTGAAGGTGCAGCACGTCATGGTGGTGGGCCACTACGGGTGTGGCGGTGTCGGCAAGGTGGTGAGCTGCGAACGCGTGGGGCTCGCGGACAACTGGCTGCGCCATGTGCGCGACGTGCACGACAAGCACGAAGGCTGCCTGTGCCGTCTGCGCGACGACACCGCGCGCCAGGCCAAGCTGTGCGAGCTGAACGTCGTCGAACAGGTCGCCAACGTGTGCTCCACCACCATCGTGCAGGACGCCTGGGCCCGCGGCCAGCGGCTGGACATCCACGGCTGGATCTACGGCCTGAAGGATGGATTGCTCCGCGACCTGAACACGACGATCACCGGACCGGAACAAGTGGCCCCCGTTTACCAGGCGGCCGTGGCCACCCTCACGAAGTAATCAACCCCGACCAGCATGATCCGCCAGCTCGCCCACCTCTGCCTCATGTCGCACCAGCTGCCCGCGATGATCGCATTCTATCGCGACGGTCTCGGCCTGCCGATCAAGTTCTCCCTGAAGCACGACGACGGCACCGCCTTCGGCCATTACTTTGAGGCGGGCCACATGAGCTTTATAGAGATCTTCGACCGCGCCGGCGCCGCGAAGCAGTGGGGCGGGGACGCCGCCGAAAAGCTGAAGCCGCATGCCGGCACACATTTCAACCACTTCTGTTTCGAGGTGCAGGGGCTCGAAGCCTACTGTGCGACCCTGGAGTCGCGCGGCCTCAAGATCGATCGCCCCGTCAAGGTCGGCATGGATCACTCCAAACAGGCCTGGATCCACGATCCGGACGGCAATGTGATTGAGCTGATGGAATACACACCGCAGAGCATGCAGTTCTGAGGCGGGTCGCTTGGTCGCAGGGTCGCCGCCGGCGGCGACCCGGCGTGTGCGGCCGGCGCGCGCCGACGCTGCATCTACCGGCGAAAAGCCTGGTCTCGGGGGAGCCGCCCGCGGGCTTACGCCCGGCCGAGGTACGAGCCGTCGATCGTGCTGACGCGGACCAGTTCGCCTTCCTTGATGAAGAGCGGCACCTGGATCACGAGCCCCGTCTCGCACTTGGCGGGCTTCTGGACATTCGAGGCGGTGTCGCCCTTGATGCCGTCGGCGCTCTCGATAATCTTCAGCGTAACCGTCGAAGGGAGATCGATGGTGACGGGCGCGTCGTTGATGAACAGCACCTCGGCCTTGCCGTTCGCCACGAGGTAATTCTTCGCCTCGCCGATCATTTGCGCGCTGATCTCAAACGTCTCGAACGTCTCCGGGTCCATGAATGAGTATGCGTCCCGATCGGCGTAGCTGAATTCGAGCGTCCGGCGGTCGGTCGCCAGCACCTCGACGGGGTCGGGCGAGTTGAAGCGCTGTTCCAGCGACTTGCCGTAGCGCAGATTGCGCATCTTCACCTGCACAAAGGCGCGCAGGTTTCCCGGCGTGCGATGCTGCGTCTCCATGACGAGGTGGGGCTCGCCGTTGAAATTGATCACTTGGCCTTTGCGGAGGTCGTTGGCTGCGGGCATGACGGGTGGCGGATGGTGGTTTCGATTACGTAAGGGGCTAGGATTACCGGTGGGTTTTCCGCGATGTCAACCCCGTCCTCGATATTAGTTTTCGGGGCGGCGACGCGGTTCCCCCTGCGCGCAATTCGGCGGCCCTTTTGGTGTCGCCGGAACCGGCGCCCGCGTCCGCGGCGTGATCTCCAAGCTTGTCATTTCCAAGTGGTTTCCGACACTGCGCAGGATACTCATGAAGCAACGGACCCTCTTGCGCGAGGTCTCCATCAAGGGCAATGCCCTGCATACTGGAGACGCCGTGCATATGACCTTCAAGCCCGCCCCGGCCAACCACGGCATTGTCTTCAAGCGGGTCGACCTGCACGGACATCCCGAGATCAAGCCGCGGGTCGAATTCGTCACCGACCTGGTGCGCGCCACCACCATCCAGCAGGGCCACGCCAAGATCCACACGGTGGAGCACGTGCTCAGCGCCTTGAGCGGCTGCGGCGTCGACAACCTTCTGATCGAGATGGATGCAAGCGAGCCGCCCATCATGGACGGTTCCGCGCGCGAATTCGTGAAGCTCATCCAGCAGGGCGAGCCCGTCGAGCAGGATGCGGAGCGCGAGTATTTCGTGCTGGGCGAGACCTTGTCGGTGTCGCGCGGCAACTCCTCGATCATCGCGCTGCCCTTTGACGGCCTGAAGATCACGTGCACGTCGGCCGACGACCGGGGCATCCACACCCAGCACCTGTCGCTCACCATCGAGCCCGATACCTACGTCACCCAGATCGCCGCGGCCCGCACATTCACGATCTACGAGGACATTGAGGAGCTGCTCAAGATGGGCAAGATCAAGGGCGGCTCGCTCGACAGCGCCGTGGTGCTCAAGGGGGACAAGATCATCTCCAAGGAGCCGCTGCGCTTCGCCGACGAGTTCGTGCGGCACAAGATCCTCGACGTCATCGGCGACATCACGCTGCTGGGGGTGCCGCTGAAGGCCCATATCGTTGCCACGCGGCCCGGCCACGCGCTGAATGCCGAGCTGACCAAGCAGCTGCTCGAGAAATACGAGGCGTGGAAGAAGGGCGGCAAGAAGGCGCCCAAGCCCGCCGCCCCGAAGGCGGAGATCGCCACGGAGACCACCCTCGACATCCGGCGCGTGCTGGACCTCCTGCCGCACCGGTACCCCTTTGTCATGATCGATCGCGTCGTCGCGCTAAACGAGGACGAACTCACGGCGATCAAGAACGTCACCATCAACGAACCGTTCTTCCAGGGCCACTATCCCGGCAATCCGGTCATGCCCGGGGTGCTGCAGGTCGAGGCGATGGCGCAGGCGGCCGGCATCCTGGTGATCCGCCGCAACACCACCGAGGGACGCACCGCGCTTTTCATGAGTTGCGAAAAGGTCAAGTGGCGCAAGCCCGTGCGCCCGGGGGACCAGCTGCTCATCAAGGCCAGGATCACCAAGATTCGCGGCACCATCGCCTGCGCGGAGGCCGAGTGCTCCGTCAACGGGCAGGCCGTTTCGTCCGCCGATCTCATGTTCGCGCTGGTCGACAACGCGGCGATGGATTGAGCCATGTCGGAGCTGATCCATCCCACCGCCATCATCGAACCCGGTGCGCAGCTGGCCGAGGGCGTGGCCATCGGCGCCTACGCCTACGTGGGCGGCCTGGCCGTCATCGGCGCCGGCACCGTGCTGCACCACCATGCGAACGTCGAGGGTCGCACGACCATCGGCGAGAAGTGCGAGATCTTCCCCTTCGCCTGCGTCGGGACCAAGACCCATGACCTGAAGTACAAGGGGGGCGCCCCGGGCCTCGTCGTCGGTCACCGCAACGTTTTCCGCGAATATGTCAGCGTGCACGGCGCCACCAAGGAGGGCGACTGCACGCGGCTCGGCGACGACAACGTTCTGCTCGCCTACAGCCACATCGCCCACGACTGCGTGGTCGGGAATTTCCTCGTGATGAGCGCGCAGTCGGCGCTGGCCGGCCACGTCATTGTCGAGGACCACGTCAACATCGGCTGGGGCTCGGGCGTGCACCAGTTCTGCCGCGTGGGGCTGCACGCCATGCTCGGCGCGATGTCCAAGATCGTACAGGACGTGCCGCCCTACGTCATCGCCGACGGCAACCCCGCGGTCGCCCGCTCGATCAACAAGGTCGGCCTGGAGCGGGCCGGCTACACCGTCGAGCAGCTCGAGGCGATCAAGCAGGTCTTTCGCATCGTCTACCGCACCGGCCTCAACCGCACGCAGGCCCTCGAGCGGCTGCAAGAACACAAGCTCACCGACACCGAGGAATTCCGGCATTTTCTCTCGTTTGCCGAGAAGAGCGAGCGCGGCTTCATCGCGGGCAAGTGAGACTCGCGCCGCACGCGAGACTCCAGGGGGACGTTTTCTGTAGCCGCGCTTGAGCCGTCGGCGGCGAAAGCGTGGAAAACTCCGGACCACGTTGTCGCTGCGCTCCAACGCAGCTACGCCCAAATGGATTATGGCCGCAGGCCGCGCCATTCCCTGCGCGCCGCGGCGGCGAACGGAGCCGCCGGGCTACCGGTGCCCACCCAATTCCCGCAACAGCTCGTAGCCGTACAGGCCCGTCCCATGGCCGTCGCTGAACTCAAACCGAATGGCATAGTTGCCGATGCGCTGCCAGCCGGTCACGGCCACGCCGGCGAAACTGCGCCCCGCATCCCCGCCGCCGTAGAGCCGGCCGAAGATGTCGCGTTCGCCGCGCGTCTCCGCACTGGGTGAGGCCGCGCGCAGCCGGTCGAACGGCAGGTAGCTTTCCACGCCATCGTCCCAACGGATGGCCACTTCCGTCCCGACGATCTGGATGTCCACCGGCGTATGCATCGATCCCATGCTATTAGTGCGGCCCGTCCCGATGGGAAGCCCGGAAAATATCCGCGACCGGGGGTTTTACCCGCGCGCACAACTGGCTAGGTTAGGGGCGCCATGAAAGCGAATTCCACGCGCTTGCCTCATGTCGTCGTCCTCGGGGCCGGCTTCGGCGGCCTGACCTTTGCGCAGAAATTTCCCTCGCATCTCGCGCGCGTCACGGTCGTCGACCGGCAGAATCACCACGTCTTCCAACCGCTGCTCTACCAGGTGGCGACGGCCGGCCTGTCGGCGCCCGACATCGCGCAGCCCATCCGCTCCATCCTCCGGCGCCAGCCCAACCTCACCGTGGCGATGGCCGAGGTGCGCGGCATCGATTTGGGGGCGCGCCGCGTTCATCTTGACACCGGGGACCTGGACTACGAATGGCTGCTCATTGCGCTGGGGGGCCAGACCAGCTACTTCGGCCACCCGGAATGGGAGCAGTTCGCGCCGGGGCTGAAGTCGCTCGACGACGCCGTGCTCCTCCGCCGCAACATGCTCATGGCCTACGAGCGGGCCGAACTCGCCGCCGATCCGGCCCGGCGGCGGCAGCTGATGACCACCGTGGTGGTCGGCGGCGGCCCGACCGGCGTCGAGCTGGCCGGCTCCTTTGCCGAGCTGGCGCGAACGGTGCTCTACCGCGATTTCGACCATATCGACTCGCGGCAGGCGCGCATCCTGCTCGTCGAGGGCGGACCGCGCGTGCTGGGCACGTTTCCAGAAAAGCTCTCGGCCAGGGCCAAGGACCAGCTCGAGCACCTCGGCGTCGAGGTGCGGCTCAACACCCGCGTCACGGCGGTCCGCGCCGGCGAGGTCGAACTCGATGGCGTGCCGCTGCCGGCGGGCAACATCGTGTGGGCGGCCGGCGTCGGTGCCAGCCGCGTCACGCGTTCCCTGGGCGTCGAGACCGATCGGGCGGGGCGGATCAAGGTCCGTCCGGACCTGAGCTTGCCGGGTCATTCCGAGGTGTTCGCCATCGGCGACCTCGCCGTCTTGCAGGACGTGAATGGCGTCGAAGTGCCCGGAGTCGCGCAAGGCGCGATCCAGGGCGCCGCTCACGTTGCGCGCCTGATGGCCTACGACATCTCCGTCGGCCGGCGCACGCCGGAATGGCGCGAGCCCTTCGCCTACGACGACAAAGGCAGCCTGGCGACCATCGGGCGTTCCGCCGCCGTTGCGCAGGTCGGACGCCTGCACCTCAGCGGCCTGCTGGCGTGGCTTGCCTGGCTCGGATTGCACCTGGTCCTCCTGATGGGGTTTCGCAATCGCGTGTCGGTCTTCATCAACTGGGTGTATTCCTATTTCGCCTTCCGACGGGGCGCGCGCATCATTACGGGACGAGACCTGGGTCCACCGGACCGGACGGCGCCGTCCGGGGAACAGTCCAACCGGAGCCGTCGGGCGGGCGCGGGCGCAGCGCGCCAGCCGCCGGCGGTGACGGTAAAATAGGTTGCAGGACCTCCTTTCGTGACCAAGTTGGCGGCGTCTGGCGCGAACCTGCTCGCGACCGGACGCTCAAAGTCCAACCCATCATCTCGGAAACGAGGCTTCATCGCCATGCGACAAGCACCCAGGTTCCCCGCCAGTAACCGCCCCGCGCTTCGTGACGACGACACCGCGGAGGCGTCGTGAAAAACATCCTCGATTTCGCCCGCGCCAAGCGCGAGGCCCAGCCGATCGTCGTCGTCACCGCCTATGACGCCCTCATGGCGCGCCTCGTGGCCGCCTCGGAGGTGGATGCCATCCTCGTGGGCGACAGCGCCGCCATGGTCGTGCACGGCTACCCGTCGACCGTCCATGCGACCATCACGATGATGGGCACGCACACCGCGGCGGTCCGGCGGGGCGCCCCCGCCACGTTCATCGTTTCCGACATGCCGTTCCTCAGCGTCCGCCAGGGGCGCGACGGGGCGGTGCGCGACGCCGGAGTCCTGGTTCAGGCCGGTGCCACGGCGGTCAAGATCGAAGGCGTCGCCGGCCACGAGGACATCATCGCCCACCTGGTCCAAAGCGGCATCCCCGTGATGGGCCACCTCGGGCTCACGCCCCAATCCGTCAACCAATTCGGCGGCCACCGCCTGCAAGGCACCTCGCCCGAGGCCGCCGCGCGGGCCAGGAAAGAGGCGGAAATGCTCGAGCGACTCGGGGCCTTTGCGCTCGTGCTGGAATGCGTGCCGGCGGCCCTCGCGACGGAAATCAGCCGCGAGCGCGCCATTCCGGTGATCGGCATCGGCGCCGGCGCCGGGACCGACGGACAGGTTCTCGTGCTGTCCGACCTGCTCGGGCTCGATCCCACTTTCAAGCCGCGCTTCGCCCGGCGTTACATGGACGGTCATGAAGCGGTCACGGGAGCGCTGAACCAATTCGTGCACGACGTGCGGGCGGCGCGCTTTCCCGCCCGCGAGGAGGTCCTGGCCTGATGCGCGTCTTCTCCCAATTGGCGGAATGGCAGGCCGCGCGCCGGGCCCGCGACTACTCCGGCCGCAGCATCGGTTTCGTGCCCACGATGGGCGCGCTGCACGCCGGCCATCGCTCGCTGCTCGAACGCGCGCGCGCCGAGAACGACCGCGTCGTCCTCAGCATTTTCGTCAACCCGACCCAGTTCAACGACCCGGCGGACCTGGCGCGCTACCCGCGGACGCTGGAATCCGATCTCCAGCTTGCGGGCGGCCTGGTCGACGACGTTCTCGCGCCCGCAACGGACGAATTCTATCCGGACGGTTACCACTATCGCGTGAGCGAGGACGATTTCAGCCGCCGCTGGGAAGGGGCGCACCGGCCGGGTCATTTCGACGGGGTGCTCACGATCGTCCTCAAGCTGCTCAATGTCGTCGGCGCCGACCGCGCCTATTTTGGCGAAAAGGACTGGCAGCAACTCCAGCTCGTGCGCGGCATGGTCCGCGCCTTTTTCCTGCCGGTCGAGATCGTGGCCTGCCCGACGGTGCGGGCGGATGACGGCCTCGCGCTGAGCTCGCGCAACCGGTTGCTCTCGCCGGCGGCGCGGGTAAAGGCGCCGCTGTTTTCCCGGCTGATGCGCGAAGCGCCGCAGCCCGAAGCCGCCGTCGCGGCGCTGCAGGGTGCCGGCTTCACCGTGGACTACGTCGCGGACCATGAGGGCCGCCGGCTTGGCGCGGTCCGCATCGAAAATGTACGCCTCATCGACAATGTCGCCGTCTAACCTCGTCGTGGTCCTCACTGGCTCGATCGCCGGCTTCAAGGCCTGCGCGGCGATCTCGCAACTGGTGCAACGGGGCCATCGGGTGCGCACGGTCGCGACGCCAGCCGCGCTGCGTTTCATTGGTCCCGCCACGCTCGAGGGGCTGACGGGCACGCCGCCGTTGACCGACCTCTTCGCGGCGGGCGCAGCCCTGGACCACATCAATCTGACCCGCTGGGCGGATCTCGTGCTCATCTGCCCGGCCACGGCGAACACGCTCAACCGCCTGGCCGCGGGCCTGGCCGACGACCTGCCCGGCGCGCTCTTCCTGGCCCACGACCGCACCAAGCCCTGGCTGGTCGCACCCGCGATGAACCCCGCCATGTGGTCACATCCGGCCACGCAGGCGGCCGTGGAGCGGCTGCGGGAGTGGGGCGTGCGTTTCCTGCCGGTGGGGGAGGGGCGCACGGCGTGTGGCGAAACCGGCGAGGGCCGGCTGCCGGAAGCGGAGGACATCGTCGCGGCGGTGGAGTCGGCCCTCGCCCCGCGCGAGTCCCGATTGCGCATACTCGTCACCGCGGGCGGCACGGCGGAACCGGTCGACGGCGTGCGCGTGCTGACCAACTCCAGCACGGGCCGCACCGGCGCGCTGCTGGCCTCGCATCTGGCGCGGGCCGGGCACGACGTGCTGTTGTTGCGGTCGCGAACCGCCGTTGCGGCTTCGCCTGGCTGCCGCGAGGAACTGTTTGGTTCTTTCGACGAGCTCGACGCGGCGCTGGCCCGGCAGCTCGGGGCCAGCCGGTTCGACGCAGTCGTGCACGCGGCGGCGGTCGGCGATTTTGGCGTCGAGGCGATCGCGACCGGCACCGGCGAATGGCCGCCCGGTCGCGGCAAGCTGGATGCGGCATCCGGGCCGGTTTCAATCCGCCTGCGGCGGCAGCCGAAGCTGATCGATTCGATCCGGGCGCGCAGTCGCAATCCCGACCTCACCCTGGTGGCGTTCAAGCTCACGGCTGGCGCCAGCGACTCGACGGCGGCCAAGGCGGTGGCGGATTTGTTCGCGCACTCGGGCGCCGATCTGGTCGTGCACAACGACGAATCCCGGCGGGCGTCCGGCGACGATTTTCCGGCGGTCATCCACCAGGCGGCCGGCGGGCCGTCGCGATCGTGCCGCACGCGCGCCGAACTGGCTACTGAGCTCGAGCGCCTGCTGGTTTCGCGTCGTCTGTTGAAACCTTCCCCCGCACCCACCCATGTTGCTCTGCCTTGATGTTGGTAACACCCAGATTCACGGCGGCGTGTTCGCCGCCGAGACGCTACGGTGCCAGTTTCGCAAGTCGACCCAGCCGGCGATCTCGTCGGATGAACTTGGCATCTTCTTCGTGACCGTGCTGCGCGAGAACGGCGTCGATCCGGCCGCGGTGAAACGGGTCGCGATTTGCTCCGTCGTGCCCGCGGTCCACCATGCGCTGCGGAGCGCGTCCCTGAAATATTTCCAGGCCGAGCCGTTCGTCCTGCAGGCGGGCGTGAAAACCGGACTCAAGGTGCGCTATCGCAACCCGCACGAGGTCGGCGCCGACCGCATCGCCGGCGCCATCGCGGCCAGCCGCCGCCATCCGCAGCGCGACGTCCTGGTCGTGGACTGCGGCACGGCGACGACCATCGACGCCGTCACGGCCGGGGGCGAGTACCTCGGCGGCGCCATCCTTCCGGGAGTCGGAATGTCGGCGGCGACCCTCGCGAGCGGCACGGCCAAGCTGCCCCGGGTCGAAATCGCCCGACCGGACTCCGTGCTGGGTCGCACCACCGTCGAGAGCATTCAATCCGGACTGTATCACGGGCAAGTGGGCTCGATCCGGCACATTCTCGGTGCGCTGAGTCGCGAAGCCTTCCCGCACGGTGAGCCGGTCGTGGTCGGCACCGGCGGCTTTGTGCGGATGTTCGAGGCCGAGGGCCTGTTCGCCGAAATCGTGCCGGAGCTGGTGCTCTGGGGCTTGAAGCAGGCTGAGGCCATGAATCGCGAAACCACCACCTCGGTTTCGTAGGCGGGAAGCATCACGATGCCGTCAGTATCCGCACCTGTCTTCACCCGCGCCGAACTCGACGCCGAGGCCGAGCGGCTTTTCCGCGCGCTCCTGCACGTCGATTGCGAGCCCGGGCGCCAATGGAACCTCGAGGCGTGCGCCCGCATCGCCCCGCTGACGCTGGAGATCAACCGGCTGAAGCGCGAGCAGGACGCCGTCATTCTCACGCACTCGTACGTCGAGCCCGAGATCATCTATGGCGTCGGCGACTTCAAGGGCGACTCCTACTTCCTGAGCCTGAAGGCCCGCGAGTCACGCGCGAAGAAGATCGTGTTCGCCGGCGTGGTGTTCATGGCCGAAACCGCCAAGATCCTGTCGCCGGACGCGATGGTCGTCGTGCCGGACCGCGGCTCGGGCTGTTCGCTGGCCGACTCGCTCACGGGCGACAGCCTGCGGCGGCTGAAGGCGCTCTACCCGGACGCCACGGTCGTCTGTTACATCAACAGCACTGCGGCCGTGAAGGCCGAGTCGGACGTCTGCGTCACCTCGGCCAACGTCCACGACATCGTGGCCGGCCTGCCGGCATCGCGCATCCTCTTCGTGCCGGACCGACTGATGGCCGACAACCTCCGCACCGAGCTCAAGCGCCGCGGCGTGGCCAAGGAGATCATCTCCTCCGACGGCACCTGCATCGTGCACGATCAGTTTGACCCGGCATTCGTGGCGGAGGCCCGGGGGCGTTTTCCCGGCCTTAAGGTCGTCGCTCATCCGGAATGCACCGAGCCGGTGGCCGCCGCGGCCGATTACGTCGGCAGCACCGGCGGCATGATGAAGTACGTGAAGAATACCGCCGCGCCGTACTTCCTCATGCTGACTGAATGCGGCCTGGTCGGGCGCCTGCAGGTGGAAGATCCGGAGAAACGATTCATCGCCGGCTGCCGCCTCTGCCCCTACATGAAACTCAACTCGCTTGAGAAGGTCCGCGACGCCCTCGCGGCCCCGCGACCGGACCAGATCGTCACCCTCGATGAGGACATGCGCCGGCGCGCCGCCCGGTGCATCGACCGGATGTTCGAGCTTACGCCGCTGAAGTGACCCGGAAATCTCTAACGGATCATATCACCTCCATGCTGACCCCCCGCACTGAACATCTCATCGACCTCGCGCTCGACGAGGACGCCGGCCTGGGCGACGTCACCAGCCGGGCCATCTTTCCGGCGAACCATCGCAGCCGGGCGGTCATCGACGCCAAGCAGGACCTCGTGGTGTGCGGCCTGGAGGCGGCGGCGCGCGTGTTCGCGCAGGTCGACCCGCGCATCCGAACCAAGCTCCTCGCGGCGGACGGCGATCGTATCCGGCGGGGCGGGGTGGTCATGCGCCTCGCGGGTCCGACCGCCTCGCTGCTCACGGCCGAACGCACCGCCCTGAACTTTCTCCAGCGGCTGAGCGGCATCGCCACGCAGGCCCGGCGCTACGCGGATGCGGTGCAGGGAACGGGCGTGCACATCGTCGACACCCGCAAGACCACCCCGGGCTGGCGCGCGCTCGAGAAATACGCGGTGCGCTGCGGCGGCTGCTGCAACCACCGTTCGTCGCTTGGGGAGCATGTGCTCATCAAGGACAATCACATCGCCGCCGCGGGCTCGCTCGCGCGCGCGGTGAAACGCTGCCGCGACGCGGCGCCGCACACGGCGAAGATCGAAGTCGAGGCGAAGACCCTTGCCGAAGTGCGCGCCGCGTGCCGCGCGGGCGCGGAGGTGATCCTGCTGGACAACATGACGCCGGCGCAGGTCCGGGCCGCAGTCGCCGCGATAAGCGGGCGCGCGATCGTTGAGGTGTCCGGTGGCGTTCGGTTCGAGACCCTGCGGGACTACGCGCTGCCGGGCGTCGATGTCATCAGCATCGGCGCGCTGACGCACTCGGCTGCGGCCGTCGACTTGAGCCTCGATCTGCGCTCCGCCCGTTGAGCGTCCGCTACGCCCGATGACGACGAGGGAAACCGACTGTCTCGTGCTCGGGGCCGGGCTGGCCGGCTCCGCCTACGCGCTGCACGCGGCGCGGGCGGGCTTCAAGGTCGAGCTGCTTTCGCTCGGCGGACCCCTGCAGGCGAACAGCGACTGGGCCCAGGGCGGCATCATTTACGACGCAACCGCTGGCTCGGCGAAACTCGCACAGGACATCCTGGCCGCGAGCGACGGCACGGCGAATCCGGCAGCCATCGCCCAGCTGGTGCAGGAAGGCCCGGCGGCGGTAAAGGAGCTGCTCCTCGACGAGCTGAACGTGGGGTTCGATCGCGACGCCGCCGGCCACTTGGATCTCGCCCGTGAGGGCGGGCACAGCGAACGCCGGATCATCCATGCCAAGGACACGACCGGTCACGCCATCCTGCAGGCCGTCGTCACCCGGATCGATGCGACGCCCGCCATCACCCGGCGGAGCGGATTCGCGGCGATTGACCTGCTGACTCTGTCGCACAGTGCGTCCGACCCGCGGGCCCGTTACGAGCCACTGACCTGCTTCGGTTGTTACGCCCTCGATACGGCGAGCGGCGAGGTCTGCGCTTTCGTGGCCAAGAAGACGATCCTGGCCACGGGCGGCCTTGGCGGGATCTACCTGCACACGACCAACCAGCCGGGGAGCGTCGGGCACGGCGTGGCGATGGCGTACCGGGTCGGCGCGCGCCTCATCGACCTCGAATACGTGCAGTTTCACCCGACGGTCTTTCTCCGGGCCGGCATGCCGCCGTTCCTCATCACCGAGGCTTTGCGCGGCGAGGGCGCGGTGCTGGTCGACGCGGCCGGGCGGAGATTCATGGATGGCGTGCATCCGCTGGGTTCGCTGGCGCCGCGCGACGTCGTCGCGCGCGCCATCAAGCAGCAGATCGCCGCCAGCGGCGAGCCTTGCGCCTGGCTCGACCTGGGGGCGATGAAGCCGGAATTCATACGGACGCGTTTTCCCGGCATTTACCAGAAATGCCTCGCGCACGGCCTCGACATCACGCGCGAGCGAATTCCGGTTGTGCCCGCCGCGCATTTCTCGTGTGGCGGCGTCCACACCGATCTCGCCGGCCGCACGAATGTCCGCCACCTGAATGCCATCGGCGAAACCGCGTGCACCGGGCTGCACGGAGCGAACCGTCTCGCCAGCACCTCGCTCCTCGAGTGCCTCGTGGCGGCGCGCAGTGCGGCGCGGGCGGACGCGGCCGACCTGGCGGCCTGGCGGTCGCCGCTCCCGGAGCCGCGGGCTTGGACCAGCCCGGCGCAGGAGGCCGACCTCGTGCTCGTGCAGCAGGACCTGCAGCAGATCCGCAACACGATGTGGAACTACGCCGGCATCATTCGTTCCCCGCAGCGCTTGGCCCGCGCCCGCCGCATGCTGCTGGAGCTGCGCGAAGACATCCAGGCGTTCTACCGCGACTGCCGGCCGACACGCGAATTGATCGAGCTGCGCAACGCCGTGCAAACCGCGCTGCTCGTCGTCCACGCTGCCTCGCTGAATCCTGTCAGCAAAGGTTGCCATTTCGTAGCCGGCGACGCCTGAAAGGCCTCGCTCGGACATAGAGTGGGGACAGGGGGCTGTCGCCCGATTCCCGACCCCGCGAGCCCTCATTCACTGCTCCCGGTCTGGCAGGAATTTGTGAACAAGTTTTGACAATTCGGAGCGCCTTTTTACTTGATTGCCGGGGTGGAAATGGGGAGAAATGGGTCGTTCTGGGGAAAAGGACCCCGGGCATCCACACATGGCGCAATCAGGGACAACCGTTTATTCCGGGCGTTTTGAGCACACGCTCGACGACAAGAATCGTCTCACGATTCCGTCCCTCTGGCGTTGGGTGCACACCGACACCGAGACATTCCTGGCGATACCGCACCCGGACGGTTACATCGCGGTGCTCCCGCCCGCGCGACTGGAGCGGTTGCTCGCGCAGGTGTCCGAGATGAAGTTGTCGGACCGCGACGCGCAGGCGGTGAAAGCGCGCATCTTTTCCGACGCGCTCCAGTTCACCTTCGACAAGCAGGGCCGCTTCGGCGTCAACGCCGAACTCCTGCGCCACGCCGGCATCACCAAGGACGCGGTCCTCAGCGGCATGGGCGACACCTTCAACATCCTCAGCCCGGCGCGCTGGACCGAGATGCAGCGCGCGACCGCGGGCGAGAACTTCGGCGACATGATGCGCCGCATCGGACTCTAGACATGAAAACGCTGACCACGCTCATCCGCCCCCAGCCGCTGCCCAAGCTTTCCTCTGTTTTCTGCGCCAACCGCCGCGCGCTGTTGCGGGAGCCGATGTCGATCGCCCTCCCGTGGAAAAAGCTCCATGCGCGCGCCCGCCCTTGAGATTCCGCGCCGCCTCATGACCCCGGGGCACCAACCCGTCATGCTGCACGAGGTGTTGGAATACCTCGCGCCGCTCCCGGGCCAGGGCCACCTCGATTGCACCTTCGGCGGGGGAGGGCACACTGCGGCGCTGCTCGCCGCGGGCGCCCGTGTCACCGCCCTCGACCGCGATCCCGCCGCCGCCGTCCGCGCCGCCGCCCTGCAGCAGGAGTTTTCCGACCGCTTTCGTTTCGTCGACCTCAACTTCGGCGACCTGGCCGCGCTGCCGGACGCCGGTTTTCACGGCATCCTTTTCGACCTGGGCGTGTCCTCGTTCCAACTGGACGAAGCGGCGCGCGGCTTCGCCTTCAGCAAGGATGCGCCGGTTGACATGCGCATGGACCCGCGCCAGGGGCAGCCGGCCGCGCGCTGGCTGGAAATCGCCGGCCGCGAAGCCCTGGTCCGGGCTGTCCGCGACTATGGCGAGGAAAAGAACTGGCGCCGCGTGGTCGATGCGATCGAGGCCGCCCGCGGCTCGGGCCGCCTTGCCCGCACCGGTTCGCTCGCGGAATTGATCGCCGCCGCCCTGCCGGCGGCCGTGAAGCGCGAGAGCCGGATTCATCCCGCGACGCGCGCGTTCCAAGGCATCCGCATCGCGGTCAACGACGAAATCGGCGCCATCGAGCGCGCCTTGCCGGCGGCTTTCGCCAAGCTGGCGCCGGGCGGCGTGCTGGCCGTCATCAGCTTCCATTCGCTCGAGGACCGCCCGGTGAAGCAGTTCTTCCGCGCAATGTGCGGCCAGCCGGTCGACGCCAGCGACGCCACGCCGCAGCAGCTCCGCGCCAAGCTCGCCGACCCGCTGACCCGCAAGCCCGTCACTCCTTCGGCGGCCGAGATCGCCGCCAATCCCCGCAGCCGCTCCGCGAAGCTGCGGGTCCTCCGCAAACTCTGATCACCCCATGAAGCCGCCCCCCGCCCACGCCTTCGTCAACCGTCTCATCGGCCTGACCCTCGTCCTCCTCATCTTCTCCGGTTCGCTCGGCCTCGGCGCCGTGTGGATGCGCCAGGAGATCTCGCAGGCCGCCAACCGCGGCCGCCTCCTCGAGGGCAAAATGGCCGACGTCGAGCGCCGCCTCGACGAGGTCAACGCCCAGGTCGCCGCCGCGGTGAATCCCGACGCCCTGCTCCGCCAGAACCAGGCGATGCAGCTCGGCCTGCTTTCGCCCCGGGAAATCCAGGTGGTTCGCGTCGGCGAGTCGCCGGAACTCCGGCTCGCCGCCAAGCGCAACCGCGAGGTCTTCAACGTCGCGACCGCCAGCATCAGCGACGAGGCCAACCCGCTCGCCTTCCACGTCCTGACGACCGCCTTGCGCTGATCCATGTCGAAGGGTTTCGCCACCAACCGCCTGTCCCTCCTCGCCGTCGGCGTGGTCATGTGCTTTATGACCGTCGCGGTGCGGCTGGTCTACCTGCAGGCGGTGGATCGCGACGAGCTCCTGCGCTTCGTCGACAAGGCGCGCCGCCAGATCGTCGTCGAGCACGCCCGGCGCGGCGCCATCCTCGACACGCGCGGCAACCTCCTCGCGACCAGCCGCTCCGAACTGGCCGTCGCGGTGGACCCATGGTCGCTGGTCGAATACCTCGAGATCGAGAAGAACCCCGCTCGCCGCGCCCAGCGGGCCGCCGAGGAACGGACCAAGCACGCCCGCCTCGCGGAATTGCTCGGCCTCCCCGTGGCCGACGTCGAGAAGGCTTTCGTGCCCGCCATGCGGGCGGTCAAGCCCGAGGACGACACGCGCGACGGCAAGGTCGACGGCCGGGTCAAGGACCGCTGGGTCAAGCTGTGCGAGGGCGTGGACGAGCCGACTTTTGACCAGATCACGGCGCTCAATGTCCGCGGCGTCACGCACGAGCGGATTTATCGCCGCGTCTATCCCGGCGGCGGGCTCGCCGCCCACGTCATCGGCTACCTCAACCGCGAGGGCACCGCCGTGGCCGGCGCGGAACACAAACTGGACCTCTATTTGAAGGGCCAGGATGGCTGGATCGAGTCCGAGAAGGACGGCGCCCGCCGCGAGCTGGCGCAGTTTCGCTCGCGGGAGGTGCCGGCGCAGGATGGCGACGACGTCGTGCTGACGATTGATTCGGTGGTGCAGCAGATCATCGAGAACGAGCTGAAGAACATCGGGGCCACCTACCAACCCCAGTTCGCCACCATCATCGCGAGCGATCCGATGACGGGCGCCATCCTCGGGATGGCGAACTACCCGAGCTTTGACCTCAACGCCTACAACAAGGCCCCGCTTGCCGCGCAACGGAACTTCGCCGTGACCGACATCATCGAGCCCGGCTCGGTGTTCAAGATCGTGGCGGCCGGCGCCGCCCTGAACGAGGGTGTCGTGACCCCCCAGAGCACGTTCGACTGCGGGATCACGACGATCGATTACGAGGGCCGCACCATCAAGCTGCCGAAGGAGGACGAGCCGTTCGGGCTGCTGAGCGTGGCGGACATCGTGGCGCATTCGAGTAACCGCGGGGCCGCCCAGCTGGCGATGCGCCTCGGCGACGAGCGCTTCTATGAATACGCCCGGCGCTATGGTTTCGGCGAGACGACCGCCTTCGCCCTCGGCGGCGAAGTGCGCGGCATCCTCGAGCCCCCGGCGAAATGGGACGGCCTGACCATCTCGCGCATGCCCATGGGCCACTCCGTCGCCGCCACGCCGCTGCAGGTGCACATGGCCATGAGCGCCGTCGCCAACGGCGGCGTGTTGCTCCGGCCGCAGATCATCAAGGAAATCCGCGACAACAACGGCGCCGTCGTCCGCCGCTTCGGCCCGGAGAAGCGCGCCACGGTGCTCCGCCCCAGCACCGCCGCCACGCTGGCGCAGCTGCTGACCGGCGTCGTGCGCGTGGGCACGGCGAAGGGCTTCGACATCCCCGGGTTCGAGGTCGCCGGGAAGACCGGCACGACCCAGATCCTGGTCGACGGCAAATATTCCACCACGCATCACGTCGCGTCCTTTGTCGGGTTTTTCCCGGCCAGCCGGCCGGAGATTGTCCTGTCCGTCATCGTGGACGACGCCCACGTGCCCAACGGGGGCACCGCCTACGGCCGCGTGGTGGCGGCGCCGGCCTTCAAGCACATAGCCGAACAACTCATCCAGTACCTCGACATCAAACCCGTCATGCCCAACCCGGGCCGGTTCCTCGCCATGCAGGGAGGTGCCCGGTGATTGGCTATATTACACCGAACTATCCCCTCATCGCCGCCTTCCGCTCCCTGCCGCCGACTCGCACCCGCAGCACCCGCGTCAACCGGCAACTCATCAAAATGGCTCCCAAGCTCTCCGACTTTTTCCGCGAAGGCGAGACGCTCGCCTGCAAGGGTGACTTTGACCGTCCCATCTCCGGCCTGGCGATGGACAGCCGGCGGGTCATGCCCGGCAACCTGTTCTTCGCGCTTCCCGGCCGCCGCGCGGATGGCAATTCCTTCATCGACGAGGCCATCACCCGCGGGGCCGTCGCCATCGTGGCCGAGCGCATCCCCTCCGCCACCGCCGCGCGCGTCACCTACGTGCACGTCGCCGACGCCCGCCGGGCGCTCGCCCAGGTTGCGCAACGCTACTTCAACTACCCCGATCGCGCGCTCGAGCTGGTCGGCGTCACCGGCACCAACGGCAAAACCACGGTCACGAACCTCATCAAGCACCTGCTCTCGACCACCGCGCAGCGGGTCGGCGTCATCGGCACCGTCAACTACGACCTCGGCGCGCGCGTCGTGCCGTCGTACCGCACCACGCCGGAGTCGCTCGACCTCTTCGGCATGCTCGCGCAGATGCGCGACGCCGGCTGCCGGCAGGCCGCGATGGAAGTGAGCTCGCACGGCATCGACCAGCAGCGCGTGCTCGGAATGCAGTTCGCCGTCGCCGTCTTCACCAACCTGACGCGCGACCACCTCGACTACCACAAGACGATGGAGGCGTATTTCCAGGTGAAGACGCGCCTCTTCGACGGCACGGTCGGCAGCCGGCCGAAGGCGGCCGTGGTCAACCTCGACGATCCGTACGGCCGGCAGCTCGTCTCCCAGCTGCCCGCGGGCGTGCGCGTGGTGACCTTTGGCGAGGCCGCCGACTCCACCGTGCGCGCCGAGGATGTCCGGCTCGGCTTCAAGAGCACGTCGCTCCGGCTGGTCTGGCCGGAGGGCTCGCTCGAACTCGAAAGCCCGTTTATCGGGCGCTACAACGTCAGCAACCTGCTCGCCGCCTTCGCGGCCTGCTACGCGCTCGGCCGCGACCCGCAGGTCATCGCCCCGCGGTTGAAAAGCTTCGGGGGCGTCCCGGGGCGCATGGAACGCATCGAGGAGGGCCAGCCCTACAACGTCCTCGTCGATTACGCGCACACCGACGACGCCCTGCGCAACGCCCTCGGCATGCTCCGGGCCATCACGCCGGGCCGGCTCTTCGTCGTGTTCGGCTGCGGCGGCAACCGCGACCGCACCAAGCGGCCGCTGATGACGGCGGCGGTGCAGGAATATGCCGACTACGCCTGGGCCACCGCGGACAACCCCCGCACCGAGGCGCTGCCCCAGATCTTCGCCGACATGCAGGCCGGCGTGCGGGCGCCGGACAAGATCACGTTTGTCGAGGACCGCCGCCGGGCCATCAGCCTGGCGCTTGATGCCGCCCGCGAGGGCGATTGCCTGCTCGTGGCCGGGAAAGGCCATGAGACCTACCAGGAATTCGCCGACACGATCGTCCCCTTCGACGACCGGCAGACGGTGCGCGAGCTGATCGCCATCAAGAAGATCAAGACGGTCTGAAACGCTTTCCATGCCCACGTTCGCCGCAGAGAAATTGGCCGCCTGGACGGGCGGCCACTGGACCCGCATACCGGGCGGTCCTCTCCGCGGCTTCACCCAGGACACCCGCCAGCTGGCGCCGGGCCAGGTTTTCGTGGCGGTCCGGACGGACAAGCGCGACGGGCATGACTTCCTCGGTGAGGCGCTGAAGCGAGGCGCCGCCGCCGCGCTCACGGCGCGCAAAGTCGCCGGCACCGACCTGCCGCAGCTCGTCGTGACGGACCCACTCGCGGCCTTCCAGCGCATCGCGCGCGAACACCGGCGCGAATTCCACGGCGTGGTCGTCGGCGTCACCGGCAGTGTTGGCAAGACGTCGACCAAGGACCTGCTCGCCCTGCTTTTCGGCGGGGTGGGGCCGGTCGCTGACCAGGCGGGCCCGCCACAGCCTGGCCCGACCCGGGATCAAGAACCGGCTCCAGCCGTCGAGGGCAACCGGAACCATTCCGCGGGGGGGACGGATGGGTTGATCGGAGGGCTCTCCCCGGTGCTGAAAACCGAGGGGAATCTGAACAACCACCTCGGCGTGCCGCTCACGCTCACGCGGCTCGACCCGGAGGTGCACCGGTTTGCTGTGATCGAAGCGGGAATCGGCGGGCCGGGCGAGATGGCCCCGCTGGCCGAAATGATCGAACCGGACCACAGCCTCGTGACGCTCGTCGGTCCGGCGCACCTGGAGAAGCTCGGCTCGCTCGACGGCGTGGCGCGCGAAAAATCCCGCCTGCCGGCCGCCAACCGCCCGGGCGGCGTCGCGGTGTTTCCCCATTCCTGCTGGGAGTTCGAGCCTTTCCGCCTCCTACCGAATCCGCTCGTGGTGGTGCCGGACCGGGACGCCGCGGGGCACCTGCCGGCGCGCAGTGTGCGCTTCAATGTCAATCACCGCCCCGACCGCACCGAGGTCACCTTCGAGGGCCGGCGGCGCTTCACCCTGCGGCGGGTCTCGACCGGCATGGCCCAGAATGCGGCGCTCGCGCTCGCGCTGGCGTCGGACCTCGGGGTGGGGGACGCCGCCCTGCAGGCACGTCTCGCCGACTGGCAGCCGTCGAAGTGGCGCGGCGAACTGATGCACGTCGGCGAGATGGTCGTGTATCGCGACTTCTACAATGCGAATCCCGCGTCGATGGCCGATGCCATCGACGCGTTCCACGGCTCGGTCGGCACCGAGCTCCCGCGGCTGTATGTCCTCGGCTGCATGGAAGAGCTCGGGCCCGCGGCCGCGACCTATCACCGCGAGGTCGGCCGGATGCTCCGCTTGCGCCGCGGCGACCTGCTGTTCGCCATTGGCGACCAAGCCGGCGCGTTGCGCGAAGGCCTGCTGGAGAGCGGCAATGACACCGCGCAGGTCCTCGTCGTCGACGACCTCGCACCCGTGCGGGAACGCCTCGCGGGGTTCGCCGGGGCCGTGTTCCTGAAGGGCAGCCGCCGCTACCAGCTCGAGACTGTCTTCGAAGACCACACCGCCGGTACCCCGCACCAAGGATGAAACGACCCGATCGCAATTCCCGAAACGGGGCCGGTGCGCTGGAGGAAAACCATGCGCACTAGCTTCAGTCCCACCGCCGCGGCCTCGCGCCTGCTCGCGCTTCGCGCGCCGCGAACGGAGTCGAACCCGCCGCTGCCGGCGGCCGGGCCGCTCGCTTGCGAGTGGCCGCGCCGCGAGCCGGGGCGGCGCCCGCTGGGCATTCGCCAGGCGCTCCTGGCCATCCAAGCCCGCCATGCTTAGCTACCTCTCCGACTACTCGCACATCTTCGGGCCGCTGCGGCTGCTGCACTATATCACGGTGCGCACCGTCGGCGCGGCGGCGACGGCGCTCCTGATCGGCTTCATCATCGGCCCATGGCTCATCCGGCGGTTCCGCGAGCTGAAGTTCGGCCACGGCTACATCGACGAGCGCACGGGCGAGCTCGGCGCGACGTATTTCGACAAGAAGCACACGCCGACGATGGGCGGCCTGATCATCTTCATCGCGGTGTTCGTCAGCGCGGTGCTCTGGGCCGAGCCCAACGTGTGGGTGTTCGTGGCGCTGTTCGTCTACACCGCGCTCACGGTGCCGGGCTGGCGCGACGATTACCTGAAGGTCGTCCACAAGAACAAGGACGGCATCAAGTCGTGGGAGAAGATCGCCTGGCAGACCTTCGCGACGGTGGCGGCGCTCGGGATCCTGCTCTGGCACCCGCAAAGCGCGGATAAGATCCGCGAGCTCTGGGTGCCGTTTCTCAAGTCGGCCCTGATCTCGCACATGCCGTGGTGGCTGCTGCTGGTCCTGATCTACCTCTGGATCGTCGGCTTCAGCAATGCCATCAACCTGACCGACGGGCTCGATGGCCTCGCGGTTGGCTGCACGATCACGGTGGCGCTCGTCTTCGGCATCATGGCGTATGTCGCGGGCAACGCCATCTACTCGCAGTACCTGCTGATCAGCTTCGTGCCGGGCACCGGCGAGCTGACGGTCATCTGCGGTTCGCTGATTGGCGCCTGCATGGCGTTCCTGTGGTACAACTCCCACCCGGCCGAGGTCTTCATGGGCGACACCGGCTCGCTCGCCCTGGGCGGCCTGATCGGCGTCATGGCCTTCATGGTGCACCAGCCGCTCACCCTGGTGATCGTCGGCGGCGTGTTCGTGTTGGAGGCCGTGTCGGTCATCCTGCAGGTCGGCTGGTTCAAATACACCCGTCGTCGCACCGGCACCGGGCAGCGCCTGTTCCGGATGGCTCCCATCCACCACCATTTCCAGAAGCTCGGCTGGCCCGAGACGAAGGTCGTGCTGCGGTTCTGGGTGCTGTCCCTCGGTTGCGCCCTCGCCGGGCTGGCCACGCTCAAACTTCGATAAATCCCAAACTCCAAACGCCAAATCCCAATGAAATCTCAACCTTTAATGCACGAAGCGCGTTTGTTTGGCATTTGGAATTTGGCGTCTGGGATTTGCGGCGATCGAGCCGCGACCTCCGAGCTGCCGTCGCAATAGCCGCCCACCCGGAATTCCGCCCATGCCCCTCGACTACAACCAGGATTTCATCCCCAGCTTTCGTGACGCCACCCGCACGAGCCTCCTGCTGCTGCGGCAGCCGGTCGTTCGCTCCCTCTCCAAGCTGCGCCGCCTGCGCCTCGGCCTCGCGGTCGTGCCGGAGGGGCCGCTTGTGCGCAGCGCCCGCACTTTCGTAGGAGCCCGCTGACAGGTTCTTTATACCAACAACAATCGGAACCTTAATCTTTGCTGTCAGCTGGCACCTACCTTCCTTCCGCCGACCGGCGCCGCCGGATACCTGCTCGCATGCTGCCATCTCCTCCCGCCCCTATCGCCCGCCTCCTGGCTCGCCCCGTCGCCATCCTTGGTGCGGGCGTGAGCGGCCTGGGCGTGCGCGAGCTGCTGGCGCGGATCGGCGGGACCGGGCAGATCTATGACGAGCGCGCGGCTGACGCTGGGCACGATTTCACACCAGCGCACGCCGCCCGGCACGGTCTCGTCGTCCACAGCCCCGGTTTTCACCCGCGTCACGCCTGGCTGGAGACCGCGCGCGCCGGCGGCTGCCGCTGCCTCGGCGAACTCGACTTCGCGTCGCTCTTCTGGCCCGGCGAACTCCTTGCCATCACCGGCACCAACGGCAAGACCACCCTGACTGAGTTCCTGGCGCACGCCCTGTCGCTCGCCGGCCGGCCCGCGCACGTCGCGGGCAACGTGGGTTATCCGCTGAGCCGCTTCGTCGTCGAGCAAACCGGCCGCGCCGAGGTCGCCGTCTGCGAGGTGAGTTCGTTCCAGGCTGAGACGCTGGAGTTTCTCCGGCCTGCGGCCGTGCTGTGGACGAATTTTGCGGAGGACCACTTGGAACGCCACGCCGGCCTGGACGACTATTTCGCGGCCAAATGGCACCTCGTGGAGCGCGCCGGCCCCGGCGCGGTTTTCGCCGGCAACTCCGTCCAGCGGCACGCGGCCCGCACCGGCCGCGCCCTGCCGCGTGGCGCCGCGGTGGCCACCGAGGGCGTCCCGCCGGACGCGGCCCTGGCCGGCACGGTTTTCGCCGGGTACCCGCAGTACGAGAATTTTCTTATCGCCGCCGCGTGGTGGCGTCACGCCGGGCTGCCCATGGCGAAGCTATACGAGGCGGCCCGCACCTTCGAACTCGGCGCCCACCGGCTGGCCGCGGTCCGGACGGTGCAGGGCGTGACTTGGTGGAACGACTCCAAGGCGACCAACTTCCATGCCGTCGAAGCGGCACTTGCGACCTTTGACCGGCCGGTCCTCTGGATCGGCGGCGGCCGGGCCAAGGGGGGCGACCTGGGCGGATTCGTCCGCCGGCTCGCCGGGCACGTCGGGCATGCCTTCCTGATCGGCGAAACCGCCGCCGCGCTCGCCGGCCACTGCCGGGACGCCGGGATTCCGGCCTCCATCTGCGCCACCCTGGACGAGGCGGTGACGGCCGCGGCGCGACACGCCTCGGCCGGCGACCAGGTCCTGCTCAGTCCCGCCTTCGCCAGCTTTGACATGTTCCGCGGTTACGACGATCGCGGTCGCCAGTTTGTCCAGCTCGTGGAAAAGCTCTGAGCCAATCCATTTTTAGATAGCAAATCTCCAACCCCAGACATCAATATATCACCATGAAAATTCTCCAGATCTTCGGGGCAGTGGTGGCCGTCCACCTGCTCGCGTTCATCTTCATTTTCGCCAGCCCAGGTTGCCAATCCGGACCGCGCAACATCCCGACGCCCGATTCGACCATGCCGAGCACCTCGGCGGTGTCGGCCCCGAGCTATGGGACGCCGACGACGCCTGCGCCGGTCGACCTCGGCACCGCTCCGGCGCCGACGGTCACCTACGCTCCGGCCAACGATTTCGGCCACGCCGCGCCCACTCGCCCGGGTTCGCCGGCCGCCGCCGCCGTCACTCCGTCCAAGGCCGTGGCGAACGTCGAGCCGGTCTCGACCTACACCGTGGTGCGCGGGGACAACCTCTGGAATCTCGCCAAGAAGAACAACCTCACCGTGTCCGAACTGGCGCGCGCCAACAACCTGAGCACGGGCGCCGTTCTCCAGCCCGGCAAGAAGCTGATCATCCCCGGGAAGGCCCCCGCGCGCGACCTCGAGGCCGCGCCGGCGGCGAAACCCGCCGGGGCCGAGAAGGCCGCCGCGGCGGCGCACAACAGTGACGCCGTCAAGCACACCGTGATGCCCGGCGAGAGCCTCGGCATCATTGCGCGGAAGTACCAAGTATCCACCGGCGAACTCGCCGCCGCCAACAACATCACCGATCCCTCGAAGGTCCGCGCCGGCCAGGTGCTCGTCATCCCGGGCTTCAAGGCGGTCTCGGGCAAGGGCACGACGGCCACCAAGCCGGCCGCGAACGCCCGGCCCGCAGGTGCCAACGGCGCCAAGTCAGCCCCGACCGAGCCGCCGCCCGAGGAGAAGACGGACAAGCCGGCCGCGCCACATTTTGAAATTGCCCCGCCGCCGCCCGGTCAGGACCTCGACTCCGGCCTGAAGGACACGAACTCCGACGTACCGACGATCAAGGTGGAAACACCCAAAGACCAGGAACCGCCGAAGAACTGAGCTGATTCCCGGTGAGTTCGTCGAGTCCCGCCGCCTCCCGCCGCCTGACCATCACGCCCGCCAGTGTCATCATCGTGTGCGTGGTGGCCTTGGTGTCCATTGGCCTCGCCGTGCTCTTCAGCGCGAGTTCGCCCATCAAGGGCGGGCCCTACGCCTATCTCTACAAGCAGTTCATCTTCCTGGCCGTGGCCATCGGCGCGGGCTGGCTGATGGCCATCGCCGACCTGGAACAGCTGCGGAAGTTCTCGTGGATCGCCGCGGGCCTCGTGCTCCTGGCGCTCGTGCTGGTGTTGATCCCCGGCATTGGCGTCAAGGTGAACGGCGGGCGGCGCTGGCTCGGGTTTGCCGGCGTGCGGCTGCAGGTATCGGAATTCGCCAAGCTCGCCCTGGTGTTCTCCCTCGCGCACCTGCTGGCGCACAACCAGGGGAAGCTGCACGATTTCTGGCGCGGGTTCGTCCAGCCGGCGGCCTTGATCGGGGTGTTCGCGCTCCTCGTGCTCGTCGAGCCCGACTTCGGCGCGGCGCTCCTGATCGGCAGCATCGGGGTGATCCTGCTTTATCTCGCCGGCGCGCGGCTGAAGTTCCTGGTGCCGGCGATCGGAACGGCGCTGCTGGGCTTCGTCGTCCTGGTGCTGCACAACCCCGTGCGGCTGGCGCGCGTCATGTCGTTCCTCGACCCGGAGGCGAACCGCCAGGGCACCGGCTACCAGCCGTGGCAGGCGCTGCTCGCCTTCGCGGCCGGCGGCATCGACGGCGTCGGGCTCGGCAACGGCCGGCAGCAAAACGCCTTCCTGCCGGAGGCGCACACCGACTATATCTTCGCCATCCTCGGCGAGGAGATGGGGCTGATCTTCACGCTGCTCGTGGTCGGGTTGTTCACGACCATCTTCGTCGCCGGGCTCATGCACGTGCGGCGCGCGCCGAACCTGTTCCAGTTCCTCCTCGTCACGGGCAGCGTGCTGCTCATCTGCCTGCAGGCGATCATCAACCTCGGCGTGGTGACGAGCCTGCTGCCCTCGAAAGGCATGGCGCTGCCGTTCATCAGCGCCGGCGGTTCGAACCTGCTGCTGATGGGCCTGCTCGTCGGCATCATCATCAACACCCAGCGCACGTGGGAGCGGCCGAAGCCGCTCGTGCGCCGCCGCGCGCTGACGGAGGTGGTGGCATGAAACGGAAAAGGAACAAGTATCAGAGGACAGGTACCGGGAGCAGGGCACGCGGGCACGACAATGCCTCCTTGGCCCTTGATCCTTGTCACTTGTTACTTGCCTCCGCCGGGAGGGCACCATGAGCAAATTCGTCATCGCCTGCGGCGGCACCGGCGGCCACCTGTCGCCGGGCATCGCGCTGGCCGAGGCGCTGGTGGCCCGTGGTCACTCCGCCACGCTGTTCATCAGCCACAAGCTGGTCGACGCGCGGCTGGTCGAAAAATATCCGCACCTCGCGCTCGAGCGTGTGGCCGGCGCGCCGTTCGGCCCGCGGCCGGACGTGCTCGGCCGCTTCCTCGTGAAGCAGTCGCAGGGCTTTTGGTTCAGCTGGCGTTACCTCAAGCGCGCTCGGCCCGACGCCATCGTGGGTTTCGGCGGTTTCACCAACGCCGGTGTCGTCGTGGCGGGGCGGATGCTCGGCCTGCCGGTGGCGTTGCACGAGGCCAACCGGATCCCGGGCCGCGCCACCCGCCGCCTGGCGGGGATGGCCAGCCGCCTGTACCTGCCGCCGGGGGTGCGCATGCCCGGCGTGCGGGGCGTGCTCGTGCGCCACACCGGGCTGCCCGTGCGCAGCGAGATCGTGCGGCTCTCCCGCGCCGCCGCCCGCGCGCAGATCGGCGCCGACCCGATGCAGAAGCTGCTCGTGGTCCTCGGCGGCAGCCAGGGGGCCCAGAACCTCAACCACTGGGCCGAGGCCAATCTCGCCGCCTTCGCGGCCGAGGACGTGCAGGTGTACTGCGTGACCGGGCTGGGCAAGGGGGCGGCCGGCGTGCGCGAGTTGAAGAGCCGCGGCGGCCAGACCGTGCGCGCCTGGTTCGAGCCATTTTCCGACCGGATTGGCGTCCTGATGTCCGCGGCCGACCTCGTGGTGAGCCGCGCCGGCGCCGGCACCATCGCCGAACTCGTGCGCTGCGAGACCCCGGCCATCCTCATTCCGTTCCCGCACGCGGCCGACAACCACCAGTGGGCGAACGCAACCTACTTCGAGCAGCAGGGCGGCGGCGTGGTCATCAACGAGAACCTGCTCGGCGGACTCCGCCAGGAGGTGCTCGACGTGATCTTCAACGACTGGCTGTTGAACAAATTCCGGGTCAACCTCCGGCGCATGGCGCAGGAGAACAGCATCGAGGTCATCGTGCGCGACCTGGAGGAACTGGCGGCGCGCACCCCGCCGGCGGGCCGGCTCCGCATGCTGTCGGCGGCCTCCTTCCTGTGAGCCGGCCGCCCAAAATCTTCGGCGGTGATTTCGGACGGCTGCATCTGCTCGGCGCCGGCGGCATGGGCATGGCGCCGCTCGCGCTTTACCTCGCCCAGCTGGGCTTTCGCGTTTCCGGGGAGGACGACGGCTGGAATCCGGCCGTGCGCGAACTTCTCGAGCGCGCCGGGCTGGACATCACCGCGCCGGGTGCGCTGCCCGACGGCACGCAGCTCGTGGTGCACTCCTCGGCCGTGGCGGCCACGCACCCGGGCCGGCGCCGCGCGGCGGCCCGAGGCCTGCCCTTGGTGCGGCGCGGCGAGATGCTCGCCGAGGTGCTCAAGGGCCGGAAGCTCGTAGCCGTGGTCGGATCGCACGGCAAGACGACGACGACCGCGATGCTGGTCACCGCGCTGCAGCGGGCGGGTTTTCCCTGCGGCTGGATCGTGGGCGGGCTGTTCGCACGCGATGTGCTGCCGCCGGCCCGCGCCGATGCCAGCGAGTGGGTGATCGCCGAGGTCGATGAAAGCGACGGCACGATCGACGGCTTCGCTCCCGAGGTGACCCTGGCGGTCAATCTCGACTGGGACCATCCGGACCACTACGCGCGCCTGGCCGACCTCGAGGCGACCTTTGCCGCGCTGCTGGCCCGCACCCGGTCCGCCACCTTTGTCAGCGACGCCTGCCCGTTGTCCTCGCGGCTGGTGGGCCGCGGCGGACTGGCCGCTCCGGTGTTCACCTTCGGTCGGACGGGGGATTTCCAGGGTCGGCTCGCGGGCGAAACGCGCACGGGCATGACGCTGGCGCTCGGCGGGAAGTTCCCGATCCGCGCCGCGACCGTGGCGGCGCACGGCCAGTTCAATGCCGCGAACGCGACGGCGGCGCTGGCGGTGGCCCGGCACCTCGGGGCCGCGATCGCGGCGGACTCGCTCGCGGACTTCGCCGGCGTTCGTCGCCGCCAGACCCTGCTCCATGCCTCGACGATCAGGGTGTACGAGGATTACGCGCATCATCCCACCGAAATCCGCGCCCTGCTGGCCAGCCTGCGGCACGACGGCGCCGGGCACGGCGAGGCCGCGGCAACGCCGGGCCGGCTCGTGGTCGTCTTCCAGCCGCATCGCTACACGCGCACGGCCCAGTTCAAGGCGGAGTTCGCCGCGGCCCTCGCCGCGGCCGACAGCATCTACCTGATGGAAGTCTACGCGGCGAGCGAAGCGCCGGTGCCCGGCGGCACCAGCGCCGACATCTATGCCGAGTTGAAGAAAACCGCGGCGGCCGCGCACGTGACCTACCTGCCGGGGCAGGACGCCGGCGTGCTGGCCGCGCTGCGCACGGCGTTGCGGCCGGGCGACACCCTGGCTTTCGTCGGCGCCGGCGACATCGAGCAGACGGCGCGTCTTTTCGTGGCGCAGCGGCAGGCCGCGGAACGGCGCGAGGCGCACTGGCAGGAATTCGTCGCGGCCGCCCGGATGCGAATCTCCGCCGCCTCGAAACTCACCGAGCACGAGGTCCTGGCGGGGAAAACCACGATGCGGGTGGGCGGGCCCGCGCGCGTCTACGCCGAACCCGCGACCGCGGAGGATCTGCAGCACCTGTTGATCGAGACCCGCCGGCGGGAACTGCCGGTGCTGCTGCTGGGCCGGGGCTCGAACCTGATCATTCCCGACGAGGGCGTCGACGGCCTCGTGCTCAGCCTGGCGCATCCGCATTGGCAGAAGTTCGAGCCGCAGGCGGACGGACGCGTCTGGGCCGGCGGCGGCTTGCGCCTGAAGAATCTTTGCGGGCTCGCGACCAAGGCCGGGTTGAAGGGCTTCGAGTTCCTCGAGGGCATCCCGGGCTCGGTGGGCGGCGCCCTGCGCATGAACGCCGGGGCGATGGGCGGCTGGATGTTTGATGTCGTCGACGAGGTTCACCTCATGACCCTGGCCGGCGAGGTCCGCACGCTGCGGCGCGAGGCGCTGCACGTGCAGTACCGGCATTGTGCCGAGCTCGAGGACCACATCGCGCTCGGCGCCTACCTGCGGCCGGCGGCCGCGGCCGACGCCACCGACATTCGCCGGCAGATGGACGTTTACCAGAAGAAGCGGCAGGAATCGCAGCCGCGCGAACCGAGCGCCGGCTGCATCTTCAAGAATCCGCCCGGCACGTCGGCCGGCCGGCTGATCGACGAACTCGGCCTGAAGGGCGAGCGGGTGGGGGACGCGGAAGTGTCGCCCGTGCATGCCAATTTCATCGTCAACCGCGGCCATGCGACCAGCGCCGACATCATCGGCCTGGTGCGCAAGATCCGGGAGCGCGTGAAGAGCGCCCGCGGGATCGACCTCGAGCCGGAGGTCCTGTTGTACGGGCAGCAGTGGAGGGACGTGCTGTGAGGGCTCGGTGTTCAAAGATCGATTTCGGCCGGAAAGGCGGAGAGCCCGCATCCCGGCGGGCCGGGGCCATCGGGCCGGGCGGCGGCTCGCCGGGACGCGAGCGTTCCACCAGGGGGAAGAACTGACCATGACCACACCCATCATCGCCGTACTGGCCGGAGGAACCTCGCCCGAGCGCGAAGTGTCGCTCGGTTCGGGCAAGGCGGTCGCGATGGCCATGGCCTGCACGCATCCGACCCAGTTCTTCCCGGTCGACGCCGACGCGCTGCCGGCCGGCCTGGACCCGCGGCGGCACATCGTGTGTTCGACGCTGCATGGCGTGTTCGGCGAGGACGGCGGCATGCAGCGGCTGCTCGAGGAATCCGGCATTGCCTACGCCGGCTGCGATGCGAAAGGCAGCGACCTGACCTTCGACAAGTGGCGCACGCGGCAGACGGTCTCCGCCATCGGCGTGCCCGTGGCGCCGGGCCGGTTCTTCACCGCCGCGCAGAAGCCGACGGCGGCCAGCCTGACGGCCGAGTTTGGCGAACAGGTCGTCCTCAAGCCGAACCGGCAGGGCAGCAGCGTCGGGCTGCAGATCGTCACGTCGAAGGTCGGCCTCGAGATCGCGCTCGGCGGCATCCGCCAGGGCGACTGGCTGGCGGAAAAGCGCATCCTGGGCCGCGAACTCACCGTCGGGCTGCTGCGCGGCCGGGCCATGGGCGTAGTCGAGATCGCGCCGAAGTCGGGCGTGTTCGACTACGCCAGCAAGTACACCAAGGGCCTGACCGAATATTTTGCCCCGGCGCGGATCGGCGAGGACCTCGCCGCGCGGGCGCGGGCGCACGCGGAAAAGGCGTTCGCGGCGTGCGGCTGCCGCGACTACGCGCGCATCGACTTCATGCTCTCCAACGAGGAGGAGCTGTATTTGCTGGAAATCAACACGCTGCCCGGCATGAAGGAAACGAGCCTGCTGCCGATGAGTGCGCGTTGCGTGGGGTTGGACTTTGTCGCGTTGTGCCGCGAGCTGGTGGCCCCCGCCGTGGAACGATTCCAGCTGGCCGCCACCTTGAGCCCATGAGCTCCAAGCGCGACGATTCCCTGACCGCCCCCGGCCGTTCCTGGCGCGATATCCGCCAGGAGGTGAGCGCGCCGGCGCTGTCGCGTCGCGGCCGCCGCCGTCGTTTTTACGGCTGGTTCAAGTTTGTCACGCTCGCCGTCGTGGCCGTCGCGGCGATCTGGGGCACGGCGCTGCTGGTGCACGAATGGCGGGCGGACCGGGCCGCGCTGACGTCGGCGACGCACGACGCGCCGGTGCGGAACATTCTCGTGATCACCGATGGCGTCCTCACCCGCGATTGGGTGGCGCGGGTGCTGAACCTGCCCGCGGGCACGAACATGATGGCGGTGGTGCTGCCGGCCCTGCGCGACCGCCTCCTTGAGCACGGCCAGGTGAGCTTCGCCGCCGTGACCCGCAGTTTTCCCGCCACGCTGGTGGTGACCCTCAAGGAACGGACGCCCGTGGCCCGCGTCCAGGCCAGCGCCGGGTTCGGCGCGGCGGAACAACTGCTGGTGGCGCGCGATGGCGTGGTCTACCACGGCGTCCATTACGGGGCCAAGTTGCTCGCGAGCCTGCCTTGGCTCGACGGGATCCGGCTGGTGCGCACCGCCCGCGGGTTCCAGCCGATTGCCGGGATGGAGGACGTCTCCGCGCTGCTGACCACCGCGCAGCTGCAGGCCCCGCACCTGTACCGGCAATGGCACGTGGTTTCCCTGGCGGGCCTGGCCGACCGGGACGAGATCGTCGTGCGGTCGCAGGACGTGCCGGAAATCATCTTCAGCCGCAAGCGCGACTGGTTCAAACAGATCGCCCAGCTCGACTACGTCATCGACCGGTCGCTGCTGCTGCCGGAGCCGGGCCTCCGGTCGGTCAACCTCGCGCTCGAGGGCCAGGTGCCGGTGCAACTGCTGCACCCGCCGGCCGAGCTGGCGCACGCGGCGAAACCGAATTTCTCCCTTCAAACTACCCAACCCAGAGTCCAGAGTGATCTCTAACCACAGCAGAATCATCGCCGCGGTCGAAATCGGCACCGGCAAAGTGGCCGTGCTCGTCGGCGAAATCAGCCGCGGCCGCAGCCTGAACATCGTCGGCGTGGGCGTCGCGCCCGCGCGCGGCGTCATGAAAGGCGAGGTCGTCGACTACAAGGCCGCCTGCGAGGCGACGCACCAGGCGCTCGAAATCGCCGAGAAGCGCGCCGGCACCCGCATCGAGGAGGTGTGGCTGGCCCAGAGCGGCGGCCACCTCGACGGATTCTACAATGAGGCGTCGGTCAACGTGAAGTCGGCCGACAACACGGTCACCGCCCTCGACATCGCCTCCGTCTGCGCCCTGGCCAAGGAAAAGGAGCTGCCCGCCGGCCGCTCGCGCATCCACGAGATCCGCCGCCCCTTCCGGCTCGACGGCCGGGCCGTGCCCGATCCCGAGCACCTGTCCGGCCGGCGCCTGGAGGTCGGCTACTGGATTGTCCACGGGCCCGAGAGCAAGGTGAGCGACAACATCCATGTGGTCGGCGGCTATCACCTCGAGGTCCGCGAACTGGTGCTGGCCAGCCTGGCCAGCGGTTCGCTGCTGACGACCGCCGAGGAGCGCACCCAGGGCGTGCTGGTCATCGACATCGGCAAGGGCGTGACCGACTACGTGCTTTACCGCGACGGCCACGTGCTCGTCACCGGTACGCTGCCGGTGGCCGGGGAGCACGTGACCAACGACCTCAGCCTGGGGTTGCGGGTGACCACGGCCCAGGCCGAGATGCTGAAGCTGCGGCAGGCCCGCGGCACGGTGCAGACCCGCGACAAGGCTGACAAGGTCTGGCTCAACGGCGACGCCTCGTTCGGCGACCGGCAGTTTGCGAAGGTCAGCATCGAGACCATCACGGCGGCGCGCATGCTCGAGCTCTTCGAGGTGGTGCGCCGCAAGCTCGGCGCGGCCTTCGAGCCGGAACATTGCGGCGCGGGGGTCATCCTCACCGGCGGCACCTCGCGCATGCCCGGCATCGAGGAGGCCGCCTCCCGGGTGTTCGGGCTGCCCGCCCGGCGCGGCGAGTCGCCCGGTTGGGTGAAGGAGGAGTTGAAGGACCCGATGTTCAGCACCGTGCTGGGCGTTTTCCAATTCGGCCTCCGCGGCGCCCACGAACACGCGCTGCCGGCGCGCCGCAAGCCCGGCCTGCTCGGCAGCCTCACCCGCATCTTCGCCACCTCCTGATCCCATGGACCAGAATCCCAACGAACTCCCGCTCGAGGCGCTCACCGACCGCGATGTCGGCATCAAGCTCGTCGGCATCGGCGGCGGCGGCTCGAACGCCGTCGACCGGCTGAAGATGGAGAACCTCGACCGGCTGCAGCTGGCGGTCATCAACACCGACTTCAAGGCGCTCGGCACCTCGCCCGTGCAGGACAAGGTGCTGATCGGCACGACGCTGACCCGCGGCCTCAGCGCGGGAGGCGACCCGGAGATCGGCCGCAAGGCCGCGGAAGCCGACGCCGACAAGATCGCCGAGGTCGTCAAGGGCACCGACCTGGTCTTCCTCGTCGCCGGGCTCGGCGGTGGCACGGGTTCCGGTGCGGCGCCGGTCGTGGCGGAGATCGCCGCCGAGGCGGGCGCTACCGTCGTGGCATTCGTCACGATGCCTTTCAGTTTTGAGGGCGGGCGCCGTCGCAAGCAGGCGGAGGAGGCGCTGGCGGAGCTGCGGCGGGTGTGCGATGCCGTCATCCCGCTGGCCAACGACATGCTGCTGCAGGCGGATACCGAGTCGGCCAGCGTGCTGGACTCGTTCGCCCGCGCCGACGAATGGATGGGGCGCGGCGTGAAGTCCATCTGGGCGATGCTGTCGCGCACCGGCCTGATCAATGTCGACTTCACGGCGCTCCGCCAGGTGTTCCAGCAGCGGGGCGGCAAGACGCTGTTCGGCTTGGGCGTGGGCGCGGGCGAGAACCCCGCGCAGGCCGCGCTCGACGACCTGAAGCAATGTCCACTGCTGCACACGCCGGAATTCGCGCGCAAGGCGGACCGGCTGCTGGTCAACATCACCGGCGGCGCCGACCTGAGCCTGGCGCGCGTCAACGAGTTGATGACCGCCATCACCGAGGAGTTTGGCCGCGAGGCCCACGTGGTGATGGGCGCGGCCATCGACGAGGGCCTGCAGGGCCGGGTCGAGATCTGCGTCATCGGCACGACGGACCTCGGCGGGCGCAATTTCGCCCGGCGGCCCGCGGCGCCGGCGCACCGGAAGAACGAGTCGCGCCCGGCCGGGACGGCGGCGGAGCCCGCCACCCACGTCCGCACGACGGTCACCACCGACGAGTCGCGCACGACCCGGGCGGTGGCGGTGCACACGCCCGGCGGCCCCAAGCAGGAGGAATTTGGCTTCCAAGGCGAGCCGGCGGAGAACCGCGGCTCCTTCGACAAGTCCGATCGCAACCTGTTCGAGGGCCAGGACCTCGACGTGCCCACCTTCCTGCGCAAGGGGATAAAAGTGATGGTCTGAAGAACCTTTGACACGCCGGGCCGATTCCGCGTGGTAGCCGCATGTTCATCGACGAAACCACCATCAAGGCGCGCGCGGGCGACGGCGGACGGGGCTGCATCAGCTTCCGCCGGGAGAAGTACGAGCCCTGGGGCGGGCCGAACGGGGGTGACGGCGGCAAGGGCGGCGACGTCATCCTGCGCGGCGATGACGACCAGAACAACCTCGTCGATTTCAAGTTCAAGCCCCACTGGGTCGCCGAGCGCGGCGGCCACGGCCTGGGCAAGGATTGCGCCGGGCACGAGGGCAAGTCGGCCATCTTGCGCGTGCCGCTCGGCACCGTCTGCACGAACCTCGCGACCGGCGAGGTCGTGACGGAGATCCTCGAGGACGGCCAGGAGTTCGTGCTGTGCCGCGGCGGCAAGGGCGGCTTCGGCAACACGCGGTTCAAGTCGTCGGTCAACCGCGCCCCGCGGAAAGCCGGGCCGGGCGAACCCGGTGAGGCCGGCGAGTTCCGGCTCGAGTTGAAGAGCATCGCCGACATCGGGCTGGTGGGCTTTCCCAACGCCGGCAAATCGTCGCTCACGAACCTGATCACCAATGCCCGGCCGAAGACCGCGCCGTATCCGTTCACCACGCTGCACCCGCAGATCGGCATCATCGAGTACCCGGTCGAATACGACCGGCTCATCCTTGCCGACGTGCCCGGCCTGATCGCCGGCGCGGCGGAAGGGAAGGGACTTGGCCACCGATTCCTCCGGCACATCGAACGCTGCCGGCTCCTGCTGCTCATCATCGACATGGCCGGCACGGACCAGCGCGACCCGCGCGACGACTACAAGCAGCTTCTGCAGGAGCTGGAGCTCTATGCGCCGGCGCTGCTGGCCAAGCCGCGGTTGGTGGCGGCGAACAAGATGGACGAGGACGCGGCGCCGCCGAACCTGAAGAAGTTCCGGGCGCGCTACCGCAAGGTGGAGGTCGTGCCGATCTCCTGCCTGTCCGAGGAGGGCATCCCGAAGCTGCGCCAGGAGCTGTTAAAACGCGTGCGAAAGATGCGGGCGAAAGAAAAGAAATCGCCAACCCGCGCCACCTGACTAGGATTCCCCCGAGCGCATGTCAGAATTCCGGCCATTATTGATGCGGTCAAACCGCCTTCTCGGCTCGGCCCTCATCGAGCACAATCTCGTGAAGTTCGAGGACCTGGAGGCGGCCAACGAGCGGCTGCTGGAGATTGCCGCGACAGGTGACATGCGCCGGAGCTCGGTGCTGAGCGTCCTGGTCTACGAGAAGAAGGTGCTCCGCGAGGAAGACCTGCTGCACCACGTGGTGGACGACCAGGGCCTCGGCGTCGTGGACCTGCGCGGCTACGACGTGCCGGAGGAAGTGAAGCGGGACATCGAGATCGAGGCCTGCTGGGCGACCTGGAGCGTGCCCTTCGACAAGGAGGAGGATTTTCATTTCGTCGCCACCGCCTATTACCTGAGCCCGGCCGCGCGGTCCTATTGGGAGAAGAAGCTCGGCGGCCAGATCATCTGGCAGGCGACGACGATGGACATCATCGCGGACTTCCTCGACCGCTTGCAGGCGGAGCGCGCGGAGGCGGCCAAACGCGGCGGGAAGGCCGCGGGCACGCGGGCGCCGTTCGCGGCCGCAGCCAGCGCCAGTACGCCGCCGTTCCCGGTGTCCGGCACCGCCGTTCCCTTCGCGGCCCCCGGCGGCAGCGCGGCGCCCTTCGCGGCCGCGGGCGGCAGCCATGCACCCGGCGGCAGCCACCCGCCCGCCGGCAGCCATCCGCCGGTGCCGCCGCCGCCCGCAAGTTCCGTTCCCCCGATCCCCTCGTAAGCCATGCCGCTCGGACGCACCCAGACGCAGATCATCGACAAGCTGGAGGAGATGGGAAAGCTCACCTCCGAGCACAAGGCGGTGCTGCTGGCCCGCCCGGACGAGCCGACCGGCGACCAGCTGGACCAGATACTCCAGGCGGACCACCGCATCACGGTCTTCCAGCTGCTCCTCGCCAAGTGCCGCGCGCTCGGCCTGGCGCCGTTCAACGTCGCCCGCTACCGCGTCCACAGCTCAACCTTCGAGAAGATCGACCTCGAGTTCTGCCAGAAGAACATGATCCTGCCGGTCGGGCAGGTGGGCGATTTCCTGCTCGTGGCCTTCGCGAACCCGTTCGAGACGGCGGTCGCGGCCAAGATCCAGGACAAGACCGGCCTGCGGGTCATCCGCCTGCTCGGCCGCGAGCCGGACATCCGCGACAAGCTCAAGCAGGACCAGGCGCGCAGCGAGGTGCAGTTCACCGACGTCGTCGACCAGCTCGGCGCACAGTTCGACGACGACGACGAGGCGCAGATCAAGGACGAGGATCTCGAGAAGGAGGACTCGGCCCCGATCATCCAGCTCGCCAACCGCATCATCGAGGACGCCTACTTTGCCGGCACGTCCGACATCCACATCGAACCGTGGGAGAAAGAGCTCGTCGTCCGCTACCGCATCGACGGCCTCACCCAGGAAAAGCTGCGCCTGCCGATCAAGGTCGCCGGCGCGCTCGTCGCGCGCCTCAAGATCATGTGCAACCTCGACATCGCGGAACGCCGCCTGCCGCAGGACGGCCGCATCGTCTTCAAGCAATATAACAAGAAGAACATCGACATCGACCTCCGCGTCTCGACCGCGCCGCTCAACCACGGCGAGGGCATCGTCATGCGCATCCTGGACAAGCAGAAGTCCACGCTGCCGCTGACGGCGCTGGGCTTCACCGAGGAGAACCTGGCGAAATACCGCGAGGCGATCCGCCAGCCCTACGGCATGATCCTGCATTGCGGCCCGACCGGCTCCGGCAAGTCGATGACGCTCTATTCCGCCATCAACGAGATCAACACCTCCGATGTGGTGATCCGCACGGCGGAGGACCCGATCGAGTACACGCTGCCCGGCATCAACCAGATGCAGATGCACCGGCAGATCGGGCTGACCTTCGCCGCCGCGCTGCGCGCTTTCCTCCGCCAGGATCCTGACATCATCCTCGTGGGCGAAATCCGCGACAAGGAAACGGCGAACATCGCCGTCGAGGCCGCGCTCACCGGCCACCTGCTCATCAGTACGCTGCACACGAACGACGCCCCAAGCACGGTCGCCCGCCTCACCGACATGGGCATCGAGCCCTTCATGATCTCCTCCTCGCTGGTGTGCGTCTGCGCCCAGCGGCTCATGCGCCGCGTCTGCAAGGTCTGCCGCGTCGCCTACGAGCCCGAGGGGCGCGAGAAGGAAGTCCTGCAGCGCGCCATCGGCTGGACCGGCCAGATCTACAAGGCCAACCCGGCCGGCTGCCCGAAGTGCAATAACACCGGCTATAAGGGCCGCGTCGGCATCCACGAGCTCCTCGTGAACAACGAGGACCTCATCGAGGCGATCAACAAGGAGGCCGAGACGGCCGAGTTGAAGCGCATTGCGATGAAAAGCGGCATGAAGACGCTGCACCAGGACAGCATCATCAAGGTCAAGGACGGCCTGACCACGCTCGCCGAGGCCCTGAGCACCGTGCCGCAGGACATGGAGTTGCGGTCAGCCGAGCTGCGCGCGGCGAGGAAATAGCAGTCGGCGACGAATTCGGGATTGGGATTGGCGGCCGGCCCGTCGCGGGCCACGCTGCCCGGCGGCCTTCCCATGAGCCTGAACCTGACCACCGCCGGCCGCCGGGCCGGACAGATCGTCTACCTCGAGCTGCTCGTTCTCCTGCTCTCGTTGTATTCGCTCGGAGCCCTGTGCATCGAGTGGCTGGTGAACCTGAGCCCCGCCACGCGCGAACTGCTGTCCTCGCTCGATTATGTCGTCTGCGCAGTGTTCCTGTTCGATTTCGCCGTGCATCTCTGGCGGGCGCCCGACCGGCGGGCGTACCTGAAGTGGGGGTGGGTGGACCTGCTCTCCAGCATTCCCGCGATTGAATGGCTGCGGTGGGGACGCATTTTTCGGGTCGTGCGCATCCTGCGTGCCTTGCGGTCGTTCAAGGCGATGTCGGAGCACTTCGCGCTCGATCCCGCCATGGGCACGCTGGGGGTGGTCACGATCCTGTCGAGCCTGTCGGCCCTGTTTGCGTCCATCGCGGTGCTGCATTTCGAGAAGGATGCTCCCGGCGCCAACATCCGAACCGCGGCCGATGCGCTGTGGTGGGCGTTCGCCACGATCACCACCATCGGCTATGGTGACCATTACCCCGTCACCGCGGCGGGCCGGCTGGTGGCGGTGCTGCTGGTGGTGTGCGGGCTCAGCATCTTCGGTACGTTCACGGCGCTGGTGGCCAGCTTCTTTGTCGGACAGGGACAGCGCCGGGAGGAGGTGGAGCTGCGGCAGGTGCTCGAGGAGGTCCGGCAGTTGCGACGGGACCTGCAGCAGGGTGGGGCGCCGCGATCGACGGACCGCGAGGATCCGCGCCGGGCGCCATGAACCACGGTTACTGGACCGAATTCCTTACGATCGCGGTGGCGCATGCGCTGGCGGTGGCGAGTCCGGGGCCGGATTTTGCGCTGGTCCTGCGCCAGAGCCTCACCCACGGACGGCGGACCGCCATCTGGAGCAGCCTCGGGATCGGCTGCGGCATCTCGGTGCATATCACCTACTGCCTCATCGGCCTCGGCTACGTGCTCAAGGGCTCGCCCGTGCTGCTCACGACAATGAAGTTCCTCGGGGCGGGCTACCTCGCCTGGCTCGGCTGGCACGCGGTGCGGACGCCGCCGCGTCACGGTGACATCGACCTCGCCGGCGGCTCGTCGCCGACGAGCCGCGCGGCGTGGCTGACCGGGTTCCTGGTCAACGTGACCAACCCGAAGGCGGCATTGTTCTTCATCGCGCTGTTCCCGCTCGCCGTGAGCGTGCACACGCCGAAGGTGATCCAGGCAGGCTACGGCCTGTGGATGGCGGTCGCGACGGCGGCGTGGTTTTGCTTCGTGTCGCTGGTGTTCACCCGCGTGGAGGTGCGCGCCCGGTTCCTGCGGCACGGCCACTGGATCGACCGCGCGCTGGGCGTGGTCTTCTTCGGCTTCGGCGTCGGCCTGGTTTTTGCGCGCCTGGGTTGAAGCTCGGCCGCGGCGTTCGTGCACTGCGCGGCGCCGGTGGCCGGCGAGCGCCAACCTTCTCTGGCCCCGATTCCCGGTTTACATTGGCCGCGCAACCGCCAAAATCAGGCCGTCAGATCCGGGACACCGGCGCTGGCGCACACATTGCACGGACCACTGGTGACGGCGTCCCCGGATAACTCTTGCCCGGCCGCGGCACCTCCGGTTCTTATCCTATCGCCGCGATTCGACCGCGACGCATCAACCCTCGCCCCGCCTTTGCCCTCCTCGATCCCTTTGCAGGTCCTGTTGGTGGACGACGAGTCCTATTTCCGGCTCTTCGTCGGGAAAGTGCTGGCGCTGGCCGTCCCTTGCACCGTGACGGAAGCGCGCAACGGCGAGGAGGCGGTCGCCCACTGCCGGACCAACAGCCCGGACCTGGTCCTGCTCGACATCAACATGCCGCGGATGGACGGCGTGCAGGCGCTCCCGCTCATCCGCGAGCTCAAGGCCGCCACGCCCGTGGTCATGCTGACATCCGTCTCGGAGGAGGCGGTGGTCGAGGAGTGCGTGACCCTCGGCGCCTCGTATTTCATCCGCAAGGATGTCCACGCCGACCAGCTGCAGCGGGAACTGAAGGAGATGCTGCAGATGTTTTTCCCTGACCACGTGGCACCCCATGAAGCAACCTGAGACACCCAAATTCCGGCGGCCCTCGCTGGCGGATTTCCTGGTGCGGCACGACCTGGCCGCCCTGCTCGAGGAAGCAAAAGCCGACTACAATCAGGCCACGGCCGGCGGCCCCCGGCACCTGGACCAAAAGGATATCGCGGCCCGTTTCCGCGACGCCCGCCGACAGGCGAAGGCGCCCGATCATGAATCCCGTTGATACCTTCGTGGACTCGGTGCGGCGCAACGCGCCAGCCCAGGACGCGTTGATCACCACCCGGGCGGACCTGCTCCGGGGCGAGCCGATGAAGCTGCTCCTCGACCTGATCGAGCGGGCGGTGCTGCCGAAGGGCCGGCTGTGCCAGCTCTGGGCCGATTCCCTGGGCGTGGCCTACGTGAACCCGATGAATGTGGCGATTCCCACCGACGGCTACGAGCAGCTGCCCGTGGACATCGCGCGGCAGGCGGGCGCCATCGTGCTCAATGCGCTGGGCGACACCGCGACCGTGGCGATGGCGGAACCGCGCAACACCCGGCAGGTCGACTCGCTGGCCAAGATCCTCGGCAAGGCGGTCAGTCCGGTTTTCGCTCATCCCGACGAGATCGTGACGGTGATCAACATGTATCTCGGCTCCGAGGGAAACATGGCCGCCAATCTCGAGAGTGTCTGCCGGCTCCTGCCAGGCATGACCGGGGCCCGCGAGATCAAGGCCGCGACAGACGTCGCCGATCTCATCGAGTCCCGCGCCATCATCGAGCTGCTCAACAGCATCATCCTGACCGCCTACCGGCGCCGCGCTTCCGACATCCATTTCGAGGCCCGGGCGGAGGACAGTCGCGTGCGTATGCGCATCGACGGCGACATGCAGACGGTGATGGAGCTGCCCCGCGCCGTGCACCTGACCCTGGTCGTGCGCATCAAGGTGCTGTGCCAGCTCGACGTCACGCAGAGCCGGACGCCCCAGGATGGGGCGTTTGAGCTCAATTTCGGCTCACTCAACAGCTCGTTCCGCGTCTCGACGCTGCCGAGCCTGTATGGCGAGAAAGCCGTCCTCCGCGTCCTGGGCTCCCCGCTGGACCAGTCGACGCTGCGGCTGGAAGCGCTCGGGTTCCCGCTGTCCACGCTCGACGCCATCAAGCGCGTGATCTCGCGGCCCAACGGCATCCTGATTGTCTGCGGCCCCACCGGCAGCGGCAAGACGACGACGCTCTACGGCTGCATCAACCATCTCAACCGCCCCGATCTCAACATCACGACGATCGAGGACCCGGTGGAATATCGCCTGCCCGACATCACCCAGCACCAGGTCAACAACGCCGTCGGCCTGACCTTCGCCAAGGTGCTGCGCAGCATCATGCGCCAGGATCCGGACGTGATCCTGATCGGCGAGATCCGCGACCTCGAGACCGCGCTTATCGCGACCGAGGCGGCGCTGACCGGACATTTCGTGCTCACAACCCTGCACACGAACAACGCCCTGCAGGCGGTCACGCGCCTGGTGGAGATCGGCGTCGACCCCTATCTCGTCGCGCCGACGACCATGGGCGTGCTCTCGCAGCGGCTGGTCCGGCGCATCTGCTCGTCCTGCAAGGAACAATACGATCCCTCGCCGGCGGAATTGTCGGCGCACTTCACCGGTTGGGAGGGAGTGCCCGTGAAACTCTACCGCGGGCGCGGCTGCCCCCGGTGCTTTGGCACGGGCTACAGCGGCCGGATCGGCGTCTACGAATTCGTGGAGGTCTCGGAGCGGATGCGCGAACTGATCATGGAGAAGCAGAGCGTCGCCCTCCTCATGGAGGAGGCCAAGCGGGTCGGCCACCGCTCGCTGCGCCACGACGCCCTCAAGAAGGCGCTGATCGGCTGGACCACCCTGGAGGAAGTGGAGCGCAACACGCTGCCCGACGTGGCCTACGCGCCGGTGGACAGCTGACCGATCCGCCCGGAACATGCGCTCCCGACGGCAAGATTCCCCGAATGTTGCCCGACGGTCGCGCGGGTTTGTCGTGACGGAAGCCGCGCTGACGATGCTCGTGCTGGCCCTGGGCCTGGGCCTCGTGCTGACCCTGGCCGACCGGGCGCGGCAACGGCAGAAGCGCGAACGCTACATCCTCGACGTGCGCGGCATCTCCGCCGTGTTCGCCGACTATCAACGCCGGCACAAGGCCTGGCCGCCCGGCACCAGCAACAATCAGCCGCTGCCGGCGGAACTCGCCGACGCGCTGCGCGGCACGGCTTGGGCGCAGGGCTCGCCGTTCGGCGGGGAATACCGCTGGATCGCGCCCGCCCCGAATCGCGGGCCGGGGCGGCCGGCGGCGGACCGGGGAGCCGTGGCGCTGTGCGCCTTTGCGCCAGGTTTGCCGCTGGACTTGGACCGGGCGAACCTCCTCGCGATCGACCGCCAGATCGACGATGGCGATCTCGCGACCGGGCGCTTCCGCACGGGGTTCAACGGCTGGCCGGTATTCTTCGTGGAGGAGGCGAAGCCGTGACCACGGTCTGTCAGGTCACGCTCGTCAATCTCACGGCGGATGCGCGCTCGGCGGGCGAATCGCTGCCGCGGATCGACCGGCCGGCGGTCAGCGCCGAGGAAGTGCGGGCGCTGCTCCGGAACTTTCTCGAAATCGATCCGGTGGAAAACGCCGTCGCCGAGCCCGAGATTCGCGTCAAGGTCCGGAACGAGAGCTACCTCATCCGCACCGGGCAGAAGAAGCTGCTTGTTTACGATGTCGCCCGCCGGGAGCAGCCGGCCCTGATTCTCTCCCTCGACGAGGTCATGGCGGAACTCGACGGTTCCGCGGCGGGCGCGCGGGCGGCGGAGGCGGCGAAGCACCAGCTGGCTGCGCTCCAGCCTCCGGCCGCACCGCCGGCGGCAAGACCGGCCGGACCCCGGGCGAGCCCACCGCGGTTGATTGCCTTGGGCTCGCTGGCCGTGCTCCTTGCGGGCGCGTTGGCCTGGCTCCACCTGGGCCCGGGCCGGGGGACGGTCCCGGCGGGCTGGCGCGCCTTGGCGCGGGCGGAAGCCGGGCGCCGCCAGGCCGCGCTCGCCGGCGTTTACCTGACGGGCAACCAGCCGGGCGACCACGGCATCGTCATCGCGCGTGCGGGCGAAGTTAAGCTGTTCGAGCTGCAGGCGCTCGACGCCCCGCGCCTGGTCTATGCTTCGGCCGAGCTCGGGAGCGTCGGCGCGGAGCTGGCGCTGGCCACCGACCAGCCCGGCGGAGTCATCGAGGTGAAGGATCGGGACACGCTGGTCTACTGCGGCGAGTCCTACCGGCGCGTGCCTTGAGCGATGAACCGTCCCCTCGAGCTTAAGCGCGGCAGCGGAGAAAAAGGTGCGACCCGCGCGCTCACGCTCGTCGAGGTGGCCATGGCGGTGGCCGTGTTTGCGCTGGTGCTCACGACGTCGATCACGGTGATGCAGCGGGCATTCTTGGAATTCGACACCGCCCGGAACCTCGAGATCGCCGGCAACATCCTCCAGTACGAGATGGAGAAGGAACGGCTGTTCGACTGGAGCCGGGCCAGCGATGCGACCTACGCGCCCGCGATCGATGCGAGTTTCATGCGGAATCCGGCGATCGCCGGCCGGTTCACCCTGTCCCGCGCGGTCACGGCCATCGCGGGACGCGCCGGCCAGATGGTGCAGATCACCCTCACGGTTCGCTGGCGCAGCTACGACGGCCACATCCTTTCGCGCAGCTACACCACGTTCTACACCCAGGGAGGTCTCCGTGAGTATCTCTATAACAAGGCGTGAATCCGGGCGCGTGTCGCCGCGTGGCTTCACGCTCGTGGAACTCCTGGTGGCCGCGGCCCTGAGCGGGTTGGTGCTCGTGGGCGTGCTCACCACGAACCTGGAGTTGCTTCGCAGCGGGGTCCGGCTCACGCAATATGCGGAGATGAGCACGCAGGTCCGCCGCGGGCTCGAGCAGTTGGGCATGGATTTGAGAAATGCCACCGCCATCAAGTGGAACGCCGCCAGCGACATCACCCTGACCATTCCGACCGCCGCCGGCGCCACCCGGCAGGTGACCTACGCGTGGACCGGTGCCACCCAGAGTCTGTTTCAGGTGCCGGGGGCGGACAGCGCCGCGACCGCCGGCCGAGTCGTGCTCGTGCGCGGGATTCCGGCGTTCGCCGACGGCACCACCGGGGTGAACTTCGTGCGGCTGGATCGCGACGGCGGCGTCGCGACCACCGATGCCGCGACCAAACGCGTCCAGGTCGTCCTGAACGTGCTCCGTTCCGCCGGGCCGGCGGCCGCGGCCTCGGACACGGCGGTCTCGGCCGCATTCATCCTGCGCAACAAGCCGGCTTCCTGATGACCGCGGTGGCCCAAGTTTCCGAGCGCACGAATCCCTCCCGCGGCGGTGAACGCGGCAGCATGCTGCTTGCGGCGATGTTGTTCGCGGCCGGGCTCGCCTTGGTGCTCGGCAGCTATCTGGCCCTCGGCCGCACCACGCTCCAGGTCGCCCACCGGTCCTACTTCGCCAACGATGCCGCCAATCTGGCCGACGCCGGACTGGAGGAGGCCCTCTATTGTTTCAATCAGATGGCGGCCGGGTCCGCGGTCGGTGCGGTGTGGACGGATTGGACGATCGCGGGGCCGAATGCCATGAAGACGCTGCCGACCTTCAACCGCGACCAGAACGCCATCGGCGTCGTGAAGGTCTATGTCGTCGGCTACGACGGCTCCAACCCGACTCCCACGGTCATCTCGCAGGCCACGCTCACGCCCTTCGACGGGGGCGCGCCGATCAGCAAGACGGTGCGGATCACGCTCAAGGGCGGCGGGGCGCCCGTCTACGGCCTGGTGGCGTTGCACGGACTGACGTTGAAGAACACGAGTTCCGCGGACAGCTTCGATTCCAATCCCAGCAAAAGCCCCACGGGGCCATGGGCGGACTACTCTGCCGCCAACGCCACCGCGAATACCACCGTGGTTGTGCTCGACGGCAGCATCTCGATTGCGTCCGGGCGGATTCACGGCGACCTAAAGTTGGGTGCGACTGTTTCAACTCCTCCGAGCAGCGATTACACGGGCAGTGTCACGACCAACTTCTCGGCGGCCTTCCCCCTCCCGGACTATCCCACCGCCGGGGACGTCGACCAAAGCTACAATCTGGGCTCGTCCCTCCCGGCCGGGTTGCCTCGCAGCGGTGACGTGCCGGCGGCCGACGGCCGCTATTACTATTTTTGCAGGAATACCACGATCGGCGCCGTGACCATCTCAGCGGGTGCGAATGTCACGATCGTCGGGACCAATACGGGCATGGGCGCCGGTCTCGTCATCAACGGCACGGGCACATGCGCCATCTACATCGACAAGACGGTGGTCCTCGGCACGGGCCGGACCATCAATGACACCAACTGGGCCGGCGCGCTGCATATCTTTTCCTCGACCACGGGCACGTGCTCATTTGCCAGCAACAGTCGGATCACAGCCTGCCTTTACGCCCCCAATGCCGATATCTCGGCCACGGGTACCGGTGCCAGCGGCATGCTGACGGGCAGCTTTGTGGCCGATACGATCACGGCCGCGAACAAGATGAATTTTCATTTTGACGAAGCCCTGCGTGGGGCAGGATCGGGCGGTACCTGGGCTGTGACCGGCTGGCTGGAGCTGCAAAGCGAGGCCGATCGCGCCACCGTCGCCGGCTTGACGAACAATTTCCTGCGTTAGCCACGATCGCCCCACGACGGCCGGCGGATCCGCCGAAAACAACGGCTGGTAAGTCAAGCGCGCTGGGCGCGCAACACGCACAGCAGACTGCCCGCGTAGGCGGCGATGACGAGGAGGCCGAGGGCTTGCGTGCCGAGCGCCATGCCAAGGTACTCCGCGAAACCGCCGGTCATGGCGCCGATGAGATTGGCGCCGAAGAGCGCCGGGGCGTTGGGCGTGTCGCGGAAGCGCGTCGAAAACACCAGGCCCGCGAAAAACACCGGCAGCGGCACGGCGAACAGCGCCCACGCCAACCGTCCCGCCAGGCCGAAGGTGAGCACCTGGTCGCGCGGCACCAGGCACAGCAGCGCCAGCGCCGCGAAGAGCGGCAGGTACAGCCGCGGTGAGAACTCCCGCAGCCGCCCCGCCACGAGGTTCGCCGCCAGCACCATCAGGAGCACGCCCGTGACGACAATGAGCGTGACGAACCAGGTGGTGCCGAAATAGAGCGAGCAGTCGCCGATGCTCTTGGTTTCGAGCAGCAGGAAGCCCATCCCGAGCAGCGCGAAGTGCAGGTCTTCGCGTCCGAAGCCGCGGCCCCGCAGGAACCCGACCGCCGCGAGCGACAGCGCCAGCAGGAGCCCGATCACCATCACATAGTCGGTCGGGATCGTCTTGCGCGAAAGATAAAGGAACGGCCAGTCGTCGGTCGGCACGTCGATGGGCGGCGCGCCTTCGATCACGGCGCGGCGAAAATGCCCGATGACATCCGGCGGCGCCGCGAGGCCGGCGCGCGGCACGCAGAGGACAACCTGGCCGGGACTGGTGTAGAGCAGGGGAGGGCGGCCGGTGCCCTGTTCGACCATCCGGTAGAGCTTCAGGATCATCCAGTCATTCGTGATGCCGAACGAGAGCGCGAGCATGCCATCCGGTTGCAGCAACCGGAAGGCGGCCCGGATGCTCTCGACGGTGTAGACGAAACCGTCGAGCCGCACGTTGCTCATGTAGCTGAAGAGCGCCTGCGAATCGAGATAGCCGAAGGTGACCAGGTCGTAACCGGGAGCGGCCTTGGAAAAGAACGAGCGCGCATCGTCCACGTGGATCTTCACCCGCGGGTCATCATAGGGGGCATCGGCATTGTACCGTCGGGAAATGGCGACCAGCACGGGATCGATCTCGACCGCGTCGACGTGCGTGGCGCCGGCCGCCAAAGCGGCCTGGACGTCGGCCCCGCCCCCGGCGCCAACCACCAGCACCCGGCGGCGCGGACCGCCGACCTGGTGCGGCAGCGCATATTGTTGGATCATCTGCGCCGCCAGCAACGCGCCGGGCGAGCCGGGCGTGTAACGCGAGGGGTTTTGCGACGCATCCTGATGATAAAAGTCGCGATTCACGCTCACCACATAGATCGGCGGGTCGTGCATCGTCGTGAGTCCGGCTGGTGCCGGACCCGAGACGGCGGTGTCGGTGAGGGCGTCGCGGACCAGGATGTGGTAATAGGGCGACCAGCGCGTCGCGGGATTGTTGGCCAGCGTCATCCCGGCCAGCACCAGCCCGAACAAGGGCACGCTCCACCGCCAGCTCCGGCGCGGTGCCAGCGGCAGGTGCAGCAGCATCACGCCCGCCATGCCGGCAAGGGGCGAAAAATGGAGGAGCGAGAACAGGCCGAAGCAGAGCGTGCCCGCGAGGCTGCCGCCGAGGTCCCAGGCATACGCGGTCAGCCGCGGCAATTCGCCGAAAATCGCTCCCATGCGCTGGCCGATGGGGACGAACACCAGCGCGTTCACCGCGAAGATGGCCGCCAGGATGCCGTAGCTGGCCGGGTGCAGGGTGGTGGCGCCGAAGCGCATCTCGGCCGCGCTGGTACCCAGGCTCAGGTGGCGCCCGAGCAGCAGCAGGCCGAGTTCCGACGCGAGCAGCGCGGGGAACCAGGCAAACAGCCGCCATTTCCGCCCGGCGGCTATCGCGCCGACCCCGAGCCCGAGAAACGAACTCAGGAGCATCAGGTTGGCGTAATAGGCCACCAGCCGCACGACCGACGGCACCCAGCGGATCACCATCAACTCGAGGAAGAGCGCGGTGAATGACAGCAGGAACATCTGCCAGCGTCGTGGAATCCGCCCGGATTGTTCCATGCCGGTTGTTGTCAGACGAACACCGCCCCGCCAAGCAGCCTTTCGCCGTCGTAAAAGGCCATGATCTGGCCCGGCGCCAGCGCCCGCTGCGGCGCGGCGAAGCGAATATCAGCAGTCCCGCCGGTCTCCGGCGAGAACTCGATCGCCACGCGCGGGTCGCGATAGCGCACGCGGCATTCGAGCCGGCGCGGCGCCGTGATCGGTTCGCCGAGGAAACTCAGGCTGTGCACGCGGCATTCGCTGGTCCAGAGGCCGGGCGCGGCCGGACCGTCGAACGCCACCAGCAGCGCGTGATCGCCAGCGCGTTTTCCGACCACGACGTAGGCTTCGTGGTCGGTGTTCGAGGGAATGCGGATGCCGCGGCGCTGGCCGATCGTATAGTAGTGCAGCCCGCGGTGCTCACCCAGCACCTTGCCATCGGTCGCGCGGATGATGGGTCCGGGATGTTCCGGCACGTAGGCCTTGAGAAAATCGGCCATCTTCACCTCGCCGATGAAACAGATGCCCTGGCTGTCCTTCTTCCGGGCGGTGGGCAGTCCGGCGTCAGCCGCCAGCCGCCGCAATTCCGGTTTGCGCAGGTCGCCGATCGGAAAACGCGCGAAGCGCAACTGCTCCTGGGACAGCAAGGCCAGGAAATAGGACTGGTCCTTGTTCTTGTCGGCGCCCTCGAGGAGCTGAAGACTGGGGATCGGGGATTTCGGATCGTGGATTTCCTGTCGGGGAGCGGAGGGATTTTCCGATCCCCCATCCGCAATCGAAGATCCGCAATCGTCCGCCGCTACACGGCGCGCATAATGCCCGGTCGCAAGCCCGGCAAAACCCTCGGCACGCGCGTACGCGGCGAAGACGCCGAACTTGACCCGGCTGTTGCACATGACGTCGGGGTTGGGCGTCAGGCCGCGCTGGTAGCCATCGAGCAGGTAGTCGACGACCAGGCGCCGGTAGTCGTCCATGAGGTTGACGACGCGAAATTCGATGCCCAGCCGATCCGCGACGGCGCGGGCATCCTCGATGTCCTGCATCCAGGGACAATGGCCGATCACCTTGTCCTCGTTGATCCAGTTCTTCATGTAGGCGCCCACCACGTCGAAGCCATCGCGCTGCAGCCGCAGGGCGGCGACGCTGCTGTCGACGCCCCCGGACATGGCGACGAGGATGCGCTCACGAGGCATGGCGGCAGGGAAACGCCATTGGCGGGCGGGGGGAATCTTTTTTCCACCCGGCTGGGGTCCATACGGCGCTTGCGGTGGCACGCCGGCTGCGGGAGACTGCGCGCCGTTCATGACCACCCGCCCGCCCTTCGGCCTCGACCACCCGCAGCGCATCACGCGCGCCTGGCTGCTCTCGTCGACCACCGGCGTGATCGAGCTGGATGCGGACTGGACCGGTGACTCGCTCCCGCTGCTGGCTCCCGGCGACAAGGCCTTCGCCTTCGCGGACCTGCGCCCCGCGGCGCCATCGCTCTATGCCGACGATGCCTGCTACTTTGTGGATGACGACGGCCAGCTGGTGTTCGTCCTGGACCCGGCGGAGCACAGCTGGATGAACTTTGACGAGGTGGCAGTGTACGTGGCCGGGAGCTTCAACGATTGGCGGGCGATCGGGCGGCCCGAGTGGGCGCTGCAAAAGGGCGAGTTGAACGGCCGGCCGGCGATGCTGTTGCGCAAGCCCGCGGGCCCGCTCCTGACCGACCCGCCGCAGCAGTTCAAATTCATCACCGCCGACGATCGCTGGATCGACCTGCCGCACGGGGCGAGCAACGTCGTGCCCGACGGCCAGGGGCACTTCAACGGCGCCCTTTACCGGCAGCGGACCGGCCGGAACCTGTTCCAGTTCACCACGGCGGAGCCGGTGCTGCTGAACCAGACCTACTCGGTGGTGCACGTCGTCGACGGGCGCGAGGGCGCGAAGACACGGGTGCGCCGCGGAAGACTTTTCCACGCCCTGCGCAGCGATCTCCCGCTCGGCGCGCTGGTGCGCAAAGGCGGCACGACCTTCCGGCTCTTTGCGCCGCGCGCCAAGCACGTCCGGCTGTTCCTCTGCGAAAACCTCGCCGGCCAGGCGCAGGCGTTCGGCTACGAACTCGACCGGCGCGAGGAGGACGGCGAATGGCACGGCGTGTGGGAGGCGAGCCTCGATCGCAACGTGCACGGGTGGTATTACTGGTACTCGGTCAGCGGCCCGCACGACGTGTTCGGCCATTTTCACCCGGCGCAGAAGGTGCTGGACCCCTACGCGCAGGCGGCGGTGGGCCGCGAAGGGCCCGGCATCGTGCTCGATCCGGGCTGGGTCGGGCGCGCCGACCGCAGCTTCGCCACGCCGGAATGGCAGGATCTCATCATGGTCGAGGCGCACGTGCGCGACCTCGTCGCGCACGCGCCCATCCGGCTGCAACCGGAGGAGCGGCTCGGCTTCGCCGGCCTGGCCCAATGGGTCGCGAGTCCGGATTTCTACCTGAAAAAGCTGGGGGTGAACTGCGTCGAGCTCCAGCCGGTGCACGAATTCGACGCCCGCACGCGCGAGGAATACCACTGGGGCTACATGACGGTGAACTTCTTCGCACCGGCCAGCGCCTACGCGCGCGATCCGGCGCAGGCCTCGCAGGTGAAGGAACTCCAGGAACTGGTCGCCGCCTTCCACCGGCAGGGCATGGCGGTCGTGATTGACGTGGTGTACAACCACGTCGGCGAGCCGGCCCACCTGATGTTCATCGACAAGCAGTACTATTTCGAGCTGAACGACGACGGCTCGCTGACCAACGGCAGCGGTTGCGGCAACGACCTGCGCTGCCGTTCGGCCATGAGCACGCGGCTGATCATCGACAGCCTGGTGCACCTGATCGAGGTCTATGGCGTCGACGGCTTCCGTTTCGACCTGGCGGAGCTCATCGGCGTCAACGTGCTGCGCGAGATCGAGGTTGCGGTGAAAAAGGTGAAGCCGGACGTGATCCTGATCGCCGAACCATGGAGCTTCCGCGGGCATATCGCGGCGGCGTTGCGGCCCACGGGCTTCGCCTCCTGGAACGACGGCTACCGGAATTTCCTGCGCGACTGCGTGCGGGGCAATGGCCGCGCCGACAAGCTCGAATACTTCCTCAAGGGCTCGCCCTGGCACTTCGCCTACTGGCCGGCGCAGACCGTCAATTACACCGAGTCGCACGATGACCGCACGTGGCTCGATGCGATCACGGAGAACGGCGATTACAATGGCTACCGCCCGACCCTGAACGACCGGCGGCGCACGCACCTGATGGCGGCGATCCTGTTCGCCTCCGTCGGCATACCCCTGATGGCCGCCGGGCAGGATTTTCTCCGTTCCAAGCATGGGGTGAACAACACCTACCAGCGCGGCGACCTCAACGCGCTCGATTACCACCGGCTCGCGTGGTTCGCGGGCACGCACCGGTATTTCGCCGAATGGATCGCCTTTCGCCGCTCGGCGCGGGGCGCGTTGTTGCGCCAGTGGTCGCGCCCGTCGGAAGGGTTCTTCCGCTGCTTCGGGCGCGAGAGCTCGCCCGCCCTGGTCGCGGTCTACAACGCCGACGGCAGCCAGGGTTCGACGCGGCTGTTGTTTGCGGTCAACCCCGGCCTGGAGGACGTGACGGTCGACATTGGGTCATTCGGCGAATGGAATTGGCGGCTCGTCGCCGACCACGAGTGCTTCTATGCGGAGGGCGAGCATCCGCCGGGCGAGACGGTCGAACGAGAATTGTTCATTCCCGGTCTGGGTTGCAGTCTCTGGGGGGCGAAACGATAGGCAACCCGGCTGTGCCGTGCGCATTTATTGCGGATTGGTCGCCCGCCGTTGATATGGCGCGTATCTCGCTTGCCAAGCCCGGGCGCGTGTCCTTCATTCGGCATAACTGCCGGCATTTCCAGCTGGCAGCGTTCAAGGTCCATAACCCACCACTAACATGGCAGTCAAAGTTGCAATCAATGGTTTCGGCCGCATCGGCCGCCTCGTATTTCGCGCCCTCGTGGAGCAGGGTCTCCTCGGCTCGACGCTCGATGTCGTCGCCGTCGGCGATATCGTCCCGGCGGACAACCTGGCCTACCTGCTCAAGTACGACTCCACCCAGGGCCGCTTCGCCGGCACGGTGAGTTCCAAGAAATCCGCGCCGGACAAGCCCGAGGACGACGTGCTGGTGGTCAACGGCAAGGACATCCAGGTCGTCTCCGCCAAGACGCCCGCCGAGCTGCCCTGGGCCAAGCTGGGCGTCCAGCTCGTCATCGAGTCCACCGGCCTGTTCACCGCCGCCGAGAAGGCCAAGGGCCACCTCGATGCCGGCGCCAAAAAAGTCATCATCTCCGCGCCGGCCAAGGGCGAGGACATCACCGTCGTCATCGGCGTGAACGACGACAAGCTCGACCTCGCCAAGCACCACATCATTTCCAACGCCTCCTGCACCACGAACTGCCTCGCGCCGATCGTGCACGTGCTGCTCAAGGAAGGCTTCGGCGTGGAGGAGGGGCTGATGACCACCATCCACTCCTACACCGCGACGCAGAAGACCGTCGACGGCCCCTCGAAGAAGGACTGGAAGGGCGGCCGCTCCGCCGCGATCAACATCATCCCGTCCACGACGGGCGCCGCCAAGGCCACCGCGCTCGTGCTGCCCGAGGTCAAGGGCAAGCTCACCGGCATGTCCTTCCGCGTGCCGACGCCGACCGTCTCGGTCGTCGACCTCACCGTGCGCACGACGAAGGAGACGTCCTACAAGGAGATCTGCGCGGCCATGAAGAAGGCCAGCGAGACCTACCTGAAGGGCATCCTCGCCTACACCGAGGACGAGGTCGCCTCGAGCGACTTCATCCACGACAAGAACTCGTCCATCTTCGACGCCGGCTCCGGCATCGAACTGAACCCGAAGTTCTTCAAGCTCGTGAGCTGGTACGACAACGAGTGGGGCTATTCAAACCGCGTGGTCGAGCTGACCCGCAAGATCGCCGCCAAGCTTTAACCAAAGTCGTCGGGCTGGTGGCCCGAACACCGTCTGTCCGAAGGCGGGGCCATCAGCCCCGCCTTCATTTTTTCCTCCCATGGCCAAGTTCAAATCCATCCGTGACCTTTCCCTCGCCGGCAAGCGCGTCCTCATGCGCGTGGACTTCAACGTCCCGCAGGACAAAGCCACCGGCGCCATCACCAACAACCAGCGCATCGCCGCGGCCCTGCCGACAATCAAGCACGCGATCGAGAAGGGCGCGTCCGTCGTGCTCATGTCGCACCTCGGCCGCCCGGACGGCAAGGTGAACGCCAAATACTCGCTCAAGCCTGTCGCCGACGAACTGGCCAGGCTGCTGGGTAAGCCGGTGAAGTTCCTCCCCGATTGCACCGGCCCGGCGATCGAGGCGGCCTGCGCGCCGGGCTCGCTGAAGCCGGGCGAGGTCGTGCTGCTCGAGAACCTCCGCTTCCATCTCGAGGAGGAGGGTAAGGTGAAGGTGAAGAACGCCGACGGCACCGAGACGAAGCTCAAGGCCGACCCGGCCCGGGAAGCGGCCTTCCGGGCGTCGCTCTCGAAGCTCGGCGACGTCTACGTCAACGACGCCTTCGGCACCGCGCATCGCGCCCACAGCTCGATGGTCGGGGTGGCGCTCAAGGACAAGGCCGCCGGTTTCCTCATGGAGGCCGAGCTCAAGGCCTTCGCAGCCGTGCTGGAGACGCCGCAGCGCCCGCTGCTCGCCATCCTCGGCGGCGCGAAGATCGCCGACAAGATTCCCCTCATCAACAATCTCCTCGAGAAAGCCAACGAGATCATCATCGGCGGCGGCATGGCCTTCACGTTCAAAAAGGAACTCGAGGGCATGGCGATCGGCGACAGCCTCTACGACCCCGAAGGCGCGAAGATCGCGAAGGAACTGTTCGCCAAGGCCGCGGCCAAGGGCGTGAAGATCACGCTGCCCGTGGATTTCGTCTGCGGCGACAAGTTCGACGCCAACGCCAACACGAAGGTCGTGACGGACCAGGAGGGAATTCCGGCCGGCTGGATGGGACTCGACGGCGGGCCCAAATCGATCGCGCTCTACGCGCAGGTCATCGGGCGCGCCCGGACCATTGTCTGGAACGGCCCGTCCGGCGTGTTCGAATTCGACAAGTTCGCCGGCTCGACGAAGGCCATGGCCGAGGCGATCGCGAAGGCGACCGCGGCCGGCGCCACGACGGTCGTCGGGGGCGGCGACACCGCCACCGCGGCGAAAAAATTCAAGGTCGCCGACAAGGTGACCCACTGCTCCACCGGCGGCGGCGCCAGCCTCGAGTTTCTCGAAGGCAAGGTCCTCCCGGGCGTGGCCTTCCTCGAAGCCTGAACCAACAACCTGTAGGTCGGGCTTTACGCCCGGCGCCATGTCGGGGATAAACCCCTCCTACACCCAAGACCATGATCCGCAAGAAACTCATCGCCGGTAACTGGAAAATGAACAAGACGGCCGCCGACGGCGTCACCTTGACCAAGGACATCCTTGCCGAGGTCGGGCGCGAGACGGCCGTCGACATCGTCCTTTGCCCGCCCTTCACCGCGCTGGAAAGCGTCGGCCGCACCCTCGAGGGTTATGCGGTCAAGCTGGGTGGCCAGAACATGCACCCGGAAAAAAGCGGCGCCTACACCGGCGAGGTCTCCGCCGAGATGCTGCGCGCGTTGTTCGCCACACACGTCATCCTCGGCCACAGCGAGCGGCGGACGTATTTCGCCGAGACCGACGCATTCATCAACAAGAAGGTCGTCGCGGCCCTCGCCAGCCAGTTGAAGCCGATCCTGTGCGTCGGCGAAACGCTGGCCGAGCGCGAGGCTGGCGCCACCCTCGCCGTCGTCCAACGCCAGGTCGAGGGCGGCCTGCAGGGCGTGACGAAGGAGCAGATCACGACCGTGATCATCGCGTACGAGCCGGTCTGGGCCATTGGCACCGGGAAGGTGGCGACCACGGCGCAGGCGCAGGAGGTGCACGCCTTCATCCGCGACCTGCTGACGAAGCTTTACGGCGAGGCGCTCGCGCAGAAGGTGCGCATTCTCTACGGTGGCTCCATGAAGCCGGCCAACGCGCCCGAGCTGCTCGCGCAAAAGGACATCGACGGCGGCCTGATCGGCGGCGCGTCGCTCGAGGCGCTCTCGTTCGTCGCGCTGGTCAAGGCCGCGGTGGCGGCCGCCTGAAGGGGCGGCCCGGGTTCCCGCCGGGCCCGGGCGCGGCCGCAACCCCGTCGGTCGGGCCGGGGGGACGACCCAGGCGTTTGCGGGCTTGCCGGCGACGCGAAAGCGTGGATTAGCTTCCGAGCCATGCGGCGCTTCTCCGCTTTTCTCTGGGCGATCCTGTCTTGCGCCGCAACGGGCCGGGCGGCCGAGTACCAGCTCGCCGTCCCGGAGTGGTCGATCGAGGCCGCCTTTGCCGCCGAGCCGAAGAGCGACGCGATCGTCACGCCGTCACCGCAGGGAGAGGTCAAGGCGATCCGCTACTTCCTGGAGCAGGCCGGCGAGCGCAGCATGATCATCCGGTTCACCTATCCGCTCGCCCTGACACCGGGCGAGGAGACCGGGCTCTATGAGAAGTCGATCGGGGAGATGATGCATTCGCGCCCGGGCCAGCTGCGCACGCGCGAGGCCTACCAGCTCGGCGCGTTCGGCGGCGAGCGCATCGTCATCGCCCAGCCGCGCGAAAAGACGCTGCGCGAGGTCCGCCTCGTGGTGGTCGGGTCGTCGCTCTACGTGCTGAGCGCGGAATGGCCGGCCTCGGGCACGGGGGCCGAGCGGGCGCGGCAGTTCTTCGACAGCGTCCGGCTGCGGGCCGACAGCGTTGATCCGCGCGTGGTGGAGGAGCGCGAACGCTGGCGCACGCTGTCGTTTGGAAATTTCAGCCTGCGCTTCGACGCGACGCGCTGGTATCGCGATCCCGGCGACCAGGAACCCGGCGTGTTCAACTTCCTGCGCACGGACGAGCACGCGGAGGCCCAGTTCATCGCCGAGGAAAAGCCGGTCGAGGGCGACGACATCGCCACGGCGGTGATCAAGACGGCCCAGGAAGGCGCCGAGTCACTCAGCGTCAAGCGGCGTGCGAAAAGGCGGCGCGGCGCCGTCGAGGTCACGGAAGTGGAGTTCGCGGCCCGGGTGGACGGGACCAATTACGTCAACCACGGCTATTTCTATTCCGGGGCGGAGGGAACGGTGCAGTTGCGCGCCTGGGCCAAGGAGGCGGATTACCGGTCCGTGGCGGGTGACATCACGGAATTCCTCGACGGCCTTTCCGTGGCGGCCAAGTGAGCGGGCCGCCGCCCGGTTATTTGGCCCGCGTGGCCATCGAATCGATCAGCGCGGTCAGGAACGAATGGTCGCCGGGCAGCACCGCGAGGGCGGCTTGGGCGGCCGCGGAGTGCTCGCGGGCCAGCCGACGCGACGCCGCGAGGCCATGCAGGCGCACGTAGGTGGTCTTGCCGGACTTGGCATCCTTGCCGGCGGTTTTGCCGAGGGTGGCGGTGTCGGCGGTGGCATCGAGGATGTCGTCGACGATCTGGAACGCCAGCCCGAGGTGGCGGCCGGCGCGGCGCAACGCGGCCTGCGCGGCTTCGTCGGCGCCGCCGCAGAACCCGCCCGCGACCAGGGCGGCGGCGAGCATGGCGGCGGTCTTGTTCAGGTGGATGAATTCAAGCTCGTCCGCGGTGGCGGCGGACTTGCCCTCCGCCAGCAGGTCCTCCATCTGGCCACCGATCAGGTGCTCGCTGCCGGCCGCCTCGGCGAACTCGCGGGTGAGGGCCACGGCCAGCGCGGGCCGGCCGGCGTAGTGCCGCGCGAGCAGCTGGAAGGCGAGGGTGAGGAGCGCATCGCCGGCGAGGAGCGCCGTGGCTTCGTCGAACTGCTTGTGGGCCGTCGGGCGGCCGCGGCGCAGGTCGTCGTTGTCCATGCAGGGCAGGTCGTCATGGATCAGGGAATAGGTGTGGATGCACTCGAGGGCGACCGCCGCCGGCAGCGGATCGGCTTGCGCGCCGAAAAGGTCCGTCGTGGCCAACAGGAGCACGGGACGGAGGCGCTTGCCGCCGGCCTGCAGGCTGTAGCGCATTGCGGCATGGAGCCGCACCGGGCGGACCGTCGCGGCCGGCACCAGCGATTCGAGACCAGCCTCGACACGCTGCACGAGCCGGTTGAGCTGGTCGGGAAAGGGCATGCGGGTGTGTTGACCACAACGCGGATAAGCCCCTGAGGTCAAGCAGGTCCCGTCGCGCTCCGGCGCCGCCCAAGGCAAGAACAGTCTCGCCAAGCCGCGGGCCGCGAATCATACCTTGGGCACTTTTCTGGATGCCGACTTACGACTACATCTGCACGAAATGCGGGCACGAGCTGGAGGTGTTCCAGTCGATGAAGGAAGCTCCCCTCAAGTTGTGCCCGGCCTGCCGGCGGCGCGCCCTCAAGCGCAAGGTAGGCGGCGGTGCCGGCCTGATCTTCAAGGGCTCCGGCTTCTACATCACCGACTACAAGAAGAAGCCGGCGGAAAAGGCCGCCGACAAACCGGCGGCGTCCGCCCCTCCTCCAAAATCTTCCGAGCACAAACCCGCCGCGGCCAAGGCCGCGAAATAGTCCCTAACATGGCTGACAAGAAACTTGAAAAAGCGCTCTATGGTCCGAGCGTCACCGAAGTAGCCCTGGGCGCAGTCCTGGGCCTGATTTGCGGCGTCCTGGGCGCCTGCCTCTACCTGGTGTTCAAGCCGGTGCAGCAGGTCAAGGTCCTGCCAAAGGAACCCTCGCGCAGTGTGGTGTACTATATCCCGGGCTCCGAAAGCAGCGCGAAGTCGCGCGGCTGGCAGGGCAAGGAGAAACAGTTGGTCGCCGGGACCAACGTCACCGTCGTGGAGGACGAATTGAATGCGTGGGCGTCGAGCCTGGCCGCGCCCGCGGCGCCCAAGGCCGCGGCCCCGGCGCCGAAGGCCAAGGCCAAGCCGGGCGAAAAGCCGAAGGAGGAAGCGCCGAAGGACGATGCCGTCAAACCGGCGCCGGAAGGCTTCGTGATCCCCGGCGTGATGAATTTCAGGATCGTGGACGACAACGTCCAGGTCGGGCTGAAGTGCACGCTCAACTGGTACGGGATGACTTACGACACGACCGTCGTGGCCACCGGCACCTTCGGCCTGTCGGGCGACACCATCGTGTTCAAGCCGACCAAGCTGTACCTAGGCTCCTGCCCGCTGCACCTGCTGCCCGCCATCCCGGGCCTGCTGGTGTCGGGGATCACGTCGAAGGTGAAGATCCCGGACGACCTTCGCGTCGCGCTGACCAAGCTCAAGTCGGTGACCGTTGAAAAAGGGGCGATGACCCTGGCCGTGCAATAGGGCGGGGGCCCGCGCTGCGGTCGTGTCGAAACATTTGAAGAACATCAGCGTCGTCGCGACGGCGACGGTGGTGTCGCGCGTCCTCGGCCTCGTGCGGGACCAGCTGGGCGCGGCGATCTTCGGGGCCAGCCTGCTCAACACGGCGTTCCTCTCGGCCTTCCGCCTCCCCAACCTTTTTCGCCGGCTGCTCGGCGAGGGCGCATTGACGGCGGCGTTCCAGCCCACCCTCCAGCACGAGCTGCACGAGCACGGCCGCGACGCCGCGTTCGCCCTGCTCAACAAGGTCACGAGCTGGCTGCTGCTGGTGTGCGGCGGCCTGGCGGCGCTGCTGATGGTCGTGTTCAGCCAGTCGCGCCGGCTGCCCGGGCACGAGGACAAGTGGTATCTCCTCGCCGACCTCACGGTGATCCTCGTGCCTTACCTCGTGCTCGTCTGCCTCGCGGCGCCGCTTAGCGCGACGTTGAACGTCTTCCACCGGTTCCTCGAGCCGGCGCTCTCGCCCATCTCGCTGAATCTGGCCATGATCGTCTCGCTCGGTGGCGCGGGCCTGCATTTTGCGTCGTCCCCTCTGGGTGAGATCCACTGGCTGTGCGCCGGCGTGCTCGTGGGCGGGTTGCTGCAGCTGCTGGTGCCGGCGGCCGCCCTGTACCGGTACGAGGGCTGGCGGCCGCGGTTTGACCTCGGGCTCTCGCCGCGCGTGCGCGAGGTCGCGCTGCTGATGACGCCCGGCCTCTGGGGCACGGCGATCTACCAGGTGAACGCATTCGTTTCGAGCCTGCTGGCCTATTCGATCAACGACTCGGCCGGCACGCTGATGTTCTATGCGAACCGCCTGATGGAGCTGCCGATCGGCGTCTTTGCCATCGCGGTGTCCACCGTAGTCTACCCGCTGCTTTCGAAGCACGCCATCGAGGGCAATCACGCCGGCCTGGCCGCGGATTTCAAGAAGGGCATCCGGCTGATCCTGGTCATCAACGTCCCCGCGGCCGCCGGCCTCGCGCTGCTCAGCGAACCCATCGTGCGGGTGCTGTTCGAGCGCCACGCCTTCACGGCCGCCGACACGAGCGCGATGTCCCTGCTGCTCGCGCTCTACGTGATCGGCCTGCCGTTCTTCTCGGTGGTGAGCCTGACCCTCCGGGCGTTCTATGCGCTCAAGAACACCAAGTCGCCGGTCCGCGTGGCGACGATCGATTTCCTGATCAACCTCGCGTTGAGCCTCCTGCTGATGCGCTGGTTCGATGCCGCGGGACTCGTGATGGCCAGCACGACGGCCATCATTGCCCAAACCTGGTTGTTGCTGCGCGAACTCCGCCGGCTGGTGCCCGGCCTGGAACTCGCCCGGCTGGGCCCGAGCCTGGGCAAGATCGTCGCCGCCGCGGCGGCCATGAGCCTGGTCGTATGGGCTGGCGCCCACTGGACGGGCTGGCTGGCGTTGGGCGGCAAGACCCGGGCGTGGGCGCAGGTGCTGGCCCTGGTGCCGCTGGGCGGCGCGGTGTACGCCGCGTCGCTGTGGACGCTGCGGATCGAGGGGCGCGAGGAACTCCGGGCGCTGGTCGCGAAGCTGCGCGGCCGGACCGGGACCTGATCAGACGGGCGGCGGGCCGGCGGCGGCGCCCACGCGTTCGTGCATGACTTGCAGGACAAGGCGCGCCATGGCTTCGGGGGCGAAGTGGGCCGTGTTGATCATCAGGTCGTACGCGTGCGGGTCGTCGATGTTCGCCTCGAAGTTCGAGTGGACGTAACGGCTGCGCGCCCGATCCGTTTCCTCGAGCGTGCGGATCGCCGTGGCACGGTCGCAGCCCTGCATGGCTTGGAGGCGCTGGACGCGCACCTCCATCGGCGCGACCAGCCGGAGGTGGAGCCCGCCGGGCACGCCGCGCGTGATCAGGTGCGAGGCTCGGCCGGCGAAGATCACGTGGCCGAGCAGCGCGATCTGCAGGATGGCCTCGGACACCCGGTGCTCGAGCTCCCAGAGCGGCGGATGCAGCCCGACGATCTCGCCGATCATGCCCTTGATTTCCGACACGCGGTCCTCCGGGAGGTAGGTGGCGAGGTGCTCGGGCAGGTGATGTTGGGTGAGCGCGTGGGTCAGCAGGTCCTTGTCGAGAAACATCCAGCTGCGCTCCTCGTCGCCGAATTGCTCGTCGAGCCGCGGCAGGAGGAGACGGCCGAGCGTGGTGGCGCCGGCGCAATTCTCGCGCGAGATGGTGATGAACGGGCGGGCGGGACCGCCGAAGGGAACATGGGTTTCTCCGCCCGGGGCCTTCAGGCGCGTGCGAAAGATGGCCAGTCCCTGGTCAAGGTAGGTGTGCGGAGTCATGGCGGGAATGTTTTGGGGTGGTTCACTCCGGCCGGGCGACTGCACCGGTCGCGGGCCCCCGGGGGTTGGCGGGTTCCCACAATCGGAAGAATATCGCCGGCCCGGCGTCATCGCCACTGGAATTCCTGCGCATATTTTGTCGCGCAGGATTTGCCATCGGCGCCGGACCGGATTTGGTGGCTGGCATGTCCGTCCCGCCGGTGATCGAGCACTTGCGCGAAGCCCACCGCTTCGAAACGACGATCGAGGGGTATCGATCGGTCTGCGAATACACGCGGGGCGACGGCGTCATGATCCTCACGCACACGCTGGTGCCACCGGAACTGCGCGGCCGCGGCGTGGCCGAGGCGCTGGTGCGCGCGGCGCTCGCCGAGGCGCGCGCGCGTGGCTGGCGCGTGGTGCCGCAGTGTTCCTATGTGGCAAAGTTCATCGAGCGGCATGCGGAGTTCCAGGACCTGCTGGCCGGTTGAACGGGCACAAAAAAACCCGCGGCGCGGGCCGCGGGCTGGCAAAGGCGAGGGGAAATCAGGCCTTTTGGACGAGGCCGGCCTTGATGGCCTTGACGGAAACCCACATGCGCTTCGATCCACCATCGGGCAGCTTGACCTTGATCCACTGGAGGTTCGGACGGAAAAGCCGCGGGGTGTGCTTCGTGACGTGCGTGCCGATGCCGCCGCTCTTCTTGGACTGGCCCTTGCGATGAATGATGCGGCCTTTGACGGGGCGTTTTCCGGTGATGGAGCAGATTCTTGCCATGATGTTTCGAGAGTTAAAGGGTCGTGAGTAAAGGGTGGGAGGAATGCTTAGCAAGGGAAATGTGGGCGCCGATTCGGCCGGCCCGCTATTTGCGCAAAGCATGGAGGACTTGGAACTTATGACCCATGTTGCTGGGGTGCAGAAGCTGCATCATCATCCGCTTCCGCGGGCTCAAACGACCGGCTTCAGCCTGGGTCATGGCGGCCAGCGCATCGGCCGCATAGAGCATGAAAAAGCGCTCCTGGAAGTCGACCCGCGGCTCGATGAAACCGGCTCGGGCCAGGCCATCCTCCAGCCAATCCCAGCAGATATGGCAGGTCAGGTCCTGCTTGCCCGGCCGGGAGAGGAGGTCGTTGCCGATGCGCTGGCGAAGATAGGTTCGCGCCGTGCCCGCCGGCACGTGGCGGGCCAGCTCCTCCCAGCTTTTGCCATAATCGAACGCGAGGAAAAGGCCCCGCCAAGCCGGGCCGACGATTCGCTCGAGCAGCGGCACCGTGCGCAACGGGAGGTCGATATGGTAATCTTCCGCGGCCGCCGTCGGCAGGCGGCGGGCCTCGGCGGCGATCTCGGGTGACAGTTCCGGCAACTCCACCTCGCGCAGCTGGCGGCCGTGCAACGCCACCCCGAGTTCGCGCCAGGCGCCGCGGCGCCACACCACGCGGTGGAAAGGCTGCGCATCGAACAGCTCGTTGGAAAACACGATGGCGGCCGGGGGCAGCTCGATCGGCTGGCCGAACGAAATGGTCCGGGAGGAGGCAAACGGATGCGCGATGTCGCGCAGCACCCCGCCGGCGGGTTCGGCCCCGATTTCCACGAAGGCGAAATCGGCCGGCCGGGCGGGCGCCAGCAGCCGGGTCGCGGCCGCGACGACGAGTTCGCCGAAAACCGGATTGAACGAAGTGGCCGTGTAGAAATCCGCCTTCTCGTCGCGGCCCACCCGCCGGAAATCGCGCGTGTAGTAACCGGCGGTCGGATGGTACATGGCGAGTTCCATGTAGCGGGCAAACGAAAGGCCGGTGCTGGCGCCGGCTTCCGCCGCGAACACCTCGTAAAAGTCGGAGGTCGAAACCATTTTTCGGATTGGTGCGGGAGGATCGTCACGCCTCCGCCCAGTCGAAGGCGAGGGAGCGTGCATATCACTATTTGCCAAGCGAAACAAATGCCTACACTGAAAGCCATGCTCAAACGCGCGCTGATCCTTGGCCTGGCCGTATTGGCCGGTTTCGGCGTGGCGCAATGGGTCGGGCCGCGGCCGGGCGCACCGAGCTGGTGGCCGGACCGCGAGCGCGACCGCAACGTGCGTTATTTTCGGCAGGTGCTCCAGTTGGTGGAGGAAAATTACGTCGGCGATCCGCCGCCCAGTTACGACGAGCTGACCCGTTCCGCGCTGGACGGCATGGTGGGCTCGCTCGACCCGCATTCGCAGTTCATGCGCGCCGATGAATACCAGGCGACGGAGGAAGACCTCGCCAACGCCTTCGGCGGCGTCGGCATCCAGGTCGAGCAGCGCGACGGCTACATCGCGGTGGTCGCGCCCATCGCCGGCTCGCCCGCGGAGCGCGCCGGCATCCGCCCGGGCGACCGGCTGGTCAAGATCAACGGCAAGGTGCTCGACTCACCCTCGGTCGACAAGACGGTCAAGCTGGTCCGCGGCGAGCCCGACACGGAAGTCACGCTGACCGTCTTCCGCCCCAGCAAGGCCCGGACGATGGACTTTGTCCTCAAGCGCGAGCGCATCAAGCTCGACAGCGTGCGCAATGTGTCGCTCGGGTCCGATGGCATCGGCTACCTGCAGCTCACGCAATTCAGCGAGCGCACGGGCGAGGAGTTCAAGGCGGCCCTCGTCGGCCTCGAGAAGCGGGGCCTGCGCGCCCTGGTGATCGACCTGCGCGGCAACCCGGGCGGGTTGCTCGATGCCGCCGTCGACGTGTGCAACCAGTTTTTCGACAAGGGCGAGCTGATCGTCTACACGCAGGGCCGCACGCGGGATTCCCGCGAGGAATACACGGCCGACGGCGAACACCCGCCGCGGAATTATCCGATCGCCCTGTTGGTCGACGGCAACACCGCCAGCGCCGCGGAGGTGGTCTCCGGCGCGATGAAGGACACGAAGCGCGCCGTCATCATCGGCGAAAAGACCTTTGGCAAGGGCTCGGTCCAGACCGTGCTCGATCTCCGCAACGGCGAGGGCATGCGCCTGACGACCGCTCGTTACTACACGCCCAGCGGCGTCACGATCCACGAAAAGGGCATCCAACCGCAGGTGGAAATCGAGGTGTCCGCCGACGACGAGGCGAAGGTGCGCCTGCAGCAGGCGCGCATGGACCTGGTCAACCCGGCGGACTTCGCCGGTCGGTTCGGCTTCCAACCCATCGAAGATGTGCAAGGGGAGGCCGCCCGGGAAATCCTGCGCGGGGTCCTGGCGGAACGGGGGCGGAAATGACGAGCCGAGGCGGAGCAAACCGTGACGGCGGGGCGTCCTCACCCCGCGGGATTTCGCCCTCGCACGCCGACCGGCCGGGCGCGGACACTCCGCCCCAGGGATGAGCGAGCCATGATCCTGGCGTTGGAAAGTTCCTGTGACGAGACGGCGGTGGCGATCTTCGACCCCGCGCAGGGACTCATCGGCGAATGGGTGCACAGCCAGATTGCCTTGCACGAAGCTTACGGCGGGGTCGTGCCCGACCTTGCCAGCCGCGAGCACCTGGAAAAATTTGGGCCGTTGCTCAGCCGGGCGCTCGCCGCCGTTCCAGGCGATCGCCTGACGCGGATCGCCGTGACGCAGGGGCCGGGACTCGCGGCCTGCCTCGCGATGGGCCTCGCTGCCGCCAAGAGTCTCGCGCTGGCGTGGAATGTACCGGTGAGCGGGGTCAATCACCTGCGGGCGCATGCATTTTCCCCGTTCATCCCCCTGCACGCGTCGGGACCGGAGGGATTCGCCGCGGCTTTCGCCGCCCGCCTGCCGCACCTCGGCCTCCTGGTCTCCGGGGGCAACACCGCGCTTTTGTCCATCGATGAGGAGCGCCGGATCCGGCTGCTCGCCTCGACCCTGGACGATGCCGCCGGCGAGGCGCTCGACAAGGGGGCCAAGCTGCTCGGCCTGGGCTATCCCGGCGGCCCGTTGGTGGAAAAGCTGGCGGCCGAGGGAAAGGCGGACGCGTTTGAATTTCCCAAGGCGGTGGCGCAGCGAGCGACCCTCGATTTTAGTTTCTCCGGGCTGAAAACCAGCTTGCGCTACCAGGTGGAGAAAATGCCGGCGGAGGTGGTCGAGCAACGCCGGCCCGACCTGTGCGCCAGCTACCAGCGGGCGGTCTTCGAATCGCTGGTGCGAAAATCCAGCCTTGCGCTCGAGCGCGGCGCCTATCGCTCCCTCGGCCTGTCGGGCGGCGTGGCCAACAACCGGACGCTGCAGGCGGCGCTGGCCGAGGTGGCAAGTTCCCATGGGGTCGACTTTCTGCGCGCGCTGCCGCAGCACACGGGCGACAACGCTGGCATGGTGGCCTTCGCGGCGTGGATGGACCGCGAGCCCGGCGGGGTCAACGAGGGCGGTTTTGGGCTAGAGATCGCGCCAAGCCTGCCGCTGGCGGTGGCGCCATTGTCCCTGCCGACCTGATGGGCGGTTATCCCGCGGGGTGTGTGTACCCCGCCTCCGGTTCAGGCCGGCTGCGCCATCATGTGCCGGCCCCTCGTTTTCACGCCCAGTTGGACCTGCTGTTTCAATTTGCCGCGCAGGTAGGGCGCGGTCGGGCTGCCTTTGGCCTTCAGGAGGCCGGCGAGCGGTCCCTGGTACAGGATGCGACCGCCGTTTGGCCCGCCGCCGGGCCCGAGTTCGACGATCCAGTCCGCCTCGGCCAGCAGGTCAAGGTGGTGCTCGATCACGACGACCGTATGGCCCTGGTCGACGAGGCTCTGGAGAACCTTGATGAGCTTTTCGCAGTCGCTGAGGTGCAGCCCGATGGTGGGCTCCTCGAGCAGGTAGAGGTTCCGCACCGCAATGTCGCGCGAACGTTCCTTGAACGTGCGCAGCCCGCCGGATAGCTCGGTTACGAGCTTCAGCCGCTGCGCCTCGCCGCCGGAAAGGGTGGGTGAGCTCTGGCCGAGTGTCAGGTAGCCGAGGCCGCAATCCACCATCAGCTGGCAGACCTGCGAAAGCTGCGAATGGAAATCGAAGAACACCGCCGCCTCGTCGAAGGACAGGCGCAGGACCTCGCCGATGCTCTTGCCCTTCCACGTGACGTCGGCCAGCTCCGGGCTGTAGCGCGAGCCGCCGCAGGCGTCGCACGGCAGGTAGGAGTCGGGCATGAAGGCCATCTCAAGCTTGATGCGACCGGCGCCGGAGCAGGTTTCGCAGCGTCCGCCCGGGGTGTTGAACGAGAATCGGCTGGCCGTATAGCCGCGCATTTTCGACTCGGGGAGCGAAGCGAAGAACTGACGGACGAGGTCGAAGATGCCCAGGTAGGTGGCGGGGGTGGAGCGCGGCGTCTTGCCGATCGGGGCCTGGTCGACCTCGATGACCGCCTTGAATCCCTGCGCCCCGGCGAGCAGGTCAAACGGCGGCGAACCCCCGGCCTCCGCGCCAAACTTCGTCGCCCGGGCAAACTCCCGGCCCGTGAGCTTGCCCTTGCGGAGCTTGATGGCGCACGAGACCGCGGGATGGAGAACGTCGCGAAAAAGCGTGGATTTGCCGGCGCCGCTGGGACCGCACACCATGATCAGCCGCCCGAGGGGCAGGCGCAGGGTTTCGTTGCGGAGGTTGCGGAAGTTGACGCCCGCGAGTTCGAGATAAGACGGGCGGAACGCGCCGACCCCGGCGCGCCTCGGACGTCCCGAGGCCAGGACGTTCCACCCGGGGATTTCCCGATAAGCCCCCTGCATCGGGTGCGGGATGCCCTTGGCCAGGAACAGGCCGGTCAGCGAGGCGGCGTTCTGCTTGATCGCCGCCGGCGTGTCGTTGGCGAGCACCAGGCCGCCGTTGACCCCGGCTCCGGGCCCAAGGTCGATGATGCGGTCGGCGTGCTCCATGACGACATCGTCGTGCTCGACGACGAGCACGGTGTTGCCCTTCGCGCGCAGCGATTCGAGGGTGGCAACCAGGCGGTCGTTGTCGCGCGCGTGCAGGCCGATGGAAGGTTCGTCCAACACGTACAGCACGCCGGAAAGATTGGACCCCAGTTGGGCCGCCAGCCGGATGCGCTGCGCTTCGCCACCGGAGAGCGTGTCGGTCGGCCGGTCCATTTCGAGGTATTCAAGTCCGACCTGGCCAAGGAAGCGCAGGCGTTCCTCAATCTGCGGAACCACATCCTGCGTGATGGCCCGGCCGCGCGCGTCGAGCTTCAGGCTGCGCAGCACGGCGAGCAATCCGGCGGGGGTCCGCCGGGTGAGCTCCGGCAGCGACAGGAACGTTCCGTTGCGCATCGGCAGCTTGACGGCGCGGGCCACGCGATTGAGGCGTTCGCCCTGGCAGGTCGGGCAGGGCCGGCCATGTGCCGCGGGATCGTCGGGATCGATCGCGCGGAGGGCATCCGCGACCTCGGGGGGCAGTTCCTGGTCCTCGCGCGCCTCCGCCAGCATCCAGTCATAGATGCGGCCGTGGCCGCGGCAGGTCGGGCACCAGCCCTTCGGGGAATTGAAGGAGAAGTTCTTGGGATCGAGTTCGGGAAAAGACTCGCCGGTGTCGATGTCGGTGCGGGTGGTGGAGAACCACGACAACACCGTCCCGTCCGGGGTGGTGAGGAAGCAGGCGCCCTTGCCGAGTGCCAGCGCGTGCTCCAAGGCCTGCGCCGGCGTGGCCAGCGTTGTCGGCTTTCGGTTTGCCGTCCCGTCGGACCGGGCCCCCTGCACCGTGAAAGGCAGATGACGGAGATCGGCCACGACGACCTCCAGGTCATGTTCCTTGTAGCGGTCGAGTTTTTGGAAGTTCGCGACGCGCAGCAGGCGGCCGTCGGCGCGCATGAGTTCGTAGCCCTGGCGCGCGATCCATTTGGCCATCGGCTCGTGGTGGCCCTTGCGGCCGCGGATCAACGGCGCGCAGAGGTAGAGATGTTTGGCTTTCCGGGCCTTCGGCGTGGCGAGCAGGCGATCGAGCAGCTGGCGCAGCTGGCCGGGCGACAGCGGGGTGACGGGCCGGCCGGTGTCGGGATGGTGCTGGACGCCCAGGCGGGCATAGAGGAGCCGCAAGTATTGCGCGACCTCGGTGATCGTGGCGACGGTGGACTTGCGGGTGCCGCGGGTGACCCGCTGTTCGATGGCGACGGTGGGCGGGATGCCGGAGAGCCGGTCGATGTCGGGTCGCGGCAACTGCTCCACGAACTGGCGCGCATAGGGCGACATCGATTCCATGAAGCGGCGCTGGCCCTCGGCGAAGATGATATCGAAGGCGAGGGTCGACTTGCCCGAGCCGGATACGCCGGTGACAACCGAGAGCTGCCGGTGGGGGATCGAGACATCGATGTTGCGCAGGTTGTTCTCCCGGGCGCCGACGACGCGCAGTTCGCCGCCCGTGAGCGCCAGGCCCGCCTGGTAGGGCTCCGCCGGTTCGGCGGCGGCGAGCGCCGGCAGCGCCATGTCCGCCAGCGCCAACTGGAGGTAGCGGCTGGTGGCGGTCCCGGCGCGCGCCACGTCCTCCGGTGTACCCTCCGCCACGATGCGGCCGCCCTGGGCGCCGGCCTCAGGGCCCACTTCGAGGATCCAGTCGGCTGACTTGAGGACATCGAGGTTGTGCTCGATCAACACCACGCTGTGCCCGCGATCGACGATGCGCTGCAGGACCTCGAGCAGGCGCTTGACGTCGTGGCGATGCAGCCCGGTGGTGGGTTCGTCGAGCAGGAGCAGGGCGCCGCCGGGTTCACGGTTCACGGCGGCGGGTTCCCGGGCAGGTGCCGAACCGTCGGCGGTGAACTGCGAACCCAGATACCGGACCAGCTTGAGGCGTTGCGATTCGCCGCCGGACAACGTGTTCAGCGGCTGGCCGAGCGTCAGGTAGCCGAGGCCCACTTCAGCGAGGGCTGCGAGACGCCGGTGGATCTCCGCCTGGCCCGCAAACAATTGCAGCGCGTCCGCGATCGTCGTCGCCAGCAGGTCCGCGACGGAGCGGCCCTGCCAGCGGACCGCGAGCAGCTCGGGCTTGAAACGCCGGCCCTCGCAGATCGGGCACGGCACGAAGACATCGGAGAGGAACTGCATCTCGACCCGTTCGCTGCCGAGCCCGAGGCAGTGGTCGCAACGCCCGTCGCCGCTGTTGAACGAGAAGCTCGAGGCGCTGAAACCCGCCTCCTGCGCGGCGGGTTCCGCGGCGTAGAGCTCCCGAATGAGTTCCCAAGCCTCGCAATAGAGCGCGGGGTTGGACCGCGGCGTGCGGCTGAGTGGCGACTGGTCGACCAGCACGACCTCGGAAAAGGCGAGGTCCGAGTGGATGTGCTCGATCGAGGCGGGGTCCTCGGTCATCAGGTTCCGCTGCGCCAGCAGACCCTGGTGGATGACGTTGTCGAGCAATGTCGACTTGCCGGAGCCGGAGACGCCCGACAGGCACACGAGGCGCTGCAATGGCAGCCGGAAGGAAAGGCCGGCGACGTTGTGCTTCGAAGCGTGGCGGAACTGCAGCCATTTGACGCCGGCCAGGGGCCGCCGGGTTGGCGGCACTTCGATGCGTTTCCGGCCGGACAGGTAGGAGCCCGTGATGCTGCGCGGTGAGGCCAGCAGCGCGGGCACGTCGCCCTGGAACACGACCTCGCCGCCACCGGCGCCCGGCTCGGGCCCGATCTCGATCACATGGTCGGCGGCCCGGATCATGGCTTCATCGTGTTCGACGACGACGACCGTGTTGCCGGCGTCGGTCAGGCTGCGGATGATGCCGATGAGCCGGTCGATGTCGCGCGGGTGCAACCCGACGGACGGCTCGTCGAGCACGAACAGGGTGTCGACCAGCGAGGTGCCGAGGCAGGAGGTCAGGTTGACGCGCTGGACCTCGCCGCCCGAGAGCGTGCGGGACGTGCGGTCAAGCGTCAGGTAGCCGAGTCCGACCTGTTCGAGATAACGCAGCCGCGTGACGATCGAGTCGTGCGCGAGCGATGCGCTGTGCGCGGCCGGACCGGCCTGGCGGGCGGACAAAGTCCGGTCGGCGGCGACGAGCCCGAGCAGGTCGCTGATCGGCAGCTGGTACAACTCCGGGAGGGTGCGACCGTGCCATTTCCAGCAGAGGGCCTCGGGCTGCAGCCGCGCGCCCTGGCAGGCGGGGCAGCGATCGTACGAGCGAAAGCGGGAGAGGAACACCCGCACATGCATCTTGTAGGTGGTCTTCTCGAGGTAGCGGAAGAATCCCTTCAGGCCGTACCAGTATTTCGGCCAGCAATTCGTCTCCCCGTCGTAGCCGGGGGAGCCGTCGATCACGAATGCCTGCTGCTCGGGGGTGAGCGACGCGAACGGCACATCGGTGGGGAGGCCGAGTTTCTTGGTGAAGCGCAGGAGATCCCGCTTCGATTCGCCGTAGATCTCGCCTTCCCACGGCTTGACGGCGCCGGCTTCGATCGAGAGCGAGTGGTCGGGGATGGCGAGCCGGTAATCGATGGCAATGACGCGGCCGAAGCCGCGGCACGTCGGGCAGGCGCCGAGCGGCGAGTTGAACGAGAAGAGACCGGGCGTCGCGGGACGAAACGTCCGGCCGGTGGCGGGGGAGTGCAGGCCGCGCGAGAAGTGTCCCGCGCGCGCGAGGTCGTCGGCCGCAAACAGGTGCACCTCGCCCTTGCCGAAGTGGAGCGCGGTTTCGCAGGCCTCGAGGAACCGGCTCTGGTTCTCGACGCTGATCCGGAGCCGGTCCTGGATGACGTATAGGAACGCCCAACGCTCAACGCCCAACTTTGAACGTTCAACGTTCGAACTACCGAGGGCAGCCAGCACGTCGTCGATTTTGTGAAGCTTGAGCGCGGGCCCGGCCTTGGACGTTGAGCGTTGAGCGTTCGACGTTAGAAGTTCTGCCAGTATCCGGGTATAGCCCTGGCCCTTGATGCTCGTGAGGATCTCGGTCCACTTGAGGTTGGCGGGCTTGGCGATCCGGAAGCACAGCAGGAGCGTCGCCGCGGGGCGCGCGGCCAGGACCTTGGTCCAGATGGTCTGGGGATTGTCGTCCTCGACTTTTTCGCCGGTTTCCGGGTCGAAGCATTCGGCCACGTGGCTGAACCAGACCTTGGCGAAGTCGGTGAGCTCCGTCATGGTGCCGACGGTGGAACGGGAAGTCTTGACCGTGTTGGTTTGCTCGATGGCGATCGACGGGCGGATGTTCTCCACGGCGTCGACCTGCGGCTTGTCGAGCAGGTCGAGAAACTGGCGGGTGTAGGCCGAGAAGGTCTCGACATAGCGCCGCTGGCCCTCGGCATGGAGCGTGTCGAACACCAGCGACGATTTGCCGGCGCCGCTCAGGCCGGTGACGACGATGTACCGGCCCAGCGGCAGGTCGAGGTCGAAGCCCTTGAGGTTGTTCTGGCGGACGCCGCGGAGGCGAATGGACTCGGTGGACGGCACGGCTTGCACTGATTGACGACGATTCCGCGGAAAGCAACCCGGGGCGGTCGCGGCGGCTTCGCTGCTGACATAGGGCTGTCAGGAGGAAGAACTCGGGTGCCGGCCGGAGAGACGGCCTATTTTCGCGTCAGGTCGCGAAAGAGATTCAAATGGGCCTGGACCTGGTGCTCAGGCGTGAAATGCGCCGCGGCGTGGCGGCGGCCGTGTTCGGAGAAACGCTGCCGCAGCGCCGGCTCGCGAATGAGGCGGTCGAGGGCGTTGACGAAGGCGCCCGGGTCGCGATTGGGGATCAGGAAGCCGGAGCGATCGGGCGCGAAGCACTCGCCGACGCCGACGACGTCGAAGGCCACCGCCGGCACGCCGTGGATCTGGGTTTCGATGAGAAAATTGGACAGCGACTCGGTCTGGGAGGTCAGCACGGCGATATCGGCGGCGTGGTAGAGCGGCGCCGGGTTGGGCTGGTAGCCCAGGAACTTCACCCGGGCGCCGATGCCGAGGTCATGCGCCAGGCGCTCGCACTTGCGCCGCGTGGGGCCCTCGCCGGCCAGCCAGAGCTGCCAGTCGAGATAGCCCGGAAGCCGGGCGCAGACCTCGAGCAATTCGCGCTGGTTCTTGCCGACGCGAAACATGGCCACGTTGAGCAGGACGGCCGTGGAGGGATTGGCGCCATGAAACCGCCGGAGCGCGAGGTTGCGCGGGGCGGTGGCGTCGGTGAAGCGCAGGATCGGGTTGTGGATGACCGTGATCTTTCCGGCCGGGATGTCGTACTCGTCGGTCAGGACGCGCTTGGCCACGTGGCTGTTGGCGACGATGTGGCGGCACCGGCGGAGCGAGCGCACGAAGAGGAAGGGGAGGGTCTTGCCGGTGCGCATGGTGCAGATGACGGCCGCCGCCGGCAGGCGGCGCTGGATGAAGCAGGCGTAACAATTTGCCATCCGGCCCATGCAAAGGACGAGGTCGGGGGTGGCTTCCTCGGCGGCCTTGAGCAGGCCCGGGGCGAACCAGTCGAGACCCGTGTCGAACGGCTGGAGCGAGCGAAACGCAAAAGGCTGCTGCTCGGCGTCGATTTCCAGCACGCCCCGCGGCCGGAAAGTCAGCAGGGTGACCTCGTGGCCCGCCTTGGCAAAGGAGGTCGCCATGAACACGGAGTGTCGCTCGGTGCCGCCGCTGCGCAGGTAGTCCTGGACAATCAGAATTTTCATTGCTCCTCGAAGGGGTGCCGCAAGAGTGCGCCCATCATTCAATGAACCAACCGTTCGTCAACCTGCTGGTACGCCTGTTGATCCTCGCGGTGGGGGTGGCGTTGAGCACGGCGATCGTGCCGGGCATCAGCTGCGACACGAGTTCCACGTTGTTGTTGGTCGTGCTCGTGCTGAGCTTCTTCAACGCGGTGCTCAAGCCCGTGCTGGTGCTCTTTTCGCTGCCGTTCATTGTGCTGTCGCTCGGCATCGGTGTCTGGTTCATCAACGCCCTCCTGTTCTATGTCGCCGGGCGGCTGGTCGACGGCTTCCACGTGGCCGGATTTGGCTCGGCCCTGCTCGGCGCCCTGATCGTGAGCCTGACCAACATGGTCATGAACCAGTTGCTCAGGCCTCCGCCCAAACCGCCGGCGCCGCCGCCGGGAAGCGTGAAGCGGCCGGAGGACGTGATCGACATCTGAACGGGGCGGCTCTGCCGCCGGCCGGCGGCCAGTTTGCGTTTGACCGGTCGCGGCGCCGCGGCGACGGTGGCAGCCCTCTATGTCTGATTCCATGTACGATCTGGTGGTCATTGGCGGCGGTCCGGCGGGTTATGTCGGCTCGATCCGGGCGGGGCAGCTGGGGAAGAAGGTGGCCTGCATCGAAATGGAGCGCCCGGGCGGCACCTGCCTCAACTGGGGCTGCATTCCGACGAAGGCGCTGCTGAAGAGCGCCGAGCTGTTCCGCACGATCCAGAAAGCCGACAGCTACGGCCTGAGCGTCACGGGCGCTGGCTTCGATTTCCCGAAAGTGATCGAGCGGTCGCGCGGCGTTGCCGGCCAGATGGCGAAGGGCGTCGAGTTCCTGTTCAAGAAGAACAAGGTCGACCACTTCACGGGCAAGGCCCAGGTCACGATTCCCGGCATGGTCGAGATCGTTGACGGGCCGAACAAGGGAAAGTTTTTCCGCACGAAAAACATCCTTCTCTGCACCGGCCAGCGCCCCAAGACCCTGCCCGGCCTGCCGGTCGACGGGCAGCGGGTGATGACCTCGCGCGAGGCGCTGGTCGCCAAGGCGCCGCCCAAGACGATGGCGATCATCGGCGCCGGCGCGATCGGCGTGGAGTTCGCGTATTTCTTCAACGCCTTCGGCACAAAGGTCACATTAATCGAGATGCTGCCGCAGGTCCTGCCGGTCGAGGACGCCGACGTCGCGAAGGTGCTCCAGCGCAGCTTCGAGAAACAGGGCATCGCGATCCACACTGGCACCAAGTGCGAGAACATCCGCGTGGGCGACCAGAGCGTGAAGCTCGAGCTGGTGAAGGACGACGCCCGCACGGAGCTTGAGGTGGAGACGGTGCTCGTGGCCGTTGGCATCACCTCGGCGCTCGACGGCCTGTTTTCGGCGAAGGTGAAGGTCGACCTCGACCGCGGCTTCGTGAAGGTCGGGCCGGACTACCAGACGAGCGTGCCGGGCATCTACGCCGCCGGCGACATCCAGGGTCCGCCCTGGCTGGCGCACGTGGCGTCGTTCCGCGCCATCCAGGCGGTCGAGGGCATGTTCGGGCATGGCAAGCCGAAGCAGGTCGGTAATTTCCCCGGCTGCACCTACTGCCAGCCGCAGGTGGCCAGCACCGGGCTGACCGAGGCCGCGGCCAAAGCGAAGGGCTTGAACTACAAGGTGGGCAAATTTCCTTTCACGGCGGTGGGCAAGGCCGTCGCCGCCGGCGAAACCGAAGGGTTCGTCAAAGTCATCGCCGATGCAAAGACCGGCGAGATCTACGGCGTGCACATCATCGGCAGCGAGGCGACCGAACTGATCACGGAATACGGGCTGGCGATGAATCTCGAGGCGACGATCGACGAGATCCACCACACAATCCACGCCCACCCGACGCTTTCCGAGGCGCTGGGCGAGGCGGCGCTCGCGACATCGGGGCAGGCGATCCATATCTAGCTGAACCGCGGGCCAAGGCTGGCCTGAAAGGGGTGGCATCTTGGCCGACCAAGGCCGTCCTGCCTCACGACTTCACCGGGCTGGCCTCGCGATCGTTGGCCCGATGCGAAGCATGGTGCGAGTGCCGGGAGTCGAACCCGGATCAATGGCTTCGGAGGCCACTACACTATCCATTGTGCTACACTCGCAAACAACAGGCTGGGTAGCTTTCGGCAGAGCGGCGGGAACTCAAGCCGGTTTTGTCCGAGCAGGAGGGGCTTTACGCCCCGATGGATTGGAGTCGGGGCATAAAGCCCCTCCTACAGAACAACGGCGGGATCAGCGAGCCGGCCCCCGGGGAACCGCCGGTGCCGGTGTGCCCTCGGCTCGATTGATTCAGTGCTTCACCGCAACGACCTTGGTCATCGGCTGGCCGATCTCCTGCAGGAGGTCCTGGAACCAAGGCTGTGTGGCATCGAAGGCCTTGCCACCCTTGATGCGGGGAAATTCGATGGCGCGGAGTTCGTTGCCGCGCTCCTCGTCTTGGCCGACGAGGCCCGTGATCCCGGCCCGGGCGCATTCCACCGCCTTGAGCACGCAGGCGTCGATCAGCTTGAAATCCTCGGCATTGGCCGGCGCGGACCGCGCGAAGTAACCGCTCTTCTGGACGAGCACCTTCTCGGCGCCGATCAGCTTGGCGAAACGCTCGGCGAACCATTTGCCCGGGTTGATCGTGTCGATCCGCACGTGCCCGAAGGCATCGCGGGCCACTTCCTCGCCGCGGGCGGTCAGCTCGGCGATGATGCTGTCGAGGCCGGCGCCCTCGCTGACGAACAGGTTGATGTTGCCCTGGCGGTCCATGAGCGCGCGGAGGCGCTTGGCCTCGGCGTCGATGTCGAGCGCCAGCTCGGGCAGGTAGATGGCGTGGACGGCGTAGCGTTCCCGCGCGAGCCCGAGGCCGGGCACCCAGCGTTTCGTGGCGAGGGATTTCTGGTACTCGCGCGCCGTGGCGGCGGTGAGCCAGCCGCAGTTGCGGCCCATCACCTCATGGACGATCAGCATGCGGCCGCTGGCGCCGAGTTCGGTGACGACGTTGGCGAAGAACCGTGCGCCCTGTTCGGCGGCGGTGACGGCGCCGAGGCTCTGGCGGATGGGGATGATGTCGTTGTCGATGGTCTTCGGCAGGCCGATGACCTTGAGCGTGTAATTGTGTTTCTCGAGGTGCGCGGCCAGGTCGGCGGCGGTGGTGTTGGTGTCGTCACCACCGACGGTGTGGAGAATGTCGACGCCGTCCTTGGTGAGCTGGGCGGCGGCGACTTCGAGCGGATGCTGGCCTTCCTTGATGAGGCCGCGCTTCACGGCGTCCTTGACGTTGGTGAGCTTCACGCGGCTGTTGCCGATCACGCTGCCACCGTATTCCCGCAGGATGCCGGCGTGGGCGCGGATCTCGGGCGTGACGTGGTAGCTTTCGCCGAGCAGGAGGCCCTTGTAGCCCGAGCGGTAGCAAATGATGTCCCAGTCCGGGCACTGCTGGGTGTAATGCAGGATGAGCTGGCCGACGGCGGCGCTGAGGCAGGGGGCGTGACCGCCGGCGGTGAGGATGGCGACTTTCTTCTTCGTGGAACTCATGGGAGGAAAAGGAGCCGACACGATGCTACAGGGCACGGACGGGAGGCAACCGCCTTTAGTGTCACAGTATTGGCGGATGCTGCGCATCCGTTGTCCGGCGCTGGTGGAGCGCCGCGACCGCAATGGGGCCGCAGCCTACTTCTTTTCCGCCTGCATATGGCGGTGGACGAAGAACCAGTAAATGACGCCCAGCGCGGCGAGGATGCCGACGCCCCAGAGGGTGATGGCGCGGAGTTCCCCGCGCATCAGGGCTTCGTCCTGGCCCGCCTTGACGCCCAGCCAGCAAAGGACGCCGCACCACAGGCCGGAGCCCACGGCGGTCCAGATCGAATAATGCAGGTAGTTCATGCGGACGATACCCGCCGGGATGCCGATCAGGTGGCGGACCACCGGCAGAATTCGCGAGGCAAAAATACCATAATCGCCGTACGCCGCCGCCCACCGCTCCGCCTTTTCCAGCTTCGCCGGGGGCACGAAGAAATAGCGACCGTATTTCATGACCAGCGGCCGTCCGGCCCAACGCGCGGCCCAGTACATGGCCGTGGCCCCGAGCCAGGAGCCAAACGTGCCCGCGAGGACGACGCCCAGCAGGCTCATGTCGCCCCGCGTATACGCCAGGTGCGCGGCTGGCGGGATGATGAGCTCGCTCGGCAACGGCAGGAAGGTGCTTTCGATGAACATGAGCAGCACGATCAGCGCATAGCCGCCCGATTCGAGCGAATGCAGGTACCAATCGATGAGGGGCTTCAGCAGGTCGTGCATAAACGGAAAAGGCGGGCGCGTTCGACACGCCCGCCGTTCGGGGAAGACCTGCTCAGACGTCGCCCTTGGTTTTGCGCAGACCCTGGACGCGATCGCCTTCCTTCCACTGGCCGCGCTTCTTCAGGAGCGCGACGCGCTCGAAGCGCTTGAGGACATTGCGTTTGGTGACGAGGCCGCCGGCGACGGGCTTGAGGCTGGGATGCTGGGACATAAAAGGCGTCTGGATTAGGGTGCTTTCGGGCTATGAAAGGGGCCGGGTGTAGAGTTCGCCATAGCCCATGACAAGTATTTTTCGCCCACGTGTTCGGCGCTGACCTCGATCCATTGCGGCGTCGCGAAAGGATGGTGGCGATGGACCCACGAACTCAGGGCGGAAGCATTGCCAGGGAGGTATTTGAACCACACCCGAAATTCCTCAGCCTGCTCCAGCTTGCCCTCCCAATGGTAATACGACCTGACGGGGCCGTCGACCTGCGCGCAGGCCGCCAGCCGGGCCTCGACCGCTCCCCGGGCCAGCTTGTCGGCATCGGCGCGACTGGCGGTCGTTGTCCAAGCCACGAACATGCAGTCATTTTCACCGCCGCCGCCGCCGCCGCAAAGACAAAATTGGGAGCGGGGGCGTGACAATTTAGCCCTTGACGCTCCCACCCTGCGCCGTAGGCGTATCCGTTCACCTTTTTCCGCCCGCCACCACCATGAGAGACGAATACATCCGCGAAGCCCAAAAAGTCATTTCCGACCCAAATGTCTTGATCAACGTGGTCTCCCGCCGCGTGAAGCAGCTTCGCCGGGGCAGCCGTCCGCTGGTGGAGTCGCTCGAGAAACTGAGCCCGGAAGACGTGGCCCTGCGCGAGGTCATCGAAGGGAAGATCAGCTTCGAGCTGCACACGACCTGAGGCGCATGGCGCGCCCGATTGCCGCGCCATTCTGCCCGATTTGCGAAGCGAGGCTGGCCGGTCTCGCTTCTTTTGTTTGTCACGCCGGGTCCGCTGGCGCATCAGTTAGGCCCCGCCTTCATGTCCGCCGCCAAGCCACATGATCCCACCCGCTTCACCGAGCTGCGCAACTCCAAGGCGCTGCGGGACTATTTCGTGCACGACAAGTTCGAGGCTGGGATCAAGCTGGTCGGCACCGAGGTGAAGGCGATCCGCGCCGGCAAGGCGCAGCTGGCCGACGCCTTCGCGCGGGTGGAAAAGGGCGGCGTCTGGCTGTACGGCGCCTACATCCAGGAGTATTCCCACGGCGGCCCGTTCCAGCACGATCCCCGGCGCGCCCGGCAGCTGCTGCTGCACGACAACGAGATTCGCAAGCTGCGGCAGGCGGTGGAGACCGGCGGCAAGGCGCTCGTCGCGCTGCGGATGTATTTCAAGCAGGCGCTGGTGAAGGTCGAGATCGCGACCGCCACCGGCAAAAAGCAGTTCGACAAGCGCGCCGACCTCAAAAAGCGTGAGCTGCAGATGGAAGCGCGCAAGGCCTACAAATTTCGCCGATGACCCGGAGAACCTACCGCAGCGTGACCGTGCGCGTGCCCGGCAGCACCTCGAATTGTGGGGCAGGCTTCGACACGCTCGGCCTGGCGTTGAGCATCTACAACGAAATCACCCTGACGCGCGGCGACTGGCGCGGGGCCCGCGCGGCGACCCAGGGCGAGGCGGCGGGGCTCGACATGGCGGACGAGGCGGCGCGGCTCTTCTTCGTGCGGGCGGGCGTCGAGGAGTTCGGGTTCGAACTGGCCATCAACGGCGAAGTGCCGATGTCGCGGGGCCTCGGCTCGAGCGTGACGCTGCGGGCGGGCGTCGTGGCCGGCCTGAACGAGCTGGCCGGGGCCCGGCTGACCAAGGATGATTTCTGCAGCTTGGTGACCCAGCTGGAGGGGCACCCGGACAACGCGACGCCGGCGGTGATTGGCGGCTTTTGCGTGGCCCGCTCGGATCCGCAGACAGGGGAATTGCTGGGCGTCCTGCGCAAGCCCATCGGGCGTGAGCTAAGCTTCGTGGTGGTGGCGCCGGACCAGGAGCTCGAGACCCGCAAGGCGCGTGGCATCCTGCCGAAGGAGCTACCGTATTTCGACGCCATCAAGAGCGTCAACAGCGCCGCCTACGTCGTCGCGGCCATCATCTCGGGCGAGTACGACCGGTTGCACGACGCGGTGCGCGACTTTCTCCACGAACCGTACCGGCTGCCGCTCATTCCCGGCGCGAAGGCGGCGATCGAGGCCGGGGTGGCGGCTGGTGCCCTGACCGGCTGGCTCAGCGGCAGCGGATCGAGCGTGCTATGCGTGGCGCGCCCGAAGCTGGCGGCGAAGGCCGGGCGGGCGATGGCGGCCGCCTTCGCGGCCCACAAGGTGGCGGCCAAGGTCCACCTGCTCCACGCCGACAATGACGGGCTACACGTCGTGAAACGGCGAGCCTGAGACGATCACCTTCGGCGGGTGCTTGTCCGGCCAGTATTTCACCACCTCGTTCGCCAGCGCCGCCCACTTGAACGGCTTGCGGACGATCACCTTCAACGAAGGCACCTCGGCCAGCTCGCGCTCGGTGAACTTGAGATGGTACGCCGTGATCATGATCACGGGGATCTCCGGGTTGATCTTCTGGACGGCGGCGATGAACTCCAGGCCGGTCATTTCGGGCATCTGATAATCCGTGACGATCAACCCGACGTTGAGGGCGGGCATGGCGCGCAAGGCGTCGGCCGGTTTCGTGAATCCGTGAACGGGGCAGGCGAGGTGCTCGCTCAAGAGCTGCTCCAGCAGATCAATGTATGAAATCTCGTCGTCTACCAGGACGACGATCTTCTCGTTCGGGGTCTGCGGGATAGGGGGCATGGCGGGAGGATGCTTTGGCCCGAAGCTGGGGCGGTTGTAGGGAAAAACCGCATTGGGTAAAGCCGATTAGCGAGGGAATGCCGGGATTGACGGGCCGTTGACAGGCGGGCGGCGCCGGGGGCACTGTGCGCCTCGTGCTGCACATTGTGTTGTTTGAACCGCAGATACCGCCCAACACCGGCAACATCGGCCGGATGTGCGCGGTGACCCGTTCCCGGCTCCATCTGATCCATCCGCTCGGCTTCGAGGTCACCGACCGGAATCTCAAGCGAGCCGGCATGGATTACTGGCATTCGCTCGATGTCCATCACCACGCGGACTGGCCGGCGTTCAAAGCCAGTGCCGTCGCCCCGGCGCGCATGTGGCTTTTCACCACCCACGCCACGCAATCCTTTTGGGATGTACGTTACGCGGACGACGATGGGCTGGTCTTTGGCAACGAGGAGGCGGGCGCGCCCGATTGGCTGCACGCGGAATTCGGCGATGCGCGCCGGGTCAAGATTCCCCATGCCAACGGAGCCTTGCGATCGCTCAACCTGTCCACCGCCGCGGGCATTGCCGCCTTCGAGGCCCTGCGCCAACTGACAGTCTGAAGCGGCGGCAATTCGGTTGTCGGGAAGGAGGGCCGGCGCAAGATGTCATGCCGATGCGTTCGTTGCTCGTCCTCATTCTGCCGGCATTGGTCCTCGTGCGGCCACCATGGCTTCACGCCGACTTTGACCAAGTCATCGCGTTGAGTTCGTCGGTCCGACCCGAGTACGTTCGTGGGACCGATCCGCACGGCCGGCCGCAACCCGAAGGCTACGTGTTTTCGCCGGGGCATTTCTTCGCCGGCCAGACCGTCGATCATTCCGTGGAAAAGATGGATTTCATGACGGTGGCCCGCACGCTGGCCCCGCAGCTGGCCAAGCAGGGTTATTTCCCCACTGATGCGGCGTCGGCCGATCTCGTCGTCATTGTCCATTGGGGCATGACCAGCATCCACGAAGACCCGCAGCGCACATTTGCGCTCGCCGACCTCGGAACCGCCCTCAACGCGTACAACGCGGCCATTGCCCAGGCCGGCATCGCCGATCCCGCGGCGGTGAACACCCAGTTGGACCAGCTCGAGTCCGCCGCGGACAGCACGCGCAGCGCGATCAATTACAATGCCGCCCTGCTGGGCTACGCGCGCAGCCTGCACCGGGAGCGCGCGCAAGTGGTTCCCACGGAAGCCGAGCTCACGATGAACATGGAACTGAACGAGGAGCGGTATTTTGTCGTCCTCATGGCCTACGACAATCGGCTCCTGCTCCGGGAGCACAAGGCGAAGCTGTTGTGGGTGACGCGCCTGAGCGTGCGCTCGCCGGGCAACAATTTCACCAAAGCGCTACCCGCGCTGGCCCAGGCCGGCGGACAGATCTTTGGCCGCCCCGTCGACGGATTGATGCATGTCGACGCCACGTGGAAGCACGGCGCAGTCACCTTGGGCGAGATGAAGGTCATCGGCGTGGAGGAGCCGGTAAGGCCCCCGCCGTCCAAATAGGCCGCTCAGATCTCGCCCAGCCGCACGCAGGCGGCTTCGCGACCGGGGCCGGCCGGCACGAGCGGCGGCACCGCGGCCCTGCATTTCTCGCGCGCGTGCGGGCAGCGCGGGTGAAACGCGCAGCCGGCGGGCGGGTGCAGCGGCGACGGCGGATCCCCGGGCAACACGATGCGCTGGCGCCCGCGTTCCACCTCCGGGTCCGGACGCGGGATGGCGCTGACCAGGGCCCGCGTATACGGGTGAGCGGGGCGTTCGATCACCTCGGCGGCCGGGCCAAGCTCGACGATCTTGCCGAGATACATCACGGCCACGCGATCGGAGATGTGCTTCACGACCGCCAGGTCGTGGGCGATGAAGAGCAGCGAGAGATTCATCTCGCGACACAGGCGGGAGAGGAGATTGAGGATCTGCGCCTGGATCGACACGTCGAGCGCCGACACCGGCTCGTCGGCGATGAGCACGCGGGGCTCGAGGGCCAGCGCCCGGGCGATGGCAACGCGCTGCCGCTGGCCGCCGGAGAATTCGTGCGGATACTTTCGCGCCTGCGCCGGCGAGAGGCCGACCCGCTCCATCAGCTGCGCGACGCGCTCCGCGACCTGGGCGGCCGGAACCGTCCGGTGAACCAGCAACGGTTCGGCCAGGGTGTCGAAAACCGTCATCCGCGGGTTGAGGGAGGCATACGGATCCTGAAACACCATCTGCAGGTCGCGCCGCGCGGCGCGCAGTTCGCCGGCGGTGGCCGCGGTGAGATTACGCCCGCCGAGCAGGACGGTTCCGGCCGTGGCCGGCACCAGGTGCAGGATGGTGCGGGCCAACGTCGATTTGCCGCAGCCTGATTCGCCGACCAGGCCGAGCACTTCTCCCTGATGGACCGACAGCGAAACGCCGTCGACGGCCTTGACCGTCCCGGCCGCGCGCCGGAACACCGTCCCCGTTTCGACCGGGAAATACGTTTTGACGTTGGTGAGCTGGAGAATGGGGTCCGGCATCGGATAAAGCGCGTCAGATTTCGCCCCGCTGCACGCGATAGCAGGAGGTGCTTTGGGAGGCGCTGACCGGTTGGAGCACCGGATCCCCCAGCCGGCAGGAATCGAGCGCGAATTCGCACCGCGGCGCGAAGGGGCAGCCCGTGATGGGCTTCGACAGGTCCGGGGGAAGACCAGCGATCGTGTAGAGTTCCCGGCCTTTCTCCTGCAGCGCGGGAATCGAGCGTTGCAGCGCCTTGGTGTACGGATGGCGCGGGGACTGGAACAGCGTGCGCGTGTCGGCCGCCTCGACGATTCGACCGGCGTACATCACCTGCACGCGATCGCACAGGCCCGCCACCACGCCGAGATCGTGCGTGATGAAGATCACGGCCATGTGGAATTCCTGCTGCAGGTTCCGAATCAACTCCAGGATCTGCGCCTGCACCGTGACGTCGAGCGCGGTCGTCGGCTCGTCGGCGATCAGGATCTCGGGCCGGGTGATGAGGGCCATCGCGATCATGACGCGCTGGCGCATGCCGCCGGAGAACTCGTGCGGGTAACTTTGCAGTCGGTGGGCGGCGTCGTTGATCCCAACCGCTTCGAGCATCGCCAGCCCGCGCGCGAGGGCCCCGGCCCGCGAAATTTTCTCGTGGATGAGCAGGGGCTCGATGAGCTGGTCGGCGATCCGCAGGTAGGGATTCAACGAGGTCATCGGGTCCTGGAAGATCATCGCGATCCGCCGGCCGCGGATGGAACGGGCCTGCGTCGGCGGGCAGTGCAGGAGGTCGACACCGTCAAAAATCGCCCGCCCGCTCTCGATGCGCCCCGGCGGCGTCGGCACCAGCCCGAGCAGCGAGTAGCCGGTCACCGATTTGCCGGAGCCGGATTCGCCCACGATGCCAAGCGTCTCCGCGCGCTCGAGGCGGAAACTGACGCCGTCCACCGCCCGAACGACTCCGTTCCGCGTATGAAAATGGGTGCGGAGGTCTGTGACTTCGAGCAGCGGCATGGCCATCAAGTCGAGGCTGCCCCCGCTCGAGGGCGTCGCAACGCCAAAACCCGTGTCAGGCCGGTGAGCGCGGCGGCAGCGCCCGCCACGCGGCGACCACGGCTTCCGGCGTGATTCGGGTCATCGGCGCATCCGGCGGCTCGGGTGTCACCAGGCGCACGGCGGCGGTGGTCGGGGTCGGAGCGTAAAGCTGAGGGTCGATGCGGGCAAACATGACGACCAGCGGGCATCCCATGGCCGCGGCGGCGTGGGCCGGGCCGGTGTCGACGCTGATCATGCTATGGGCGATTTCCTGCAGTGCCAGCAACCGTGGAATCGGAAGGTCGTCCGTGGCGACAACGACACGGTCACCGCCGGCGGCCGCTTTGATGGTGTCGGCCAGTGCGCGCTCCGCCGGCGAGCCGCAGAGCACCGCGCGCCCCTGGGGCAGCGTTTCGAGCACGCCGCGCACCACCTGGCCCCACGCGGCCTCGGGCCAGTATTTGACATTGCTGGCGCGTTGGCGGGCGCCGCGCCGCATGGTCCTTTTGTTTCCGGGCTGGATCAGCACGAGCGGTTGGCCCAAGAGGCCCTTGGCCTCCATCCAGTCTCGGCAATCGCGCCGGTCCGCATCGCTCACGGCCGGGCGGGCATCCGGTACGGATTCAGACGCACCCGTCGGCGCGGACTGACCAGAACCGGCCAATGCCGCGGGCGTCAGCCGGCCGAGGCGCAGGGCATGGTGGAGGATGTTCTCGCCCGGCAGGCGCGGCAGGTCGCGCAAGGAGCAGATCCACTCGGGCTTGATGCCGCCTTGGCGGAGCAGCCAGTGGGATTTTTCGTCCGGCTCGAAGACATAGACCGGACCGGCCTGTCGGCCCCGCAGCCAATTGACCAGTTCCCGCTGGCTGCGATTGAACCAGTACGGGGCGCGTCGGCTGGTCAACAGGCGCACCGCGCCGCACGCCGGCACGCGCTGCATTAGGGGGACGGTCCAGCCGCCTGACGAGACCAGCTCGCAAGGTTGACCGTAGCGCTGCCGCAGCAGCTTCAACAGCGGAATCAACAGCACCATGTCGCCAAAGGCGCCGAAGCGGATCACGAGCGGTGCGGATGAGGCGGGGGCGGCCATGACGCGAATCAACCGCGGGTGCGAAGCGCTTCGAGTTGGCGATCGACGGCGGCCTGGACGGCGGCGACCGAAACGCGCAGCAACGGGGCCGGGCCGGAGAGGTCGGTGGGGCGCAGGATTTCGTGCGACGTGTCCCAGGGATGCCAGCGGCGGGGATCGAGGGGACCGAACAACGCGACGATGGGGACGTGAAACGAAGCGGCGAGGTGCATCAGGCCGGTGTCCAAGCCGACGACGAGGTCCATGCGCCGCAGCAGGGAGCCGATCTCACGCAGCGCCAGGCGCTCGCTCCAGTCAAACCAGGGCACGGCGGCCGACGCGGGCACGGCGGCGCGAATGCGGGCATAGTGCGGGGCGTAAGCCGGCGAATCGCACACGTGGATCTCGCCGGATCGTTCGACGCCGAGCCACCCGGCGAGCTGGGCGAAGCGCTCCGGCGCCCAGTCCTTGGTGGCGACAATTGACTTGGCGCAAAGGAAGACGCGCCGGCGGGCCGTGGCCGGCAGCTCGGCATCGACTCGGGCGTCCACGGCGGGATCGGTCCAGTTTTCATTGCCGGTGTCGGTCACGGGCACGCCGTCGGCGCGCAGGATATCGAGAAAACACTCCACCTCGTGCTTGTCGGCGTACGGCGTACTTCGCTGCAGCAGCCAGGCCCGGCCCTCGGTGGCGAAGCCGACCCGGTGCGGGATGCCGGCCAGGTACGGCAGGATCGCGCTCGAGAATGAGCGCCGCAGGATGTAGCAGCGGTCGTAGCGCCGCCGGCGCAGCTGGGCCGCCATCGCCCACAGGCTGGTGGGAAAGGGGGCGGCGGCCCGCTTGGCCCCGCGCAGCCGCGGTCCAAAGAACAGCAGCTCATCCTTGTACGGGCACAGCGCGAGCGTCTCGCCGGAGCCCGGTTCGGCCAGCACGTCGATGGTCGCCGTCGGGAAAGCCCGGCGCAGGTTCCGCAGGAACGGGATCGCCAGCACCGTGTCGCCGATGAAGCGATAGCGGATGACCAGGATGCGCAGCGGACGCGGGTCGGCCATGGTTCAGTAGACCTCGGGATAGCCCGGGCCGCGCGCCTTGAAGCGCTTGTGCACCCAGAAGTATTGCTCGGGCGCGCGCCGGACGTGCTCCTCGATCAACCGGTTGATGCGAACGGCATCGGCGGCGGCGTCCGCCGTCGGAAAATCAGCGAGCGCGGGCAGGATGTTCAGCGAGTACGTGTGGTCGGCCTCGCGGCGGGCGAAGAACGGCACGACGGCGGCGCCGGAAAGCTCGGCGAGTTTGCCCGTGGCAGTGTTGGTGATCGCTGGCACGCCAAAGAAAGGCAGGATCTCGGTGGCCTTCGTGCGCTTGGCTTGGTCGGGCGCGTACCACATCGCGTGGTTGTCGCGCAGGGCCCGGACCAGCCCGCGGAGATCGTCGAAGTGCACGGCCACCTGCATGTGCCGTTCGCGTTGTCCACGCATCAGGTGGGCGACCACCGGATTATTGGGATCGCGGTAGAGGCATCCCATCCCGTGCGCCTCGGCCATGAACCGGCCGCAGATTTCCAAGGTGGTGAAATGGGCCGTCAGCAGCAGGGCGCCGTGGCCCCGGGCCAGCGCGGCCTGAAGGTGTTCCAGGCCGGTGACGCGGCAGGCGGGCAGGGCGGCTTGGGGCGCCCACCAGGCGGCGCACACCTCGAAGAGTCCCAGCGCGAGCGCATCGTAGTGGGCGCGGGCCAGCATCCGGATCTCGGCCGCGGATTTCTCCGGGAAGCAAAGGCGCAGGTTGGTGAAGACCACGCGACGGCGGATACGGATGACATGAAAGGCCAGCCAGCCGAGGGCGTGCGCGCACCAGCGCTTTCCGGCCCAGGGCAGCTTGTCCGCCAGCCAGAGAAACCCGACGCCGATCCATGTCGGCCAGAATTGCGGCAGCCAAAGTCGGCTCTGCTCGCTGGCGCGGCTCATGTCCGGCCTGACGGCGGCGCTTGGCGGTAAAGCTGGGGATTGAGCGCCGGGTCGTTGTACATCTTGAACTGGTAGTACACGGAGAAAGTGCGCCGGCCCGCCGCGACGTCGGCGAGGAGGTCGGCCAGGCATGCGGTGAGATCGGCGCGCTGCTGGCGGATGCGAGCCAGCTTTTCGGCGCATTTCTGCCTGTGCTCCGCCGGGGCGTCGGCGCGGAGGGTTTCCTCGCGCATATGAAACTCTTTCAGCGCGAGGATCGACAGCCGGTCAATCATCATGCCGGGCGTCTCGGAGTTGCGCGGGCAGCCCGATTCGGCCGGCCGCAGGGCGGCGACGATCGACTTGTCCATCTCCTCGGCGAAGTTGTTTCGCTCCTGGTTGAACCGGTCGATGTTCCGCTTCGCCTTGTAGACCGCCTCGAAGCCCAGGTCATCGCGGCGGGCGACGTCCTCCTCATGCCAGAGGGCGAAGTTGCGCAGGTGATTCTCCTCGAGCAGGCGGAAGAATCCGTCGCCGCCGGCGGCGGGCGCGACCTCATGCCAGCGGGCGGTCAGTTCGGTCTGGCGGGCGGCAATGGCCGCGGCATCGAATTTCATGTGTTTCAGGGGAATGGAGTTGAAGAAAAGAAGGCCGGACACAAGCCTGCGGATTCTGCGGCATGCAAAGCCTCCTGGTCATCAAACCCTCGTCGCTGGGAGACATCGTGCATGCGTTGCAGGTGGTGCAGACCTTGGCCCGGCAGCGGCCGGACTGCCGGATCAGCTGGGTGGTGCGCGAGCGTTTCGCCGGCTTGGTCCAGGCGGCACCCTTTGTCCACGAGGTGATCATTTTCCGGCGACGCGATGGCTGGCGGGCCTTTGTCCGGTTGCTGCGGCAGCTGCGAAATCGCGAGTTTGACGCGGTGTGGGACATGCAGGGGCTGCTGCGGTCCGGTCTCATGACCGGCGCGGTTCGCTCGCCGGAGAAATGGGGGCGGGCGGATGCACGCGAGGGGGCCGGCTTCTTTTACAGTCGTCGCATCGAGCTGCCCGCGGGCGAGGGACCGCATCACGCACTGGACATCCTGTTGCCTTTCCTGCGCGCGGCCGGGGTCAGGCCCCAGCTCGAGTTTCCCCTCGAGTTGCGGCCGCAGCCGGCCACGGCTTGGCAGGCCTTCTTCGCGGGTGATCCGCGCGACCGGATCGTGATGTTCACCGACAGCCGCGGCGCCGAGAAGCAATGGCCCCGTTTCGACGAACTCACGGCCGCGATCTTCGAGGCGATCCCGGGGAGCCGGATCGCGTGGTGCGCCGGGCACAAGACCAAGCCGGCGGTGCCCGTGCCGGCGGAACGTTTCCTGAACCTCAGCGGCTGCCCGATGGACCAGATGATCGCACTGGTCCGCCAGCCGGCGATATTCATCGGCAACGACAGCGGGCCGATGCACCTGTCAGCGGCCTCGGGCAACCGTGTGGTGGCGATCTTCGGCCCCACCTCGCCGCGGCGGTTTGGACCGTATCCCGTCCAGGCGCCGAAGCACCGCCTGGTGCAGGCTCCCGACGGCCGGCTCGACCAGCTGCAACCTGCAGCCGTTCTCGCCGCCCTCCAGGACCTGCGCGCCGGGGTCGGCTGAGCGGCCGGACGAACCGCCGGAAACCGCGGCGAAAATCTGGCGGCACAGTTCGTTCCCGTTTGCATTTCAGGGTGCTGGTCCAATGTTGGGAACGCCCAACGATTCCGTCGGTCCTTTTTCCGCATGCCTGAAATGCTGATCATCAAGCCCTCCGCGCTCCGTGACATCGTGCACGGGTTGCAGGTGGCGGCGTCGATGAAGGCGCAGCGCCCGGAGTGGCGCATCGCCTGGATCGTGCGCGACATTTTTTCGCCGCTCGTCCGATCGTGCGGTGCGGTGGACCAGGTGCATGTGTTCCGGCGCGAGGCCGGGGCCCGCGGGTTTCTGCAGCTGATGCGGGAGGTGCGCCGGACCGATTTTGACCTGGTGATGGATTTCCAGGGGCTGCTGCGAACCGGCTTGATGACGAAGTGGAGCCGGGGCCGGCGCAAGGCCGGGCGGTCGGACGCCCGCGAGGGCGCCGGCCTGTTCTACCAGGAGAAGGTGCCGCTGCCGCCGGCCGGCAGCCAGAGCCACGTGCTCGATATCCTGCTGCAGTTCTGCACGCTCATCGGCGCGGAGCCGCGGCTGGTCGGACCGCTGCGCTTTCGCGACCTGGACCGGCTCAACCTGAGTTTCATGGATCCGCGCAAGGGGCTGCGGCCGGTGTTGATGTTTCCCGACAGCGGACAGAGCGCCAAGAAGTGGAACGGTTTCACGCAACTGACCTCGCTGTTGATCCGCGAGGGCGGGCGCAAAGTGGTCTGGGCGGGCAACAATTACCTGCCGTGCCGCGAATCCTATCCCGACGGTTCGTTCTTGAACCTGACGGGCAACACCAGCCTGACCTCGCTCCCGGCGCTCCTGGCCAAGGCCGACTGGGTGGTCTCGAACGACAGCGGCCCGATGCACTTGTCGGCCGCGATGGGTTTGAAGACCATCGGCCTGTTTGGCCCCACCGATCCGCGCCAATACGGGCCGTATCCGCTGAAGAGCCCGAAAAACTATGCGATCCAGGCGCCGCTCGGCGACCTGCGGCTCCTGGCCGCCAAGGAAGTGTTCCACCTGTTCAACCGGATCGAGAACGTGATGGAGCGCGCCATGGCGCGCCAAGTGCTCACGGCCAGCCACTAAGGCCCGGGTGGAAAAGGATTGTTCCAGGGGCCGGTTGTCCCTTGAACCTGTCGGTCATGCTCGATCCCAAAGTTCTCCGCGAATCGCCCGACCTGGTCCGCGCCGCCATCGCGCGGAAGCACCTCGAGGTCGACCTTGACGCCGTGCTCACCCTCGACACGGCCTGGCGGAATGGATTGACGGAGGTGGAGGGATGGCGCGCCCGGCAGAAGGCGGCCAACACCGCGATGGCCGCCCTGAAGAAGGGCTCGCCGGAGTTTCTGGCCAAGGTCCAGGAAATGAAGGCCGTGTCGGCGGAGGTGAAGGCCCGGGAGGAGGCGCTCAAGGCGGTCGAGGAGAGATGGCAGGCCGCGATGCTCTCGCTGCCGAACCTGCCGCATGCGACGGTCCCCGAGGGCCGGACACCCGACGAAAACAAAGTGCACGCCACGCACGGCGATCCCGCGGCGGCCTCGCCGCACGCGCTGCCGCATTGGGAAATCCCTGGCTTTGCCCAGCTCATCGATTTTGCCCGTGGCGCCAAGGTCACGGGCGCGGGTTTTCCGTTTCTCATCGGCGACGGGGCGAAGCTGTCGCGGGCGCTGCTTCAGTTCTTCCTGGATGAGGACGTGAAGGCCGGCTACACCGAGGTCAGCCCGCCGATTTTCGTCAATGCCGCCAGCGCCACCGCGACGGGCCAGTTGCCGGACAAGGAAGGACAGATGTACGAGACGACGCCCGACCGGCTGTACGCGGTGCCGACGGCCGAGGTGCCCCTGACAAATTTTTTTCGTGACGAAATCATCGACGAGGAGGCGCTGCCGGTCCGCCGCTGTGCGTACACGCCATGCTTTCGCCGCGAAGCCGGCAGCTATGGCAAGGACGTGCGCGGGCTGAACCGGGTGCACCAGTTCGACAAGGTGGAGCTCCTCAAGTGGGTCCACCCGGCCACCAGCTACGATGAGCTGGAGAGCCTGCGGGAAGATGCGGAACGCCTCCTGCAGAAACTCGAGCTGCCGTACCGCGTGCTCCTGATGTGCGGCGGTGACCTCGGCTTTGCCCAGACCAAGAAGTACGACCTCGAAGTCTGGGCGGCCGGGCAGAAGCGCTGGCTGGAAGTCTCGAGCTGCTCGAATTTCGAGGCGTTCCAGGCGCGGCGGGCCCAGATCCGGTTTCGCAACAAGGCCACGGGAAAGCCCGAACTCGTGCACACGCTGAACGGCTCGGGACTCGCGGTGCCTCGTGTGCTGGCGGCACTGCTCGAGAACAATCTCCAGGCCGACGGGCGCGTGAAGATGCCGGCCGCGCTCGTGCCCTATTTTGGCAAGGAATTCCTGCGCTTCCAGTGAACGAGGGGCCCGGCGCGCCGGGCCGCGGCCCGACCTTAGGCGGGCCGCCCATCCCGGCCTGCACATGTCGACAATCAAACACCCTGACTGGCCCACCGTGGCGACGGCGCTGGCGAAACGGCTGACGCATGGCGCTCTGCATCCGGTCGCGATGCAACGGGCGTGGGCGGAGCACAGGCGGGAAACTCGCCGCGGCGGCAGGCCGTCACGCTGGTCCCTGGCATTTTCCGGCGGCGCCGATTCGCTGGCCTTGTTGCTTGTCTTCTGGGCCGAAGGACCCGGCCGGTGGGGTCGCGATTTCATTGTGCTGCATTTCAATCATCGGCTGCGCGGCAGGGCGGCGGACGCGGACGAGAGGTTTTGCGCGCGCGTCTGCCGGTCGCTCGGTTTGGATTTCGTGACCGGCCGCTGGCAGTCCGCCCGACGCGGCGCGAGCGAAGCGGAGGCGCGGTCGGCCCGGATGGAGTTTTTCCGTCGCGAGATGCGGCGGAGAAAATGCCGGATGCTCTGGCTGGCTCACCAGCAGGACGACATTGCGGAGACGATGCTGATGCGACTCGCCCGCGGCAGTGGCACGAGCGGATTGGCGGCCCCCCGGCCGGTCCAGGAGACCGCGGACGGGCGGCTGCACCTGCGACCGATGTTGACGCTCAGGAAGGCCTTCATCGTGCGTGCACTCAAAGAGGCCGGGGCGGTGTGGCGGGAAGACGCGACCAACTCCGGCGCCCGATATTTTCGCAGTCGGATCCGTGCGAGTGTGCTGCCGGCCTGGGCCAAAGCGGCTGGGCGCGATGCGGTGGCGGGGGCGGCCTGGTCCCGGGAATTGCTGGAGGAGGACGCGGCCGCTCTCGACACGTGGCTGGATGAATTGAAACCGATGGACCGTGCGGGTCGACTGGTGCTCGGGCGTCTGGCGGGGCGACCGCAAGCCTTATGGCGGAGGGCGCTGCACCGCTGGATGCTCGGCCAAGACGTTCAAACCGACCTGTCCCGGCAAGGCTTTGCCGCGCTGCTTGCAGGTATCCAACGAGGCCGCCCGACCCGATTCAGCCTGGGTGGCGGCTTTGCCGTCGTTGAAGGCGGCAAGCTTCTATATGAGAGAGGTTAGGGCGCGGTGGTGCATCCGTCGGTTCCATCGGAATTTCGGCCTGATTTTCAAATCCGTGGCGTTTGACTTATCTTGAGGGAACCTACACTTTGCCCAACCAATCTGAATCCCTACATGCCTGATAACGACGAGAACAAGAAGCGGCGCCCATTGAAGAGCATTCCGCCCGAAGGATTTCCGGTAAAAATGATCCTTTTCTGGGTAATTGGCATCGGCGTGCTGGTCGCCGTCCTTTACCTGAACCCCGGCCGGACCCAGGAGCCGGTGCGGTTGAAGATGCAGCAGGTCGTGGAGCTCGCCGAGCAGGGCCAGATCTCCGAGGGAACGATCCGGCCCGACGCCACCGGGGGGCGCGATTGGTCCGAAGTCACGGGCAACATCAATCCCAACACGCCGCGCAATGAGAAGAATTCGCCGCAGCCTTTCATCGCCTCCGGGCGCCTGACCGACAACTATCTGGAACGGCTGCAGAAGTCGGAGGCCTTCGTCGAGAAGCCGGCGACAACCGTGCTGACGAACCTGATGATCAACATCCTGCCGTTCATCATCGTCATCGGCCTGCTCTATTTTCTCTTTGTGCGGCAATTGCGCCAGGCGGGCAAGGGCGCGCTCAGCTTCGGCAAGAGCCGGGCGAAGATGCTGACGCGCGAAAAGGAGCGGGTGAATTTCGCCGACGTCGCCGGCTGCGATGAGGCGAAGGAGGAGGTCAGCGAAGTGGTCGATTTTCTCAAGGACCCGAAGAAATTCCAAAAGATCGGCGGCCGCATCCCGAAGGGCATCCTCATGGTAGGCCCGCCGGGCACCGGCAAGACGCTGCTCGCGAAGGCGATCGCCGGCGAGGCGGACGTACCGTTCTTCTCCATCAGCGGCTCCGATTTCGTCGAAATGTTTGTCGGCGTCGGCGCCAGCCGGGTGCGCGACATGTTCGAACAGGGCCGGAAGAACGCGCCCTGCCTCATCTTCATCGACGAAATCGACGCCGTGGGCCGCCAGCGGGGTGCGGGCCTGGGCGGCGGCAACGACGAGCGGGAGCAGACCCTGAATTCGCTGCTGGTCGAGATGGACGGTTTCGACACGCAGGAGGGGGTGATCATCATCGCCGCCACCAACCGCCCCGACGTGCTCGACAGCGCGCTGCTGCGCCCGGGCCGGTTCGACCGGCAGGTATACATCGACCTGCCCGACATCATCGGCCGCGAGCAAATCCTGCGCGTGCACGCCCGCCGGATATCCCTGTCGGAGAACGTCGACCTCGCCGTGATCGCACGTGGCACCCCGGGGCTTTCCGGTGCGGAACTGGCCAATCTCCTGAACGAGTCCGCCCTCCTCGCCGCCCGCCGGGGCAAGAAGAAAGTCGAAATGACGGACATCGACGAGGCGCGCGACAAGGTCCTCTGGGGCCGCGAACGCCGCCGCGTGATGGACGATGCCGAAAAGCGCCTGGTGGCCTGGCATGAGGCCGGCCACGCCATCGTGCAGGCCGTGCTCGATGACGGCACGATGCCCGTGCACAAGGTGACGATCATCCCGCGCGGTCAGAGCCTCGGCAGCACGACGTACCTGCCGACCAAGGACGTGCTCACCCAGCCGAAAAAGAAGCTGCTCAACCAGATTGCGATGGCGATGGGCGGCCGCATCGCAGAGGAACTCGTGACCGGAGATTTCAGCAACGGAGTCTATGGCGACCTGAAGCAGGCCACGCGCATCGCGCGCGCCATGGTCTGTGACTACGGCATGAGCGAACTCGGGCCCATCGCCATGGGCGATAACCAGGACACCGTCTTTCTGGGCCGTGACATCACGCGGTCGCAGCACGTGAGCGAGGATACGGCGCGCCAGATTGACCAGGCCATCTCGACCATCCTGCACACGCAGTATGAACGGGCGCAAAAGATCATCTACGACAACCGCGAGGCGCTGGACAAGATCGCGACGGCGCTGCTCGAACACGAAACGGTCGAGGGCCGCCACGTGCTGGAGATCCTGCGCGACGGCAAAATCACGTCGCCCGTGATCAGCGTGAAGCCGCCGAAGCTGGCGCCGGATGGAGGAAAGCCTCCCGCGGCGAAACCGGCCGGCAAGGAATCGCCCGGCGCGGCCGGCTCGCCGGCGCCGAGTCCGGCGTGAGCGGCAAAATCATCCTTGGATAAATGCTTCGAGGCCGGCATCCTGCCGGCCTCTTTCATTATGAACATCTGCTGCATCGGCGCCGGGTACGTGGGCGGGCCCACCATGGCCATGATCGCCCTGAAATGCCCCGACTTGAAGGTCACGGTGGTGGACATGAATGCGGCCCGCATCGCAGCGTGGAAGACCGACCGCCTGCCGGTATTCGAGCCCGGGCTGGAGGAGGTGGTGAGGCAGGCCCGGGACCGGAACCTGTTTTTCTCCACCGACGTGGCCGGCGAAATCAAGCGGGCGGACATCATTTTCGTCGCGGTCAACACCCCGACCAAGACTTACGGCATGGGGGCCGGACGCGCGGCCGACCTGCGCTATGTCGAATCGGTGGCCCGCACCATCGCCGAGCACGCCGAGAATGGGAAGATCATCGTCGAGAAGTCGACGATCCCGGTGAAGACAGCCGACACGATCGCGGCGATTCTGGCGTCGAACACGCGGGGCCTCAAATTTCAGGTCCTGTCGAATCCTGAGTTCCTGGCAGAAGGAACCGCGGTGGCGGACCTGGCGAATCCCGACCGGGTGCTCATCGGCGGCGAACGCTCGCCCGAAGGTGACGCGGCGGTGGCGAAGCTGGCCGGCATTTATGCCCGGTGGGTGCCCCGCGAACGAATCATCACCACGAATCTCTGGTCGTCGGAATTGTCCAAGCTCGTGGCGAACGCCTTTCTGGCCCAGCGCATCTCCTCGATCAACTCGATCTCGGCGCTCTGCGAGGCGACCGGAGCAGATGTGGACGAGGTGGCGAACGCGATCGGCAAGGACAGCCGGATCGGCCCCAAGTTTCTCAAGGCCTCCGTCGGATTCGGCGGTTCGTGTTTCCAGAAGGACATCCTGAACCTGACTTATCTCTGCGAGAGCTTCGGGCTGCCGGATGTCGCGGCCTACTGGGCGCAGGTCGTGGCGATGAACGACTGGCAAAAGCAGCGATTCGCCGTCCGCATCGTGAAGGAGCTCTTCAACACGGTGGCCGACAAGAAAATCGCCGTGTTGGGCTTCGCCTTTAAAAAGGACACGAACGACACCCGCGAATCGCCGGCCATTTCGGTGTGCCGGGACCTCCTGGCGGAGCGGGCGTTCGTGAGTGTTTACGACCCCAAGGTTTCGGCGGACGTGATCCAACGTGAAATCTTCCTCGGGCGGGACGAGCTCATGGCCGGGACCAGCCCAGCCAGCCCGCGCCTGACGATCGCGCGCAACGCCTATGAGGCCTGTGCGGGCGCCCATGCCGTCGCCGTCGTGACAGAGTGGGACGAGTTCAAGGGACTGGATTTCGCGCGAATTTTTTCCGGAATGCCGAAGCCGGCCTTCATCCTCGATGGGCGCAATATCCTGGACCTTGCGGCGCTGCGGAAGATCGGCTTCCGGGCCGCCGGCATCGGCAAGGCGTGAGGGCCGCCGCCGCTCAGGCCGCGGACGCCCGGGAGCGCCGGAACCGGCGGTAACCCAGAAGCAGGCTCATGGCGCCAACCAGCATTGCGCCATAGGTGCCCGGCTCCGGCACCGGCGTGACCTGCCGGTCGTAGCTTTGCCATTTGGTATCGTTGCCGACCCAGGTGGGGGAATCGAACACCACCTGGTTCATCGGGGAAGCGCCCCGCAAGTCCACCACGGCGCCGGTCCAGTTGGCCGCGTAGAAATAATCCGCGGCGTTCTGCCAGTTGATGACGTTGACCGTGATGCCGGAGGCGATCGTGAGGTTGTTCGTGACGTTGAGGATGGAGGCCGTGCCGGAGAAATCGAGGGTGATGGTGCCGGTGCCGGTCAACGCGAGGTTGGCGATGTTGAGCGTGGCGTCGGTCAGCTTCAGCGTGGCGCCCGCGGAAATCGTGAGCGTGCTGTTCGCAAAGGTGTTGGTGGCGCTGATGAGGGCGAGGGTGCCGGCGTCGAGCTGGAGGTTGCCCAGGAAATCGCCGGCGGCGGCATTGACATTGGAGCCGATCGTGAGCGTCCCTGAGCCGGTCTTTGTGAGGAGGCTGCCGACGCCACCGGTGATGTGGCCGGAGAAGGTGGTGCTGCTGTTGTTTCCCCCGGCGGTGAGCTGACCGGTGCCGAAGGCGATGTTGCCCGAGCCGGCGATGGAACCGACGGTGTCGGACTTGCTGTTGAGGTTGAGCCGGCCGTCGGCGTTGACGGTGACGGCGGCAGTGTCGGCGATCTGGTTGGACTGCTGGAGGACGACGGTGGCGGAGTTGGCCGCGCCGGCCCCATCGCCGACGTTGACGCTGGCCCCGGCGGCGGTGAGACCGTTCGTCATGTTGAGGGCCAGCGTGCCGTCGTTGACGTTGGTGACGGTCTGGGCGGCGGACTGGCCGGCAAGCGTGAGCGTGCCGGTGCCATCCTTGGTCAGGGTGCCAATGTTCGAGCCGATGACCGCATTGATGGTGGTGTTGCCGTCGCCGCCCACCGTGAGCGTGCGACCGGCGGCCGTGCCGTTGACGAGGGTGGCGCCCGAACCGGCCGTGGCGCCGATGGTCAACGTCGAGCCGCTGTCGGCATTGATCCGGGAGTTGCCCCCGAGGCCGATGAAGCCGTTGTACTGGTTGCTGCCGGCGACATTCCGGAGGTCGCCAGTAGTCGACGTGCCGTTGCCGTTGAGCGTGAGGGTCTCGTTGGCGACCGTGAGAGCCCCGCCGCTGCCGTCGAGCTGCAGCTGGGCGCCGGCGGTCACGGTCGTGCCATTGTTCAGATCGCCGCTGTAGGAACCAGACTGCCCGAGGGCGCTGCCATTGGTGATCTTGACGACACCGGCCTGGATGGCAGTGACGCCCTGGTAGGTATTGGTGCCCGTGAGGAGCAGGGTGCCGCTGCCGGTCTTCGCGAGGCTGGTGGAGGTGTTTGAGTTGGTGAAGCCGACGTCGTTGACCACGATCGAGTCGATGCGGAGATCGTTGGCGGCGGCCCCGTCGGCGACATTCACGGAGAAAGCATTCGACGACATGCCGAGCTTCCAGTTGTTGATGACCGCCGTCTGGCTCGAGGCGTTGGTGGTGATCCCCCCGGTGATGCCCAGGACGGACGAATAAGAGGTAGGCGGATTGCTTGAGAGGTAGGAGTCGCCCACGTGGCCACCCTGCAGGGTCAGGTTGACCAAGGCGTTGCTGCCACCGTTCATGTTGAAAAAGCCATCCTCGTAGACCGTCATGCTTGCCGAGGCCGTGCCGGCAGCGGTGTTGGAATTGCCGATCACGTTATTGACCGAGGGCGGGCTGGCCAGCTGGCCCATCTGCAGCACCACGGAATCGGCCGCTCCGGGCGAAGACGAATTGCCGACGGTGACGTTGGCGCTGGAGACCACGGGCGCGTCGCCCGGTCCGTCCAGGATGAGCTTGCCGCCGGTCACGAGCGTTGCGCCGGAGAAGGAGTTGGCGGTGCCGCCGTTGACGAGATTGACTGTGCCGGCGCCGGTCTTGGTTATGCCGCCCGTGCCGCTGATGGTCGAATTGACCAGAATGTTAGTCGAATCCAGCGCATACGCCGGATAGCTCAGGTATTGGGGTGCGACCCCGGTGGCTGAGGTGGTGTTGAACATCAGCGTGTTTCCCCCGAGGTTAATGGTGTTGCTGTAATAGTTGCCGAGGGTGGCGTTGCCCAGGATGAGGAGGTTGTCGGCGGCGCTGACCGTGGTATTGCCGGAAAGGGTGATGTTGCCCAACCATTGGCTGGTCTGGCCCGTGGAGCCGACGGCCTGCAGCGCGCCGGTGGCGCCCGATGCGCCCGTGCCGTTCAGGCTCAGGGTGCCGGATTTCGAAATCGTGACTGAGTTGGTCGGGCTGGACTGCGTTACCGCCGCGCCGCCGGCCAGCGCGAGGGTGGCGCCCGAGTTCACCGTTACGCCGCCACTCGCGGCGCCGAGGGACGACGATCCATTGGCTACCAGCGTACCGGCGCCGACGGTGGTGGTGCCGCTGTAGCTGCTCGAACCGCTCAAGGTCAAGGTACCGAGCCCCGCCTTGGTCAGCGCCCCGGTGGTCGACGTGCTTCCGCCTGAGATCGTCAGGTTGGTCGCAGCCGGGGTGACATCGATCGTGCTGGTAGTGCCGTTGGTGAGCGTGAAATTGCGGTTGGTGGAGGCGGTGCTCCCGGTGTACTGGAGGGTGCCGCCGCTTAAGACCAGATTGCCCGCCGCATTGGACGCCTGGCCGAGATTGCCGGCCACCCCGCCGTTGCCGATGGTTCCGACGCTGAGCGTGCCGGCGTTGATTGTGGTGGCCCCGGTGTAGGTGTTTGTACCCGACAGCGTGACCGTGCCCGTTCCGGCCTTCGTGACCGGGCCGGAGCCGCTGATTACACCAGCGCTGAAGGTGATATTGGAGGTTCCGTCCGCGTTCAACGTTGTCGCCCGGTTCAACGCGACATTGCCGGTGAACGAACCGGTGCCGGAAGTGATGTTGCCGCCGAGCGTGGTGGTGCCCGAACCGAGATTGGCGACGGAAATATCGCGCGCGACCGTCACACCCGAGGTTCCGATCACCAAAGCGGTGTTGTTCGCGCCAGTGTTGCCATCGTTGACCGTCACGGCCGACGTGGCGTTGCCCAGCGTGCCGGCCGCGCCGCTGGGGGCGTTGGCATTCAGCTGGAGGGTACCCTGGCTGACGGTCGTTGTTCCCGTATAGGCGTGGGCGCCGGAGAAGGCGAGAGTTCCGGATCCGCTTTTCACGAGATTGCCGGAGGATGCCGCCGCCGCACCTGACATAGTCAGCGTCGTCGCGCCGTTGGCGACATTGATGGTGCTGGTGGTGGCGTTGGTGAGGGTGAAGGCCCGGTTGGTCGAGGCGGTGCTGCCGGTGTACTGGAGCGTGCCCCCGCCCAGAACAATGCGATTGGCGGCGTTGGAGGCCTGGCCGAGATTGCCGGCGACGCCGCCATTGCCGATGGTTCCGACACTCAGGGTGCCGGCATTGATCGTGGTGACACCGGTGTATTGGTTCGTGCCGGAGAGGGTCAGGGTGCCCGCCCCCATCTTGGTCAGGCTGCCCGTGGTCGCCGCAGATGAGCCAGAAATCGTGAGGTTGGTGCCGGAATTGCTGACATCGATAGAGCTGGTGGTGGCGTTGGTGAGGGTGAAGGCCCGGTTGGTCGAGGCGGTGCTGCCGGTGTACTGGAGCGTGCCCCCGCCCAGCACAATGCGATTGGCGGCGTTGGTGGCCTGGCCGAGATTGCCGGCGACGCCGCCATTGCCGATCGTCGCAACGCTGAGGGTGCCGGCATTGATGGTGGTGACGCCGGTGTATTGGTTCGTGCCCGAGAGCGTCAGGGTGCCCGCGCCGATCTTTATCAGGCCGCCCGTGGTCGCGGCGGAAGAGCCGGAAATGGTGAGATTGGTGCCGGAATTGCTGACGTCGATCGAACTGTTGGTGGAAGAGGTGAGGGTGAAGGCGCGGTTGGTGGAAACGGTGCCGCCGGTGTATTGGAGCGTGCCGCCGCCAAGCACCAGGCGGTTGGCCGCGTTGGTGGACTTGCCAATTCCACTGGCGACGCCGCCATTGGCCAGGGTGGAGACACTCAAAACGCCGGCATTGATTGTGGTCACGCCGGTATAGGTGTTTGCCCCGGAGAGGGTCCAGGTGCCGACGCCAGTCTTGGTGATGCCGCCCGTGCCACTGCCGATCACGCCGGCGATCGTGCCCGACTTGCCCGACGCAGCAGACAGAGTCAGCAAATTCGAGCCATTGGTGACGTTGCCGTTGAAGACCAGATTGCCCGACGCCGCGCTCCAGGTTTGCCCGGTACCCAAGGTGATGGCGTTGTTGAACGTCTGGGTGTCATTGTCGTTGTTAACGATGCCAGCCGAGTTGTTGATCGTGAGCGTGCTACCCGAGAAGGTGAAACCTTGGTTGGCTGTGCCCGAGCTGAACGTGATATTCCGCGCCGCCTGGGCCGATCCGAGATTGATCGAGTACTGCCCGCCGGCCAGATCGGTATCGAAGTTCGCGGTATTGTTTGAATTCCAAGCCGAGTTGTTGCTCCAGTTGTTTGCGTCCGTCCAGTTACCGGTGCCCGCGCCGCCATCCCAGTTGATGGTAACGCCGGGCAGTTGCGTCGCGAGAGCGAGGCAGGCGATTGCCGCCAAAGCCCGTGAGATCGTCCGGCGCCCGGCAATTTTCATGGACGCAATCATACGTCACTCCAATCGCAACGGGAGCAGATGGAGCGGCACGTGCTGCCGTCGGCTGGCGCCTTCGCCACCCAAAATTTAGCGACCATGAATATTAAGCGCATTTTCGGCCCTGCAGGGTTGACCGAGAACTGGCGAGAAATCTGGAGCCGAGCTAATGAGGAAAAATACCTAGAGTCAAACTGCATCTTCGGTCGATCTTTTCAAAAAATGTAAAAGAACTCTCTACCCACATTGGCCCTATTCAGTCAAAGCGATGGCGGTCAAAATAGAATGATCGGATAAGTCACGTAATAGGTTATTAATAAATGATATATTATTGTAGCATTAGTCCATAACCAGAATGGAGCCGATTGGGCTGCCAGATGAAGTTTTAGACTCCTGATTTTTCTAGGTAATTGCCCCCAAGATAGTGTTGACGTAAGCGAGAGTCTTGGCACTAGCTAATGCAAATAGTTACCCGCTAAGTCCCACGCGCGTTCGGCACATGAATTACACTTTCCTTCGTAACGCCCGACTTGTTGTCGGATCGGTCATGTCGGCCGCAGTTTGTTGGGCGTCGCCGTCGGTAAACGTCGTCTACAACCCGGCCACGAATACGGTTCAGGGCGATCAGCCTCTATCGACCAGCTACGTGATCACGGTGACGGCGCCGAGCACGCTCGCCGTCGGTGTTCCGGTAACGGTGAATCTGGACGTGAGTCTCTTGGCCAAACCGAGCACCGGGGTCACGGACGCTGAGGCGCTAAGTTTCATTTCGTTGAGCCCGGCGACTCTGACTTTTGGCGGTCCAAATGACAAACAGTCGTTCACCGTACACGTGGATGTGCCGGTGGGAAACTACGCGGGCGACTATAAATATCACATCCTGCCGTCGGGCTGGCCCCCGGTTGTCACGAGCGCCAACGACGCGGGCGCATTCGTGAATGCCACCGCCGTTGCGACCGCGACCAATAATCCTCCTTCGGTCACACTGAACAGCCCGGCGGACGGCGCGGTGTACACCTACCAGCCCGCGACCGGGAATCCCGTGAGCTTCACGGTAAACTTCGATGCGTCGGTGCTCGCGACTGATGCGCCCATTGAGACAATGCAGGCCTCGATCACCGATGGCGTGAACATCATTCCGATCAGTCTGACGCGAGGCCCCCTGCCGGCGCGGTCGGCGACGGCAACGGGTTCGGTCGCACTGACCGCTCCCGGGGACTACACCGTCACGGTGGCCGCGGGCAACACGAGCACGATCGGCATCAGCTATGCCAGCGCCCGCATCAAAGTGAATGTCGATGCGCCGCCGCCGTCCATCGCCGTGTCATCGCCCACCTCGAACGCTGCGTTCAGCTACATTCTCGGCGGTTTGGGCGCGTCAGTTCCGGTTTCATTCTCCGCCACCAGCATCTACGGCAACATCACCGGGCTCGCGGCAACGCTTGACGGTCTGCCCGTGGCGCTGAACACGAGCGGGGTGGGGACCGCGACCACCGCAAACGGCAGTGCGACATTGACCGTTCCCCTCGCCGGCAACCACAGCCTGGTGTTCAGTGCCAGCAACGCCTTCGGCGCGGCGACGCCGGTGACGGTACCTTTCTCGGTCTCCGGGGTCGTGCCCGCTCCGACGGTGTCGATTCTGTCGCCGACCGATGGCAGCACCTTCACGCGTAGCGCGGGTGATCCCGCCACCGTGGTCAACTACTCGTTCTCGGGCGGCACCACCTATGGTTCGATCGCGGGCGTCAGCGTGACTCTCGACGGTACGCCGATATCGCCCGCACCCACCGTCACCGGTTTGGGCACGGCTGCGGTGTCGGGCACCGGGGCGATGAGCTTCGGCTCGGGCGGCTCCCATACCCTGACCGTAAGCCTTACGAGCAGCGGCGCGACCGTCGCCACGGCGAGCACGTCATTCAATGTCACCCAGATCCAGAAGGAGATTTGCGAGGATCTGACCTGGTTGCCGCCGCTCTCGAACAACCGCACGGTTGAGGGAGGATCGACGGTGCCCATCAAGTTCACGCTGACCTGCCAGAACAAATTCGTGCGCGATACCGACGTCTTGATTGCGATCTACGAGGTATTCCGCAACGGCTCGACCTCGACCCCGACGATCTATCACTACGGTACGGGCAGCCCGAATCCGCCGGATTACGCGATCCCGGGGAAACAATACCACCTCAATTTCGTCACCGCCAAGGGTACGCACAGCTATCAGGTCGAGGTCTACACTCCCGTCGCCGGCTCGATGCGGCTGCTCGGCACGCACGAGGTGAATACCAAAGGTTCGGCCGGGAAAGGCGACGGCCATGATGACCGCGGCGAACACGGCGACGACAACGACCACGGCGGTTGCGATGATGACCGCGGTGGCCACTGACGAATAAGTCCGCGCCTGGCTTTGACGACTCCCGGCAACGACGCCGGGCGTTTTGCCTGGCTCAGTTGTTTGCCGGCCGGGTGGCGGGGCAAAATGGCGACCGTTCCGTCAGGCGCCGGCGGCGTGCCGCATCAGACTCCGAGCGCCGTCTTGTAGATCCGCGGCACCCGCTTCGTGACCGAACATAAGGTTTCCCACGGAATCGTGTCCGCCCATGCGCTGAACTCCGTAATTGATATTTCACTCTCTTGCTGGCGTCCGACGAGCACGACCGGGTCGCCGCATGCAACCGCCTTCGGCAAATGGGTGACGTCGACAACGGTCTGGTCCATGGTTACGCGACCGAGAACGGGGCAGCGGCGGCCGCCAATCAGGACCTCGGCGCGGTTGCTGGACGCACGGGCGATGCCGTCGCCGTAGCCGGCCGTGAGGATCGCCACGGTCGAGTCGGTCCGCAGGCGGCAGGTCTGGCCGTAACTGATGCCGGTGCCGGCGGGAAGCCGTTTCACCAGGCCGACACGGGTATGAAAACTGAACACCGGCTCGGTGTGAACGCGGGCGAGCATCGAGTGTGGATGGGGCAGGATGCCGAACTGCAGCAATCCGACGCGCACGGCGTTGAAAATGCCGCCCCCCGGAGTGGTTTCCAGCCCCGCACTGTTATCCGCATGGACCAGGAGTCTGCCAGGATCGAGCCCGGGCAACGAAGCCACCGTGGCGAGGAAGATCCGGCGTTGCGCGGCTGTGAAATCCGGGTCCTCATCCGCGCTGGCGAAGTGGGTGAATATGCCGGCGAGACGGATGCCCGGGGCGCGGGTGATGGCCGCATGCAGGTCGGATGCCTCGGTGTGCCAAACGCCTAGCCGGCCCATGCCGGTGTCAATCTTGAGGTGGACGGCGACCGGCTGGCCGCGCGAGCGCCCAATCCGATCGAAGCGTTCCACCTCGGGCAGCGATGAAACCGTGGCCGCCAGGTCGTACTCGGGAAGGTAGGCGTCTTCCTCCGGCAGCACGGGACTAAGCAGCAGGATGGGCCAGTCGTTGCTCAGCTCGCGCAGGGCCACCGCCTCGGCGACATTGGCCACGGCCAGGAGGTCGGCCCCGGCGTGCATCAGCCGCGCAGCCACCTGATGGAGGCCGTGGCCATAGGCATCCGCCTTGACGACCGCGACGTACTTGATGGCAGGCGGCAGCGAAGCGCGGATCAATTTCACGTTGCGCTCGAGGGCGGCGAGGTCGATCTCGACCCAGCAGCGCAGGGGGAGCTGGCCAAAGGATGTCATGGGGACCTGGCTTCGGCGCGGTGAACTTGCGCCGTCCAGCGGCGGTATTCCGGTGCCTCGAGTTGCAGCGCGTTCGGGTGATCGCTTTTCCGAAAGCAATCGCAGTCCGCCAAGGCTGGAAGTATCCGCGCCAAATCGTACCGGCAGGCGGCCGCGGCGCGCGGGGGTTGATCCCAACTGCGGAAATGTTCGGGCATCAGCAGTTCGCCCGGCGGCAATTGCTCGGACCCCAGCCGCCGCATTTCCGGCATCGTCCCGTCGCGGGCAACCTCCTGGCAATGCCAGGTTCCTCGCCGGGCATCCGCGATCACAGCAAGAGGTCGAGCCGGGCCCGCGCGCCAGGCAAACAGCCCGGCCACGGCCAGGCTTTGGTACGAATAGGTGGCCAACGGTGCCAGAATTCCCCAGGTCCGAATCGCCATCGCGACACTTCGGATGCCCAGCATCGAGCCTGGTCCCTCGCAATACACCACCGCGCCCAAGTCCGCCACACGCAGCCCGGCATCCTGCAGCAGCGCATTCACGCAGGTGAAGATTGCCGTCGAGGCATCGGCCTCCGTCAGCTCCCACAGACTGGAATGGTTTTCACGCAAAAGGCCCGCCTGGAATTGCCGGGAAGCGGCGTCCAAGACCAGCAGTCGCTGGTGCTTGGCCAAAAGCTGTGTAAGCGAAGGCATTACGCACCGGGCAGCTTGGATCCGCGGGCGGAAATGTCCATGTCGGTTTCTCCCGACGATCGACCGAATCGGGAATTGACCGGCGAGGAGCGCCACCTAGCTTGATCCATTTCCCGCCAAGATTCCGTCCATTTCCAACTGTGAACGTACAAATAACCGACATCAGCGAGACCCGCAAGGCCGTGACCGTGACGCTCGACAAGGGCGAGGTCGAAGGCGAATACAATGCCACCCTGAACGCGATCAGTCGCCAAGCCAGCCTGCCCGGGTTCCGCCCGGGGAAAGCGCCCGCGGCGATGGTGGCGAAACGTTTTGGCAAGGAGCTAAACGAGGAATTCAAGCACAAGGTGGTGGGCAAGGCCTACCGCGAGGGCTTGGAGCAGGCCAAGCTCGACGTGCTGTCGTTGGTGGATGTCGAGGAGGGCGCGATCGAGTCCGGACTCTCCGCCGCCATCAAGCTCACGGTGGATGTGCGGCCCGAAATTGCGCTGCCGGATCTCGCCAATCTTCGGACCGAAATTCAGCCGACCGAGCCATCGGCCGAGGAGATCGATCGGGTAATCGAGGAACTGCGGGCGGAGCGGGCGGACTTCAAAGTCGCCGCGCGGCCGGCGGCCAAGGGCGATTACGTGCGGTTTGGCTACACGGGCACGCTCGACGGCAAGTCGCTGGCCGAGCTCGTCGGCGACAAAACGATCTATGCCGGCGCGCCACAAACCTGGGAGGAAGTCGAGGGGGCGAATGACGGACTGCTGCCCGGCGTATCGCGACAGCTCGCCGGCCTCAAGGCGGGCGACAAGAAGAACGTGGAGGTGACATTTCCGGCCGATTTCGCCGCGGTGCCGGCCCTGGCCGGCAAGAAGGCCGAGTACGCCATCGAGGTTCAGGAAGTGCGCGAACGCGCGCTCCCGGCGATGGACGAAGCCTTTTTCAAGCAGAACCGGGTCGACGATCTCGCCGGCCTGCAGGCCCAGGTGCGCGCGAACCTGACCATGCGCAAGGAGTATGAAAACCGCGCGGCGCAGCGCCGGCAGGTGTCGGATGCGCTGGTGGCGCAGGCCAACTTCCCCGTGCCCGACAGCCTCGTCGCCACGGAGCGCGACGGCGTGCTGCGCCAGTTCATCGAGGAGAACATGCGTCGGGGCGTGCCGCAGGAGCAGTTCGAGCAGAACAAAAAGGAGCTGTTCGAAAGCGCGACGAAGGCGGCGACTTCGCGGGTGAAGATGCAGCTCATGCTCGCCAAGATCGCCGAGACGGAAAAAATCAAGGTCGACGAGAAGGATTTCAACAACTGGCTCATGCGCGAGGCCATGCGCTCCGGCTCGAAGCCCGACAAGGTGGCGAAAGACCTCGGCAAGAGCCGCGAACAAGTGCAGGCGGTCCAGCAGCAGCTGCTCTTCGACAAGACCCTTGATTTTCTGGTGTCCAAGGCTACCGTCACGACGGCATCCGCCAAAGCATGAGCTATTACGTTCCCATCGTCCTGGAAAACACCGGCCGCGGCGAGCGGTCCATGGACATCTACAGCCGGCTGTTGAAGGACCGTATCGTGTTCATCGGAACCCCGATCGATGACAATGTCGCCAACGTGGTCATCGCCCAGATGCTGTTTCTGCAGATGGAGGAGCCAAAGAAGGACATCCATCTCTACATCAACTCGCCGGGCGGCGTGGTCACTGGCGGCATGGCCATCTACGACACGATGAACTTCCTGCAATGTGACATCGTCACTTATTGCATCGGCATGGCGGCGAGCATGAGCACGGTGCTCCTGGCCGCCGGCACCAAGGGCAAGCGGTTCGCCCTCCCGAACAGCCGCGTTATGATTCACCAGCCCTCGGGCGGCGCGGGCGGCCAGGCGGCCGACATCGCGATCCAGGCGCGGGAAATCATCCGCTGGCGCAAGACTCTGAGCGAGACAATCGCACGGCACACCGGCAAGACCGCGGAGCAGGTCGAGTCAGATTCCGACCGCGACTACTATATGAGCGCCGAGGAGGCCAAGGCTTACGGCATCGTCGATCACGTCGTGGCTTCGACCCGGGATGCCCAGAAGATCGCGCAAAGCGCTGCCTGAGGGGACTTTTTCAGACCCGGTTCCGCCTAGGGGAAATCCCTCGACTAACCCGCGGTACGCCCCGTATATAATGCCATGGCCAAATCGTCTCGCATGACCCTTTGCTCGTTCTGCGGCAAGTCGCAGGCGGAGGTGCGGAAGATCATCGCCGGCCCCGGGGTGTACATTTGCGACTCATGCGTGAACGTCTGCAAGACGATCATCGATCGCGAGGTCAAGGCGCCCGTCCCCGAGGGGACGAAGCCGGCCTTCCGGCTGATCAAACCCGGTGACATCAAGAAGGTGCTGGATGATCACGTCATCGGCCAGGACCACGCGAAAAAGGTCCTCTCCGTCGCGGTCTACAATCACTACAAACGGCTGAATTTCGACTCGGCGACCCAGGTGCGGGACAACGCCCCGATGCCGGCGGAGTTCAACGATGTCGAGGTGGAGAAAAGCAACATTTTGCTGATCGGCCCGACCGGCTCCGGCAAGACGCTGCTGGCCCGCTCGCTCGCCCGCATTCTCGACGTGCCCTTCGCGATCTCCGATGCTACGACCCTGACCGAAGCGGGGTATGTGGGCGAGGACGTGGAGAACGTTGTGTTGCGCCTCCTGCAGGCGGCCAACTACGACGTCAAGAAGGCGGAGTGCGGGATCATCTACATCGACGAGATCGACAAGATCCGGCGCACGACGGAGAACGTTTCCATCACGCGCGACGTTTCGGGTGAGGGCGTGCAGCAGGCCCTGCTTAAGATCCTCGAAGGCACGACGTGCAATGTGCCGCCCCAGGGCGGCCGCAAGCACCCGAACCAGGAATACATCCAGGTCAACACGACCAACATACTTTTCATCTGCGGCGGAGCGTTCGTCGGTTTGAACGAGGTGATCAAGAAGCGCCTCGGCCAGCGTTCCCTCGGCTTCCACGTCAATGCCAAGGACCACGATCTCACGCCGGACGAAGTGATGCGCGGCGTGGCGCCCGAGGACTTGATCCGCTTTGGCATGATCCCGGAATTCATCGGCCGCCTGCCGGTCGTCTCGGCCCTCGATGAACTGAAGATCGCCGACCTGGAAAAGGTCCTCCTGCGCACGAAGAATTCGATGGTGAAGCAGTATTCGAAGCTTTTCGCCATGGACGGGGTGCAGCTGAAATTCACCCGCGACGCCCTGCGGGCCGTTTCGCTCAAGGCCATCGAGCTCAAGACCGGGGCGCGCGCCCTGCGAGCCATCCTCGAGAAGATCATGCTCGAGGTGATGTACGAGCTGCCGACGCGCGAAGACATCTCCGAGGTGATCATCGACCAGGCGGTGGTCGAGGGGCGCAAGAAGCCGCAGCTCGTCAAGACGGCGCGCCGCAGCGCCACGACCAGCAAGGACGCCGCCTGAGCCGGCCGGCGAGGCGCGGGACGCCCGGCCGCGGGCAAGTTTTCCGCTTCTGCCACACCTCCGGCCCGGTGGGGCCGACCGGGGCCGAAATCTCACCAGTTGAAGCTCTCGCCCTGGCCGACCGCCTTCGCGAAGGCGACAAACAGCTTCACGCAGTTTTCCACATCCTCGAGGTCCACCACCTCGCTCGGCGTGTGCATGTACCGCAGGGGAATCGACACCAGCCCCACCGCCACGCCGCCGCGCGCCATCTGAATGGCCCGGGCATCGGTGCCCGTGGGGCGGGGATCGGCTTCGAGCTGATAGGGCAGGCGGGCTTTCTTCGCGCAGGCGACCAGCCGCTCGAACACCTTGGGATTGATGTTCGGACCTCGGCAGATGATGGGCCCGCCGCCGAGCTTGGTCTCGCCAAACTTGCGGTGATCGCAATCCGGATGATCGGTGGCGTGGCCGACGTCGACGGCCAGGGCCACGTGCGGGTCGACGGCAAATGCCGAAGTGGTGGCGCCGCGGACGCCGATTTCTTCCTGCGTGGTGGCAACGGAAACAAGCCGTGCGTGAAGCTTGGTCTTTTCGCGCGCGAGTCGAACCAGCGCCTCGCCGACCACGTAGGCTCCCACCTTGTTGTCGAACGCGCGCGCCGTGCCGATGCTGCCGGAAATTAGCTCGAATTCGTGATCGTACGTCGCCACGTCGCCGATCGAGACGCGTTTCAAGGCGTCCGCCTTGGACTTGGCGCCGATATCGATCCAAATCTCGTGTTTCTTCGGGACTTTTTTGCGATCCTCGTCGTCCATCAGGTGGATGGCCCTCTTGCCGGTTACGCCCTTCACCACGCCGCCGGCGGTTTGGATGACGACGCGTCGCCCCGAGATGATGCTGAGATCGTGGCCGCCGATGGTATCGAAATACAGAAATCCATCCTTGTTGACGTAGGTGATGATCAGGCCGAGCTCGTCCATGTGGCCGGCGAACATCAGGGTGGGCGCGCCTCGCTGGTTCAGCGTGGCCAGCCGGCACCCGAGGGCGTCGGAGGCATAGGCGTCCGCATGCGGTTTCACATGGCGGTCAAAAACAGCCTGCGCCTGCGCCTCGGCCCCGGAGGGCGATTTGGCCTGGAGCAGGTCGGTCAGGAACTCGGGAGCGCGGTAATCGGACATGGATTGAGCTTGGTCAGGATCGACGCGTCCGCAAAACCAAAACCATCGCGCAGGCCTGCGATCTACGGAGCGGGAGCGGCCACGGCGGGCGTCGTGGCGGGCGGCTTGCGATGGAAAACGTCGAACGTCTCGTCGAATTGCAGATAAATGCGGCCGGGCAGCCAAGGCACCGCCGCCACCTGGTCGGAACGGTCGAACCCGGCGACAAAATCGTAGCGGTCGAGGAGATCCGGGGTCACCTTGAACATGTCGATCGCCTCAAACCGCCGCAGCACCAGCCAGTCCGGACCAAGCCGGCGGATCAATGCGCCCCAATTGTCGCCGACCGCGCGCCGGGCGGCAATCACCGCGGGCGCCGCCAGACCGGGATAATCGAGCATCCGCAGTTGGGAGTTGTAGCCAATGTAGCCGAGCGGCTCGAGGAAGACCGTGTCGTCGGGTGTGGTGCGATGGGCCTTCAACCAACGCCCGATCGCCGCCCGCTGCCCTTCGATGATGGCCTGCTGGTGGCGCAGTTGCCACGCGGCCATGAGGAGAATCGTCGCGGACAGGCCCAAGTGCGCGAGCATCGGCAGGCGGGCGAAGGCCGCGCGAACACCCCGTCGCGCCAGGAACCCGCCGAGTTGCTCCGCCAGGGCGCCCAACGCGACCATGGCGGCGATGGCATGGCAGGGATAGTACCAGGGAAACTTCGGCGCGATCGAGCCATACAGCGAGGTGAGGAAGAACGCCAGCGACGCGGCGCGTCCGACCGGATCGATGCGCGGGACCAGCCACGCGATGACCGCCAACGCCGCGGCCACCTGCATCCACCAGACGAGCGGCGCCGGCCAGCCGCCGAACCACGAATAGGAGGGGAGGAACACTTCGCGCAGCCGTCCATTCCAGGCGAAGAACAACGATTGGCGCAGGAGGATACCCGCCCAGTCGCTCAGCCCGGGCAAGGCGGAGCTGAGGCCTTTCGCGACGATTGTGTTCGGCACCGGCGAGCCGTAGAAATGCCAGGCCCAGAGAAACCACGGCAGATAGACCACGGCGGCGATCGGCAGGGCGCGGAGGTAGATCAGCAGGAGCTGGCGCCGGCTGCCCGCGGGCTCCGTCGTCGGGCGCACAGCCAGCCACGACAGGGCGAGCGCGCCGCCGAAAACAAAACCATCGGGGCGGGTCCACATCAGGCCGGCCCAGGCGAGACCCAGCTTCAGCGCCGCACGTGGCGATGGCCGGGAAAGCGTATCCAGCATCCAAGCCAGGCCCAGGAGCATGAAAGCGGTTTCCATCCCGTTGATGGAAAAATCCACGCATTTTGACTCCACCAACGGGAGCAAGGCCAGGAACCATCGGCCGAACCCGGACCAGCCCCAGGCGCCGGCGGTGCGCCAGAGCAGCATCGCCGCGCCGCCCAGGGCGCAAGTGCACCACACCCGGAAGATCCACAACGCGGCTTCGTCGGAGGCACCGCCGGTCAATTCGAGCGCGAAAGCCGGAAGCAGCACACCCAGCGGCGAAGTGAAGGTGTGCACCCGCTCCCCGACTTGATACACGAGGCCATGCCCCTCGACCAGGTTCCGGCTGCTGCGGTAAGTGATGTAGAAATCCTCCCACCGATGATCGGTAAAGACGGCGAAACTTGTGCAGATGAGCACCGCCAGGAGGAAGATCCGCACGGCGGGAGAAGTGGACGGGCGGTCCATTACAGTTGGTCCGCCAGCTCCTCGAGCGGATAGGTGATGATCTCGGCCAGCGTCGGATGGTACCAGGGGGCGCGGAGCAGGTCGCGCACCGTGGCTCGCATGGCGAGCGGTCCGGAAAAACAATGGATCAGTTCCCCGGCATCCTTGCCGACGATTTCCGCGCCCAGGATTCGCCCGCGCTTGGGTTCGGCCAGCACCTTCACATATCCGTAGTGGGCTTCCATGAGGATCGACTTGCCGTGGTCGTTGAACGGGTAGCTGGCGCTGAGATATTTGACGCCGCGGGCGTCGAGGTCGCGGGCCAGCGCCCCGATCGTGGCCAGCTGCGGGTCGGTGAAAACCACGTTGAGCAAAAGCGAAAAGTCGACCGGTTTGATCCCGCGCACCCCGGCGGCGTGGCGCGCCGCGAGTTCGCCCTGCGCGATGGCGATGTGCACGATTTCCGCCGGTCCGGAGCAATCCCCGGCGGCGTAGATGTGCGGCCGGTTTGTCTGCTGCCAGCGGTTGATGATCACCTGGCCATCGGGCCGCGTCTTCACGCCAATGGCCGCCAGACCCAGGCCGGTGGTGTTGGGCTCACGCCCGAGGGCATTGAGGCAGTGCGCGGCCCGCCGGACGATCGTGCGGCCGTCGTGCAGGAAGGTGACCTGGAATCCGCCCCGGGACCCGCGGAGATCGAGGAGCTTGGTGCCGGCAAACAACTCGATGCCTTCGTCGACGAAGGCGCGTTGCACCGTTTCCGACGCCTCGGTGGAATGATCGCGCAGAATGTGGGCGCTGCGCTGGACGAGCGTGACCCGCGCGCCGATGCGGTTCAGGAATTGCGCCAACTCGCAGGCCACGATGCCGCCGCCGAGCACCAGGACGCTTTTCGGCACGAAATCCAGGTCGAGCACGTCATCGCTGGTCCAGCAGGGCAGGCCCGCGAGGCCGGGCACTGGCGGCACGCTGACCTTGGAACCCGTCCCCAGCAGGAAATGGCGGCCACGGATCTTCCGGCCGTCGGAGAGCACGACCGTGTGCGGGTCGAGGAAGCGCGCTTGGGCGCGGATGAGATCGAATTTCCCGGCCGTAAGTGCCTTCACGCGGTAATCGGCGAATTCGCCGATCAGGCGTTTCTTGCGGGCGTGCACCGCCTTCATGTCGGCGTGAGCGCCCGTGACCTTTATGCCGAAGCGCCCGGCGTGCCGGGCGTGATGAAGGATGTCGGCGGCGTAGAGCAGCGTCTTCGACGGCATGCAGCCGCGCAGGATGCAGAGTCCCCCGAGCTGGCGGGCGCCGTCGACGACGGCGGTTTTCAGGCCGAGCCCGGCCGCCACGCGCGCGGCATTGAAGCCGGCGCTGCCGCCGCCGATGCAGACGAAGTCATAGTTCTTCATGGTGAATCCGAAATGACGCGTCGAAATACCGTCATGCCGTCGACGGTCTGGTCGCGAACATAATGAACCAGGCGCCCGTTGTCGAATGTGGTGGTCGTCTGGGAGGGAAGAAGCAGCGAACGGAAATAGCCGCTTTCGATCATGCCCCCGACGCCACGTTGCTCGAACGTCGATCCGGCGCGGCGGTCGCGCTGGTAATGGTAAGCCAGCACCAGCGGGGGAGAGGCGGGATTCAGCCAGGGTAGGTTGAGCGAATTCACCGCGGCGTAACGCGGCTCCGGCTGGCGGGACCAAACCGACCAGAGTCTCTCCAAATGCCGGGCTTCGGGTGAAAGCGACAATTGGCCGACCTTACCTGTCAACGAGGCCAGCTGGAGGCCGGTTGCCACCACGAGGCCCGCCGCCAGGGCGCCGGACGGCAGGCGCAGGGGGCCGGAACCGAGGACCAGCAGAAGGGCCGGCGTGATCGCGCCGAAGTAGTAGTTCGCCGCTGATCCGATCTTGCAGCTGGTAACGAACCCGAACACCAGTGCCAGCGGCAGGGCCAGCTGTCCAAACGACCTGGCTTTCGCCGCGAGATCGTCCGGCGGGGCGGCTGTCGATTGGGCCGGGGGGAGAAGGCACGCGGCACACCAGAGCCACAGCGGGGCGGCCTTGATCGCCACCTCCGTGAGATGGTCGAGCCCTTGGGCGATGAGAAAGTCATTTTGAGTGGCAGTGGCTTGGAAAGACGCCCGATAGGCGGGGCCGAGCGCGAGAAATGTCATCAGCCAAATGCCGACGCTCCCGCCCGCCAAGCTCGCGGCGTCGACCCACCTTCGCCGCCAGGCGAGAAACACAAGGGCACCGGCCAACCCCGTGACGCAGGTTTGCTTGCAGGCCCACGCGAGATAGAAAAACGCGCAACTGAGGACGACGCCCAGGCGTTCACGAGAACATGCCAGTAGCGCGACGATGCCGGCGGCCTCCCAGGTCATGGCCCAGACATCCGGCCGCGCCGTGATGGCCCACCAACCCACCAATGGTCCGAGGAAACCGAATCCCGCCAAGGCCGTCACCAACAGCCGACGGTCCGGATGCATTCGGCCCCCCAACCGGGCGATCACGAAAAATCCGGTCAGCGCACCCAGGGCGGTGATCGCTCGCGCCGCGACGGGAATGACGGCATCGCCGAACGCGTCGGCCAGCACCCGGACGGGCCGGGCATAGGCCGTGTAGAACAGCCAGTTGAAATAGGCCGAGGCGAAGGGAATCCGGTGGGGATCAAAATACACCGGCTGGCGTCGTGCCGCCCGCCAGAGGGCAAATAGGCTCTCTTCCTCGAAGCCGCTGGTGACGGCGATTCCCGGCGCCACGCGCGCTGCCTGCCAGGCAGCGGCACCGCGCGACACGAATACCGCAAGGGTGAGGGCGAGGCTCGCTGCGGCGAGCCAGGCGATCACCCGCGACTGAACGGAACCTGTCACGGGTTGCATCGCGTGGTAGTCTGGCAGTCCGGAATCAGCGGCCTTTCCCAAACAACATGATATGGACGGTTTTCAGGACGATCGAGGCATCCAGCACGAACGAGAAATACCGGATGTAATAGAGGTCATATTCCAATTTCCGCAAGGTGTCCTCGAGGTTCTCGCCGTAGTTGTAGTTGACCTGCGCCCAGCCGGTGATGCCGGGCTTCACCAGGTGCCGGAAGTGATAGCACGGGATCTTCTGCTCATAGTCGTCGACCAGCCGCACCCACTCGGCCCGCGGGCCGATCAGGCTCATGTCCCCGACCAGCACGTTCCACAATTGCGGCACCTCGTCGAGGCGCGTGTGGCGCAAGATCTGTCCGACGCGGGTGATGCGGGTGTCGCCGGCCCGCGTATAACGATCGCCGTCGGCATCCACGCGCATCGTGCGCAGCTTGACGATGTCGAACAGGCGCCGGTTCTTGCCGACTCGTGGCTGGCGGAAGAATACGGGACCGCGATCGTCGAACCAGATGAGCGTCGCGGCCACCGGCAAGAGGGGCAGGGCGACCAGCAGGCCGAGGGAGGCGAGAACGATGTCGCTCACGCGCTTCAAGCGCTCGAACACCGGCTCGCGGGCAATCTGAAATCCTTCCTGGAAAAGCCAGGTCTGGTTCAACCGGTAGAGTGGAATCTTGCGCCAGTAGACCTCGTGGAAAAGTTCCAGCGTATAAGTTGGCACGCCGGAAAAATGAAGTTCCATCAGCCGCCGGGCGACTGCCTCCGGCAATTCCTGGTTGGACTCACGCACGATGATCGCGTCGAGGTTGGCCTCGTATTCCTCGAGGTAGTGCACGACGTCGCCAAACGGCGGGCTGGAAACCACCGTGGGCTTGTTGGTGGTGCCGCGGGCGAAAGTCTCATGCGTGGCGTAAAGCACCGCCTGGGTCATGTGGTTCTTCCTGCACTCCTCCTTGAACGCCACGCAGCTCTCCGGGCTGCCAAGGAACATGAAATAACGCTGCTGCCGATGCTGCTGGTTGCGGAGATAGAAATAGCGCCGGTAGCTGAGGGTCGTGGGAATCAGCACCAAACAAGACAAGACGATCACCAGGCGGCTGCCTTGAAGGGGAAACCCGGCGCTGATGACCGCGAAGGTCAGCAGGAGCGTGAGCAGCAGGACGAAGACCAGTGCGATGCAGTGCAGGCTGGTGTAGGTCACCGACAGCATGTCGGTCTGTGAATTGTAGCCATCGATCAGGAAGATCGCCAGGAAGCACATCAACAGTGGCGGCAGCAACGGTGCCAGGATTAAGTCATGCGGGTCTGCCAAGCCGCGCGTCCAGGCGAAGAAATTGAATACCAGCACCAGCGCGATCGCATCGAACAATACGAACAATGCGGAAAGTGCCCGGCCCTGTGTCATGCGTTCCGTGCTTTTGCGCCAAGCTTCATGCGGTGGCAATCCCGTTAGAAGGACTCGCGGCCTCGCCTAGCAACTCCGCCCAGCGCTTCCGCGCGGTCTCAAAGCTGAACCGCTCCTCGTAAACCGACCGGCTACGGACGCCCAGTTCGCGCGCCAGCTCCCGGTTCACGGCCCACGCTTCGATGACGGCGGCCAGCCCGGCGCCATCACCGGGTGTCGTGGCGACTCCGCAGCGTCCCGCGAGCAGCAGCCGTGTGATCTCGTTCCCGGGGGAGCCGACAAAAAGGATGGGCCGGGCGGACGCCAGAGCTCCCGCCAGCTTGCTTGGGAAGACCAGGCCGTCGAAGGCGGTCCGCAGAGTCACCAAATGGGCATCGGCTGCGGCGAGGGTAAACGGGAGCTGCTCCCGCGGCACCGCGGCCTGGAAACGCACGCCCGCCAGTTGCCGGCGATGGGCCGCGGCTCGGACCTCAGCGAGGCGTGCGCCGCCGCCGACGAAGACAAACAGGATATCGCGGCGAGCAGCGAGCCGCTCGGCGGCGCCCAACGCTGCTTCGAACTCGTGCACCCGCCCCAGGTTGCCCGAATAGACAACCACAAAGGAGTTTTCCGCGGCCCACTGCCGGCGTTGGCGTCCGACCGCCTCCGGATCCGGCGGCACGGCGAGCTCCGGCGGCGCCCAGTTCGGTTGGACTGTAATCGCGGCGCGCGGTATCCCGCGGCCGGCGACCACGGCCGCCATGTCCTCGCCGAGCACCACGCATCGGCGGGCCGTCTGCCAGGAGGCGTCGCGCCGGGCGCGAAACGTCCGAAACAGCAGGCCGAGCCCGGGCCCGGCGTGGGCCATTGCGATTTCGGGGTAGATGTCCTGCAACCAGTGCACGACGGTCCCGCCGCGTTGCCGCACGACGTCGGCGACGGCCGTCCCGAGCATGGGCGGATCGGTCATGGGCACCACGACATCGCCGGCGCGCACCAGGCGGCCGAGTTCCGCCCGGGCGCCCCGGATGAACCGGCGGTAGTTGAGCACGCGGGAGAAAATCCCGCCGTGAACTTCACCGGCGCCGGTGCGGTGGACCTCGACGCCGCCGAACGGACCGGACTCGGCGCCGGCCGCCACCACGTGAATATCGAATCCCGTGGCCGCCAGCCCTTCCGCGAGATCCGTGAGCAGCTGCGCGGTCGCGGCCGGCGACGGCCGGTAGACCCGGTTCACAAATATCGCGCGCCGCCGTTGGTCGCTCACTGGGCGGTCCTGCTCCGGCGTTTCAATTCGCGCGCCTTGGCCGCACTCAGGAATTCATACCAGCCCATCAAACGGCAGAAGACGAACCCGCGGTAGCCGTCGAGGAATCCGGCCCGCCAGAAATAATGGTAGCAGAAGCGCAGGGCGGGCCGGAACGGCAGCGCCCAGGCCAGCCGGCGCAAACGACGCTTCCGCGCGAGGCCGGCCTCGAGCCCGTCCGCCGCCGCGCCGCGCGCCGCGCTTGCCTCGACCTGCAGCCGGGCTTCCCAGTTGCTATACCGGTTGTGCTTTTCCACCCAGGTCGCGATGTCGGGAAACGCATGGTGTTCCATCTCGCCGGACAGGTAGCCGGCCGCGCCCTGCAGCTCCACATGTTCGTGGACTTCGTTGTCCCCCGAGCCCGTGTCCGCGGACACGGCGACTTTCTCGTAGCGGCCGAGGCGGTGCCGGAAGAAGCGAAGGTTCCAGCTCGGAAAATAGCCGCAATGGTTGAGCCATCCATCGAGAAACCAGAACCGGCGATTGACATAATAGCCCTGGTAACGGTCCTCGCGCAGCGCCGCTTCCATGGCCGCCTTCAGTCCGGGGGTGGCGCGCTCATCGGCATCGATGATGAAGACCCAGTCGTGTTTCCAGGCGACGTTGGCCAGGGCCCAGTTCTTCTTTTTCGGAAACTCGCCGTTCCAGTTGAAGTCGACCACACGCGCTCCGGCGGCGCGAGCCAGTTCCACGGTCCCGTCTGTGCTGCCGGAGTCCACCACCACGACATCGTCGCTCCACGCGACCGAAGCGAGGCACGCCCGGAGGTTGGCGGCCTCGTTCTTCACGGGGATGAGGACGGAGATCGGGACAGGCATCGTCAATGCGCCTCGTGGTGCTGGCCGAGCAGGTCGAGCCAGGCGTAGCGGACGGCGCAGTAGAACGTCGCGCAGAATGTCATGAGGACGGCGGAGTTGGCAAAGGGGAATTCAAGCCAGGCATACGCGAGGATGAGCGCATTGCCGGCCAGCAGATAGCGCGGGAGGATCGTGTTCACCCTGCGCCAGGCGATGTCGCGCAGCGGCAGGAAGACCAGCAACGCAAGCATGCTCGTGCCGACGAAACCAGTCTCGGCGAGCGATTGCAGCCAGTCATTGTGCGCGCGGGCATAGAAGGGGATCCACCACAACGTTTCGACCGTGCGCTGGGTGTTGAAAATCCGAAAAACATGCGGGTAGCTTTCAAGGCCCCAGCCGAACCACGGCTTCGCCATGGCCATGCGCCAGGTGTCGCGATAGAGGACAAGGCGCGAGACGAGGGTGTCGTCCCCGACTGCCTGGTTGAACTGGACAACCGTCAGATGGGCGCGCTGGGCGATGACGCCGCGGCTGAGGTAGGCGATGGCCGCGGCGGCCACGAGCGCGGCCGCGACGATGCCGGCCACCGGCAGCACGGCCGACTCGCGAAGCTCGCGCCGGTGGCGGATCGTCCGCACGAGGAGATGGGCAAGGCTGCCGAACAACAGCACGGAAGCGAGGGCACTGCTCGAGCGGGAGCCGCAAAGCGGAATGGTGGCGGCGAGCAGCAGGGTTAACAGGAGGCCCAGCGGGGCGGGCGAATGCCAGAACCCGTGCCGGCCGCTTCGGCGGACAAAGTGCGAGACGAGGCCGAGGCAAACGGCGGTGTTCAACAGCGTGAACGCCCCCCAATGGTTGGCATAGATGAAGGTGGAGAAGAATTTCGGATTCGGCGAATGAACGAGCCCAAACCAAAGGCCCGCGGCACCGGTCAGCTTTTGGAAGGTGCCGAAGACCGCGAGCACGACGGCATTGACCCCGAGGACAAACAGCAGCGAGCGAATCACCCGGCGGTTCCGGAGCACAAACACGAGGTTGAAACTGGAGAGCACGATTACGTTGAAGTGCCAGAGTTCCTGCAGGGCCAGAACCGGCCGGGCTGAGCTGGGCAGCCAGGGCTTCGGATCGGCCATGACCAACGCTGCCGTCCCTGCGATGGTCTCCGGCTTGAAGCTGGGGTTGAAACAGCCGGCGATGACCACCAAGTCATACACCAGCAGCGGCCATAGCCAACGGAGGGCCGGATGCCGCTGTCCCGACGCGTCGGCGTGCAGCCAGGCTGCCGAGATGAACAACAGGACGCCCACGGCACCCCACGCGGCAATGACCTGCCGGACCCAGGGCGCCTCCCCTCCGAACGCCCAGGAGGTGAAGACAATGAGGATCGAGAACTGGAAGATCACCAATTTCTCCAGCAAACTGGCACGGCTGCGTCGGTGGTCGTCGGCGCTGGAGGGAGACTCGCGATCAGACATGGCGCGGCGCCAGTTGGCGGTAGAAATCGAGCAGCAGCCCCGCGGCGCGACTCCAGGAAAACTCCTTTTCGACCCAGGCGCGACCGCGCGAACCCATCATCCGCAGTTCGGCCGGCGTCATCGCCAAGGCCTGATCGAGTGCCGGACCGAATCGATCCCAGGGGACCCACCAGCCGCAGCCATTCGCGGCCAGGCCCGGCCAGGGCGTCGTGTCGGTGACCAGCGTCGGCACGCCGGCCGCGAGCGCCTCGGCGATCACCAGGCCGAAATTCTCGGAATGTGACGGGAGCAGGAACAGGCTGGCGAGGGCATAGGGAGGAGGATGGCCCGCGCCGTCGTGAACGGCGATTCGCTCCCCGGCGCCGGCGGCAGCGATCCATCCGGCCACCTCGGTTGCGGTGTATTCCTCGGCCAGGCCGGCGATGAGCAGCAGCCAGTCCCCGCGCGGCGCGGAAAGCCAGAGCTCGATAAGTTCGCGCAGGCGCTTTTTGCGGTGAAACCGGGAATAGAACAACGCCACGGGCCGGGAACGCGCCGCGGGGCACAACCCGAGCCAATGGTCACGCGCCGCTTCGAGCTGGGCCCGATCCGGGAGGACGACGCCATTGGGCGAGACGCAGATCGGCTGCCGGTAGCCCAGCCGACGGATGTCGTCCGCCTCCGCGGGGCTCGTCGCGTGCCAGCCGGTCGCATGGGTGAAGGCACCGGGATGCACGAAAATCTCCGCCAGGGCCTTGCGCCAGCGCCGGTGCCGATAGGCCCAGCCGCTCAACATCCCGCGCGGCGAAATAACATAAGGCACGCCGCGCCCGGTCGCCGCCTCCTGGGTGTAGCGCAGCGTCAGCAACCAGAGCGAGTGGTGATGAAACACATCGGCGGTCGATGCTTGGAGCCGCCGGGCCAGGGCCGGCGAGCGCGTGAGCCAGCGTGGAGCCGCCCGGGGAAACACCTCGATATTGGCCGGCTCGCCTGGCGACAACGCCGCGGGCGCATCGTCGGTCGATAGCAAGTCGACCTCCTGGCCCGCCTGCGCCAGGGAATTGGCCAGCGCTCGCACCGATTTCGAGGGACCGCCATGGCGGTCCTCCAGGCTCGGCACAATGTGAACCAGACGCATCAGGCGGAGCCGCTCACCGCGGCTCGGCACGATCCTTGATCGGGCGGCAGGGCGAACCGACGCAGACTTTCCGGTCGGGCAGGTCCTTGATCACGACCGAGCGGGCCCCGACCACGCTGAGTTCCCCGACTGTCACGCCGGGACCCACGAACACGTCGGCGCCGAGCCAGGCGTTCGAGCCGATGGTGATTGGCGCGGTTACGAGCGGCATGTCCCACCGATTGAAATCGTGCGTGCCCGCACACAGGTGGCAATTCTGGCTGAGATTGGCGCCATACCCGAGGCGGATCGTCGCGAGATTGTAGAGCGTCACGCGCGGGCCGACCATGCTTCGGGCCTCCATGACCAAATTCTGCGGATAGACGACCGTCGCCGTGGGGAAGATCACCACGGGGCGCTCGATCTGGGCACCGAAGAGCCGCAGCAGCGCGGCCCGGAAGCTGTGCCACGGCCGCGGGCTCCACCGGAACGCCGTCGACTGGACCAACAGCCAGAGCCAGCGTTTCAGGACCACTGTCTTGGGATAGGGAGTGATGCAGCCCTGGCCGAGATAGGGACGATCGGGGTTTTTCAAGGTGGGCTCGGACATTATTTGCGCGGCGCGCCGGCGGTCAACCGTGCAAACTCGCCGAGCAGCGCCTTGGCCGTTTCCGCGTAATCGTGCCGACGCACGTCGCGCTGGCCCTCGGCGGCAATCCGCTGCCGGACGTCGGGCTGGCGCAGCAAACGCTCCAGGATTCCGGCAAGCTGCACCACGGCATCGGGCCGGCCTTGGTCGAATTGGCAGCCATTTTCGTCGGGCCTGATCAGGTCACGGTAACAGTCGAGCTGCGAGACCACGGCGACGGCTCCGGCCGCCATCGCTTCCATCGGCGCGATGCTCAGTCCTTCGCCCTTGGCCGCGAGGCTGGGGTAACAAAAAATGGCGGTGCGGCCGTAGACCCGGGCCAGTTCGTTCGCGTCGAATACCGGCGGATTGATGACCAGGCGGTCGCCCAGCCGTGGCCGGTAACACGCCAGCAAGGCATCGCGATAGGACTCGCCGCCGCCCCCCTGCGCCACGGCTACGGGGCCGGTGAGTTCCACGCGCCACTCTGGGAGGTCCGCGCGCCCCTGCAGCAGGGCCGCGGCATCGAGCAGCTGCTCCAGTCCCTTCTCGGGATGAATGCGGCCGACGTATCCGATGACCAAGGGTGTCTTCGGCGCGGCGAGGCCGGCCTCCTGGTGCAGCCGCCAGTCGATCGGATTCGGAAAGCGGAAGATGCGAGGTCCGAGGGCTGGATTCTCCGCGAGAATCTTGTCGGCAACCGCGTTGCTGGTCGCGAGCAACGAGTCGACTGCGGCGTAGGCGCGGTTCTGTCCCTTGGGCATCCGACCGAGCACTACCGCGACGCGCCCTGCGGTCGGTTTGAGGCGGCGCAGGTAGACGGGAAGGCTGACCGTGTTGCAGATCACCACGTCGGCGGGCGGCAGGTGCCAAGCCGCCTGCAAGCCCCAGAGGAAATCCAGCGCGAGATTGAGCGGCAGGTAACGGGTGTGTCGGCAGCCCGGCAGGCGCAGGTGCGTGAGCCGGCCACCCGGTTCCTTCTCGACGTCCGGCCAGCCCGGCCAGCGCCGGGAGACCATCGTGACTTCATGACCGGCGGCGGCGAACTCGCGGGCCAGGCGGTGCCAGATCTTCTCCGTGGAGCCACCGAGGATCGGCGGCACCGGCAGAAAGAAACCCCCGACAATGTTCAGGCGCATGGCGTCACGGTTTATCGAGACTGGCGAGAGCCTGGAGGAGACCATCGCTCGTCTGTCGATACGTATAGGCGGCGATGCGGGTGCGGGCATTGGCCGACAGGCGCTGCAGCTCCGCGGCCGGCGTGCGCAACGCAGTGCGCAAGGTCGACGCGAGTGCCGCGGCGTCATCCGCGGGGAAAACCCAGCCGGTTTCGCCCGGTGTGACCAGATCCTGCTGGGAACCGACGCGATCGGACACCAGGCACGGACGCCCCAGATGCATGGCCTCATTCACGGCGAGGCCCCAGGTTTCGTAGTGGCCGCGCGACGGCAGGACGAAGATGTCGGCCAGCAGGTAGCGTGCGGGCATCTGGGACTGGTTGGCAAAGGGCAGGAACCGCACGCAGGTCGCCGCGCCGGCGGCCGCGTCCGCCAGGGCCGATTTCTCTTCGCCGTCGCCGACAAAGACCAGGGCATCGTCAACGGTGGCAACCGCCAGGAACGCGCGCAGGAGTTCGCGCGGCTGTTTGCGCGGATGGAACTTACCGGCGAAAAGCAACACCCGCTTGCCCTCGAGCCCGAGTTCCCGCCGCAGGCGGGCGGCCTCGAGCCGGGCGTCGTCGTCGTCCGGGTCGAAGCGCTCGGCGTCGACGGAATGCGGGGCGAAAAACAGGCGCGAGGCGGGAACGCCCAAGACGCGGAAGTAATCTCGGTTGGCGGTCCCGACATAGGTCACGGCGGCGAAGCGGCGATACAGGAGGCCGAGCAGGAAGCGACGCAGGAGTTGCGGGCGGCCGCGGCCCAGCAGGTGGGAATCGCCGCGGAATAGAAGCGGGACGCCCCGACGCCACGCCCATCCGATGGCGCGCTGGTGCGAGAGCCAGTTGTAGCCGAAGAGGAGCAGCGCGTTCGGCTGCCAGGCGGCGAGACGCGTGGTGAGCGCGGGGTTGTCGAGGCCGCGAAAATGGTGCGTGCCTGGATCGGCCGCCCGGTTCGGCACGAACTCCGATTCATAGCCGCCCAACAGGTCGACGTCCCAGCTGAAGGTGGTGCCGAACTGCGGATCCTGCCGCGGCTCCACGCCGAATTCCCAGAGATAAAACACCTTGAACTCGAGTGGCGTGTGGGCGCGGAGCCAGCGAAACCACGGGCTGTAATACTGGACCGGGTGCGAGAGGACGATGGCGAGCCGGCGCGACGTCATGTCAGAGGCCGAAGATCGATCGGAGCACGAGCGGGAGGCCAAGCACGACGACGAGGGCCTGTTCCAGCGACGAGACCCAGGCGGCCATCGTCAGCTCGGCGTTGAACGACCACGCGGTGAGGATGATCATCGTCAACCCGGCGAGCGAAAACATTGGGCTGAAGGTCGACCAGACCTGCATCTTCTTGAACGCGAATCCCCAAGCCACCCCCAGCAGGATGGCCCCGAGCAGGCCGAAATTCGCGTAGGCTTCGGTCAGCAGTCCGAACGCGATCGTCGTTGTTTCGGTCGCCTCCTCCGTCTGCAGTCCGTAATAGATGCCCAGCTCGTACGTGGCGATGTGGGAGCGCGGCTTTTCCGGCCAGAAGAGCCGCGGAATGAGCTGGGGCAGGACATAGGTGTAGGTCTTGCCATACAGATAGGGCTGCCGGTCGGGGGAGCTGTCCACCACCAGGCAGAGAATGTGCATCAGCGAAGTGCGTTCGAGCAGCCGCTGGCTGAGCGAGGTGTTCTCCTCGCCTGCAGCCTGCAGGCCGTCGGTGACCCACTCGGTATAAAATGCGGGCAGTTGCAGCGTCGTCGGTTTGACGCTGTCTTCCTCCCAGTATTTTGCACGCATGCGTCCCTTGCCCGTGTGCAGGACGGCGAAGACGATGAACACGGCGGCCAGCGCGACCCACGGAATCCGCTTGCCGCCGGAGATGTATCCCAGAAAGGCGATGCCGAGCAGGCTGATGGCGCCGATGAGGATCAGGCTGACGCACATGATGATCAGCTGGGGCACCAGGGTGCAGAGAAAGACGGTTTTTTCCGACTGGGCCATGGCTCCGCGGCCCCAGCGCTGCGCGCTCACAAAGGTGCACAGGACGCCGATGCCGAAGAACACCGCGCGGAGCACGCTGAAGATTTCGTCGGGGATCCACGTCGTGAACGTGCTGATCCAGATGTAGAGAGTCGAAAGGATCATCCCGTAGACGATCATGCGCTCAATCTGGTTGGTGATGATGGATTCCCTCCAGAAACGGCTGCGACCCGGGAGCCCCCGCACCATCACGTAGGTGAGAATCGCGCTCAGTTGGTAGATCAGGACGGCGAACCCGGCGGTTGTGATCACACCCGCCGGGAAGCCAGCCAGTTGTTCACGGGCGTTCAGCAAGGGCACGGCGTAGGCGTTGGCGGTCAGGCCCAGCACCGTTTCAAACACCGGGAAACGGCCGCCACCGGATCGCGCCCAAAGGAGAAATGGCAGGGCGGCGAGCGTGAAGGTCGCGAGGCCGAGGAAGAGGTGCAGCGGATCATCGATCCGGGCCCGAAAGGCAAGGTAGACCAGCGAGGCCGCCAGCAGGGCCAATCCGGTGGCAAAAAGCTTGCGGCCTCGCTCGGCATGGCCGCCGCCCAACAGCGAATAATCGGCTACCGTTTCTTCGGGGGCGGGTGGGGGGATGAAATCCTCCATGGTGTTCGACGGGATTAGCCGGTGCAGGCCGCGGCGAAGACTTCTATCTGGCGGCGGGCGACCGCGGCGGCGGAATATCGCGTGCGCAGGCGGTCGCCGTCGAGCGGTTTTCCCAGGGACGCAGTCGGATTTGCGCGAGCCTGGCCGAGGCACTCGGCCACGGCGGCCACCGCTTCGCCGTCGATCCCGGCGGCCGGATCGAACGCGACCAGCGCGGCGCCGCCCAGTTCCTCGAGGATGTGCGCCAGCGCGCCGCCGGCCGGGGCAATCGCGAGGGTCGGCTTCCCGGCCAGCAACGTCGGATAGATCTTCGACGGGGAATAGGCCTCGTCGCCCGAACCCAGCAGAAGGGCGACGTCCGTCTCCAGCAGCAGTTGCAGCGATGCAAGGTAACCGATGCGCCGGGGATGTTCCTGCACCAAGTGGGCGATGCCGTGGTGGCGCGCCCGTGCGGTCGTGGTGGATTCGACGCTGCCTTCGCCAGCATAGGAGGTGCCGTAGAAGCAAAGCTCAACCGCTCGGCCTTCGTCCTTCCAGCGCGCCGCCGCGGCGAAGAGGATATCGAGCGCGGGCACCATGTCCGGTCCCAGCCGCCCGGCGTAGGCGATGCGCAGGTTCGGTCCCGGTGGCGGCAGGACGCGCGGACCGTGCTGCTGGCGCACGTGCGCGAAATCTGCCTCCGGGGCGCCGAAGGTCAGCACGCTGCCGCGCGACGCCTGCCACCAGCGATAGCGCCGCGCGAAGGCCTCTAGGTACGCCGGCGACACACTCAACACGTGCGCCGCGCGCCGCAGCGTCCAGCCTTCGAGTAGCGCCGCCAGGGCCGCGGCGATGCCATATTTCCAGCCACCAGGCGGCCGGGGCGCACCGGGCCGCCGGTAGAAATCGCTGACCCACGGATCCTGCAGGTCGACCACGTACGGCACGTCGAAACGGCGGCGCCAGATCCGCCCAAGGGGCAGCGTGATAAACTGCGTGGTCGAGAAATAAACGACGTCCGGCCGCCACGCGCGGATGATCTGGTTGCCGGTGCGGAAGAGGCCCGGCAGGACGCGCCACCCGAGATTGTTTATACCCAGACGCGAAAGCCAGCGCCGGCCGAGGCAGGGCACGCGCACGACGCGCACCGCCGCGGGAATCGTTGCGAGCAGTTCGGCTTCGACGGGCGGGATCGGGTCGGGATCGTCCGCCGCGAGCACGGTGACTTCCCATCCCGCCGCGACGAAGTACGGCAGGCTCATGCGGACCCGCTGCATGTCCGGCGCGTTGACCGGCGGGAAATGCGGGCTGACGATGAGCAATCGGTTCACGGCAAGATCCCGGCCGGGCGATGGGGTTGGCTTGCCACGGCGTCGATGTAGAGCGCCTCGTAGCGCGCGGTGCAGGCGGTCAGGCTGAAGTTTGCCTCGGCCTCGCGCCGGCAGGCCGCCCGATCCAGGGAATCGAGGCGCGCGACGGCGGCGGCACCTTCCGCGGCATTATTTACCAGGAATCCCGTGACCCCCGTGCGCACGATCTCGGGCAGGGCGCCCCGGGGAGAACTGATCACCGGGACGCCCGCGGCCAGTGCTTCGGCGAAGACAATGCCGAAGGGTTCGTCCCAACGGATGGGCACCACCAGTGCGGCGCTTCCGCCCAACAGCCGCGTCTTCTCGGCATCGCCAACTTCGCCCACCCATTCAATGCCGTCGCGGCCGAGGTGGGGCGCCACCTGCCGTTCGAAAAACTCGGCCTCCGGTCCGGTGGCGGCCCGGTTGCCGGCGAGCACCAGGCGGCGACCCGATTGCCGCGCGATGGCGATGGCAAGGTCCGGACCCTTGATGCTTTCGACGCGGCTCAGGAACAGCAGGGGGGCGTTGGCCGGCACGCGCGGCGTGAAGGTTATCCGGGCGGTGTCCGCAAAATTCGAGATCGCCGTCCACTCAGCAGTTCCGTCGCGTCCCTGCCGGCAGATGAACTCGCTGCAGCCCGCGAACCGGAGGGTCCCGCGCCGCGCCAGGCGCACGGCCGTCCGCACCTGTCCCGGCGAGACGTGGCGCTGGTACGACATGATCTTGGGGAGGCGGCCGGGAAGGAGTGCGAGCAGATAAGCCAGCCGCGAAAAGCTGTGGACCACGTCGGGTCGAAACACGCGAGCGGCCCGGTGCAACGCCGCGATGTTACGGGCGGTCGCCCAGGTGCCGTCGACCGCGTCGCCCGGCCAGGGGAAGAATGCATCCGCCGCGCAGGCCGAGCCGGTTTTTGCCACGAGACCGACCTCGTGGCCGCGCCGGTGCAATTCCCCGGCGAGGGCCGCGACAATGCGCTCGATGCCGCCGTAGCCGGCGGGCGGCACCGGGAGAATGGGATCGGCGGTCAGGAGGATTCTCACCGGTGGGCAAGCTCCCGGGCGGCGAGCTCCGAATAGACTCCGGCCTGCTTTTCCTGGCACAACGATTGCACGAATTCGGCCCGCGCGGCCCGGCGGGCGGCCGCCAGCCGGGCGCGGTCCCCCACCATCCGGTCGATGGCGGCGCCAAGGGAACCGGGATCGCCGGCGCGGAAAACCTCGCCGGCGCCAGGCGCAAGCGCGAGACCTTCGCGATGGCCTTCCGTGTCGCTGGCCACGATCGCCAGGCCGGCCTGCAGGTAATGGAAGAACTTGTTCGCGATGGTCAGGCGTTTGTTCGGGCTCGAACTGTCTTCGAGGGCCAGGCCGAGGTCGAACTGCGCGAGCGCCGCGGGAAGCTCGGCCGGTGCCACCGTCGGGTGAAATTGCACCCGGTCCGCCAGCGCGGGCGGCAGCCCCGCCACCAGGCGCCGGGCGTAGGCGGGATCGACCTCGCCGCGCAGGTGCAACCGCCAGTCGGGGGCGAGACCGGGCAGGGCCGCCATCAACGTCTCCAATCCCCGGTCAGGCCCGATGATCTGGGAGAACCAGTGCAATGCCACCGGCCGGCTGGCCACCCACGCCGCCGGCGGCGCCGGCTCGGGTCCGCAGGGAAACGTGTTGTAGATCACGGCCGGAACCGGTCCACCCAGCGTGGCAGCCATCCGTTCGGCCATGGCATGCGACGTCGTCGTGGCGTACGCGGTGCCGCGGAGCAGGACCCGCTCCATCTCCTCCAGCCGCGCCACCGGCCGGTGCCGCTGTTGATCGACGGTGAGGTCGCGGGAAAACCAATCCTCGAAATCGACGCCGACGCGATGGCCGCGACGCAGCAGGTCGAGACCGATCGCGAGACCGCCCTCGGAGTGCACCACGGTCAGGTCCGCGGGGTTCCGCCGTGCGTGCGCCGCCAAGGCACCCTGCGCATAGCCCCAGACGTCGCCCGTCACCCGTCCCGTCAGGCCGTACCATTGGCGACCGAGGCGATGACGGACCCGGGCGAACAGCCATGCCGGCGCCCGGCCGGGTGGCGTGAAATCCGCGACCGGTTCCCAACGCCAGGCGCGGCCGGCCGCGATCGCCTCGTCGCGCCGGGCCAATTCCGCGCGGTAGGCCACGCCATGGATGGAAACATCGTGACCCGCCGCGGCCAGCGCCTCGGCTTCCTTCTGCGGACGCGGAGCCGTGCAGAGGTGGCGGGAGATGTAGATTCGAATGCGGGCCATGCCGTAATCAGGCTGGGCGTCGTCCCAGCCAATAGCGAAGCCGCGCCGCGAACCGCCAGCCGACGACGCGCGCGAGCCGCTGGAAGGACGCTCCGCCGCCGGGCGGGATATCCGCGCCGCCAAGCCGGCTGATCCGCAGCGCCAGGTCGCGGCGCAGGTCCGGGTGCTCGGGATAAAAGGCGTAGACGAGTTTCTGCAGGATGTTGGCGCCGAGCCGGCGGGTCGTCGCCGAATCCTCGCGCGCCAGCAGATGTTCCACCGCAAGCAGCGATGAGCGACACGCGGACTCCCACGCCCGGCGGCTCTTGCGGCCGGAAAGGCTGGCCGTGAGACCAGAACGATAGTACAGCCGCGCGCCCGGCGTGAAGATCAGTTCTTTGGCCTGCAAGGCGACGCGCGTGAAGAACTCGAAGTCATCGATGAGCGAAAGACTCTCGTCCCAGCCGCCCGCCCGGTCGAGCAGCGGACGCGGGAGGAGGAAGAGCCCGCATTGGTACATCGGTTCCGTATCGGCCCACGTCGCCTTGATCCAGTCAAGGGCCGGGCTGTCCTGCCAGCCGGGATGCGGGGTGAAGATCGCGTTCGTCGCGTCCTCCTGGAAACGGGCCCACGGTCCGAAGGCGATGGCTTCTGGCCGTCCTTCGAGTGCGGCGACCTGGAGGGCCAGGGCTTCGGGCGCCAGCAGGTCATCGGCATCGAGAAACTTGATGAATCGACCGCGGGCGAGGCGAAGCCCGTGGTTGCGCGCCGCGCTGGCCCCGCGGTTGGGCTGCGAGACCACCTGCACGCCCCGCGAGGCGAAACCGCGGGCGACCTCCAGGCTGCGATCGGTCGAGCCGTCGTCGACGAGGAGAATCTCCCGGTCGGGCAGGGTCTGGGCGAGCGCCGACTCCAGCGTCCTTCCGAGCCATTGTTCGGCATTACGGCAGGGCACGACGATGCTGGCCAGCGGCGGATTCACGGGACGCGAGGAGACCGAAGAAAAGGCAGGCCGGCCGGTGCAGGCAAGGCGGAGCCGGTGACGAGCAGCAGGCTCCGGCTCGTGTGCACGGAGTCAAACGTGTGGCCGAGCAGGACCAGGCGTTCGCGCCGCGCCTCGGCGGGCAGCTGTCGGTGCGACCACGCGGGAGCGACCACCCACAGGTCCCTTGGCGCCAGTTGCACGGGAGAGCGCCAGCGATCCGACCGCCCCGGCGACCACGCCCACGCGAGGTCCATCGCGCCTTCAGGCGGACGGTAGTCAAATACGGTGCGGAGGGTGCCGGCATCGAACAACACCTGCTCCGGATGCGCCGCGGCCAGGTACGCTGCCACCTCACCGCCGTACGGCCGAACGTCGTGCCGCCGGTCCGCCAGCCATTGGAGGAGGTGCTGCACGCCGAATGAGGCCAGCAGCAGGGCCGCCGGCGCCAGGCACAGCCACCGACGCCACCCGAAGGATGATCCGTTGAGCACGAGCGGCACCAAGGCGGTGCACAGCATGACCACCGTTGCGCTCTGGGCCGCGTAAAGCAGGAAACTGAGCGCCAGCACGCCGGCTGAGCCGGCGATGACCGCCACCGGTTTGCCGCCGCATGCCACCACGCCCGCGACGGCCAGGGCCAGCAGCACAAGGTTTCGCCAGCCATCGTAGCCCACGAGATAGTGGGCGAGAAACGATGCGAGCCGGCCATCCGCCGGTGCGACAAACCGGGCGTGCGCCAGCAGATCATGGACGAAGTCGACGAAATTGCCACGCAAGCCGAGGGCCAGGCCTCCGGCCACGAGGCCGACGCCGGCGGCCATCGCACCCACTCGTGCAATCGGTCGCGGGTCCCGCCGGCGGATGACCAGTGCGAGCAGCGCGCCGGGAACCACGAAGACGAGCCAAAACGGATGCGCCACCACGGCCGCGGCGCCCAGCGCGCCACCCGCCAGCCAGGCCGTCGGCGTTCCGGCGAGGAGGCAGAGCTGGCTGGCCGCAGCGAGGCCCAGCGCCAGCATCTCGGGCCGCAACCCGCGGAACAGCAGCCAGCCTCCGCCCACCCCGGCCGCCAGCCAAGCGGCCGATGGCATGGCCGTGAGCCGGAAGAACAGCCACCACAGGGCGAGCGAGGCGAAGCCGCCCAGGAGGCACGCGAATCCGGTGAGGCTGGCCGCCGACAGCCCGACGAATTTGATCCAGCCGGCCAGGATCACGGGATAAAGCGGCGGTTGCACGAGGAACTTGTCGGCGTGGACGCCCGGCAGGTAACCCATCCAGCCTGCGATCCACGGATTGGCCAGGTGCCCCGTCGCCGCGAGGTGCGCGGCGGCGCCCGCGAAGAAGCTGTCGTCGACGTTGGGTCGCGGATATCCGGCCAGCCAGAGCAGCAACCATGCGATTGCCAGCAGGCCGGCCACGCGCGTGGAATGTCGCAGGGGGACAGTCGCGGGCTGCGGCGACACGCTCATTGGAGGGCGTGGCGCCAGTTTTGCTGGAAATACCAGCGCTTGGAGCCGGCCACGTAGTGATGCATCACGGCGCGGCAGGCGACGGCCTCGGGAAGGCGCGGCATCGTAACATAATCCCGGGGCGGCGCGACGGCGCAATCGCGCCCGGCCACCAGCATGGCGACGAGCGCCTGTTCCAGGTAATAGCTCGTGCGCTCACGCTCGATCAGGATCCTCGTCCAATATTCCAGCCTTTCCCAATCGAGGCTGCCGCCGTCGAGACCGGTGAGACCCACGTTGACCAGCTCGGCCACCGGCTGCCCGGCGAGGCTGGTCATCAACGGACGGGAATAGCCGTAGGACGTCTCGCAATCGACCGCATGCAGGGGCCGGTCGGGCGCGCCCAGCCAGGCGAGCAGGAACTCCGGCCGGCGAAAAAAGAGCAGGTCGGAATCGAGCACCAGCTTCCAGCCGGTGGCGCCCAGGTGGGGATCGGTGAGTTTGCGGAGGTTTGGATAGTTGAGCCAGCGCTCGCGCAGAGCCGGAAAATTCGCGGCCGGCAGGAATTTTTCCAGCCGTTGCTCGATCTCCGCCCGGGCCACAAATCGCGCCGCGGGGAAGAGTCGCTGCAAGGGCTCGCGCAGATCAGCGGTAAGCGTGCCATCATCGTAGATGACGGGGGCCAGCGGCCTGCCGGCGTGTCGGGCGAAAGTCCAAAGACAAAAAGCCGTCTGATCCCAAAAGCGGAGCCCGGTCAGCAGGTGCAGCTCCAACTGGGCGCCGGCGGCGGCGGGCAACGCCGGCAGCTCGCGGGCGGCGCACGCCATCTCCCGGCGTCCGCGCTCGGTCCGACGCATTTCGATCGGCCCGCCCGCTGCGATCACGTCCCGCAGCGCCCCGACGGGCCGGTGCCATCCGTGATAAAGAATCTTTCCGGCCAGGGACATCAACGGTGAGGCAGATCGGCGCGGCCCTCGAAGTGTCCGCAAGCGCCCTGCCAGCGGATGTAAGAGGCGGGGGAATCCCATGCCCGATACGTGAACCACGCCCGCGCTTTGCGCACCGCCGCCGCCGTGGTGCCGAGCGGCGGCCAGGGCGAGGCATCATGGAGGGCGAGCACCTGCACCCAGGATTTTTGAATGCTCCGGTTGAGACGCGCGAGATAACCGGCTTCCAGGCGAGCGGCCGGAATGAGGTGTTGCAGTGACAACTCGGGAAAATACGCGACATGCCAACCGGCCCGCAACGCGCACAGGACAATATCATTGTCCTCTCCCGATGCCAGGGAAGCACCCTGCCGGCCGGTGATCATGTGGTGCCCTTCCTGCAGCCACGGCTGAAGCGCGGAGCGACGCGCCACCAAGCCAGCCCCGATGGGCGCATCGGCGGGATAGTGGTTGCGACTCGCGCCGGGCGGCCGAAGCGTCGTCGTGATCGAGGCGGTGTTTCCTCGATCCCGCAATGCCAGGAGGGGAAGGAATTCCTTCTGCCAGGACTCCGGCGGAACCGCGAACTCTGGAAGCACGCGCCCCCCCGCCAGACCGACCGCAGGATGTGCCGCCATGAGACGCAAAGCCTCGGCCAGAAAGCCCGGTGCAATGACGTTGTCGTCGTCAACAAAGACGAGCAGTTCCGCGGTGGCCTCCCGCAGCCCGGCTTTGCGGGCCTGAGTAAGGCCAACCTCTGGCTCAGGGACAACGCGCAGGTTTGCCGGGGCGTTGACGCGCAGCGGCCCAACCTCGATTGCCGGAGTCGAGCCATTGTCGATCAAAAGGGTCTCCCATTGCTGGCTGGGCAACGATTGGGCGCGGAGGCCTTCGAGGGTGCGGCGCAACCGGGCGGCGTCCGGATTGTGAGTGCAGATGACGGTGGAGATCAACGGATCCATATCCAGCAAGCGATTCAGCCGGCCAAGGCGGCGACTATACGTTGTTGCTCGGTGGGGCTGATTACAGCGACAACCTCGGGCAGGGGCCCGCGCGGTGTGGTGAGCGCCTCCTGGACGGCATTGAGCACATCGGCCGGTGAAATGTCCCGCATGCACTGCCGGTCGAGCTCGCAACCCGTGTAGCGCCAGCACGGCGAGCAGACCGGCGAGCGAACGAGGTTGGTGAAACCGGCATAGCCGGCCTGATCCGGGTGCACCCGTCCTCCGAAAAGGATCACGCCCGGGCAGTCTACGGCGCGGGCGAGGTGCATCATTCCGCTTTCCAAGCCCAGGAAAAGCCTGGCATGGCTGAGCATGGCGGCAACTTCCCGGAGTCCGACACCGTGTCCACGCCGGTCCAAGACACCACGCAGGAGGGGATCATTTTCTCCGCCAATCTGGACAATTCGGTGGGTCGGACTCAAGGCATCCACCACGTGTTGCCAGCGGTCATGCCACCACTCCTTGAGATCATTGGGCCGAATCGCCGAACGCACGGATGGCTGCACCACAATCGTGTCCGTCCATTGTACGGCGGCTTGTCGTTCCTGCCCGGTCAGCTTCAACACGGGGCGAAGCCGGATCGGACCGATATTGCCAGAGGTGGCCATGAGGCAGGCAATCATATGGGCAGGTGGCGACCGCGAGTTGCCGGCAGCGTCGGCCACGGTATATCGCGGCGTGATGATTTGCGCCCCACAGCGACGCGCCAGCGGAATGACCCGGGGGTCCACGGGAAGGACGGCCGCGATGTCGGGATTTTGGCCATAGAGTTCGGGGCGGTTGCTCATCACCCAGAATCGGGGAGCACCACGGTCCCGAAGGGCACGGATCATGGCCGTCAGCATCAGCTCGTCGCCGACGCCGGCAGCGAAGTGAGTGAGCACCCTTGGCCAGGGATGGCTGACCAGGGTCCGCAGACCCCAGGTGCCCAGCCTCAGTTTGGCGACGATCCGATTCATGGCGCGGCCGTGCGGCCGACGAATTCCCCTGCGGCGGAAACCCACGCAACAAACCCCCGTCGCGTCCAACCCGCCAGACGGATAAACGCGCGCGGCAGGCGCAGCCACAGGGAGGCGCGGCTGATACGGCTCCGAAAACCGTAGGCCACCTGGAATTTTCCCCAACTGATGCCGCTTTCAAAATTCAAGCGGGCAAGATAGCTGAATCCTAGGCGGCGCGACGGAATAAGATGAGTAAGCTGCAGCGTCGGCGTATAGGCTACCTGGAACCCGGCCAGAAAGGCCGCATGCATGATCAATTCGCAGTCGCCGGATGAACCCAGGGACCGGCCGGAGCGATCGGCCATGACGGCCTTGGCCTCCGTGCAGTGGGTGGCATAGCGTCGTGCCGCCGCGGCACGAACGACCATGCCGGCGCCGACCGGGCAGAAGACCGGCCAAGTCCGGGCTGCGCCGGCGGTCGAATACTCGGAAACCAATGTCCTGTCGCCATAGTCCCTCACGGCGAGAGACCAAAGGTGGTCGATCGTCCAGGACGGAGGCGGCGATTCGAACTCCCCGCGGATCACGCCACCGGCGACCGCTACTTCAGGATGCCGGTCCAGAAAATTTGCCGCGACGGAAAGGTAGTCCTCGTGGAGGACATTATCATCGTCCACGAAGACGATGATCTGGCCGAGCGCGGCGGCGAGGCCTGTGAGCCGGGCGTGTGTCAGTCCAAGCCGGGTTTCGCGAATGACCCGGGCGCCGGGGTGCGCCGCGTTCGCATGTGCGGCCGGGATCGGTTCCCGGCTGGCGTTGTCCACGAGCAGCAATTCCCATTCGCTTTTCGGCAAGTTTTGCCCAGCCAGCGCAACCAGCGTTCGCTGCAGCCGCGTCAGGTCGGGCGAGTGCGTGGGAATGATGACGCTGACAAGCGGCATGGAATCAGTGCCGGCCCAGGCAAATGCGACGGATCACCGGTTGAAGTTTCTTTTCCGCCAGCCACGCGAGACCGACGGTGAGGCCGGTGATCACGATGGCCCGCAAGGCAAAGGTCAGCACGCTCCCAGAGGGCAGCAAATCGGAGTAGGCCACAGCCCACTGGGCCGGGCGCTGGAAAATGTATAGCCCGTAGGAAATGGCGCCGACAGGTGCGACGATCCGGAAGAACCGCAACGACGGGCGCAGCCACCACAGGCCGATCCCCGCCAACACCAAGCCGTCGTAAACCGCGAGTTCATCGCCCAGAAACCGGCCCCGCAGCATTCGCCAGGCCAGGAACGAAACGGGGATCATCGCTGAGACGTAGGCCAGCACGCGGCCGATGCGCGGTCGCCGCAAGGCCGCGATCATGACCAGCACCACACATGCGGGCAGGAAATCCAGGAACGTGAAATTGACCCAGCCCTCGCCCATGGGAGGGTTTAGCGCGAAGCGGTGGGCCACGAAGTACAGCGGTTTCACCTTCCATGTGGCGAGAGCGAAGAGCAGCAGCGAGGGCCAGGGCCAACGTAAATCATCGGATGCCGCGCGGGGAGTGGAGGCGAGCCAGCAGCCGCACAGCCAGAACATCCAACCGGCGGCATAGTTGGTTAGGATCGGCGGGAAGCCGGGTATGACCAAACCCAATGCGACGAGGCTGCCCGCCGTCACGAGCGCGAGCACGGTGTGCCTGGGCCAGGCCCAGAGCAGGATGAAGAGCAGATAGTAGAGTATCTCGTAATTCAGGCTCCACAGATTGGTGTTGGCCGAAAGCAACGGAAGGTGGAGCGAGCCGTAGGGCAGGTCGTTTTGAAGAAACAGGACGTTGGCTACTATCGTGTGCCAGGAATCCCGAGGCACGACGAGCACACTCAAGGCGATGGCGAGCCAGCAGAGTGGAACCAATCGCACAAACCGACGCAGCAGATATTGCCCACAGGCGGCTGCGGAAAACGACTTTTGGTTGGTGAGACCGATGACGTAACCGGAAAGCACGAAGAACAACAGCACAGCACCCTGCCCGGCCTCGAAGTCGTACCAATGAGACCACGGCACATATCGGGGATCGACATCGTGATTGGGCGCCAGCACATGCGTGTAGAGGACCATCAGCGCGGCCAGGCCTCGCACCCCTTCCACTTCCAGCTCGAATTTATTGGAGCGGACCGCGTCGGGTTCTTTCATCGGTTGCGTTCCGGCATCCGGTCCATCGCAGCTTGGTAGGCTTGCTCGTGCAGCCGACCGACAGTGTCCGGGCTGTAAACGCGCTGGACGCGCTCCCGGGCGCGGGAACCGAGTTCCATGCGTCGCGTCGGATTGTGCAGCAGTTCTCGCATGGCCCGGGCCCATGCCGGGGCGTCCTCGGGATCCGCGAGGACACCGCATTGGCCACGGTCGAGCTGTTCGCCCATCCCTCCCATGGTGCTGCCGATGATTGCGCACCCGGCCGCCATGGCTTCAAGGCAGACAACCGGGAAATTGTCATAGAGGCTCGGCAGCACACAGATGTCGGCTTGGGAGAAAAAATCCGGCAGCCTGCTGTTCGGCTGGGGACCGTGAAAGGCCAGGCGCGAATGGTGTTTAGTCAGGCGATTTCGGATCCAGTCGTCATAAGGCTGGCCTGTGGCGGGATGTGGACAGATCCGGCCGACAAAATCCACCCGAGTCGTCGGCTCTGCAGCCAGGACATCCGCGAGCGCGGCCGTGAGCGTGTCGAGTCCTTTGCGCTCCTCCAGGCGACCGAGAAACAAGATCCTGCCTGATCCGGCGTGGCGGACCGGAATCTTCAGCAAAGCGGTCGGGGCGGGAAAGGGATAAGGCACGGTGCCGAAGGCTTGCGGCGGCAATTGCCATACGCGCCCGACCCGTTGGGCCAGATCCTGGGAGGGGGACAACAAGAGGTCGGCGGTGCGGGCCTGGCTATATTCTACATCGCTTTCTTTTGAATAAAAGCGTGGCTGGTCGCGGTCTGGTGCGCCGTGGCGCAGGCGACGGATGAGACCACGCAGCCCCGCCCGCCGTTCCCGGCTTGCGGCTTCAATGCCGGAAAACAGAAAGCGAGGAGTATGGAGCCGGACCACGAGCGCGGCGGTGCGGCAGGATCGAGCGCTGGCAAACCCGTCGGCACCATAGTCGGGGCTTTCGATCACGGCAAAGGCCTGACGGGCGTGCTCCCGCGCAAACGGTTCAACGGCGCGGGCGCCGAAATCTGCAAACGTCGTTCCGCCCACAAAATGAACGGAAACGCCGTCACGATCCACTCGTGTTTCATCGGGGCCGGCGGTGAACACGTGTACGTCGTGACCGCGCTGCGCGAGCATCCGGGAGGCATGTTCGACATAGTAGGCAATGCCCCCGTGCGGAGTGTACGCCGGATGTTCGTAACTGATGAAAGCAATTCTCACCGCGGGTGATTGCCGCGCCCTGCAAGGAGAACGGTCCACCTCACCATGGATCAATGAGGCATCGCGAAACCTCGGCGCCTGACACCTTCATGGCACCGGGCTCAGGCCTCCTTGTGCCAACGATGCCAGACCTCGTGAAATACGGGTGGCACCAGCTGTCCGAGGTAATAACGAAAATTCTTCGACCTCGGGCCGTGTTCCTTGGCGAAGGCAACAAGTTCGCGGGGTGCGATTCGGTGTCCGGTCAGAGGTCCAATGCACCAGGGCTGGCTTAGGCAGGTAAGCAGGCTTGGCAGGGCGGCGGGCGGACAATCATTCACGCGGGCCAGTAGATCCGCTTGAAACGAGGGGGATGCCTGGGCAAGGAGACGCTCGGTGGTGGCAGTCATGTGGAGTTGCCGCTGGGGCCAGTCGAAGCGATTTGCGTCCTGCGCGGGGTGAATGCGGATGAATACCTCGGGCACCGGTGCGAAGGCAATCGGGCCGAGCTTCGCGAACTGCAGGGTGAGTAAGCGGTCGTTGTCGTAGGGGTTGCCCTCCGCAAAGGCGACGCGGGCTGAGTGGCGATAGGCGGAAGCCCGCGCGACGAGGGTGGAGTAGCGCCCTGGAGTTCCCGGGAGGCAGGAGAGAAGCAAGGCCCGCGCGTCGAGCCGCCAGCAGTTCGCGACGGGGGGAAAATTGGCGCCAAACCAAAACATGAGATTCGAGTCGCTTTCCAACAGGGAAGACTCGCCGGTGACGTTGAAAAACGAGGCGTAAGACGCCACCGCATCCGGGTGATTGTCGAGACGGGCGAGCGAGTCGGCGAGGTGGGTCGTGGTCCACCAGTCATCGTCGTGCAGCATCGCCATGATTCCGTCCTCTGGCAGTTCTTCGGCCAGCGTGAGGGCGTGGGTCAGGTTCGGCAACGATGGCGAGCGGAAAACATATTCTAGTGGCAGGTGGTGGGCAAACTCCGCGGCGATCGCGCGCGAACTGGTATCGGAGTCATTTTCGGAAACGACCACCCGCGTGATGCGATGCGCCACCGTTTGCGCCGCAATGCTTGCCAGCGCGGTGCGCAGAAACGCCGGCCGGCGGGCGGTCGGCACAAGTACGGTGAGCGGATCAGGAGGCATTCCCAGACAGGGCGGACGATTCCCAGGCGAGCAACGGGCGGATGCACCCGTTCATTACGCCGCCGTATTCCTCGCGGCCGACGCCGGTTTCATGCACCGTGAACGAAACGGCTTCGCGCACGTGCACCTGGATGTTGGTCACGTCGATTAGCAGGATGATGCTCACCTGATAGAGGCCGTCGTTGAGGAAATTTTCCGGCAACGTGACGCGGTGACGGTACCGGCCCGGCTCGAGCAGGGTGCTGGCCGGCCCGGAACACAGCACCCAGACGCCTTGTTTGTCGAACAGGTGTATGCTGGACCCGGCCTGGCAGCGGGCCAGCACCGAGAAATCGAACTCCAGGATCGCAGAACGATCGATCGGCACGTCGGCGGTGACCCGGCCGTCCACCAGGATGCGTGCCGCGTGGAGCCGCAGTTTCCCGGAACCGGTATCGGGCCGGTCGTCAGCCCAAACCGCATGGCCGGACAGCTGGGCCCCGGACTGGATGTAGGTACCGATCACATGGCCCGGCGCTCCGTCGGCCGCGACTGAACCTTGGTCCAGCAGGATGACGCGGGAGCACAGGTTCGCGACCACGCCCATGTTGTGGCTGACGAAGAGGACGGTACGACCCTGCGAGGCGACGGCCCCCATCTTGCCGAGACACTTCTGCTGGAATTGCGCGTCGCCCACGGCGAGCACTTCGTCCACGATCAGGATTTCCGGCTCAAGGTGGGCGGCCACGGCGAAGGCGAGGCGCACGTACATGCCGCTGGAGTACCGTTTGACCGGGGTGTCCAGGAATCGTTCGACCTCGGCGAAGGCCACGATCTCGTCAAATTTGCGCCGAATCTCCTGGCGCGACATGCCGAGGATGGCGCCGTTGAGGAAGATGTTGTCGCGACCCGACAGCTCCGGGTGAAATCCCGTGCCCACCTCGAGGAGGCTGGCGACACGCCCGCGAATGACCGCCCGGCCGTTCGTCGGCTCGGTGATCCGCGAAAGAATCTTCAGCAGCGTCGACTTGCCCGCGCCGTTCCGGCCAATGATGCCGAGCACCTCGCCCGGTTGGACGGAGAACGAGACGTCGCGCAAGGCCCAGAATTCCTCGTGGTCGAATCCCGTGCCCCAGCGGAGCCGGCGCCAGACCTTGCGGGCGGTGTGGTGGAGCGTATCGCGCAGGTTGTCATGCCTCGACTCGTGCTCGATCACGTACCGCTTGCTCAGGCCCGACACGTCGATGATGGGTCGGCTCATGGTCAGACGATGTCGGCGAACTGGCGTTCCGTTCGCCGGAAATACCACAGACCGGAACTGAGCAGGATCGCGGCGACGATGCACGAGACCACCAGGCCGGGTCCATAGAGCTCGGTGTGGCCGCCGAGCAGGCACCACCGGACGCCGTCGACCGCGCCGGAGAGGGGATTCAAGGCGAGGAGGTCGCGCCAGTTGGGCAGGAAATCGGTGCGGAACCCCACCGGGGTCACAAAGACGCCGATCTGGAGGATGAAAGGGGTGATGAAGCGGAAATCGCGGTACTTCACGGTGAGCGCTGTGATCCAGAGCCCCGCGCCGCAGGCGATCACCAGGGTCAGCACCACGAAGAGCGGCAGCAGCAGCAGCTGCCACCCGGGGACGATGCCGAGGATGACCGTCAGCGGCAGCGTGAGCGCGAGCATGACACCAAAGTCCACCAGGGCGATGACGAGGCACGAAAGCGGCACGAGCAGGCGCGGGAAGTAGACCTTGCTGATCAGGTTGGCGTTGCCCACGAGGCTGTTGCCGGCGCCATTGAAGGCCGCCGTGAACAGTTGCCAAGGCAGCAGCCCGGAAAGCACCAGGAGGACGTAGGGCACGCCGCCGTCCGGCATCTTGGCCAGTTTGCCGAAGACGAAACTCAGGAGGAGCGTTTGCACCAGCGGCTGGATGACGACCCAGGCGATGCCCAACGCCGCCTGGCGGTAGCGAACCTTGATGTCCCGCCACGCGAGGAAGCCCGCCAGTTCGCGAAAGCGCCACAAGTCGCGCCAATAGTTCGCGGACGAACGGCCGGGCTCGATGATCACCTCAGGAAGGACGTCGGCGGACATGGTTCAGGCAAGGGCGGCGGCGAGCCGGCGTTGAAACACCGGGAAAGCAAACTTGGCGGCGTGCTCGCGCACAACCCCGGAATTGCGCGGGTGGCGGACCAGCTCGCAGATCGCATCGGCCAGGTCGGCAATGTTGCCATATTCGACCAGCCGGCCCACCGCATCGTCGAGCACCTCGGGCACGCCACCGGCCCGGGCGCCAATGCAAGGTTTGCCGTACGTCATCGCCTCTAGGTACACGAGGCCGAAGCCTTCCTTCCGGCTGGGCAGCGCGAACAAGTCGCACACCGCGTATTCGGCGCGCAGCGCCTCGTCGCTGAGTGGACCGAGGAAATCGACGCTGCCCGCCACCCCGAGCCGGTCGGCCAGCGCGGTGAGGCGCGGGAGGTCGTCGCCCTTGCCGACCAGGCGCAGGCGCGCGGTCGGGTACACCTTGCGCACGAGGGGCATGGCCTCGACCAGGGTGTCGTAGCCCTTGTAGGTGTCGGCCGACGAGAGCCGGCCCACCGAGAGGATGCGAGGCAGCGCGAAGGGGGCTTGGGACACCTGGTTGTTCAACTCGGGCGCGAAATGCGGGTCAAACGTGTTGGGCACGACCACGAGGCGCTCGGGTGCGAGCCCGGGGCAGAAGCGCAGCAGCTGGTGCCGGGTGAACTCGCTGACGCAGAGGATGCGGTCGGCGCCGCGCAGCGCCCGCCGTTCCAGCAGCGAATACGGGCGCCATACCTCGATGCCGTGCGCCACGAGGCAGTACCTGAGCCGGCGATTGAGCCCGCGGGCGAGCCAGGCAATCACCAGTTGGTGAAGATGGGCGCACACCAGGCAATCGGCGCGCCGGGCCAGCCGCAGCGCAGCCCGGATGAACTGCGGCTTGCTCCCGCCGCAGGCCACGTGTTCGCCCAGGCGTTCGTTGGCGTAGCGTGCCAGGCGCGGTTCGGACCCGGGCCGGTCGTTCAGCACGACGGAATCCACCCGGCCGCCGGGGCCGGCGTTCTCGCCCAGCGCCCGTAGGTAGAGCCGCATGATGCGGGCGATGCCGCCCTCGTGGAGAAACAGCTCCGGCGATGTCAGCAAATAGTTCACGCGGGCGAGGGCCGGTTGGCAAACGCCACGAGCACGGCGAGGGTCCAGACCCGCGACCAGTGGCGCGAGTCGCGTTGGGTGGCGTAGTCCTGCCAGAGGCGGATGGCCTCGGTCGCGTCGAGCCAGGGGCAGGCGGCGAGCGACGCCGGCGAGAAAGTCTGGTCAAGGAACGGCTTCAACTCCGCCCGCATCCAGCGCGCGAACGGCAGGACGAACCCCTGCTTGGGGCGGTGCCGGATCGCCGCGGGCACGAGATCGGCGGTGGCGTCGGCCAGGGCGCGCTTGGGATGCGCGGGGTCGTACTTGAACCAGCTGCGCTGGGGCCACAGCCATTCCAGCAGGACTCGATCAACGAAGGGGACGCGCAGTTCGAGCGAATGGACCATGCTGAAGGCGTCGCTGTCCCGCAGCAAGACGTCGGCCATGTAGGTGCGCAATTCCCAGGCGCTGATGACCTGGAACGGGTCCGCGCCCAGCAACTCGAAAGCATAGTCCTCCAGCAGCGGGTGGTTCGGCCCGAGGCGCTCCGCCTGCGCCCGCGCCTCGGGCGCAAGCAGCGCCAGTCGCTGCGCTTCCGGCAGCACGCGGCGTTGCAGCGAGGCGAGTTCATGGAGATCGCGTGCATGCGCGAGGAAATCGGCCAGCTTGCGCGCGCGCACCGAGGCCGTGGCCCGCAGGCGCGCGACGACGGCGGTGCGCAACTTCGCCGGCACGCGCCGCCACACGGGCAGCAGGCGATCGAGGCGGGGAAGATCACGAAACGAGGGATAACCGCCAAACAGCTCGTCGCCGCCCAAGCCCGACAGGGCCACGGTGACGCCGCCCTGCTTGGCGAGCTGGCTGACGTAGTAGGTATTGATGCCGTCGCCGGTCGGCCGGTCGAAACCCGCCAGGATGCGCGGCAGGTCGGCCGCGACGCGGGCGCCGGTCAGCACCTCCTCGTGGTGCTCCGTGCCAAAGGTCTGCGCCGCGAGCCGCGCGCTGGACTGCTCGGAATATCCGCTCTCGCCGAAGATCAGCGAGAAGGTCTTGAGCCGCGTAGCGCCGGCCCGGGTCATAAGGCCGACGATGGCCGTCGAGTCCATGCCGCCCGACAGGAATGCACCGACCGGCACGTCGGCCAGCCGGTGCGCGCGCACGGTGTCGTCGAGCTGGTCTCTCAGGCCGTGAACGAACTCGTGGTAATTGGCCGCGATTCGGCCGTCCGCCTGCGGCGCCGGAAAGTGCCACCAAGGTCCGGTGCGAACGCATCCCAGGGCATCGACGGTCAGGCTGTGGCCGGGCGGGAGATTGGAGACGCCGCGATAGATGGTCCGGGGCGCCGGCACGCTGAACCACGCCAGGAATTCGCCCGCGGAGGCCGGGTCGATCTCGCGCGCGATGCGACCGCTGGCGAGGAGTGCATTCAACTCGGAAGCAAACGCCAGTCCGCCCTCGGGCAGCCGGGCATAGTAGAGCGGCTTGATGCCCAAGGCGTCGCGGGCGGCAAAGAGCACCTGCTCGTTGCGGTCCCACACGGCGAAGGCGAACATGCCGCGCAGGAGCGAAAGGCAACGCGCGCCCTCGAGGGCGTAGGCGGCGAGCAGGACCTCGGTGTCGCAATGCGTCTGGAATTTCCAGCCCCGTTCCTCGAAATCGCCCCGCAGCTCGCGGTGGTTATAGATCGCGCCATTGAAGACGAGGCTGAACCGCCCGTCCGGGCTGACCATCGGCTGATGCCCGTGGGCCGGGTCGAAGATCGCCAGTCGGCACATGCCGAGCGTCACGGGTCCGTTCTCGAAAAAGCCCTCGTCGTCAGGTCCGCGGTGGCGTTGACGGGTCACCATGCGGCGAACGGCTTCATGGCGCGACTCCGCCGGCAGCATTGGGGAAAGTATGCCGGCTATCCCGCACATGGGGTGAAACCTCTAGGCAATGCTTCGCACCATCGCTTCCCGTTTCTGGATGCGGCGCGACGAGTAATGGATTCGGCCAAACGCAAGGCGCAGCCCGTTCCGGGCCGGCGCAATCAAACAGCATCACCGCCGGTGCTGGCAATGCCGATTTTTTCGCAAAGCCTTAGAAACAAATGGCTTTGCTTATTTCGCTCGACTTGGCTGGCGACACCAGCAGCGCAACCAGATGCAGGCCGAATTCCACTGCCGTGCCCGCGCCGCGAGAGGTGGTGACCTTCCCATCCGTGACTATTCTTTCATCGGCTCGGATCGCATGCAGTTCGTTTGCGACCGAGAAATGGGCGGTATACTTACGGCCCGAGAGGAGGCCAGAGTCGTTCAGCACGGTCGGCGCCGCACAGATTGCAGCTAGCCAGCGACCAGCCGCATGGTGTTGATCGACCGCTTGGCGAACCCGCGGATCTGCGCGCAGCAGTTTCACTCCGGCGCCGCCCGGCAGAAAAAGCAGGTCGAACAATCGGTCTCCGACCGCCGAAAGCGCCACGTCGGCATGCGCCACCACGTTGCTGCGGCCGGTGGCATGTCGGTTCTCATTCAACGACGCCACGGTCACCTCGACCCCGGCGCGCCGCAGGAGGTCAATCGGGGCGAACGCCTCGATCTCCTCGAAACCGTCGGCGAGCAGGACGAGCACGGTTGGCACGGTGGATGAAGTATCAGGCATGAGGGACCAAGTATCAAGGGGCGGATTCGCGCCCCGGTACCCCATCTCCTTCTTGTTACTTGGCCCTTGGACCTTGATACTTCCGCAATGGTACCCATCGCGGGAAAGCGCCTCGTGATTTTTGGCTGCGGCTACGTCGGATCCGCGCTGGCTCAGGCGGCGTTGGCGGCCGGTGCGCGCGTCGAGGCTCTCACCCGCAATCCCGATCGCGCCGCGGCGCTCCGTGGGCTTGGTGTCGCGTCGGTCGCGGTGGCCGACCTCGCGTCATCCGCCTGGCACCATGAAATCCGCGCGGCGCCGGAGTTCATCGTGAATTGCGTCAGCTCCGGCGACGGGAGCGCGGAGAGTTACCGGCGTTCGTATGTCGACGGCATGCGGTCGATCCTGGCCTGGGCCGCCGGCGGCGATCGTCCGATTGGCACGATCGTCTACACCAGCAGCACGTCGGTTTACCCGCAGGGCGGGGGAGTGGCGCTGGATGAATCGGCCATGGCGGACGGGGCCACGCCGAACGGGCGGATCATCCGCGAATCCGAGATGATCCTTGAACAGGCGCCGGCTGCGGCTTGCGCGCGGCATTTCATTCTGCGGTTGGCGGGCATCTATGGACCCGGCCGACACCACCTGCTCGACCAGCTGCGGACGGGCCCGCACGTGCTGCCGGGATCCGGGGATTACCACCTCAACCTGGTACATCGCGACGACATCGTCCGCGCGATCCTCGCCTGCTTCGCCGCGCCGGCGTCGCTATCCAGCCGGATCTACCATGTCGCCGACGACGCCCCGGCTCGGCGCGGCGAGGTCGTCGCCTGGCTCGCTGACCGGCTCGGGCGCGCCGCGCCGGCGTTCGACGGCTCACCGGGCGCGCGCCGTGGCGGCCAGCCGATGCCGGACCGCATCATCTCGGCGGCCCGGATCAGAAGGGAGCTGGGCTGGCGCCCGCACTATCCCGACTTCCGGACGGGCTTCGGCGAGATTCTGCAAAATAATACGTGATTCGCGCCCATTAGTCCGCATTAGTGGTTCTCCCAACCCCTTCCTCCCATGGCCGGCGTAGGCAAACTCCTCAAACAAGCCCAGAAAATGCAGAAGCAGATCGAGCAACTGCAGTCCTCGCTCGACACCCAGGTCATCGACGTCTCCAGCGGTGGCGGAGCCGTGCAGGTCAAGGTCAGTGGCTCCGGCAAGTTTCTTTCCCTCAAGCTTGACCCGGAATTCCTCAAGGAAGATGCCAAGCTCGTGGAGGAGACGATTCTCCACGCCGTGCAGGAGGCCGCGCAGAAGGCGAAGGAGCGCAACGACGCGGAAATGCAGCGGATCTCCTCCGCCTTCCAGATGCCGGGCATGTTCTGATCCGGCCGTGACACCCGCGCTCGAGGCACTGCAGCAGCAGCTGAAAAAACTTCCGGGCATCGGCTTCCGCTCGGCCGAGCGCATCGCCTTGCACCTCCTCGTGGAGAAGCCCGCGCGCCTGCCGGAACTGGTGGCGGCGCTCGAACTCGCAGCGAAGAACGTCCGGCGCTGCACCACCTGCGGCAACCTCGCCGAGGAAGACCAGTGCCCGATCTGCGCCGACGAACGCCGCCGGAACGGCCAGCTTTGCGTCGTCGAGTACGTCACCGACCTCGCCGCCATCGAACGATCCGGCGCCTTCCACGGGCGCTATCACGTGCTGCACGGCAAGCTTTCGCCGATCCGCGGCGTGGCGCCGGAGGACCTCAACCTCGGCACGTTGCTGCAGCGGATTGCCGCAGGCGAAGTCACGGAGTTGATCCTGGCGCTCTCGAACGATGTCGAGGGCGAGGCGACCTGCCACTATCTCACCGAGCGCCTGCCGAAAACCGGCCTGAAGGTCTCGCGCATCGGCTTTGGCCTGCCCAGCGGCAGCGGCGTACTCTACGCCGACGCAGTCACCCTCAAGAGCGCCCTCGAGGGACGGCGGGATTATTCCTGAGGCGGCGTCGGCGAAAGCCCGTGGAGGGCCGGCCTCTTGGCCGGCCGCGGTTGGTCAGGAGATCAACCCTCCAAATGCCAGCTGAAGCCACTCGGCGTTCAATGGGAGACGTGGGGCCCTCCTGCGCCGAGGCTCCTGAGAACAGCCTTCGCTTCTCGCTGCGCGCGGCGAAGGCTGGTGCGGGCGGCGGGAGTCGAACCCGCTTCTCATGCTTGGGAAGCACACATAATAGCCGGTATACTACGCCCGCAAAAAACTGGACGGCACTAAAACAAACCCCGGGGCCAAATCAAGCCCGCGTCGCGAGGCGCGACTCGCCCAGCCGGCGCCAGCGGGCGAGGACGCGATTCTGGATGTCGTCCGGCGCCAGGCCATGGGCGGCGCGCAGGACCTCGACGTTGCTGCCGTGCTCGACAAACACGTCGGGCCAGCCGATGCGCTCGACGGCGGCATGGCATTCGCCCTCCTGCAGCGCCTCGATGACCGCGCTGCCGAAGCCGCCGGCGAGCACGTTGTCCTCCATCGTGACAATGAGCGGCACCACCGCGGCCTGGCTCAGCAGCAGCGTGCGGTCGAGCGGCTTGACGAACCGGGCATTGACGACGCCGACGGAGAGCCCGGCCTCGCGGTCGAGCCGGTCGGCCAGCTTCAACGCATCCTGCACCATCGGCCCAAGCGCCCAGATGACGATGTTCGAACCCTCGCGCAACACCTGCGCCTGGCCGACGGGAATCCGGGCCGGCTCGGCCTTGATCGCCGTGCCGAGGCCCGCGCCGCGGGGATAACGGATGAAGCCCGGCCCGGGCAGGTGCAACGAGGTGTGCAGCATGTCGACCAGCTCATCCTCGTCCTTCGGCTGCATCACGGTGGCGTTCGGCACGCAGCGCAGATAGGAGAGGTCAAAGAGGCCGTGGTGCGTCGGGCCGTCGTTCGGCGACAGCCCCGCGCGATCCAGGCAGAAGGTGACCGGCAGGTTCTGCAGGCAGACATCGTGGATCACCTGGTCGTAGGCGCGCTGCAGGAAGGTTGAATAGATCGCGCAGACCGGCCGGAAGCCCTTGGTCGCGAGACCGGCGGCGAACAACACCGCGTGTTCCTCGGCGATGCCGACGTCGAAGAACTGACCCGGCACCTCGTTCGCCAGAACGGACAATCCCGTGCCGCTCGGCATGGCGCCGGTGATGCCCAGCACGTTCTTGTCCTCGCGGGCGAACCGGGCCAGCGCGCCGCCGAAGACATCCTGGTAATTCGGCGGCGTGCCCGGGACGGCCTTCGCACTCTCGCCGCTCACCGGGTCGTAGGGGCTCGCGCCGTGGAATTTCTCGGGATGCTCGATCGCGGCGCCGAGGCCCTTGCCTTTCTTCGTCAGGACATGGATGAGCACCGGCACGTCGCAGTGCTTGGCGAACTCCAGGTTCTTGACCAGCAGGTCGAGGTTGTGGCCGTCGACCGGGCCGAGGTAACGCAGCCCGAACTTCTCGAAGATCGACGAGCCGACGAAGAAGTCCTTCGTCTCGCGCTTCCAGCGGTGGTAGACCTTGTTCATCTCGACGCCGGTCGGGAAGCTCTTGAAGAACGCCTCCACGTCGTGGTGCAGCTTGTTGTAGGTCGGGCTCGTGCTGAGCTTGTTCAGGTAGCCCGCGATAGCGCCGACATTCTTGGCGATCGACCACTCGTTGTCGTTGAGGATGACGATCAGCCGCTTCGTCGAGCTGACGACATTGTTGAGCGCCTCGAGCGTGATCCCGCAGGTGAAAGCCGCATCGCCGCAGACCGCGACGACGTGTTCGGACGAGCCGCGCAGGTCGCGCGCCGTCGCCATGCCCAGCGCGGCGGAGAGCGCGGTGCCGGCGTGGCCCGCGCCGAAGGCGTCATGCTCGCTCTCAGGCCGGAACAGGAAACCGGAGGCGCCGCCGGTCTTGCGCAGCTTCTGGAAAAATTCGCCCTTCCGCCCGGTGAGCAGCTTGTGCACGTAGCCCTGGTGTGCGACGTCGAACACCAGCTGGTCCGCCGGCGAGTCGAACACGCGGTGCAGCGCGATCGTCAGTTCGACGACCCCGAGATTCGGACCGATGTGGCCGCCGTTGCGCGCCGTGACCGCGATCAGTTCGTCGCGGATCTCCTGGGCAAGTTGCGGCAGCTGGGCGGCGTCGAGGGCTTTGACGTCCGCCGGGCCGGTGATGCGGTCGAGCAGACGGGGAACGGGGGATGATGTACTCATCAAAGGAGAGAAAGACGGCCGCCGGCGGTTATTCCGCGCGGGTGGCCTCGAACGGCTCGAAGGCGGCGCCGCCGTCCTTCTGCTTCTTGAGCTTCTCGATCTTGAGCTCGGCGTCCTTCAGGCGGCTCTCGCAGACCTTGAGCAACTTGCTGCCTTCCTCATACTTGGCCAACAGTTCGGCCAGTGGCACCTCGCCCTGTTCCATCGAGTCGACGATGGCTTCCAGCCGGGTGAGGGCGCCTTCAAAACTGAGCTTGGCGTTCTTGTCCTGGTCCACGACCCCGAGGATGAGTCGGCTGGGGTTGAATTCAATCCTGTTTCGGCGCGGGAGGGTGGAACGCGCTGGCCTCAGCGCGTTTTTCGTCACCCGGATCGGAAGCGCCTTGGGGTCAGGGCGCTCCACCCGCCGCCCGCGCTCCTAAAAGCTGGCCGGTGCGGGGAAAGTCGTCTCTGTTCTGCCCCATGGATTGGTTACCCCTGACCGTTGTCCTGCTGGTTTTGCTGCGCCTGGCCGCCCAACTCGCGCTCGAGACCGTGAACCGCGCCGAGGCGCGACGCCATGCCGCCCAGCGGCCGCCGGCGGTGGCCGAGGTTATGGACGAGGCGACTTACGCCAAGTCGGTCGAATACACGCTTGCGAAAAGCCGGCTGGCCTCGGTCGAGTCCGGGTACGACGTGGCGGTCCTGCTGGTCGTGCTGTTCAGCGGCGTGCTGCCGTGGCTGTGGCGCCGGTTCGACGCGCTGGCGCCCGGAGCGGCGTGGAGCGGTGCGCTGTTTCTCGTCGGCACCATGCTGTTGCTCGGCTTGCCCGGGCTGCCCTTGGCGTGGTGGTCGCAGTTCCGCCTCGAGGCGCGGTTCGGCTTCAACAAATGCACGCTCGGGCTGTGGGTGAGCGACCAGCTGAAGTCCGCCGCGCTCGGGCTCGCGATCGGGTTTCCCCTGGCGTGGGCGCTGCTCGCGCTCGTGCGGCTGGCCGGCGCCGCCTGGTGGGTGTGGGGCTTCGCGCTCCTGTTTGGCTTCCAGCTCCTGATGATCGTCCTCTACCCGAAGCTGATCCTGCCGTTGTTCAACAAGCTCGCGCCGCTGCCCGAGGGCGACCAGCGCCAGCGGTTGCTCGCCCTCTCGGAACGCACCGGCTTCCGCGCCCGCACCATCGAGGTGATGGACGGGAGCAAGCGGTCGGGTCATTCGAACGCATTTTTCACCGGCTTCGGCCGTTTCCGCCGGATCGTCCTCTTCGACACGCTCATGGCGCAGCTCGGCCAGGAGGAGCTCGAGGCCGTGCTCGCGCACGAGATCGGCCACTACAAGCGCGGGCACATCCCGAAATTCCTCGCGACGACCGCCGCGCTCCAGTTCGCCGCGTTCGCGGCCGTCGCCTGGCTGGCCAACGCGCCGTGGTTCAACGGCGCCTTCGGCCTGCCCGCGGGCGCGCTGGCGCCGACCTTCCTCCTCTTCGCGCTGTTGGGCGGACTCGTGACCTTCTGGTTTGCGCCGGTGGGCAACTGGATCTCGCGCCGGCACGAGTATGAGGCCGACGCCTTCGCCCGGGACGCCATCGGCTCGCCCGGCCCGATGATCGGCGCCCTGCGCAAGCTCTCGCAGAAGAACCTGTCCAACCTCACGCCGCACCCGCTGTACAGCGCCGTCTACTACTCGCACCCGACGCTCGTCGAGCGCGAGCGGGCACTGGCCCGCTAAAGCGGCGAATTCTCAAAACGCCAATGTCCAAACGCCCAAGACACGGAAGGAATCCAAATTTCCCGTCCCTGCGTCTCTGAAAAGTGCCGGGCTCCGGCCAAAAGGCGGCGTGGTGTTGGGGAGAAAGTTCAGGCACCCGAGATTCGATTTTGGATTTTGTTTGGAGTTTGGCATTTGGAACTTTGTGATTTGTCCGCCGTGTCTGTGAAAATTCCAGCAGTTTTGCGCCTCAGCACACTGGTGGCAGCTCAGCTGCTGCTAACTTCGCGGCTATGGGCGGACCTCACGATCGCGACGTACAACGTCGAGAACTACACTTTGGCCAACCGGATGGTCGACGGCATCTATCGTCCGGGCTACCCGAAGCCCGAGAAGGAGCGGGCGGCGCTGACCCGGGTCGTCGCCGGAATCGCGCCCGATATCCTCGCCGTGGAGGAGATGGGCGCGCAGCCGTTCCTCGACGACTTCCAGCGGGAGTTGAAGCTGGCCGGCCAGGATTTTGCGCACACGGTCGTGCTCGAGGCCGCCGACGCCGACCGGCATGTCGCCGTTCTGTCGAAGCTGCCGTTCAAGGAAGTCCGCCGCCACGCTGAGGTGCCCACGACGTATTTCGGCCAGCCTGACCGGGTGAAGCGCGGCGTGCTCGAGGTGGTCTTCGCCACGAGACGCGGTGATTTCTCGCTCTTCGTCGTCCACCTGAAAAGCAAGTATACGGAGCGACCCGACGATCCCGAGAGCGCGGAACAGCGGCGGCTCGAGGCCGAGGCGGTGCGCGACCTGGTGCTCGCGCGCTACCCACAGCCGGCCCGAGACCGGTTCATCGTCTGCGGCGACTGGAACGACACCCGTGGCAGCAAGTCGGTTCGAACACTGCTCAAGCGCGGCGAAACGGCGCTCGGCGAACTTCTGCCGGCGGCAGACTCCCACGGCGAGAGCTGGACGCACTATTACCGCCGCGAGGACATCTACAGCCGGATCGACTTCTTTCTCGTCTCGCCCGCGCTCCTTCCGGCCGTGTCCGGCGGCCGGGGAAGAATCTGGGATGCCCCCGGCGTCGCGGACGCCAGCGACCACCGACCCGTCGTCCTGCGGCTCGATCTTGACCCGGTTAAGTGAGCCGGGCGGTCCTTGCTCAGCCTTTCAGCGCGGGCGCGTTGTCGCCACCTTTCCGCGAAACCACATGGGCGTGTCGTCCAATCGCGCGCCAGGCGCCACCCTCCAGTTTTCAGATATCCGTGAAGCGGCGCCCCAAAAATGGGTCAGGTTGCTTTAATCCCTGAGAGGCGGCGGCAACGATTTCTGTAGGAAAACGAGTTCAGCGGGTGTTGGTGCGGTGGCGCGACTCCCCTTGGACCGCCGCTACTGATGGCGCTGGCGTCAACCGTCAGATCGCCACGTGCTCGAGTGTCGGCTCGTGGAGGATGTCGCGCATCGCCCAGAAATGGGCGTCGCAGTCCGTCAGGCGAAAAACCTCGACCAAGTCATCGATCGGCCGGCCGGCGAGCTGCGAGAGGAAGGCCCGGTCTTGACGTGCCCGCGCCAGGAGCTCCGGCGACGTCACCAGTTCCATCCGGCCCATGACGCGCATCTGCCGGGTCTGCACGAGGTCCGTGGGATGGCTGCAGAAGCAGACTTCCGCCCGCGGGTTGGCCTTGAGCTGGGCGCTGACTTTTTTCGGCGATAACAGGACGAAGTAGAACCCGGTATTGTCGGCAAACCACATCAAGACCGTGCGGACGTGCGGCTGGTTGCCTTCGACGGTGGCGAGGCTGCACACCGGGTTCTCGCGGGCGAATTGGATGTAATCCTGGGTATTCAGCGGGGATGAGTTGGCGGCTGCGATAATCGGCCCGCGATCCGCACCAAGGCCGCGAGGCCTTGGATCGCCGGCCGGTTGCAGGCGATACTAGTCGCGGGTTTCGCTGCTCAAAGTCCAATTGCTGCGCATTTCTTGGCCGTGCGAGCCGGCAACGAATGCCGGCGCGCATACGTGGGATCGGTGGGCTGGGGAATGACGATCAACTGTCCGCGGGGTGAGGGCACCCCGCCTCCAAGGAGTGCGGCCGGCGGGGGACGGCGGACAACGGCGACACAAGTAAAGCCGGAGCTACCGGCCGACGGTCATAGACCGCCGCTACAGGCCCGACTCAGGCCTTCGGCTCGAAGCGGCTGGCGGCGCGGTTCTTCTTCACGGCGTGGGCCGGCGAGACTACGCCATTCATCGCGATGTAGACGCCGGGCGGGAGCGCCTGGAGCGCGCCGACGGCGCAACCGAGGTTGAAGACCGCGTCGCTGTTGCGGAAACGCGCCGGCTGCATCGCGCCGGTGAATACAATCACCTTGTCGGTCAAACCGCCGAGTTTCTCGGCGGTGGCCGTCATCGTGTCGGTGCCGTGGGTAATGAGAACATGCTTCTCGGGGGAGGCCTCGACGCGTTTCCGCACCAGATCGCGGTCGGCGTCGGTCATCGCCAGGCTGTCCTTTTGCATGACGGACTCGACAACGAAGTCGAAGGTGACGTTGGACTCGCGAAACACGGGCCCGACCTGGGGCTCGCCGACCTCGTAGGTGCTCGCGGCGTCGAAGTAGACTTTGTCGATGGTCCCGCCGGTAGCGATGACTCGGATGCGCATGGCGGAAAGGTGGCCGGGCAAATTGTCCGGTTCAATTCACTAATGATCGAACCGATGGCGGGCTTTCGGTCTAGGATTGCGCCTCGGTGCACCCTCGAAAGAGGACACAGCGCCAGATTCATTCGGGCGCGCGGCTGGACCAAGGTCCAGCCCTACGGATTGAGGCAGCCGTACGCGTTTACCAACGGCGTAGGGCTGCACCTTGGTGCAGCCGTTGGCTCACACGAGGCACGCCGCAAGCGGCCCTACAGGTTGAGGGAGGACGGCGCGTTACCAGCCGTCGCCCTTCGTCAGGGTGCGGATGCGGAGGAGGTATTGCTGCGCGGTGATGTAGAGCGTGCCGCCATCGTCGCCCCAGGCGCAGTTGGCCGTGCCGGTGTGCGTCTTGATGCGGCCGAGCAGCCGCCCCGACGGGGACACGATCAGCAGGCCGCCGGGCCCGCTGGCCCAGACGTTGCCTTCGCGGTCGACTTTCAGGCCGTCGCAGCCGCCTTTGTCGCCGGCCTTGATCAGGGCGGCAGGATCGAAGAACACGCGGAGATGGGCGAAGGTGCCGTCGGCCTGCACGTCGAACGCATAGAGTTTCGGCGCGGCGGGGTCGGTCGAGCCGATGTACACGACCTTGCCGTCGGGGGAGAAGCCGATGCCGTTGCAGAAGCGAATGGCGTCGGAGAGCAGCGTCACTTTGCCGTCGGGCGACACGCGGTAGATGCCATGGCCGGGTTGTTCCTTTTGCGGCGATTTGTCCCCGCCCAGGAGCCCGTACGGCGGATCGGTGAAGTAGATGTCACCGTTGGGTCGGACCGCCAGGTCGTTGGGGGAGTTGAAGCGCTTGCCCTCGTAGCGTTCGGCGACGGACACGAACTGTCCCGACTCGTACCGCGCGATGCGCCGTGCGCCGTGCTGGCAGAGGAGCAGACGGCCCTGGGCATCGTGGGCGAGACCATTGCTGCCCTCCGTGCTCACCCCCGGGTCCTGCGAGAACGAACCGCTGGGATGAAGGAACACCCCGGCGCCATAAGAACCGGGTTTCCATTGATACACCGTATTGCGCGGCACGTCCGAGAACAGCACGGCGCCGTCGAGCCACACCGGGCCCTCGGCCCAGCTGAAACCGTCGGCGAGCTGCTCGAGCGCGGTGCCGGGCGCGAGGAGCCGGTCGAGGGCCGGATCGAGACGCTCGACCTGGCCGGGTGGGTAGGGGTGAATGCCGGTTGCCGCGGAGGCGGTCACCGCGAGGAAAGCGGCGACGACGGCCGGGCGCAGCGATTGGGGTGTGGAGCGCATGGACATGACGAGGACGAATGGCGGAAGGATACGAACTGTTCAAACCGCTAATGACGGGGCTGCGGGATCGCTGGTCGCGCTTCCCGGTTCGATTTTTGTGCCGCTCCGTGCGTTTTTGTGGCTGAAAGGACTCATGGCCGGTCGACCGAACATCCTCTGGATTGTGACGACGCATCCGCCTTCGCTCCAAGGCTGCGGCGCGATGGAGATGGTATGCGGTGGGAGTGCGAGGGCCTGACCCGATGCCACGACCGAACATCCTCTGGATTCTTACGACGCAATGGCGGGCGATGGCGACGGGCTATGCCGGCGACCCGAATGCGCGGACGCCCTGGCTCGACGGCCTGGCCAGCGAGGCCGTGGATTACACGCAGGCAGTGACGCCGCATCCGCTCGGACCGCAGGCGCGAGCGGCGCTGCTGACAGGTCGGTTGTGTCCGGAAAACGGGGTGAACGATTACTGGGACCCGCTGCCGATCTACGTGCGGGAAGCGGAAGGTCCGAGGGGCGACGGTCACAGACCGCCGCTACAGGCGGAGAAGGGCGACGGTCATGGACTGCCGCAACAATTGGGGCGCACGGTTGCGCACGCCCTGCACGACCGCGGCTATGTCACGGGCTTCTTCGGCAAATGGCACCTGGCCGAGCGCGACCGATTGGCGCCGTTTGTCGGCGAGGAGCACGCGCGGACCATCGTGCCGCCGGAGCGCCGCGGCGGTTTCGATCTTTGGGAGGGATTCGAGAGCGGCTTCCTGCTGAACGATCCCTGGCTGCACGGCACCCGGCTGCCCGCGCCACGACAGTTCAAGGGCTACCAGGCCGACGTGCTCGGCCAGCGCGCCGCGGCCTGGTGCCGCGAGGAGACATCCCGGGAGCTGACGGACGGCCCGCCGTGGTTCTGCCTGGTGAGCCTCGAGGCGCCGCATCCGCCTTATCACGCCCCGGCAGCGCACGTCGCCGAGCGCAAGCCCGCGGCAATCAAGTTGCGCGCCAATATCCCGCTCGGGTCACCGGCCGAAAAAATCGCGCGCGAGGAACTCGCGGGCTACTATGCGCACATCGAGGCGACGGACCGCGCAATCGGCAGCCTGCTGTCCGAAATCGACCTGGCCGACACCATCGTGGTGTTCACCTCGGTGCATGGCGACATGCACGGAGCGCACGGACTGTTTCGGAAGGCCTGGCCGCATGAGGAATCGGTGCGAGTGCCGATGCTGGTGCGGTTCCCCGGGGGCAAATCTCAAAACGCCAAAGGCCAAACGCCAAACAAGGATCCAAGTCCCGTGAGCCTGGTGGACCTGCCGCATATGGCGGTGGCCTGGGCCGAGGGGCGCGAATGGCATTGCCGGCGCGACAGCGCGGCGATCTCGATGCCCACGGTGGCGAGCATTCCGTTGCAGTGCGACCGCGCCTGGCGGGGCTTCCGTTCGCCCCGGCACAAGCTCGTGCTCAATGCCGATGGCAGCCCGTGGCTCTTCTTCGATCTCGCGAACGATCCGCTGGAGATGAAGAACCTCGTGGAGGACCCGGCGCGGCGGCCGGAGATCGAGGAGCTCAAGGCCTTGTTGTAGGCGGCGGTCGAAAACGCGCGGGGCAACCCGCGGGACGAGGGCGTCCCGCCAGCAATGGGGATGCTGGCCTGGCTTTGGAGGCGGGGTGCCCTCACCCCGCGTAGACCAAGCGCGCGGGGCAACCCGCGGGACGAGGGCGTCCCGCCTCCAGAAGTCGCGCGACCCCTTACGCGCCGGACTTCGGGCCGAAGTAGCGCGTGATGATGCTTTGGATGTCCTCGATCTTGACCGGCTTCGTGATGTAATCGTTCATGCCGGCCGCGAGGCAGCGCTCGCGGTCGCCCTGCATGGCGTTGGCGGTGAGAGCGACGATGACGGGCTGCGCCGCGGGCGGGATCCTGGTGCGGATCGCCTTCGTGGCCTCGAGGCCGTCCATCTCGGGCATCTGCATGTCCATGAACACGAGTTTGTAGGTTCGCTCGGCCACGGCGCGCACGGCCTCGACCCCGTTGACCACGGCATCGGCGGTGTAGCCCATGCGGTCCAGGTAGCGCAAGGCGACCTTCTGGTTCACCAGGTTGTCCTCCACGAGCAGGATCTCGAGCGGGATGGTCTCGGCCAACCGCACGGCCACGCCGGTCGTCATGGGCGGCGTCGACATGCTGGCGTGCGTGCCGTGGATCACGTGCCGGAGCGTGTCGTGCAGCAGGTAGGGCTTGATCGGCTTCGGGAGGCGGAAGATGAGCGTGTCGGTCGAGTCCGGGCGGCGGGCGCCCTCGTCGGCGGCGGTGTAGAGCACGATCGGCAGCTCGGGAAACCTCGCGCGCAAGCGCGTGACCAGTTCCAGCCCCGGGGCATCGCCCAGCTGGTGATCGACGATGGCGGCGGAGAGTTGCGCCGACCCGGCGACGCGGAGGGCCTCGGCGGCATCGGCGGCGAGCAGCGGCCGGAGTTTCCAGGTCGTGAGGCAGTCGCGCAGCATGGCGCGGTTGACGTAATGATCATCCACGGCGAGCACGTCCTGCCCGGGAATGGGCGCGAACAGCGGCGGCGCGCCGCCGGCCGCCAGGTCGACGACGTCGGCCTGGATGCGGAAATGGAACCGCGAGCCCCGGTCCGGCGTGCTCTGCACGTCGATGCTGCCGCCCATGAGCTGGCACAGGCGGGCGCAGATCGCGAGGCCGAGCCCGGTGCCGCCGTATTTCCGGGTGGTCGACGAGTCCACCTGGCTGAACGGCTTGAACAGCAGGTTCTGCCGCTCCGGCGGAATCCCGATGCCCGTGTCGGTCACGTAGAACTCGAGCGTCACCCGCTCGTCGCCGCCCTCGGTGGGCCGGTGGCGTTCGGCAACGCCGACCTCGATCGTGACAAAGCCACGCGGGGTGAATTTGACCGCGTTGTTGACGAGGTTGACGATGATCTGGCGCAGCCGGGTGATGTCGCCCAGCACGCAGGCCGGCACCTCCGGGTCGAGGTGGTAGGCCAGTTCGATGCCCTTGACCGCCGCCTGCTGGGCGAAGATGTCGATCGCCTCCTCGAGGCACTGGCTGAGCTCGAACGGCTGGTACTCGATCTCCATCTTGCCCGACTCGATCTTGGAGAAGTCGAGGATCTCGTTGATGATGGAGAGCAGGGCGTCGCCGCTGGTGCGGATGGTGTTGATGTAGTCGCGCTGCTCGGCCGTCAGTTCGGTCTCGAGCATGAGGCTGGTCATGCCGATGACGCCGTTCATCGGCGTGCGGATCTCGTGCGACATCGACGCGAGGAATTCCGACTTCGCGCGCGAGGCGGCGTCGGCGTCGGCCTTGGCCTGGCGCAACGACTGCTCGGTCTCGACGCGCGCGGTGATGTCGGTCTCCATCGCGATGAAGTTCTCGACGACCCCCTCGTCGCTCAGGACGGGCTGCACGTCCAGGCGCACGTAGAAGCGGCGGTCCTCGGACGCCAGCTGCACGACGTCGATCATGACCGGTTCGCGCCGGTCGATCGCCGCCTGGATGCGGTCGACCGCGCCGGCGTCACCATCCGGATTCGCGAGCAGCGCCGTGAGGGGCTGGTGGGCGACCTCGGCGGGCCGGCGGCCGGTGAGGCGGCAGTAGCTCTCGTTGACCCACTCGATCTGGCCGCGGTCGTCGGTGATGATGACGCTGTTCTCGGTCTTGCTCGCGACGAGCGACAGCTTGCGGGTGGCGGCCTGGCTGGCGCGAAGGGCCTCGTCCGCGCGTTTCCGCGCATTGATGTTCTGGATCGTGCCGAGGACGCGGACGGGCTGATGCGTCGCGCTGAACGTGGTGCATTTGGCGCGGAGCGCGATCCAGATCCATTCGCCGGATCCGTGGAGGACGCAGTGCTCGATCTCGATGAACGGGGTTTCGCCGCGGAAGTGCGCCTCGACGACGGCGCGGACCGCCGGCTGGTCGTCCGCGTGCAGCAGCTCGAGCCAGCCCTTGCCGGTGGCGGGCATGGCCGCGGGATCGTACCCGATGATCTTCCAGACACTCGGGGTGCAGAAGACCTGGTCGGACTCGACGTGCCACTCGTAGACGCCGACCTGGGTGGAATCGAGCGCGAGGTTGAGGCGTTCGTCGGTCGTCTTGAGCCGGGCCTCGACGCGGCGGCGTTCCTCGTTCTCGGCGCGCAGTTGGGCGCTGGTGCGCTCGGCCCGGCGCTGGCGCGAGACCGCCGATTGGGCGAGGTTCACCACCAGGCCAAGCAGCGCGCTGACGCCGAGCCCGGAGATGAGCGCGAGCCCGGGCAGGTACTGGCGGTTGGAGGCCTGGAACTCGGGCCGCGGGGCGAGCGCGATGGTGATCCGCTGGGTGAAGAGGTTGTAGACGGCGGACTGGCGGAGCCGCTCGTCGACCTTTTCCTCCGGCGCCATCGATTCGAACACCTGGAGGGCGCCGGCGGCGGGGGCGAGCGGCCGGGCCACGCTGACCCGGAACTGGTAGCGGCGGGAAATGTTCAGCCGGCGGTCGATGGTGTCGAAGAACTTGTCGTAGTAGAACTCGCCGACGATGAAGCCATCCGGGCTGCCATTGCGGGTCACGGGCGAATATACGGCGAACGACGGCGGCGTCAGCGGCGAGTCGAGCGGCGCCGCGATCGCGCTGTCGTGGGTCGAACGTACGGCTGCGATGGCGGCGCGGCGGAGGGGATTCTCGGCGTGGTCGTAGTGCGGAATGTCCTCGTTGCCCTGGTGCGGCCAGAACCACCGGGTGTGCAGGTTGTCGTCGACCCACTGGATCGAGCTGTAGCCCTCAAACGCCTGCATGTAATCAGCGGCGTCGGCTTCCCATTCGGCCTGGGTCGGTCCGTCGGCCTTGCTCCAGTGGCGCGCCATGCGGTTCAGGCTCTCGATGTGCGACTCGAGCTCCCCGCTGAACAGGGCGGCAATATTGTTGATGGTGAGCTGGGTGGTTCCGTTGGTGTAGTTGAGCTCGCGCTGTCGGAGGGCGACCCAGAAGGCGACCGTGACGGCCGAGCAGGTCACCACGATGGGCAGCCAGAGCCACCGCGGACCGGAGTCGGAATCGTCCTGGGTATCGAGCGCCGCGAGCAGGATGAGGGCACAGCCGAAAAGCAGGAGCATCACCGCGGCGTGCGGGCCGAGGCGCGCATAGGTGAGCCACGCGTCGACCGAGTTCAGGCCGATGCGATAGCCGAGCAGGGCGGTGAGGCCATAGGCGCCGCTCAACGAACCGAGCAAGGCCACGAGAATGGGGCGGCGCCGGTCTTTCGGCCGCAGCCCCATCCAAACGAAAAGCAGGCCGGCGAGCGTGAGCAGGGAAGACACCGCGGCTGGCATCCGTCCCACATGCGAGCCGGAGGTGAGGGCCTCGTGATTGACCAACAGGTTGTCGAGGTGAAGGTCCAACCCGAACGGATCCTGGATGAGCGTCGCCCAGGCGATGATCGTGGCGACGAGCGCCAGGCCGACGCCGGTGCGTTTCCAGCCGAGGGTCAGGGCGAACGGGGCGAGGCCCAGCAGCGCCAGGCCGGCGCAGGCGTTCGCGGGGAAGGCGGGATCGTAGGTTCGGGGTTGCGCCAGGGCCAGGTTGCCCGTCAGCCAGCCTCCCAGGACCGCCAAGGCATAAACCGTCAGGACGCCGAACGGCGCCAGGCAGCCATAATGCAGAAGGCGGAGGCGAATCTGGGAGGCGGGCGACATGAATTACGGCCGGAATCTTGGTACGGCGGCGCTACAGCCATAGCAACGCGTTTTAAGGAGAAATCCCCGTGCCGATTGGGCGCCGTGGCGCCGCGGTCGAGCGGCCGCGGAGTTCCATGAGCGCCGTTGCTTCGGGCGACGGTCATGGACTGCCGCTACATCATGCCTTGGGCGGCGCGGCTGGCGGGGCCGGCGGCGTCCCGGCCTTGTCCGGGGGCGGTTCAGACGAGGGGCCGACGACGAGGGACCAGTTCGGTTTGCTCACCGGGCCCGTCAGCTTCAGTTCGAGGATGCTCACGAATGGGCTGACGACGATGCCGACGGCGACCTTCAACGGGTTGCTGCTTTCCAGGAACGGCTTGAGCCGCGCGGTGAAATCGAGGCCATTAGTCGCAAAGGTGTAGTCGCCGCGGGCGTCGATCACCGCACCGGAACCGGTGACCTTGAGGTCCGGGAAGTGCAACTTGCCCTGGTCGATCTTGAAGCTGGTTGTCGCCGTATCGAGTTTCAGCGAGGAAAAGTTCAACGAGAGTCCGCTCAACACCTGCGACAACAGGCCAAACAGGTGGATCTCGCCCAGCTCCGCGCCCTTGAGCGAGGCGTTCCCGGAGCCCCTGAAGCTGGCCAGGTCACCCGGCACGCCGTCCGCCGACAGGGCGACGTCGAGCTTGCCGCTGGCGGCGCGCTGCATGAATTTGCTTTCGGTCATCGAGGCGGCCTTCTGCCCGGTGCGCCGCGCGGTGTATTGCTCGACGCTCCGGATGCTCGCGGCCAGCCCGGCGCCGTTGACCGACAGGTCGAACCCGAGGCGCCGCGCCGTCGTCGGCCCGCTGAGGGTCGCCTTACCACCGCCGGTGCCGCCGGCCGCCGCGAAGGTAATCCGGTCGAGGCGCACATCGTTGCCCTTGACGGCCCCGGCCACCTCCACCGCATCGAGCGGGAATCCATAATACTCGACGCCCCCCGACGCGGCGCCATGAAAGGCATAATCGGGGACTGGCCCCGGCCATGAGCCGAGCAGCGCGCCGGCGACGTGCAGTTGCGGCGGCGTGGTGAATTTCAGGCTGTCGAGCAGCGCGTCGACCTTGCCGCCGGACATTGCCCGGTAGGTGTCGCGGTTCAGGTTGGCATCGAACGCGAAGTCGACGCGCTCCGCCCGATGCTCGAACGGATCGGCGTAGCGCCGGAAGTTGCCCGCGAGCCGCTGGCGCCCGCCGTCGCGCGTGCCGATGACCTCGAGCGCGTCGACCAGCTGCGGGCGGACGAAGATCCGCGTATGGACCGCCTCGAACTCGCCGCCCAGGACGCGCGCCTGCCGGGCATCGGCGCGGCCAAAATACAGGGTGCGCAGGTGGTCCTTCCAGCGTCCGCTCACCTCGACATCCGCCTCGGCCGGGCCGCCGGAGAAAGCGAAATTCCGCGACCAGAAGTTGTGCCACCAGTCGGTCTTGAACCAGCCTTCGATCTCCAGCGGACGGAGGCGGCCGGTGAGCAGCATCCGGTAATCGGTCGTCTTGAAATCCATCCAATAGGAGCCGGTGGCGAAGTTGTCGGCGAGCTCCACGCGGGCGTCGTGCGTGAGGAACGACGTGCCGACGATGTCGATCTTGCCGCGCGCCGCCGTGATCTTGACGCCGTGCGAATCAAGCCGGCCGGCGTCCACGACGCCCGCCAGCCGGTCAAAATGCCAGCCGGGGCCGACCTCCGCCTCGGCGGTGAAACTCACGGGGTCGCCGAAGACGAAATAGGGCGCGGCCCGGGGCGTATGCTCCGCGAGCACGGCGCGGATGAGCTCCGGGGCCACGCGGCCTTCGCCCCGGATCCGCGCGGTTTTGCGGGCGAGTTCGGCCTCGACCTCCGCGGCGACGAATTCTCCCCGCAGCTGGGTCTCGACCGAGCCGCCGACCTGCGGCCAGCCGGCCAGCTGGGTGCGCACGACGGGACCTAGCGCGGTTTCGCCCTGCGCGGTCACTTGTCCGACCGCGACCAGCGCCTCGAGCGGTTGCACGAGCCCGGCCGCCGGTTCCAGCCGCGCCGTCAGGATGGCGCGGACTTGGCCGGCGTCGACGAGCCCGCGGTAAGCCGCGTGCGCGACGGCCGCGTGGACCCGCAGCGGCCGGGCCGCCTGGCCCTCGAGGCGAACCGTGGTCACCGCCGCCAGGTGGCCGAGCACAAGCGGCTGGCCCCAGGGCTGGTCCGCGCCCGCGGCGGTGAAGACGACCGTCGCGGTGTTGCCCACGCCGGCGAGGAGCTCGAGCCGGACGTCCAGCGTGGGTTGCTCGAAGGCGTCGAACCGGTGGATTTCCAGCGCAACCCGGCGGCTGGTCTGGAGGAATCGGCGCGTGATCTCCGCGGGCGAGAGGGGCGCGGCCCCGGCGGCGCGCGGCGGGACGCGGACGTCGCCGGCGGCCGTGAGCATGAGCTGCCCCACGCGGCCGGCGAACTGGTCGACGTGCCAGACGTTGTCCTCGTGGCGGAGCATGACGGTGAGGTCGCGCAGCAATGGCTCGACCGTGCCGGTCGGGGAAAGCATCGCCGGCAGTTGCAGCGCCGCGCCCTCGAGCTGGATTTCATCCGGCACCGGCCGCCCGGCGAGGACGGACCAGATGCTGCGGCGCACGTACACGATCCGGCTCGTCACCAGCGGCTCCTCGAACTGGCCGGTGCGGAGCCGGACCTCGCGCAGGAGGATCCGCCCGGTCGGGTCGAAGACCGCGCTGCCGAAGGTAATGCCCAGGTCGGCCTTCGCGAGTTCGGCCTCGACCCGACGCAGGACGAAGCCGGGGACGGGCAGCTCGCGGGCAAGCGCGACGTAGGCCAGGCAGCAAAGCGAGGCCGTGAGCACGAGCCAGAGCGCCCAGCAGCCCACGGTCAGGCAGCACGAGCCGCAAAAATGCAGCACGGACTTGAAGACAGAGGGACGGGAGGTCATCTGGGCAGGAGCGGCGGTCCATGACCGTCGCTGCCGTCAAGGCTTCGGGTTCGCAGGCGGCGCGGCTGCCGGTTGGCCGGCCTCCGGTTTGACTGCCGCCGGTTTCTCCTTGGCGGCATCGGCCTCCGGTGGGGTCGGCACGCCCGGGTCGTTTTTGGCGGCGTAGGTGAAGGCAAATATCGACTCCAGCATCTCCGGCGTCACTTCGAACTCGACGCCCCCGAACTCGGCGGTGCCGGCGTAGAGGGTGGTGCCGCCGATGCGCTCGGTCAGGTAGAGTGTCGACGTCGTGTTGGGCGAGTCGCCCGCGCCGCCGGCGAAGACGATATCGGTGTCGAGGCGGTAGCGCCAGGGTTGGGTGCCCTGGGGGGTGTCGGCATGGTCGGTGGAGAAGGTCTCGGCGACGAAGCGCTTTGCCTTGAGGGTGCGGATCTGGGCGAGCAGCACGACGCCCGCCTTGAGCGCCAACTCGGGCTGGTCGGCCTTGGACAAACCCTCGAACGTGACGGCGTGCTCGTTGTGAACCTGGTAGTAAACCTGGCCCGAGGCCAGGTCGCTCAGCTTGATGGCGGTGATGCGCGCGCTGTCCGGGAGCTCGCGCAGCAGGCGTTGCCGGAAATACCGGGCGGAGGCCGGCGCCTGCTCCAGGATGTCAGGCAGGATGCGGTAAACGAAGGGCGCACTGGTCACCCGCGCGAACGCCTGGCCGGCCTGGCCGGGGGAGATGCCCACCTGGAGGGTCTGGGTGGAGGGATCGCTGCCGCGGAGGCCGCCGCCGGTGTTGAGGTTGAGGGTGATCTCCCGCTCGGGCCGGTTGAAGCCCTCGTCCTCGAGATCGGCGGCCGAGGGCGCGTCGCTCACGAAGCGCGGCCGGTCCTTCCCCATGTCGTGCGCGGAAAGCAGCCTCAGTTTCTGCAGCAAGTCCTCGACGATCGCGGTGTCGGCCGTCGTCGTCTGCGGCACCTGGCCGGGCAGGCGCACGACCGCCTGCCAGCCGCCCGCCGACCCGCTGGCGCCGGCCTCCAACTTCTGCAGCGTCAACTCGGGTTGGCCCGGCGCCGCGATCACCACGGAGGTGACGGTGTCCGGTTCGAAGTCGAGAACGTGCGGGTCGCGCAACGCCTCCTGGGCCGTGCGCAGGACCGCGAGCAGCGGCTCCGGCACATCCACGGTGAAGGCGACGGCCTTGTCCTCGACCTTGGCGAAGTATTCCGTGTGCGCCAGCGTGCCCTCGCCGGCGGCCGCCACCGTCGCGCCGGCGGGCTTGCCCAGGAGCAAGGTCTCGCGCCGGGCGTTGCCCTCGAGCGTGACGCGCACGGCGGGCGAACCGAGGCCGGTGCGTTCGGGGTCGGCGTCCTTCGGCTCGAGAAAGTTTTTCGCCTTGAGGCCGTTGAGGGTGTTGATCGTCACTTCGACCGCGCTCTTGCTGGCGCGGGCATTGATCGGCGCCTCGAACGACCACCGCGCGGCGGCGTCGCGGCGCAGGCGGACCTTGAGGTTGGACGGCGCGGCGGCTTGGAGATTGAGCGAGCGCACCTCAAACACGGGCACGGTGAAGATCGAGTCGGCGCGGATCTCGTCGAGCGGCATGCCGGTGGTGTCGGCGAGGCTGCGGCCGACCACGTGGATGCGGGTGCCATCGGCGGACAGCACGTAGAGGCGGTTGCCGATCTTGGTGTCGTCGCCGATCTTCAGCGTGTAGGCCTTGCCGGCCGAGGTGAAGCCGAGCGTGATGGCCGGGTCGGTGAGGCCGTAGTCGGCGAGGGTCTGGCCGCTCTTCGCGAGGTCGGCGACGGCAAAGCTGGTGTCGTGCTCGAGAAACTGGAGCTCGTTGGTGATGCGCGAGACGGCGTTGGCATTGGCCGGCCAGTCGTAGGGCTGGCTGAGCCACCAGGTGTCGTTGCGGCGCTCGAGCTTGATCGTCGGGCCATTGCGCATGGTGCGGGTGAGCGAATCGATCGCGGCGGCCTCGGGGCCGAGAACGCGGCGGCGCGCCTCGAGCGTCTTTTGCTCGGCCTTCCACTTCTCCTCGTAGTTGAAGATATAGAAGAAGAGGACGACGTTGAGGAAAAGGAGGACGATGGTGACTTTCGAGCGCATGGGACGGAAGCTGTAAGCTATAAGCGGTAAGCTTTAGGCGGTAAGCGCGAAGCGGTAAGCGCGAAGGAGCGGCTCAGAGCACAGGGGTGAAATGGGGATCATGGGGAATGAGGCTTACAGCTTAGAGCTTACGGCGGGCAGCTCATCAATGCCGGCGGGTCCAGTAGACGAGGAGGCCGAGGAGCGCGACGGCTCCCGGCACGATGAGGAAGAGGCCGAGCCGCAGGCGCATCAGCTCATCCTGGCTGAGCGCGAGCTGGAAGCGCTGGATCGGGCGGGGCGGAATGTTGAGCTGCGTGTCGCGATCGACCGCCCAGTTGACGGTGGCAAGGAACAGGTTGAGGTTGCCGACGTTGATGATCCGGTTGTTGGTGACGACGTCGGCGCTGCCGATGACGGCGAGCCGGCCGCCGCGCACGCTGAGCGGGAGGTTGTTGGCGGGTTTCAGCCGCTCGGAGATGACCATGACGCCCAGCCCGTTCTTGAGCTTCAGGTCGGTGCCCGGCGTGTATTCGGGCCGCGTGCGGAGATCGAGGCTCTTCTCGCCCCACGCGTTCTCGCTCGTGGCCACCAGCTCGCGGATGCTCAGGCCGTCGTCCTCGGAGCGCCCGATGTCCTTCAGGACCACGCGCGCCGAGCCGACCAGCACCGGGAGGCCGTTGGCGATGATGTTGTCGGTGATGTGGCTGAGCGGATCGGGGGCGAACCGCCAGAGGCGAAGGTCGCGGGTCTCGGTGAAGCTCCGCGGGTCGGGATCGATGATGACGTTGGGATAGACGATGACGCCCCAGTCGAGCAGCAGGTTGTCCAGCCCGAGCTGCCGGCCGGGATCGGCCATGAGGAGGATGCGGCCGGCGCGGGTCTGCAGGTAGTTGCGGAGCAGCTCCTCCTCGAACGGCTGGACGCGGCCCAGCTGGCCGATGATCAGGATGAGCGCGGCATCGTCGGGGATCTTGTGCGCGATGGAGAGGTCAAGCTGGGCCACGTCGTAGTTGCGCATGCGCAGTTCGTCGCTGAGCTGCGAAAGGCCGCGCAGGCCGTCGACGTCGTCGGGCCGCATCTCGCCATGGCCGGCGAGGAAATAGAGCTTCTTCTTTTCCGGGCTGGAGACGTCGAGGATGGCGGCGGTGAGGGCGGCCTCGCCGAGGAAGGACTCCTTCCGGCCCTCCTTGACGTTGACCTTGTAGAACTCGCCGACCGGCATGACGCGCCGGTGGTCGCCGCAGGTGAGCGCGACGGCGTTGGGCGTCTCGAGCTTCAGCTCCTCGGCCTCGCGGCGGTTCTGGTAGATGTCGACGGCGCGGACATTGATCCGGCCCTTGCCGCTCGCGCGGGTGACGTAGGCGTACTCGCGCAGCAGGCTGTTGATGTCGCGGTAGGACTGGGCCAGCTCCGGGTTGTCGCTGTCGCGGATGATCGTGACGTAGACGTTCACGTCGCGCTCGAGGCGCTCGAGATATGACCGCGTCTCGGCGGAAAGCGACTGGCGGCGGCTGTGGGTCAGGTCGAAGCGCCAGGCGTGGTTCAGCGCGATGTAGTTGAGCCCGCCGAACAGGCCGAGGAAGAGGAGGGCCTGGAGGACGAGATTGGTGAACCGGATCCAGCGCGCGGCGCGAAAGCTGTCGGAGAAATGCATGCGCCTAGCTGTTGAGGATCTTGGCCTCGACCCCGAGGATGCTGAAGATCAGCGCGAGCGTGGCGCCGCTGACGTAGAAGATGATCTCGCGCGTATCGATCACGCCGTGGGTGAAGTCGTCGAGGTGCTGCGCGATCTGCAGCGAGTCGACCACGGTCTTCGCCGGCTGGAGCACGTCCTGGTTGAGCACGGGCAGGTCGGCCAGGTAGCTGAAGCCGAGGATGAGCCCGATGAGCAGGGTGCAGCACAACACGCCGGCGACCTCGTGGCTGCGGGTCATCGCGCTGGAGAAGATGCCGACCGCGATGAACAGCAGCCCGCTGACCGCGATGAACAGGTAGCCCCCGACCAGCGGGCCGGCGTCGAGGTAGCGCGCGTCGCGGGCATAGAAGTGCAGGAGGTAGTGGAACCCGAGCGTCGAGCCCCAGAGCAGGAGATAAAAGAAGTACGCGGCGGTGAACTTGCCGAGCACGACCTCGGCGGTGGTGACCGGCGACGTGAGCAGCGTCTCGAGCGTGCCCTGCCGGCGCTCGGCGGCGAACGTCTTCATGGTCAGCAGCGGCACCATGAACAGGACGGGGAACCAGTAGAGCTGGAAGAACAGGACGGCGGGCGGGGATTCCTGCGGCGCCTTGGTGTAGACGTCGAGGAGGTTGGTGAAGATGAACCCCATCACGAGGAGGAACAACACGGCGGCGATGTAGGTGCTCGCGCTGTACAGCAGGCTGCGGATTTCCTGGGCGACGATGGTGAAGTAGTGGCGCATGGGGAGCGGTCAGCGAACAGCGACCGGCTTGCGGCGGCACGACGGACGGTTGGGCGCCGCAGGGGAAACCAAATCCGCCTCCCGATGTTCCGTTCGTCCCGGTGTCGGTTGGGCTGATGGCTGAGGGCTGACAGCTTCAGGTCTCATACCTTTGGCAGGGGCGCGCGATCGTCGCCATTGCGTTCCTTCGGGTCGGGCAGGCGGGCGTCCCAGCTGCGGCGCGTCGCGGCGAGGAAGACGTCCTCCAGCGTCGGCTCGAGCCGGCTCAGCGCACGCACCCGGTAGCCGCGGCCGGGCAGGGCGGCGAGCAGGGCCTCGCCGAGGTCCGCGGAGGCCTCGGTCGTGAGCGTGGCGGTGCAGAAGCCGTCGGGTCCGCAGTCGCCGATCTGCGCCACCTTGAGGCTGGGCTCGAGGCCGGCCAGCAGCGGGGCGAGGCCGGCCGGGTCGCCCGCGAACTGGAGCCGGTAGCTGGTGTGGCCGAAGATCTCGTGTCGCAGGTCGGCGGGCGTGCCCTGGGCGACGATGCGGCCGCCGTTGATGATGAGCACGCGGTCGCACGAGGCCTCGATCTCCGGGAGGATGTGGCTGGAGATGATGACGCTCATGCGGCCGCGCAGGCTGGCGATCAGGTCGCGCACGATGATGATCTGGTGCGGGTCGAGGCCGATCGTCGGCTCATCCATGATGATGACGGCGGGCTCGCCCAGGATCGCCTCGGCGATCCCGACGCGCTGCCGGTTGCCCTTGGACAGGCGGCCGATGACCCGGTGGCGGTTGCGCTTGAGGTCGCAGAGCTCGAGGACTTCGTCGATGCGGAGCCGCAGGCGGGCGCGCGGGATTTCCTTCAACCGTCCGCGGAACCAGAGGTATTCCGAGACCCGCATCTCCTCGGGCAGCGGGTTGTTCTCCGGCATGTAGCCGACGTGGCACTTGGTGATCTCGGGGTGGCTGGCGACCGGCACGCCGCAGATGCGCACCGAACCCGAGTTGGCCGGCAGGTAACCGGTGAGGATGCGCATCGTCGTGCTTTTGCCCGCGCCATTGGGCCCGAGCAGGCCGACGATCTCGCCGCGCTGGACCGTGAAGCTCAGGTCGTGGACGGCGGTGAGGGGACCATAGGTCTTGGTCAGATGCGCGACCTCGATGGTAATGTCGGGGGAATCAGCCATGCAGGCGGTGAAGCAGGCAGTTACACGCGGAATTGACCGCGCGAGCAAGCCTGCGAATCAGGCGGAGGCGGCCTGCCGTCCCAAGGTGACCTCGCCCGCCCGGAATCGTTCCGTCCCGCCCCCGGCGAGGCGCACGATGAGCGAGCCCTCGTCGTCGATGCCCGTGGCGGTGCCGGCAAACGTCCGGTGACCCTGCGTCACCGACACGGGCCGGCCCCGCAGGACGTCGTAGCGGGCCCAGAGTTCGGCGAATTTGTCGCGGTACTGGCCATCGACGAACTGGCTGTAAGCCGTCAGCACGCGCCCGATGAGCGCGGCGGCGAAGCGGTTCAAGTCGAGCGCGCGGCCCGTCACCTCGGCCAGCGTGGTGGCGGTGCGCTGGAGCTCGCGGGGCAGGTCCGCGAGCCGGCCGTTGAGGTTCAGGCCCAGGCCGAAGACCAGGTCGCGGATCTGGTCGGCGTCGATCCGCGCCTCGGTGAGCATGCCGCCGACCTTGCGGTCGCCGAGGAGCAGGTCGTTCGGCCACTTGAGGCCGGGCGTGAGCTTGCAGAAGTTGGCGATGAGTTCGCAGATGTTGAGGCCCATCCAGAGGGTGAAGTCCTGCATGAGGGCGGGCTCCAGCTTCGGGCGGAACACGAAAGTGGAATAGAGATTGCCGGCGGCCGGGCTGTGCCAGGCCCGGCCGCGGCGGCCGCGGCCGGCGGTCTGTTCACGCGCCAGGATCACGAGCGGCACGGCGCAGCCGGCGGCGAGCTGGCGCTCCGCCTCGCTGTTGGTGCTGTCGACCCGGTCGAGGCACACGAGGTGCGGCGGGCGGGGCCGGCCGCTGAGGTAGGCCTTGACCAGGACGGCGTGCAGGTGGGACGGCGTGCGGGTCATCCGGTAGCCGACGCTGCGCCGGGCTTCGAACGCGAAGCCCTGCTGCGCGAGCTTCTGCAGGTGCATCCAGATCGCGACGCGGGACACGCCGAGCTGTTTGGCGAGCCGGTTGCCGGAAACCGGCTCGGGATCGGCGGCGAGCAATTCGCGCAGGATGGTGATTTCGGTCTGGGACACGCGCCCGTGATGGTTGGCGCGGATCGGGCCGGCTGGCAAGCCGCCCCATCGGCATTGCCCGAGGCGCGTGGGCTGGTGTTCGTAGGACGAACCCCGGCCACACGCCGAGACCGCCCCATGGTCCCCGGGGGAATTGCCCTCGGGGGCGCGCGAAACGAGGTTGGAATTTGCGCCGCGCGAGTCCCGGCGCACGATGATGTGGAGCAGGATCATGCCGATGGATTTTGAGAGCTTTGCCCGGGCCGCACGCGATGGCCGGTCCGTCCCGCCGACGGGACTGTCGCGCGCGCTGCTTGCTCTGTGGCATGACGCGCACGGTGACTGGGAGCAGGCGCATCG
>DATJES010000003.1:0-279333 GCA_035496355.1 Lacunisphaera sp. | reverse complement strand
GTGGCGGTTTGTCCCAGCACGGGCCCAGTACATCGAGACGGTGCAGGGCTCCGGCGGCTTCAGCTACGATCGCGTGGCCCGCACGGAGGACGTCGAAGCCGAGGTGGATTTGGCGTTCACGTTCACGGCGAACGGTAAGGTGCAGGCGAAGTAGAGTACCAAGACATTCGCACAGGAGGACGCGGAGGAAGCGGAGAAAGTCGTGATTGGAATGCCTGATCTCTGTTCCCTCCGCTGCCTCCTGTGACATCCGGCAGGCTGCGCGGGACATTGTCCCGCCTTCCGGGATCACACCGTCGACGGGTCGGCGGGCTTGAGCTTGCCAGCGAGCTTTTCGCGGAACAGCCAGCGGGCGAGCGCGGGCATCAGCAGCATCGCGCCGAGCATGTTGAAGAGAAACATGAAAGCGAGCAGCACGCCCATGTCGGCCTGGAACTTGATGGCCGAGAACGCCCACGTGCCGACGCCGATGGCGAGGGCCAGTCCGGTGAACACCACCGACGTGCCCATCGTGCCGAACGCGAAGCAAAGCGCGTCCTCGAGCGTCTCCCCATCCTTGAGTCGCTCGAGCAGCGCCGAGCAGAGATAGATGCCGTAGTCCACGCCGATGCCCACGCCGAGCGCGACGACCGGCAGGGTCGAGGTCTTCAGCCCGATCTGGAGGTATACCATGAGCGCGTAGGCGAGGTCCGAGACCACGACCAGCGGCAGCACGACGCAGACGGTGGCGCGCCACGAGCGAAACGAGAGCAGGCAGAGCGCGATGATCGCGATGTAGAGCCACGTGACCATGGGGAACTGCGCGGCCTCGACGACCTCGTTGGTCGCGGCCATGACGCCGACGTTGCCGGTGGCGAGCTGGAACTTCACCTTTTCGTTCGACAGCGCGGAACGGAATTCCTTCACGGCAGAGATGACGCCCTTGATGGTCTCGGCCTTGTGGTCGGTGAGGTAGATCATCACCGGGATGACGCTGCCGTCGTTGTTCAGCAGCCCGCTGGCCGTCTCCACCGGCGAGACCGACTGGGCAAGCATCTGGGGATTCCGCGGAATCACGCGCCACTTGAGACTGCCTTCGTTCCACCCGGCCGTGATCGTCTTGGCCACCTCGGGCAGGCAAAGGGTCGACTTCACGCCCGGCACGTTGCGCATGCGCCAGCTGAACCGGTCGACCAAGGCCATGACGTCGGGGTCGATGACGCCATTGGGCACGGTCTCGGCGATGACCGTGATGACGTCGACCCCGATGCTGAACTTGGCGGTGATGGCGGCCGTATCCTGGTTGTAGCGGGAGGACTGCCGGAGTTCGGGCACGCCGGCGTGCATGTCGCCGATCTTGACCTGCTTGGCCTTGGTGAAACCAAAGGCCCACAGCGCGGCCACGACGGCGATGACGAAGAGCGAGCTGCGGCGAGCGGTGGTGAAATTCGAGAGCCGGCGCCAGATCGGCTGGAGGGCAAAGCGGCGAATGTTGACGCGCTTCCGGAAGCTCGGGCTCATCTTCGTGTAACTCAGCAGCACCGGCAGCAGGAAGCGGTCCGTCAGGATGATGAGCGTCACGCCGAGACTCGCGGTGATCGCCAGTTCCTGGATGATGGGCACCTTGACCAGGTAGATCGTCAGGAAGCCGACGGTGTCGGTGAGGATCGCGACCGTGCCCGGGATGAACAAATTGCTGAACGACGAACGGGCGGCGATCTGTTCGTCGCGTCCGACGTAGAACTCGTAGCGGAACGAGCGCAGCATCTGCGTGGCGTGGCTCAAGGCGATCGCGAACACCAGGAATGGCACAAGGATCGAGAGCGGATCGATGCCAAAGCCGAACAGGTAGAGCAGGCCCAGTTGCCAGATCACCGCGCACGTGGAGGTAAGCAGCGGCAGCAGGGTGAGGGGAACCGACTGGGAGAAATAGTAGAGGAGGAAGGCCGAGATCAGTATCGCCACGCCAAAGAAAAGCAGGACCCCGCGGGCCCCGTCGGTGATGTCCCCGATGACCTTGGCGAAGCCGATGATGTGGATCCGGATGTCGGCGGTCTGGTATTTCTGGCGGATCTTGTGCTCGAGCGCATCGGCCACCTCGGCATACACGAGCTTCTTTCCGGTTTGCGGGTCTACCTCGAGCAGTTGCGCGATGACCGCGGCGCCGGTGAAATCGTTCGAGACGAGCATGCCGACGCGGCCGGACTTCAGGATGTTCTCGCGCACGCGCTCGAGGCCGGCGGCGTCGGGCACAAAATCAGCGGGGATGACATTGCCGCCTTGGAGGCCGTCCTCGACCACCTCGAGGTAGCGCACATTCGGCGTGTAGATCGATGTCACCTGCGCGCGGTCGACCCCGGGGATGTAGAAGACCTCGTCGGTGACCGCCTTAAGGGTCCGGAAGAACTCCGCGTTGAAGATGTCACCGTGTTTCGCGATCAGTGCGATCACGACGCGGTTGGCGCCGCCGAACTGTTCCTGGTACTTGACGAAATTGCGGATGTATTCGTGGTCGCTCGGCAGCTGCTTGTTGAAGCTGGCGTCGACGTGCGTCTTCGAGGCGAAGAAGGCCAGGATCGCGGTTGTGACGGCAAACAGGGCGACCACCAGGTGCCGGTGCCCAAAGATGAAATCTTCGATGCGCTTTAGCATGGGATGGAACGGCCTCCCCTCGATTCGTTTGCGCTCGTAGCCGCGCTTGAGCCGCTGGCGAAAGCGTGGCCAACACGGATAACCACGCTGTCGCGAGGCTCCAGCGCGGCTACCTTCGTGCCATGTAGGGGCGCTGTCTTCATGGCAGGTTCAGCCGGACGGCGCCGGCTTCGCCGACGGTGACCACGGCGCCGTCGACGGTGCCGATCAGGTCCGCGATGCTGGTCTCGATTTCCGCCGGGCGCCGGTTGGTGAAGGAGCGGCCGCCGTCGCGGCTGACGAAGAAATTTCCTCCCTGGCCGGCCAGCACGGTGCGTCCGTCGGCCAGCCTCCGGCCGGCCATGATCAGGATGGAGGCGCCGCTGGGTACCTCGTTCCAGGTGGCGCCGCGGTCTTCGGACCGGAATACGTGACCCCGCAGGCCATAGGTCAGCAGGCGGCCGTCGCCCAGTGGCAGCACGCCGAACAGCGAGCCGTCATAAGGCACCTCGGATCGCGTCCACGTCTTGCCTTCGTCGCGCGAGATTAGCGTCAGGCCGCCTTCACCGGAGAGATATAGCGTTCCGCTCGGGCCGGTGGTGATGCGATTGAAGTGCACTTCATCGGGGATAGGGTGTTCCGACGACCAAGTCCGGCCGCCGTCGGCCGTCACGAGGAATTTGCCATAGGCACCGACGACGAAGCCGTGGGTGGCGTCGCGGAAGAGCACGTCGAGGTAGACATCGGCGTCGTGGTGGCGGTCGTCCTGGCGTTCCCAAGTGTCGCCGCCGTTGGCCGTGTGCAGGATCACACCCTGGTGCCCCACCGCCCAGCCCTGGCGGGCGTCGACGAAGCACACGCCCGTCAGGAGCGCCTGGGTGGGCGCGAGGCTCTGGCGCCACGAACGCCCCTGGTCGGTCGACACCACGATGTCGCCGTGGTCGCCCACGGCCACGAGCCGGTCGCCGGCCGCGGCGATGTCGAGGAGCAGCGCTCGCGCCGCGAGTGGCGCCGGTTCGGACATTTCGGACGGCCGCGCAAGGGGAGCCAGCGCCATGGTGGCGACGGCGAAAAGGTAGGGCGCGGATTCCACTCGGCGCCGGAGGACGGCGGCGAGCAGCCTTCGCCAGGCTACGGCCCGCCAAGAGGGACTGGCCGCCCTACCGGTTGGATTCATCGCGCGCATGCTCCAGGTCCGGCGCAGTCTTCGCAGTTCGGGGAAGACTCACAAGAAAAAGGGCGGCCGGGGTCAGCGGCCGCCCAAGGATTCGCAAGATATGCTCAGCGGACGCCTTCCTGGCGCAGCGTCGCCGGGGTGTAGTCGGCCGGGGTGCGCTTCAGCGTGAAGTCGTACATCTTGTCCTGGTTGTCGAGGCCGATGGCGAGGTAGCGGCCGGCCAGCAGGTCGGTGTGGACCTCGAGCGTGCTCCAGAAGACCTGCGCATCGTAGTAGTTGATGCAATGCGCCTCGGATACGCGCCAGAGCTGGCCGCGGCCGTCGTAGTTGTCGACGGCGAGGATCTGCCAGCTGTCCTCGTCGACGTAGAACGTGCGGCGCGAATAGACGTGGCTGGTGCCGGGCTTGAGCGTGGCATCGACGACCCAGACCCGGTGCAGTTCGTAGCGGGTGAGGTCCTGGTTGATGTGGAGCGGCTTCAGGATGTCGCTGTATTGGAGCGAATCGCTGTGCAGCTTGTAGGAATTGTAGGGCACATACATTTCCTTTTTGCCGACGAGCTTCCAGTCGTACCGGTCCGGTGCGCCGTTGAACATGTCGAACTGGTCCGAGGTGCGCATGCCGTCGGCGGCCGTGCCGGGATTGTCGTAGGCGACATTGGGGGCGCGGCGCACGCGGCGCTGGCCGGTGTTGTAGACCCACGCGCGGCGCGGTTCCTTCACCTGGTCCATGGTCTCGTGCACGAGCAGGATCGTGCCGGCGAGGCGCGCCGGCGCGGTGACAGCCTGCTTGAAATACACGAGCACGTTGTCGAGGTCCTTTTCCTGGATGCCCTCGCGGGCGTAGTTGAAGAGGAACTCGTCATCAAAGTTGACCATCGTGTAGCTGCCGTCGCGTTGGGGTGCGGCCTGTCCAATCCAGCGCTCGGCGGAAACTCCGCGGTAGCGCGTGAGGTGATTCCAGATGACCTCGAGGCCGTTCTGCGGGATCGGGAACGGGATGCCCACGACGGACCCGGTGATGCCGTTGCCGCCCTCCGTGAGCGCCGCCGTGCTGGCGTGCTCGCGGGTGGCGTCGTAGATCCGCTGCGGGTTCGAGGCGCTGCGGTGCGATGCGTACACTGGCATCACATAATCGGAGTAGGCCTTGAGCAGCGCCAGGTGCCCGGCGGTGAGCTTGGCGGCGTATTGGTCGGCGTTGGCCCCGGTGATCGTGAAGAGGACTTGGTCGCTGGCATAGGGATCCGGGTGGTGCATGCCCGGCGTGTAGCCGGCCGGCGGCGTGGTGATGCCGCCGTCCCAGGCCGGGATGGTGCCGTCGGCGTTGCCGGCCTTTTCGCCGCCCAGCGGGGTAAGGTCACGGCCGAGGCGGCTGGCGTCCGCGGCGGAGATCGCCGCACTGGCGCCGACGGCGAGGGTGAGCGAGCAGAACAGGGAGAGCAGGAGATGTTTCGAATTCATGGCGGGGGACACGCGCGGGTTAGAAGGAGTATTTCAGGTTGCAGGACACGTAGTCGCGGTCACCGAGCAGGTTGAAGCGACCCGCGCCGAAGAAGTTGACGTAGCGAACCTCGCACGCCCATGCATTCTGGAAGGTGAAGTCGGCCCCGATGGTCAAGGTCTTGCGCCCGTGCAGGAAGTTGCCGAGCGGCTGGGGCGTGTTGCCCGAGACGTCCTGCGAGTACACGACCAGCGGCGAGACGTTCACGCCGCGGAACACGTTGTTGTAGTCGAGGCGGCCGACGAGCTGGTAGCCCCAGGAAAAGCTGTCCGCGAAGGCGGAGGCGGGATCGGAGCCCGACGCGCCGTTGCCGGTGGCCGTCATGTAGTTGATGTCGCCGCCGACGAAGGTGCCCGGGCCGTCATACCGCAGCCGGCCTTTTGACGGGAGGTTGGCGCTGACAAACCCGGCCTCGGCGATGAGGGTGGTCTGCTCCGCGCCGAGGATGCCGCGCAAGGCCTGGGTGGCCGTCGCCTGGCCGGTCCAGACGGCATGGCGGCGATAGCCGGGGACGTAGGTATTGAGCTGGCCGAGATGATTCCCGAGCTGGTTGTTGGGGCCGAAAGCCGGGTTGATCGAGGAGAGCGCGGAGAAGAGCAGCTCAACGTCGTCCACCTGGAGCGGTTGGTTGGAACGGTAGCTGACTTCGCCCTGCAGCGCGATGCCCTTGACGCTGGTGTTGAAGCTCGCGCCCCAGAGGTGGATGTCGCTGGGAAACTCGATGAGATAGCTGCCGGTCGCGGCCGACTTCAGGAACACGGCGGTCTTCGCGGCGGTGACGGTCGGGTCGGCGAGCGCCGCCGCCGCGATGCCCTGCGCCTGCGGATAGAACGGCTGGATGCTCGCCGGCAGCGCGGCCGCCGGCACGCCGGTGAGGGCGGCGCCCAGCAGGGTGCTCAGCGTGGTCGAGACGCTGGAGAGCGGCACGCCATTGGCGAGCAACACCGGCACAAGCTGGGCCGCGCCGAGTTGCCCGGCCACCGCCTGCACCTGGGCCGAGACCGGCGCGGTGTCGATCGGGGTGGTGGGCGTGCGGGCCGAGACCAGCGGCAGGCGGCTGTGGTAATTCATGTAATAGAAACCAAATTCCGTGTCGGCGAGGCCCTTGGCGAGCCAGCGGAGGTTGACGCCGTACTGGCCTTCGTTGCTCGGTTCGTTGTCGCGGCCGCGCATGATCGCGCCGAGCGAGGCGGTGTCGGGGATGGCACCGAAGCCGAGGAAGACCTTCGAGCCGCCTTTCGCCACGAAATCGTTCGTGCTGAAATACGTGCCGGGCGGGTCGACGCGGGTGCGATCCCAATCCAGCAGGTAGAACGCCTCGAGCGAGAGGTCCGCGGTGAGGTTGACGGTGCCCGAAACCATGTTCAGCGGTCGCAGCGCTTCCTTCAGCTCCGAGCCGGGGGTGCGCAATTTGGCGACGTCGATCGGGTTCACCGAATTGATCCCGTTCGGGATGAAGGTGCTTTCGCCCCAGCTCAGCACCTGGCGGCCGATGCGGACGATGCCCGTCATGTCGCCGAGGTGCGGCTTGTACCACGCATAGGCGTCGAGCAGCTCGGCGCCATCGCCCACGATCTTGAGCGCCTGGTCACTGAGCGCGGTGCGCGCGCGGCCGCCGTTGGTGTTCACAAAATCCTCGAAGTAGTACCCGCGGACAAAGACGCCGCCGTCGCCGAGGTCGATCTGCAGGTCGTGGCTGGCCTTTACGAGGAACGAGGCCACACCGCTGCGGTAGTTCAAGTTGCCGTCGTCGGCATTCACCGAGTGCTGCTGGCCGCCGCTGGCGAGGCCGTAGTACATCCGGTCGGGATCGTTGAGCCGGTAGAGCGAGCCAACGGACAGGGTGGTGTCGAAACTGCCCTTGGCCTCGCCCAGGGCGAAAATAAAGGCCCGCGCGGACGGAGGGAGCGCGAGCGCCGAGACAAGCAAGACGAATGACAAACGACACAGGCCGGACCTGCGATCAGGGCATGGTTTCATAGGGATGCTGCAAACGCGCCTCGCTGGCGAGGCGGGGGGTTGAGGGGATGGGGATGCACAAGCGTAACGCTTGGGTGTGGCCGGGATGAAGCCTCGCTTTGCAGGTGAATTCAAGAGCTAAACCGCTTCCAAGCAGGGGGTTTGTTAAACTATTAGCGTTTTGACGTGGGGGCGAAAGCAGCAACGGTGGTGCGCATGGACGCCGCGACGCACATCCACGTGAAGGGCGCCCGCGAGCACAATCTGCGGGACCTCGAGCTGCGCATCCCGCGCGGGCGGTTCGTCGTGCTCACCGGTCCCAGCGGATCCGGCAAGTCGTCGCTGGCCTTCGACACCATCTACGCGGAAGGCTATCGGAAGTACATGGAGAGCCTCTCGACGCAGGCGCGCCAGGTGCTCGAACAACTGAAGCGCCCGGACGTCGACTTCATCCACGGCCTGTCGCCCGTGCTCGCCATCGAGCAGCGCACCGGTGGCAGTTCGCCGCGCAGCACGGTGGCGACCGTGACGGAGGTGGCGGACTACGCGCGGCTGCTGTGGGCCCTCTGCGGCGAACAACGTTGCCCGAAGGATGGCGGACGGGTGGAGAAACGAACCCTCGACGACTGCCTGGCGCAACTGTTGCGCGAGGCGCCGGGCGAGCGCGCCATCATCCTCGCGCCCTGGATGCACGCCAAGCCGGCGGTGCTGCGCGACGAGCTGCCGCGCCTGCGCCAGCGGGGGTTCCAGCGCGTCCGCATCGCCGGCGAAATCCATTCGCTCGACGAGTCGCGGCTCGTGCCGAATGGCGCGACCGAACTCCCGGTGGAACTCGTCATCGACCGCGTCGTGCTCGCGGCCGAGCAGCGCAGCCGGCTGGCCGACTCGCTCGAGCTCGCGTTCCGCGAGGGACACAACCGCGCGCTGGTGCTGGTGCAGAAGACGGCGGAGTCGCCCTGGCGGGAGATTGCACTCAGCCAGGACCTGAGCTGCGTGATCTGCGGCGATGTCTTCGAGCCGCTGACGCCGCGCCACTTCTCCTTCAACCACAGTGACGGCGCCTGTCCCGAATGCGGCGGGCTCGGCCGCAAGCTGACCTTCAGCGAGGAGCTCATCGTGCCCAAGCCGGAAAAATCCGTGCGCGAAGGCGCGATTAAGCCGTGGCGGATCGGCGGGCGCAATCTCATCATCCGGCACAACGCGATCCTGAAGCAACTGGCCGAGCAGCTGCCGTTCGATGCCGAGACGCCCTGGCGGGATCTGCCGGAGGAGACGCGGCGGATCCTGCTGCACGGGGCGGGGGAGCGCCTGTTCAGCTTTCGGCTGCGGCGCACGCACAAGCCCGAGTTGAAGCCGTTTCCCGGCGTACTGGCGCTGCTCGACGAGGCGCGACGGGAGACGCGCAGCGAAGGCTACCGGGCCCGCCTGGCGACCTTCATGGCGAGCGGCGACTGCCCGCTGTGTCATGGCGCGCGCCTGAATCCCCGCAGCGCGGCCGTGCTCCTCGGCGGCAAAGGTTTCACCGATTTCTCGGCCCTGGACATCCAGCGCGCGCTGGAATTCTGCCGGGGACTTGCCGGCGCGCTGCCCGCCACCGATGCCGTCCGCGAGGTGGTCGAAGGCGTGGAGCAGCGGCTGCATTTCCTCTGCGAAACGGGCCTGGACTACCTGACGCTGGATCGCGAGTACGCGACGCTGTCGGGCGGCGAGGCCCAGCGCGTGCGACTGGCAACCCAGCTCGGCATGGGCCTGGTCGGCGTGATCTATGTCCTCGACGAGCCCAGCATCGGGCTGCACCCGCACGACAACCAGCGGCTGCTGGCGACGCTCCGCGAGTTGCGGGATCGCGGCAACACCGTCCTCGTGGTCGAACATGATCTCGACACCCTGCGCGCCGCCGACGAGCTGATCGAGCTGGGGCCGGGCGCGGGCACGGAGGGCGGTCGGCTGCTGTTCCAGGGCACGCCGGCCGCGTGCATGCAGCTGCCGGCCTCGGTCTCGCGCACCGGATCGTACCTCGCCGGGCGCGAGCGCGTGGTCAAGGACCACCCGGCGCGGCGGCCGGATGACCGGTGGCTCGTCATCGAGGGCGCCGCCGAACACAACCTGCGCGCCATCGAGGCGCGGTTTCCTGTCGGCCTGCTGACCTGCGTCACCGGCGTGTCGGGCTCGGGGAAGAGTTCCCTCGTGAACGACATTCTCGCCACCGCGGCCACGCGGAAGCTGAACGGGGCGAAGACCATCCCCGGCCGCCACCGGCGCATCACGGGGCTCGAGCACTTCGAGAAGGCAGTGGTCGTCGACCAGGAACCCATCGGGCGCAGCCCGCGCTCGAACCCGGCCAGCTACGTCGGGATCCTGGACCTGCTGCGCGATTTGTTCGCGCGGCTGCCGCTGGCGAAGGTTCGCGGGTACCGGCCGAGCCGGTTCAGCTTCAATGTCCGAGGCGGGCGCTGCGAGCGCTGCGAAGGCGAGGGGCAAATCCGGCTGGACATGCAGTTCATGGCCGACGCGTACGCCCCGTGCCCGAGCTGCCACGGGCAGCGGTTCAACCGGGAGACGCTCGAGGTGCGTTACCACGGCCGCAGCATCGCCGACGTCCTGGCGCTGACGGTCCGCGAAGCCATGGAGTTGTTCCGCGCCATCCCGCGCATCGCGGAGAAGCTGGCCACGCTCGAGGCGGTCGGCCTCGGCTACCTCCAGCTCGGCCAGTCGGCGACGACCCTTTCCGGCGGCGAGGCGCAGCGCATCAAGCTGTCCCTGGAGCTGAGCAAGCGCGAGCAGGGCACGACGCTCTACATTCTCGACGAGCCCACGACGGGGCTGCACTGGACCGATGTCCAGCGGCTGATGGACCTGCTCTTCAAGCTGCGCGACACGGGCAACACGCTCGTGGTGATCGAGCACAATCTCGACGTCGTCCGCCTGGCGGACTGGATCATCGACCTCGGCCCCGGCGGCGGGCCGAATGGCGGCGAGGTGGTATATGCCGGTCCGCTGGAAGGACTCGCGGCCGAGGCCCGCTCCGCCACTGGGCAGGCGTTGCGAGAGTAGCGACCGTTCGGGAGCATCCTGGAAGGTCGCAGTAGGAGCCTGCTTGCAGGCGATTTGATGGGAGCGGCTTATCCGCCGCATCGCCTGCAAGCAGGCTCCTACAAAGAGCGGGGTCGGAACCAGGTGCCCCGACCTGCACCTTCTGCAACTTTTCACTGGCTGCCGTGTGATGGGTATGACGGCCCCCGTTGGGCCCAACTCAACCCTCGTCTTCTTCCCATGAAATACCTGCGCTCCCTGCTTGTTGCCGGCGGTCTCTCGGTCGCCCTTTCCACGTTCGCTTCCGCCGCCGAAACCGGCGCGATCGACATCGGCCAGCTCATGCCCTCGGCCAAGGGCCAGTTTGTCGAAGTGAACCTGTCCCATTCCATGCTCCAGTTCGCGGCCAAGTTGACCGCCCATCAGGAGCCCGAAACCGCCGAGCTGATCCGCAACCTGAAGAGCATTCGCGTCAATGTCGTGGGCATGGATGACTCCAACCGCGCCGCGACGGTCGAGAAGATCGAATCGGTCCGCCAGAAGCTTGAAGCCCAGGGCTGGACCAAGATGGTCATGGTCCGGGACGAGGCGGGCGGCGACAACGTCAACATCCACGTCCTGCAGCATGACGAGGAGAACATCGACGGGCTCGTCGTGACGGTCATCGACCGCAAGGGCGAGGCGGTGTTCGTCAACATCGTCGGCAACATCAATGCCGATCAGATCGCCAAGATCGCCGACAAGTTCGACATCGAGCCCTTGAAGAAGATGCATCTCAAATTCAGCCACGGCCACAAGGACAAGGAAGTCTGATCGCACTCTCTAGCCGGGCGCGTCCTCCGCGACCGGCTGGCGCGATCTCCACCCCTGGTTTCGCCACCACTCCATGAATCCCACTGCTGTACCCCCAACCGGCCGCCGCCATGTATGGCGCTGGGTTTTCGTCGGGATCGCACTTTGCCTGCTGCCGGTCATATGCGTCGGCATCCTCGTGGCCAGCGCGCTGAGCCTGAGCCGCGAGGCCGCGCTGCTGCGCAACCACGTCATGTCCTCCACGGACACGGACTGGCACCGAAAAATCCAGCTGAGCGTCGGATCCATGACGCTGACGGCGCTGCGCACCGGGATGGCGTTCGCGCACGGCAAGGAGGTGGAGGATGTCCGGCTGGCGCTCGCGTCGGTGCGCAAGGCCAGCGTCGGCGTCTACGAGCGCAGCGGTCGCAAGGGCACGTGGTCGAACGCGGATCTTTTCGCCGACGCGGACAAAGCCATGGGGCGGCGCGGCTGGACGCGCTTGGTCGGCGTCCACGACCACAGCGACACCGTGTTGATTTATGTTCCGGAAGACGCCGGGTCGGGCGACACAATGGATATCTGCCTCGCGGTCGTGAGCGACGGGCAGATGGTCGTGGTCTCGACCTCGGTGAATGCCGACGCGCTCGCCCGGTTGGTTGCCCGGCATGGCGGGGACTTTCCCGGCGGCCGCCTGCATCTCGCCAAGCTTCGCCTCTGAGCCGGACGGCCGGGGTTGAAAATTGCCGGCCGCGTGTCACTGATGGCGGGAAATGTCCCGCCTGCTGCCCACGATCGTGCACCTCGATGCCGACGCGTTCTTCGTGTCGTGCGAACTCTCGCTGCACCCGGAGCTGCGCGGCACCAAGTGCGCGGTGGGCGGACGCGAGCGCGGCATCATTTCGTCGGCCAGTTACGAGGCCCGGGCCTGCGGCGTGTACACCCCGATGCCCACAAAGCTCGCCCTGAAGGTTTGTCCCGACCTCATCCTGCTGCCGCACACCGCGGGCATCTACAGCCGGAAATCCCGGGAGATGTTCGATCTCTGTGAATCGGTCACCCCGCTCGTGCAGCGCAACTCGATCGACGAGGGCTACCTCGACCTCGCACCCTGCGGTTGGAAGACGACGGCCGAGATCGAGCGCAAGGTTCGCGCCCTGCAGCAGCGGATCTGGGATGACCTGCAGATTCCCACGTCCTTCGGCCTCGCCGCGAACAAGCTCGTCGCGGCCATCGCCAGCAAGGCGCGAAAGCCGCGCGGCTTCACAATCGTGCCGCCCGGCGGGGAGGCCGCGTTCCTGGCGCCGCTGAAAGTCAGCGTGCTCCCGGGGATCGGCACGAAGACCAATGCGCGCCTCGAGGCCGCCGGCATCCACCTGGTCAGGGACCTGTTCCAGCTGGACGAGGCCGCGCTGAGGAACTGGTTCGGCCGCGGCAGCGCGGAAATGCTCGCCATGGCGCGCGGCGAGGACGACCGCGAGGTGCACGTCGACCACGAGGACGCGAAGAGCTACTCCGTGCAGGAAACCTTCGGGCACGACATCTCCGACTTCGCGGCGATCGAATCCATTGCCAAGCGGATGATCGACGAGCTGATGCCCGCGATCCGCGCGGATGGAAAGCGCGTCAAGACGATGACGGTGAAGGTCCGTTACCCCGGCATGGAGGACAGCAGCGCCGGGCGCAGCCTGCCGGAGGCCGTCGACCTGGAGGCCCCGTTTTATCCTCTCGTGGCCGTGCTCCTGCGCGCGGCCTGGACGAAACGACGGCCGTTGCGGCTGGTCAGCGTGCGCTTCTCGAATGTGGAGGAGAAGGCGGCACAGCTGGAGATGTTTGGCCAGGACCGGGAGCGCCAGCGTCGCCTCGCGGCGGTGCTCGACCGAATCAACGCCGGCGGGCGCCAGGCGGTGGTCAAGCACGGCCACCAGCTGGGCCGCACGGAAACCAGACAGGGTTGACGGAACGGCCTTCTTGGGCATTTCCGGGAACATATCGCATTCCGTCGCTTCCGTTAAACCTGTCCGCCGCCCGCCATGCCGATCTACGAATTCTACTCGCCCGACACGAACAAGATCTACTCGTTCTACGCCAAGACGCTCGCCCAGGGCCGGATCGTGCCGAAGTGTCCGGACGACCCGAAGGCGCGAATGAGGAAACTGATCAGCGGCTTTGCGGTCGTGGGCCGGCGCAAGGAAGCGCCCGCGGCTGGTCCCGCCGGCGACCCGGCTCCCCGCGGGGTCGAACCGGATGAGGCCAAAATGGCGGCCCTGGAGCGCGAGTTCAGTTCGATCGATGAGAACGATCCGAAAGCCATGGCGCGAATGATGCGACGGATGGCCGAACTGAGCGGCGAAAAGCTGGACGAGCCGATGGAGGAGGCGGTGCGAAAGCTCGAGGAAGGCGCGGACCCTGAATCCATCGAGGATCAACTCGGCGATGCGTTCGGGCCGGAAGGGGAGGAGGTTCCCTACGGGGAAACCCCGCCGCCGCCGGCCGGGCCCGAGGCTGACGCCGGCGGGAAGGAGCCCAAGGCGAGGTTCAAGGTACGCCGCCCGCCGCGGCGGGATCCGCGACTGTACGAGTACGATTGAGCGGACGCGGGCGCGCGCCGCGGGGACCGGATCCGTCGGGCCGGCGGACAGTTTCGGTCCGGAACCATTAAACGCTTTCCTGTTGGCCGGCCCTGTGCATCCGTGGAGGGCGTGGAAAAATCAGAAACCGACCAACGGATCGCCGTCGCCTTGGGCGCGGTGCTCGGCGAATCCGACTTGTTTCAACGTGAGTTCGGGCGGGCCCATGCGGCGCTCAAATACGATGGCACGAAGGTCACGCCCGTGGACATCGCGATCTCCGAACACCTCCAGGCAGCCGTCCTCCAAGCCTTTCCCTCCGACCAGTTCTTCAGCGAGGAGCTGGCGCCGTCGGACACACCCACGCCGGTCAACTCGCGGTACTGCTGGGTCTGCGATCCCATCGACGGGACGAACAACTACGCCAACGGCATCGCGCACTGCGCCATCTCGCTGGCCCTGCTGGAACACGGGCTGCCGGTCTACGGCGTCATCTACGACCTGGCGCGCCGCCGGCTGGTCCACGGCGGCCGCGGCCGCGGGGTGTGGGACGGCGACCAGGCCGCGCGGGCGCGGACCGAGCCGCCCGGGCCGCACAGCCTGGTCGGCTTCCACTCGCCGGTGGAGAAGAGCTACGCCGCCGAAGGGAAGCGGCTGATCGAGAACTTCAAGATTCGCGGGCTCGGCAGCAGCACCCTCCACCTGGCCTACGTCGCCGTCGGCCTGCTCGATGGCGTGGTCGAACACAACAACAAGCTCTGGGACATCGCGGCGGCCGCCGCGCTCGTGGAAGAGTCGGGTTCCGGGGTCGACTACCTCACCGCGTCGCCTTTCCCATTGAAGGAATTCACGCTGCAGGCGCCGCGGATCCAGTACGTCGCCGGCAACGCGACGATGCGCGCCAAATTGCGCGAAGTGCTGGGCCGCTGACCGGTCGGTTGCGCCGGCGTCGTCCAGCTGGTTTAGCGCTAGACCTGATACTGCTGAAGCGGGACCGGATCCACGACCTTCGTCCGCGGGAGCTGCTGCTTGAGCTGCTCGGCAAACCAGGCGCGGGCGGGGGGATCGCCGTGCGTCAGGACGATAGAGCGCGGATGGCTTTGCACGGCGTACTCCAGCAGTTCGTCGCGATCGGCATGACCGGACAGCTCGAATTTCTCGACCTGGCAGCGGAGCTTTACCTTCACATTCACCGCATCGAAGAGGATCGAGTCGCCTCGGGCCGTGGCCAGGATCCGGCCGCCGGGCGTGTCGGGGTCGCAATAGCCGACGAAGCAGATGCTGTGCTTCGGCTGGGCGGCGAGGCAGGAAGCCAGCGTATAGGAGGGCGTGTTTTCGACGACCATGCCGGAGCTCACGACGTAGATTCCCGGCTGCGGCGGCTCCTTGCCCGGCACGAGGTCGCGCGGCGATTTGCGCACCTTGAGGTCCTTCAGGATCGTGCGCGTGAAATGAACGGCGCCGGTCTTACGCGCGACCTGATCGAACAGGTCGGCGATGTCCAGTCCGAGCCCGGACGCGAAGATGGGCGCCTCGACCAGCTTGTTGAACTTCCGGGCGTCGTGGAGGATCGCCATGATCTCCTGCATGCGCCCGAGGGCGAACACCGGGATGAGGACCGATCCGCCGCGCTGGATGGTGGCGTTGATCGTGTCGACGAGCCGGATCATCTCGTGCGAGCGGGCCTGTCCGGGCGTGCGTTCGGTGACGCCGCGCGTGGTTTCCATGACCAGCGTGTCGAACCGCGCCGTGGGGAACATCGCGCCGGCGAGGATCCGCTGGACGTTGAAGAGCACGTCGCCCGTGAAGAAGAAGCGACGGTTCTTGTGGTGAATCTCGACCCCGGCGGCGCCGGGGATGTGCCCGGCGGGGTGAAGGATGAACTCGATGTCGTCCCGCGCGCCCGGGAATTTCTTCGCGTGGCTGAACGGATGGCCGTGGAGGCGCGGCGCCACGCGGTCGATCTCCTCGTGCGTAAACAGCGGGTAGTCGGCCGTGCCCTTCTCCTCGCGTTCGCGCGTCATCACATTGGCGGAATTGTGGAGCATGCGCTCGATCAGCATGCGGCTGGGCTGGGTCATCACCACGGGCACGTCCGGCTGGTCGCGGAGCAGCAACGGCAGCGAGCCGATGTGGTCGAGATGACAATGCGTGATGATGACGAGGTCCAGCTTGACGCCCTGCAGCGGCCGGAGATCGGGCGCGGCCTGGCGGCCGGACTTCTTCGGGTGCAGCCCGCTGTCGATGACGAGGTGGAAGTCGCCGATTTGGACGTAGAGGGAATTGGCGCCAATGCCACCGTCGCGATTGAGATCAATGAGCTTCATCTGGGGAATGGGCGCCTCGGGATGGCCGGCGCCACCGGACCAGCAGTCAGGCGGACGGAATCAGCATGTCAAACGCCGGGATGCGCACAAAGATCCGGTTCCCGTGGGCATCGAGACCGTGGAAACTGCCATAAGCCCGGCCGGGCCCGCTCCCGACATGATAGCTGTTATACGAGAAATGGCCACCGGGCGGGAGGGTGGGGGTCTCGCCGACGATCTTGTCGCCCTCGACCACCAGGCGGGAACCGTCGGCGTGCTCGATCACCCATTTGCGGCCGAGGAGCGTGACGGTACGGTCGGAGTCGTTGCGGATCGTCAGAAAATAGATGAACGCGTGCTGCCGGTCGGCGGGCAGCTCGTCGCCGCCGTGCTGGTAGACCAGCCGGTCCAGCTCGACCGTGAGCCCGGGCAATTCGAGGGAGGCCGTCATCGCCAGCACAAAGACAGGGAATTCCGCGGCAGGAAACCAAGAAACGTCGCGGCGGCAGCCGGCTTTCGCCTTGCCGTGAGGACGACGCGGCCCACAAAGACGTGCAGCCATGGACAAACTCGCCCTCCTTTCCGTCAGCGACAAAAGCGGCCTCGTCGAGTTCGCCACCGCCCTCGTGCGGCAGCACGGTTACCGGCTGCTTTCGACCGGCGGCACCGCCAAACTCCTCGCGACCGCCGGCCTCCCGGTGACGGAGGTGAGCCAGCACACCGGCTCGCCGGAGATCATGGAAGGGCGCGTGAAGACGCTGCACCCGAAGATCCATGGCGGGCTGCTGTGCCGACGCGACAAACCGGAGCACCTGGCCGAGGCGGCAAAGAACGGCATCGCCCTCATCGACCTCGTCGTGGTGAACCTTTATCCCTTCGAGCAGACGGTGGCGAAGCCGCACGTGGAATTCGAGGAGGCGATCGAGAACATCGACATCGGCGGCCCGTCGATGCTGCGCAGCGCGGCGAAGAACCACGCGAGCGTGACGGTCGTCTGCGATCCGGGCGATTACGCGGCCGTCCTGGCGGCCATGGCGCAGCCGGCGCAGTTGTCCGCGCTGCGGCGCCGGCTCGCGCTCAAGGTTTTCCAGCGTACGTCCTCGTACGATGCCGCGATCTCGCGCTACCTCGAAGGCCAGCAGTCGGAGCCAGATTTGGAGGCGCTCAGCGGCTTCCCGGCGACGTTTTCCCTTTCGCTCAAGAAGGCGCAGAGCCTGCGCTATGGCGAGAACCCGCACCAGAAAGCGGCGCTCTATGGATCGTTCCACGATCACTTCCAGCAACTGCAGGGAAAAGAACTCAGTTATAACAACATCCTGGACATCACGTCGGCGACCTACCTGATCGGCGAATTCGAGCGCCCGACCGTCGCCATTCTCAAGCACACCAACCCTTGTGGAGTCGCGAGCGCCGACACGCTGCTGGCCGCCTGGGAGCAGGCCTTTGCCACGGATCGTCAGGCGCCCTTCGGCGGGATCATTGTCGTCAACAACACGCTCGATGGCGCGCTCGCCAAGGTCATCGCCGAGATCTTCACCGAGGTGATCATTGCGCCGCGCTTCAGCGACGAGGCGCTCCAGATCTTCGGCCGGAGGCGAAACCTGCGCCTAATGGTGGCCAAGGAGGGCATTGGCGCCGATGCCCTGCAGGAAGTTCGGTCGGTCGTCGGCGGCGTCCTGGTCCAGGACCGGGACCGCGCGATGGAGAAACCGGCCAACTGCCGGATCGTGACAAAACGCCAGCCGACGGCCGAGGAGTGGGCCTCGATGCTCTTCGGCTGGAAAGTCGGCAAGCACGTCAAGTCGAACTCGATCGTCTACTGTCGCGGCGAACAGACGCTCGGCATCGGCGCGGGCCAGATGTCACGCGTGGACAGCTCGCGCATCGCGGTCTGGAAGGCGGGCGAGGCCGGCCTCGACCTCAAGGGTTCGGTCGTCGCCAGCGAGGCGCTGTTTCCGTTTGCCGACGGCTTGATTGCCGCGGCCGACGCGGGTGCGACGTCGGCGATTCAGCCGGGCGGCTCCGTCCGCGATGAGGAGGTTATAAAGGCCGCGGACGACCGCGGGATGGCGATGGTCTTCACCGGCGTCCGACACTTCAAACACTGAGGCGGACTCTTGCGGTTCAGGGGCGAACGCGCTGTCCGCAGCGCGTTGGCTTGCGACCGGGAATCCCGCAGCATGGGGGCCGAGGCGCCCCACCGGGGCCTTGGACAGGGCCGGCGCGGCGAGTAGTTCGGGCTAGCGCCGCGGGTGAACTTGCGTCACCGTTGGACATGTTTGACCCTGTTGAAAAGCTGAAGGAATACGTCCGGCACGCCAGCGTCTCGACCGACCCGCAGTTCAAGGCGGGCATGGTGGGCGCGCAGCAGTTTGTATCGGGCATGCTGCGCGAGGCCGGGTTCGCCGTCGAGGTGGTGCCGACCCCGCTGCATCCGGTGATCGTCGCCAAGCGGGGCGACAATCCCGCCTGGCCGCATGTCGTGATCTACGGTCACTACGACGTCCAGCCGCCGGACCCGCTGGCGAAATGGGACACGCCGCCGTTCGAGCCCGTGATCAAGGGCGAGCGCATGTACGGCCGGGGCACCGCCGACAACAAGGGCCCGCTCATGGTGCACATCGCGGCCGTCACCCGGCTGCTCGAGAAGCACCTGAAGCTGCCCTTGCGGATCACCTTCGTCGTGGAAGGCGAGGAGGAGATGGGGAGCAAGCACTTCAAGGAGTTCCTGCTCGCGAACAAGGAAAAGCTGCGCGGCGATTTCGTCTATCTTTCCGACACCGGCATCCCGTCGGCGGACCAGGTGGTCGTCACCGTGGGCCTGCGGGGCTTGGTCGCCTTTGAAATCGAGCTCACCGGGCCGAAATCCGACCTTCATTCCGGGCTGCACGGCGGCGTCCTGATGAACCCGTTGCAGGCGCTTGCCGAACTGTGTGCGTCGTTGCACACGCCCGACGGGCGCGTGAACATTCCCGGGTTCTACGATGCCGTCGTCGAGCCGCAGCCCTGGGAGCGGGCTGAACTGGCCAAGCTCGGGCTCGATCTGAAGGCCTACGCCGATTTTCTCGGCATCAAGGAATTTCACACCCCGCCCGGCTACAATCCATTTGAGGCGATCCGGTTTCTGCCGACGCTCGAATTCAACGGTTTCAGCGGCGGCTACCAGGGCGAGGGGACCAAGACGGTCATCCCGAGCAAGGCCAGCGCCAAGGTCACCTGCCGTCTCGTCTGCAACCAGACGCCGGAGAACATCAAGGAGACGATCTTCGCGGCGATTCGCGCGCGCTGCCCGAAAGGCGTTTCCCTCACCATCACCGAGCAGCACCACGCCACGCCCTACGTGGTCATTCCACCGGACCGCTCGAACACCCCGAAGAACCAGTCGCCCGTGCTGGCGCGGGGCTTTCGCGCGGTGGAACGCGCCGTCCAGGAGGTGTGGGGCCGGCCGCCGCTGTTCCTGCGCGAAGGCGGCAGCGTGGGCTTGATCGCCGACTTGAAGCAGGTGCTGGGCATCGACGCGGTCATGCTCGGGCTCTTCCTGCCCGAGGACAACCTCCACGCCCCGAACGAGAGTTTTCATCTCGGCGTGATGAAGAAAGGCATCGACGCTTCGGAGCGCGTGCTGGCGGAACTGGCCGGGGTTCGGTAGGCAGTGTGCTTGCACTCGTCGGCGCGACCAAGGTCGCGACCTACATTGTCGCAGCGGAGGAGACAGCGCGGCTCCGCCAAACAAAAAGCCCCGGCGTGGTGCCGAGGCTTCGTCGCTAAAAGAGGGGGGGGCTTATTTCTTCAGAACGATGAAGTCCACGCGGCGATCCTTGGCCCACTGCGCCTCGCCACCGGACTGGGTCGCCTCGGTTGAACCCTTCGACAGCGTTTCGATCCGCGCTGGATTCACGCCCATGGATTCAAGGAAGCGCCTCACGGAATTCGCCCGGCGGTCGCCGAGGCCGAGGTTGTACTCGGCGGTGCCCCGCCAGTCGCAGTGGCCGACCAGCACGAGGTTCTTGTCGGCATTGTCGGCCAGCCATTTGACGGCGGCCTGCAGCTTCGGCCGCTCAGCCGGCGCCACCGCCGCGCGATCGAGGGCGAAATAGATCGGCTCCACGACGCTCTTGTTGGCTTCGTCCGGCGTGCCGACGTTGTCGCGGGGCGTCAGGTTGGTGTTCTGGTCCTGCACCGCCACCTGCTCGGGATTGATGTTGCCGTACGGATTGGCGTTCTGGCCCATCTGGGTGGTGTCCGGCGTGCTGCGGACCGGTTTCTTGGCGCAAGCCGAGAAAAACAGCGTGCTGGCGGCGAGCGACAGACCGAGGAGTTTCGAAAGATTCTTCATGATGGGCGGAGAAATAGTTGCCGTGTTATTGGGCAAAGCCGGGGGCCGGGCAAGAACGAAAGGGGTAACCGGATGCGCGTCACCAACTTTGGGCGCGATGGTCGATCAGGCCGATTTCCAAGGAGTAACGCGTCAGGCTGGCGACATCATGCAGGTTCAGCTTGCGCATGAGATTGGTGCGATGGTTGTCGACCGTCTTGACGCTGATGCCGAGCTTCTGGGCGATTTCCTTGGTGCTGTGGCTTTCCGCGACGAGCTTCAGGATCTCGCGTTCGCGATCAGTCAGCGTGTCGACGCCCGAAGTGGGGCTGTTGTTGGCCACCACCGTGCGCAGCAGGGCGGCGACGCCCGGTCCGAAGTAGGTGCCGCCGTGGGCGATGGTCTCGAGGCCCTTCTTGAACTCGCCCAGACCGGCGGTCTTCTCGACGAAACCATGGGCGCCGGCCTCGAGCATTTCGCGCACGAGCGCCGGGCTTTCGTAGGCGGAAAAGACCAGCACGCGCGTGCTTTTGAGCTGCTTGCTGATGCGCCGCAGGATGTCGACGCCGCTCAAGCCGGGCAGCCGGGCGTCGAGCACGAGCAGGTCGGGCTTGAGGTCGAGGCAAAGCTGGCAGGCCTGCTGGCCGTCGCCACATTCACCCACGATGCGATAGGCCGGATCGATGCGGAGGATTTCCGCCAGCATTTCGCGAATGGCGGTCTGGTCTTCGACAATGACGATGCGCTTGGTCTGGGTAGTGGTCGACACGAGTTTAAGGCAGGCGCCCTAGAAGAGGATAGGGCCGGACACTTGCGCATCCGCGGAAATTATCAACCCCGATTCGCCAAAAACCTGCGCCATCAAGGGATTGCCACCGGCTGGTGGGGCGACTGGGATTCGAACCCAGAACCAATTGCTTAAAAGGCAACTGCTCTACCGTTGAGCTATCGCCCCGGGCCGGCGGGCAAGCTTGAGATATTTTTTTGCAGTCCGGGCAATGCAAGAATTTAATGGCTGGCAACAGCCTTCGCACAAGGGTGCACGCGACTTGACCGGCCGCCCGGCAATGGTGCAAGCTGCCCCTCCAAGAGCGACTTTTGTGGGAACAATCCTTAAATTTCCTGATCACAACGATCCTGAGCAAATGACTGCCAAAGCCCAGGAAGTTGCCCTCGACCGGATGTTGGTGGACCGCTTCAAAGGCGGCGACGCCACGGCATTCGACCAATTGGTTTCACGCTATTGGGATCGCATTTACGCGATGACCAACCAGCTCCTGCGCAACCAGCAGGACGCCGAGGAAGTCACCCAGGATGCGTTCATCCGGGCCCATCGTGGCTTGGGCAGCTTCCGCGGGGAGTCAGCCTTCTCCACGTGGCTGTACCAGATCGCCACCAATCTGGCCCGCAACCGGTACTGGTACTGGTGGCGGCGCAAGCGCGACAAGTCCGTGTCCTTCGAGGCGCCGATCAGCGGCGACAACGACACCACGCTGGCCGAGCTTATCCCCGCCGAGCAGGAGACGCCCGAGGACGCCACGGTGACGCAGGAATTTGTCAACCGGGTGGCCGTTTGCATGGAGGAACTCAACGAAAAGCACCGCGAGATCCTGATCCTCCGCAATGTCCGCAATCTCGCTTACGAGGAAATTGCCGAGATCCTCGGCATCAGTGTCGGCACCGTCAAGAGTCGCATCGCTCGCGCCCGCGAAAGCCTGCGCGAGAAGCTAGGAGGAGAATTCGAACAATGAAAGACCACCGCTTCATCGAACTGGTGAATCTCTACATCGATCGCCAGATCACCGCGGCCGAAACCGCCGAACTGGAGACGGAGATTCAGGGCAACCCGCGCCGCCGGGCCATTTACCAGCAGTACTGCAAGATGCACCGCGCCACCACGCTGCTCTACGACAGCTTCCGCGCGCAAGCCGCGGGCCCGGGCGCGACCGAGACGCCGGCGCAGGGCTCAATCGCACTTTTCGAAAGCCGGCAGCGCGTCCGTCGTTTTCGGTGGGCCTACTACGCGAGCGGCGCGGCCGCCGCGGCCTGCCTCGCGCTTGTTCTCGTGCGGGTCAACAACCGGCCGGATGCGGATGCCACGCCGTCGGCGGCCGTCCCGCCGCCGGTCCGGGTGGCGGTGGCCAGCCAGCCCGCGGTGGCAGCCCAGCCGGCGGCCGAGCGGGAAACGACTCCCGTCCAGGTGGTGGTGGGCCCGGCCAGCCTGCGCAATGTCACGGACCAGGATTTCGCCGCCCTGCTGGCCGCCCTCCGGCAGGACCAGCAGCGCAATGGCCGCGTGGCATCCGATCGCGTTTCCTCGCTGTTTGACGACGGCGTTTTCGCGGCACCCCCAGTGTTGCTGCCTCCGGGCCAGCGGGTCTTCCGCAGCCAGCAAACGCCGGCCCAGCAGGCGGAATTCACCGGCTATCAGTTCCAGCGCTGAGGCTCAGCCGAGCGCTTTCTTGATCAGCGCTTCGGTCGTCGCGGACGCGCCGAGGCCCGCCAGCGCCTGCCGCACGGCCTTGTCGGCCTCGGCCGGCTTATAGCCCAGCGCCACGAGCGCGAGCACGGCATCACGGACCTTGTTGCCGCCGGCGCCACCCCCGGCCGCCGACGCCGCCTCCGGCGCCTGCGCCAGGCCCAGCTCCGCCGGATTGAGCTTGTCGCGCAGCTCGATCACCAGTCGCTCGGCAGTCTTCCGCCCGATGCCGGGACATTGGGCGAGCAAGCCGACGTCGCCCGCGGCGATGGCGCCCTTGAGCGTGCCGAGCGAAAGCTTGCTGAGCACGCTGAGCGCCATTTTGGGGCCGACCCCGGAGACCTTTTCCACCATCAGGCGGAAGAAGTCGCGCTCCTCCACGGCCAGAAAGCCGTACAGCGTCTGGGCATCCTCGCGGTAGACGGCATAGGTATGCAATTTGGCCGGCTGGCCGGGGAGGGGAAGGCGCTCGGCCGTGGTCACCGGGATGTGGACCTCATAGCCCAGGCCGCCGGTTTCGATCACGGCCGACAAAGGCGTGGCGGAGACGAGCGTGCCGGAAACGCTGGTGATCATTTCAACCCGAGGACGTCCTGCATGTCGTAGACACCCGGCGACCGGCCCGCGACCCAGTGCGCGGCCCGCAGCGCGCCCCGCGCGAAGATGCCGCGATCGCTGGCCTTGTGGGCGAGTTCCAGGCGCTCGCCGAGCGCCGCAAAGATGACCGTATGGTCGCCCACCACATCGCCGCCACGGAGCGCGTGCACGCCGACCTCGGTCGGCTGGCGTTCGCCGGTGATGCCGGAGCGCCCATGGCGCAGCGCCTTCGCCGTCAGCTTGCGCTCCTCGAGGATGATCTCCAGCAGCCGCGCGGCGGTGCCGCTCGGGGCATCCTTCTTGAAGCGGTGGTGCATTTCGACGAGTTCGGCGTCGTAGTCGGCGCCGAGCACCTGGGCGGCCCGCCGTGTGAGGGCGAAGAGCAGGTTGACCCCGACCGAGAAATTTCCGGCCCACACGCAGGGCACGCGCGCGGCGAGGGCCAGCAGGCGCTTCCGCTCCGCCGGCTCGTGCCCGGTGGTGCCGATCACGATCGGCTTCCGCTGTGCCACCGCCAGCTCCAACATCCCGCCGGTGGCCTGGTGGGAGCTGAAGTCGACGATGACATCGCACGCGGGCATGGCCGCGGCGGCATCATCACCGACGTCGACGCCGGCCGCGACCAGCGCGTCGCATTCCGGCGCGACCGCGGCGATGGTCCGGCCCATGCGGCCCTTCGCGCCATTGAGCAAAATCTTGAGCGGCATGGCAGTTCAGGCGGAATAGTCCGCCAACGCGGCCAGCAGCGTCTTGCGGCTCGCGTCACTGAGGGGACAAAGCGGCGAGCGAACCTCCTCCGAGCCGATCAGGCCCGCGCGCGCCATGGCCAGCTTCACGGGCGCCGGGTTGGACTCGATGAAGAATGTCTTGAAAAGCGGATAGAGCTTGCGGTGGAGCGCGCGCGCCCGGCCGTAGTCCCCGGCCAGCGCAAGTTTCACGAGCTTGACGACGTCGCGCGGCAGGTGGTTGGACACAACGCTGATTACACCCTGGGCCCCGACGGCCATGAAGGGCAGGGTGAGGCTGTCGTCGCCACTGAGCACGGTGACGGAATCGCCCAAGGCCTGGAGCAATTGGTCGACCCGGTCCACGCTGCCGCCGGCCTCCTTGATGTGCGCCACGTTGGGGTAACGGGCTCGGAGGCGCTCGACGACCCCGACGCCGATCTCGACGCCGCAGCGACCCGGAATGGAGTAGAGGACAATCGGCTTGTCGGTGGCCTCGGCCACCTGCGCGAAATGCCGGAACAGGCCTTCCTGCGTGGGGCGATTGTAGTACGGCGCGACCACCAGCATGGCGTCCGCTCCCGCGGCGTCGGCCGCCTTCGTCATCGCGACCGCCTCGTGCGTGGAATTGGAACCCGTGCCGGCGATCACCGGCACGCGGCCGCGCGCGGCGTCAATGGTGCAGCGAATGATTTCCAGATGCTCCTCGTGCGTGACCGTCGGGGACTCGCCCGTCGTGCCCACCGGCACCAGGCCGTCGATGCCGCCCTTGATTTGGAATTCCACCAGCCGGCGCAACTCGTCATAGGCCACCTCACCCCGGCGAAAGGGCGTGACGAGGGCGGTGTAGCTGCCGGTGAACGTGCGGAGTCGTCTCATTGGAAAGTTACCTTGAACGGGAGCGGGTTAGACTGTAGCAAAAGCACAGCTTTAAGGCTGGTTCACGCATAAAATTCCACCCGCATGACACTTCATACCGAAATTATCAATGATCTGCTGAAGCTGGCCGTCGAGAGTGGGGCGAGCGACATCATCGTCAAATCCGAGAAGCCCGGCTACCTGCGCCTCGGCGGCCGCCTGCGCCCGGTGGAAATGGACCCGATCTCGTGCGACGTCGCGCAGGCGTTTGTCGACGAGCAGGTGCCGCGGATCTTCAAGGACAAATGGGACAAGGACGCGCAGGTCGACTTCGCCTACGCCGCGGAGGACATCGGGCGATTCCGCGTGAACGCGTTCCACCAGCGCGGCCTGGTCAGCATCGTATTTCGTAACATCAAGAGCCGGCCGCCGACCTTCGAGGACCTCAACATCGAGGCGCCCACGCTCGTCAAGATGGCGCAGGCCAAGGATGGCATTCTGCTCGTGTGCGGCGCCACCGGCTCGGGCAAGAGCTCGACGATGGCCGCCATGCTCAACTGGATCAACCAGAACCTCGACAAGCACATCGTGACGATCGAGGACCCGATCGAATACACCTTCAGCGACGACAAGTGCCTGTTCCAGCAGCGCGAGATCGGCCTCGACGTGCCGAGCTTCGAACTGGCGATCAAATCCGTGCTGCGCCAGAATCCCGACATCATCCTGATCGGCGAAATGCGCGACAAGGAGACGTTCGAGACCGCGATCTCGGCGGCCGAGACCGGCCACCTGGTCTTCTCGACCATGCACGCGGCGACCGTGAAGCAGTCGCTCACGCGCCTCTTCGAGTTCTTTCCGCCGGAGCAACACGAGCAGGCGCGCCGGCAGATCGCGGGCTCGCTCCGGGGCTTCATTTGCCAGAAGCTCATCCCGGCGTTGGAGGGCGGCGGACGCTTTGCCGCGCACGAAATCCTCATCGCCGACACCACGGTCAGCAACCTGATCCTCGACGGGCACAACGACAAGATCCAGCAGCTGCTCGAGTCCAGCAGCGACTCGGGCTCGAAATCGTTCAACAAAGACCTCTACCGCCTGATCAAGGAGGGCAAGATCAGCAAGGCGGACGGGCTTCGTTTCTCCCCCAATCCGCAGGCGTTGGAGATGAACCTCAAGGGCATCTTCTTCAAAACCTGACGCGGCCCGGGGGCGCCCGGACCGGCGAACCCGGCCGCACGACGTGGATTCGTTCGGCCCTTTCGCTCCGGCAAACCGACGGGGCACGCCGGGCGCAAAAGTGGAGCCTGGCTGGGCTCGAATTGCGGCAAAATTCCGGCGTGCCGCCCGGCGGATTTTAGGGCTTGGTTTTTCTCCAGCCGACCGGTTTAACCCACCTTTCATCTATGTCGTTGGCATTACTTTTTTCAGGGCAGGGCGCTCAGAAAGTGGGCATGGGCAAATCGTTGCACGACGGTTCGCCCGCGGCGCGCGCCCTGTACGACGAGGCCAACTCCATCCTGGGGTGGGACTTGAGCAAGGTCAGTTTCGAGGGGCCGGAGGCTGATCTGACACAGACGAAGGTCTGCCAGCCGGCTTTGTTCGTACATGGCCTGGCTATCGTCGCGGCCCTGCGCGAACGCGGCAAGCTCCCGGCGGTCAGCCATGCCATGGGCCTGAGCCTGGGGGAAGTGACGGCCCTGACGTGTGCCGGGGTGTTCGATTTCAGCACCGGCCTCCGCGTCGTGGCTGAGCGCGGACGCCTCATGCAGCAGGCCTGCGAGCAGGCGGTCGGCGGGATGGCGGCCGTGATCGGCGAGGAGCGCGAGAAGGTGGCCGAGCTTTGCCGTGAATTCGACATCGAGGCCGCGAACTTCAACGCGCCCGGCCAGATCATCATCTCCGGCGAAAAGGCCAAGGTGGAGGCGGCCGTTGCCGCCGCCAAAGGCAAGGGCATGAAGAAGGTGATGCCGCTGAACGTCGCCGGCGCGTACCACAGCCGGCTGATGGAACCCGCCCGCGCGGCCTTCGCCCAATTCCTCGCCGGGATCAACTTTCGCCGGCCGGCGTTCGCCGTCTTCAGCAACACCACCGGGCGCGAGGTCAACGAGCCTGACCAGATCCGGGAGGCGCTGGTGCGCCAGGTGGTTTCCTCCGTGCTCTGGGAGGATTGCATGCGGCATTGCGCGGCCGCGGGCGCGACGGAGTTCTGGGAGTGCGGCCCGGGCGCTGTGCTGGCCGGGCTTGCGCGCCGGACCGACAAGGCTTGGGTGGTGAAGAGCCTCGCCGAAATCTCCGATCTGCCCGCCTAGTGAATCCCGCCAGCCTCACGCGCAATTTCTGCATCATCGCGCACGTCGACCACGGGAAAACGACGTTGTCCGATCGCTTGCTCGAATACACGAGCACGATCACGAAGCGCGAGATGACGGCCCAGCACCTTGACTCGATGGATCTCGAGAAGGAGCGCGGGATCACGATCAAGATGCATCCGGTGGTGATGCTTTATCCGGCGAAGGACGGGCAAACCTACAAGCTGCACCTGACCGACACGCCCGGCCACGTCGACTTTTCCTACGAGGTGTCCCGCTCCCTGGCCGCGGTCGAGGGCGCGCTGTTGCTGATCGACGCGGCGCAGGGCGTCGAGGCCCAGACCGTGGCCAACGCCCACCTGGCGTTCGCCCAAGGCCTGAAAATCATCCCGGTCATCAACAAGATCGATCTCCCCAGCGCCAACCTCGAGCTCTGCATGCGGCAGCTCGAGGACATCCTCACGATCCCGGCGGAAGAGGCAATTCTTGCCAGCGGCAAGGCCGGCATCGGCATCGAGGAGATCCTCGAGGCCGTGGTGACGCGCATCCCGCCGCCGCGCTGGACCGATTATCCGGCGTTGCGGGCCCTCGTCTTCGATTCGAAATACGACGCCTATCGCGGTGTGATCTCCTATGCGCGCGTGTTTTCCGGCACCTTGAAGGCGGGCGAGATGATGATGCTGATGAGCACCGGCCAGCGCGCGGAAGTGAAAGAGGTCGGGGTTTTCCGGCCGGTGATGGAAAAGGTCGAGCAGCTGGGCCCCGGCGACGTCGGCTACATCGTCTCCAACATCAAGAGCACCGACGAGATCAAGATCGGCGACACCATCACGCTCGCGAACAAGGCCGCCAAGGACATGCTGCCCGGCTACAAGGACGTGCACCCGATGGTGTATTGCGGCCTGTATCCGCTGGAGTCGTCCGACTACGAGAAACTCAAGGTTGCGCTCGGCAAACTGCGGCTGAACGACTCGGCGCTGATCTACACGTCGGAGACGTCGGTGGCGCTCGGCTTCGGCTTCCGCTGCGGTTTCCTCGGGCTGCTGCACATGGAAGTCATCCAGGAGCGCATCCGCCGCGAATACGACGTGGAGATCATCTCGACGTATCCCAGCGTCGTCTACCGCGTGAAAAAACACGGCGGCGAGGTGGTCGAGGTCGACAACCCGGTCAACCTGCCGGACCCGGCATCGATCGCCGAGATCCAGGAGCCCACGATCAAGGCATCGATCCACATTCCCAATGAGTTCTTGGGCGACATGCTGGCGCTGGTGATGGAGAAGCGCGGCTCGTTCGACCACACGGACACGCTCGACGCCAACCGCGTCATGCTCACCTGCACCCTCCCGCTCAACGAGATCCTCGTGGATTTCAACGATCGGCTGAAGAGCATCACGCGCGGCTACGGCTCGATGGACTACGAGCTGGGCGAGTACCGCGCTTCGGACCTCGTGCGCATGGACATCCTCGTCAACGGCGACCCCGTGGACGCCTTTGCCAGTATCGTGCACCGGACCAAGGCGGAAGGGCAGGGGCGGGCGCTCTGCGAAAAGCTGGCGGAAATCATCCCGCCGCAGATGTTCAAAATCGCCGTCCAGGCCGCGATCGGCGGCAAGATCATCGCCCGGGACAACGTGCGCGAGATGCGGAAGGACGTGACCGCCAAATGCTATGGCGGCGACATTTCGCGCAAACGCAAGTTGCTCGACAAGCAGAAGGAGGGCAAAAAGAAGATGAAACAAATCGGCAAGGTTTCGATCCCACCTGATGCCTTCATCCAGGTTTTGAAAACCAACAGCTAAACCGCCACGCCCGTGTTCAGCTTTCTTTACTCCGAATCCCACAAGCTGCGGCAAAGCGCCAAGACCTGGCTCGAACTCGCCGATCGCGTCCACAAGTTCCGCCGCGACGTCCTGAGCGAGGCGCAGAACGCCCGTCTGCTGGCCGCCGCCGGCGACGTGCGCGGCCGACTGCAGGAAGGTGCCGGCGCCGACCTCTTGAAAAGCTCGCTCGCCGCGCTGGAAAAGACGCTGCGGGAGACGGGCGGGCGCATCTACCCGGCGAACTCGCTCGTCGAAAACGTGGAGTTCTTCCTGGTCGCGGCCATCGTGATCCTCGGCTTGCGGGCCTATTTCGTGCAGCCGTTCAAGATTCCGACGAATTCGATGTGGCCGAGCTATTATGGCATGACGGCGGAGTATTTCCCCGCGGGCGAGGAGCCCGGCTTGCTGCGCCGACTCGGCCGGCTGGTTGGGCTCGGGGCCACGCATTATGCGGTCAAGGCGCCGGCCGACGGCGACGTGCTCATGCCGGTGTTCAGCAATGGCCAGCCGGCGTTCAGCGAGACCGCCGGGCGAAGCCTGTGGGTGTTCCCGACGATGTTGCACGAGTACACTTTCTCGGTCGGCGGGGAACAGGTGAAACTCAAGGTCCCGGCGGAATTCGCGCCCGAGTATTTCAAGGTTCTGGAGGAGGCGTTCAAAGGGGATGCGCGCAGCCTGCCGGAAGCCCTGCAACGCGCGGCCGCGCGGGCGCGACCCCTGGCGCACTCGCCGATGGTCGTCCGCGAAGGCGCCGAACCGCTCACGGTTTTCTGGGTTCCGGTGGGCAAGCCCGTGCACCGTGGCGAGACCTTTCTGTCCTTTGACCTGTTGACCGGCGACCTGCTGTTCGTTGACCGGCTGACCTATAATTTCTTTCCTCCCAAGGTCGGGTCGGGATTCGTTTTCCGCACCGGGAATATCGAGGCGCTGAAGGCGGACCCCGAAGGTGGCGACAAGTATTTTGTGAAGCGCCTGGTCGGGGTACCCGGGGACAAGATCGAGATCAAACCGCCCGCCAACGCCATTACCGACGGCTCGGCGCCGCAGAACGCCAATGAAGGCCTGCTATATCGCAACGGGAAACCGATCGAAGGCGCCGCGGCCTTTGAAAAGAACGCGCGCAAGGAAGGCCTGTATCCGGGCTACACGGCCGAAGGAATGCTGAGCTTCGGGGAAACGGTCACTGTGCCCGCCAGATCATACCTCGCGCTCGGCGACAATTCGCCGCGCAGCAAGGACAGCCGCTATTGGGGCTTCGTGCCTGAGAAGGACGTCGTGGGCCGGCCGCTGTTCATCTATTATCCGTTTACCTCACGCTGGGGCCCGGCGCATTAGCGCGTGGATCGGGATCGGTCGGGTCTGGGTCTCTTGGGGGAAAGGTGGCTCCGCCGAAGGCCCGGGTATTTCCCAAGCAATCGTGGAGGTTTAGTTGAGCCTGCGCATCAGCGATTTATAGCTGGCGTACGCACAATAGATATTATGTCTCATATATAACTGAGCTTAAACCTCCCGCCGCGGGCCGGATCTTTCTCCGATTCCCTTCTCTTAGTCCGCCTGACCCCGCCGGCGTGAACGCAGGTACCCAACCGTCGCCAGGATCAGCAACGATCCGGCAAACCAGTCGTCCACCGCGCCACCCCCGCCGCCCGATGAAGTCGACCCGCCGGACGTGCCGCCGGTCGACCCGGTGCCCCCCGTCGAGGTCGAGGCGGCATGCACTGGGACGGTGACGACGTTGGTGAACACCCCGTCAAGTGACCGGATAATTGAATTCCCGGTATCAAGGATCTCGACACTCGAACTGGTCAGAAGGATTCCCTGCGGCTGATTAAAAAGCGCCACTTGCGCCGGACCATCCCTGCTCCCGGAAATTCCCGGGATGCCCGCCAGCGTCTCCACGATCCCGCCGATCGTGAGCCGGCGAATCGCGTTGTTGCCGGTATCGGCCACGTAAAGATTGTGGAAGTTGTCCACTCCGACCGCCATCGGCAGGTTGAACAGCGAATACGTGCCGGTGCCATCGTAATTGCCGCTGATCCCAGCCGAGCCCGCCACGGTGGCGACAGTTCCGGCCGGCACCACGACCACCGTCAGGCCATTGCCGTTGGCATCGACCTTCTGGACGCCCGTGACTGGGTCGATGTCGGGCTTGGTGATGTCGGTGATGTTGATCCGGCGGACTGTGTTGTTGTAGGTGTCCGCCACGAACATCAAATAGACGGTCTTGTCGACGGTGATGCCCACCGGATTGTTGAACAGCGCCTGGGCAAGCGTGCCATCGCGGTCACCCACCGTTCCAGCGGTGCCGGCGTATGTGGTCACCGTACCGTCGGCCGCGATCTTCCTGATCGTGTTGTTCACGGTGTCGGTGACGTAGAGGTTCGACACCGCGTCGATGGCGATGCCCTGCGGGCTGCCGAACCGCGCAGTCTGGCCGACCCCATCCGTGGTGCCGCGACTGCCCGCCGTGCCCGCCAGCGTGGTCACGTTGCCGTTGGCCCCGATCTTGCGGATCGTGGCGTTGCCGGTGTCGCACACATAGATGTTGTTCACGTTGTCGACCACCAGGCCGGTCGGGTTGTTGAACGTCGCCTCGAGCGCCTTGCCGTCTGCCGATCCCGCCGTGCCCGGCTTTCCCGCGATGACCGTGGCCGTGCCATCGCTGGCAATGTGCCGGATGCAGTTGTTCGCCGTATCGCAGACGAATACGTTGCCAACGACGTCCTGGGCGATGCCGATCGGATGCAGCAGGACGCCGCGGCCCGACGTGCTGGTGGAATTGTTCGCTCCAACCAGGATGCTGCCCACCACGGTCTCGCCCAGGGCGCCGCCACTGCCGCCCCCGGCGGACCCGCCACTGCCCCCGGAGCCGGATCCGCCGCTTCCAGTCCCGCCGGAACCGCCCGAACCGCCGCTGCCACCGCTGCCGCCCGGCGGCACACCCTTCCGAATGGTCTGGTTGCGCGTGTCAGCCACAAAGAGATTTCCGGCGGCGTCGACCGCGATGCCCGCGGCATTGAAAAACCGCGCGACCGAACCGAGCCCGTCCGTGTTGCCGGTCAGTCCCGGCGAGCCCGCCACGGTCGTGACGGTGCCGCCGGCGGTGACTTTGCGGATCGTGCTGTTGCCGGCGTCCGCGACGAAAATGTTGCCGCCGCCATCTACGGCCAAGCCGGACGGGTCGTCGAAGCGCGCCGCACCGCCGGTCCCGTTCGTCGATCCCGCCGCGCCCGCCGCGCCCGCCAGCGTCGTGACCACGCCGGCCGGTGAAATCTTGCGCAGTGTCTGGTTGCCCGAGTCCGCGACATAAACATTCCCGGCGCTGTCGACCGCCACGGCCCGAGGTGAATTGAACCGGGCACCCGCGCCCGTGCCGTCGGCCGAGCCCGTCGTTTCGGCCGTGCCCGCCAGAGTGGAAACCACCCCACCCGGCGTGATCTTGCGGATCGTCTGGTTGCCGTAGTCGGCCACGTACAGGTTGCCGGCCGCGTCCACCGCCACTCCACTCGGGAAGTTGAATCGGGCGGCCGAACCGGTGCCATCATCCGAACCGGGTTCGTCGCCCTTGCCGGCGACCGTGGTCGTAGTTCCGTCCGGTGCCACCTTCCTGATCACATGGCTGCCCGTGTCGGCCACATAGACATTCCCGGCGGCGTCCGTCGCCACGCCGCTCGGCGCCGTGAAGCTGGCGTTGGCACCCACGCCATCGGCCCAGCCGATCGCCGTGTGGTTGCCCGCCAGCGTCGTGACGACACCGGCCGGCGTGATCTTGCGAATGGCGTTGTTAACCGCGTCGGCGACGTAAATGTTGCCACTGGCGTCCACGGCGGTGCTCGTCGGTCCGAAGAACAACGCCGGCGAGTTCAAGTAGCCGGTGCCGTCCAGCACGCCCTTGGTGCCCGCGACCCCGGCCACCGTGGTCACGACACCCGCCTTGGTCACCTTGCGGATCTGCTGGTTGTCGTCGTCGGTCACGTACAGATTGCCGGCGGCGTCAAGCGCGACATCGGTCGGCCGCGCGAAACGCGCCTCAGCGCCCGTGCCATCGGCGCGACCGGATGCGCCCGTGCTCGAGCCCGCGAGCGTCGTGACGACCCCGCCCGGTGAAATCTGCCGGATGCTGTTGTTGAGGACATCCGCCACGAACACGTTCCCCGCGGCATCGACTGCCAGGCCGAGCGGAAAATCGAAACGCGCCGCCCCACCCGTGCCATCGGCGAGGCCGAAGGCGTCGGCCGAGCCCGCGAGCGTCGTCACCACGCCAGCCGAGGTGATCTTGCGAATGGTGTTGTTGCCCGTATCGGCGACGTAGACGTTGCCCGCGGCGTCGGTGGCGATGCCCCGGGGACTGCGGAACCGGGCGGCGGCGCCGGTGCCGTCGACCGTACCATTGGTGCCAGCGGTGCCGGCCAGCGTGGTCACCACGCCGGCGGAGGTGATCTTCCGGACCGTGTGGTTGCCGGAGTCGGCGACATAGAGATTGTCGGCGCCATCGATGGCCACGGCGCTCGGCAGGTTGAAGGTCGCGGCCGTGCCGGTGCCGTCGGCGCTGCCCGCTGAGCCGGCTTTCCCGGCAAAAGTCGTGACGACACCCGCGGGCGTGATCTTGCGGATGGTCGCGCTGTTGGAGTCGGCCACGAAGATGTTGCCGGCGCTATCGACGGCCGGTCCCTGGGGGGAATTGAACCTCGCGTCGCCATCCACGCCGGTGCCGTCGGCCGACCCGATCCGACCCGGCGACCCAGCGATCGAGGTGACGACTCCCGCGGGCGTGACCATGCGGATGAGCGAGTTGCCTGAATCGGTGACGATGATGTTGCCCGCGGGATTCACGGCCAATCCGGTCGGCCGATCGAACAGCGGCAGGTTCGCCCCGCCGCCGGTGCCATCGGTGGCGCCCGTCTTCGCGCCCACGCCGGCGATCGTCGTGAATGCATATTCGGTGCTCAGATCGGCCCGAACCGACGGAACGCCGGCCAGCGCGATCGCCCCCAATGCCATGCCGGCGAAGGGCAGCCGGGCCAGGTAGTTCACGGGAAATGCACGCAGGGAGAAATGGGCGATGGGGGCCGGCGGGGTCGAAACGACTGGATTCATGCAGGTTAAGTGGGCGGTGTGACAACCGGTTGGGGCATACGTTCCAGCCAGTTGCGTAGACGTTCTTCAATCTAGGATGTTACCCTCCACGTCAACATAGACCTCGCGGGAATCTGCGCTCGCGCCGACCCGCGTCCGTTCGATCCGGTTGACTTAAAGGCCAAGGTGCCGGCTCACTGCCGTGAGGCATTGCTCCGTCGCGTCTTCCAGCACGTAATGCCCGGCCGATTCGAGGTAGTCCGACGCGGCTTCCGGCAGGATCTTTCGCCATCGTTCGTAATAATGGCGGTCAAAACAGAAGTCCTGCCCGCCCCAAATCAGTCGAACGGACCGATCGCGCAGGATGGGCAGTCGTGCCTCGATCTCCGCCAGCGCCCGATCCGAGTCGCGGCCCGTCTGGGTCGGGATGTCCACGACAAAACGATGCGTGGCGATCCGGTTGGCCCAATTGTCGTAGGGAAAGAGATAGCCCCGCTTGATTTGCTCCGGCAGCGGCTTTGTCACTGCCATCCAGGTCGCCGGCCAGGCAAATCCGTTGGCGCCGCGGACCAGCCACTCTCCCAGCCACGGCGTCCGGCAAAGTCGGATCCGCCACGGGACCCGGTTGTCGGCAAACGCCGCGGTGTTCAGGATCACCACCCGGTCGAGTTTTTCCGGCCGGGACAGCGCCGCACCGAGGCCGATCGGACCACCCCAGTCGTGTACGATGAGGTGGATACGCCGGAGCTGCAGCGCGTCGAGCAAGCGGCCGAGGTTGGCGACGTGCGCCCGGAGCGTGTAGTTGAATTCCTGCGGTTTGTCGGACAGGCCGCAGCCGAGGTGGTCCGGCACGATGCATCGGATCCGATCGCGCATACCGAGGACGAGATTGCGATAGAAGAATGACCAGGTCGGGTTTCCGTGGACCATCACCACGGCCTCGTCCCCCCTCCCCTCGTCGAGGTAGCTCATCACGCCGCTCCCGGTGTCGTGGCGCTTGGGCGCGAACGGATAGATCGTCTGCAGCCAGCCTGGCAACGACCTGTTCATCACCACTCCACTGCCAGCATGAGGCTGTTGATTCCGCTGCCGATGCCGAGCAGCGCAACCTTGTCGCCGGTCTTCACCACCCCATCCGCCACGGCGGCGGCGAGGGTCGCGGGCAAGGCCGCCGACCCGGTGTTGCCCAGTGTCGCAAACGTCGAGTAGTCGCGACTGAGATCGAGGCCGACCGTCTCGTACAGCTTGCGCCGGTGCGCCGTGCCCACCTGGTGGCAGATGAATCGGTCCGGCGTGCTGCGGGTCCAGGCGGTTTCCGTTTCGAAATCCTCCCAGGTGCGCTTCGCCACGTTGACTCCGGCCAGCAGCAGTTGCTCGGAGTCGGTCTGCATTTCCAGCCCCTCGCCCGCGGCGTCGCCCTGGCACAAATCGCTGTGCTCCGTGGCGGCCCGCGCCACTCCCGCGAGCAGCCGGTGTTTCGCGGCGCCGCGCGGAAGCAGGTCGGCATGGCAGACGACCGCCGCCACGGCCGCCGAGCCGATGGTCAGGTTGGCGAAATAAGGCTTGATGGCGTTGCGATCGAGCGGCGCGGTGAGCAGGTGTTGGATCGTTCGCTCGACGAGCGGCCGCCCGTTCTCGCCCGAGACCACCATGCCACAACGGATCTGCCCGGCATCGATCATGGCCCCGAGGGTCGCGAGACCGTTCAGGAACCCAAGGCAGGCGTTGGACAGGTCGAAAACCTGGCAATTGGGCCCCAGTCCGATCTTGTGGTGCGCGAACGACGCGGTCGCGGGCTCGAGCATGTCCCGGCAGACGGCGGAATGGATCAGCACCTCGATGCGGTCGGGCGCGATCGTCGAGCGCGCCAGCACCGCGCGTCCGGCCTGCGCGCTGGCGTCGGACGGCAACGTACCCGGCGCCCACATCCGTCGCTCCCGGATGCCGGTCATGAGCTCGAGCCGGCCCTCGGGCAATTTCAGGCGCTCGTAGAGCGGCTGCAGGCGCGCCTCGATCGTCGCGGACGTCCACACTTCCGGCGCCGGCACCGCCGCCAGCGATTCGATGCACGCATGCGCGAATTTCATCCGCAAAACTCCAACGACCTCTGGCCAAGCTCCAAATCAACCGTTGCTGGCCCGGGTTTCATTTGGGCATTTGGTTCTTGCGGTTTGGATTTTGCGCCGGTGCAACCGGCGCCTCCGGCCGCATCGCCAGCCGGATGATGTCCTTGTCGAAGAAGTTTGAACCCAGGCCGGCATCGACGACCAGCGTCGTGCCGTTCACGCCGCTGCTCCGTTCACTGAGGAGGAACAGGGCGGCGTCGGCCACCTCCTGCGTCTCCAGATTGCGCTTCCGAAAGGTCAGCTTCTCGGCGTAGAGGTAGCTTTCAATGTAGCCCGGGATGCCGGCGGAAGCGCTGGTCTTGAGCGGCCCGGAGCCGAGGATATTGAAGCGCACTTCCGAGTCGGCGCTGAAGGATTTCGCCAGGAACCGGCTGCACGACTCCAGCGCCGCCTTGATCGGTCCCATATAACCGTAGTTGTCGGGCGTGACCTGCAGCGACGAAATGCCGATCGCGACCACCGAGGCGTTGCGCGCGAGGTGAGGCTTGAGGGCCTGGGCGAGTTCCACGAGCGAGAAGGCCGAGATCGCCGCCGCCTGCAGGAAATCTCGCCGCTTCGTCTCGTGGAAGGCCTTGAAGCCGTCCTGATAGTTCGCAAATGCGATCGAATGCACGACGCCCTGCAGGGGGGCGAGCCCGGCGCCGGCGATCTCCGCCGCGAGACGGGCGCAGGCGTCCTCGTTCTCCACATCGCACACAAAGACCGGTTTGCCCGCGAGCAGTGGGGCCAGCGATTTCTTCCGCTCATCGGAACGAACGCTGTAGATGACTTGGGCACCCTGCTCTTCCAGCGACCGGGCGATGTGCCAGGCGACGCTCTTCCGGTTGGCCACGCCGGTCACGAGCACGTTCCGGCCGGCCAGCTTCAGGTAATCGCTCACGGTTTGCCTCCCTTCTCCGGCTGCTTCCACGCGACGGAAAACTCGACATTCATCACGCGCTTGTCGCCGCATTTCATCACGGCGGACATGAAGTGGAAGTCGCCCAGCGTCTCCTTGCGCCGGACTTCGACGATGGTCGTGTCGCCCGGATACACCGGCGTGCGGAAACGCAGGTCGGTCACCTTGGTGAGCAGCGGCACGCCGCCGCGCTCCCCCGTTCCGGCCATCAACTTTGCCATCAGCAGCGCGCCCGTCTGGAAAACCGACTCGCACAACAGCACGCCCGGGGTGATCGGCGCGCCGGGATAGTGCCCTCGGTAGAAATCCTCCTCCGGGCGCCAGGTGCGGCGGGCCGTCAGCGTTTCTCCTTCGTGCGCGACAATGGCGTCCACGAACAGGAACGGCGGGCGATGCGGGATGAGCTGTTCGACTTCGTTCACGATGAGCCTAGGCTGGGACGGCGGACGCCCGTTTCTGGGCGGCGAGGAACTTGTCCATTTGGTTCGCCACGATGACGCCGTAGTTGATGGTGCCGAGCCAGCCCGACATGATGATGCCGACGGAGCCGGCATGGTACAAGCCCGGCAGCTGCTGCGGGAGATCCATCGAAACCTTGAGACCCTCGAACTTGGTGCCGAACGAGGTGCCGGCCCAATGTCGCGTGTAATACTCGATCGTCCGCGGCGTCGCGGCCTCGGCCCAGTCGATCTTGGCGCGCACGCCGGGAATATGTCGCTCGAGTGCGACGATCGACTCCTCGATTAGCCGGGCCTTCTCGGCCTGGTATTCCGCCTCGCCTAGATCCTTCCAGGCCTCGTAGGTCGAGTTCAACGAGCAGACGACCGTGTAACGTCCCGAACCGGGCCGCGTGTCCGGGTAATAGACCGAGAAGGTGCGGCTGGTCGTATGCAGGTCGACCAGCTCGCGGGTGGAAAAACGTTCGGCGTCCGACGTGAACACGAGGTCGCCGATGTGCGGGATCGCCTCGCCCTTGCGGATGCCGAGGTAAACCTGGCAGGAACTCGAGTTCACGCGCACGGCCTTGGTTTGCGCCACGAACTCCGGCGCGAAGTTCTCCTCCCCCGCGAGACGCAGAACAGTGTTCTTCACGTTGGAATTGGACAGGACGCTGTCGCACCGGATCGTGCGCCCGTTGGCGACCACGCCCGCGACACGCTTCCGGCCGCCGGCCTCCGCGGTGAGAATCTTCTCCACGACGACGTGCTTGCGGATCTCCACGCCGTTCTTTTTCAGCTCGTCCGCCATCTTGCGGATGAGCAGGTCCGACCCGCCGCGAAACGTGTAGACGCCCTTGCTCATGAAATTCGAGAACACGATGCCATAGGTGATCGCCGGATCCTCGAGCGTGGAGCCGTTGGCATAGGCGATCGGCTCCATGAGCAGCCGCTTGACGTCGTCGCGCCCGGGGAAATACCGCTCGAACATCTCGTTCGTGGTCTCCGGGTTGTTGTCGTAAAAGTTCATCGCCCGGAGGTCGTTGAAGAACCGCTCGACCGTTTCCGCCGGAACCCGGAACTGTTGCACGAGGATCCGCGTGAAGTCCTCCCGGTCAAACGTGGTGTCGACGGTGAACTGCGGGTTGATGAAGCGGATGCCCTTCAGCTGCACGATCGAATCGGCGATGTCCTGGCTCCAGTACTTGCGGATCGACTTGATCATGCCCACCGGAAACCCGTGCAGGGAGATGTCGAAGATGTGCCCGCCCTTCCGCGTGAACCAGGTGGCCAGCCCGCCGAGCTGGTAATGGTGCTCCAGCAGGAGCACCTTGTGGCCGCTTTTCGCCAGCGCGTTGGCGCCCGTCAGCCCGGCCAGGCCGCTGCCGATGACCACCACATCGTAGTGGTCGGAAACACCTTTGAGCCAGTCGTATGCCATGCGGGGCGTCGAGGTAAGTTTGCCGGCTTTCAAAGCGCAACCGGGAAGTTGGCGCCGATCAGGAACCGCGCTCGACGCTCCCCTGCAGCACATGGTAGTTGGCCATGGAGATGCCGCTCAGCATCGCGCCGACGATCCCCAGGAAGCCCTGGTCCGTGCCGCACAAGTACAGGTTGCGCAAGTGCGTGCGACCGTCGCGCAGCTTGCGCGGGGCCCCATAGATGGCGCCATTCAGGTGACCGGTGAATTTCTTGATCGTGCGCGGCGTGAACATGTCGGTGACGACGCGGGCCCGGTCGAGCACTGCATCCGGCACCGCGGGCAGGAACCGCCGGGCGCTGCGCTGGGCCTCCGCAAACCAGCGTTGCTTGTCGGCCTGGTACGTTTCGTCCGGCCGGACGGCCCAGCGATCGAAGTTCGCCAGGCAGGTCACGCGAAAGATCCCCTCGGGCAGGCTGGCGCCGCCATAATCGAAATTGTTCGGCAGGCAGATGACGCCGCTGCGCAGGTCGACCTGGTCCGTGGCCCGCGCATACTCGAAGCGCTCGGAGTCGTTGAAAAAGACGATCGTGTCGTCGCCCCAGCCCCAGTCCGCCGGCGGACGGTTGAACACGGTGATCGTCTCGATGAAGGTCAGGGCGCCGGTGTTGGCGTCGGCCTCGGCGGCGTGCGGCGGCTCGCAAAGCCGCATCGTTTCGGCGTAGCCCACCGAGGAAAGCACATGGGTGGCGGTGACCTCCGCGCCATCGTCGAGGATGAGGCGCGCCGCCCGGCCCTGTTCCTCGATGATGCGGGCCACCCCGCACTTCATGCGGCGTTCGCCGCCGGCCGCGCGGAATTTGTCGAGCAGGACGCGAATGATGACGCGCACCCCATCGAGGGGACGGGCAAAGCCCTCGAGGAACAGCGCCTTGAACATGATGACGAACTGGCCGAAATCCATGTCCCGCTCCTGCGCGCTGCCGTAATACATCACCGGGCAGAACAACATGTCGGCTAGCAGCGGATCGGTGATATGGCGCCCCACGATCGCGCGGGCCGACACCGGATTCGCCGTCAGCGAAACGTCGTCATACGTCCGCACCAGCTGCACCAGCGTGCGCCAGCCGTCCGCCTGCGCGGGGAAGGCCGCCGTCACCTCGCCATCAAGCACGGCGAAATCGTTCGTGAAGCGCAGCGAGGTTTCGCCGCGCGGGCCGAACGCGATCCGCGACTGCTTTTGCGGGCACAACGCGAACTCCTCGCGCTCGATGCGGAGCTGGCGCAGCAGCTTGCCCAACGGAGTGCCCTTCACGCCCGGGGCCACGTAGTTGGTCATCGCGTGCAGCCCGACGTCGTACTTGCGCCCGTCGAAGCTGTAGAAGCTGTTCAGCCCCCCCGGGGTGTTGTGCCGCTCAAAGATGCACACCTTGCGGCCGAAATGCGCCAGGCGGATGCCCGCAGCCAGCCCGGACATGCCCGCGCCGATGATGGCCACGTCGTAATGGGAGTCTTTCATGCGGCGAGACTCCCGCCCTCCCTGTCACCCGCCCGGGCCTGGTTCAAGCCTTCGGGGCGCCGGTGAACTTCGGGGTCAGGTAATCGGCACAACTCTCGAGCGAGGCGAGGTGCGTGTAGTCGGCCTCGGGCACCTCGATGCCGTGGCGCTTGCGCAATTCCATGACGATATCGAGGAAGTCCATCGAATCGAGCTGCAGCTGGTCGCGCAGGCGGACATCCGGCTTCACATCCGAGAGGTCTTCGTCGGGCGCGATGTCGGAAATGATATCGAGTACGAGCTTCTTACAGTCGTCTTTGGTCATGGCGTGTGCAGTGGCGGTAGTTAGGCGGCGTATCGCTTGATAATCAACGTAGAATTTATCCCGAGCATGCCGAACGAGTTATTGAGGATCGTGTCAATCCGGGTCGCCTGGCGCGGCTGGTTGATAACGAGGCCGGGTATATCGCACTGCGGGTCAAGTTCATCGACATTGATGGTCGGATGCACCGTCAGGTCATTGAAGCTGGGGAGATTGCCCGCCAGTTCCAGGGCGCCCGCCGCGCCCATGGCGTGGCCGATGAAGCTCTTCGTGTTGTTGATGTGGGGCGGCTGGCTTCGCTCCTTGAAAACCCCGGCCAGCGCCTGGCACTCCTGGATGTCGCCCTGCGGCGTCGAGGTGGCGTGGGTGTTCACGAGGTCGATGTCCTCGACCGTCATGCCCGCGTGCGCGATCGCCTTCCGGACGCACTCGGCCTGCCGCTCGGGATTGGGCAGGACGTAATCGGTCGCGTCGGAATTCACGCAGTAGCCCGCGATCTCGCCGTAGATCTTCGCGCCGCGCGCCAGAGCATCTTCGAGGCGCTCGAGAGTGTAGATGCAGCCGCCTTCGGAGATCACGATGCCGTTGCGCGCCTTGTCGAACGGGCGGCTGGCCTTCGTCGGGTCGGGGTGCGACGCCAGCGCATTCTGACTCTTGAAACCGGCGAAGATGCCGAACGTCTGCGGGCTTTCGCTCACGCCACCGCCGAAGGCGAGGTCGATCTCGCCGAGGCGCAGCATTTGCGCGGCGTGGATCAGGCCCATGTTGCCCGCGGCGCACGCGGCCCCGATCGTGTAGGCCGGGCCGGTGATGCCGAGGTTCAACGAGACCTCACCCGCCGGGTTGTTCGCCACGGTCCGGGGATTGTGGTGATGGGTCCAGAACTTCGTGTCGTACTTGAATTGCGAGATATTGTAGACCTCGTTCTCCGTCTCGACGTTGCCATGTTCGGTGATGCCGAGGTAAATGCCGATGCGGCCCTTGTCGCGCCCGTCCAGGCTGAGCCCGCTGTCCGCCAGCGCCTCCCGCGCACAATAGATGCTGATGCCGCCGACGCGGGTGCCGATGCGCACGTCCTTTTTCCGCTGGTATTTCAGCGGGTCGAAGGTGCACATCCCGGCCGGATGCCGGCCCATGTAGCGCACGTCGACCATCGTGATCCCCGACACGCCGCGCAGCAGGTTGGCGCGGAATTCCGCCAGCGAATTGCCGTTCGGGGCGGTGAGCCCGAGACCGGTGATGACGATGCGGCTTTGCTTCATGCAGGTTTCCGAAAGGAGCAGATTTGCCTAGCCATCGGAAATCGAAACGCAATACAAGTCTCGGCTTATGAAAGTCCTTGTCTGTGGCGGAGCTGGATACATCGGCAGCCATTGCGTCCGGCAGCTGCTCGCGGCGGGACACGAACCGGTTGTCCTCGATAACTTCGTCTACGGCCACCGTGCGGCCGTACCGGCCGGGGTCCGCGTGCACGAGGCCAGCCTCGGCGACGCCGCGGCGCTCGATGCCATTTTTGCCCAGGGTCGTTACGATGTGGTGATGCATTTCGCCGCCTTCTGCTATGTCGGCGAGTCGGTGCAGGAGCCGTTGAAATACTACCTGAACAACGTTGTCGCCACCTACGTGCTGCTCGACGCGATGCGCCGCCACGGCGTCGGCCGGTTCGTGTTTTCCTCGACCTGCGCCACCTTCGGCGTGCCGGCGAAGCTGCCGATCGTCGAGGACATGCCGCAGCAGCCGATCAATCCCTATGGGCAGACCAAGCTCGACGTGGAAAACGCCCTCAAGGCCCTGGCGCATTCCCGCGGCCTGAGTTTTGCCGCCTTCCGGTATTTCAATGCCGCCGGCGCCGCCGAGGACGGCAGCATCGGCGAGGACCACGACCCGGAAACGCATCTGATCCCGCTCGCGATCGGTGCGGCCCAGGGGCGGCGGCCCCCGCTGGAAATCTTCGGCACCGACTACCCCACCCCGGACGGCACCTGCCTGCGGGATTACGTCCATGTCGACGACCTCAGTCGCGCCCATATCGCGGTCTTCGACCGGCTCGAGCAACCCGGCACGTCCCTCTTCTACAACCTCGGGACCGGGCGGCCGACCTCGGTGCTCGAGGTCATCCGGTCCGTCGAGAAGATCACCGGGCTGGCGGTCCCGGCGAGATATGCGTCCCGCCGCGAGGGTGACCCGCCGTCGCTCTATGCGAACTCAGCCAAGGCGCAGGCCGAACTGGGTTGGAAGCCGAAGTTCATGACGATCGACCCGATCGTCGAGACGGCGTGGCGCTGGCACTCGCGCATGCCGGACGGGTACGGGAAGTAAGCCGGGTCGCGATTGCGCATGGCGATCGCCGGGAAGGCAGAGGCCCCGCAGTGACTAGGGGGCGGGCTTGCGCGCCGATTGCGACCAAGGTCGCCCCACCGGTCGCAGTCAGCGCTTCTTCGCCGCTGCTTTCTTTGGCTTCGCCTGCGCCCCCTCGGCCGCGGCGTTTCCGCCTCGCGCCTCGAGCGCGGACTGGACGAACGCCAGCATGTCCGCCGGGTGTGATTCCTTGAGTTGCGCGTAGAGCTGGTCGAGGAGCGCCTCCAAGTCGACTGAACCGGTGGTGCGCGCGCCCGTGGTCTCCGCGCCGCCCCGGACCTCCTCCGGCAGGTCCTTGGGCAGGATCGCGTCGCCCTGCGCGATGACCGCGCTGCGATAGATCATGTTCTCCAGTTCGCGCACATTGCCCGGCCAATTATGGCGGCAAAGGATGGCCAGCGCCTCGGGTGAGACCTTCCGCGCCTTCGTCTTCTTGGCCTTGGCCAGGTTCTGCAGGAAGAAATCGACGATCTGCGGCACGTCCTCGACGCGCTCGCGCAGCGGCGGGAGGCGCAGCCGGACCACGTTGAGCCGGTAGTAGAGGTCCTCGCGGAATTCCTTCGCCTTCACCAGTGCCTCGAGGTCCTTGTTGGTGGCCGCAATGACGCGCACGTTGACCTTCAGCGTCTCGGAACTGCCGACGCGCTGGATCTCGCCCTCCTGCAGCACGCGGAGGATCTTCGTCTGCGTCGTCGCCGTCATGTCGCCAATCTCGTCGAGGAAGATCGTGCCGCCGTCGCAGACCTCGAATTTGCCCAGCCGCTGGGCCGTGGCCCCGGTGAAGGCGCCGCGCTCGTGCCCGAACAGCTCGCTTTCGATGAGGCTCTCCGGGATCGCCGAGCAATTGACGGCGACGAAGGGCTTGTTGCTGCGGTGGCTGTGCCGGTGGATGCTGCGGGCGACGAGTTCCTTCCCCGTGCCGCTCTCGCCGGTGATCATCACCGTGACGTCGCTGGTCGTCACCTGGCCGATGATCTTGAACACCTGCTGCATGGCGGCGGACGCGCCGACGATGCCTTCCTTGTGCTCCTCTGAGTTGATCACCGGCTGGACGCCGCCGGCGGAGCGGATGTCGGCCTGCGTGCTGAGGGCGCTCTCCACCAGCGCAATCACCTTGGCCGGGTCGAAGGGCTTCACGACATAGTCGAAGGCGCCGTATTTCATCGCCTCGATCGCCGTCTGGGCCGTGCCGTAGGCGGTCATGAGGATCACGAGCTGCTTCGGGTTGGCCGCCCGGATGTGCTGCAGGGTCTCGAGGCCCGTCATGCCGGTCATGCGGTTGTCGAGCAGGACGACGTCCGGCGGCTGGCGCTTCACGGCGGCGACACCCTCCTCGCCGTTGGCCGCCTCGACCACCTTGTAATGACGGGACGAAAGCACGCGATTCAAAGAATAACGCACCTCGGCGTCGTCATCGACGACGAGAATGTGCGGAACTGGCGCGGTTTCGGCCATGACTCAGGTGCAGGGATGCAAAATGAATAGCGCTTTGGACAAAGCTGGTTCTACTTAGCCGCCATGTTGGGCTGGTCAATTAACTTGTTTCGCGTGTTCGGCATACAACTCGCGGTGCACGCGAGCTTCGTGCTGCTGCTCGCCTATTACGCCTGGCAAGGCTGGGTCGAGGGCGGCCTGCCGGGACTGTTCTGGCGAACCACCCTGATTCTGCTGTTCTTCGTCTGCGTCGTCCTGCACGAGCTCGGGCACTCATTGACCGCGCGCCGCTTCGGCGTGCGCGTGCCGCGCATCCTCCTGCTCCCGATCGGCGGCATGGCGGAGTTCGATCACATTCCGCGCCAGCCCACCGCCGAACTCCTGATCACCATCGCAGGCCCGGCGGTGAACTTCGCGCTCGCTATCGGGCTGCTTGGGTTCGTGTGGCATGGTGTTTTCGGTGGCGGGGAAATTTCGGAGTATTCGGTGATGGGCCTGCTCGACGAACTCTGGTTCTGGAACCTGGTCATGGGCATCTTCAACCTGCTGCCGGTTTTTCCCATGGATGGCGGCCGCATCCTCCGCGCGCTCCTCGCCTTCCGCCTGCCCTACCTCCGCGCCACCTGGTGGGCCGCCGTCGTCAGCAAGATCCTCGCGCCCGTGCTCGCCTGTGTGGCTTTCTTCTACCTGCACCAGATGATGCTCGGCATCCTGTTTCTCTTCATCCTGTTCGTGGGCGACGCCGAGTATCGGCAGACCCTGCGCCGGGAACAGGAGGAGCGTTACTGGGCGGAGGTGATCCAGCGGATGCCGGTCGCCGAGCCGGTCCGCCCCGGGGACGAGCCGCCGCTGTTGTCGCCCGGCCCGAATTGACGGCTCCGGTGCGCGCTGGGAATGTCATTGTGAGGCGAAACGCTCCTTCGAAAAAAACTATTCCCTGATTGCAGAAGAGTGAGCCCGCTTTCGCCCTTCGGGCTTCAGCGCGGCAGCCTTCGCCTGGCTTGCCGAGCCGTAGCTCGCCAAGCGAGCGAAGGCTGGTGGACCCTAGCGGGTTCGAACCGCTGACCTCCTCAATGCCATTGAGGCGCTCTACCAACTGAGCTAAGAGCCCGTGCCAAACTGCCGAAAGGCCTAAAAGTAGTTTTTGGCCGGCGAACGCAAGGACTTTTTCTCCCGCGTCCCATCGCCGCGCCGCCGGACCAAATGCCACCCGCGCGTCACCTTCCCGACCCGCCCAACCTGCTGGCCGGGTGTCAGTTCTCATCGCTCATCTTGAACGTCACCGTCCACGTGTCCGGCCGCCCGTTCGGCGTCGGCCCGATCGGCCGCACCTTGCGAAAAGCCTCGAGGACCGACTGGTCGAAGGCCCGGTCGCCGGATGACTTCGAGATGCGCGGGTTGAGGATGGCGCCGCTGGCCGTGATATCGAACGTGACCTTGGTTTCCAGTTTGTCGCTCACCCCGGGCGGCGGCTCATGGGCCGCCTTGAGCTCCTGCAGAAGGAAGGAAATGTAGGTGTTCAGCTCGCTTTGTTCCTCGCGCGTCAGCGCCTTCCCTCCGCCGCCGCCGCGAGTGTTGGCGGTCGAGCCGCCCCGGACGCCATTGGCGATGCCCTGCGCATCGATGCGCGGCACGTTGGCCGTGCGCGGTGGCGCCGGCGTGGCCGGATGCTTCGGGGTTGGGTGCTTCTTCAGGTAATCCTTGTACGACATCCGCTCGGCCTTCTTCACGTTCTTGGTGATCGAGGTGTCGGCTTTTTCCACCGGTTTCGGCGTGGTGGGCGCAGCCGTCGGTTCCGGCGGCGCGACCTCCGCGACCGGCGTCGGCTCGGGCGGCAGCTCGACCTTGGGTACGTCCAGCTTCACCGGTTCCTTGGTGTTGCCCAGCGCCGGTGCCACCAGCTCGTCCGGCGCGGTCGGCGGCCCCGCCACGAGTTCGAAGATCACCGGCGGCTTCTGCTGCTGGGCGACGTAAACCGTGGTGAAGAAGACCGTCGCGGCGACAAACAGGTGGAGCGTGATCGAAACGGCGAACGAACTGGGCGATTTCGCGTGCATCGCGTCACTTCACGGCGGTGTCGAAGGTGATCTTGGTGAGGTTGTACTTTTTGATCTCGTCCATGACGCGGACGACCTGCTGCCACTGGAGCGTGAGGTCGGCGCGGATGCGAATGACGGGCTGCTTCGGTTTCGCCGCGAGCGCCGAGAGGTTGCTCGAAAGCTCGGGGAAGGAAACCTTGCGCTGGCCGAAGTAGTAGTTCCCCGCACGGTCGATCGACACCGCTTGGAAATCCAGGTCGGAAGGCGGAGTCTGCGTCTTCTTTCCCTCGACCGGCAGGTTCACCGGGATGGTCTGCTCCGACTGGATCAGCGGCGTCGAGATCATGAAGATGATCAGCAGCGTGAACCCCAGGTCCACCATGTTCGTGATGTTGAGCTCCGCGACCGGATGCAGCTGGCGGGGACGCCGGAAGATGCGTGCCATGGCTCTACTTCGCCTCCAGCTCGATGCGGTCCGCGAGGTTGCTCGCGTAGTTCTCCAGTTCGGTGATCATCGTCTTCACGTGGCCGAGCAGGATATTGTATCCGAAGACGGACGGAATCGCCACCACGAGGCCGGAAATTGTCGTCAACAGCGCCGCCGACACGCCGGGGGCGAGCGTCTGGATGCTGGCGCTCTGCATGACCGAGACCGCGCTGAAGGCCTCCATCACGCCCCACACCGTGCCGAACAGGCCCATGAACGGCGCGCCCGAGACCAGCGACGCCAGGATGATCATGCTCGACTCGTAGCGCAACGACTGGCGGGCGAGCGCGCGCTGGATGGCGTTCTCCGCGTGTTCGAGGCGCGAGCGTACCTGCTCGTCGCCCTTTTCCTTGCCGATGGCGGCGGCCCGCCAGTAGGCCTCGAGCGCGTCGGCCAGGAGGTCGGCGTAGGGGATGTCACGCCGGTTGCGCAGGTTCTCCGGCAGGTCGAGAATGTGGCGCTCCTGGCCGAGCTTGCGCTCGAACAGCAGGTTCAGCTGCCGCAGCTTCTTCAGGTCGGAGTACTTGCCGATCATCACCGCCCACGCGAAAATGCTGAACACGGCGAGCAGCGCGATGACCGCCTGGCCGACCGGGTCCGTCGTGAGGAACACGTGCCAGACGTTGATGGTGGACGAGGCAAAAAATGACGGGAGAGGACTGGGCATGTGTTGCGAGTGTTGGAGCGTTTGCGCGGGTCAATCAATGTCAATTGCGGCCGACGCGCCGCTGAATCTGGTTGCGCGCGAGGGGCGGAAAAGGTTCGGTGGAAGCCTCCTTCCGATGTCCACCAAAGCCAAACCTGCCGGCATGCTCATCTCCTTCGAGGGGTCCGAGGGCAGCGGCAAATCCACCCAGATTTCCCGCCTCGCCGCCCAGCTGGAACGCAAGGGCCGCGAGGTCATCGCCACCCGCGAGCCCGGCGGCACCGAGATCGGCGAGCAGATCCGCGGGATCATCGTCCACAATTCCAAGGGCGACGAGATGTGCCCCGAAACGGAGCTGCTGCTCTTCACCGCCGCCCGCGCCCAACTCGTGCGCGAGGTCATCGCCCCCGCCCTGCTCCGGGGCGCGATCGTGCTCAGCGACCGGTATCTCGACTCCTCGACCGTTTACCAGGGCATCGCGCGCAACCTCGCCCCCGGGCCGGTCAACGAGATCAACCGTTTCGCGGTCGGCACCGTCATGCCCGACCTCACCGTCGTCATCGACGTCCCGACCGAGGTGAGCCTCGCCCGCATCCGCCAGCGCGCCTCCGGCCTCCCCGACCGCATGGAACGCCAGAACATCGAATTCTACACGAAGGTGCGCGAGGGCTACCTCCTGCTCGCCAAGCAATGGCCCGACCGGGTCGTGGTGATCGACGGCACGCTGCCGCCCGACGCGATCGACAAGCGGATCTGGACCGAGGTGCAGAAGCGCCTCGCCTGACGCCCATGCCCGAGGCGCCGCTGCCCTGGCCTGCCGCCCTCGAAGGCACCCCGACGGTCGCCGTCATCGAACGCGCGCTCGACCGCCGCCGGCTGGCCCACAGCCTGTTGCTGCATGGCGAAAACCTCGCGACGCTGGCCAATGTCGCCCACGCCATCGCCGACCGGCTGTTGAATGATCCGCGCGCGCCCAGCCAGCACTTCCCGCCCAAGCAGCACCCGGATTTTCACGCCCTGCGGCCGGCGGGCAAGATGCGCCAGATCGGTGCCGAGGCGACCCGCGACCTGATCGGCACCATCCAGGTGTCGTCCACCATCTCGCCGCGCAAGGTCGCCGTCGTCTACGAGGCCGACCGGATGAATACCGCGGCGGCCAACATCTTCCTGAAGACCCTCGAGGAGCCGACGCCGAGCACGACCATCCTGCTCCTCACCACGCGCCCCTACTCGCTCCTGCCCACGATCCGCAGCCGCTGCCTCCATTTTCGTTTCACCGACTCGATGAGCGAGGCGCTGGTCGACGCGGATGACGCCACCCGTGCGCTCTGGCATGCGACGCGCGCCGCGTATGCCGCCTGGCTCGGCCAGCTTTCCGCCGGCGCCGTCGTCGAGAAGCGCGCCGTCGCCGGACAAGTCTTGGGGGTCTACGGCCTCGTCACCCGCTTCAACGCCGTCCTGGCCGCCGCAACCGACACCATCTGGCAGGCGCAGAAGGCCAAGCTGCCGGAAGACCTCGCCGAGGACGAGCAGGTCGCCATCGAAACGGGCATCGCCAACGGCGTCCGGCAGAAACTCTTCATCGAGATCGAGCACACGACGCGCGCCTTCGCCGAGGAACGGCTCAAGGGCGGCGACGACTCCATGCGCCGGGCCTTGGCCGCCGCGATCGAAAAGCTCGAGCACAACGCCGGCCTGCTCCGCCTCAACCTCAACGAGGCGGCGGCCTTCGAGGACTTTCTGCTCGCGTCGCTGCGGATCTGGAGCCGGCGCTAGGGCGCCCGGAAATCCGCTTTACTCCCGCGGCGTTTGGCTGTGTGTGGTCGGTTTTCACGGGTGAAACCCTCCTCTTCAGTCAAGCTGAGCCTGCTGGCGATCGCCTGGCCGATTTTCGTCGAACAAAGCCTGCGCATTCTCATCGGCACGGTCGATACGTTCATGGTGGCGCACGTGTCCGACGGCGCCGTCGCTGCGCTGGGCGTGTCCAACCGCCTGATCGTCCTCGGCCTGATCTGCTTCAACTTCATCGGCGTCGGCACCAGCGTGGTCATCACGCACCACCTCGGGGCGAAGGACCCGAAGGGCGCCGAGGCCATCGCCAAGGCCGCGGTCGGCGTCAACACCTGGACCGGCCTTATCGCGAGCGTGGTGGTCTATTTCCTCGCGCGACCGATCCTGCGCCTGATGCAGTTGCCGGAGTCGCTCATGGTTTACGCCGTGCCGTTTCTGACGATGATGGGCGGCACGCTGTTTCTCGAGTCGATCAACATCGCGTTGAGTGCGTCGCTCCGCGCGCACGCGCACACGCGGGATGTGATGTTCGTCACCGTCGGGCAGAACCTGCTCAACATCGCGGGCAACTGCCTCTTGCTGTTCGGGCTCTTCGGACTCCCCAAGCTCGGGGTCGAGGGGGTCGCGTTTTCCAGCGTCTGCAGTCGCATAGTGGCCAACCTCGCCCTGCACGTTCTGGTGCGGCGGCGGCTGGGCCTGCACCTGCGGGCGGCCGACTTCTTTCGCCTGCCGTTCGCCCGGATCGACCGGATCCTGCACATCGGGCTGCCGGCCGCCGGCGAGAACATGAGCTACTGGCTCGCCCTGCTCACGGTCACCAGCTTCGTGTCGCGGCTCGGCGCCGTGCAGCTCGCGACGATGGCCTATTGCCAGCAGATCCAGGCGCTGGTAATCCTGTTCAGCCTGTCGCTTGGCCTCGGCACGGAGATCATGGTCGGGCGCCTCATCGGCGCCGGTGAGTTTGAGGCCGCCTACGCGCAGGTCCTGCGCAGCCTGCGCACCGGCCTGATCCTATGCGCGACTGGGGTCGCCCTCCTCGCGCTGGCGGCCCCGCACCTCATCGGCATCTTCAGCCATGACCCTGAGGTTGTCCGCGGCGGCACCAGGCTCCTGCGCATCTGCGTCGTGCTCGAGATCGGGCGCGTCTTCAACATCATCGTCATCAATTCGCTCCGCGCGACCGGCGACGTCCGCTTCCCCGTCCAGACCGGCGCCGTCTGCATGTGGTTGATCTGGGTGCCGAACGCCTGGCTCCTCGGCCTGCATCTCGGCTGGGGCCTCGTCGGCGTGTGGATTTCCATGACGCTCGACGAATGGCTGCGCGGCGTCCTGATGTATCGTCGTTGGAAGCTCCGGCAGTGGCTGCCGGCCGCGGAGCGCAGCCGCGCAAACGCCATGCGATCGATCGTGCCGGTGGTCGCGGAAACGTAACGGCAGGGCTCGACCTTCGTCGAGCCGGCGTCACCCAGGTAACGCCCTACAGTGCGAACGCCCGCACCAGGGAGACGAACTTCTCGCGCTGGTCCATGTGGGGATTGTGACCCGACTCCGCGATCACCTCGATCCGCGCGGCGGGAAAGTGCCGGTGGATCGCCGCGTGGTCGGCGGCCTGAACGTACTGCGAGCGACCGCCCGCGATGAACAACGCGGGACCGTCAAAGCGGTCGCCGGCCGCCAATGGATTCCGCTCCATCGTTGAAAGCGCCTCCGTCAACACCGGTAGGTTGATCGTCCAGCGCCAGCCACCGCCGTCGGTGCGCTCGAGGTTCGTGGCGAGGAATTTTCTCATCCCATGGCTGGGCACCCGCGCTTCGAAACGCATCTCGGCTTCCTGCCGCGACTGCAGGCCCGGCAACTCGAGTTCGTTCATCGCCGCGAACTCCTGCCGGTGCGCGGCCCAATAATAGTGACGTGGCGCGATATCGACCACCACCAGCCGTTCCACCCGATCGGGGTGCCGGCAGGCAAGGAGCATGGCGGTCTTCCCACCCATGCTGTGCCCGACGAGCGTCGCGCGCCGCAGGCCCTGCGCATCCATCCAGGCGCGGAGATCGTCCGCGAGTGCGGGATAATCCATGTCCGCGGCATGGGGCGAGTGCCCGTGGTTCCGGGCATCCGGGGCGAGCACGTGGAACCAGCCCGCGAGGTCCCGCCCGGTGGTCTGCCAGTTGCGCGACGAGCCGAGCATGCCATGCAGCACCACCAGCGGCGGCCGGCCGGCGCCGCCAAGATCCACGTGATGAAGCGAGACGCTCATGCCTTCCCCTAAAAGGCCACCAGCCGTCGCTAGCGAGTGGATTCTGTCCGCCCCGGCTTCGGTGGTCCGGCAGGTCAGGACGAATCGTCCGCCGTAACGACTCCGATGCGACCGTTGCGCTCGAGATGCGCCGCCGCCACGCCGCGGGGGCCGGCCCGGCCGCCATTGAGGCGGAGATTCTCGAGCAGGTCATCGACACTGATGTTGCACCGCCGCAGGGCCTCGTGGTCGACGCGGCCGTTTTTGACCAACAGCACAGCCTCGCCCTTGGTCAATTTGGAAAACCAGGGCGAGCGGCACGCGATGGTGGCGATGCCCCGGTGGAGGAGAACCAGCAGGAGGGACGCGCCGAGCGTCTGGAGAAACGGCGCCTGGCCGTTGATGCCACGGCTCAGGACGGAACCGAGTATGATCGCCAGGAGGACATCGAACCCGGCGTTGCGGCCGAGAAAGCGCCGGTCCGCCACAGGGACCAGGATCACGCCGAAAATGAACACGACGATGGTGCGGGCCGTGATCTGCGTCCAACTCACGTCCTGAATCCGGGTGTGCAGCCCCAGCAGCTCGTCCAGGAAGGCGCTCATGAGTCCGGCGGATCCGGTCGTTGCGGGCGGGCGGGCGCGCGGCCCGTCCGCTTGCGGGACACGGCCTCCTCATAGTATTCGTGCAGTCGCTTGAATTCGTCGCAGTAGTGCTCCAAGTCGGCTTCCGAGAAGTGCTCCAGGTCGATCAGTTCGTTCCGCGCCCCGTGCAGCGCATGCAGCAGTTCGTCGAGCTTCACATGGATCGCGCGCGTGTCGCGCATCTGGGCGTGCTGGAGCAAAAACACCATCAGGAAGGTAAGGATGGTCGTGGAAGTGTTGATCCAGAGTTGCCAGATCTCGCTGTAATGAGCGAAGGGACCGCAGATCGCCCAGGCCACGACGGCCAAAACCGCCACCACAAATGCGACCGGGCTGGCAGTCAGTTCGCCGATCAGGCGGGCAAACCGCGAAAAGGCCTCCCGGGGCGTCGCCGGCGCCGGACTCGGCGGCGGGCGACTGCGTTTACCAGGCTGAGGCAAGACCGGAACAGGAGGGGTCATATCCCCACAGACCGTCCTCCCCTGCCTTGGTTCGCGGCGCAACGTCGACCGGCTCTCGCTACCTGGCCGCTCCCGCGGGCCGCCGGGGGGCCGCACCCGCCCCACGCCCCGGGGCGATGGTCTGGCTTTCGCGCTGGCGCTCCCGCGTCCGGATCGACGCACCCGGCGCGTTTGAGCTTTGCGGCGACGAATACTTTCCTTTTCAACACTCCGGATGCGTGACCTTCCTACTGTGCCGCCGTTGCTGCCCCTGCGGGATCGCCTTTCATGACGCCGATGATGCAGCAGTATTTCGAGGTCAAGCGCGGCCTCCCGGCGAACACGCTGCTGCTCTTCAGGCTGGGCGATTTCTACGAGATGTTCTTCGCCGACGCCGAGGTCGGCTCCCGCCTGCTCGGCATCACCCTGACGAAGCGCCAGGACTACCCGATGGCGGGCATACCCTACCACGCGGCCGATAACTATGTGTCGAAGCTGCTCGCCGCCGGGAAGAAGGTGGCCATTTGTGACCAGCAGGAGCCGGCGCAGGCGGGCAAGCTCGTCCGGCGCCAGCTCACGCGCATCCTCTCCCCCGGCACCACCCTGTCGGCCCAGCAGCTCGACGCCGCCCGCAACCATTACTTGTGCGCGCTCACGCTGGACAAAGCCGGCCTGCACGCAGCGTGGCTCGACCTCTCCACCGGCGAGTTCCGGCTGGCCACCGATGCGCTGGCGGAAAATCTCCTGCCGGTCCTTACCGCCCTGGACCCGGCCGAACTGGTCCTGATCGAGGGCGAATTGGCCCGTTGGCAGGCGGCGCCGCACGACCAGCACGCCGTGCATGCCCTCCACCAGTTCTGCGCCGCGCGCCTTTGCTCCGAGCTCCCGGGCTACCACTTCGACATCGAGGACGGCGCCCGCACGGTCATGGAGGCGCTCGGCGTTCTCAACCTGCAGGGTTTCGGCCTGGCTCACCGCCATCCGGCCCTCGGCGCCGCCGGGGCGCTGGTCCATTACGCCACGGAGAATCTTTGCGCCAAGCCGGAGAACCTGCGCTCGCTCCAGGAGTATCGCAGCACGCGCGCACTCCTGCTCGATCCGGCAACGCTGCGCAACCTCGAGATCTTCCAGTCCGCCCGCGGCACCCGCGAGGCCTCGCTCCTCGGCGCCATCGACCGCACCACCACCGCGGCCGGGGCACGGTTGCTCGAACGCTGGCTGGCGGCCCCGACGCTCGACCTGCCCGAGATCAGTCGGCGCCAGACGGTCGTGGGCGAGCTGGTCGCCCAGCCGAGCGACCTCGCGCAGCTCCGCGAGCTGCTGAACAAGGTGCGCGACATTCCCCGTATCCTCGGCCGGCTCCAGAACCGGCTGCGCAACCCGCGCGAGCTCGGCGGCGTGAAGGACACGCTCGCGCAACTGCCCGACATCATCGCCTGCCTTGAGCAACTCGACGCCCATCTCGTCGGCAGCCACAATGGCGAGATTGCGGCCGTCCGCCAGCGGCTCACCGACCTGCCCGCCCTGCGCGACCTCCTCGGCCGCGCCCTGGCCGACGAGCTGCCGAACGACCTGCAGGACAGCAACTACATCCGCGCGGGACACGATGCCGAGCTGGACCGCCTGCGCAGCCTGACCACGGACAACAAGTCCTGGCTCACCGAACTCGAGCGGAAGGAACAGGAACGCACCGGCATCAAGAGCCTGAAGGTCCGGTACACCTCCGTCTTCGGTTACTACATCGAAGTGACCAAGGCCAATCTCGCCAGCGTGCCGGCCGATTACATCCGCAAGCAGACGACCGTCGGCGGCGAGCGCTACGTGACCGAGGAGCTCAAGCTGAAGGAGAAGGAGATCTTCTCGGCCGAGGAAAAATCCCTCGCGCGCGAGCTCGAACTATTCGGCGCCCTGGTCGTGGCCGTGCTGGCCGAGGCCGCTTCGCTCACCCGGACCGCCGAGGCGCTCGCCGAGCTCGACGTGCTGGCCGGCTGGGCCGTGCTCGCCCGCGAGTGGGACTACTGCCGCCCGCAACTCGACGACGGCGAACTCCTCGAGATCACCGACGGGCGTCACCCGGTGGTCGAACAGATGATGAAGCTCGAGCGCCTGGGCTTGGCCGGCAGCCACACTTTTGTGCCGAACGACACCGCCCTGTCCGCCACCGCCGACCAGATCCTGCTGATCACCGGCCCCAACATGGCCGGCAAGTCGACCTACATCCGGCAGGTGGCGCTGATCACCCTGATGGCGCAGATCGGCTGCTGGGCGCCGGCCAAGGCCTGCCGCGTCGGCCTCGTCGACCGCATCTTCTCGCGCGTCGGCGCCAGCGACGACCTCGCCCGCGGCAACTCCACCTTCATGGTCGAGATGAACGAAACCGCGAACATCCTCAACAATGCCACCGACCGCTCGCTGATCATCCTCGACGAGATCGGCCGCGGCACCTCGACCTACGACGGGCTGAGCATCGCGTGGGCCGTGGTCGAGCACCTGCATCGCGCGCCCGAGCGCGGTCCCCGCACGCTGTTCGCCACGCACTACCAGGAACTGACCCAGCTCGAGAAACACCTGGCGCGCCTCAGGAATTACTCTGTGGCGGTGAAGGAATGGAACGACGACATCGTGTTCGTCCGGCGCGTCGTGCCCGGCGCCGCGGACCGCAGCTACGGCATCCAGGTCGCGCGGCTGGCCGGGCTGCCACTCGGGGTCATCGACCGCGCCAAGACGATCCTGGAAAAACTGGAGTCCGATGACACGACCGTCACCCTCCCGGCCCCGCAGGCCCGGCCGAAGAAAAAGATCACGATCAAGCCGGACGACGATTCGCAGCTGAATTTGCTATAGAGGGGCGGCGCGAGGGTAATCATTTGAATTGCCTGCACCTTGGTGGAGGGCCCAGCTCCTGCTGGGCCGCGAGCCATGTCCCAGCCAGAATCTGCCGCCAATCCGCAGCGCCGCCGCCCGGCACATCTGCCGATCAAGCAGGCGAGCAATCGGGCTGTCATCGTTTTTCTGACCGTATGCACGAAGCATCGGCGGTCTTTGCTCGCCAATGCGACGATGCACCAACTCCTCCGGCATGCCTGGAGCCGGGCGGATCATTGGACGGTGGGTCGGTATGTAATCCTGCCCAACCACCTTCATCTCTTTTGCGCCCCAGCATCCCCGCTGGAGAATTCGCTAACCGCCTGGGTGCGGTATTGGAAAGGCCTGGCCGCAAAACTGGCAGTCACGGGCGCCGGTTCACTCTGGGAGAAGAATTTTTGGGATACGCAGCTCCGACAAAGCGAAAGCTATGCCGCCAGGTGGGAATATGTCCGCCTCAATCCCGTCAGGCACGGGCTTGTCACTGATCCAGGGGCATGGCCGTTTCAAGGGGAACTGGACCATTTGCCATGGCATGATTGAAGCGGCCCAGCTGGAGCTGGGCCCTCCAACAAGACTCTGCTACAACGCACAACCAGACCGTCACCTTGACGAAATCCCCCCGCCCGCCGCGCGACGGCCCAAGGCCGGGCGGACGGCCCTCAATACATCTGCTGGAATTCGCGCGGCAGCGGCGCCTGCGCCTTGAAACGGTGCGTCGCGCCGCCGAACTCGTAGGCGAAGCTCGTCTCGACGGAATGGAGGAACATGCGCTTGTTTTGGGTTGCCCGGGCAAAGGACCGGTTGAGCGCGAAATCGCCGTACGTCTGGTCGCCCACAATGGGCAGGTGGCGCTTGGCGCACTGCACCCGCAGCTGATGGCTCCGCCCGGTCGTCGGTTCGAGGCGAATCAGCGAGGTGGAAAAGGCCTTCTGCGAGTGGCGGATCAGCTGGAAACGGGTCTCGGCGGGCACATTGCCGACCACGGACGTGCGGATCTGGCCGCGCACGTTCTTCACCGCGAGCATATCGTGCCAGAATTCCTGCCGCTGCTGCGGGCGCCCGAACACGAGCGCAGTGTAGACCTTGGTGACCTGTTTGCTTGCGTAATGCGCGCGCACCGCCGCCGCGAGCGCCTCGTCCGCGGCCGCGAGGATGACGCCGGAGGTGGCCGAATCGAGCCGGTTGAGCAACCAGAGTCGCCGCTCGGCGCCATCCGCCGCACGCCAGTGAAAGTACTGTGCGTCCTTGTCGTAGCGGCAGGTCAGGAGCGAGCGGACCTCGTCCTGGGAGGAATTGGGATGCGAGAGCACGTCCGCGGGCTTGTCGAAGGCGGCGAGCCCGTTCGCATCGCGCGTGAGCAGGCGAACGTTTTCTCCCAGCGGCAGCGTGGCCCAGAAATCTCCCGCCGGCCCGCTCACTGATAGTAGAACGCGAACGTCAGCGTCTGCTGGTCGCCCAGCAGCGTGATCATCTGGTCGGTCCACTTCCGGTAAGGCTGCCGGGACTGGATGGCGCTCTGGCAGAACCACACTCCCTGTTTGCCGGCGTCTGCGTCCTCGACCTTGATGATGTCGGTTTCGCCCTTCGAGTTCAGCGTGAAGGTGATGACGACGTGCGAGCCGTGGGGCGGCATGACCTGGCTTTCGTCCAGGATGTTGTACCAGGAGGCCTGCACGATCTCGATGAGCTCGTTGAGGTATTCGCCATACTCGGTCTTGAAGGCGTCCGAGGCTTGGACGCCCATGTTGCGCGTTCCCGCCACCCGGTTCGTGAGGATGGAATTGCGGTTCAGTGACGTCGAGGCCAGCCGCGGGCGTTCCTTCGGCGCCTGCTTGCTCAGGTGCGGCACGTTGCTCGTGGCGCCGTCCGGCGTGGTGGCGTCCGTTGCGCCTTCCACGGCCTGGTCGGCGTGGGTCGTCGGCTGCTTGCCCTTGAAGACGTTGGCCGCGAGGCCGTCGTCGGACTTGCCCTCGTATTTCTCGGTGCCGCTCAACGGCACCTGGGCCTGCCGCGCGTGCTGTTCCGCCTGGTTGCTGGCGTCCTGCTGCTGCGCATCGGGCACGCGTGGTGCGCCGGTCTGCGGCTTGGCCATGTCGCCGGTGACGATCGCGGAGTCGTTCTTGATCTTGTCCTGCCCCTGCACGCTCGGCCGGTTCAGTGGGTCGAGCTCGTCGGCCGGCTTTTCCTGCGCGCTTTGCTGGTTCCGGCTGCTGAAGAAATCGGTCTTGTCGGGTGTGTTCTCCGGGGCGGCCGTGTTGGTCTCGATGAAATTGAGCGGGCGCTTCGGCTGCTCCACCACCGGCTGGGCCAGCTCGAAGTCGAAGGTCTTGCCCTTGTTCGCGCTCACGACGTGGATGCCCGTGTGCACGCCCGAAAAGTGGCGGAAGTCGAATTCGGGCGAAAAGAGAAAGACGAGCAGGTGGAACAGCAGCGTGCAGGCGACGCCGATCAGGATCGAACGACGATTAAACTCGTCATCCTGCAGATCCATCGACGATTCGGGAAGCGGAGGTGAGTCGGCCAGCACGGGGGGAATTCAACCGCTCGGACAAGCTTGAGTCAAAATTTGTTTCATTTCTTCGAGCGGCAAACCGATGATATTGGTCAGGGAGCCGGCATGGCTTTCCACGATCAGGTCGCCGCGCTCCTGGATGGCGTAGCCGCCGGCCTTGTCCAGCGTGTGCACGGAGGCCAGGTATTCTTCGATGATGGCGTCGTTCAAGGGCTTGAACGTCACTTCGCTGGCCACGCCGCGATCGAGCCGGAGCCCGTCGCTCCGCCGGCGAACGGCCACGCCGGTAAACACGATGTGCGTCCGCCCGCTCAGGCGCCGCAGCATCGCCCGCGCCTCGGCCAGGTCGCCCGGCTTGTTCAGGACCGTGTTCCCGATGAACACCGTCGTGTCGGCGCCGATCACCGTGGCATCCGGATGGCGCACCGACACCCAGTCGGCCTTCAAGGCGGCATTGTGCCGGACCATCTCGCGCGGGTCCGCGTCGGGCGCCTCGTGTTCGGTCACGTCCGCGGGCACGACCTCGAACGGCACGCCGAGCTGCGCGAGCAGCTCGCGCCGGCGGGGGGAGGCGGAGGCCAGGATGAGGCGAAACTTGGGCGGGGCAGCCATGGGACGACGGTTCCGTGGATGGCGCACCCGCTGTACCTCCCGCAATGCCAAAGTCCTGACGGTCAACCGCCGGCTTGGGGTTGCAGTCCGGGCCGTTACCATCAAGTTGGCTCCCCACCATGCGCATCGGCCTGGCCCAGATTAACACCCTTGTTGGCGATCTAGCCGGCAACAGCCGGAGGATCCTGGAGGCTTATCGCGCGCTGGTCGCCGACGGCGCGGAGATCGTCCTCTTCCCCGAACTGGTGGTTTGCGGCTATCCGCCGCGGGACCTGCTCTTCAAGCGCCGTTTCATCGGGGACGTCGCGGCGGCGACCGCCCAGTTGGCCCGGCAGATCGGCGCGGTGCCGGCCGTGATCGGCTACACCGAGCCCAACACCAGCGGGAGCGGTCGCGTCGCGTACAACGCCGCCGCGTTTTGCCACGAGGGCCGCATCCTGGCCTCGGCGCGCAAGTGCCTGCTGCCGACCTACGACGTGTTTGACGACGACCGCTATTTCGAGCCGGGCGCCGAGCCGGCGGTGATCGAGTTCGGCGGGCGTCGCCTCGGCATCACCATCTGCGAGGACATCTGGATGCATGACATCATCCAGACGCGCCGGTTCTACAACAACGACCCGGTGAAGACGCTCAGCACGAAACGGCTGGACGTCATGCTGAACCTCTCCGCGAGCCCCTGGCACCTGACCAAGGACAACCTTCGCGTCACCCTCGTCACCGACGCCGCCAAGGCGTGCGGCTGTCCGGTCGCCTACTGCAATTCCATCGGCGGCAATGATGAGCTCATCTTTGACGGCCGCACGATGGTCAGTGATGCCGGCGGGCGGCTCGTGGCCGGTCTCGCGGCCTTTCGCGAGGAACTCCGGGTCGTCGACACCGCGGGCGCATCGGAACTCGCCGCGAGTTTTGCCCAGGATGAGATGCGCGACCTGTTCGACGCCCTCGTGCTCGGGGTGCGCGACTACGCCCACAAGACCGGATTCAAGCGCGCCCTCGTGGCGCTCTCCGGCGGCATCGACTCGGCGCTCGTGGCCGTCATCGCCGCGGAAGCCCTCGGCCGGGAAAACCTCACCGGGGTCTCGTTGCCGTCCGCCATTTCGTCGACGCACTCGCGCGACGATGCCCGCACGCTCGCCGCCAATCTCGGCATCCGGTTCGAGACGATTGCCATCGCCGAGGCGGTGGCGGCCTGCGAGGCCGCCCTGGGTCCAATCTTCACGGGGCGTCCGCGCGACGTCACCGAGGAGAACATCCAGGCCCGGATCCGCGGGCTTCTCATGATGGGACTCTCGAACAAATTCGGCGCGCTGCTCCTCACCACCGGCAACAAGAGCGAGGTCGCCGTCGGCTATTGCACGCTGTATGGCGACATGGCCGGGGGACTGGCGGTGATCAGCGACGTGTTCAAGACCCAGGTCTACAGCCTGGCGCGGTGGATCAACTCCGACCTGGCGGCCCGAGCCGGTCCGCGGCGGGAAATAATCCCCCAGAACACGATCGACAAGGCGCCGAGCGCCGAGCTGCGTCCGGGCCAGAAGGACCAGGATTCCCTGCCGCCGTACGACATGCTCGATGCCATCCTGAAAGGGTACGTCGAGGAGGGCCTCTCCCGGGCCGATCTTGTCGCCCAAGGCTTTGCCGAGGCCGTGGTGAACGACGTCGTGCGCAAGGTCGACCTGAACGAGTACAAGCGGAAGCAAGCCGCGCCGGGCCTCAAGATCACTCCCCTCGCCTTCGGCGTCGGTCGCCGCATTCCGATCGTTCAAAAATATGTGAGTTGATTTTGGTCGCGGAAGCCCCGCAGATGACGGCAAAACAAATTCGCCGTCCTCCGCCGTGACCTCCGTGGCCAACATGAATTCCGCCGACCTCTTCGCCCGGGCGCAGCAGCTCATTCCGGGCGGGGTCAACTCGCCCGTCCGCGCCTTTCGCTCCGTCGGCGGCACGCCGTTCTTCACCCGGTCCGCCCAGGGTGCGATGCTCACCACGGCGGAGGGCCGCGAGCTGATCGATTTCGTCTGCACCTGGGGCCCGGCCATCCACGGCCATAATCACCCGCGCATCAAGGCCGCCATCGCGGCGGCGCTCGAGCGGGGCACCTCGTTCGGCACGCCGAATCCCTATGAAGTGGAGATGGCGGAGCTGATCGTGCGTTTTTTCCCCTCGATCCAGAAGGTCCGGATGTGCAACAGCGGCACGGAGGCCACGATGTCGGCCATCCGCCTCGCCCGTGGGTTCACGCGGCGCGACAAGATCATCAAGTTCGCCGGCTGTTACCACGGACACAGTGACTCCCTTTTGATCAAGGCCGGCTCGGGCGCGCTCACTCACGGCAATCCCGACAGCGCCGGCGTGCCCGCGGCCTTTGCCCGCGAGACGGTGGTCTTGCCCTACAACGATGGCGCGGCGGTCGACGCCGCCTTTGCGGCCAACCCGGGACAGATCGCGTGCATCATCCTCGAGCCGTACATCGGCAACGTCGGGTTCATCAAGCCCGACCCGGGGTACCTCGCCCACCTGCGCCGGGTCACGGCGGCCCATGGCGCGCTGCTCATCTTCGATGAGGTGATGACCGGTTTTCGCATCGCGCGCGGCGGCGTGCAGGAAGTCGAGAACATCACGCCGGACCTCACCACCTTGGGAAAGATCATCGGCGGCGGCCTGCCCGTCGGGGCCTTCGGCGGACGCGCCGACATCATGGACCAGCTGGCTCCGCTCGGACCCGTTTACCAGGCCGGGACGCTCAGCGGCAACCCGCTCGCCATGGCCGCGGGCATTGAGGCGCTCAAGCTGCTCGACGAACTCGATCCCTATGCCCGGCTCGACGCCATGGGCCGCCAGGTCTGCACCGTCGCGCTCGAGGCGGCCAAGGCCAAGGGCCTCGCCCTGCAGGCGCCGCAGGCCGGCTCGATGTTCAGCCTTTTCTTCACCGCGACGCCCGTTCGCGACTATCCGAGCGCCCTCACTTCCGACGCCAAACTCTTCGGCCGCTTCTTCCACGCGTGCCTCGCCGCGGGGATCTACCTGCCCCCCAGTGCTTACGAAGCGTGGTTTCTCAGCACCGCGCATGCGGGCGCCGCCATCGACCGCGCTTGCGAGGTCATCACAAAAAGCATCGCCGGCCTTTGAGGCCGCTTGCAGACGAAAATATTCTTCCTAAATTCCGGACATCACCATCGTCCCTTCTTCGCGTGCACGTACGTTCTTCCACCGCCAGCCTCATCCTTCTTTTCTCGTTCTGCCTCGCCAGCCTTCGCGCGCAGCCCGCGGACGCGCCGGTGATGCCCCTCAATGAGCTCAAGCCCGGCATGGCCGGCGAGGTATGGACCGTCTTCAAGGGCAACACGCCCGAACCATTCAAGGTCCAGGTGACCGGCGTCCTGCGCAATGCGCTCGGGCCGGGCAAGAGCATGATTCTCTGCGAACTGACCGACCCGCGCGTCCAGGCGATGGGCGCCGTGGCCGGGATGAGCGGCAGCCCGCTCTACATCGACGGCAAGGTCGCGGGCGTGCTCTCCTACCAGGTGCAGCGCTTCGAGACGGTCCGCTATGCCGGATTTACGCCCATCGGCGACATGCTTGAGCTGAGCTCCCTCCCCGCGGGCAAGGAAGGTCTCGTCCCCACGCCGATTCCGGTGAAGGGCGACCGCAATGCGCGCGCCGCGGGCCAGCCGCCGCTCCAGGTCCGGCCGATGTCGCCGGCGTTCTCGCTCGGGGGCATTTCCCCCCAGGTCGCGAGCATGCTCGAGCCGCAGTTCACCGCCCTCGGGCTCAACGTCACCGCCCTGGGCGGCAACGTGAGCGACGCGGGCGACTCCGACACTATCACCGCGCCGAAATCCCTCCACCCCGGCGATGTCGTCGCCGTGGCCCTGGCCGTGGGCGACATCAGCCTTGCGGGCACGGGCACGGTGTCGCATGTCGAGGGCAACCGCATTCTCGCCTTCGGTCATCCCATGCTGTCGCTCGGCGCCGCCGACCTGCCCATGGCGGCGGCGGAGATCGTGACGATTCTTCCCAGCCAGTACAATTCGGTCAAAATCAGCAACACGGGCGGCATCATCGGCTCGTTCAGCCAGGACCGGCTATCCGGCATCTACGGCGAGCTCGGCCGGACGCCGCAACTCGTGCCGGTGGAAGTCGATTTCCCCACGCGCGCCAACCGCAAGTCGCTGCATTTTTCGGTCGTGCGCAACGAGCAGGTGCTGCCGATGATCGCCGCCACCGGGCTCACCCAGGCGGTCGTCGGCTCGAATGAATCCGGCTTCGCCAACGGCTTCAAGGTGACGACCACGGTGGAGTTTCCCGGCAACGCGCCGGTCGAGATCAGCCAGCTCTATCCGGGCCCGCAGGGCTTCCAGCAAAGCCTGGGCGATTTCGTGGGCAACCTGTCGCTTTGGCTCTTCAATCCGTACGAGCGGGTCTTCCCCGACAACATCCGCTTCACCGTCGAGGACACGCCGGAGAATCCCGTCGCCACCGTCGAACAGCTCCAGTTCTCGCGCACCGAGGCGGCCCCGGGCGAGCACATGACCTTCAACATCGGCTGGCGCGGTTTCCAAAGCGACGCCACCAGCGAGCAGGTCGGCCTCGACGTGCCGCGCGAATGGGCGGGCAAGGACTTGCAGGTCATCCTGACCACCGGGCCCGCGCTCGACGAACTCACCGGCCGCACGCATGCGGTGCCCGTGGCGCAGCTGCGGAGCTTTGAAGAGTACATCTCCGCGCTCCGCGACTTCCGCCCGTCCGACGGCCTTTACCTGGCGGTCGTCGAGAAGGCAAAGCTGCTGACCGACCAGCGCACGACCACCCAGGACATGCCCGGCTCGCTCGCCCGCATCGCGAGCGACGCCGACGAGGCCCGCTTCCAGCGCCGCGACGCCGTGGTCTCACTCTGGGAGAAGCGATTGCTGCCCGGCCGTCTTTTCAATGTGCTCGTCCGCCGGCCCCTGGTCGTGACGGATTAGCGCGCTTACCTTCCCTGTTGCTCTGATCGGGGCGATGATCCGTCGCGACGGCCCGGCGCCGGACGCGCCCCGCGCGGACCGACCGACCCGGATAATTCCATGTCCCTTCCCTACCGTTCCCTTCTGCTCCGCGGCCTCGGGCTGCTCCTGGCCGCCATCGTTCTTCGGGCCGACCCTCTGACGAAACAGTACGAGATCGATTTCGGCCGCGACGTAGCCAGCCGGAATCTCAAGGGCCTGGCCACCCGGACCGACGGCCGCATCCTGCCCGGCCCGGTCTTCACCGACCTCGACGGGCCCAAGATCGGCGGCATTCTCTGGACCCTGCGGCCGGATGGCCGCGACCGTTTCATCGTGGGAACGGGTCCCGAGGGCAAGGTGGCGGAGATCACCGTGGCGGCCAAGCAGGACACCTATACCGTGCGCGAACTCGCGCACGTCAACGAAACCTCGGCGTTGGCCGTGCTGCCCCTGGCCAATGGTTCGCTGCTGGTCGGCAGCACGCCCCCGGGCGCACTTTATCTGTTCAAGGACGGCAAGGCGGTCGCGCGGGTGCCGCTGCCGGTGGACGCCGTGTTCGACCTGCTGGCGCTGCCCGACGGCAGCGTGTTGGCGGGCACCGGGAACCCCGGCCGGATCTACCGCATCGATCCCGCAAAATTCGCCCGCGCCGGGGTCGACGACGGCAAGGCCGGCGATGACAAGGCGCTGGCGGCAAAGGGCGTGACACTGTTCGGGGAGATTCGTGACAGCAGCGTCCGCCGGCTCGCCCGGCTCGCCGATGGTTCGCTGGTCGCCGGTTCCTCGCCCAAGGGCAATGTCTATCGGTTCGACGCAGCCGGCGGCGCCCCCGTGGTGCTGCAGGAGAACCGCGACTCCGAGGTCGTCGACCTGCTCCCTCTGGACGACGGCAGCTTCTACGCGGCGGTCGTCTTCACGGCCGGGGACAACGCCCGGCTCGCGCGCGTCACCGATCCCAAGGCCGAAAAGAAGGACAAGGACGAGAAACCGACGTTTCTCGGCCGCAGCAATCTCGTGTATTTTCCGGCCGGCGGCTTTCCCGAGTCGGTCCTGTCCAGGACCAACATCGCCTTCTACCGGCTCGCCCGGCAGCGCGACTGGATCGTCATTTCCGCGGGCGAACAGGGCGACACCCTGGGCTACGATCCCGTGGCCCGGCGTGGGCTGACGTTCGCCGGAAGTTCCTCTTCGCAGGTCAACGACATCGCGCCGCTGGCTGACGGCCGCCTGCTCCTGCTCCGCAACAACGCCCCGGGCCTCGCGCTCATGGCGTTCAACGGCCAGGGTCCGCGCGCATTGGAAACGAAGCGCCTCGATCTCGGCGCGCCGGCCACTTTTGGCGACCTGCGCTTCGCCCGGATGCGCGGCCTCGCGCCCGGGCAACTGCACGTCGAGGTGTCCACGAATTTCGGCAACGACGAGATCGAAGGCTGGACGCCATGGCAGACATTGGCGACGCGCGATGGAGGCTATTTTGCCGCCGGACTGCGCGGGCGTTACGCCCGGCTCCGCCTGCGCGTCGACGGCGCCGGAACCGAGTTCCAAATCGACAAAGCCACGTTGTTCAACCTGCCGCAGAACCGGCGCCCGGCCCTGGTGGATTTCCGGATCTTCCCGCCGAATCTCGCGTTGCTGCCGGCCGGCGAGCCGCCGCCGAGCGCCACCACCACGCTCGGCCAGCTCCTCTATCCCAATCCCCGCGACGCCAAGGACGAGAACAGCGATCGTCGCAAGGGCGCCTTCATGTCCAGCGCGGTGATTCCGCAAACCGGGGCGCAGATTGTCTACTGGACCGTCACCGATCCCGATGGCGACAATTTGAATTATACGTTCTCGATCCAGCCCGATGGCGGCGACACCTGGACCGACCTGGCGGTGAACACCACCGAAACGTACGTGCAGTTCGACACCAGCGGACTCGCCGAGGGACTCTACCTGACGCGGCTGCGGGTGGCCGAGCAGGCGCCGCGCCCACGCCCGGAGCGGCTCGCCTATGATTTCGAGACGGACACGCTGCTGGTCGACCGGACGCCACCGGTCATCAGTCATCCGGTGATCCGGCGGGAATCAGGCCGGCTCATCCTCAGCATCGATGGCCACGACGCGCTGTCGCTCCTTGAAGGTGCCGAATTTGTGTTGAACAATGGCGAACACGAGACCGTGACCCACCCCGTGGACGGAATTCTGGACGGCAAGTCCGAACAATTCCAGGTGGAGATCCCCGAAGCCCGCGCCGCGGGCGCCACGTCGGTCGAGATCCTTGTCTATGATGCGGTGGGGAACAGCTCTTCGGTCCGGGTGCCATTGAATTGAGGCCCGGGTCATCGGCGCCGCGCCGGAAGCAGGCGGCGGCGGCACGTTTAATCTGCGATGGGCGGCTTGGTGCCGCCCGGCCCGGCAAACGGTTCGAAGGTGCCGCCCTGCAGGCGCGACCCGGGGGCGGCAGGTGTGAAGACCGACCGCACGATCCGCAACAGGCGGCGGGCCGACACCCGCAGGTGCAGTCGTCGCCGCAGATATCCGCGGTTGTCCGGATGCTCGAGGTAGCAGCCCAGCGCCAGCGAAAAATCCTCGAGCGACCGGAGGTAGCCGACGTCCTCGATGAACTCGCGGTCGGCTTGGAAGTAGCGCCGGCGCACGAGGCGGAACAGCGCGACGAAGGGCCGCGCGTGCGGGTAGAGTGCGTCGCGAAACAAGCGCTCGGACGCGGCGGAAGGAGCAATCCGTTTGCGGGCGCAGTAAAGTTCGCTGAAGGTCGGTCCTTTCACTCGGCACGAGCGCGCTCGGTCGCTTCGCCGCGCCGGGGCTCGGCGTAGACCGGCAGGGCCGCGACACAGGTCGTGCCTTTGCCGGGCACACTGTGGAGCTGGAGCCGGCCGGCCAGGCGGCGCACCACCTGGCGCACGATGAACAGGCCGAGACCAAGCCCCTGTTGCTCGAAGGTGGGTCGTTCGAACTGGCGGAAGGCGCCGAGCGCCTTGAGCTGCTCCGGCGTCATGCCGCGGCCGGCATCCGTCACGGTCACCTCCAGGCTCGCACCGCGCCGTCGCACCACGAGGCGCACCGGCGTCCGCGGGGCGGAGAAGCTGAAGGCATTGTCGAGCAACTCCTCCACCAGCAAGGCCAGCTCCTGCGGGCCGGCGGAAAGGGCGGCCGGGACAATCTCCACCTCCAGGTCCTTCCGTCGCTTTTCGTGGCGGGCCACCGCCGCCTCCGCCCCGCGCCGCAGCACCTCCTGCACCGTCTCCGCCTTGAGCACGGGAAAGGGCGTGCCTGAATCGGGATTGAGGCGATCGAGGGTGAACAGGTAGTTGCGCAGCGTCCGGTGCAGGCGCTGGGCCGACTGGTGAATCCCGTGCACCGCCTCGCGCACCTCGTCGGGCTTCATCGTCAGGAGATCCTGGTCGAGCATTTCCGCGAACCCGAGAATGCCGGTCAACGGCGTGAAGAACTCATGCGGCATCCACTTGTGCAGGCTGGCGCGCAGCTCGCCGATCAGGGTGGCTTCGCGCTGGCGGCTGATCTCGTTCCGCCGCAGCCGCGCCTCCACGCAGGCGACGAGCGCGTCGAGGGTGAATGGTTTCACGAGGAAGTCGTCGGCGCCGAGGTTCATCCCGACCCGCGGATGGGCGTAGGTGGGGTTGCCGCTCATGAACACGAACTGGCAGTTGGCCAGCAGCGGATCGGCACGGATTTCCTCCAGCAGGCGATGGCCGTTCATGCCCGGCATGTTGATGTCGCAGAGGATCAGCTCCGGCGGCTGCCGCTGGGCGGACGCCCAGCCGAGCGTCGCGCTGGTCGAAGACACAGCGCGGTAACCGAACGCCTCGAGACCGGCCGTCAGCGCGGCGCAGAGCTGGGCATCGTCGTCGATGATATGGATCGAATGCAGCCCGGCCACCGTGCCGCTCGGGCCGGCGGTCGCGGAGGCATCCGCCGATGCGGCCTCGGGTACCATGGGCGACCTCGTGTGGGAACTGCGCATCGTTGAATTCAGCCTGACGCCGGATCGGGGGTTGCGGCGGAAGCCGGGGGCGCCGGAAAAACCAAGCGGGCGCGCGTGCCTTTGCCCTGGCGGCTCGTGAGCTCGATCCGGCCGCCGATGCCATGCATCAGCCGTTGCACGGTGACCAGGCCCAGGCCGGTGCCCTGCCCCGCGGGCTTCGTGGAGAAAAACGTGCGAAACAGCTGGCGCTTCACGGTCGGCGCGATGCCGGTGCCGTTGTCGGCTATCTCAATGTAGCTGCCGCCGCGGGGGGCCCGACCGACGCGGATCGCGATGCGCCCGGCTTCCTCGTCGGTCGCGTCGCGGGCATTCAGCACGAGGTTGACCAGCATCTGGTCGATGTGAGCCGGGTCGGCCGAGACCAGGACGGGGCCGTCCGCTGGCGCCGCAAAGGTGAGTTCACGCGCCATGATTTGCTCCAGGAGTCGGAAGGTGTTCCGGGCGGCCTCGACCAGGTCGAGCGTCCGGCGTTCCGGCCCGGTCGGGCGCGAGAGATTGCGCAGCTGATTGCACAGGGTGGCGACCAGGTTCGCCGCATGCAGCAGCGGCTCGATGTGCCGCGCCTCCGGGTCGTCGTCCCGGTGCCGTTCGCGCAGCAGCGCGCCGTTGAAGAGGACGATCGTCAGGAGATTGCTGATCTCATGGACTGCGGTCGCAGCCAGTTCCCCCTGCATGACCAGGCGTTGCACCTGCCGAAGGCGGCTCTCGATGGCGGATTCGCTCGGGCCTTCGGCTTCCGTCGGGCGGAGGACCCTGGCGCGGAGTGGACGTTGGGGATGGACCGGGGCACGCATCGGCGTTCACGAGCGGGCCAGCAGCGCGGGCTGGCCCAGCATCCCTTGCCGCACCGCGAAGAGTGAAAGCTGCGCGGCACGATGCAGGCCGGTCTTTTTCATGAGCCGGCTGCGATGGTTGGCCACCGTGTAGACACTGACCCCGAGGGCGGTGGCGATCTCGCGCGAGCTATGCCCCTGGGCCAGCAAGCGCAGCACGGCCTCCTCGCGGCGCGTGAGTTTTGGGTACGGGGGCTTGCGCCCGATCACCAAGCCCTTGATTGCGCCCGAGACATCGGGGCTGAAGTAGGTGCGGCCGGCGGCGATGGTCATCAAGGCGGACCGAAAATCCGCCAGCGTGGCGGTTTTGCTGATCAGGCTGTAGGTACCCGCGGCCAGCACCTGCCGGATGATCTCCGGCGTCAGGTTGCCGGAGAAGATCACGATCCGCGCCTGTGGGCACAGGCGTTCGACTTTGGCGAGCAGGGTCAGGTTGTAGGTCGACGAGAGCACGAGATCCAGGATGACGAGGTCCGGCGACTCGCGGCTGCAAATCCTGAGGGCCTCGGCTTCGGTCCGGGCCGACCCGGCGACCTGAAAGCCTTTCAACGAGTCGACCACGCTCGTGATCAGCTCGTTCAACATGGTGTGGTCGTCGATGATGACCACCCTGGTCCTGGCGCCCCGAGTAGGTTGTCCCTCCATTCGGAACAGTTGTTGTTCCGGAGTTGGTATATATCTATAAAATAATGCCTTAGAGCATCAAAATGAGGGGAAAGCCTGCGCGCGAACTAGCTTGTTTAAGTCACGCTGTCGGGAGAAATCCACCGGCCGGTTAGTGATTGGGCGGAGAGCCACACGCACTGGTTCCGATACGGCCGATCTGTCGGTTATGCGCTCCCGGTAGCGTGCAGCCGGCGACCCTGCCATGACGCGAATCGGCTGTCATCCGTTCGCTGTCCGCACGGCGCTCCGCCTGCGCGTGACTACCAAGGATGGGCCGTTCCGCCCGCGTCGTTGAGGAGCCCGATTTCCGCCGCGTACCGGGAAAGTTGCACAGCCCGGTGCAGGCCCGTCTTCTTGCTCAGCTTGGCCCGGAAGTTATTGATCGTATAGCGGCTCAAGCCGAGCTTGGCCGCGATCTCCTTCGAACTCAGGCCCGAGGCAATGTGGCGGAGCACCGTCTTCTCACGTTTGCTGAGCTCGGGGACATCCACCGGCGGAGCGGCCCGCGAGCGCACGATCTGCCGCACGGTTTCGCTGGTCTGGTTGCAGAGATACGTCTGGCCGGCGCTCACCGAGCGAATCGCCGCCTTCAGGTCGGCAGTGGGCGATGCCTTGCTGAGAATTCCGTCGACGCCGGCAACCAGCGCCTTCCGGATCACTGCGGCATTCAGGTTGCCCGAGAATACCAGCACATGAATGGCCGGGAACGAAGCCTTGAGCTTCCTGAAGGCGTCCAGGCCGGAGGCGTCCGGCAAGCCCACGTCGAGAATCACGAAATCGGGCTGCTCACGCGCGCAGATCTCGAGTGCTTCCTTGCAGCTGGCAGCATGACCGACGACTTTGAAACCTTCCCATCTTTCGAAGATCTCAGCGATCATCTCCACGATCATGTAATGGTCGTCGACGATCACGACTCGCTGGGGACTCGAGTGCCCTGACGGCCGGCCTGTGAACCCGGATTCCATCATGAGAGAAAACTCTCGTAATCAGCGGCGGATTGCCGCGACCCGAGGAATGCTGTTTTTACCCAAGTAATCGTCATGGACACCCTATTGCAAATAGATGTATATACCTACGATCGCAATTGTCCAGCGGTTCTTGTTCGCAAACGAAATATTCGCTTACACCTTCCTACCTTTAACTTGCGCCAGACCGTTTAGGCCCGGGGATGCGCCTTGGCGTAAATTTCCTTCAGCCTCGCAACGCTGGTATGGGTATAGATCTGGGTGGTCGCCAGGTTGGCATGGCCGAGCAATTCTTGGACGGCCCGCAAGTCGGCGCCGGCGTTCAGCAGATGCGTAGCGTAGGAGTGGCGGAGCTTGTGCGGCGACAGATCCATCGGCAGCTCCGCCAGTGCCAGGTACCTTTTCACGAGCAGTTGCACCGCGCGCACGGGCATCCGCTGGTGACGATCAGTCACCACCACCGGGTCGCCCGCTCCGCTCCGCCGGGCAAACTCATCGCGAAATTTCTTCAACACCGCCATGGCGACCGCCCCGACCGGACAAAGCCGCTCCTTGCGACCCTTGCCCATCACCCGCGCGCAGCCGTTGTCGATGTCGATGGCTCCATAGTCGAGTGCGACCAACTCGCTGACGCGCAGGCCGCCGCCGTAAAGCAGCTCGAGGACAAGCCGGTCCCGGCAGGCGCCGAAAGCGTCGATGGCTTCGTTCGCGAGCAGCTTTTGGGGACCGGCGAGCAGGCGGGTCATCTGCGATTCCGTCAGGAATTTCGGCAGCGTTTTTTCGAGCTTGGGCAGCGGAAGCCCGGCAAACGGGTTGCGCCCCACCTTTCCGCGCTGCATCCAGAAGCGATAGAAGGAACGCAGGCCCGAGACATGGTTGTGCAGCGTGCGGCGGCCGAATCTTCGCTGCGCCTCGATGATGAAGTCGCGGGCCTCCCGCGGAGAAAGCGCGGCCGGATCCGGCCGGCGATTGCTGCGCCCCAACCAGGCATAAAAGTCCGCGAACGCCTGGCGATAGTTGCGCCCGGTGTATCGTGACAGCCGCCGCTCCTTTTCCAGGTGATCGCAAAACGGCTGCCACCATTCGGCGGCCACCGCCGCCGGCAGGCCGGGTTCAGGTGGAAGATTGGACACGGGCTTCCACCTCGCGCATGACGCGGCCGGCTTCCTGCCGCAGGGCGCCTTCCGGATCCAACCCCTTGGCGCGGGCGGCGGCTGCGAGTTCGAACAGCATCCGGCCGAGGGCCGGTGCATCGAGGCTCGCCCCCAGGTCGCGCACGCGATCGAGGTCGACGATGCCATCAGCCGGAAGCTGCCTCTTGTTGATTTGCCTCCAAACGTCCTCCGCGAACATCAGCGCCGGCAGCCGCGGCGGCAGCGGTTTGAACAGGTGTGTTTCGGTTCGGCCCAAGGCGGCCTTTTCGCCCGCCTTCACTTTTTCCCATAGTTCGATCACCTTGGCCGAGTTCTCCGCCTGCCCGTCCCCGAACACGTGCGGATGGCGGCGAATCAGCTTTTCGTTGATCTCCCGGGCCACGTCGTCGAAATCGAAATCACCGCGCTCGGCCGCCAGTTGCGCATGGAACACGACTTGGATGAGCACGTCGCCCAGTTCCTCGCGCATGTGCGGGATGTCCTGGCGATCGATGGTGTCGAGCAATTCGCTGCATTCGTCGATCAGGCAGCGGGCGAGCGTTTGGTGGGTTTGCTCGCGGTCCCACGGGCAGCCGTCCGGCGCCCGGAGGCGGGCCATGGTCTGGCGGAGGTCGTCGATGGCGGACATGACGGCAACTTGTCCGCGCTTCCCGCGGAAGACACGGAAAAAAGCCGCCACTTTCAGCTTTGTCTTCCGCCGTGCGCCCGTGTTCGGTGATCGCGATGGACAAGCTGACCGAGATCATGGCCCACAAGCGCCGGGAGATCGCCCCGTTGCTGCGGCCGGTTTTCCCGGAGGAGCTCGCCGCGCTCGATCGGGAACTGCCGAAGCCGCCGTCTTTCCTCGGCGCGCTCAAGCGCGCTGATGGACGGCTGGCCGTGATCGCCGAGATCAAGCGCCGCTCGCCTTCGGCCGGCTCCATCAATGAGCAGGTGTCGGCGCTGGACCAGGCGCGGCGCTACCGCGCGGCCGGCGCCGCGGCGTTGTCGATCCTCACCGATGAAAAGTTCTTCGGGGGCGCCCTGCCCGACCTCGCCACGGTCACCGCCGAATTCGCGCGCCAGCCCCCCGCCCTGCCGTGCCTCCGGAAGGATTTCATGGTGCACCCGATTCAGGTCCGCCAGGCGCGCGAAGCCGGCGCCAGCGCCATCCTCATCATCGTGCGGGCCCTGACCGACGCGGAAATCGAAGCGCTCCACCGCGCCGCCGCCGCGGCCGGGCTCGACGCCCTTTTCGAGATTCATGGTGAGGCCGAATTGAAACGCGCGGTTCACCACCGGGCGAAAATAATCGGCGTGAACAACCGCGACCTCGCCATCTTCAAGACCGACCTGGCCCTGAGCGAACGACTGATTTCGCTGTTTCCCAAGGACGTCGTCGCCGTCAGCGAAAGCGGGATTGCCACCGCGGCCGACGCCGCCCGGGCGCGCGCCGCCGGCGCCCACGCCGTCCTGGTCGGCGAGTCGCTGATGCGCGCTCCCGATCCCGGAAATCTAATCGCGGCGTTTCAGTCCGCCTGATCGCCCGGCCGGCCGCCCGGAAAACTCCATGGCTCTGACTCCGACGACGACCCGGGCCCTCCTCGAGCAACTCGGACACCAGCCGAAGCGTTACCTCGGGCAGAACTTCCTCGTCGACGGGAATATTGTCCGCAAATCCCTCGAACTGGCGGGCGTGAAACCCGGCGACGCGGTCGTCGAGGTCGGTCCCGGCCTCGGTACCCTCACGTCCGCTTTGCTCGAAGCCGGCGCCGAGGTCTGGGCCATCGAGCGGGACTCGACCCTGCATGCCCACCTGACGCGGACGCTCGTTCCGGCGCAGCCACGGCTGCACCTGCTCGAGGGCGACGCCATGGATCACCCGCTGGCCGGGTTGCCGGCGGAGCGATTCGCCGCGTTCAAGATCGTCGCGAATCTGCCTTACGCGATCTCCACCCCCTGGATGGATGCCGTACTCGGCGGCCCGCTGCCGGGGGAGATGGTCCTGATGCTCCAGCACGAGGCCGCCCAGCGTTACGTGACCCCGGCGGGATCGAAACTCTTCGGCGCCATCTCCATATTCCTGCAGTCGGCTTACGAGATCCTCCCCGGCCACAGCGTCGCCGCGGGATGTTTTCATCCCAAACCCGACGTGGAATCGGTGCTGCTCCACCTCGCGCGCCGGCCGGAACCGTTCGTGTTTCCCGCGGTCACCAAGGCTGTGATCCGTGGCTGTTTTCAACAGCGTCGCAAGCAGATCGGCTCGCTCGTGCGCCACCGGGTGGCCGCCGACGAGGCCGCCCGCTGGATCGAGGAACTGTCGCGCGCGGGCCTGGGACCGCAAGCCCGGCCCGAACAGATTCCGGTGCCGCTCTGGCAGCGGCTCGTGGTGGGAGATCGCGTGGCTTGAAAACCGGAGCCGGGCAATTTAGCTGTCGTTTTCCCATGTCCTGTCGCCTCCTCGCGACCGTCGTCCTTGGCCTGCTCCTCGGCACGGGGGCCCGCGCCCAGACCGCCGGCCTCGTCGGCCGGATGGAGGGCGACACCTACATCTCGCCGACGGGCGAATTCCGCTTCCCCTCGCCCGTGCTGCCCGAGTTGGGCGGGACCGTCAGTGACACGGCAAACGTCGTGACGTTCAGCGACAACTACAACGTCCACATCAGCATCGCGTGTTTTCCCCAGGACGCCACGCAGAAGTGGGAGTTGGAGACGCGCGAACGCCGCGACTACCTGCTTTATTTCTTCACCCAGTTCGTGCTGGCCGATTTCGCGGCCCGGTATCCCGGCTCGAGAATCGAAAGCGCGCGCTACGTGCCGGGGCTGCTGGACGGCTCCCTGATCGCCTTCGCGCTGCTGCCCGGCGGCTCGGCCTTCGAGGACAGGAACCGCATCCTCGGCACGCCCGACCCGAATCCGGTGACTGCCAAGCGCGGCAACCTTCTCTTCGTGCGTCAGGGCCACGTTTATGTCGTCAGCACGGAACTCGCCGAGCGCGTCACTGAACGCAGCACCTATGCGCTGACGACGGAGAAGGAGGATGCCCTGCTGAGCGACCGGCTCACCGCCCTCGCCGGTCGCTTCGTTTTCACCACGCCCAAGGCCCGCACTCCCTGAGGCGATGCCGCCAGGATCGCCGATGGATAAACGCCAGGTCATCGCCGCCATCGTCGCGAGCCTCGAGGCCGAGGCGGCCCGGCTGGCCACCGCGGCGCGAGCCACCCATGCCGAGGCGACTGACGCGGAGAACAAGCCCGAGAACAAATACGACACCCGCGGGCTCGAGGCCTCGTACCTGGCGCACGGTCAATCGCTGGCTGCCCGCGAACTCGCCCAGGCCCTGGCCCAGTACGCCGCGCTGGCCACATGGGATTTCGTCGCCGGCGATCCCATCGGCCTCGGCGCCCTTGTCACGGTCGCCGCGCCGGCCACCAGCGTCTATTTCATCGGGCCCGGCGCCGGCGGCACGGAGGTGGCGGTCGACAACCGCACCGTGATCGTACTCACCCCGCAGTCACCACTGGGTCGCCAACTGCTGGGTCGCCGGCAGGGGGACGTCCTCCGGACCACCCTGGCCGGCCGGCCGGCCGAATTGACGATTGCGTCGGTCGCGTGATGGCCGCTTGCGTCCGCCGCCCAATGGCGCACGCTTCCAGCATCATGACGTCAACGTACGAGAAACTCCGCGCCGACATCGTGGCGGCCATGAAGGCCCGCGACACCGCGGCGGCGACCGCCCTGCGCACGATGGATGCCGCCATCCAGCGCGCCGCCATCGATGCCAACAAGCCCATCGATGAAGCGCTGGTCATCGCCACGCTGCGGAAAGCCGTGAAGAACCTCGCCGACGCGCGGGCCGAATTTGAAAAGGGCGGCCGCACCGACCTCGTGGCGGCCAATTCCGCCGAGATCGCCATCCTGGAGAAATACCTGCCGGCGGGCCTCGACCCCGCGAAACTCGACGCGCTGGTGGTCGAGGTGATCGCGGCGACCGGCGCTACCTCCCGCAAGGAAATGGGTCGGGTGATCGGCGCGCTCAAGCAGCGGCCCGAGGCGGCGATGATCGACTTCGCGGCCGCGAGCAAGCTCGTCCAGGCGAAACTACCCTAGGCCGCGATCGGTCGCGGGAGCCTGGAAGAATCTGTCACGCTTGCTCTGGCGCGTCGGCCGGCGTTCGCCCGGCGTGCTGTAGGGCTGCCGCCGATAGCCCGGCCGGTTCGGGTCGGCGGCGCAGCGCAACTGGAATTCCTGCATGCGTTGGAAGATTCCCAGCAGCAGTGTCGGGTCCGGATAGTGGTCCAGCCCGGTGCGATCGAGCACCGCCAGCAGCTCATGGACGGACTCCAGCGTCGAAAGGCAGCCCGCGTGCGGCTGCTGCTTGATCACATAGCGGCTCGGCGCGGCGGGCGTGAACATGATGCGCGGCAGCCGCTGCAGCGTCGGAGTCAGCCGGAGGATCTTGCGCGCCCCGCTCCACGTCGCATCGAGCAGGAAGACGACCAGGCGCCGGCCGGCCAGGTCGGCTTCCGCCAGCGGCTCGCGGCTCAGGTTGCGCGCCTGTACGCCCGGGTAAAGCAGCACGCAATGGTTGGCCGGATCGGCCACCAGCTGCCGGACGGCCGCGTCGTCCTCGAACGACTTGCCCATGTGCAGCTCGCTGTTCGGCAGGCAAAGGTGCGTCAGGCGGCCCGTCCCGGCCTTCTCCTCCTTGAATTCCTTCGGGTGCTGCAGAAAGACGAACCGCGTGCGCGTGGGCATCGGCACCAAGGACGGACACCAGCAGAGCGCCTTGGGCCAGAAACACCGATAACACATTTCCCGGCTCATCGGCTCCAGCTAACCCGCCGCCGCCCCCGCGGCGAGGGACAAATCGTAACATTCGCGCTGTTGCCAGCCTGTCCGGGTGGGGACAAACTGCGTTGGAATCATGCCGCTATGAAGACCAAATCCCCTGCCAGTTTATCGGCCAAGGCCGCGGCGAAATCCGGCGAATTGAATGCGCGGATCGCGGCCGCAAAGGCCCGGGCCGAGTCCGCGCGCAAAACTGCGGATGAGGCGAAGGCCGTGTTCAAGCGCGCGAAGAAAACCCACAAGCAGGCCCGCAAGGCCGCGAAGATGGCGAAGCGCGAGGTCAAGGCGCTCAAGAAGTTGCTCGCCGCCGCCTTGGCGGCCACCCGCCGCAAGGCCAGCAAGGCGAAGAAGTCGCTCCCGGCCCGCCAACCGGCGGCCAAGCCCTCCTCGCCGCCGCCGGCGACACCAGAGCCGACGGCACCGGCCGTCGAACCATCCATGATTCCACCGGCGCCCGAAGCCTCCGCGAGCGGCGATGCCCCGGTGACGGCCAGCTAGTGCCGGTCTGCCGGCGTTTTGCTCAATGCTCGCCGGGCTGCTCCGGCGGCGCGATGCCGGGTTTGATTTCCTTGGTGACGTTTTCGTAGCGCGGCTCGTCGGCATCCTTGATCACAAAATCGCGCTCAGCGGCGATGCGGACGTTGCGCAGCGTAACGCCGGTGATCCGGCTGTCCGGCAGCCCGATGATCTTCCCGGCCGAGCGCGAATTCTCGATGGTTATGTCCTCGAGCACGATGTCGCGGATCGTCGGCACCTTGGCGGGGTCGCCCTTGAAGTCGGGACGGTTGTTGTCGACGTAATCAAGCTGCAGCAGGATCGCATTGGCTACGCCGCGCATCCGGATGTTCTCGTAACGGACGTTATGGACCAGGCCGCCGGCCCCGCGCATGGATTTGATCCTGATTCCATTGTCGGTATTCTCGAACGTGCAATTCCGGACCAGCATGTTGTCCACGCCGGCGGTGGTTTCGGAGCCGATCGAGATGCCGTGGCCGTGTTTGATCGTGTTGTTTTCAATCAGCACATTGGTGCCGCCGGACTTGACCACGATGTCGTCGTCGCCGGTATCGATGTCGCAATCGCGGATGAGGAAGTTCCGGCCGGGACCGGGATCGATGGCATCGGTGTTCGGCGCATTGGACGGCGCGCGCACCTTGACCCGCTCGATCGTGAGGTCATTGACCCGCCGGGGCACGAGGTGAAACTTGGACGAGTTCCGCAGCGTGATGTCCGCCACCAGCAGGCGGTCGCACCCGTCGAAGACCACGAGATGGGGCCGCGGATAGACGAGCCGGCCCGGCTGGGTCCGCGCGGCACGCTCGGACCAGGCCCACCACATCGCGCCATTGCCGTCGATGGTTCCCGGGCCCGTCAACGCAACGTCATGCAGCTGGCGCCCGGAGAGCAGCGGCGGCGGCATCGTGACCTGCTGGTTCACCTCGGCCTGCGTGTGCAGGGTGCCGGGCTCCGGCAAACCGTAGTCGCCAAAGCTCGACGGCGCCGCGATGACCGCGCCCTCCTCCAGGTGCAGGTCGAGCCTCGAGCAGAGTTCAAAGGGCAGCGTGCGGTACTCGCCCTTCGGCACCACCAGGCGCCCTCCTCCCGCCGCGGAGACCGCGGCAATCGCCTTGCGGAATACCTCGGTGTTGAGGGTCCGCCCGTCGCCCACGGCGCCAAAATCAGCAAGGTGAAATTCCCGTTCCGGTATCACCGGCCGCGCCGGACGAAAATCCCGGACCAGCGACACGGAGCTGTCGCGGGCGGCCGTGGCCAGGCGCTGCTTCCATTGCGCATGGAGCGGAACCAGCACCGCGGGCCGCTCATTAAACCAGCCATAGCCATTCCGGCGCTCAAGCGTCAGCTCGGTCGGCGTGTAGTGAACCATTCGGTTGCGTTCCCCAAAGATCGGCTGGTCCGTGCCCAGCTCATAGAAACGCGCCCAGAGCAGCGGGGCGCCGGGGTGCGGCTCCAGCCCCGTGCCCGCCGGCGCACGGCGGCTCCAGGCGACATCATGCAGGGCGTGCGACGGGAACCAGGCCACGGCGGCGTCGACGGCGCCGACCACGTCAGGCGACGGATTGGGCAGCGACATCAGAAACTCCACCAGACCGACGCTCTCCGACGAACAAAGCGAGATCGGCTCAAAGTTCCGGGCGGCGCACGGCGTGAGGTCGATCGCATCGTGCTGCTGGCCCCAGATCGTGAGGCGTCCCGATGCATCCCGCACCTGCGTCGACAAAACGCACTGGATGCCCCGTTCGAGCGCCTGTCGTGCCTGTGTCGCTGTTTCCGCGCTTACGAACGAGTATTCATTCTGCCGGTCCGCAACGTCGCGCAGCAGTTCCAGCACGTGCACCATCGCATCATCATTGAAGGTGATGGAGTCGTGATAGCCTCCCGCCAAGGGATAGATTTGGGGAAACCCTCCGTTCGGATATTGCGCCGCGAGCGTGTAGCCGATCCCTCGCTCGAAACTTGCCCGCCATGCCTGCGCGCGGGCTGCTACCTCCGCCGGCGCACCTGGCGGAACGGCGTTGATGACCTTCGCCAGGTAGCGCAGCTCAAAGATCGTGGAGTCATTGTCAAAGGTGCCAAAGCTCCACATGTCGTGATGATTGTCGGCCGGCCGCTTGTCGCGCGTGTAGTCGCCACCCTTCACCCATCCCCCCGCCGGCGTCTGCCAGGCGATCACGTGATCGGCGACCTTGCGCGCTTCCTCGCGCCCAAACCACTCCGCCGGCGCGCGCAGGCGCAGGCCGCGGCTGTACGACGCGCCCAGTGGAGCGCCGCCCACACGCGTCACTGGAGAATGGTCCACCAAGTCGGCCTCCTTTTCAAAACGGCCGAGTTCCTGGGAGCGCGTCAGGTATTGGCGCCAGGCCGCCTGTTCCGGCTCGGACAGGCGCGCAATGCGCTCAACGGTCACGGGCCGGAATGCGTCTGGCGGCCACGGCTTCGGCGCGTCGGCGCACCAGGCGAGATTCGCGGCGATGATGGCCGCTAGCGACGATGCGAACAAAACTCCATGGCCCGAACGAGGGGTAGTCATCATTGCTGAGGTTCGAAACTAGATCGCGACCATCCCGCGTCAAATTTCATCCGTGGTTGCGCGATTCACTAATGAATTATGGCGGGGAGGGAATTTGACGGTCCGGTTGGGCCGTGCATCCTCGCGCCATGCGTCGCCCCACCCTTGCCGGAACCTTTGCGAGCGTGCGTGAAGGTCTCGGGGCCAGGGTGAAATTGAACAACGGGGTGCAGATGCCGTGGTTCGGCCTGGGAGTATTCCAGGTGCCCCGCGACTCCGACGCGGCCGCGGCGGTTCGCGCGGCGATCGAACTCGGATACCGCAGCATCGATACGGCGGCGCTGTATCGCAACGAGCGGGGCGTGGGCGAAGGGCTGAAGAGCAGTGGCGTGCCCCGGGAGGAATTATTCGTCACCACCAAGGTCTGGAACGACGATATCCGGGCGGGCCGCGTCGAGGCAGCATTCAACCACAGCCTGAAGCTCCTCGGGCTTGATTACGTCGACCTCTATCTCCTGCACTGGCCGATTCGCGGCCGCTCCGTCGAGGCGTGGCGCGCCCTGGAGCGACTCCTGCGCTCGGGTCGCGTCCGCGCCATCGGCGTCAGCAACTACATGATTCCGCACCTTGAGGAGTTGCTCGCCGCCGCGGCGGTGGTGCCGGCGGTCAACCAAATCGAGTTTCATCCGTACCTGCAGAGCAAGCCGCTCGTCGCCCATTGCCAGCGCCATGGCATCCAGGTCGAGGCCTGGAGCCCTCTGCAGCAAGCCGGCCCGCTCTTGCGCGACCCGGTTCTGACCGCCATCGCCCGCCGCCTGCAGCGGACCGTCGCGCAGGTTGTCCTGCGGTGGGATGTCCAGAGCGGCATCGCCACCATCCCGAAAACCGTCCACCCGGCGCGCCTGGCGGAGAATGCCGCGATATTCGACTTCGCGCTCACGGACGCCGACATGGCCGCCATCGCCGCGCTCGATCGCAACGAGCGCAACGGCGCCGACCCGTTCACCTTCAACTTCTAGAACCGCCCCAAAACATGCACCCCACCCCGTACGTTCCGCCGGCACCTCCCGCCGGCAGTTCCGCCAACCCGGCGCCCGGCCAGAGCCGGCGCCAGTTTCTCCACCGCGCCGCGCTGGCCGCGGCGGGCGCGGCCGTCTCGCCCCTCGTCGGACGGGACTGGAGCGGACAGGACCCGATTCGTTATCCCGATGCGGATATCATCGCCCTCGAGCAGCGTTTCGGCCGTTACATGATCGGCAATGCCGCGATCGAGCGCCTGCACACCGGGGCGCGCTGGGCCGAGGGCACCGCATGGAGCGCCGTCGGGCGCTATGTCCTCTGGAGCGATATCCCGGGCAACCGCCAGCTTCGCCGTCTCGATGAGGACGGCCACGTCAGCGTGTTCCGCGAACCTTCCGGCAACAGCAATGGCAACACGTTCGATTTCGCCGGCCGGCAAATCTCGTGCGAGCACGGCAATCGCCGCGTCGTCCGTTACGAAAACGATGGCACCGTGACCGTCCTGGCCGACAAGTTCGACGGCAAACCCTTCAACGCCCCGAACGATGTCGTCGTCCACCCCGATGGCGGCATCTGGTTCACCGACCCGGGCTACGGCAGCGGCAACAACTACGAGGGCAACAAGGGCGAACTTCTCCTGAAGGAGGCCGTTTATCGGGTCGACCCCAAGACCGGGCAAATCGCCAAGGTCAACGACGAGGGCTTCAAGCCGAATGGCGTGTGCTTCTCGCCGGATTACGCGAAGCTCTACATCGCCGACACCGGCTCGGCACCCGGGTCGAATGCCCCGAAAAACATTCTCGTCTGCGACCTGAAGGATGGCACGAAGCTCGGCCCGGCGCGCGTTTACGCGAAAATGAACCTGGCGACGCCCAAGGGCGAACTTAACGGCGGCGCCGACGGCATCCGCGCCGATACCGACGGCAACATCTGGGCTGCCTGCGGCTGGGCGGGCGCCGGTTACGACGGTGTCCACGTCTTCACGCCCGAAGGCCAGCGTATCGGACTCATCCAGCTGCCGGAAATTCCGGCCAACCTGTGTTTCGGCGGCGCGAAGCGCAACCGCCTCTTCATCGCCGCCAGCCAGTCGCTCTACGCCGTCTACGTGAACGCCCAGGGCGCGCACATCACCTGAGCGGCGAGATCCTCCCCCCACGGTTCGCCGGCGCGCATGTCGGCGAACCAATCTTCCACTTTACCCATGAAAACGATGCCCCGCCTCCTCGCCTGCGTCCTCCTCGCCACGTCGGTTCTCGCCGCCGAGCCCTTCCGCTTCCCGCGCTCCACGCCGGAAGCCGAGGGCGTCTCCTCGGCCGACATTCTCAAGTTCCTCGACGAAGCCGAGCCGCGCGTCGACGGCCTCAACAGCTTCATGCTGGTCCGACACGGCAAGGTGGTGGCCGAGGGCTGGTGGGCCCCGTACGCCGCCGACGAGCCGCACATGATGTACTCGCTGAGCAAGAGTTTCACCTCGACCGCCATCGGCCTCGCCGTGGCCGAGGGCCGGCTGAGCATCGACGACCACGTGCTGAAGTTCTTTCCCGACCTGGCGCCGGAAAAGCCGAGCGAGAACCTCCGCAACATGCGCGTCCGCGACCTGCTCACGATGAACTCGGGGCAGCATGCGGAGGACGTCGCCACGCTATCGCTCAACTCGCCCGGCGACCTCGTGAAGCAGTTCCTCGCGCTGCCCGTCGCCCACAAGCCCGGCACGCATTTCGTCTACAATTCCCCGGCGAGCTACGTGCTCTCCGCCATCGTGCAGAAGCTCACGGGCCAGACGGTGCGCGATTACCTGCGCCCGCGAATTTTCGAGCCGCTCGGCATCGACCTGCCGGAGTGGGACCAGAGCGCGCAAGGCATCAACCTCGGCGCCTCCGGCCTCCACATCAAGACCGAGGACATCGCGCGCTTCGGCCAGCTCTACCTGCAGAAAGGCCAGTGGAACGGCCGGCAGCTGCTGCCCGCCGACTGGATCGCCCAGGCGACCGCTCGCCAGGTGTCGAATGGCAGCGATCCGCTGGGGAATTGGGACCAGGGCTATGGCTTCCAGTTCTGGCGTTGTCCGCACGGGTTCTATCGCGGCGACGGTGCGTTCGGTCAGTTCTGCATCGTCATGGACCAGTATGACGCCGTACTGGCGATCACCAGCGGCACGCGCGACATGGCGGCGGTGATGAACTCGGCGTGGACCTATCTCCTGCCCGCCTTTCACGACGGGGCGTTGCCGGCCGACGCAGCCGCGGACGCGAAGCTGCAGGACCGCCTGGCCCACCTGATGGTCCCGCCGCAACGCGGCAACGCGACCTCGCCCGCGGCCGCGGCCGTCACCGGGCGGGTCTACAAATTCCCGGAAAACGACCGCCGGATCGAGTCCCTCTCGCTCGACTCGGTCGATGCCAGCGGCGCCACCAAGTTCACTGCGCACATCGCCGGCACCGAACAGCATTTCACAGCGGCGCCGGGGAGTTGGCACAAGGGCGGCGCGATCCCGACGCCGACCGGCCCCGAACCGATTGCGGCCAGCGGCGCCTGGACCTCCGACTATGAGTATACGCTCAAGCTCTGCGGCTACCGGTCCACGTTCACCCGCACGTTCCGCCTGCGTTTTGCCGACCAGCAGCTGCTGATTGATTCGGAAGTAAACGTCGGCTTCGGCGGCACCGCCGTGCCGACTCTCACCGGCACCGCGGAGTGATCCGGCCGTCACGTTGCCGCTCGCGCCAAGAATGCCTCAAAACAACCATCACTTACGCCCTCATGCCCGCAAATCCCACCGACCGCCGCGATTTCCTCAAAACCTCCCTGCTCGCCACGGCGGCCGTCGCCGCGGGTAGCTCGGGCCAGGCGGCCGGGCCCGCGCCAGCCGCCCGCGAACTGTATGAGCTCCGCGCCTATCGCCTGCGGCCCGACACCGATCGGCGGCTGCTCGACGGCTATCTTGAGAAAGCGTTCATTCCCGCGCTCCACGCCCGCGGGATCGCGGCCGTCGGTGCTTTCACCGAGCCCGAAGCCAAGGATGGCCCCGCGGTCTGGGTGCTGATTCCGCATCCCTCGTTCGAATCCGTCGCCACGATCGACGCCCATCTCAACACCGATGCCGCCGTGCGCAGCGCCGCGGGGGATTATTTCACCGCCACCTCGAAGGACCGCCCGGCCTACGATCGCATCGACAGCTGGTTGCTCCTCGCCTTCGCCGGCCTGCCCCAACTCGCCGTGCCGGCGCTGAAGCGCCAGGGCGCCAAACGCATCTTCGAAATGCGCACCTACGACAGCTTCAACGAGGTGAAGGCGCTCAAAAAGGTGGAAATGTTCAACGCTGGCGAGATCGAGCTCATGCAGCAGTTGAACATGTCCCCGGTCTTCTACGGCCAGGCGCTCGTCGGTCGCGACCTCCCCCATCTCACCTACATGCTGTGCAGCCAGGATCGGGAGACCCACAAGAAAAGTTGGGAAGCCTTCTTTGCCCACCCGGTGTGGCTGAAATTGAAGAACGACCCGCAATACGCCGACACCGTCTCCAAGGTCACGAGCCGTTTCCTCGAGCCGCTGCCGTATTCGGAAATTTGACGCCTACGCCGCCTTCGCGCGCGGCTTGCGCCAGCGTGCGAGGCAAATGAACGCCACGATCGCGAAGTCGAGCGCCGCCGTTCCCAGCAGGCCGACGATCGCCTGCCATTCGGTGTAACGCTCCGCGTAGGCATAAAGCGCAAGGTTCGCGATGCCGAATAGCAGCCAGGTCGTGGCATTGGCCGCGGCGGCGGCGCCCTGCTGCACCAGCCGCACGAGGAACAGCAAGGTGGCGGACGGGAAGATGATGGCGGGCAACACTCCGAAAAGTTGCGGAAGGTTCATGGCACAGGGGGCATGTTCCGGGGAAGAACCGGCCGCGTCAAACGGCTTCCCGCCGCGCGGAAAGGTCAACAGTTGCACTGTCTCTGCCGTTGCCAATCGCCCCTCGCGGGCCGACCTTGTTCCTCCCCCTCATGAAATACCCGTTGCCTTTTCCGTCCCGCGTCCTGGTGGTTGCCGTCCTCCTGTCCGGCGTTGCCGCCGCCGCCCCTTCCGGTGGTCCCTATGGACCGGTGCAGGTCACCTACACCGTGCCGGCGGCGGCGCATGTCTACTATGTCGCCCCCGACGGCAAGCCCGATGCCCCGGGCGCCACCCTCGCGGAGCCGACCACCCTCGAGTCGGCCATCGACCGCGTGGTCACGGGCGACGCGGTCATCCTGCGCGGCGGCACCTACCGCACGGGCGACCTCGTCCTGAACCAGGGCATCACCTTGCAGCCCTACGGGGACGAGCGGCCCATACTCAAGGGCACCGAGGTGGCTGGCAAATGGCAGTCGCTGCGCGACGGCTACTGGCGCACGCCGTGGAAGAAACTTTTCCCGGCCCTGCCCGCCGATTGGTGGCGCCGCGAGCGGGAGGCGATGCGCACGCCGCTGCATCGCTTCAACAACGACATGGTCTTCATCGACGGCCGCCCCCTGGCGTCCGCCGGCTGGGCGGGTGAGGTCGACGAAAACTCGTACTACATAGATTACGAGAATGGCTTCGTTTACCTGCGCACCGACCCGACCGGCCACGAAGTCGAGATCACCGCCCACGACAGCGCGCTGACCCGCACCACCCGGCCGGCGCACGGCAAGACTCCCGACAACAAAGGCCCCGTGATCCGCGGCCTGACGTTCACGCAATACGCCTACCGCGCGCTCGAGGTCGAAGGTAAGGAGCCCGAAGGCCCGCAGGATCCCGCCACCTTCGGCAAGGAGGTCGTTGGCACCACGCTGGAAAACGTCGCCATCACCCACTGCTCGCGCGTCGCCGGTTATTTCCGCGGCGATCACCTGACGATCCGCCATTGCCTTGTCAGCGACACGAGCACGGAAGGCATCTACATCATCGATTCCGCCGACTGCCTGTTGGAGAAAAACATCTTCCGCCGCAACAATGTCGAGAAGCTAACCGGCTACTACCCGTCCGCCGTCAAGATCTTCAACCAGTCCTATCGCGTCACCTGCCGCGACAACCTCGTGATCGACAATCCCGACTCCAATGGGATCTGGTACGATGTTGGCAACGTCGATGCCGTGGTCGTCGACAACTGGTTCGAGCACTGCCAGGCGGGCTTCTTCTTCGAGATTTCGAAGGGCGCCACCTGCGCGGGCAACGTCTTCGTGGACTGCGACGAGGGCACCCGCGTCCTCAACAGTTCCAATGTGACGGTCGCGCAGAACACTTATCTCAACTCCATCGCCACGTTCGAGCGCACCGAGCGTAGCGCCGTCAACGATCACTTCGGCTGGCACCCGGCCACCGGCCCGGACGTCGACCATCGGGAAGGCCACGCGTTCCTCGACAATCTCCTGGTCGGGACGGAGGACAACGCGCGGCCCCTGCTGCGCTTCATCCAGCCCGCCGCCTTGCGCGCACGCCTGACCAAACCGCAGGTGAAGGAACTCGACGGCAATGTCTACGTGCGCCTGGGCGCCACCAAGGACCTGATCACCTGGAGCCCGGGCACGGCCAGCGGACTCGAGCAATTCTCCTCGCTCGATGCCTTTCGCCAGGCCCAACCCGGGTTCGACCAGCACAGCGTGGAATTGGCCGACTACCATGGCGCCGTCTTCCAGAGCATCCCGTTGAAACGCCTGGCTCCGGCGCCCGGATTCAAGGCCGCGACCACCGGCGTGCCCCTGCCGGAAAAGGTCGCCGGCCTGCTGGGCCGCGCCGCCGGCGCCCCGGCCTTTGCCGGCGCCTACCCACCCGCGAACTGAGACCGCGCCTGCGGCGCGTCAGAACTCCACATCGCGGCAGAGCTGGTCCAGCTTGGCCGCGATCGCGGCGATCTGGGTGTCGCCGAGCACGACCGGGCCGTTCGGCAAAAGCTTGTCGAGGCCCTTGGGATTCGTCACGCGGCAGGGTCGCGGATCCTGGACGGGCTTCATTTCCACAAACCAGCCCGGCAACGTCAGGAACGGCGTGACCTTGATGTCCTCGCGCAACTCGGCGCGCAGGAGCTCCGCCAGCCATTGGGCGTTCCGCTCGGCCTGCTCGAGGCCGTGGTTGTCCTCGCCCCACGGCCACACGAGCGCGTGGCCGTCGAAGTAGACCTTGTGGCTGTCGAAACCCGGGCGCGCCCGGCCCTTGCGCCGGGTCTTGGTCTCGACCACAAACACACCGGTCGGCCCGATGGCGACATGGTCGAGGTTGAAGGGGTGCTCCTCATGGTCGACCGGCACGTCGTGGAACACTTTCCAGCCCTGCGCCCTCAAGGCGTCGAGATGCTCGCCCACGATGCGTTCGCCGAAATAACCGAGGTAGCGGTTGTGGCTTTCCGCCGTTTTCCCGGCGAACCAGCCGGCCGAGAGGATGAAGGTGACGACGAACACCACCGCCGAAAGCGCGAAACCCGCGAGGTGCAGCGCGGGCGGCAGGAGCGTTGTCCCCATCGCGCAAAACAGCGCCAGGACCGCCGGGATGCTGCCCGCCATGACCAACCAAAGGACCGAGGACTCGTCCATCTCGAGCACATGCCGCAATTGGGATTCGCCGGCCCGGCGCAGCAGCCGAACCTCGTCGCCGAAAGGCGTCCGGCGCTGGCGTTGCCGCCGTTGCCACCAGATCATCGCCGCCACGCAGGCGACGAAGAGGAGGGAGTAGCCGACGAGGAAGAGGAGTTGGCGGGATGTCATGATGGAAGCTTTAGTCACTCGCTTTTCTAGCATGGTTTCCGCGGGATGTCACGATTCGCCCTCCTCCCGGTCCCCGCCGCCGCTCGCGCTCATTCCGCCTCCGCCTCGAGCATCGCGACCTGCCCGTCGTCGACCTTGAGACGGATCGTCATCGGACGGCAGCAGACCTCGCAATCGACGACGAACTCGGCATCGCCCTCGCTGAGGTCCAGCGTGAGCGGGAATTCCTCCCCGCAGTGTGGGCAACCGATCGTTACGGCATCCTGCATCAGGGTGAAGCTGCGCCGTTCGGCCGCTCCGTCAAATCATGCCGCGACCGGGTCTCGGATCCGGGTTGACCCCCGGGCGTCCGATGGGGCACCCTGCCCGACGCCGTCACCCTCGCCATGCGCACTCCCACGCTTCTCGCCACGCTCCTCCTTGCCACGCTCGTGAACGCCCCCGCCGCCTCCCTCTACGATGTCCCGCTGAAGGATATCGACGGCAAAGCCGTCACCCTCGCCCCGTTCAAGGGCAAGGTCATGCTCATCGTCAACGTCGCCTCCAAGTGCGGGTTCACGCCGCAATACGACGCCCTCGAGAAACTCGCGACGACCTACAAGGCGCAGGGCCTCGTGGTACTGGGCTTCCCGTGCAACCAGTTCGGCCAGCAGGAGCCGGGCACCAACGCGGAGATCAAGCAGTTCTGCTCGCTCACCTACGGCGTGAATTTCCCCCTGTTCGACAAGATCGAGGTCAACGGTCCCGGCCGGCACCCGCTCTACGTGATGCTGGCCGGCGAGTCCTCCCCGTTCCCGGGCAACATTGGCTGGAACTTCACGAAGTTCCTCATTGGGCGCGATGGCCGGATCCTGCACCGCTTCGACTCGAAGGTGAAACCGGACTCGCCCGAAATGACCGCCGCCATCGCCGCGGCGCTCGCGGCGCAGTAGGAGCCATTCCCCGCGGCGGCGGCCCGTTCGCTTTCCCCCGATGGATCAACTCGCCCATCCTGCCGACGCGTCCGGGACGGGCGATGAACTCATCCATCGCCTGGCGGAGCTCAGCCAGATCGGCGTGGCCCTGTCGCAGGAGAAGGACATCGACCGCCTCCTCGAGCTCATCCTGCTGGCGGCAAAAAAGATCACCCATGCCGACGGCGGCACGCTCTACCGGCGGCCGGCGGACAACAAGAACACCCTCCGCTTCGAGATCATTCGCACCGATTCGCTCGGCCTCGCCATGGGCGGCACGACCGGCGTGAAGATCCCGTTCCCCCCGATTCCGCTGCGCGACGCGCGGGGCCGCGAGAACACGTCGACCGTCGTCGCCTATGCCGTGCTGAAGGAAAAAACCGTGGCCATCGCCGACGCCTACCAGGAGAAGGGATTCGATTTCTCCGGCACGAAGGTCTTCGACCGGCACAACGGCTACCGCTCCAAGTCGTTCCTCACCGTCCCGATGAAGAACCACGACGACGAGATCATCGGCGTGCTGCAGCTCATCAACGCCAAGGACCGCCGCACGGGCGAGATCGTGGCGTTCACCGAGACCGACCAGCGGCTGGCCGAGTCGCTCGCCTCCCAGGCCGCCGTCGCCCTCACCAACCGGCTGCTCATCACCCAACTGGAAAACCTGTTCGAGTCCTTCGTCGGTCTGCTCAACAAGGCGATCGACGAGAAGTCGCCCTACACGGGCGGCCACTGTGCGCGCGTGCCGGTCCTGACCATGTTGCTCGCCGAGGCCGTGCACGACACCCAGCAGGGCCCGCTGGCATTGTGGCACATGACCGACCTCGATCGCTATGAGCTCAAGCTGGCGGCGCTGCTGCACGACTGCGGCAAGGTCACCACGCCGGTGCATGTCGTCGACAAGGCGACAAAGCTCCACACCCTCTTCGATCGCATCAACGTCATCGATACGCGCTTCGAGGTGGTGAAGCGCGACGCCGAGATCGCCGCCCTCCGCAGCGGCGACGCGGCCGGCCTGGCGGCGCGCTGGCAGGAAATCGACGCCGACCGCGCTTTCCTCCGCCGCGCCAACACCGGCGAGGAAGCCATGTCCGCCGCGGACCAGGAGCGCGTCCGCGAAATCGCGAAGAAATATTCGTGGCGCAATCCCGCCGGCGAGACCGCCGACTTCCTGTCGGCCGACGAAATTGAGAACCTCACCGTGCGCCACGGCACGCTGACCGCGGCCGAGCGGGCCATCATCAACCACCACGTGACCGTCACCATCCAGATGCTCGAGGCCCTGCCCTGGCCCCGACACCTGGAGAACGTGCCGGAGTACGCCGGCGGCCACCACGAGCGGATGGATGGCAAGGGCTATCCGCGCGGCCTCACCGGCGAGCAGATGTCGGTCCAGGCGCGCATCATGGGCATCGCTGACATCTTCGAGGCGCTGACCGCGAAGGACCGGCCGTACAAGCCGGGCAAGACGCTCACTGAATCGCTGCGCATCCTGGGCGAGCTCCGGCTCAACGGGCATATCGATCCCGAGTTGTTCGACATCTTCGTGCGGTCCCGCGTCTATGAACGCTACGCTAAGGATTACCTCGATCCCGCCCAGGTCGACGCCGTCGACGTATCGAAGATCCCGGGCTACTCGGGCGACTGAGCCTCGCCAACGCCGAACTGGTTGCCGGCGCGGACCGGCTGGCCGTCCTTGAAATCAACTTCGAGCAGCTTCTCGCTCTGCACCGGCGCGCCGTTCTCATCCTGCAAGGTCGCGACGATGAGGCGCGTCCGCACGTCCACCACATCGCCCGTCGACGGGTAAGCCAGCCGGCCATCGAGGCTGAAGGTGATCCAGCCGGGCATGTCGCGAAGCGCCACGCCGCCCGACTGCCGCGGCGTCGGGCCGGTCAGGTCGAAGATGTGGATGCGATTGTTGTGCCCGTCGGCCAGCCAGAGTTCCTTCTCGTCGGGCGTGAGTGCGATGCCGTGGCTCGGGCAGCCATGGCGTTTTACCGCGCCCGGCTCGAAGCCCGCCACCTTCACCTGCCCCAGCACCCGGCCGGTGACCAAGTCGCCGATTTCGAAGCCGAGCAGGTTGTTCACGTTCACGTAGACGCGGGTCGCCGCGCCGTTGATCGTGAAGGGACGGATTGAGTTGCTGAAAGGCCCGACCGTGCGCACCGCGGTGTGCTTGGTGACGTCGGCCACGGTGAGCAACGGGGACTTGAGCCCCGCCAGGTAGGCCTCGCGGCCATCCGCGCGAATGATCGTATTGTGCGCGCCCGACTTGGGCGAGATTGTCGCGATCACATGGCCGTCGAGGGCGTCGATTACGTGCCAGTCGTCTTTTTCAAACGTCGGCAGGTAGATGATCCGTCCGTCCGGGGTGATCGACATCCGGTCGCATCCGCCCTCGTATTCTTTTTCCCAAAGGATCGCGCCCGTCCGGAGATCGAAGCAAATAAGCGATTTGATGTTGCTGACGTAGAGGCGGCCGGTGGCCGCGCTGGCGCAGATGCCCTTCACATTCACCGGCTGCCCCTTCGCGTTGAAGCCGCTCGACGCCAGCCGGCGGACGAGGCGATGCCCATGGTCGATGTCGTAGACCAATACGCCATGGCCGCCATATTGGAGATAGTCGCGGATTCCCGGCGTCGCGACGTAAAGGTAACGGCCGTTCAGCGGCGCCTCGGCGGCGACGACGGCACCAGGTAACAGGGCAGCGAACAAGCAGGAGAAAAGAGTGCGGACCAGCAGGCTCGAGGGGTATTTCATCGGTCGAAGCATGGGCGCCGTCGCGGGCAGCGGCAAGGGAACCCTGCGCCATACGGCGCGGCCCGCCCCCTTGTGCGATTGTCCCTTTTCGGCTATGCTCCCGCCCGTCACCTCCCAGCCTGGGCACCCCATGCCAGCGCAAAGCACCGTCATCTGCGCACAATGCGGCCACCTGCTCGCCACGTATTCGGGCGGACTCGGCGCGTACCGCCAGGTCGAGCTTTGTCCCGGCGTCCGATTCTCCGTCCAGAAAAATGCCCTCGGCGAGGACATCGGCTGGGCGCGTTGCCCGAAATGCCGCCAGCGCACGCGGGTCAACGCCGCATTTCGCCCGCGGCGCCGTTCCTAGCGCCAAGGAGAAAACGTTCAGGGGGCGAGCGGAAGGTACACCAGCCGGCCCGCCTTTGAATCCGGCACGATCAGTTGATGGCCGGGTCCGTCGTAGAGCAGATCGGCCGCCGACTCGAGTTTCGCGAGGAGCTGCTTTTCCCCCGTGGCGGCATCGACGCGCCAGACGCGCCCGGTGCGCACCTCCGTGATGAAGTAATGCCCGGCGTCGTCGTGCACGAGCCCGTCGGCGCTGCGGAAGCCCCCGGCGACGACGCGGAATTTGCCATCCTTCCACGCCAAAAGCGTGCCGCGAAAAAACTCCGCCGCCAGGATGGTTCCGTCCGGCAGTTCATCGACGCCATTGGGATCCGGCATCTCCGGCGAATGGTCGACGGCGATCGTTACTTTCCCCTCCAGCGTCAGGCGGTAAACCCGCCCGTGCGGGACAAGCCTGCGTGCCTCATCGCTGTCGAGCGGCCAGAAGGCGCCCTTGGGATCGAACATCGCGCCGAGGTCGCCCATGTCGGTGACCAGCACGGATCGGCCGCCGGGTTCCACGACCACGTCATTGAGAAACCGCGGGGCTTCGGGGAACGCCTCCGGCGCGGCCAACACTCTTTTCGCTCCGTGCCCGTCGATCGCCCACACCTTGTCGAAATCCGTCGTGACCAGCATGCCGCCGACAAAGACCAGCCCCTTGGGATCGTCGAGCCCCGTGGCGAAATCGCTCACCTTGCCGTCGTCGATGACCACGATCTTCCCGTCGCCATCGCCCTTGACCCGCTTCACGCCCATCAGGGTGACGTAGAGTTTGCCGCCGAAGCCCGGCACAACGCTTTCCGGGGTGGCGCCGACCGGAAGTGACCTAAACTGCGTTTCCGCCGCCGAGGCGGCAGCCAGCAAACCAGCGGCGGCCAGACAGGCAGCCACGCGGAGCAATCGTGGGGCATTCATGGTCCGAGCGTAGCCGCTCGCTCCGGCGGCACAATGTCGCGCCCGCGTCATAGTGCGCCGGCGTCAGTCTGGAGGCCGGCCCGCGGCAACGAAAGCGATGCCCCCGTTCGAGGCGACGGCGCCTCCGCCGACGGCGACGACATTCCGCCCCACGGCGGCGGCCAGATTCGAATTGCCGTCGGGTTGCAGTCCGCCGGCGCTCCGCGCCTCGGCGGCGACCGCGGGCGATAACGTCGCAGTGCTGAGCCACCGGCAATGGGCTGAGACGGTCGGGGTTCCCGCGGTCACCATCAAGCCCGGCTGGTTGCGGCGGGCCCAATTCTCCAGGCAGCCCGCGAGCAGCACAAAGGAAACGACCGGCTTGTCCTGCCAGTATTTCGTCTCGACCTCGTAGGGATCCCGGCCGAGCACCAGCTGGTAGGCCCGGCGCACGACCTGCGCGTACGCTGCGCGATCCGCGGCCAGCGACTGCAGGTGCGCTTTCATCCGCGCGGTGTAATCGCCGCCTCCCTCCGCTCCGCCCGCCAGCTCCGCCGCGGACGGCTCCTGGCCGAAAGCGTCGGCCGCAGCCCGGACCGCCACTTCGCGGCTGGTCGCCGCATCAAGGGTCCGGTCCAACGCCGCGACCAGGCTGGCCACGTCTCCGGTCGCCTGCCCTTGCCACTGGCTGAGTTCAGAAGGCGCCGGCCGGCGACCCAGCGCCAGCAGGAATGCGGCGTTGATTCGTTCCTCCTTCACGTCGGATTGCGCGAAGGCCGAAATGGTGCCGGCGACCAGCGCCAGCGCGAACAGGGGTGACTTGGGGGTGAACATGGCGGAAGAAGCCAAGCGGACCGGGACCGGCCGTCAATGCTGCGCTCGACGGTTGCCTCCCTTGCGTTCGCGACTTTGCTCAACGCATGGGTCTGGAATTCGTCTCCCTGCTCGACCACGGTCTCGCGGAATCGGCCTCGGTGCTCACGCGCGGGTTCTCCGACTACACCGTGCGCATCGCCATGTCACCGGCAATCCTGGCGCAGATGGCGCGCGTGGACAGCGTCGATCTTGGCGCCAGCCGGGTCTTCGTGCGGGAGGGACGTCCGGTCGGCGCCGCTCTCCTTGCGCGCCGTGGCTGGACCGCCCGCCTCGCCGCCATGGCCATCGTGCCGGAAGCCCGCCGCTCGGGCGTGGGTCGCGCCGCCGTGGCCCGGTTGCTGTCCGAAGCCCGCGAGCGGCATGAGAGGACGATGGTGCTCGAGGTGATCGCGACGAATGTCGCGGCGGTCACGCTCTACGAGGCCGGTGGATTCAAGAAGGTCCGCCGATTGGTTGGATTCGCCGGGCCAGGCGCGGCCGACGGCAATGTGCCTTCCGGACTCACCGAGGTGGACTTGCGCGAGATGGCCGAGGTGGTCACGCACGACGGCCGCCGCGACCTGCCGTGGCAGATTTCGGGTGAGACCCTCGCGCAGCTCACTCCGCCTCACGTCGCGTTTCGCCTGGATGGCTCTTGGATCGCGCTGACCGATCCATCGGTGCCCGTGGTGACGATTCGCGGGCTCGTCACCGAGCATCACGTCCAGGGCCAGGGCCGGGCGGCGGCGCTGATTCGTGCGACGATGGCCCGCTTCCCCGGCAAGGAATGGCGCGTCAGTGCCATCTGGCCGGAGGAACTTGCCGACGTGATCGAGCAGGCCGGCCTGGTGCGAACCGAGCTGGCGCAATGGCAGATGGAGGCGCCGCTCTGACTTTGCACCACCGCTCGCGCGGCGCGGCCGGACCCGCGGTTCCCGCACTTCGCCCCTCCGGAACGCGTTTGGTCCCACGCCGTGTTACGCCATTCGGCCTAAAAGGTCGCTTGGAACAGCCGCCTTCTTCTATTCTCCGACACGCAGGCGTATCATTTCGGTTATCAAGCCAAAGGATACCCCATGAAACCCGCATTTTCGGCCATCGGTGTTTCGCTGGTGCTCGGTCTAACCGGCGCGCTGTCCGGACGTCCGCTGGACATCTACGACTATGTCGTGGTGATCTTCGCGACCAGCATCGTGGTGTGGACGTTTGAGCAGTACGACCGACGGAAGCAGCACTAGGCGGGAATGCCGCGGGATGGAAGTGTCTGGCGTCAGACGACTGGCGCCCCAGGTGGGTGCGTGCCTTTTCCAAACGAGGAAGCCGGGCGCAAGGCCCGGCTTCGGTCATAAAAGCGCGTTACAGTCCCGCTTAGTGGCGCCAACCGCCATGGCCGTGGTAGCCGCCATGGTACCCGCCGTGGAAGTTACCGTGGCCGCCAAAACCCCAGCCCAGGCCCACCCCGACTGCGAACGGCGCCCAGAAGTCCCAGGCGGGATCATAGTAGCGCACATAGCGCGGGGATTCGTAATAAACGACGGTCGGAGCGGGTTCGGCGTACACCACCGTCGGCTCCGTGGCTACCGGCGGCGGCACGACTGTGTAGGTGGCTGTCGGGGCCGGCGTCGCGGTCGCGACCGTTCCGGCCGGCTCGCTCGTGGTGTAGGCAAAGGCACGCGTCCGGCCGTCCGGATATTGGTATACCGCCACGATCCGATCCGACGTCTGGTCCATCCGGGCGATGGTCAGATGCTCGGCTTCGGCCTGGCTCATGAGCTGGGTGGGCGTCGGCAGTTTGTCGACATAGACATAGCCGTCGATGGCCAGGGGCGCGGCCGGGGCGGTCGCCACCGTGGCGGGAGCGGAAGCCGGGGCGGCCGGCGTCGCGGCCGTCTGGGCAAAACCGGCCGTGCCGACGAGGGCAGCGACCATGAGTACAGCGGAAAGTTGATGGGTCTTCATAGGGGAAGTCTCGAGTGAGTGGTTGGGACAATAATCTGGAATACTTGTGCCGTCAAATTTGGCCCGCGCCCCGGCTAGCGGCAAGGATTGTGGAAGGAGGCGGATGCATGTGTTGTAGCGGGGACCTGGAGGGGGTCGCATTGGCTATGACGCTGGCCGCGGCCGAAATATTCATCTGCCCGCAAATTTTTCCGACCGGCATTCCCCGCGGCGCAACCTGGCCATCGCACGCTATGACGCAGGCGTCGGCTCGCCGGGAGGCGGCTCGGTCACGGGACGTTCTCCTGGGCCAGCCGGTGGATCAAAACCGCCGCACGCTTGACCAACCCCGGTGCCGTGCCCAAGTCCGTCGACTCGTTTCGCGTGTGCTCGCCCTTTCCGCCCAGGCCGAGGCCGTCGAGGCCCGGCAACGGCGGCGAAACAAAGGCAATGTCCCCCGCCCCGCGGGCGCGCGGATCGAAGGCGGTGATCGCGCCGAAGCCGAGATCGCGGCTCACCTGGTCGAGTTCGCCCAGCAAGGCGTAGTTCGCCGGCGTCGGCGGCATCGGCGGGTAGCCTTCGTCGAATGTCAGCGTGGCTGAGGTGTGCGGCAGGTTGTGCCGGACGACAATGGCCTGCATCCGCCGCTGCGCCTCGGCGAGCTGCCCGGGACTCGTGACTCGCAGGTCTCCTCGCGCGAGCGTGCGCTCCGGGATGATATTGGTTTTCCCCGCCACCTTGCCGCCCGTGCGCGTCAGGTCGCCGTCCGCGCCTCCTGCCACGAGCGCGGGGTTGCAGGTCACGCCATCGAGCGCGCGCAGCTCCGTATGGAAGCCCGTCAGGATTCGAGCCATTTCATAAACCGAGCCGCTGCCGACCTCCTCCGAGAATATGCCGGACGAGTGCCCCGTCTCGCCCCGGACCTCGAGCAACCACGAGATGCTGCCGCGACGTGCCACCGTGCCGGTCATGCCGACTGCGGATTCGAAGGCCAGCGCAACATCGCTGCGCTTGGCGGCATCGTTCAGCTCCCGGCGGACCACCTCGAGCGGATGACCCGGGGCTTCCTCATCGCCCGTCATCACGACGATGATCCGTGCCTCCGCCAATTCACCGGCATCACGCAGGGCGCGCAGGGCGTGCAGGATGACCACATCGCCGCCCTTCATGTCGCCGGTGCCGGCGCCATGCGCGACGTCGCCCTCGAGGCGAAAGTTGCCGCCGGGATAAACGGTATCGAGATGACCGATGAGCAGGATGCGTTTGCCTTTTGTGCCCCGGTGTTCGGCGACCAGGTGGCCGGCGCGGCCGGTTGACGCCGGCAACGCGACAAAGCGCGCATCGAAGCCCAGTTCGCGGAGCTGGCCTGCGAACAATTCCGCCAGCTGGCGTACGCCGGCGAGGTTTTCCGTCGCGCTGTCGATCGCCACGGCCTGCTCCAGATCGCGCGGGAACCGGGCCTGCAGGGCGTCGACGGCCGCCACGATCCGCTCCTCGGCCGCCGTGACCGCCGCCCGTGCCGTCCCCCCGCCGGCGGCGAGCAAAACCAACAAGGAACACATGCCTGGGTACCGGAGGGCGCGGCGCATGGGCCCGATTGAGCCGCCTTCCGGGCGATTTCCAATCCCTTACTTTTGCGTCCGGGAATAGGGCCGGTCGTCCCGGGTCGGCTGGCCGCTTGAATTCCCGGGCCGCGGCGCGTACAACCCTGCCGTGGCCATCTTTTCGCGAATCCTGAATTTCAAGCGCAACCTGCTCGCGCGCCTGCGCGACCAGCGCAAGGAGGTGCGCCATCGCACGGGCCCCGATTTCGCGCTGCAAGCCACCGCGGTCTTGGGGGATCTCTCGTGGAGCGGGCGGGTGACCGACGTCTCCGCCAACGGCCTGAGCTTTCGTTTGCCCCTGGCCAGCGCGGCCCGGCGGGGCGAGGCAACGAATGTCCGGTTGGCCGTCGATGGTCGCGAACTGACCGTGCCGTGCACCGTCGCCCACCACCGCGCCGCTCCCACGTACGCGCTCTGCGGGCTGCGGCTCGATTTTCGCGATTATGCCGTCCAGAAATCGTGGATGCAGATCGTCGAGGCGGTCAGCCTCGGCACCGCCTTCCAGCCCGCGGAGGCAACGCGAATTTCACTCGGCCTCGCCCGGCGCCAGTGGCGGTCGGTCCGGCATACCCGGCTCACGGAATGGCGCGAGACCGGCACCCGCAAGATCGAGCGGTTCGAATTCGTGCTGGCCGCCCATGTGCTGGAAGCGCGCCGCGACGAAGCCGGCCTGACGATCGCGCCCACCTCCGATCGCAACCGGTCCGCCCCCGGGCCCGTGTGCGCCGAGTTGCGCCAGCTCTTGCTCTGGGTCGTGGCCAACTTTCCGGCGGCCGCCGCGATCCCCGCCGACCTCCGCGACTTCATGCGCAACGCTGCCACCGGGTCACCGACGCCGGCGGTCGGCGCCGGTCGCACGGCGACGGCCGCCGCTCCGAGCGCCTGGGCTTCCCCGGTCAAGGCGGCGACGGGCCGGACCCCCGTTTGACCATCCGCCGACCGGCCGGCCAGTAGCGGGCCTTCATTGGGCCCGTTGAAATTTATCATCGGGGCTGCTGACCCCGCCCGAGGGCTGATTGCTTTTGACCGCCCGGAGGCGTCCCCTTTACCTCTCTGGCTCTTTGCCCGACCCCATGAGCCAGAAACCGACCATCATCTATACCAAGACCGACGAAGCGCCGGCGCTCGCCACGTATTCGCTGCTGCCGATCGTGCAGGCGTTCACGAAGCATGCCGGCATCAACGTCGAGTCGCGCGATATTTCCGTCGCCGCCCGCATCCTTGCCGCCTTCGCCGAACGGCTGCCGGCCGGGCAAAAGGTGCCGGACCATCTGGCCGAACTCGGTGCGCTCACGCTCAAGCCCGAGGCCAACATCATAAAGCTGCCCAATATCTCCGCTTCCGTGCCTCAGCTCAAGGAAGCCATTGCGGAGCTCCAGGCCCACGGTTTCGCCGTCCCCGCTTATCCCGAGTCGGCCCAGTCGGAGGCCGAGAAGGACGCCAAGGCCCGCTACGACAAGGTGAAAGGTTCCGCGGTCAACCCGGTGCTGCGCGAGGGCAACTCCGATCGCCGCGCGCCCAAGGCGGTGAAGGACTACGCCCGCGCCCACCCGCACGCGATGGGCCCATGGAGTCCGGCCTCCAAGACGACCGTTGTCACCATGGGCCAGGACGATTTCTTCAGCAACGAGAAGTCGGTCGCCCTGCCCGCGGCAACCACGGCCCGGATCGAATTCGTCGGCGCCGACGGCGCCACGAAGGTGCTTCTGCCCAAGCTTGCCCTCAAGGCCGGCGAGATTCTCGACGCCACCGTCATGCGCAAGGCCGCCCTGGTGGCCTTCTATGAGAAACAGCTCGCACGCGCCAAGGCCGAAGGCGTCCTCTTCTCGCTGCATTTGAAGGCGACGATGATGAAGGTGTCCGACCCGGTCCTCTTCGGTCACGCCGTCCGGGTCTATTTCAAGGACCTGCTGGCCAAGCACGCCGCCACCTTCGCCGAACTCGGCGTGGACTTGAACAACGGTTTCGGCGACCTGGTGGAGAAACTCGCCAGGCTTCCGGCCGAACGCAAGGCCGCCATCGAGGCGGACATCAAGGCCGCTTACGCCGCGGGCCCGGCCGTGGCGATGGTCAACTCCGACCAAGGCATCACCAACCTGCACGTCCCGTCCGACGTCATCGTGGACGCCTCCATGCCCGCGATGATCCGCGCCGGCGGCAAGATGTACGACGCCCAGGGCAAACTGGCGGACACCCTCGCGGTGATTCCCGACAGCTGTTACGCGGGCATCTACCAGGCGACCGTCGATTTCTGCAAGCAGCACGGCGCCCTCAACCCCAAGACAATGGGGTCGGTGCCAAATGTCGGCCTCATGGCCCAGGCGGCCGAGGAATACGGCTCCCACAACAAGACCTTTGTGGCCCCCGCCGCTGGCATCATCCGGATCGCCGACGAATCCGGCCGCTCGCTCCTCGAGCACCGCGTCGCCGAGGGCGACATCTGGCGCGCCTGCCAGACGAAGGATGCCGCCGTGCAGGACTGGGTGAAGCTCGCCGTCAACCGCGCCCGCCTCAGCCAGACGCCCGCCGTGTTCTGGCTCGATCGCGCCCGGGCCCACGACGCCCAGATCATCGCCAAGGTGGAAAAGTACCTGAAGAACCACGACACTTCCGGGCTCGACCTCCGCATTCTTCCCCCGGCGGCCGCCTGCAAGTTCACCCTCGAGCGACTGGTTCAGGGCCAGGATACCATTTCCGTCACCGGCAACGTCCTCCGCGACTATCTCACCGACCTCTTCCCCATCCTCGAGGTCGGCACCTCCGCCAAGATGCTGTCGATCGTGCCGTTGATGAACGGCGGCGGGCTCTTCGAGACCGGCGCCGGCGGTTCGGCCCCGAAGCATGTCGAGCAGTTCCTCGCCGAAGATTACCTCCGCTGGGACAGTCTCGGCGAATTCTTCGCCCTGGCCGCCAGCCTCGAGCACCTCGCGCTGACCCAAAATCACGCCCAGGCGCGCGTTCTCGCGGACACGCTGGACGCCGCCAATGGCAAGTTCCTCGAGAACGACAAGTCGCCCGGTCGCAAGCTCGGCACCATCGACAACCGCGGCTCGCATTTCTATCTCGCGCTCTATTGGGCCGGGGCGCTGGCGGCCCAGACGCGAGATGCGGAATTGCAGCGCACCTTCCGGCCGCTCTTTGCGGAACTCTCCGCGCATGAGGCGACCATCCTGCAGGAGCTTCTCGCGGTCCAGGGCAAGCCCGTCGACATCGGCGGCTATTACCAGCCCGACGACACCAAGGCCGCCGCGGCGATGCGCCCGAGCCAGACCTTCAACCGGATCCTCGGCACGCTCTGAGGCCAGCGCCATGACGCGAATTGCGATCGCGGTCCTGAGCCTGCTGCTCGCCGGCGTGGCCGGACTGGCCGCTCCCGCCCGTCACACCGCCGTCGCGATCAGTGGCAGCCGATTCCTCCTCAACGGCCAGCCGACATTTGCCGGCCGCATGTGGCGCGGCCACTCCGTCGAGGGTCTCCTGCCGAACGCGCGGCTCGTCCAGGGAATCTTCGACGATCTCAATCCGGAAACCCGCGGACGCTGGGCCTATCCCGACACCGGCCGGTGGGACCCGGAGCGCAACACCGACGAGTTCGTCGCCGCCATGCCTTCGTGGCGCGAGCACGGACTCCTCGCCTTCACGCTGAATCTCCAGGGCGGCAGCCCGATGGGCTACGGCAACCAAGGCTGGATCAACTCGGCTTTCGCCGCCGACGGCGCCCTGCGCCCGGACTATTTCGCGCGGCTGGAACGCATTCTCGACCGGGCCGACGACCTCGGCATGGTCGTCATCCTGGGTCTGTTCTACTTCGGCCAGGACCAGAATCTACGCGACGAAGCCTCGGTGCTCCGCGCAACCGACGACACGCTCGCCTGGCTGTTCGTCCGCGGCTATCGGAACCTCATCATCGAAGCGTGCAATGAGACGGACGTGCGCGGCTACGACCATGAGATCCTGCGTCCGGAAGGCATCGTGCGCCTGCTCGGGCACATCCGCGAAAAGAAGTCGGATGGCTTCGCCTACCCGGCTGGCGTGAGCCTGGGCGGCTGCTCGTTGCCCTCCGATGGCATCGTGGCCGCGTCCGACGTCATCCTGCTCCACGGCAACAACCGCGCCGGGAAGGTCACCACGCCGGTCGTCATCCGCGACCTGGTGGCGCGGACGCGCGCGCTGCCTGCGTATCGCGGGCAGCCGATCGTCTTCAACGAGGACGACCACTACGACTTCGATCAACCCGACAACGACCTCATCGCCGCGACCGAGGTGGGCGCATCGTGGGGTTATTTTGACTTCCGCCATCCGGGCGAGCCCTTCGCCGACGGCTTTCAAAGCGTGCCGGTCGATTGGCGCGTCTCGTCGCCGCGCAAGCGTGCGTTTTTCGCGACGCTGGAGGAGATCTTTCGGCGCTAGCCAAAACCCCGGCAGCGCGGCGCGTCCGCGCTCGCCGGCTTCGCGGCTTGGCTTTGGTGGCGGGCGCGGTCTCAATCCCGCCGTGAATCTCGTTACCCTGGCCCGACTTCTCGGCGCCGCCTGGCTGGCCTCCGCTTCGCTCCTCGGCTCGCCCGTCGACTTCGCCACCGCTGAAATCGCTTCCGCCGCCCAGGCCGCCAAGGCCGCGGCGCCGCGCGTCGCCTTTGCCACGGACGCGGCGCTCGGTGCCCAGGCCTATCGCTTCAGCCGCGGCGCGGGGGGCGCGATCACGGTGACCGCCGGGGACGACACCGGCGCGATGTACGGCGGCCTCGACCTGGCCGAGGGCGTGCGCCTCGGCACCGTCGACGCGCTCGTGGCGGACGCGCGCACCCATGCGCCCTACGTCGTCAACCGGGGGTTGAAATTCAACATCCCGCTCGACTACCGCACGCCCACCTACTCCGACCGCGCTACGGCCTCGCAGTCCAACATCCCTGAGATGTGGTCCGCCGACTTCTGGCACGCGTATTTCGACGAGATGGCGCGCGATCGCTACAACACGCTCTTCCTCTGGAGCCTCCATCCCTTCCCTTCACTCGTGAAGGTGCCGGAATATCCCGACGTCGCCCTCGACGATGTCTGGCAAGGCCAGCCCGACGCCGATGGCCGCTACCGGCACGGGGAGATGATCCGGCGGATGTCGATCGACGATAAGATCGCGTTTTGGCGCGACATGATGGCGTACGCCCGGGACCGCGGCATCGCGATCTACCTCATCACGTGGAACGTCTTCACCGCCGGCGCGACGGGGAAATATGGCCTGACCGACACGATGGACAACCCGGCCACCATCGCCTACACGCGCGCGTCGGTGCGCGAATTGGTCAAGACTTACCCGCTGCTCGCCGGCCTCGGCATCACCGCGGGCGAGCACATGCCCGGCGCCACCGACGAAGCGAAGGAAAACTGGCTCTGGGCGACCTACGGCGAAGGCGTGCGCGATGCGCTCGGCGTGAAGCCGCAACGGGTTTTCCGGATGATCCACCGTTTTCACCAAACCGGCTTTGGCGCGATCACGCGGCATTGGACGGACTATCCCGGTCCGTTCGACTTCTGCTTCAAATATTCCATCGCGCATATGTACTCGATCACAAACCCGCCGATGATCAAACCAGCGCTGGCATTGCTGCCCGCCGGCACAAAAATGTGGGTGACGCTGCGCAACGACGACATCTACACGTTTCGTTTTGGCGATCCGGACTACCTCCGCGACTACGTCACCAACCTGCCCCCGGCCGGCCAGCTCGGCGGATTCAACATGGGTTCCGATGGCTACTGCCCCGGGCGCGACTTCCTCGACCGCGACCCCGGCCCGCGCCCGCTGGTCATCGAGAAGCAATGGTACAGCTACCTGCTGCTCGGCCGGCTCGGCTACGACCCCACGTTGTCCGACGCCCATTTCGAGCGCCTGCTTGGCGCACGCTTCCCGGGCGCGGCCGCGGCCGAGGTCTACCGCGCCCTCCGGGCCGCGGCGCAAACGATGCCACTCATCACCCGGTTCTTTTGGGGCGACATCGATGTGAAGTGGTTTCCGGAAGGCTGCGTGCGGGGAATGGACCATAAAGGCTACCTCACCGTGCTCGACTTCGCCGAGGGCGAAGCGATGCCGGGAGCGAACGTGCTCAACATCCGCCAATGGCGCGAAAGGCTGCTCGGCCGCCGCCCGATGAACGGCACCACCCCGCTGCAGATCGCAGACGCCCTCGAAGGCGCCGGCCGGGATGCCCTCGAGGCGGTCGCGACCCTGCGCCCGCAGGTCCCCTCCGCCCGGGCCGACGAATTCCGGAAGACGCTCATCGACTGCGAGGCGCTCGGCTGGCTGGCCCTGTACTATGCCGAGAAGACCCGCGCCGCCTGCGACCTCGGGCTGTTCGACCTCAGCCAGGACGCCGCCGAACAGGCCTCGGCTCTCCGGCACCTTGGACGGGCCCTTGACCGCTGGAAACATTACGCCGTCGTCCGCGACGGCCAATATGTGCCGGCGCTCTACGGCCGGGCCGGCTATGTGAACATCACCGAATTGACCGCCCAAGTCGCCGCCGACCTCGACCTCGCGCGGAACTGGAGACCCCATACGATCCGCGCCCAGGTGCCCGGGCAGAACACCGAGGCCGGCTTCGCGCGCTGAGCGAACTGTCGCCTGCGATCAAGGCCGCGCGGGAATCGGCGCGGCATCCAGCGGAAGGCTGACGCTCAACAACGAGATCCAGGTGCTCGCCCGCCAAGCCATTGCGGACTGAGCCGATGCGGGAAAGACCATGGGAGCTCTTCCCGCCATGCCATCATCGAAACCGGCGCGGGCTTCTCTACCGCCAGTTCATCAGGTCGGCGAGGAAGGTGGTGAGCTCGTCCGCCGTGATCTCGGACTGCGCCTTGTTGGGGTGATAATCGGCGCCGTATCCGTGCGCCCCTTGCGGGCTGAACGCCAGGTAATGGACCCGCTGCAACTCGTCCGCTTTCAAGCGGTGCAGGGCGGCGTCCAGGGCGGACTGCAGCGCCGGTTCGGTGTTCATCGGTCCTTGCAGCGCGACGACCTGCGCGGCCGGATACCGCGCCAGGAGCATCTCCAGGAATTTCGCATACGTGGCCACGAATTTCTCCACATCGACGCCAGTCGTGCTGAAATCGTTCGTCCCGAGGTTCACGCAGACGACATCGGGGGTAAAACGGTTCGCGTCCCAGTCGCGGCCGGGCCGCAGGTAGAACAGCTGCGGATAAACGGTCGGCATCTGGTCCGGATCGCCCTCGCGGGCGCCATCGTAGTGTCGGACGATGCCAATGCCCGAGCGGGCGACGACAACATAGTCCGCCTTAAGCCGCCGGGCTGTCAGGCCGGCGTAGCCCAGGCAGAAGTTCTCGGTGCCGGTCGTGAAGTGTTCGTGCGGATTGTCCGACTCGACCCCATACCCGCAGGTGATCGAGTCGCCGATAAATTCGATCCGGCGCGCCGGGCCCTCGGGCCAGGCCAGCGCCTCCCCGCCGCGTTCGAGGACGAAACCGCCGAAGCGCGTCAGGCCCTGGTCACATTCGGTGACGCGCACCAGTTCGACCGTGTGTTCGCCCGCCGCGAGACCGTCGGCCAGCGGATAGAAGCTCTCGCCCACTTCGAGTCGGAACTTCCGGCCCGGCTTCCCGTCGATCCAAGCCATCGCGTAATTGTTGCCCTTCTCGTCCGCCAGCCATACTCCCACGGACACGGAGTCGTGAAACCGCAGGCGAAATCGCGCGCCGCTCCAGCCCACGGTCACTGTTGGCGTGCCGATCCCGTCCGCGCGACCGCTGACCCTTATCGCCGGGTTGTCACCGGCGATTTTGAGCGCGTTCGCTGGAGCCGCCGGCGCAGCCGCCGCCAATGCCGCCGCCACGCCAAAGGCAACAATACCGAGCGTAAGTCGTGTCTTCATGGAGAGGTTCATCGCGGATCAATGTTGCGCACGCCGGGATTGACCAGCAGGTCGGCGAACGGGCCGGCGACGCGATCCGCTGTCAGCGGCCTCCCATAGAAGTCGCTGTCGATCCCCTTGAACACCGGGAGCGGCTTCACGTCCCCTTTCACGGTGATGCTCAGCGTCAGTTTATCCGGGTCGAGTTCGGCGGTGATGTCCGCTATGGCGCCGTTCTTGTCCCACCCGTGCTGCTCGCGCCACGAGGCGAGATTGTGCCACTGGGGCGGCTCCGGGAATTTCACCCGAAGGAACGGGGGCGCGAAGAAGGCAATGATCACGGGGTTCGCGTAGACGTTGCCATCGGCGTCGTTGTGGTCGTTGGTGAACTCGATCGCCGAGCGGCCCATGCCAAAGAACACGTTGCCGTGCACCGCCAGGTTGCGGACGTCGAGGGTGTGGCCGAAGACGGGACGCGGGCCGCCGATGCCCGAGGTCGTGTCGACACCCACCTCCGCGCAGTTGAGGAACAGATTGTATGCGATGGTCACGTTATTCGTGTCGCGGATGAGGATGGCGCTCGTGAGGCGGTCAAAGATGTTGTTGTCGATCTGATTCAGAACCTCGCTGCCCTCGATGTGGATCGCGTGCGGGTTCACGTCGCCGGGTATGTCCGCGAACACATTGCCTGTCAGCCGGTCGTTGGCGTTGCCGATGTCGAGCCAGATGCCGTTGGCATGGCGGATGTGACGGACGACGTTGTGCCGGAAGAGCAGGTTCTTCGCCGTGTGCATCTTGGTGCCGCCGGATTCGGACATCCGCACGGCGTCCTGCCAGCCGACCCATTCGAACAGGTTTTTCTCGACCAGCACGGTGTCGGGTCCGCCGGTTCCGCCGAGGCCCTCGATGCCGCAATAGCGGAAAGTGTTGCCGCGAATCACATCGAAGCCGACCGGCGCCGGCGGCCGCGACGCCGCCCAGTCCTCGTTGCCGATGTCCAGTCCGACGCTGTTCGCCCACTCGAAGACATCATCCTCGAAGATGAAATGGTGGCCGCGGTTCGTGGACACCATGCCGCGTTGCGGCACAGGGAAGCCGTTGCCGGCGTGCTGAAACGTGATGCCCTTGACCCGGATGTAGCCCTGGTAGCGCTGGGCCGGCGCGAAGACCTGCTCCTGCGTGGTGATCTCGATCAGGTGCTTGGCGGGGTCCTCATCGTTCGCCAGCCGGATGTGCAGCGTCATCCCGTTGGGCTCGACCCAGACCTTGCCGGCGTAGGGCGAAAACTCCTCGAACAACGGCGTCCACCGCACGTCGGTCCAGAAATTGAGCGAACGCGGCGACGGTCCCGCGAGGTTCATGGGCGACTCGACCGGCTCGAGCGGCCGGCCATCGACAAACACCAGCCCGCGCCGGCGAAAGTAAGTCGCCATGTTGTCCTTCGCGTAATTGATCCAGTAGCGGTTGCCGATGACGTTATCGACCTCGAAGGGATTGTAGCCGTTCGGAAACAGCTCCGGCCGGAGCCGCAGCTCCCAGGCCTTCACCGGCTGTTTCGTGGCCGGGTCGACCCCGTAGTTCCAACCCTCGCCCGGCTTCCAGTCGGTGACAACCGCCGAGCCCTTGAGCACGACCTTGGCGCCTGGTGCCGCCTCGTAGCTGATCATCGCGTCCGGACCGGTGCCGCCGCGGGCCGGCTGCACGAATTCACGGTACACGCCCGCGGCGATCACCACCCGCTCGCCAGGCTGCAGGACCTGCGCCGCGTGGTTGATCGTCTTGAAAGGCTGGGCCGGCGTGCCCGGTCCGCCATCGTCGGCGTTCTTTGCCTGGCCGTCGACGTAGTAGGTCTTCGCGAATTGCAGCGGCTTTTCCCAGAAAGGAAACTCGGTGCCGTCCGGCAGGGTCGAATTCGAGGCCGTGGCGGCACCAGGCGCGAGCAAGGCGGCAACGGCGCAGAAGGAGGCCAACAGGGGCACGCGGTGAGTTCTCATGGAGAAATTAAGACTAAGGGCGCAGCAGAAAATGACAACCCGAGACCCAGTCAAATAGATGACTCAGCCGCGGGTTGAACATCCGGCCAAAGTCCATTCACTCGTCCCTCTCAACCGGCGCCCGTCGCGCGTCCTCCACCCCTCTCCACCCATGCCTGCACTCCTCCATCGCCTGCTCCTGGCCGGCCTTCTCGGCCTGGCCACCCGCCTCGTGGCCCAAGACAGCAACTTCTATGTCTTCCTATGCCTCGGCCAGTCGAACATGGAAGGCTTTCCCGGCATCAAGGACGAGGACAAGGGCCCGGTCGACGAACGGTTCCAGATGCTTGCCGCCGTCGATTTCCCGAAACTCGAACGCACGATGGGCCATTGGTACCCCGCCGTGCCGCCGCTCTGCCGACCGTCCACCGGCCTCGGGCCCGCCGACTATTTCGGGCGCACGCTCGTGGCGCAGCTCCCGGCCAGGATCAAGGTGGGTGTCGTCACTGTCGCCGTCGCCGGCAGCAAGATCGCGGTGTTCGATCCGGACCATTATGCGGCTTATGCCGCCACGGCGCCAGGCTGGATGAAGGGCATGATCGCAGCCTACGGCGGCAATCCCTACGTCCGGCTCGTCGAACTGGCGCGCGAGGCGAAGAAGGCTGGCGTCATCAAGGGCATCCTGCTCCACCAGGGCGAATCGAACACGAACGACCCCACCTGGCCCGGACAGGTGAAGGCGATCTATGACCGCCTGCTGCGGGATCTCGATCTCAAGGCCGACGACGTCCCGCTGATCGCCGGCGAAGTCGTGAACGCCGACCAGCAGGGCAAATGCGCCGCCATGAACCGAACCATCGACGCCTTGCCCCAGACAATACCCACGGCCCACATCGTCTCCTCAGCCGGCTGCCCTTGCCGGGAGGACCACCTGCACTTCACCCCAGAAGGCTACCGCGAATTGGGCCGGCGTTACGCCGCGGTCCTGCTCCCGCTCCTTGCGGCCAAGGCCGCGCCGGGTAAATGAATTCCTGTCGCGCGCCGTCATCCGCTCCGACGGTTATCGCCCCCACCGATTCCACGATGAAATCTGCACTTCGCCCGACGGCATTGCTCGTCCCGCTGCTGGCCCTTGCCGGCTCGGCGTTCGCCACCAATCCGCTGATCATGGATCAATTCACCGCCGACCCGACCGCGCGGGTATTCGAGGGCAAGGTCTACCTCTATCCGTCGCATGATATCCTCGCGACGCCGGGGCGAGGTCGACCGGATTGGTTCAACATGGAGGACTACCACGCCTTCTCGTCCGAGAACCTGACCGACTGGACCGACCACGGAATCATCATCACCCAGACCGGCGTCGCGTGGGCGAAGCCAGACGCCTTTGCCATGTGGGCGCCGGACTGTGTCACCAAGGACGGAAAATATTATTTCTATTTCCCGGCCATCCTGAAGGAGGGCAAAGGATTTGGCATCGGCGTCGCGATCGCCGACCATCCCGCCGGCCCCTTCAGGCCGGAGCCGAATCCGATCGCCGGGGTGCGCGGCATCGATCCGTGCGTGCTCCTCGACCGGGACGGCAGTGCCTACCTGTTCTATGGCGCGAGAAAGATCTTTGCCGCGAAACTGAAACCCAACCTGCTCGAGCTGGATGGCAAGCCCGCCGCCCTCGACAACCTTCCAACCCAAGGGCTGCTCGAGGGGCCCTTTGCCTTTGAGCGCAACGGCATCTACTACCTCACCTACCCGCACGTCGAAAACAAGACCGAGCGGATTGAATACGCCATGAGCGACCACCCGCTCGGACCGTACAAACCGGCCGGAGTGCTCATGGACGAATCGCCGACCGGCTGCTGGACGATCCAGCAATCCATCGTCGAGTATCGCGGCGAATGGTACATGTTCTATCACGATCGCGACCTTTCCCCGAATTTCGACAAGGCCCGTTCCGTTCGCGCCGACCGCCTGTATTTCAATGCCGATGGCACGATGCGCAAAGTCATCCCCACCCTTCGCGGTGTGGGCCTCGTCAACGCCACGGAAAAGATCCAGATCGATCGGTACAGCGCGGTCAGCGACGGCTCGGTCGCGGTGGAATTCCTGGACCCGGCCGACGTTCGCCAAGGCTGGAAGGTGTCCCTTCCGGGCAAGCGCTCATGGGTGCGATTCAACGAGGTCGATTTCGGATCGGGCGGCCAAAGAAAAGTCCAGGTGCGCGCGCAGTCCCGTGACGGCGGCACCATCGAAATCCACGCGGACGCGGTGGATGGTCCCGTGGTGGCTCGGGTCGCCTTCGACGCCAGCCGCGACTGGCAACTCGAGCAGGCCGCCGCCTCGTCGCCGCCCTCTGGCGTACATGACTTGATCATCGTGTCGACCGGCGACAAGCCGGTGGAACTCGACTGGCTGACTTTCGAATAGGCCGGAGTGATTGCATCCCGCCGCCGCGCGGTGCGGTCAGCCTGCAGCCGCGAAAAATGGAGGCAGGGCCATCAGCCCCGCGAGGCATCGTGCGAGAACCGAAACCCGCGGGACGAGGGCGTCCCACCTCCCCCGAACTGCGCTGTAGCGGCCCGAAAGCGAATTGGCTGCGCTGGTTCGGGTAACGAATCCCTTGTCGGCGCCCGGCCGCTGCGCTTGACTCCGCCCAACCATCGCATCCATGCCACACGTCCCCGGACTCCGCAGCGTCTACGCCAAAACCGGCCGCATGATCTATTTCGGCCGCATGCTCGACAAGATCCGGCTCCATGCCGCCGCCAAGTTGCCGCCCGAATACGTCGCCAACCTCGGCGACGGAAAGCCCAACATGCTCGATGGCCGGATCTGCCGGTTCCTTGGCATCAAGTATGACGAGCTGCGGGCCCGCACCCTCGCGGGCGGCACCGATGAGGAGATTCTCGCGTGGGCCCACGCGCGGGGTACTCCGCGCACCGACGAGGAGTGCCACATCTGGAATCGCTTCATCCTGAAGCTCGGCTGGCGCGACGAACGCTCCCACGTCCTCCCCGAACGGATCAAGGCCGCCGGCCTTGAGGGTAAGCCCATCGAGACCATCGCCGACCACATCGAATACGACGAAGGCCGCGATCCGGTTGCGACGCGCGCCTGGGAGAACGTCTGAGCCAGGCCCAATCCCCCGAGGAGGAACGCGCTGAACTCAGCGCGTTTGCCTTGGGCGCGAAATTGCCCATGGTGGCCTGATGTCAAGTTGCGCCGCCTTGGGGTGGCGAGTATGGAAACCAAGGCCCGCGCTTTTGCGTATAATGAACGGTAAGCCTTCATGAGACCCCATTGTTCCGCTGCCCTGTTCGCCCTGCTTGCCTCCGCCGGATTCGTCGCCCGCGGCGACGCGTCGGAGTTCATGGCTTTCTCCCGGACATGGGGCAACGCGATCGTCATAACCGACATGACGCCGGCGGGGCGCGGCCTCACGCACCCGACCCCCGGCCAGCCGGTGTATTACCGCGGATTATCCCTCGGCAGTAAGCTGGGTTGGATCCCGGGCGATCTGATTCCCGATGAGAAAAAGCTCGGGCAATATGTGGCGAAAATCCTCGCCAAGCAGGGTTACATCTATGCCGTACCGGGGAAGCACGAGCCCAGCTTGTTCCTGGTGCTGCAATGGGGCTACCTGGAGCCCAACTATGCCAACCTGCGCTACATGACGTGGTTCGTCGGATATCAGGAAAAGCTGGATGTCGCCGCCCCGGCCTCGATCGGCGTGCTCGGGTTGGATGTGTTACGTCGGGACTTCCGGTCCGATGAGGTCGAGACGATGCTCGATACCCTCAAGGAGCCGGCATACGGCGTGATCGTCACCGCCTTTGATTACGCCACCGCGAAGACCAATCACCCGACCGCCTACTGGCAAACCCGCATCTGCCTTCCCGCCGTGGGCAAGACGATGGCGGCGGCTCTGCCGACGATGATCGCCGCCGCCGGACCGCAGTTCGGGCGCGAAACTGCCATCCCCGTGTTGAGCGACGCCGATGGCGCCCGCGAAGGCCATGTCGACCTCGGCGAACTCAAGGTCGTCGGGTACGAGGATCCCTCCCGGCCGCCGCGCCGGGCCGACAGCGACGGCAAATAGGCCCGCATTCGAGCCGCTCTAATGTCGGAGCGGTCGGGCCGTTGCCGGCCGGGCGCCGCCGCGATGAAGTAGCCGCGTCATGGAGAAACATCACGCCGAGACCATCCACAACGTTGTCCGGCACTTTCGCGCCGATGCGTCCGTCCAGGCCCTGCTGCTCGGCGGTTCGCTGATCCATGGATTCGCGCGACCGGATTCGGACGTCGACATTGCCATCGTCGTCTCCGCCGATGAGTTCACCCGTCGCCGCGCGGCGAACCGCCTGACGTTCTTCGACCGTGCGCTCTGCACCTATCCGGGCGGCTATGTCGACGGGAAATACATGGATGTCGGCTTCCTGCAACTTGTCGCGGAGCGCGGAAGCGAGCCGGCCCGCTATGCCTTCGCGGGTGCGAAGGTGCTCTTCTCGAATGTCGACGGGCTCGACGCGATGCTGGCGCGGATCGTGCGCTACCCGGCGGAGGGCAAGGCCGACCGCATCGCCCGCTTTGCCGCCCAGCTGGTGGGCTGGCGCTGGTTCTTCAGTGAGGGCACCAAGAAGGAGAACCGCTATCTCCAGCTGCTCGCCGTCCAGAAGGTGGTGCTGTTCAGCTGCCGGATCGTGCTCGCGGCCAACGAACTCCTCTACCCGTTCCACAAATGGATGCGACGCGTGACCCTGGCCGCGCCGCGACAGCCGCCGGGATTCGGCGGGTCCATTGAACAGCTGCTCGCCGCCCCGACCTTCGAACTCATCGATGCGCACGTGCGCGCCACGCTGGTCTTCGCCGGGTTGGAACACGACGCGGTCGATGCCACGTGGGGCGCAAATTTCATGCGCGACACCGAGCTGAAGTGGATGGCGGAGACACCCGCCATCGACGACTGGTAACCGGCACCGGGCGCGCCGCGCCTAGCCGTTCGGGATGTCCGGCTCGACGAGCGCGGCCAGCTGGCTGAGCGACTCCTGCCAGCCGAGATAGCACATCTCGACCGGAATCGCGGCTGGCAGGCCGGATTGTTCGATTTGGACTTCGGTGCCGCAAATGACTTTTTTCAATGCAATCGTGACTTGGATCTCCCCGGGCATGTTCGGGTCCTCAAATTTGTCCGTGTAGCGGAGCCGCTCGTGCGGCACCAACTCGCGGTAAGTGCCGCCGAAGCTGTGGGCCTGCCCGGTGCCAAAATTTGTGAACGACATCCGATAGGTGCCGCCAACCTTCGCCTCGAGGTGATGGACCTTGCAGGTGAATCCGTGGGGCGGGATCCATTTCGCGAGCGCATCGGGCTCGAGGAAGGCGCGGTAAAGCTTTTCGGGGGTGGTACGGAGGACGCGGTGGAGACGGACGGTGTTCGTGGACATGATTGGGTTCCTGGTTGGAATTGTTTTTTGATGGCTTCAAGGAGTCAACGAACGACTCCCGGTGGTTCGGACACCGCCACGAGAATTTTCGCGCGCCGGATCAGGGGCCGTCTTTTTCCAGCACGACAAAGTACTCGAACTGGTTCGCGGCGGCGGTGACCTCGTACAGCGTCCGCCATTGCCCACCCAGCAGGACCGCGCAGCGGTTCAGGAATTCCGGGAAGGTCCGGCTGTCCCAGACGCTCAGGTGCTCACGCCGCTTGCGCAGGTGCTCGAGATAGCCGCGCCGCTCGTCCTCGCCGACCGCCAGCATCTGCGGATGCACGTAGCGCACGATGTCCAGGTAGTCGTCGGCTGCCGGCTCGCTCGCGCCGCTGGCGTGGATCGCTGCCAGCTTCTCCCATCCGGTCAGCGGCCGGTGCCGGTCGAAGGTGTGGTCCCGGTCCGGAATGGCAAGGGCCGCGCGGCCGCCGGGGCGGAGCACCCGCAGGATCTCGCCCACGGTCTTCACCGGGTTTTTGAGGTGCTCCAGCACGTGGCAGCACACGACGAAATCGAGCGAAGCATCGGGGAAAGGCGCCAGGCCTTCGCGATCGAGGTCGATCCGCACATCGATCTCCGGCAGCCCCGATGGATCGACCTCGGAGAACACCGCCGCCACCTCGCTCTTCCACAACCGATCGCAGCGAATGATGCGCCGCGCGTTGGGCAAGGCCGCCGGGTGCTCAAAGCCGCCGATCTCGATTCCCTCCCCGACCAACAATGCATAACCCGGCTCGCGCAGTTTCAGGAATTGCATGGGCACGTGGAATCAGGCGAAAGAAACGCGGGAGGATTCCGGGCGGGAGCCCGCCTCCCCTGCCGAGCGGGAAAATTGGCGCACCCGTAGGGAGTCGAACCCCAAACCTTCTGATCCGTAGTCGGAGTTCTCCAAGGTTTTCACTTTGATACGTTGTTCGTCGGAAAGGACTTTGGGATCGTGAGGATCGTCTGCTACGGCGCATGCCACGACCCTATTGTTCTCAAGTCTGCTAAAATCTCTGATTACAGCAAAACGACAATTCAGCGCCGGATAGCAAATCTCTAAGTCTTCAAAATATCGTCTATTACGATGCGAAATTCCGACTCGTGGCGGGATGCGAATTTTAGCCGAGCGTGTCGGCGGTAATCCTTCGAATACGCATCCACAATCGCCCGACGGGCGTCATCTTGAATTCTCTCTCCGAGAATTATGGATTTTACCGCTGCGGGATCGAACTCCCACAAATGAAGCGGTGCGCCATATTTGTCGATGCCAACAGAGGGAGCGTTAGCTAATGGCAGAAACATTCGTGACTCGTCCTCGTAACACCACTGTGACGACTTGCAGAGGTAGAATGCTTCTGGCGCATTTTCTTGGTACTTAACTCTGGGGCGCTCTGTCGAATATTTTACCTTTCGCGCATTCCGGAATAGGGGGTGCTCTGAATCAAATTCGATCACGTATCCGCGTAGCGAGTCAGCATAGTGCGACCACATGAGCATGTTATTACCGCTACCGCCAAAACAGATCGTCCCGTACGTGACGCTCAAGTCCTTCTGGAGCTTGGCCGGAGCATTCTGCCAGGTTGAAGGTTGAACCAACAGGTCTCGAAAAGCTGGAAAAGTTACCCTTCTCGCTTCGATCTCAGAATCACGAATCTCTCTGGGTGAACTAGGGAACTGCTTTTCAACTTCTGCAACAATCATACGCAAGTGTGATTCACGGATCTGTTCCTCATTTGGCCGGTCAAATGCAGGCGCTGCCTCGAATGGGTCATTCAATGCATCAAACTGCGTGTTTCTCAGTGAATGATTCCGAAGGACGTCTGTTCTATCCGGAGGTAGGTATTTGAACAACGAAGCGCACATGGTCTTTTGATACCTCGACTCTCTGTGCGGGCAAGATCGGTGCTCTTTAGCAGGTCTGCCTATCAATTAGAGGCACTGACGAGTGCCGGGTCTCAATTGCCATAGTTCGCACGACGGTTCACGAATCTCTGATTAGAATCAGAGATATTTGCTACGTCTCACGCTACGGGCGCCGTCCGGAATTTGCTACGGCTCGCCCTCTATTTTCGTGCTAGATACATTGTTTCACCAGGCACAAAAAGAAGCCCCGATCTCATTGAGGAATCGGGGCTTTTAAGATGGCGCACCCGTAGGGAGTCGAACCCCAAACCTTCTGATCCGTAGTCAGATGCTCTATCCAATTGAGCTACGGGTGCGTAAGAGAACGGCGAATAAGCGAATTTCCCCCGGATTCTTCAAGCAGAATCTTGCCGCGGCGCGAGGCGCCAATCCAGCAGTTCCATCTGCAATATCCGGCGGCCGTTATAGTGGTTCCAATTGAGCTGGATGGCGAGTTCCAGCGGCACGCCCGTCGGCGGGAGTCGGTTCGCGAGTTTCCAGGCGACGCCGCTGACCTTCCGGCCGTCGCCGTTTTCGGCGGCGAAGCGGAAATGCAGCTCCTTGAAAACCTCGGGGCGGTTCTGGAGGCGCACACCGCGAACCCCAAACACGGGCTCCGGGTTGCCCATGCCGAATGGCCGCAGCTGCTCGAGCTCGGTCATCAACTCCTCGGTGAGCTCGGTGCCATCGAGCCAGCCGGAAAGCTCCAGCCCCTCCTCCGCGGCGTGATCCGCCCGCGCGAGCCGGATCGCGTCGTCGAAACGCTGGCGGAAATCCTCCAGCTTTTCCTTTCGCAGGCCGACGCCGACCGCCATCGGGTGCCCGCCCCAGCTGTCGAGGCAGTCCGCGCAGGCGCCGAGGATTTCGACCAGGTTCAAGCCGGTGACCCCGCGCCCCGACCCCTTGGCAAATCCGGCCTCGTGGCCGAGCACGATGGTCGGGCGGTTGTACTTGCGCGAAATCCGCCCGGCCACGATGCCGACGACGCCCGGGTGCCAGGCCTCGTCGAAGAGCACGAGGCCCTGGGCCCGCCCGAAATGCTCCTCCACATAGCGCTCGGCCCGCTCGGTGATCTGGCGCTCGATCTCCTGGCGCTCGCGATTGAGCTGGTCGAGTTCGCGCGCCGTGGCCTCGCAGAACGCCGGGTCGTCGCTCAGCAGCAGGTCGACCGACAGCGCCGCGTCGGCCAGCCGGCCGCTCGCATTGATCCGCGGCCCAAGCCGGAAGGACACGTCGCTGGGCATGATGCCACCTTGGTCGGCCTTGAGCCCGGCCACCCCCATCAGGGCCCGCAGGCCCGGTCGGCGGGTCTCCGCCAGAACCCGCAAGCCGTGGCGGGCGAAAACGCGGTTTTCGCCGGTCAGCGTCACGAGGTCCGCAATCGTGCCGAGCGCCACCAGGTCGAGATATTCCCTGAGCACGATGCCGAGCGCCACGGCGTGACCGTCGTCGCGGAGGCGCTTGAGCAGGCCATGGGCGAGCTTGAACACGAGGCCGACGGTGCAGAGATAACGCCACGCGTGGTCCTCGGGAGTCGGATGCACGTGGGGGTTGATCAGGATCGCATTCGACACCGCCGGGGCGGTCGACCGGTGATGGTCGACGATCAGCACCTCGACGCCCTGCGCCACCAGGTAGGCGACCTCCTCCGCGGAATTGGTGCCGCAATCGAGGGCGATGAACAGATCGGGCCGGCCGGCCTCCAGCGCGCGGTCGATCGAGGAGCGCGTCAGGCCGTACCCCTCCTCGGCGCGCCGCGGCACCACGTAGGCGGGACTCAAGCCCAGCCGCCGTAGCAGGCTGACGAGGATCGCGGTGCTGCACACGCCGTCGACATCGTAGTCGCCCAGCACGATGACGCGCTCCCGCCGGTCCAGCGCGCGGCGCAGCCGGGCCACCGCCGCCTCGAGGTTCGCCACCTGGAAAGGATCACCCAGCGAGGCCAGCGTGGGCGACAGGAACCGTGACGCCGCGGCGGGCTCGGCCAGGCCGTTGCGCACGAGCAGCTCGGCCACGATCGGGGCCGTGCCCAGGCTGCGTGCGAGGGCGGCCACGCCATCGGCGTGGGCCGGAGTGTGGTTCCAACGCATCGGGGGCGACAGGCCGCCGGGTTACTCGGATGCGCGGGAAGAACCGGCCCACTCGTACTTGGGCGCGATATCGTGATGGGCCTCGACGTGCTTGCGATCGCCCTTGTGCCACCAGAAGAAAACCTGGGCCGCGATGCCAATCGACGAGAAGGTGCCGGTGACGACGCCGATGAGGAACGTCAGCGCCAGGTCGCGCAGCACGCCGCCGCCGGCGGCGAACAGCGCCGCGGCCGCGAGAAAGGTCGTGAAGCTCGTCATGATCGAGCGCGAGAACACCCGCGTGATGGCCAGGTTGACGATGGTGCGCAGGTCGCCGGTCGGGTTGAGCTTCAACTCCTCGCGGATCCGGTCGAACACCACCACGGTGTCATTCACCGAATAACCGATGATCGCCAGGATCGCCGCGACCATGGGCGCATTGAACTGGCCGCCAAACACGACGAACATGCCGACGGTCATCAGCACGTCGTGAACGGTGGCGATCACCGCGCCCATGCCGAAGCCGAACTCGAAGCGGAAGGCAATGTAGAGCAGGATGGCGCAGAGCGAAAGGCCGACCGAGAGGCCCGCGTTGCCGGCGATCTCGCGCCCGATCGTCGGGCCGATGGCATTGACCCCGATGCTCTCGAATTTCGCGTCGGGAAAATCATGCTGCAGCGCCTGGACCAGCTTGGCCGACTCGCCGTAGGGCAGCTCGACCTTGAGCGCCGTGCTGCCCCCGGTGAGGTCACTCTGGTAGGACGGGCTGATATCGGTGATGCCGGCGCGGGCCGCCGTGGCGCGGACCTGCGAGATGTCGACCGGGTGGGCGTAGGAGAGCGCCACCTGGTCACCGCCGGTGAAGTCGATGCCGAAGATCTTGTCCGAGCGGACGAACAGGACCACGAGGCCGACCACGACGATGGCCCACGAGGTGATGAAGGCCGGCTTGCCGATCTTGATCCAGTCGATGTCGACCTTGCTGAGCAGGTGCATCATCGGGAACTTCTTCAGCACGCCGCCCTCGATGAGGAAGTTGAGGATGACATGCCCGGTGACGAGCACGCTGAACAGGGTCGAGAAGACGCCGATCGCCAGGGTGACGCCGAAGCCCTTGATCGGTCCCGTGCCGAGCGCGATCATGATCGCGCAGATGGCGAGCTGCGTGACGTGGGCGTCCAGGATGGTAATGAAGGCCTTGTCGTAGCCGGCGTCGTGGGCCGCCACGAGCGATTTGCCCATGCGGATCTCCTCGCGCATGCGCTCGAAAATCAGGATGTTCGCGTCCACCGCCATGCCGATGGTCAGCACGATGCCGGCCACGCCCGGCAAGGTCAGCGTGGCGCCGATGCTGGCCATGACGCCGAGAATCAGCGTGAGGTTGGCGGCGAGCGTGACAATCGAGACGATCCCGCCCACCCGGTAATAGACGATCATGAACGCGCACACGAGAGCCGTGCCGAGGATGGAGGCGCGCACGCCGCTCGAGACCGCGTCCTTCGCGAGCGTCGGCCCGACCTCGTACTGCTCCTTGACCTGCAGCTCGATATCCAGCGGGTTGTTGAGCACGTTGGCCAGCAGCTCGGCCTCGCGCGCCGTATAATGCCCGGTGATCTGCGCCGCGCCGCCGGTGATCGGCTCGTTGATGCGGGGCGCGTTGTAGAGCTTGCCGTCGAGCACGATGCCGAGGAGCCGCCCGACACTGGCCGTGGTGATCTCGGCGAACTTCTTCGATCCCTCGGAGGTGAAATTCAAGTGCACCTGGTAGCCGCCAAACTGGTCGACGGTCGCGATGGCGTTCTTCACCGCGGAACCGGTCAGCTCCGGAATGCGCTTCACCAGGTAATAGCTGATCGCCGCCTGGCCGCCGCTCTGGCGGTTGTCGTCCTCCTCGGCCAGGACCTCATAGCCGGGCGGCACGCTGGCCGGCGGCTCGGCCATCGGGCCCGTGCCTTCCATCACGAGGCGGAAGGCCAGCTGCGCGGGTTTTTTGACGGCGTCGACCACGTCGGGATTGTCCCGGGGGTTCAGACCCGCCAGCTGCACTTCGATGCGGGAGGTGCCGACGGCCCGGATGACCGGTTCGGTCACGCCCATGCTGTTGATGCGGTTGCCGATGATCTCGATCGCCTTGTTCAACTTCTGCCGGCGCTGGTAATCGTCGGTGGTGCTGCCGGCCTTCGCGGGCGATTCCAGGGTGAAGGCCACGCCGCCCTTGAGGTCGAGGCCGAGCTGCAGCGGGCTCTTGGATTGCTTGAGCAGGTAGGTGAGCAGGATGTCGTTGCGCTTCTCGATGTTCTTGAGCGAGCTCTCGAGCTTGATGTCAGGAAAGAACTGCGAGAGGTCGAGGCGTTGCTCCTTGCCGATCTGCTTCAAGGCCACGTAGACGCTGGGCGCCTGCTTGGACTTCACGCGCTCCGCGGCCTGGGCCATGACCTTGGAAAAATCGGCCGTCTTGGCCGAGGCCTCCCCGGTGACGTATTGGTCGAAGGGGCGATCCTTCAGGGGCATCATCGTCACGAGCGCCCAGGAGAGGATCAGCAAGGACAGGATCAATTTCCAGAGGTTATTGCGAAGCATGGGTGGTTGTTGTTAAAGTCGGAGGCGCCGGCCGGAATCGGCGCGGCGGGGCGAGCGCGGGGGAACTCAGGCGGCGTCGGTCTTCTTGACCACGGACGTGATGAAGGCCTTGCCGACCTCCACCCTGACGTTGTTGTCGCTTACGCGGATCACGAACCGGTCGTCCTTCACTCCCGTGATGACCCCATAGATCCCGCCGGTGGTGACGACTTCATCGCCCGCTTTCAGCGCCGCAATCATCTTTTCGTGTTCTTTCTGCTTCTTGCGCTGCGAGGACGTCATGAACCAGAACATCGCCCCCAGGAGAAGCGCATAGCCCACCATCATCAAGGTGCCGCTGGCGGCACCGCCGGGCGCGGCGGGTTGGGCTTGGGCGAGGAGAATGGTCATTTTAGTCATTGCTTCTTCGGGTGTTTTGAAAAATTGAAAAGGGCGAATAAGCCCGGCTGAAATCCAAAAAGCAAGCATAACCCCGTCCCGTTCGCCAACGCCAATTGAAGACCAAATCCGCATCCAACTGGTCGGCCGCGCAGTCCGAGGAGCTTTACGGGTTCAAGCGCTGGGGAGCAAACCATTACTCGGTGGATTCCGAGGGATTTGTGCAAGTCCAGCCGCTGGCCGATGGCCGCACGATCCGCCTGATGGATATTGTCAATGAGGCCGCCAGCATGGGCCTGAAGGCGCCGCTCGTCGTCCGCCTGCAGGACACGCTCCGGCACCGGGTGGTACAGCTCAACCAGGTTTTCCTGAAGGCGATGAAGGAGGAGGCCTACAAGGGCGAGTTTCGCGGCGTTTTCCCGATCAAGGTCAACCAGCTGCGCGAGGTCGTGGATGAGATCATCACCGCGGGCAAGGACTTCAACTACGGCCTCGAGGCCGGATCGAAGCCGGAACTGATGATCGCCCTCGCCATGCACGAGGGCGCCCAGCGGCTCATCATCTGCAACGGGTATAAGGACGCGGACTACATGCGTCTCGCCCTGCTGGGCCGGAAGCTCGGCAAGCGGATCATCATCGTCATTGAACAGCTTTCCGAGGTCGACAGCATCATCGCAATCTCGAAGGAGACCGGGGTGAAGCCGTTGATCGGCTTCCGGGTGAAGCTGCAGACGCGCGGCGAGGGCAAATGGGCCATGTCGACCGGCGACAACGCCAAGTTCGGCCTGAACACCGCCGAAATCCTCTTCGCCGTGGAGAAGCTCCGCGCCGCCAAGATGCAGCAGTGCCTGCGGCTGGTCCATTTCCACATCGGGTCGCAGGTCCCGAACATCATCACGATCAAGGCCGCGGTGACCGAGGCCGCCCGCTTCTACTGCCAGCTCGCGAAGATGGGCTTCCCGATGGGCTACCTCGACGTCGGCGGCGGCCTGGGCATCGATTACGACGGCTCGCGCACGAACTTCGAGTCGTCGATGAACTACACCCTCGGCGAATACGCCCGCGACGTCGTCTTCAACATCCGCGAGATCTGCGACGCCTCGGGGGTGAAGGTGCCCGACATCGTCACGGAGTCCGGTCGCGCCGTGGCCGCGCCCCACTCCATGCTCGTCCTCGAGGTCTTCGAGCGCATCAACAAGCACGAGTCGCTCGGCAAGCAGCACCAGCCGAAGACCCGCCACAAGATCGTCGACGATCTCGCCGTGCTCCTGAAGAACAAGGCCAAGCTCGGCCGCCTCGAGCGCTTCCATGACGCGCTGCAAAAGAAGGAGGAGGCCTTCTCGCTCTTCAACCTCGGCTACCTTGACCTCGAGAACCGCGCCGCCGCGGAGCAGATCTTCTGGCAGATTTGCGAGAAGATCGACCTCGAGGGCACGAAGTCCGGCTACCAGCCCGAGGAACTCCACGACCTGAAGAAGCTCCTCGCCGACCAGTACGTCTGCAACTTCTCGGTCTTCCAGTCGCTCCTCGACAGCTGGGCGCTGAAGCAGCTTTTCCCGATCACGCCGCTGCATCGCCTGAAGGAGAAACCCACGGTCAATGCCGTGCTGGTCGACATCACGTGCGACTCCGACGGCAAGGTCGGCAGCTTCATCGACCTCCAGGATGTGAAGGACTACATCACCCTTCACCCGCTCAAGGCCGGTCAGCCCTACTTCCTCGGCATCTACCTGACCGGGGCGTACCAGGACATCATGGGTGACCTGCACAATCTCTTCGGGCGCGTCAACGAGGTGCACGTCTTCCTCGAGGACGACGAGCCCAACGGCTTCTACATCGAGGAGGCGCTCGCCGGTTCGCGCATCGCCGACGTGATCGAGGGTGTGCAGTACCAGTGGGAGGAGCTCTGCCGCCGCATCAAACAGCAGATCGACCACGCCACCAAACGCGACCTGATCAAGCCGCGCGAGGGCGTGCGCCTGGTCGAGTTCTACGAATCGCAGATGCTGGCGAAGACCTATCTCAACATCGAGCCGCACAACGGGCGGAAGAAACCCTAGCCCGCCGTAGCGCCCGACGTCCTCGCCCTCGTGTCCGCCACGCCGTTCAGTCTCGCCGGTCGCCGCGCCTTGGTGACCGGCTCTTCCCAGGGCATCGGCTTCGCGCTGGCCCGCGCCCTGGCGGCCGCCGGCGCCCAGGTCATTCTCAACGGCCGCGACCCCGGCCGGCTCGCGCAGGCCGCGGCCCGATTGCGGAGCGAGGGCTTCCGCGTCGACCTGGCCGCGTTCGACGTCACCGATGAATCCGCCGTTCGCGCGGCCACGCCCGGTCTCGGGGTCATCGACATTCTCGTCAACAACACCGGCATCAACCGCCGCGGCCCGCTCGAATCCACTACGCTGGCGGATTGGGAAGCGGTGCTGAGGACCGACCTCACGAGTGTCTTCCTGGTTACCCGCACACTCGTCCCGGGCATGATCGAGCGGCGGGCCGGAAAGATCATCAACATCTGCTCGCTGATGAGCGAACTGGCCCGCCCGACGATCGCGCCGTACGCCGCGGCCAAGGGCGGAGTGAAAATGCTCACCCGCTCCATGTGCGCGGAATGGGCGCGGCACAACATCCAGGCCAACGGCATCGCCCCGGGTTACATCCGGACCGAGCTCACCGAGCCCCTTGCCGCCGACCCGAAATTCGACGCGTGGCTCAAGCAGCGCACGCCCGCGGCACGGTGGGGATCGGTCGACGACCTCGGCGGGGCCTGCGTCTTCCTGGCGTCGCCGGCCGCCGATTTCATCAATGGCCATATCTTGACCGTCGACGGCGGCCTGAGCGCCGTGGTGTGAACCGCGGGCCTCGCTGGCACCTTAACGCCACTCGTGGCGCGGGTAGCGGCGGGAGAGCTCGGTCTTGATCTTCGGATATTGCTCGCGCCAGAAGTTCGAGAGGTCGTCGGTCACCTGGATCGGGCGCTGGTTGGGGGCGAGGACCTCGATCTTCACCGGCACGCGGCCGTGGCCGAGCGTGAATTTCGAGGCAACGCCGTACAGCTCCTGGATGCGCGCGCTCAGGACCGGAGGGCCGTCGTTCGCATAAGTCAGGCGCGCCTTCCGTCCATTGGCCATCACCACGCGCTCCGGCAAATACTCGTCTAGCACCGCCAGTTGCTCCGGCAACAGCCAGTCGCGCAGCACGGGCATCACGGGTTTGTCCTTCAGCTCACGCGCGCCGTGGCTGCCATAGCAGATCTGCTCGATCAGCGTGGCGCGGTCGACGTCGGTGATCGGGTTGACCTCCAGATCGGGCCACCATTTTGCCAGGCAATTCACCCGGACGATCCACTGCTCGACCGCCTCGTTCCATTCCGTGAGCACGATGTTCCCCGCCATGACCTCGCGGGCCAGGAGCGCCGCGGCCTCGCCATCGGGTGGCTCCTCCGCCGTCTGTTTCGACTCGAGCACCAGGTCGCGGAACCGGCGCTCCTTCCGCGCCAGGACGCGGCGCAGGGCCGGGTCGTAGGCCACGCCGCCGGCATCCGCGAAGTCCTCCGGAAACAGCTCCTTCAGCCACGCCTCGTCGATGGCGGTGCAGAGGTTGAGCAGCGTGTTCACCTCCCCGCGACTCTCGATCTCGGTGATGTCGGCCGCGACGAAAAGCGGCGCCGCGTCGATGCAGCTTTCGCGGGCGAGCAGGCCTTTGCGGTGGTGAACCATCTCGCAACGCAGCGTGCCCTTGTCGAGGCGCTTCGCCACGTGGTCACTGAATCCGAGGAGGACGCATTTTCGCACGGCCACTCCGTCGATGCGCTTTTCGGCCACATCGAGCCCCTCCCCGGCCGCAATCTCCAGGAATTGCTCGAACAGCGGCCCGACCTGCCGCACCGCCTGCACATGGATGCCGAGCCGGCGGCATGCCTCCTGGTTGTAGGCGGCCTTGTCCGCATAACGCCAGGCACGCATCAGGAGGAAGAAATCCGACTCGTGCTCTTCGCCGAACAACTCCTCGCGGGCCTCGGCCGTGCGCTTGTCGACGTTTCGGAGGAGGAAATTCCGGCCCTGCGTCAGGGCCGACATCAAGGCCACCGATCGTACGCAGCCATAGTCCTGCGCCGCCAGAAACATCCGGGCATAGCGCGGATGCATCGGGAAGCGGAGCATCTTGCGGCCTGTTTCGGTGATTGAAAGTAGCCGCGCTTGAGTCCCGTCGTTGCGGGACGAAAGCGTGGCCGGAGCGGCCACGTTGTCGCTGCGCTCCAACGCGGCTACGTGCAGCGCCCCCAGATCCTCCAGCAGCGTCTCCGCGCGTTCGAGCGATTTGGGCTCCGGCTTTTCCAGCCAGGGAAAATTGTGGACGTCATCGATGCCGGCGGCCTTGAGCGTCAGCACAACCTCAGCCAGGTCGAGGCGCTTGACCTCCGGCAACTCCTGGCGCGGCCGATGCGCGTGCTCGCGTTCCGTCCACAACCGCACGCACACGCCCGGGGCGGTCCGGCCGGCGCGGCCGGCGCGCTGGTCGGCCGAGGCCGCGCTGATCTTTTCGATCAACAGGGTGTTGATGCCCCGGTGCGGGTCGTACCGCGCCACCCGGGCGAGGCCGCCGTCGACCACGGCCGTGACCCCGTCAATCGTGAGCGAGGTTTCGGCGACGTTGGTCGAGACGATGATCTTGCGCGAGTCGTAGCGCGCGACGGCCCGGTCCTGCTGCTCCGGCGGCAACTCCCCGTGCAACGGGAAACAGGCGAAGCCCCGCAACGCATGCGAGCCCTGCACATCCTGCACCGTGCGGCTGATTTCGTATGCCCCCGGCATGAAGACCAGGATGTCGCCCGCCGTCCGCGCCGCGACGCGCTCGCATTCGCGCGTGGCCACGGCCCACACGGGATCGTGATCGAAATCGACGGCCTTGGGCAGGTACTCGATCTGGACCGGAAACATCCGACCTGCGGAGGTCAGCACCTCGCAGGGCGCGAGATAATCCTTCAATTGCACCGCATCCAGCGTGGCCGACATCACGATGATCTTGAGGTCAGGCCGCCGGGAACGCTGCAATTGGAACGCGCGCGCCAGGGAGATGTCGCCGTAGAGGTGCCGCTCGTGAAACTCGTCGAAGATGACCGCGCTGATGCCGCCCAGAGCGGGATCGAATGACATCTGGCGAAGCAGGATGCCCTCCGTGACGAAGCGAATCCGGGTCGCCTCGGACACCCGCGAGTCCAGCCGGATCTGATAGCCGACCAGATCGCCCAGCCGCGAGCCCGCCTCCTCGGCCACGCGCTTCGCCAGCATCCGCGCCGCCAGCCTCCGCGGCTGCAGCACCACCACCTCGCCGCGCCCGAGCAGGCCGTGCCGGAGCAGCATCTGCGGCACCTGCGTCGACTTGCCCGAGCCGGTGGGCGCCTGCACGATCAGCCGGCCCTGCGTGCGCACCGCGGTCACGAGGCGGTCCTCGAGTTCATAGATGGGCAGTTCGCGCGGCGACATGCGGCGCCACCCAAAGCACCGAATCCGCCGCTGGCAAGGCCGGTTGTGAATAACCGGCGAGCAAGTCGGACGGCACAACTTATTCACGGGCCGGCCGCGGTGAATAGATTGAGAGGAAGAAGCCCGTGACATTGACCCACCAGCTGTCATTTCTCCTCTCGTTCCTTGATAGAACAGTCGCAGCGCGGCGGCATGAAAAATCCGCCGAGAGCGCGATTGGGATAATCCCGGGCAACCGGGGAAAGGAAGGTGGCAACTGGTGCCGCCCTCCCCTCCGTGGCGCGAGCCAAGGGCAGGCAAATATCACCAGTTCCTCTGGACGGCGTCGCAGCCGATCCAGTTATGCGACAATGGAACTGTGCGGCGAGGCGCGATGCTAGAAACCGCGTTCGAGCCGAGTCAGGTCCAGGGCCAGTTTCAGGTCCTGCACCGATGCAGTTACCCAGAGGGTTATGGTTGCTACTGTAGAACCAGGACGCAGCGCAGCGTTCCGGTGGGTCCACCCCACCAAAAGGCCCGGCCCGCAAGGCGGGGCGCGGAAGGGATGCAGCGCAGCGGGGAGCGGGCGAGTCTGGCAAAGCTCGCGTAACCTCCTCCTTGGGGCGGCGCGTAAATCCGCGTCACCCAACTGCAAGTCGAAAGCAACCTGAGAGGTAAGAGGTCAGACCCGTCCCACGGGGCCAACGCCCGGCCAAAAGCCGGGGCCGTCCGCGTGGCAAGGTGCTGGTGCGAAGCGCAGACGTTGCAGGCGTGCCAACACCCGTCCGGCGAGTTCTCCATCGGCAGATGGAACCGAACCGGGCGAAGAGGCCTCACTCGATAGATTCCGGAGCTGAAAAGACCGGGACGGTCCCGCTATGAGACCGACAGCATCGCTTGCCGCGGTGAGTAGCGTCGGGAAGCACACGGCCCGCGAAAGCGAGGCGCCCAATGTTGTGTAAATGGGGAAGAGTGCGTGGCGAGCACCCACCCCCGATTTTGGCCCGGACACCGCAAGGTGTCCGGGCCTCAATCTTTATAAGAGCACACTTTGTCAGCGCGCTGGGTCCCTTTTGCCCGGAACCTCGAGCGTTTTGGATCTGGCGCGCTGACCGCTCTTTCCACCGGTTGAACCGGGCGCCGAGGGGGGGGATCCGTGCGGATGCCTCCTTCCGTCTTGCCATGGCTGAAACGGCCGCGCACGTTGGGACTCTTTTCCCACCGAAGTCGCTCCGTTTCCAATGAACCAGAACATCCGCAATATCGCGATCATCGCCCACGTTGACCACGGCAAAACGACCCTGGTCGACAAGCTCCTGAAGGAGGGCGGCGTCTATCGCGCTAACCAGCAGATCGAGGAGCGCGCCATGGACTCGATGGACCTGGAGAAGGAAAAGGGCATCACGATCAAGGCCAAGAACACCTCGGTCCACTGGCACGACAAGATCATCAACATCGTCGACACCCCCGGGCACGCGGACTTCGGCGGCGAGGTCGAGCGCGCGCTCCGGATGGTCGACGGCGTCCTGTTGGTCGTCGACGCCTATGACGGCCCGCAGGCCCAGACCCGCTTCGTCCTCCGCAAGGCCCTCGGCCACGGGCTGAAAGTCGTGATCGTCATCAACAAGATCGATCGCGAGAACGCCGAGCCGGCCAAGATGTACGACAAGGTGCTCGAGTTGCTGATGGAGCTGAACGCGACCGAGGAGCAGTTCGACGCGCCGGTTCTCTACGGGTCCGGCCGCGACGGCTACATGATGTACCACCTCGGCGACGAGAAGAAGGACATGACGCCGTTGTTCCAGACGATCCTCGACCATGTGCCCCCGCCCTTCGCCAAGCCCAACGAGCCGTTCCACATGCTCGTATCCAACATCGATTGGAGCGACTACGTCGGCCGCATCGCCATCGGCAAGATCCTTGGCGGCGCGGTGACCGTGGGCGACACCGTCTACGCCATCCGTCATTCGGACGGAGCGCGCATCCGGGCGAAAATCACCAAGGTCTTTGAGTATTCCGGCCTCCTAACCAACGAGACCGTCACCGGCGTCGCCGGCAACATCATGGGCCTGTCGGGTTTCGAGGACATCGACATCGGCGACACCATCACGGCGGAGGAAGCCGGCCACGCCATGCCGTTCACCCAGATCGACCCGCCAACGCTGGAGATGCAGATTTGCGTGAACGACGGTCCGCTCGTCGGCCAGGAAGGCAAGCTCGTCACCTCCCGCCAGCTGCGCGACCGGCTCATGCGCGAGCTCAAGACCAACGTGTCGATCAAGGTCGAGGACACCGACAAGGCCGGCGTCTTCAACGTCAAGGCCCGCGGCGCCATGCAGATCGCCGTGCTCGTCGAGACCATGCGCCGCGAAGGTTTCGAACTCCTGGTCTCCCGCCCAACCGTCATTGAGAAGGTGGTCAACGGCGAGCGTCACGAACCCTACGAAACCGTCTGGATCGAGGTGCCCGACGAATGCGTTGGCACGATCATGCAGAACCTCGCGAACCGGAAGGGTCGGCTCACAAACATGGAGAAGCTGCCGCACAGCACGATGCTGGAGGCCACGATCACGACCCGCGGACTCATCGGCATGGAGATCGACGTGGTCAACGCCACGAGCGGCCGCGGCGTGCTCAGCCACCTGTTCAAGGAATACGGCCCCTACGCCGGCGAGGTGCTCACGCGCGTGACCGGCACGCTCCTGGCGACCGAGGCCGGCGAGACGACGGCCTATGCCCTCGTCATGTGCCAGGAGCGCGGCAAGCTCTTCGTCAACCCGGGCGAAAAGGTGTATGAAGGCATGATCGTCGGCGAGAACCCCCGGAACGAGGACATCGCGGTCAATGCCGTGCGCGAGAAGAAGCTCACCAACTTCCGCTCCCAGGGCGAAGGCGTCGCCGCCAGCCTGACCCCGGCCACCAAACTCTCGCTCGAACGCTCCATCGAATACATCGCCGCCGACGAGTTTGTCGAGGTGACGCCGCTGAACCTCCGCCTGCGGAAGCGCATCCTCAACAACACGGCCCGCCAGAAGGCGATGAAATCCGCCAAGGCCTGAGCGCCCGCCCGACATCGCAAAAGCGGGCTGGCCCGCGGTGTTGGCGACCAAGGTCGCTCCCACCCCGCTAACGACGAAAGCGCCCCGGCCTCAGCCGATCGATTTCGCGTAATCGTCGGCGGACATCAGCGCGGCCGCATCGGCGGCGCTGGCCAGCTTGAGCTTGAGCATCCAGCCCTCGCCGTAAGGGGCGTGGTTGACCTTCTCGGGATTGGCTTCGAGGGCTTGGTTGACTTCGACCACCGTGCCGGCGGCCGGCGCGTACACGTCCGAAGCCGCCTTCACGGACTCGACCACGCCGAACGTCTCGCCGGCCTTGAGGGTCGCTCCCACCTTGGGCAGTTGGACGAAAGTGATGTCGCCCAGGCTGGCCTGGGCGTAGTCGGTGATGCCAACCGTGGCCGTGCCGTCAGCGGCGGCCTTCAGCCATTCGTGGGATTTCGCGTATTTGAGATCGGCGGGAATGTTGCTCATGGAAAGGATGGGGCGGGATAGAAACGGGGAACGCCGCGTTCAACCAGCCTTTTTCAAGGGAACGAAGGGCGGTTTGACCAGGAGGAGAGGCAGCTTCGTGCCGCGCACGTCCACCTGCATTTCCGCGCCCAGCGCCTTCGCGTCGACCAGGGCGGAGCCGATCGCCTCGTTCAACATCGGCGAGAGCGTCCCGGAAAGCACCCGGCCAACCGTCTGGCCGTTGGCGGCGAGCACCGGGCTTTCGGCCCGGATGATCCGGCGATCGCCGGTCCGGAAGAACACCACCTTCCGCGCCGGGCCGTTCGTTTTGGCGGACTTGAGTGCCTCGGACCCGATGAACGGACCTTTGTCGAACTTCACGACCCAGCCCAAACCCGCGGCGAGCGGGTCGACCTGGTCGGTGATCTCGTGGCCGTAGAGTGGATAGCCCGCCTCGAGGCGCAGACTGTCGCGCGCGCCCAAGCCGGCAAGTTCAAGGCCAAACGGTCCGCCGGCTGCGACGATCGCCTCGGCCAGGCGCGGGCCGTCCCCGGCGGCGCAGTAAAGTTCGAAACCGTCCTCCCCCGTGTAGCCCGTGCGGCTGATCAGGCACGGGACGCCGGCCACATCGCCCCGGGAAAAGTGATAATACTTGATGGCCGCCAGGTCGGCCTTGGTCAGCGATTGCACCAGCGCCGGGGCCTGCGGACCCTGGATCGCCAGTTGGGCGTATTCCGGCGACCGATCGACCACCGTACAATCAAAGCCCTTGGCCTGTCCCTGCATCCAGGCGATGTCCTTGGCAATGTTGCCCGCGTTGATGCACAGCAGGTAATCGTTTTCGGCGCGCATGTAGACGAGCAGATCATCCACCACGCCACCGTGCGGGTAACACATCACGGTGTAGAGCACCCGCCCGGGAAACAATTTGCCGCAGTCGTTGGTGACGAGGTGCTGCAGGAAACGGAGCGCGTCCGGCCCCTTCACGTCGGCCTCGCCCATGTGGCTCACATCGAAGAGGCCGCAGCGTTGGCGCACCGCCTTGTGCTCCTCGAGAATGCTGCGGTATTGCACCGGCATGTCCCAGCCGGCGAAGTCGACCATCCGGCCGCCGTGTTGCCGGTGAAAGGCGTTGAGGGGAGTCGTCTGGAGCGCGCCCATGCGCCCACTAAGCGCCCCGGCCTCCATCCCGGCAAGGAATCTTTGGCCGGAACGGCGGGCATTACGCCGGACGGCGGAGGCCAAAAGAAATTGTGTTCATCGACCGGGGGCGGCGTATTGTGCCGGCTCGATGTCCTCCGCCGCTCCCCTCGCCTATTGGGTCCACGATTTGAGCCCTTTCCTGATCAGGTTCAATGAGCACCTCGGCATTCGCTACTATGGCCTGGCGTACCTGGCGGGCTTCGCTGCCGCCGGCTGGCTGCTCCGCCGATACCACCAGGCGGGCCGGTCCGACCTGAACACGAATGCCATCATCGACCTGATGACGGCATTGGTGGTTGGCGTCGTGCTCGGCGGGCGGCTCGGCTATTTCCTGCTCTACCAGTTCGACCTGTTCCGGCACGACCCGCTCGTCTTTTTCCGCGTTTGGGAGGGCGGCATGGCGAGCCATGGCGGCTTTCTCGGCGTGCTTGTCGCGCTCTGGTGGTTCTCACGCAAGCACGGCGCGTCGTTGCTGCAGGTCGCCGACCTGGTCGTGTCCGCCGCCCCGCTCGGGCTGTTCTTCGGCCGGCTGGCAAATTTCGTCAACGGCGAGCTGTGGGGCAAGCCGGCGACAGTCCCGTGGGCCGTGATATTCCCCCTCAGCGAACCGCCGGGGACACCCGTGCGCCTGATCCTGCCCCGCCATCCGTCGCAACTCTACGAGGCGGGCCTCGAAGGCCTGCTCCTTTTTCTCTTCATGCAGTGGCGATTCTGGCGCAGCGATGTCGCCCGGGTGCGTCCGGGGCGGCTGGCCGGCGAGTTCCTGGTCGCCTATGCGGTCGCCCGGGCGATCGGCGAGCTCTTCCGCGAGCCGGACGCGGCGCTCATCCTGGGCCTGAGCCGCGGCACCTTCTATTCGATCTTCCTGGTGGTCGCCGGTTCGGCCCTGATCGTCCTCGCCCCGCGGCGGCCGGTCAAAGCGTGAAGCCCGACGGGATCATCGCACCCTTGCAGACGCAGAGGATGCCGTCGCGGATGACGATGTTGTGCGGATAGTCGCCGTCGGCCTTGCCGTCGGGCGCGAGGGAAACGTTGTCCCCGATCCGGGCATTCTTGTCGATGATCGCATGACGGATCCGGCAGTTGCGCCCGACCCCCATGGGCAGACTCCCCTGGGCGCGGTCCGCCTGGGCTTCCAGCTCGGTCTGATAGTAATCCGCCCCCATCATCACCACGTCCTCGAGGTGCGAGTTTTCACCCAGGATGGAGCGGATGCCGATCACGCAGTGCTTCAGGTAGGAATCGGTGACGATGCAGCCGTCGCCGATCACCACATGGTCGATGTTGCAGCGGTTGATTTTCGAGGCCGGCAGGTAGCGCGGATGGGTGAAGATGGGCGCACTGCGATCGAAGAAATTAAAGGGCGGCAGCGGCTGCGCCAGGGCGAGGTTGGCCTCGAAGAACGCGCGCACCGTGCCGATGTCCTCCCAGTAGCCTTCGAAGATGTAGCTGAAGAGCTTGGCCTTGCCGAGCAGTGCGGGAATGACCTCCTTGCCGAAATCCTTCATCCCATTGTCGAGAGCCTGACGCAGGACGTCGCGGCTGAACACGTAGATGCCCATCGAGGCGAGGCAGCGCTTCTCCGGCGACGCCGACAGCCGCGCTTCGAGCGCGGGACTCACCGTGAGGCTGTTGATGATCGCCGGGTCCTTCGGCTTTTCCACGAATTCCGAGATCGAGAGGTCGTCGGCCACCCGCATGAGGCCGAGGCCCTCGACCTTCGAGACGGGAAACGGGATGGCGGCGATCGTCACGTCGGCCTTGGTGGCGACGTGCTGCTCGACGATCTTGCTGAAATCCATCCGATACAGCTGGTCGCCGCTGAGGATCAGGATGAACTCGTGGGCGTGGCTCTCGAAGTGAACCAGGTTGCGCCGCACGGCATCGGCGGTGCCCTCATACCACGCGCTGCTCTTCTCCGTCTGCTCCGCCGAGAGGATGTCGATGAAGCCGGCCCCGAACGGGTCAAAGTGGAAGCTCTTCTGGATGTGCCGGTGCAGCGAGGCGGTCAGAAACTGCGAGAGCAGGAAGATGCGATTGAACCCGGAGTTCAGGCAGTTGCTGATCGGGATGTCGACCAGCCGGTATTTGCCGGCCAGCGGCACCGCCGGCTTGCAGCGCTCCTTGGTCAGGGGATAGAGGCGGGTACCGCGCCCTCCACCCATGATAACGGAAAGGACTTTCTTGGACTCGGGCATTGGGGAAGACTCTAATTCCTTGCGGTATGATTTGAAGGCCGTCAAAAATCGCCAGCTTAAACAAAATCATGTGTGGAATCGTAGGTTACATCGGTCGTCAAAAGGCCTCGGCCATCATTCTTGAAGGGCTGAAACGCCTCGAATACCGCGGCTATGACTCGGCGGGCATCGCCGTGCAAACGGATGGAAAGTTCCAGCTCGCCAAGAAGGTCGGCCGCGTCGACGGGCTGATCAAGACGACCCCGGCCCAAAAGCTCCCCGGCACCACCGGCATCGGCCACACGCGGTGGGCGACGCACGGCGGCGTGACCGACGCGAATGCCCACCCGCACGTGAGCAGCGACGGCAAGATCGCCGTCATCCACAACGGCGTCATCGAGAATTACGCTAACATCAAGAAATTCCTCCTGACCAAGGGCTACACCTTTGCCTCCGAGACGGACACGGAGGTGCTCTGCAACCTGATCGCCTACCATTTCCAGAAGGAGCCCGAGTCCAAGGAGAGCAGCCGGTTCCTGGACGCGGTCCGCAAGACCCTGCGCCACGTCGAGGGCACCTACGGCATCGCGGTCATGTGCGTCGAATGCCCGGCCGAGATTGTGTCGGCGCGGAAGGGATCGCCGCTCATCCTCGGGGTCGGCGACAACGAGTACATGCTGGCCAGCGACGTCGCCGCCATCGTCAGCCGCACGCAGAATGTCGTGTACCTGAAGGACGGCGAGATCGTCCATATCACCGCGAAGAACTTCACCATCACCACGCTGGACGCGGAGGACGTCTCGCCGGTGATCGACACCGTCACCTGGAAGATCGAGGCGGCCGACCTGAACGGCCACGAGCATTTCATGGAGAAGGAGATTTTCGAGCAGCCCCAGGCGCTCGAGAACACCATGCGCGGACGCTTCTCCGAGGACGGGAGCACGGCGCTGTTCGGCGGGCTTAACATCTCGGCCGTCGACCTGCGCCAGGTCGATCGTTTCCATTTCCTCGCCTGCGGCAGCGCCTGGCACGCCTGCCTGGTCGCCGAGCACCTGATCGAACGCTTCGCCCGCATCCCCGTCGAGGTCGACTACGCTTCGGAATTCCGCTACCGGAACATGCCCCTCGGCGATCGCACGTTGTTCCTCACCCTCAGCCAGTCGGGCGAGACGATCGACACGCTGGCCGCCATGCGCGAAGCCCGCCGCAAGGGCTACAAGGTTCTTTCGATCAGCAATGTCGTCGGCTCCACGATTGCCCGCGAGGCGGACGGCGGTGTCTACCAGCACGTCGGCCCGGAAATCGGCGTCGCGTCGACCAAGGCATTCACCTCCCAGCTCCTCATCGCCGCGATGCTCGCCCTTTATTTGGGGCGCATGCGCGACATGAACTTCTCCGAGGGCATCGAGTACGTCCGCGCCCTCAAGCGTGCGCCGGAACTGGTCCGCCAGACCCTGGACCAAGCCGCGCACATCAAGGGCATCGCCCAGCGCTATGCCGGGTATCACGATTTCCTTTTCCTCGGGCGGCTCTCCCTCTTCCCCATCGCCCTGGAGGGCGCCCTGAAGTTGAAGGAGATCTCCTACATCCATGCCGAGGGCTACCCCGCCGCGGAGATGAAGCATGGCCCGATCGCCTTGATCAGCGACCGCTGCCCGTCCGTGTTCTTCGCGCCGGCGGGCGAGATGTTCAACAAGGTCGTCTCCTCGATGCAGGAGATCAAGGCCCGCAAGGGACCGATCATCGCGATCGTCACCGAGAACTGCGAAATGCCCCCCGGCCTCGCGGATGAGATCATCCGGATTCCCGAATGCCACGAGGCGGTCCTCCCGATCGTCGCGACTGTGCCGGTCCAGCTTCTGAGCTACTATATTGCCGCCGAGCTGAAGCGGGATGTCGACAAGCCCCGCAATCTGGCCAAATCGGTGACCGTCGAGTAGTCATGGAAGTATCTCCCACCCGCGAGGAGTTCCTGCGCCTGAGCAGGCTGGGCAACGTCGTCCCCGTCCGGGCCGACCTGCTGGCCGATCTCGAGACGCCGGTGTCCGCCTTCGCGAAACTGCGCGGATCGGGCCCGGCTTTCCTGCTCGAGTCGGTCGAGGGCGGCGAAAACGTTTCCCGCTTCAGCTTCATCGGCTGTAATCCGCGCAAGGTGTTCTCCGCGCAGCCGGGTGACCCGGATCCGTTGGCGGCCCTGCAGCGGGAGCTGGCGGGGTACCGGCCGGTCGCCGTGCCCGGCCTGCCTCCATTCACCGGCGGCGCGGTCGGCTATCTCGGCTACGAGTTCATCCACAGCGTTGAGAAGACGGTGCCGCTGGCCGCACACGACGGACTCGCCGTACCGATGATGTGGTTCATGCTGTGCGACTCGATCGTCGCCTTCGACCGGGCGCACCAGACCATGCGGCTGATCGTCAATGCCCACGTGCGGGACGGCGGCGACGCGGCTGCCGGCGCGGCTTACGTCGCGGCGTGCGCCGAGCTCAAGCGTCTGCAGGAGGCGTTGGGCCAGCCGTTGCCCATGGGCCCGGCCGCCTTGGGCGAGGCGGGCCCGGTCGCGGTGCCGCCGGGAAATTTCACGCGCCCCGCCTTCGAAAAGATGGTCGAGGACACGAAGGAATTCATCCGCGCGGGCGACATCTTCCAGATCGTCTTGTCGCAACGCTTCAGCCGGGAGTTCGCCCAGGACCCGCTCGATCTCTATCGCACCCTGCGCACCGTGAATCCGTCGCCGTACATGTTCCTGCTGGATACGGGCGGCTTCGCCCTGGTCGGCGCGTCGCCCGAGGTGCACGTCCGGCTGACCGGGCGCAAGGTGGAAATCCGGCCGATTGCCGGCACTCGCCCGCGGGGCAAGACCGCGGCCGAGGACCTGGCCCTCGAGAAGGAGCTGCTCGCCGACACCAAGGAGCGGGCCGAGCATCTCATGCTCGTCGACCTCGCCCGCAACGATGTCGGACGGGTCTGCGCCTTCGGCTCCGTCAAAGTGCCCGAATTCATGGTCGTCGAGCGCTACTCCCATGTGATGCACATAGTGTCGCAGGTGGAGGGACAACTTGCGCCAGAACGATCCGCCTTTGACCTCATGCGCGCCACTTTTCCCGCCGGGACCGTCAGCGGGGCACCCAAGATCAGGGCCATGCAGCTCATCGCCGAAAAGGAAGGTACCCAGAGGGGGACCTACGCTGGAGCGCTCGGTTATTTCAGTTATGACGGCAACCTTGATTCGTGCATAACTCTCAGGACAGCGCTGATTAAGGACGGCAAGGTCCACGTGCAGGCCGGTGCGGGCATCGTGGCCGATTCGGTGCCGGCCGCGGAATACCAGGAGACAATCAACAAGGCGACGGCCCTGTTTAAAGCGATTTCCCTGGCCGAAAAGCTCCGGAGCTAGCGTCCAGCCGGCACAGATCCGCGTATCTGTTGTCAGTACATGAAGTCGGGGAATTTCAACCCGGCCTTCGGCATCTAATATGCAAGGAGGTTTGGGTGACTCTTAAGCCCAACCTTATTCCTGGAACACAAGTTATGCCACACCGCAAAAAGACTACCCGCTCCACGCCGGCAACAGTCGAACCAGCCGCGGTTCCTCCGGCCCCTCAAGTTTCGATTCCGTCGCCCGATGTCGGGCTCACGTTGCGACCCGACGTCACGACTGCCGCCACGTCCCGCTTCGATGTCGCCGACCCGGTTGACCGGCGCGACGAACGTTCGAACCTGCAGCTTTACCTCAACGAAATTCGGCAGACTCCCCTCCTGACCATCGAGGAGGAAATCAAGCTGGCCGCCCGGATCAAGCGGGGCGACAAGTCCGCCCGTGATCACATGATCAAGGCGAACCTGCGCCTGGTGGTGAAGATCGCCTATGACTACGCGCAGATGGGGTTGCCGCTCATGGACCTGATTTCCGAAGGCAACCTCGGCCTCATCAAGGCCGTCGAGCGCTTCGACCCGGCGAAGGGCGGCAAGCTCTCCACGTATGCCGCTTGGTGGATCAAGCAGTGCATGAAGCGCGCCCTGGCCAACCAATCCAAGACGATCCGTCTGCCGGTGCACCTGGTCGACAAGATCTCGCGCATGCGCAAGACCATCGCCCGCCTGACCGAGGAACTTGGCCGGGAGCCGGAGAACGAGGAGATCGCGGCGGAACTGCAGATTCCGACCGCCAAGGTCGCGCTGCTCAAGACCGTCAGTGTCCGGCCGGCGTCCCTCGATGCCCCCGTGGGCGAGGACGACGACTCGGCCACCCTCGGCGACTTGGTCGGCGACGACAATGCCATCAGCCCGGACAACGGCCTGGGCGAAAAGAATCTCCGTGAGGACCTCAGCGCCATGGTCAACTCCCTCGACCCGCGCGAATCGAGCATCATCAAGATGCGGTTCGGTCTCGAGGGCCACAAGGAGCTGACGCTCGAGGAGGTCGGCAAGAAATTCAACGTCACCCGGGAACGGATCCGCCAGCTCGAGTACCTGGCGCTGTCGCACCTGCGCAAGCAGATGCACCATCATAACAAGCAGCGCACGGCCGACGAGGTCGAGCAGGAGACCCTTGCGGACCAGCGTGCCGCGGTGATTCGCGAATACATCGCCCGGCAACCGGCCGCGGCCCACTAAGGACGATTCCCATCTGAGGCGCCGGCCCGGCGAGGGTCGGCGCCTTCTTTTTGTCCGGTGGCCAACAGGGGACACCCGTGTCGCATGAGATCGCCCTTGGCAAAAGAGCCGCGATCCGATGAATCGTTCAGGTTACCCCTTCCGCCCATGCTTCCCTTGCCTTCCCGATCCACCTGGCGCGCCACGCGCTCGATTGCCTTCCTGCTCCTCGCTTCCACCCTCGCCGCGGCGCCCAAGCTCGAAAAGCTCGCCGACGGCATCGTCATCGACCGGGACGGCTTGAGCCAGAAGGTCGAGGTCCGGACGGACTCGATCGTGCGGGTTGCATTTGCTGCCGACCGAAAGACCTTCGACCAAACCGGTTTTATGCTGGTCCCGCGCGCGGGTGCGGTGCCGGCTTGGCAGCTCGAGACCGGCGACAAATTCGCCACGATCAAGACGGCCAGGCTCCAGGTCCGGGTCGATCTAGCCACCGGCGATGCGAGTTTTCTCGATGCCGCCGGGCATGAGGTCCTCGCCGAGGCGCCGGGTTCGCGCTTCCTGCAGCCGGCCGAGGTCCAAGGCGAGAAGACTTGGCACGTGCGCCAGGCCTGGCTCTCGACGCCCGACGAGGCTCTCTATGGCCTGGGCAACAACCAGCTCGGCGCCCTGAACCTCAAGGGCTACGACCTCGACCTGTGGCAGCACAACGGCACGGCGGTGGTGCCGTTCCTGGTGTCATCCCGCGGCTATGGGATTCTCTGGGATAACAGTTCTTTCAGCCGCTTCGGGGATTTGCGCACGACGGAGAACATTCCGCCCGGACAGCTTTTCGATCAGGACGGCAGGCCCGGCGGCCTGAGCGCCGAGTACTTCGCCGATGCCGACTTCACCCATTCCGTCGCGAAACAGGTCGACGCCAAGATCGACATCCTCACAGCCAACGGAACGGCGAAACCCAACCCCGCCATCAATGCCGCCTTGCCGGAAACCGGCCCGTTTTCGGTACGCTGGCAAGGGTCGTTCGTCTCAAGCGAAGCGGGGGTCCACACGCTCGAGGCGTTTTCGAACTCGGGCATCAAGGTTTGGGTCGACGACCGGCTGGTCATGGATCACTGGCGCCAGGGCTGGCTGCCCTGGTTCGAGGTCGCGCATCTCCCGCTGGAAGCCGGCCGGCACTACCGGATCAAGATCGAGTGGTCAGCCGACGACGGCATGCCGACGATGCAGTTCCGTTGGAAGACGCCCGCCCACGACACCGCGACCTCGCTCTGGTCGGAAGTCGGCGACGGCATCGACTACTATTACGTCTACGGTCCTGACCTGGCGAAGGTGATCGCCGGCTACCGCCAGCTCACCGGCGCAGCCCCGCTGATGCCGGCATGGGCGTTCGGCCTCTGGCAATCGCGGCAGCGATATGAGACGGCGCAGCAGAGCCTCGATGTCGTGCATGAATTCCGCCGCCGGGGCATTCCCTTCGACAATATCGTCCAGGACTGGCGCTACTGGCCCGAGGGCAAATGGGGTTCGCATCAGTTCGACCCCACTCGCTTTCCCGATCCCGATGCCTGGATTCGCGCCATCCATGCGGCGCATGCGCACCTGATGATCTCGGTCTGGGGAAAGTTCTACCCGGGCACCGCCAATTTCGAGGCCATGCACCAGGGAGGATACCTCTTCGAGCGCAACCTCAAGGAAGGCACCAAGGACTGGCTCGACGAGCCCTACACGTTCTACGACGCCTTCAACGCCGCCGGCGGCAAGCTGTTCTGGTCGCAGATCGAGGCGCAATTATTTCGCCGGGGCATCGACGCCTGGTGGATGGACGCGACCGAACCCGATTTGCGCCCCACCCCGACCCTTGACGGCCAGCGCGACTACACCAATCCGACCGCGCTGGGTTCCGGCGCGCGGATGTTGAATGCCTATCCGCTCTACAACAGCGCCACCATCTATGAGGGCCAGCGGGCCGCCGCGCCGGGACAGCGTGTCCTCAACCTCACGCGCTCCGCCTTTGCCGGCCAGCAACGCTACGCCGGAGCCAATTGGTCCGGCGACACGTCGTCGACGTGGACGGCATTCCGCAAGCAGATCGCCGCCGGGCTCGGCTTCAGCCTTTCGGGCCTGCCTTATTGGACGATGGATATCGGCGGGTTCTCCGTCCCACATCGCTTCAACCAGAAGAATCCCAAGCCCGCGGATGTCGCCGAATGGCGCGAACTGAACACCCGCTGGTTTCAATTTGGCACGTTCGTGCCCCTACTCCGCGTTCACGGTGAATTCCCGTTCCGGGAAATGTGGCAATTTGGCGGCGACGCCGATCCCGCCTATCAGACGCAGCTGAAGTTCGACCGCCTGCGCTACCGCCTGCTCCCGTATGTCTATTCGGTGGCCGGCGCCGTGACGCGCGACGGCGCCACTTTCCTGCGCCCGCTGGTGATGGATTTCCGCGACGACGCAACCGCGCGGGAGGCCAAAGACGAATTCCTGTTTGGTCCGGCTTTTCTCGTCAACCCGGTCACGGCCTACCAGCAGCGCAGCCGTCCGGTCTACCTGCCGGCTGCGGGCTGGTATGATTTCTGGACGGGCGCCTTCAACGAGGGCGGAAGAACCATCGATGCCGCCGCACCCTTCGACTCGCTGCCGCTCTACGTCCGCGCCGGTTCGATCGTCCCGTTCGGCCCCGAGTTGCAGTACGCGCAGGAGAAGCCCGCCGACCCAATCACTTTGTTCGTCTACGCCGGCGCCGACGGCAGCTTCAGCCTGTATGAGGATGACGGTGTGAGCTACGCCTACGAGAAAGGCGCCAGCGCACGGATCGAGCTGCAGTGGCATGACGCCGCACGAATGCTGTCGATCGGCGCCCGCGAGGGCAGCTTCGCCGGAATGCCGGCCAAGCGCACCTTCCACGTCGTGGTGATCGACCCGAAAAACCCGGTCGGCTTCAATTTCGAGATGCCGGCGGGCCGCACGGTTCAATACGACGGGGCGGCCGTTGAGTTGGCGATTCCCTGACACTGCTTCCCGTTATCCAGCCAAGCCGGGCAGCGTGCCGACTCGGAATCACGCTCCCGACGCAGGCGTCGGCGGATTCGATCCCGTCAGCAACCGGTTCAGGGTCCCGGTAAACTCGCCGATGTCGTATGGCTTTGTCACCCGCGCGCGAAATCCGTGGGCGCGGTAGTTCGCCATCACCGGATCGTTGGAATAACCGCTCGAGACCACGGCGCGGACGTCCGGGTCAATCTGCCGGAGTTTTTCCATCGCTTCCGCTCCACCCATGGCCCCCGGTACCGTTAGGTCCAGCATGACCAGGCTATAGGGCCGGCCAGCCGCCCGGGCCGACCGGTACTCGCGCAGCGCCGCGTCGCCATCAGCCACCGCGGTGAAATCGATCCCCATGCGTTTGAAAATGGAACCGGCGAGCGTCCGGATGGAGGTCTCATCGTCCATGAACAGCACGCGGGCCTCCTTGACGGTTACCGGCGCCGTGCGGGTCTCTTCTTCCGACGCCTGGCCGTTAGCCGCCGGCAGCCAGATGTCGAAGCGCGTGCCTTCCCGGGGCTTCGACTGGACCTCCACGTGACCGTCATGCCGCTTGATGATGGAGTAGACCGTCGCGAGTCCCAGCCCGCTGCCCTTCGCCTTCGTCGTGAAATAAGGCTCGAAGATCCGCGGCAGGTGTTCGGGCGCGATGCCACTGCCCTGGTCGGCGATCGAGAGGCGCACGTACCGGCCGGTGGCGAGGGCGGGCTTCGCCCCGGTCTCCAGCTGTTCGTTGGTGAGGGCCAGCCGGATCACGCCGCCCAGCGGCATGGCATGCGTGGCGTTGAGGACGAGGTTCTGCACGACCTGCCCGATCTGGCCGCGGTCGACGTCCGCCGCCCATACACCGGGCGAAAATTCAAATTCGCACCGCGCCTTGGCCCCATGCAGCGCGAAAAGGGCCGCTTCGCGCACCACCCCGGTGAGATCCGTCACCGTCCGGACCGGCTCGCCACCCTTGGCAAACGTGATCAGCTGTTGCGTGAGTTCGCGCGCCCGCAACGCAGCCTGTTCGCTTTGTTGCAGGCACTCCCGCGTCTCGGCTTCCATTCGCTGGTCCATCTTCGCCAGCGACAGGTTGCCCATCACCACCGTCAGCAGGTTGTTGAAATCGTGGGCGATGCCGCCCGCCAGCACGCCAAGCGACTCGAGCTTGGAAGCGCGGACCAGGGCGGCTTCCAGACGGGCCGCCTTTTCGTTTTCGAGCTGTTCGCGGATCTGGGCGGTTTGGCGGAACACGCGCCGGCGCAGGGCCACCACCCAGGCGAAGCCGAGCACCCAACCCGCCAGCAGGATGCCGATCGCGGAGAACGCCCGGCCCAAGGTCAGCCAAGGCGGGCGGCGCAGGACCACGACGTCCGCCGGGGAGCGGAGCAGGAACCGTACGGCGTGCGGCCGCTTGTATTCGTCGAAATCGACGCTGTAGAGGCCGGTCAACCGCACTTCGCTGCCCGCGGCCCACGCTTCGTCGGCGCCAAAACTCCGCCGGTCAAGCAAGCCCTCGAAAATCACGCCGTTCGCTTGCAGCACGAGCCGGTCGCTGCGTCCGCGAGCGCCTGGGTCGAGCAGGCGCGCCTCGATGCTGGCGAGGCGGCCGTCGAGTTCGACGTTGACCGGTTCGACTCTGGCGATGTTGACGGGCACCGGCTGCGGTCCGCTCGCCAGCCGGCGGAAGACCGCCTCACGGAGGACCACGCGGCTGCCTTCCCAACCGGGCAGACCGACCACCTCGACCCGGTCGCCCGGCATCAGGGTCGTTGGCTGGTGGCTGAGCACCATCAGGCCCTCGGTGCCGTCCTGGATGTGCAGCACCTCCCCAGCCACCTGGTGCACGACCGTGCCCGCCACCCGCACCAGGCGGTTCAGGGCCGGGCCGGAATTGTACTGGCGGAGGCTGGCCAGGGAACGTTCCGGAATCGCAAATGGATCAGCGGGCGCCGGCTCCTCGATTGCCACATGCTGGAGGGAGGGAATCCAGACTTGGATGCCAGTCAGCTGCCGTTTGGCGTTGGTCAGGACACTGCAGACACCATTGACCCGCACGACGGACCCGCGAAGTCCGGCCAGGGAATTACTCCAGGTGAGCAGGCCGGTGAATTCCCCGGCGGAGGTGGTGATGGCCAGCCGGCCCCAGGCGCCGTCGTGTTGCACGTCACGCACATAGCCGCGCAGCGAGATCCATTGGGCGTCCTCTATGCCCGTCAACGCCTGCTCCAGTGTGATCTGCTTCGGCTCCGGCAGGTCCAGGCGGGCTGTCGGATTGAGCTCATTGGCGAGCACCAGCGGGGTGAACTTGCCGGGGGCCGAGACGCCGGTGACGGTAACCTTCACTCCAATCATGACCTTGTCCGAACGCTGCGGCGGCTGGACGACGCAAACTCCGCCGCTGGTATCATTCATGAAAAAGAAGTCCGCCTCGCGACTCGCCCACGTGATGATGCCGCTGAGTTGAACCGGCTGACCTTGCGCCGCCTCGTCGGGCGACAATTCCCGCACCTGTTCGGCCAAGCGCAACACGGTGTGGCCGGCAGGCCCGGGGACAGGCGCCGGCCCGCGCGCCGGTCGGTAGAGGGCGGTATGCAGGACCCAGTCCTCGCCCTCGCGTCGGGCATAGCCGATGGCCTCGACCCGCGCCCCCAAGGGCAATGGCTGGTTCTGGACCGTGAGCACACGGACCTGGCCCGTGGAGTCGCGTACGATCAAAGACCTCCCGGGTTGTTGCAGGCGCACGATCCCCTCGATGCGGACCAACTGGTCGGGCGCGACCTTCGCGAGGTCTTCGACCGGCGTGGCGCTCCGATTGAATCGGGCATCGGAACCCAGGTCGCCCTTGGTTTCGATCCCGGAAAGATCCGGCACCCAAAGTTCGATCTTGGGCGGCCCGCCCATCGGATCGATGGTCGCGGAATAAACGCCGCGGGCCTCGATCAGCTTGTCCTGCAGGTTAGCCGGCAAGCCGGCCCGGTTAAGGACCCACACCGTGACCAGGCGGCCTTCGGCGATCAGGCTGAGCTCCAGATGGTGGCTGTCGGACGCCACTTGACGGTCGATGTACCCCTCCACCTTGACGGGGTGACGGTCGAAGGTCTCGGTCTGTGCCACCCGGCCGCGGGTATCGGCATAGTGTGTCGTTGGCTCCTCGCCCTGAACCGTGATGGCCGGTCCGTGGATCATCAGGCCCTGGCCGGGTATCGCGGTGCCGCGGATGAGGACCTTCTGACCCGGCTTCAGCTCCGCGGAAAAATTATCGAGCCCCAGGAAGGTGTCGGTGTCGTCCCAACGTCCCCACATGACCCGCCATTCGGGGTCATAGTAATAGACCGTGAACCGCGCCTCCACGCGATGCATCCGATTTTTTCGCGTGTCGGGAGCATTCAACAGCTCAGGGAGCGTCGAGATCGAATCCAACGCCGGTCGATACAGCGCCTTGGCGAGACCGATCTGATCGCCGCTGCGGACCGTCTCCGCGATCACCTCGACCGGACTCCCCGGTGCCATGGGAAAGCGCTGCGCCGTCGGAACCGTAATCGCACCCGTCTCGTCGGCCACGGTCAGCGACCGGCCCGGGTCCTGTCGTTGGGTTTGACCGGCGATCCGCACCTCGGTGGCCGACGCGAGCTTGGCGAGATCCCGGATCTTGGTGAACGGCCGCAGGAAGGCCTGTTCAGTGGCAAGCTGGCCCGTTATCTCGATGTCCCGAATATCCTGGACCCACAACTCGATGCGCGGGGAGCCCGTCCCTTCGGGCCGCGCGAAATAGACGCCGCGCGCCCGTACCGTCGTGCCCGTGAGCGGCGGGATGTCCTCCGCACTCTTGACCAGCAGCTGCACGGACACCGGATAACCCTCGGCGATCAGGTCCAGTTCGAGGTGGTTGGCGTCGCGCGGCCGTTGTTGATCCACCACCCCTTCCATCGACACATATCGCTTGGTGAGCCGGCTGCTGTCGTTCACCGCGCCCTTGGTGTCCACCGGTTCCAGGGGCATTGATTCCTTTAGCAACGTCACCTTGGGTTCCTCCACCGTGAGTCCCGACGCACGGATGTATCCCTCGACGAGGATGAGCTGGCCGGAAGTGATCGGAAACGGGTGCGTACCGATGGAAAGGTAGCTGTCCTCATCTCCGGCCCGACCCCACATCACGCCCCAAAGCGGGTCGTAATAGAAGACCAGAAACTCCAGGCGCAGCCGGTGTCGTCGCGCCGCTTCGCCCGGGGACATGGACCATATCTGCTGGAAGCTGGTGACCATCCGACCGGACGCCGGCGGCGTCGCGACCGGCTCGTCCCCCTTTACCGGCGCCGACCCGGCCAATAGCAGGAGGAACAGAATTCCCCACGAGCGGTGTTTCGCCCGGCGCGTAACGCTGGATATTGCCCAAGTTGACATGGCCCGTCCGTGACTAGCTGAACCAGCTTATAACACATTTCCCCGCGCCTACCACGAGCGGAATCAGGGGTTGCGTCGCCCTCCGCCAATTCCCTGCCCGGCTACTGGCGGCGATTAAGTATGCTTACGGAAACGCCCTGCGCTGCGGGCCAAAACAAAAAGGCGCCCCGCGGGGGCGGGACGCCTTGGCCTGAATGTGGGAGCTGAAAGCCCGGTCGATTTATTCCTTCTTCGACGCCTCGTCGAAGATGTCACCGAGGTTGGTCATGTCCGTGCCGGAGCCCGAGCTCTTGGAGAACTGGTCGTAGGTCGCCGTCTCCTGCGCGAGCTGCTCGGCCGAGTAGTTGGCCGCCTTGATCGAGAGACCAATCCGACGCTGTTCGCGGTCGATCTTGATCACCCGGGCGGTGACTTCCTGGCCGGGCTTGAGCACGTCCTTCACCTTGTCGACGCGGTCCTCCTGGATCTGCGAGATGTGCACGAGACCGTCGATGCCGTCCTTCAGCTCGACGAAGGCGCCGAAGGTCGTGATCTTCGAGATCACGCCCGGGACGACGTCGCCGATGCGGAAGTAGCTGTCGATGTCGCTCCACGGGTCGGTGGAGAGCTGTTTCATGCCGAGGCTGATGCGCTGCTGCTGCGGATCGACGTCGAGGACGATCGCGTCCACCTCGTCGCCCTTCTTGAGCATCTCCGACGGGTGGTTGATCTTGCGGGTCCAGGACATGTCGGAAACGTGCACCATGCCGTCGATGCCTTCCTCGAGTTCGACGAAGGCGCCGTAGGTGGTCATGTTGCGCACCTTGCCGCGCACGCGGGCGCCCACCGGGTAGTTGTGGCGGACCATGTCCCACGGGTTCGGCTCGAGTTGGCGGAGGCCGAGCGAAATCTTCTGCTCCTCCTTCTGGATGCCGAGGACAACCGCATCGAGCTCCTGGCCGACCTTGAGCAGTTCGGACGGTTTGCTGATGCGCTTGGTCCAGGACATCTCGGTGATGTGGACGAGGCCCTCGACGCCCGGCTCGAGTTCGATGAACGCGCCGTACGGGACGAGATTGACGACCTTGCCGTGGATTTTGGAGCCGACCGGGAATTTGTGGTCGATGTTGTCCCACGGGTTGTTCTTGGTCTGCTTCAGGCCGAGCGAAACGCGTTCCTTTTCGCGGTTGATGTCGATGATCATCACCTCGATCTCCTCGCCCTGCTTCAGCATCTCGGACGGGTGGCCGATGCGGCCCCAGCTCATGTCGGTGATGTGCAGCAGGCCGTCCATGCCGTCGAGGTCGATGAACGCGCCGAAGTCGGTGATGTTCTTGACGACGCCCTTGCGGATCTGGCCGGGTTGGAGCTTCTCCAGCAGGTCGCGGCGCTTGTTGATGCGCTGCTCCTCGATCAGCTCGCGGCGGGAAAGCACGATGTTCTGCCGCTCGTGGTTGATCTTGAGAACCTTGAAGTCGTAGGTCTGGCCGACGTACTGGTCGAGATTCTTGGGCGGCTGGATGTCGATGTGGGAGGCCGGCAGGAACGAGTCCACGCCGATCGAAACGATGAGGCCGCCCTTGACCTTGGCCTTGACGCGGCCGGCCACGATGGCGCCTTCCTGGCACTTCTGCAGGATGTTCTCCCAATTCTTTTTCTGCTGCGCCTGCTCGTAGGAGAGGATCGGGTTGCCCTCCTTGTCCTCGAGCTTCTCGAGGATGACCTCGATGGTGGAGCCAATCTGCAGCTCGCCGAGGTCGGCGAACTCGTTGGCGGGAATCACGCCCTCGGCCTTGCCGCCGATATCGACGACGACCTCGTTGGCGCGGATTTCCGTGATGACGCCCGGGACGATGGAACCTTCCTTCAGCTTGTCGAAGGAACTCTGCGCGAGCAGTTCTTGCATTAACGAACTCATGATGACTTGGGTCGAAAGGTCGGAGCGCGTGCTCCACGGCGCCCGCCTTTCGGCGCGGACCCCTAAGGGATCCGTTGGTTGAGGGTTGAACAGACTTTCAAGCCGGTTGGAGCGTCGCGACAACACCGGCTTGACCTAAGAACGTCGCGAAAGGGGGCCAAAGTCCCTGATCACCCTTCCCCCGGCAAGAGAAAAATCAGGAATTCCCCGGCTGCCGGTCAGCGGCGGATTCGCTTAATAGCTGTTGCAGCGCAGCAAAATACAAATCGTACAGGCTGTGCTCGCGCAACGGCTTTTCGCTCACGCCGCCGGGAAATCCACCCTCGGTCTGCTCGTAGACGAGCAATTCCACGCGGGTGCCGCCATCGTCCGCCTCGCTGAGCTTGAGCCTGATCGTGGTCTGGCGGGCGTCGTCGGTGCTGTTCGCGGCGCGAATGTCGGCGTAGCCTTCGATCGTGCCTTTGGCGATCGAACTGCGGCCGAGTTGCAGGCCGACGTTCTTCACTGCCTTCTGGGCCGCCGCAAACACGACCTTGCGCGGCTGCGGATATACCTGCGCGTGCGGCTCAACCGCCGTGAAGTGTTCCTGCACACGGGAGGAAACGGATTCACAGCCGCCGAGAACGGCGAGGGTCCAGCCAGCCAACAGAAGGGAGATTTTCATTTTGGGAACGGGCTCTGACCGCTCAAGCGGGCTGTTGTTGCGAAAGGCAATGCAGCGTGCCCAAGCCCCAGACCAGGTGATAGCAGTCGATGGCTACGATTTCCCGCCCCGGGAAGCAATCGCCGAGAATGCCGCGGGCCGCCGCATCTCGACGCGGCTGGCGGAACTGGGGGACGAGCACGGCGCCGTTGATCACGAGAAAATTCGCATAGCTGGCCGGCACGCGCCGGCCGCGAAAGCCGAATGGCTCCGGCATCGGCAGCCGGGCGATCTCCAGCGCGCCGCCGCCGGGCGTACGGAAGCCGCGCAACCGTTCCAGGTTCGCCGCGAGCGGACGATAGTTCACGTCGCGCCGGTTCGGTTCCACCGCGGTCACCACGCCGGCAGGTTTGAAGAACCGGGTGATGTCGTCGACGTGACCGTCGGTGTCGTCCCCGGCGATCCCCTCCCCGAGCCAAAGGACCTTGCGGATGCCGAGGAACTCGCGGAGGTTCGCCTCGATCTCCGCCTGGCTGAGCCCTGGGTTGCGGTTCGGGTGGAGCAGGCACTGCTTGGTCGTCAGCAACAGGCCGCGGCCGTTGACGTCAATCGAGCCGCCTTCGAGCACCATCGGATTCACAAACCGGCGCATCTTCAGGCTCCGGGCGATGCGGCCGGGGATGGCGTTGTCCTGGTCCCAGGGCGGATATTTTCCGCCCCATTTGTTGAAGGTCCAGTCGGTCACCGCCACCTTGCCGGTGCCGCGGTGCTTCACAAAAAGGGGCCCGTGGTCGCGGCACCAGGCGTCGTCCGTCGCGTGGTCGTAGAACGACACGCGCCGCAGGTCGCCTCCGGCGGCGGCGCACAAGCGGCGGGCCCGCGGCTGCAATGCCCGCGCGCAGTTGATTCGCACCTCTTCAAACCTGCTGATCTGCGCGACAATCCCGGCAAAGACGCTCGGGATCGGGCGAAACTGTCCCGGCCAGGTGGCGCGATTATGCGGCCAGGAAAGCCAGACCGCTGCCTGGGGTTCCCACTCAGCCGGCATCCTGTAGCCCAGGTCGGCGGGTGATTGGCGGGAGTCGGACAAGTTGGGTTGGTGGTAGGGGCCGTTGAACTCGACGGCCCGGCGCTGGGCGCCAGTTGCCGCTGCCATCAATCGATGTAACGCTTGGTGATCTCGCCGTATGCGTCAATGCGCCGGTCGCGCAGGAACGGCCAATGCGTGCGGGTCACGTCCACCTGACCCAGATCGACCGGCACGAGCAGGATTTCTTCGCGGCCAACGCTCGCCTTCGCCACGATTTCACCGCTGGTGCCGGCGACGAAACTCTGCCCCCAGAACTCGATGCCGTCACCGCCGGCCGGCCGCTCGCGGCCGACGCGGTTCGTCACCGCCACGTAGCAGCCGTTGGCGACGCCATGCGCCCGCTGGATCACCTCCCAGGCGCCGTGCTGCTTCGCACCCTGGAGCCTTTTCTCGCCGGGGTGCCAGCCGATCGCCGTCGGATAGAAGAGAATTTCCGCGCCCTGCAGCGCGGTCAGGCGCGCACCCTCCGGGTACCACTGGTCCCAGCAGATCAACACGCCGATCTTTCCGTAGCGGGTTTGCCAGGCGCGAAAACCCGTGTCGCCCGGCGTGAAGTAAAATTTCTCGTAGTAGAGCGGATCGTCGGGAATGTGCATCTTTCGATACCGGCCCAAAAGTTTTCCGTCGGCATCGATGATCACGGCCGTGTTGTGGTAGAGGCCGCCGGCGCGCTTTTCGAACAGGGATGCGATCACCACGACCTGGTGTTTCCGCGCCAACCGCTGGAAAGCCTTGGTGCTTGGGCCGGGTATCGGCTCAGCCAGCTTGAAGCTTTCGTGGTCCTCGGACTGGCAAAAATACTGGGAGCGGAAGAGCTCCTGGGTGCAGATGATCTTCGCGCCCCGGCGGGCAGCCTTTTCCGCCAGGCCCAGCGTCTTTTTCAGGTTGGCGGCCGGGTCGTCCGAACAGGCGTGCTGAAGAAGCCCAAGCGTCACTTTCATGCCGGCAGCGAACTTCCGCCGCCACCCAATGACAAGAAATCTCTCGGCCGCAGCCGCCTGCATCACCTGCAACTAGTCTTTGACAAGGCGGCCGTTAATTGTAAAAAGCGAGCTGCCCCCACTCCATCTTATCATGTGTGCTGAACCCCGCCCGTTGATCGTGGTCGTCGAAGACGAGGAGGAGCTGCTGAAATTGATCAGCCAGCACCTCGAAAATGCCGGCATGAATGTGCAGGGATACAATCGCTCCTCTCCGGCCCTGCGCTTCCTGCAGCACAATTTTGCCAACCTCCTGCTGCTCGATCTCAACCTCCCCGACACCTCCGGCTTCGATCTGCTTCGCGAATTGAAGCAGCAGGACATCAACGTCCCGACAATTTTCCTCACCGGGAGCACGATGGAGGAGGACAAGATCCGGGGCCTGAACATGGGCGGTGACGATTACGTCACGAAGCCCTTCAGCTATCCCGAATTGGTCGCGCGCATCAATGCCGTCCTGCGGCGGAGCGAGGGCCAGGCCGACTTCAACGTGACGAAGAACGTCCGCACGATCGACACGCCCTTCAAGTTTCTCGGCGCCGAGGTGCAACCCGACCGCCTCGAGGTCCTGTTCCCCAACGGCAACACCCACAAGATCGGCCGCAAGGAACTCGGCATCCTCGCCTACCTCAGCACGCACGTGGGCGTGGTGATCACCCGCAAGGAACTCATCCACTCGGTCTGGGGCATCCACGCCGACATTCGCAGCCGCTCGCTCGACCAGTACATCGTCAAGGTCCGCGCCGCGTTCGAAAAGAACGGCATCTCGCTCGCCTGCTTCAAGACCGTCCACGGGATCGGCTACATCTTCGAGCCGCCCGCGGCCTGATTCGTCGGGCGCGTGGATCGCTGCCCTAGCCCGCCAGCTCGCAGACGTCGAGCACCCGGTGCAGCGCGTCCTCGAGGTGATCGCGCCGCTTGTACTGGCCGATCATCTTCGAACGCCCTTCCTCCATGCGGTTCAACATCGTGCTGAGCAGCTCGGTGTTGTAAGCCTGTATCACGAGATCGATGGCCTTGTCCTTGCCGACCTTCGCGACGATCTTCTTCATCATTTCGGCTTTATCCATGGCGGGGTGAGGGTTGGCGGCATTCTCCGCGACCCATCGGCCTTGGCAAGCTTTTGCCGCGGTCCCTCGCGCCTAGAACATTTCGGCCTGTCGGGTGTAACGCTTCCGCGCGTCGGCCAGGCTTGATTTCATTTCCATCGCCTCGAGGAGCTGGAAGAGCTTTCCCGTGGCCGGTTCGCTCGGCGCCACGTGCGGGAGCGGTGACTCGGTGCGCAGCGTGGTCAGACGCAGGTTGAGCCGGAGCCGCTCCGCCAGTCGCGCCACCGGTTCGCGAAATCGCTCGGGCTTGAGCTCACCCGCATGGGCGATGATGGCCTCGAGGCTGCCGTATTCCTGAAACCACTTGGCCGCCGTCTTCGGGCCCACCCCGTCCGCGCCGGGAATGTTATCCGAGGTGTCGCCGATGAGGGCGAGGTACCCCGCGATCTGCGCCGGCGGCACGCCGAATTTCTCCCTCACGCCGGCGGCATCGAGCACGCGCCAGCCCAGCTTGGGGTTGGCGGTCGGCGGCGGCAGCAGGATCTTGATGCGGTCATCGACACACTGCGCGAAATCCTTGTCGGCGCTGACGATCAGCACGTCGTGCCCGGCATTGGCCAGGGCGCGGGCTTGGGACGCCACCAGGTCGTCCGATTCGACTCCGTCCAGTTCCACGCCGACCAGTCCCATGGCCCGGGTGATTTCCTTGATGACGGGCACCTGCCGCTCGAGGGGCTCGGGTGTCTCCTTGCGGTGCGCCTTGTATTCCGGATGCAGCGCCAGGCGGTCCTGCGCGCCGCCCAGGTCGAAGAAGACGAGCATGGCGTCGGGCTTTTCCTGATCCTGCAGGCGCCACAACGTCTTGATCCACCCGTGCAACGCCCCGGTCGGGAATCCATCGGAGCGGGTCAGTTCGGGCATCCCGTAGAAGGCCCGAAAGGCCATGTTGTAGCCATCAACCAGCAGCCATTTCGCCATGGCGGGGAGCGAAGCGGAAACCCGCCCCGGGTAAATCTATTTCGCCGTCCTTCAGATCCGCGGAAACTTCACCCACCTGGCACCCTGCTTCGAGCTCTTCACCACCGATTCGATGAAGGCCAGCCCGGCGACGCCGTCGTCCACCGTCGGAAAATCGTAACCCGACTTCGGCGCTTTCCTTCCCTCGACCGCGTCGGCGATGGCCGCGCCGGCCGCCCGGTAGACATTGGCAAACGCCTCGATGAAACCCTCCGGGTGCGCGAACGGCGTCCGCGTGACCGCCTGGGCGGCGGCGCCCAGGTAACCGTTGCCGCGGCGGTGGATCTGCGTCGGCGCATCGGCTTTTTTGAAATAGAGTTCGTTCGGGTTCTCCTGGAACCACTGGAGCGAGCCCTTGGTGCCGAACACCCGGATGTTCAGATTGTTCTCCTCGCCGCTGGAAACCTGCGAGGCATAGATGATGCCCTTGGCGCCGCTGTCGAACCGGATGAGACAGTTGCCGTCGTCATCGAGCGGCCGGCCCGGGATAAAGGTCGACAGTTCGGCGCACACTTCCGCGATCTCGAGGCCGGTGACGTAGCGCACCAGATTGTGCGCGTGCGTGCCGATGTCGCCCATGCAGTTGGAAACACCCGCCACGTTCGGGTCCATGCGCCAGTTGGAGATCTTGCCGTCCGACGCGGTTTCGAGCGCCGAGATCGCGTAGCCCTGCGGATACTCGGCCACCACCTTGAGGATGCGGCCCAGCCGCCCCGAACGCACCCAGTCGCGCGCCTCCTTCACCATCGGGTAACCGGTGTAGTTGTGCGTCAGCGCAAACACGCAGCCGGTCCGGCGCACAATCTCGCGCAGCTTTCGACCCTCCTTGAGCGTGAAGCACAGCGGCTTGTCGCAGATGACGTGGATGCCGGCCTCGAGGAAGGCCTTCGCGACCGCGAAGTGCGTGTTGTTGCGGGTCACGATCGACACGAAGTCGATGCGACGATCCGCGGGCAGCGCCGCCTCGGCGCGCACCATCTCCTGGTAGGTCGCATACACGCGGGATGGATCGAGGAAGAAGTCCTGGCCCGAGGCCTTTGATTTGGCGGGATCGGCGGAGAAACAGCCGGCGACGAGTTCCATCTCGCCGTCGAGGCGCGCGGCCATGCGGTGCACCGCGCCGATGAAGGCCCCGCGGCCCCCGCCCACCATTCCCATGCGTAGCTTGCGATTGAGTTTCATGGCGAAAAATTATCAGGCGGCTTCAGAAGGTCACCGGACGGCCCGTGGCGGCCGACTGGTAGGCGCCATCAATGATCTTCATGAGGGCGAGCGCCTGTTCCGGCGTGTTGAGCGGCGGCTCGGTGCCCTCCACCGCGCGCACGAAGTTCATCGCGGAGCGTACGCGCCCCATCGTTTCATCCGGCGGCACCAGCACGGTCTGGTTGACCGTGCGGCCGTGGTCCTGGGTATAGAGTTCGCAACTGTCGATCGCGGTCGAATCGATGCCATCGACGCCGAACAGGCGCCGGATCAGCCCGCCCGCCGCAACGCCCTGGAAGGTCACCGAGACCTCCTCGCGAAGGTTCATCTCCGCCCAGGAGACCTGGAACGACATCGCCTGCCCGCTCTTGAAGGTCACGAAGCCGTGCGCCGCCGACTCGACGTCCGTGACCCCGTTGGCGACATCCGGGATGCCCCAGGGGCCCTTGAACGATTTGTCCGTGATGTGGTCCTGATAGGTCCTCGCCAGCACGTGCGCCGGCTCCGGGTTGCCCATGAAGTACAGCCCAAGGTCGACCATGTGGAGGAGGTCGATCAGCGGCCCACCACCCGACAGCGCCTTGGTCGTAAACCAGCCGCCGAAACCCGGGATGCCCGCGCGGCGGATCCACTTGGCCTGGCAGGTGTTGATCGTGCCGACGCGCCCGGCCTTGATGAAGTCCATCATCGCATAGCTCTCGGGCCGGGCCCGATTGTTGAAATTGAACATCAACGTGCGCTTGGCCTGGCGAGCGGCGGCCAGCATGGCGGCCATTTCGTTCGCGTTGATCGCGGGCGGTTTCTCGCAAAAGACATGCTTGCCGGCGGCCAGTGCCTGCAGCGCCAGCGGCGCGTGGAACTTGTTCGGCACGATGACGGACACGGCGTCGAGTCCCGGCGAGCGCAGAAGCTCGGCCACCTCAGTGAAGATTTTGGCGATCCCATGCTTGTCCGCGGCCCGGCGTGCCGCCACCTCGCTCACATCGCAAAGGGCGACGACCTCGGCCCCGGCCTGCCGGAAACCGGGAATGTGATAGTTGGCCATGCCACCGGCCCCGATGATGCCAATCTTGATGCTCATGCAACTAAGGTAGCGAGCGGCGGGCAGTGTGTAGCGAGCAGAAAACCGCGCCGATGCTCGCTACCCGCTACTCCCTCCTCCCTCATTGATTCTCCTTGTCGAACGCCGCGTCGAAGGCGATGGCGCTGCGGGCGAAGTCGAGCTTGCGCAGGAAGGCGCACGACTCCGTGGCTCCGTGCTCGCGGTCCATGCGGATGTCCTCCCACTCCACCGAAAGCGGCCCCGCGTAACCGACGTCGTTCAAGGCCACAATTATCTCCTCGAAGTTGATGTCGCCCCGGCCCACCGATCGGAAATCCCAGTAGCGGCGCGCGTCGCCAAAGCTGGCATGGCCGCCAAACACGCCGACCGAACCGTCGCCGTGGCCCCACCACACGTCCTTCATGTGGGCATGGAAGATGCGTCGGCCGAAGACGCGGATGAACTTCACGTAATCGACCCCCTGGTAACCCAGGTGCGAGGGATCGTAGTTGAATCCGAAACGCTTGTGCCCCTTCACGGCGGCGACCGCCCGCTCGGCGCTGGCGATATCGAAGGCGATCTCCGTCGGGTGGACCTCGAGTCCGAAGTTGGCGTTCTGCTTTTCAAACTCCTCCAGGATCGGCCCGAAGCGCTTCGCGAAGTCCTGGAAGCCCTTCTCCCAGTAATCCTGCGAGGTCGGCGGGAACGCATAGATCGAATGCCAGATCGAGGATCCGGTGAACCCATTCACCACCACGGGACCCTTTTTGTCCTTGTTGCCGGGCTTCGCGTCAAAGAACCGCCGCGCCGCCCTGGCCGTGAGCGCCAGCTTCTTCGCCGCCCGCTTGCGCACGGCCTCCGGTTCACCGTCGCCCCAGACGTCGGGCGGCAGGATCGCCTTGTGCCGCTCGTCGATCAGGTCGCAGACGGCCTGGCCGACGAGGTGGCTCGACACGGCGAAGCAAGTCAGGCCGTTGTCCTTGAGCACCTCCCACTTCTCCTTGAGGTACTTGTCGGAGGTGGCGGCGGCATCGACGTCGAAGTGATCGCCCCAGCAGGCGAGTTCGAGGCCGTCATAGCCCATCCGCTTGGCGAGCGGTGCGAGCTTGGCGAGTGGCAGGTCGGCCCATTGGCCGGTGAAGAGCGTGATGGAACGGGGCATGGGGGCGAAGTATTAAGGGCGAAGTGGCCAGTAACAAGAAATCGGAGGCGATAGCCTGATCCTTTCTACTCCCGCCGCGGCTTAGTGTGCGGCGGCGGCGCTCGGCTTCTTCTTGAAGACGGCGATGAGGATGAACACGACCGTGAGCACGACCGGCAGGACCGCAATCTTACCGAGTGCGTCTAGCCCGGCCGCCGCTTGGATTGCCGCCAGCGCATCGCCTGCGGGCGTCGCACCCGCGGGAGTGCGCGCCGCAATGCCGGCATCATACCAGCGCCCGATGATCGGCAGCACAAAACTCACGCTGAGCATGCCGGCGCCGCCGATGATCGCGAGGCCGAGGGCGCCCGTCTTCGGATAGTTCTCCGCGACGTAGCCGACCATCGTCGGCCAGAAGAAGCAGACGCCAAAGGCAAAGACCGTCGCCGCCGCGAACAGCATCGTGCCGCTCGCATGCGCCATCCAGTACAAGCCGAGGGCGCTGAGGATCGAACTGGCGATGAGCATGCCGATCGGCGACAGCCGGTGGACGAAGACGCCGGCGAACAGCCGTCCGATCGCCATCAGCCCGGTGATCCAGACGAGAACCAGGATGCCGGACACGCCTGCGTGGGACAGGATGTTCGGGATCCATTGGCCGGATCCCAGTTCGGTGGACGCAGTCAGGAACATGCAAAGCACCATGAGAATGAAACCTGGGGAGAGACAGGCCGCGAACATCGATCCCGTCGACTCGCCGCGCTGCACGCGCTCCGTCTGGGGATACTGCTGGCCCATGAACATGATGAGATAGGCCAGGAGCGGTAGCAGCATGGTGGCAAACTGCACCTTCCAGCCAAAACCCGCCGCTCCGAGCGCGTAAGCGAGCAGGCCCCCGATCACCTGGCCGCCCGGGAACCACACGTGGAAATGATTCAGCTTGGTCGTCTGGTCCTTCGGGTAAAGCGTCGCGACCAGCGGATTGCAGGCCGCCTCGACCGAGCCATTGGCGATGCCGAAGCACAGCGTGCCGAAGAAGAGGCTCCAGAAATCCCAGGCAAAAATAGTCAGGACGATGCCGATGAGGTGCCCAACGAACGCGATGCCCAGGATGCGCTTGAAGCCGAGCGCGTCGACCAGCGGCCCACCGAACATCATGGCCAGGGTGAAGCCCCAGAACGCCGTGCCATTCACCCAGCCGGCTTGCTCATTGGTCAGTTTGAACTGCGTGATCCAATCGCCCGTGGCGCCACCGCGAAGGATGAAGCTCATGGCGGTGACGATCAAGGCTACACAACTGGCGCGAAACAATCGGGACGGATGCATGGGGTATGGGGTGTGTGGTTGTTTGACTGGGCGAAACTGGGGGCTCACTCCGCCGCGTGCGGCTGGGGCCCGGTCTGGCGGAGTAGGGTTTTCAAAACAAACGCCTGCCCGTGTAGCGGGTCGAGGGCGTGGGCGCAAGCCCGACGCGTTTGATATTCGCCGGCCTCAGGCCAGCCCGAGCTTCGCGAGCACCTCGCGCGGCGGACCCTTGAACTCGGGCAGCGGCATGTTGCCGACATAGCCGATGTCCTTCATGCCCTCGGGCGTCGTGTAGAATCCGCTCGTGGTCAGGTCGCGAAATTTCGCGAAGAACTTCGCCCCTTGTTTCAACTCCGGGCGCGCATCCGGCAAGTGGCAGATATCGTCGCAAATCACCCCGGCCTCCTTCACCTCAAGACTGGCGAAGTCCTTGCCGAAACGCTTCCGCGATTCCTCGTCGATCCAGGCCAGACCGTCGATGATGGTCTTCCGATCATTCACCTGGTCGGGGTAAGGCGAGCTGATCCATTCGTCGATGAAGTCCTGGACATGCAGGTCGGCCGCGCTCGGGACGGTGCCCTCGGCGGGGATGATGACGGCACAAAGCGCGGTGGCCGTGCGCCGTTGCGCGTCGGTCATCGTCAGCGGCCAAAGTTCGCCGGGCTGGTACTCCTTGTTGAGCGCCGGGTCGGTGCCGTAGCCCTTGCCCGCCGGCGTCGTCGCGGTCCCGGGCGCGGCGAACAGGCGGCGATCGGCGATGGCGACGGCCGCGGTGGCCGTGAGCAACCATTTCAGGGCGGTCCGGCGGTCAAGTCGCGGGGTATTCGGCAGGTTCATGGTCAGAGGCTCCCTTTCTTCATCTCTTCCAGGATGTGGTCGCTGGCACGCCAGGCCAGGGCCATGATGGTGAGCGTCGGGTTCTTGTCCGCATTGCCGACGAAGGGAGCCCCGTCGGTCAGATACAGGTTGGGCACGTCCCAGGTCTGGCACCACTGGTTCGTCACGGACTTCCTGGGATCGGTCCCCATGATAGCCCCGCCAACTTCATGGATGATCTCCCCACCCTTGGAGATTCCTGGGCGGTCGGAATACTTCCGTTCCTTGCCGAGGACCTTGCCGCCCATCGCCTCGATGATCGCGTCGAAGGTCGTCTCCATGTGCCGCGCCTGTCGCAGTTCGTGCTCGGACCACTGCCAGGTGAAACGAAGCACGGGGATGCCGTACTTGTCCTTCACCACCGGGTCGAGTTCGCAGAACGATCCCTCGTTGGGAATCATTTCGCCCCGGCCGGCGTAATACATGAAGGTACCGAAGTAGCGGCGGGCATCCTCCTTCAACTTCCGACCGTAGCTCCCCCGCGTGAAGCGCTCGAGTCCGGCGCCCGTCCACATGCCGGGCATGCCGCGGCCGCCGCCAAACTCGATATGATAGCCCCGGGCGAAACCCAGTTTTTCCGCCTCTTTGTACAGCCACCAGGGTGAATATACGTGACCGCCGCCGGCGCCGTCCTCGTTGTGCGGCGGCAGGCCCTCGAGCGCCGGGATCTGTCCGCTGCGGCTGGCCCCTACGGTGTCCATGATGTAGCGGCCGACCAACCCGCTGCTGTTCGCCAGGCCTTGCGGGAAGCTGGCCGACTTGGAGTTGAGAAGGATCCGCACGGTCTCCATGCCGCTGGCCGCCAGCACCACGACCCGAGCCTTCGCCCGGCATTCGGTCCCCGTCTTCTTGTCGATGTAGACGACCCCATCGGCGCGACCCTTGGCATCGAGTGTGACTTCACGCACCATCGCATTGGCCACGATGTCGAGGTTGCCGGTGCCCAAGGCTGGCGGGAGGTGGACCGTGGTCGACTGGTAGTTTGCCCGGATGGCGCAGCCGCGCCCGCAGGGTGTGGCCCAGAAACAGGCCGCGCGCTCGCTCATCGCCTTGGCCAGGACGCGCTGGGCCTTCGGGTTGTGCGGGTGAATCTTCTTGGGCAGGATCTCGGGGTCCTGCCGTTGCGTGAGCACCGCCCGGTGAATGGCGAGAACCGGCACGCCCAGCGCTCGCATGTGCTTGGCGGCGTACTGCTCGCTGGCACGCGCGGCCGGCGGTGGCTGGAGGATGCCCGCGGGCGAGTCCGGCGTGTTTTCAAAGCCGTCGTTGTTGCCGTAGACACCGATCAACATCTCCACCTTGTCGTAATACGGCGCGATGTCGTCGTAGCCGAATGGCCAGTCGAAGCCGAGACCGTCCCGGCTGCGCGGCTTGAAATCGTACGGCCCATTGCGCAGGGAGATCCGGCCCCAGTGGTTCGTGCGGCCGCCCAGCATGCGCGCCCGCCACCACTCGAATTGCTTCTCCGGGTCGTCCGAACTTTGCGTGTAAGGCTCGCCCGGAACCTGCCAGCCGCCATCGACGGTCGCGTCGTGGAAACCGAACGGCTTGTCCGGGGTGCCGGAGCCACGGAGCGGCGCCTGCCCATTCGTCTGGAACATGGGTGTCTCCGTCACCGGATCATAATAGCGGCCGGCCTCGAGCATGAGGACCTTGGCCCCTTCCATCGTCAGGGTGTAAGCTGTCTGGCCGCCGGCCGCGCCGGAGCCGACGACAATCACATCGTAGGTCGCCTTGACCTCGCCGGGGGAGATTACAGGCACGCGTGGAGTCTCCCGGGGGTTAGATTTTCAGGTCCTTGAGATAGGCCAGCGTGATCGGGACGTTCTTCAGCGGGTCGGAGGTCTCGTCCTCGATGATATAATAAGTGACGCCCGTCTTTTCCGCGGTGCCGATGACGTCCTTCCAATCAATGGCGCCGGTGCCGACGGCGACGTTGTCCCCCACCGGCGCATGGCCGGTGTGGAATCCCGTCGGCGCGCCTTTCCTGATGTCCTTGACGTGAAGTCCCATCCAGCGGCCGGAATATTTCTTCAGCATCGTCACGGGATCCCAGCCACCGTGAACCGTCCAGAAGACATCCATCTCAAAGCAGACGTTCGCCGGATCGCATCCGGCGATGAGGTCGTCGAGCATCGTCGTGCCCGGCTTTGAACCCGGCAGCGACTCGTAGCCGTGCGGGTGATAGCCGAACTTCACGCCCACCGCCCGGAAGGCCGCGCCCGCCCGGTTGAAATCCTTCACCGCCTGTTCAATCTGGGCGGCCGTGATGCCGGTCTTGTCGTCGTGCGGGATCCACGGGCAGATCGCGTATTTGAGGCCGAGGGTCTTGGCATTCTGCACCATGGCATCGAGGTTCTTGGTGATGTCCTCGTAACCCACGTGGGCGGACGGGATCTGCAGTCCGCGCTTCTCGATCTCGGCGCGCACCTGTTCGGCCGTCATGCCCGGAGTCGCGACGCTGCCTTCGATCTCGGGGATGCCCCAGGCCTTGATCTGGTCGAGTGACGCGGTGAATCCCTTGGCCTTGGTCAGGTCCTTGAGGCTCCAGGTCTGGATGCCGATGTGATCATGGAAATCGGCCCGCGCGGCGAGCGACAGGATGGCGGATGCAACGAGACAGCTGACAAGGCGAGGTAAGTTCATGGGGTAAGGTGAATGAAAGCCTTACCTTGAGCCGTCGGCGCACCAGGTCCAACAAGATTTTTTGTGCCACGCCCCCGCCGCGCGAGTTTCGCGGAACCCGCTCCGGCGTGAACCCGCCGGCGGCCTGTCCTGCGGCATCGCGCGGCCGCGCCGAGCCGACTCAAACCGCCATCACCTGCGCCATTTCGAGGCGGCTTCCGTCCGGCTCTGTCGCCGACAACGGCACACAGGGCAGCGGCGCATGCCGGAATCCGGCGCGCATCGCGTAGTCGATGAGCTTCGGCGTCCCGTGAAATCCCATCTTTTCCATGATCATCTTGCGATGCGACTGGACGGTCCCCGGTGAAATGTTCAGCTGCCGGCCGATCTCGTCGTTCGTCAGCGCCCGGGAAATGCAGATCAGCACGTCCTGTTCCCGGCGCGAAAGCATCTTGGGAAAATAGTTCGGGTTCCGGCGCCAGGCCGCCTGCTCCCGGAGCAGCGAGGCCGAGATCGCCGGCTGGCCGAGGCGCACCCGGTCGACGATCCGCAGCAACTCGTCCAACCCGTCGACCGCATCCCAATAGATGCCGTGGCAACGGACCTGCGTAAGCGCATAAGCCAGGTACTCGTTGCAGTGGGTGATCGTCCCGATGATCGGCGCCGCGGTCGCCTCGCGCAGCCCGGCGATCATGCCGGTGGCGTAGAAATCGGGCATGACCAACGCCGCGACCACGAGGTCCGGGTTGACGCAACCGATCATCTCCTGCCCGGCCACCGCGTCCTTCGCCACCGCCACCACCTCAAAGTTCCGGCGACTCGTGAGAAAGCCCCCGAGCAGCTCCGCCTTGACGCGGCTGTGCTCAATGATCGCCAGTTTCGGCCGGGAGGTGTGGTTGGTTCGGGTAGCCATCGCGAACTGGAGGCAGACCGTGTCGGCGAATGCCTCGCGGCCAAGGGAGCACACGTTAAATATTCGTTACCCTTGCCGGGTCGCAGCGCCGAAAATCGCGCCTCACCCGCCGTTTTTCGCCGGTTCGTCGCCGGCATCGGCCTCCGGCCCCGCTGGCGCGCTGCGCGGAAGAGTCGTGGACCGAGGGTGCCGCCTCAAGCCCCCGCCGGGATTTACCAGATGCGCCGTGACAAAGATCAGCAAATTTCGTTTTTGCGTGCTCTCGCCGTGACTGCGAAAGAGCCGGCCGAGGCCCGGAATGCTCCCGAGCACGGGCACCTTGTCGCTCACCTTCTTCACGTCCTCGCGGGTGAGCCCGCCCATGACCAGCGTGGCCCCGTCCCAGATCGTCACCTTCGTGCTTACCTCGCGCACGGCGAAGATCGGCTGGAAAAAGCCGGAGGGCACGGTGACGGTGGTGCCGCCGGAAACGGCCACGCTCTGGCCGCCATACTCGACGAAGCCCTCGAACTCCGTGACCTTGGGATTCAGGTCGAGGCTGATGCTGCGATCGTCCTCCTCCACCGTGGGCGTGACTTTCAGTTCCACCCCGACGTTGCGCGTCGTGAACTCCTGCGGCGTGCCGGCGGTGATCGCCACTCCCGCCGAGCCGCCGCCGCTCGCGTTGCCGGTTCCGACCTGGCTTTGCACCTGTCCGAAGGATTGCGGATACCTGAGCTCCTGCGCGACGGTGATCGTCGCCGGGTTGCCCGAAAGGACGGTCAGCCTGGGCGCGCTGAGAAGCTCCGTGCCGGCCTTCTGCGACAGAGCGCGCACCACCGCATTCACGTCGAATTCGCCGAGGATACCCGTGATGGTCGCCAGCGGATTCGCCGCCAGGCCGACGTTGTTCGTGCCCGGTATGGGCGGCGGATTGTCCACGATCGGCAGGTCGATCTCCCCCGACGTCGACAACGTGCCGTCGGGGTTGAGCGTTTCCGTGCCCGGCCGGATGATGGCGCCGCGCGCGCCGCTGCTGTTGCCCGTGAATGCGTCACCGAGGGACCGGTTGCTGGTCGCATAGTCGCTGCGCGACGCGCCACTGTGCTGCGTGACCTTTTTGCCGGCGCTCCATTGCACGCCGAATTCGTCCAACGCGCCCTGCTGCACCTCCATGAACTTGGCCTCGATCTCGACCTGCCGGGACTCGCGATAACGCCGCAGGATGTTCCGGATGCGCTCCAACTGGCGCGGGGTCTGCGTGACAATCAGCTGCGAGCCGTCAAACGCCAGCGTGCTGCCGGGCACCGCGTCGAAGCCGACGCCCGCGAGTTGGAGAAAGTTGCGGATGGCCAGGCCTTCGCGCTCGACCTGCGGGCCGGGTGCCGCCGCGCCGCCGCCCGCGAGCGGATCCGCGACGCCGGCGGCGGCTGCTCCCGGGCTTCCCCTCCCCGTCAGCCGCAACACCGTCGCGCGCGAAACGGGGAAGAACTGCGTCTCCAGCGCGACGGTCCCGCCGGACGGTCGCACCACCACCGCATCCGCCTGCACCTCGTACTGGTAACCGACCGCGTCCGTGACGAAATCGAGCACGCGCTTGAGCGACAGGTTGTGCAGCGTCAGGTTCACCAGGGGATTCGCGTTGGTGGCGTCGACCAGGACGATATTGACGCCCTTCGGCCCCGGGCCGGCCGGGTCGAACTCCTCGGAGATCGCGCCCAGCGTGGCAACGACGCGGCTGATCTCCAAGCCGCTGAAATTGACATTCGGCAGCACGATCCGCTCGAGCTTCTCGGCCAACGCCGAGCGCTCAGCCGCCTCGCCCTGGGGTTCCTCCGCGATCGCCGCCCCCCGCGGATCACGCCACGCGTGCTCCACCTGTTCGAGCATTCGCGTGCTCGCCTGGGTGCGATCATGATCCCGCGCTTCGGCGACCGGCGCCGACGGCGACGGCACCGGAGCGGGTTCAACCGGGGGCGCTGCCGTGGCGGATCCCCATCGGGCAGCCATGAAAGCCAGCGCAGCGAGAAGCCGGGAGCAGTGGAAAGCGTGCATCGGCCTGAGGTGCTTACTTGGCGACGGATGCCATCGCCGCGCCCGGCCTACCCACGGCCAGCCGGTCACCGCTTAGGCTGATTTGTTCATCGATGCCCGCGGAAGGATGCAGCACATGCATTTCGGGCTCGGCTCGACCGGGCAGCTGCTGGCTTACGAGCACCTCCGGCGGATCGAACTGGATGCGTTCGATGCGATAGGCAGCGGCGGCGGACCCAATCGTGTCCCCCGTGCGCAGTTCACGGAGGCCTGGGTCCCCGGACGAAACCCTCACCACCGCCATCGGCGAATCGGTGAACTTGCGGACCCGACTTTCCAGTGTCACGTCAATCCCGGAAATCTCGTCGTGCACCACGGCCTCGACGCCAGGCTCGAGACCGGGCGCAGGCGCGCGACTCAACTCCAGACTCCGCAATATCAGCCCGAGGCCCGCAAATCGATGGCCCGGCCGCGCCAGAATGCTCCCCGGACGATTCGGGGTGACGAAGGCGCCCACATATTCGCCGGGCACGCCAACATAGCCCGCCAATTGCAGCCGGTACGGCTCAGGTTTGATCGCCAGCAACTCGAGGCCGATCGCCGGTTCGGACTTCCCGCGTTTCGCGGGTGGCCCGACGGAGAATCGTTGGCTGGCCGCATCGTAATAGACCTCCGGCGGCGTGAAGACATCGTAGGTCCAGCCATCCGCGGCTGGCACGGGCTCGGTCCAGACCGGCGGTCCCGCTTCGTTCTTCCTTGGCTGCACTGGGGCTGCGCGCTCCGCACTGAACCGGATCCCGACGGGCATGGACCTCAGTCGGCGCAACTGCGGCGCCTGGCGCCAGGTCCAGCCAATGCTTGCCATCAACGCCGCCGCCGCGCCGGCGCACACGAGCTTCGCTCCCGGGATTTGACGCCAGCGGATCATGATTCTGCGGCCGCCTCCCGCCGCGGGATCACCAGTACTTCGACCACAACGGTGAAGCGTGAAAGAATGCCTGTCACCAATGGCACCGGGCCGCTCGAGGCGACTTCGGGCCGCGAGGAGCTTCGATTCTCGCTGCTGACCGGCTCGACCTCGACGTTCCGCACCACCACGGGCCAGCGCGACGTCGCGAGCCGATTCAAAAAACTCCGCAAACTTGTCGTCGGACCCGTGAATTCCAGGCGGAAGGCATCGGTATCGATGAGGCCGCGCCTTCGTATTGACTGGACGGGATCGAAGTCAAAAAAGTCTGCGACCGCGGTCTCGTCCTCGCGGCCCCGTGCGATCGATGATTGCGCGGCGGCCGGTCCGTCCGGTTGCTTGCGCTGCGATCGTTCGGCATCCGTCAGAGGACGTTCCCGCTGCACCGCGAGCAGTGCCCGAGGTTGCGAGGCGAGAAGCGTTTCGATCAATTGCTCGATCTCGGCGCGTTGCCGGCCCACCGCCTCGACCAGCTCCGGGCGCGGACCCGCGCTGGCATGTGCGGCAAAGCCAAATCGCTCACCCGCCCGCGCCGTGACCCCGGCCTCCGCGGCTTCCGTCCGGGTCCGTTCGACAAAGGCCGCGATCTCGAAGTAGGCATCCACCGGCTTTGCCGGGACGGAGGCGGGCGTCACCTGGTCGGTCGCCGCCAGTTCGGCCCGCAGCCCGGCCAGCATGCCACGAACGGCCTCGATCCGGTCGTGCACGGCCTCCTCATACTCTGCGGTCGGCGCTGGCGATTGCCGCCCGAGCCGGTCGCGCTCCGCCCTCGTCGCATCCAGCTTCGCGAGCGCCCGTCGTGCCGCGCGTCCGGCGTGGCACCAAATCCACGCTTCGAGTCCGGCCGAAGCCAGCAACGCCCCGAGCACCGCAGCGATAATGCTCTGGTGCAGCTTCATGTGTCAGAGCGGCCGCCGCGGGTCTGCGACGAGTACAAAGTCGAAGGTCAGCACGCCCGGTTGGCTGCGATCGAAGCGCTCCCCCTCCACGCCGACAACGAACGGCGACTCGTGCATGCTGGCGATCAGCGCCTTCACCCGCGCAATCGACTCCGGGCCCACCGTCCCCAGCGGATGATTCCGGTCCAGCATCCGGCCGGTGAGGCGCACCTTTTGCGGCGCAGCCCCGACCCCGGGAACCAACCGCAACCGATCGAGCCAGACGTCCCCGACGCCACTCAGTCGACCCTGCAGGTCCGCCAGGAATTCCACCCAGCGCCCGCGGCGATCCCATGCCTCCTGCAGGCCCGCCAATTGTGCCTCGGCGCGCGCGAGTTCGCCGATGGCAACACTAATATGGGCATCCCGCGCACGCACCGGCGCCACGGCGCGTTCGATGGCCGCAGCCTTTCGCGTGGCTTCGGCCGCCACCGCACGACAGTGGATGATCGGCGGCAAGAGCGCGACGACGATCAGCAGGCCGGTTCCGATCAGCCAAGGCTGCCGACGCCGAGACCGCCACTCCTGGCTTCGCCGCGGCGGCAGCAAGTTGATCTCCGGTTGGCCCGGCAGCAGACGCAGGCAGGCGGCGCCCGTGAGTTCAGCCAGCATGGGCGGGTCTCCGCTGGCACCGTTCCGGGCGGCCGCAGCGATCTGGAGAGATTCGTGCACCACGAGCCGCTCGCTTGGAAGGTTGAGATGGATCCCGAGCGAACGCACCAGCCCCGGGACACCCGCGCCATAACCCATCACGAGCATGCCCGCCGGTGTGCTCGCCGCTCCCTGCCGGCTGAGGTGCAACAGCGTGCGCGTAGTCTCCTGCACCAGCCGGGCCAGGTTCGCATTCGCGTCTATGGCGACCGCATTCAGCCCTTCCGAGATGCCGGTCGATGCGCCGGTCATCTCGCCCTGAAGGCCAAGAACTCCGAGGGGAATGATCCGCGCGAAGAAACCCTGCGCTTCCACCACCAGGAGCGTCGTGGAGCGTATTCCCACGTTGAGCAGCAGCGTCGTCCGGGAGCACGCCGGAAAAACGTGCCGATACGCGGCGAGCGTCGCGACCGGCGCCGGCACCACGCCATGGGGGGCGAACCCAGCCGCCTCGGCCGCCGCGCACAATGCTTCGACGTCGGCGAGCTTTGCCGCCGCGAGCATGACCTCGGGAAGGGAGCCGCGCGCGCCCGCCTCAACATAGCCCGACACGATGCCGGCTGGGTCGCCGGGGATTCCCAGGCCGGCCTCGAAGCGAACGATGTCTTCGCGGCGCCCGACGCCCACTGGCGGCGCCTGGAGCATCTTGATGAGCGTCACCTGCGGTGGCGCCACCAGCGTCACCTCGCCCCGTACCGTGGTTCGCCGGCGAAGCCGCGCGAGCGACGCCGCGGTGTCGTCGAGCGTACGCTCGGTTTTCCCGCCGGCGATCGGGTCGGGCTCCACGGCGAAATCCTCGAGCACGAGCTCGTCCGCCTGCCGGCGGAACACGCCCACGGCGGTCCCGCCCGGGCCAAGCGAAATCACGGTGGCGTGTGATAGCGGCATGCGACCGGGAGTGAGTGCCGGCCCGTCCGTGCGCGGACAATGGCTCCGTCTACCCAATTTTTGGCGGCCGGCCCCAACCGTTCCGCGGCGACCACCCCAAACGCCTCAGCCTCGCGCCGGTCGACCGACCCGGTGGCCCCTGACCGCGTAATAAAGGATGTAGATGTAGCACGGCAGTGTGCAGGCGAGAAACGCAGCCGGTGTGCCCACGACCAACGCCAGACGGCCGTAGATCTGCGGCACGATGGCGCCGCCAGCGATGCCCATGATCAAGAGCGCCGAACCGGTCTTCGTGAACCGCCCCAGCCCGTCGATGGCCAGCGGAAAGATGGCCGGCCACATCAGCGAGTTCGCAAAGCCCAGCAGCGCCACCAGGGCCACCGCCGTTTTGCCCGCGCTCAGAAACCCGGCCACCGCGAGCGCCATGCCGGTGAGCGCCGACAGCTTCAGGGCGGTTTCCTGGCGCAGGTGGCGCGGGATCATGAAGACACCGATCGTGTAGCCCGCCACCATCGACCAGAGGGTGTAGGCGGTGAGATTTTTCGTGTAATCCAAGCTGAGTCCCAGCGACCGGGCGTACGGGCCGATCACGTCGCCCGCCATCACCTCGACCCCGACGTAAACAAAGATGCAGACGACGCCGAGCAGCAGGTGCGGGAATTGCCAGATGCTCGTGCGGCTGCGGTCGCCGCTGGCGTCCTCATGCCCCTCCAGGTCGGGTTCCACTACCGGCAACGGCGAGAAAACGATCACGAGCGCCAACAGGAAAAGCACCAGCGCCATGCCGGCGTAGGGCGCGATCACGCGATGCGAGAGCTCCTGCAGCAGCTGGATGCGCTCGGCGGCCGTCGCCGCGCCCCGGATCCGCGCCTCGGTCTCGCTGGCCCCCTTGAGCACGATCGCCCCGAGGATCACCGGGCTCAGCGCGCCCGCGACCTTGTTGCAGATGCCCATGATGCTGATCCGGCTGGCCGCGCTCTCAATCGACCCGAGCACCGAAATATAGGGATTCGATGCCGTCTGCAGCAGCGCCAAGCCCATCCCCTGCACGAACAGCCCGCCGAGGAAAAGCGTGAAGCTCCGGGCCAATGCCGCCGGCAGGAACACGAGCGCGCCGACGCCCATGATCGCCAGGCCCAGCGACATGCCGCGCTTGAATCCGGTGCGCCGCAGGATCGCCGCTGACGGCAGCGCGAGGCAGAAATACGCCATGTAGAAGGCAAAGGTCACGAGCAACGCCTGGGCATCCGTCTGCAGGTCGCAGGCGAGCTTGAGGAACGGGATCAGGGTTCCGTTCAGCCAGGTGACGAACCCGAAGATGAAGAACAGGGCGCCGATGATGCTGATCGAGACGATCCGGCCGGCGGAATGGACCGGGGCCGGGGCGACTTTGGCGGTGTCCATCATGGAGGTGCGATCCGCGTTGAACTATTTTCCGGTGCCGGCCAGACGGGACAGCGCCGCGACAATCGGCAATTCCACCGCCGCGTGCGCCTGGCCGGCTGCGGTGATGGCCGCGCCGATCCGGGGATCGTCCGGGACCTTGCCGTGCTGCCGCGACTCGCATGCAACCAGTCCGGCCGCCGCCGCGTCGCGCCAAGCCTTGAGCACCGGCTCTGCTTCGGCCAGCCGCGGCGAGAGCTCGGGCAGTCGCGCCAACAAATGGCTCGCGGCGTCGCGCCAGCCCTCGAGCAGCGTCGCGAGCGCCGGGCATACACCGGGCGCGGGCTGGTCCCCGACGATCGCGTCGACCATCTCCGCGAACTCGCGCGCCGCAGCGCTGTCCGGGCGGGCGCAGTCCACCAGGCCGGTCAGCGGCGTGAACTGGGTCGCGTGCGGCTGGTGCTGGGCCCGCTTGTAGCCTTTCACCGGCTCGGTCACGTCGACGAAAGTGCGCAACGCCGCCAAGTCGGCGGCCGTGGCGGCATCGCCTGCCAGCCGGCGCAGGGCCGGACCGAGGTAGCTTTCATGCCGCATGCCGGCCTCCTCCAGGCGGCGGCTGACGACCTCCAGCCGGCGATACATGTCGGGAACGTCGCGCAATTCACCCGGCGACCACAACCGTTCCGCGATCGCGGCGGTGCGCGGCCAGATGCGGGAGTCGATGGTCTCGGGCGTCACCCACTCGGCCCACATCGTGGCCTCGCCGCCGAGCACCAGTCGACGCTGCTCGGCGGTAAGGGAGTTGCCGGGAGGCAGCGGATCATTCAGGTAGTGTTTCGCCGTCGACTCGCACAGGTCGATGTAATAGCCGTTCGAAAGGATCGTGGGGAAGCCGCGTCGCGTCGCGGCCGCAATCCCGTCGGGGCCCCGCCACGAGTGAACCACGCTGCCGGCGGGCAGGTCGGGATGCAGGATTTCGTCCCAGCCGACGAGCTTCTTTCCGTGGCGGGCGAGCATCGGCTGCACCCGCCCGTTGAACCAGGCGTGCAGCCCGGCGTTGTCCTTCAGCTGGTGCTCGCGGATGAAGGCCTGGATGTGCGGATTGGCATTCCATTGGACGCCGTTGTTTTCGTCGCCGCCAATATGCAGGTACTCGTCGGGAAACAAATCCGCCATTTCCCCGAGGAAACCATCGAGCAACTGGTACATGGCCTCATTGGTCGGATCGAGCACGGGATTGAACACGCCCCATTTGCGTTCGATTGCATATGGCCCGGGGGCGCTCGCCAGTTCAGGGTAGGCGGTGACCCAGCTGGTCGCATGACCCGGCATGTCGAACTCCGGCACGACGCGGATGCCGCGCGCCGCGGCGTACGCGATTATCCCGCGCATTTCTTCCTGCGTGAAGTAATGCCCGTCCGAGCCCCGCTCCTGCAGGCGCGGGTATCGCTTGCTCTCGATGCGGAAGCCCTGGTCCTCCGTGAGGTGCAGATGCAGCACGTTGAGTTTCACGAGTGCCATGCCGTCGAGATTGCGCTCGATCACCTCCCGCGGCTGCCAGTGCCGGCAAACATCGATCATCAGGCCGCGCCAGGGGAATCGCGGTTGATCCGCAATCATCGCGGCGGGCAGGAACCATCCGGTGGCGTCGGACTGCAGGAGCTGCGTCAGCGTGGCGAGCCCGCGCAACACCCCGAGCTCGGTCGGGGCGCTCAAGCGCGCCTGGGCGGACGCGATCTCGAGCCGGTACGACTCATCCTCACCCAGATGGGGCACCGGCGCGCTGGCCCCGTCGCAGGCGATCACCAGCGCGGCCGCCGGCGCAATTTCCGCCGGTGCATACTCCCCGTTGGGGGTCCGCGGCAGCGTGAGGCCGCTCCGCAGCTCGATCGCGCGCAGCGTGCGCGCGACCGCCGTCGCGAGGCGCGGACTCTGGAAATTTGTCCACGCCACCCGGAAAGCCGCGGTGACCGGCAGCCGCCCGGCCGTGAGTTGGCATGAGGCGGGATAGGGCATCAGCTCGGTTTCGGCCGGCGCGGCTCGCACCGAACCCTGGCTCCCAACGAGGAGCATTCCGGATAGCAACATGGCGGTGACGGCGGGGCGGCGTCTGGCGGGGCGATTCATGAACGATGCCGCCCACTGAGAGCGTCAATTGTCGCCCGTTCCGCAAGTCCAAACGCGACCGGCCGCCGCGCGGATCCTGGTCCGGCGCCTTGGCGCCGCCGCCGCGGCCACCGCTTCGCCCTGGTATCGGCGCAGCGCCGATGCCGCGTCACGGTCCAGCACGAACAGCGCATCCGGATGCCGCCGGACAAACGAAGCGGGTACTTGTCTCGTCTCCGGCCCCTCGACCGCCGCGCGCACCACCTCGGCCTTGGACCGTCCCCACGCCAGCACCAGGATGCGCCGGGCCTCGAGAATTGTCGCAGTGCCCATGGTCAGCGCACAGGCTGGCGTCTGGGCGAGGCCGCCAAAATCCGCCGCGGCCAGGCGGCGCGTCAAGGGATGCAGCCGGACCAGCCGCGTGCGCGCGGCCGGCGAGCTGCAGGGCTCATTGAAGCCGATGTGCCCGGACCGGCCAATCCCGAGGATCTGCAGGTCGATCCCGTCCGCGCGCCGGATCGCTGCCTCGTATTCCCGGCACACTCGCTCGATGTCGGCACCCACGGCGGTCCCGTCGAGCAGGTGCACGTGGCCCGGGGGAAGATCGACGTGATCGACCAGGTGGCGCCGCATGAATCGGTGGTAGCTCTGCGGATCGGCGGCGGCCAGGCCTAGATACTCGTCGAGATTGAAGGTGACGACGTTGGCGAAACTCAGTCCCTCCTCCCGGTGCAGGCGCACGAGCTCGGCGTAGAGGGGGATCGGCGTTGACCCGGTCGCGAGGCCCAGCACCGCCGGGCGGCCCTCCTGGCGGCGCCGACGGATCAGGTCGGCCATGTCCGCGGCCACCGCCCGGACCGCTTCCCCGTTGTCCGGGTAGACCGCGAGGCGCACTCTCTCGCTGGGACGGGGCGGCAGGGCGACCAGGGCATTCATGAGTCGGGACGTGAGGCGCTATTTTAACTCTCGCCTGCCGCCCGGCCAATGGCAGAAATGCTGATGTTTTTATCAGAAATGATACAAGGCTCACGCGACTCCCTGGCCGCGCTCGTGGCCCAGCTTCCGCGACCGCCCCACCCCCTGTTCGGGCGCCGGCCCGGCCCGCTGCCGCTGCCGGACAATCTCATCTGTTTTCAGCGGCGCTCGACGACCGAACTCAATCGTCCGGGCCACGGCCGGTCACTCCACCACCGCTTCGTCCTGATCTTCGCCCTGCGGGGCCGGGTCGCCGTCTGCGTCGACGACCATGTGATCCCCCTCGGGCCGAACGAAGGCCTGCTGGTTTTCCCCTTTCAATTCCATCACTACATCGATGCCGGCCCGCAGGCCCTGACCTGGTTGTTTGTGACCTTTGACCTCGCGCAGGCGGACGCGCTCCAGTCCCTGCGCTATCGGCCGTTCCCGCTCGCTCCATCGATCCGCGCCTCACTGGAGCAACTGCTCGCCGCCCATCGCACGGAAGAGCGGATGTCGGAGCTGCCGCTGCTGTTGCTGGCCCTCCTGCTCGCCCGGATCGTGCGGCTGGCGCCGGCCCGGGCGCGCGAGGGAGCTGGGGGGCAAGCCGGACTGGTGATGCGGGTGAACGAGTTTGCCCTGCAGCGCCGGGAGCCGCTCCGCCTCCGTGAGCTCGCCCGCAGCCTCGGCATCAGCCAGAGCCACCTGCGGGCCCGCTTTCGCGCGTCGTGCGGCGTCAGCATCGGCCGGCACCTGCGGCGCCTGCGCCTGGAGCGGGCGTGCGGCTTGCTGCGGCTGACGTCGCTGCGGGTCGCGGAGGTCGCCGAGCAATGCGGCTTCAATTCACCCTACAGCTTCAGCCGGGCCTTCGGCGCCGCGTATGGCCAGGCCCCCACCCGGTACCGCCAGCGCACGCGCCGCGGCCACGCCGGTCGCGACAAAAGATGACAAGCGTTCGTCAAGATGTGCCGAGTCACCGCCGGAGCCGTGGGCTATGCTGGTGTCCTCAAACATCCCACACGTCCATGGCCACCCTTCTTGATCGCGTCCCACAAAACGCCGCCGGCAAGTTCTACGTCGATACCTCGTGCATCGACTGCGACCAGTGCCGCGCCCTCGCCCCTGCCTTCTTCGGCCGGACGGAGGACGGCATGTCCTTCGTCACCAAGCAACCCGTGACGCCCGAGGATATCGCCCTGGTGGAAGAGGCGATGGACGCCTGCGCCACCACCTCGATCGGCAGCGACGGCGACCAGGGCTGAGCCCGGCGCCGGAGCCGGCCGGGAGGTCGCGGCGCGACGCCTTCGTTGGCGCCGGGTTTACGAGAGCACTTGCACGATCCGGACAATGGGCAGGAAGAGCGCGATCACGATCGTGCCGACCACCAGCGCCAGGAAGAGAATTAGAATCGGTTCGATCAGTGAACTGAGCCCGGCCACGGCGCGGTCGACCTCCTCTTCGTAGATCTCGGCCACCTTGTTGAGCATCTCCGGCAGCCGGCCCGTCTGCTCGCCGACCTCGATCATGCCCGCCACCATGGGAGGAAACACCGCCGCCGCTTCGAGCGTCGGTGCCACCGCGGCGCCTTCCTTGACCCGGTCGTGAATGACGGTGATGGCGCGGGTGAGGCGGGCATTCCCGCACGCCTCGCGCGTGATCTGCAGGGCGGGCAGGATCGGCACGCCGCTCGCCAGGAGCGTTCCGAGGGTGCGGGTGAAACGGGCCACCGCGGCCTTCAGAATCAGTTCGCCAAACACCGGCAGCCGGAGCTTGAGCGAATCGAACGCGAACGCACCGCGGGCGGTCCGGCCGACGCTCCGGCACACGAATCCCAGCACCACGCCCAGCGCCGCCGCGACGCCGGCGTGATGCCGGGCGGCATCGCTCGCGGCCATGACAAAGCGGGTGAGCGGCGGCAGCGGCGCGCCCTTCAGCAGATCGGCAAAAATCTGGTCGAACTTCGGCACCACAAAGACGAGAAGGCCGGAGAGGATCAGCAGCGCCACGGCGAGAACGATGACCGGATAAACCAGCGCCGCGATGATGCGGCCGTTGAGTTGCAGGCTCTTCTCCTTGAATTGGGCCAGGCGGTCGAGCACGGCATCGAGCGCCCCGCTCGCTTCGCCGGCCTTGACCAGGTTGACATCGAGCCGGTCAAAAACCCGCGGGTGTCGGCCGAGGGCCTCCGAAAGCGTGGCGCCCGCTTTGATGGCCTCGGCCACCGATTCGATGATCCGGCAAAACGCCCGATTCCGCTCCTGCCGCGCAAGGACCGCCAGCCCACGCACGAGGGGCAGGCCGGCACGGAGGAGCGTGGCCAATTGCCGCGTAAAGACCGCGAGTTCCTTGGTCCCGACCGGCCGGACGAAGGGAAGCCGCAGCCGGGACCGGGTTGACGATGGCGCCGCCGACCCTCCGCCGCCCGTCGTGGGTGATCCGGGGGTCGCGGCGGCCGCCACGCCAGTCGGATACAGGCCCTGGTCCCGCAGGAGCCCGGCAACCTGGCGGGCGTCCGTCGCCTCAATCGACCCGGATTTCACCTGGCCGCGTCCATCCATGGCTGAGTAGGTGAAGAGTGGCATAGCCTTCACGTGTGTTTCAGCACCTCATCCAGCGTGGTTGCTCCGGAAAGAAGCGCCGCGATTGCCGCCTCCCGCAGGGGTATCATGCCGTCGGCCAGTGCCACCTCGCGTAATTCCGCCAGCGACGCGCCGCGAACAATTCGTTCCCGCAGCCGGTCGGTTATGCGCAGGAACTCAAAGATCCCGAGCCGCCCCTTGTAGCCGGTGCCACGGCAGGACTCGCAACCCCGCCCGGCGTGAACAGGTCGGTCGCGGAGCGCCTCTCGATCGAGCCCCAGCCGTCGGAGCCCATGTTCCGCCGGAACCTGGGGGGCGCGGCAGGCGGGACAGATCCGGCGCAGCAGCCGTTGGGCGACGATTCCCTCGAGCGTCGAGGCGAGCAGAATCGGCGCGACGCCCATGTCCATGAGTCGCGTCACCGCACCAGGGGCATCGTTCGTATGCAGCGTCGACAACACCACATGGCCGGTCAGCGCGGCCTGGATGGCGACCTGCGCCGTTTCTACATCGCGGATCTCCCCTACCATGATGACATCCGGGTCCTGGCGCAGGAAGGCTCGCAGCGTCCGGGCAAAGGTCAGATCCGCCGCGAGGTTGACTGGGACCTGCATCACCCCGTCGAGCTCGTACTCGACGGGGTCCTCGACCGTCAGCACCTTCACCTCGATCCGGTTGAGCACTTTCAAGCAGCTGTAGAGCGTGGTGGTTTTGCCCGAACCCGTCGGACCCGTGACCAGGAAGATGCCGTCCGGCCGCCGGAGGATTTCCTCGGTACCGGCCTGGATGGCCGGAGGCATCCCGAGCTGGCCCAGCTCCAATTGCACGGCCGCCTGGTCCAGGACGCGCAACACCACGCTCTCACCGAACTGAGTCGGGAGCGTCGACACCCGCAGGTCGACCGAACGTCCACCGGCCAACACTCTCATGCGGCCATCCTGCGGCAACCTGCGCTCGGCGATGTCGAGATTCGCGAGCACCTTGAGGCGCGAGGTGACCGGCAGCGCGAGGCGCCGGGGCTGCGGCGGCAGGTCGGCCAATGCGCCGTCGATGCGACAGCGGATCTTGAATTCGTCCTCAAAGGGCTCGAAGTGAACGTCCGACGCCTGCTCACGAACCACCAGCGCCAGCACTTGGTTGACCAGCCGGACGACCGGGGCCTGTCCGGCCAGCAGCGTGAGATCGGTCGCGCTCAAGCTCTCGCCCCCATCGGCTTCGACGCCGGGAATTGCAGGCTCAAGCGATGCATCGGTCGCCGGGCCTCCATCGCCATAGTATCGTTCGATGAGACGCCGCACCTGCGCGGGATCGGCCACGACCGGCCGCGCCTCGCGGCCGAGAAGAAAAGCCAGGTCCCCGACCAGGTTCGGATTGAATGGATCCGCGGCCAGCAACGAGACCGCCCGGGCATCTTCCGCCAATGGAACAACCCCGTAAGCCCGCGCGGTGGCGGGGTCCAGCAGCGCAATCGCATCCGGCGGCAGCGTCTCCGGAACCTCCAGCGCCACCTCGCATTCCAGGTGCGCCGCGACGGCGCGGAGGAGATCAGGTTGGCCGACGATCCCCTGCTCGATGAGCGCCGCGGCGAAGCTCCGGCTGCCGGACCGGCACGACGCGAACGTTTCCCGCAGGACCGCGGCGTCCACCAGCCGTCGTTCGGCAAGCAGATCGTGGATGGCCTGGTCGTGTCCCGCGTACATGGCGGAGATCCGGCGGCCAGGCCCGCCGCCGGATCGGGAGGGAGGTTATAGTTCGCGCAATTTGAAGCCCATCGACGTGAGCTTTTCGCGCATGGCGTTCGGCTCCTGGGATTTTTCGAGGGCCTCGTCGGCATCGATCAGTTCGCGGTTCACCAGGCTCATCAAGTGCGTGTCGAGCGTGATCATGCCCAGGGCCGCTCCGGTCTGGATGTCCGACGGAATACGGAAGGTCTTGTTGTCGCGGATGAGCGAGCCGATCGACGAGGTGTTGACCATGATCTCGTAGGCGGCGATGCGCCCGCCGGACTTCTTCTTGCAGAGTGTCTGGGAGATGACGGCGATGATCGACGTCGAGAGCTGCATGCGGATCATCTCCTTCATGTTCGCCGGGAAGGCGTCGACAATGCGGTCGACCGTCTTGGCGGCGCTGTTGGTGTGCAGTGTGCCAAACACGAGGTGGCCCGTCTCGGCGGCCGAGATCGCGGCCTCGATCGTCTCCAGGTCGCGCAACTCACCCACGAGGATCACGTCGGGGTCCTGGCGCAGGGCGCGGCGGATGGCCTCGGCGAAACTCGGCACGTCGGAACCGACCTCGCGCTGGGTGACGACGCATTTCTTGTGGGGATGGTAATATTCGATCGGGTCCTCGATCGTGATGATGTGGCCGTCGCGGTTCTCGTTGATGTAATTGATCATCGACGCGAGCGTCGTCGACTTGCCGGAGCCGGTCGGCCCCGTGACGAGGAAGAGGCCGCGCGGCCGGTACAGCAGCTCCTTGATCTTGTCGGGCATGCCGATGCTGCGCAGGTCGAACAACTGGTTCGGAATCTGGCGCAGGACCAGGCCGTAGTTGCCCTTGGCCTTCAGCACGCTCACGCGGAAACGCGCCTTCTCGCCGAAGGCGAAGCCGAAGTCGGTGCCGCCATTGAGCTTCACGTTCTGGATGTGGTTGTCCGGCGTGATGGCCATCATGAGCGCCTCCGTGTCTTCGGGGCGCAGCTCGGGGCCATCGATCGGGGTCATGCTGCCACGCAGCCGCAGGCACGGGGGCACGCCGACCTGCAGGTGAAGGTCCGAGCTCTTCTGGTCCACAACCAGCTCTAGGAGGTCATTCATTTCATAGCTCATGCGGGGGAGGGGTTAAAGGTGACTCTGATCGGCTGCCACCACGGAGACAACCTCCTCGATCGTGGTGAGGCCAGCGAGAATTTTGCCCAAACCGTCCCGCCGCATGCTGCGCAGGCCACTGCCGCGGGCGTGCTCCCGCAGGCGGCGGGCGGTAACATTGTCGTAAATCAACTCCCGGGCCCCGGCGTCGATCTCGAGGATCTCGAAGATTCCCAGGCGACCGCGATAGCCGGTGCCATGGCAGGCCGCGCAGCCGGCGCCATGGGCGAAGGCGGCCCCTGCCGCCTCCGCCGGGCTGAGGCCGAGCGAATGCAGCTCGCGGATCGACGGCTGGTACGCGCGGCGGCACGCGGGGCAAATGCGCCGGACGAGCCGCTGCGCCATGGCGGCGCGCAGCGAGGCGGCCACGAGGAAGGGTTTCGCCCCGAGGTCGACGAGGCGCGTGACGGCCGCGGCGGCATCGCTGGTGTGCAGGGTGCTGAAGACCATGTGCCCGGTCAGGGCGGCGTTCATCGCGATCTCCGCCGTTTCCCCGTCGCGAATTTCGCCGACCATGATGATATTCGGCGCCTGGCGTAGCATGGCCCGCAGGGCGGCCGCGAAGCTCATGCCGATCGCGGTATTGACGGGGACCTGATTGATGCCGGGCAGCTGGTACTCGACCGGCTCCTCCACCGTGATGATCTTGCGATCGGCCTGGTTGAGCTGGTGCAACGCCGCGTAAAGCGTCGTGGTCTTGCCCGATCCCGTCGGGCCGGTCACGAGCACAAGGCCGTCGGGCGATGCGATCAGCTGTTCGAATCGTTCCTGGTCATCCGGAAGAAATCCCAATTCACCCAGCTGCGGTTTCACCTGGGCCCGGTCCAAGAGCCGCATGACCAGCCCTTCACCCTGGGTCGTGGGCAGCGTCGACACGCGCAGGTCCAAGGCCCGGCCGCCGGTTTCGATCCGGATCCGGCCGTCCTGCGGCACGCGCTTCTCGGCGATGCTGATATTGGCCAGGATCTTGAGGCGTGAAATGAGCGCCGGCTGCAGGCGCTTCGCCACCGCGTCCACCTCGAGCATCACCCCGTCGATCCGGTAACGCACGCGCAATTTCCCCTGGAGGGGCTCCAGATGGACATCCGACGCCCGCTGCCGGACTGCTTCTTCAATTATGCGGTGGGCGAGCTTGATGACGGGAGCATCGGAATCATCCGGCTGCCCTTCCTCGCTGCCGGCGACGAGGCCCACTGCGGGCGCCGCAGGTTCGGCGACCGATTCCGGCGCCACGGCCGGACCGTAGTGGCGCTCGATGGCCCGACGAATTTCCTCCGCCGGCGCGAAGGCCGGCTGGATGGGTATGCCGGCATGGTAGCCCACACCGTCGATCACATCGACCGCGAGCGGGTCGGCGATGGCCACGTGCAGCACACCGGACTCGAGGGCAAACGGCAGCACGTTGTTCTCGCGCACGAATTCGGGCGACAACCGGGCCAGGACTTCGTGGGGCACGGCGCGCGAAGTCAAAGCCACCATCGGCATCCCCAGGTTCTCCGCCACGCCGCGGGCCAGTCCACCGGCATCGAGTGCTCCCGCCGCGATCAGGGTGTCGATTGTGCTTCTCGCCGCACCCTTCGCCCCCGGCTCGCCCCGCTGGGCGGCAGCCTCAAGCTGCGCCCGGTCCAGCAGATTTCTGGCGAGGGCTATCCGGAGGAGGGGGTCGGCGGCGGTGGTCACGGCGGGGGATCGATCCCGCGCCCCTTCGCCTGGCCCAAAGGCGAGCGGCGGGAATCAGCGATTGAGGCTCAACAGGAACTCGGCGTTGGTCTTGGTCTTCTTCAGGCGCTGGATGAGCATGTCGAGCGAGTCGGCCGCCGGCACGCCTTGCATGGCGCGGCGCAGCGCGTAGACCCGCAGCAGCTCGTCCGGATGGTAGATCAGCTCCTCCTTGCGCGTGCCGCTCTTGTCGATGTTGAGCGCCGGAAAAATGCGCTTGTTGACCAGGTCGCGGTCGAGGTGCAGTTCCATGTTCCCGGTGCCCTTGAACTCCTCGAAGATGATCTCGTCCATCCGGCTGCCGGTGTCGACCAGCGCGGTGCCGAGGATGGTCAGGCTGCCGGCGCCCTCGATGTTGCGCGCCGAACCAAAGAAGCGTTTCGGCTTCTGCAGGGCGTTGGACTCGAGGCCGCCCGACATGATCTTGCCGGAATTCGAGGCCAGGGCGTTGTAGGCCCGGGCCAGCCGCGTGATGGAATCGAGCAGGATGACGACGTGCTCGCCGTGCTCAACAAGGCGGCGGGCCTTTTCAATCACCATTTCGGCGCAATGCACGTGGCTCTCCGGTGTCTCGTCGAAGGTCGAGCTGACGACCTCGCCCTTGCAGTGGCGCTTGAAGTCGGTGACCTCCTCGGGCCGTTCGTCGACCAGCAGGATGATCAGCTTCGCCTCCGGCGAGTTGGCCGCGATCGAGTTGGCCATGTTCTGCATCAGGATGGTCTTGCCCGTGCGGGGCGGCGCCACGATCAGGCCGCGCTGGCCGAAGCCAACCGGCGTGATGATGTCGACCATGCGCATCGAAACGTCCTTGGCGCCCGGCTGCTCGAGAATGATGCGTTTGAGCGGATAATAGGGCGTGAGTTCCTCGAAGGGCGGGATCTTGGAGATCTCGGAGGGTTTCCCGCCCATGACCTTGCGAACGGCGACCACGGCCGGGCAACGGTCGTTGCCCTGCGGAGGCTGCAGCTGCACCTCGACGGCGTGCCCGCGCTTCAGGCCGAAGTGCTTGATGAATATCTCCGGGAGGAAAGCGTCCTCGGGGTACAGGCGGTAATTCACGTCCTCGTGCACGACGAAACTCAGGCCGCGATCCGTCATGTCGATGTAGCCGCGATCGTAGAGCGGCACCTTGTGCTCGGCGATGTGCTGGAAGATCTGCGTGATGAGCTGCCGGCGGTTCGGGGCGCCCTCGAATTTAACCTCCAGCTTGCGGGCGTAGGCGGTGAGGTCGGCCAGGTTGAGCGAATAGAGTTCGCACAACCAGACCGGCTCCTCCTTGCCGGCGATCTCGTCGGCCAGCTTCTCCAGGGCCGCGAGATCCTGGAAACGGGCCGGATCGGGCAGGTCGCCGTAATGCACCACCTCTTTCGGCGGGCCCGGTTGCGGCGGATGTTTCGGTCCCTGGAAATTCTGGTTGCCGCCCCATTTGGGGCGAAAGTGCTTGCCGCGACCGCGCCGGCCAAACTTGCCTCCGTGCTGGAACTGGCCGCCGTTGCCTCCTTCGTTATAGCCGCCCTCGGCCGCGGTCTGGCCTTGGTCCGGGGCGCCGTTATCGTGGGTCGATGCATGGGTCGCGGCGCCATCGGGCGCGGCCGGGGCGGGCTCGGGCGCCGCCGGCGGCGGCGGTTCCGGCGCGACGGGTGCGGGCGGTGGCACGGCGGAGGACTCGGCCACCTCCGGCCCGGCCTCCTTGACGGCCCCCCTTTTCTTGCTCCGGTAAAGGCGCGAGCGCGCCGGGCGCTTGGCTTTGACCGATTCGCCGGTGGCGTCGTCGGGCGCGTTGCTTTCCTCGTCGGATTTAGGCGGGACTTCCATGAAATTGGCCGGGGGGCCTTTCGGATTGGTTTTTCAAGAGGCGGTCGGCCAGGGCATTGACCTGTTCGCGCAAAAAGTCGGTTGAGCCGTCGTTAAGGAGAACATGGTCTGCCAGGTCGCATTTTCGAGCCAGTGGCAGTTGCTTGGCCAGGCGCTGGAGGGCGATGTCCGGGGAGATGCCGCGTTGCTCCAGCCGCCTCAGTTGTTGGGCGGAGCCTGCGGTAACACACACGATGAAATCAAACCAATTCTCCAACCCCTTTTCGAAGAGAAGCGGGACTTCCACAATGAAGGCCGTTCCGCTTGCCCCGCTGAAGATCTCCCGCCAGCGGGCCAACAATAACGGGTGCAGCAGGTCTTCCAGCCAAGCGAGGGCGGCGGAATCCTTGAAGACAATCTCCCCCAGCCGCCCCCGATGAATGGTCCCGTCAGCCGCGATCACATCCGGGCCGAAGCGCGCGCGGATTGCATCGCTGACCGCGGCGGTGGGATAGATTTCATCCCGAAGGGTCTGGTCGGCATCGAGAAGGCGGAAACCCCTTTCGGCAAACATGGCGGCCGCGGTCGATTTGCCACATCCCATTCCCCCGGTCAGGCCAACTATCAGATTGGTGATGCTACCCATTCGCGAAAGGAGTACAAAGGGCTTGCCGGATAGGGGGCAACCCCTATCTCCTAGTACCCGCGATGGTCCCGCCGCACACTGTCAATACCAAGAGCTCGCTGGCTGTAGCGGCGATGGTAAAAGAGGCGCTGCGAGACATCGGGTCGGAGTCCAGCTATCCACTGATCGACCGACTCTTTGCCGATGTTACCGACATGTTCGAAGGCCGCTATCCGGGCTACCGGGCGATCGACATGTTTTATCACGATTTTGAACACACGCTGCAGGCGACCGTCTGCCTGACGCATATCCTGCAGGGCCGGAGCCGGAGCGCCGACAAACCGGTCCTCAAACCACGTGACTGGGAGTTGGCGATTATGGCCGTGTTGTTGCACGACAGCGGTTACCTGAAGGAAACCAACGACGTCGAGGGCACGGGCGCCAAATACACCATCGTCCACGAGCGTCGCAGCTGCGAATTTGCGCGGCAGTATCTCCCACGCATGGGTGTGACCGGATCCGAGATCGAGGACATCTGCTCCGCCATCATTTGCACCGGTCCGCAAAGCCGGATCAGCCAGATTACATTCCACCGTGAGGAAGCCCGCATCTTCGCCTTCATTCTCGTGACCGCCGATTACCTGGCCCAGATGAGCGCGGCCGACTATCCGGACGAACTGCCGATCCTTTATCGCGAATTCCGCGAAGCCTATGAATTCGAGAAGGTACCGGAGGAAAAACGACCGTACAAGTCGGTCGAGGACCTGCTCCGGCGCACCCCCAATTTTTGGCAAAATTACGTCCGGCCGATGCTCGACTTCGAAGCGGGCGGCGTGCATCGCTACTTGGCGACAGCGGGCCAACCCAATCCCTACTTGCAGGCGGCCGAGGCGAACATCGCTGAAGTCCAACGGCGCCTGCAGGCGGGCTCGGGCTGATACCAACATCCGCCAGACAGTCCCATGCTCGCGACGATCTGCTCGGCAGCATTGCTGGGCATTGATGCCGTTCCCGTCCAAGTTGAAGTAAACACGGGGGAGCGGGGCGTCCCCACCCTGATTCTCGTCGGCCTGCCCGATGCGGCGGTCAAGGAATCCGAGGACCGCGTCTTTTCCGCCCTCAGCAACTCGGGGCTGCAGATGCCGCGGACCCGCACAACCATCAATCTCGCTCCCGGCGACCTGCGCAAGGAAGGCTCGATCTACGACCTGCCCATCGCCCTCGGCATCCTGGTCGCCACCGGCCAGCTCGTTTGCGACCAGCTCGGCGACCACGTCATCGCGGGCGAATTGAGTTTGTCCGGCGCGACCCGCCCGATCAAAGGCGGCCTGGCCATGGCGGTGCTGGCCCGACAAATGGGCAAGCAATCCATCCTGCTGCCGCCCCGGGCCGCGCAGGAGGCGTCGTTGGTCGAGGGAATCGCCGTGCGCGAAATCAGGTCGCTGGACCAGGCGCATCGGTTTCTCGCGGGCGAATTGGAGTTGCCCGCTCTCGTCCAGCCGGCCGGCGCCGGCGTCCGCCCGATCGCCAGTGGCGCCGACTTCGCCGACATCAAAGGCCAGCATTCCGTGCGTCGCGCCGTCGAGGTCGCCGTGGCGGGCGGACACAATCTGATCATGATCGGCCCGCCGGGCTCCGGAAAATCGATGATCGCAAAGCGCATCCCGGGCATCATGCCGCAGCCCACGCTCGAGGAATTTCTCGACATCCTGCGCATCCATTCCGCCGCCGGGCAGACCATCACGGACGGCGTGCACTACCTGCAGCGTCCGGCGCGGGCCCCGCACCACACCATCTCCGATGTCGGCCTGCTGGGCGGCGGCACGATTCCGGGCCCGGGCGAGATCTCCCTGGCCCACCACGGCGTCCTGTTTCTCGACGAACTGCCCGAGTTCAAACGCTCGGCCCTCGAGGTGCTCCGGCAGCCGCTCGAGGACGGCCATGTCACCATTTCGCGGAGCGCCGGCAAGATCACCCTGCCCTGCCATTTCATGCTCGTGGCCGCGATGAATCCCTGCCCCTGCGGCTACCTCGGCGACCCACGCCATGAATGCCGCTGCTCACCCGCCCAGGTGCAGCGCTACCGCGCCCGGATCAGCGGCCCGCTGCTCGACCGCATCGACCTGCACGTCGAAGCTCCGGCGCTGTCGATCGCCGAGCTGCGCAATGACCACGGCGGCGAGACCACCGCGACCATCCGGGCCCGCGTCGATGCCGCCCGCCAGCGCCAGCTCGATCGTTTCCGGGGAACCAGGATCACCGCCAACGCCCGCATGGCCGCCGCGCAGCTGAAGACCTATTGCGGTCTCGACGCCCGGCTCGGGGATCTCCTCCAGCAGGCCATGGAACAGCTTTCGCTCTCCGCCCGCGCCTATGATCGCATCCTCAAGGTGGCCCGCACGATCGCGGACCTCGCCGGCGCCGAACGGATCGCTTCCCCTCACCTGCTCGAGGCCATCCAGTACCGCAGCCTCGATCGCAATGTCTTCTACTGAGCCGGCACCAGGCCGGGCAGGAAATCGCGGGCGATCACCCGGTACGCCGGCCGATAGCGCTCGTTGAATTCCTGCGAGTGGTGCACGGCCGGGTAGCCTTCGGCGGCCCGGGCGGACCCAAATCGTTCGGCATCGGCGGCGGCGAACGGGAGTTCGCCGCGGGCTGCCAATTGGACCACCTGGCTCCACGCGACCGACAGGTTCTTCTTCGAACCGTGAAAGGCCCTCGCGGTCTGCACGAACGCTTTCGCCAGTTTCTCCAAGTCGCCGTGGCGCCCGACAAATGGCCGCAGATGAACTCGCACCATCCGCCCATCCGGTGAAATCGGATCGACCAGCGGTTCGGCCGGCCCGGGTCCCATGCCGGCGACCTCCAGCTCCAGCCAACGCCGCGCCTGGTCCTCGTCGACCGCCGCATGTTCGCTGCCGAGCAGGGCCTGAAAGACGAGCTTGTAGCAATCCTGCACTTTCAAATCAGGATACCGTCTCGCCTGCTCCTTCAGGAGGGGGGCAAAATCAGGTTCGGCCGCGCCGGCGGCGCCAAAGCCCAGGGCGAGGCCGAGCGTGGCCAAGCCCAGGCGCCTGAGGCATGAAATGAGGCATGACGGCTGCATTCGACTGAGGGGCTAACCCCCAGCGCTCCCGCAGGCAATCCAAGGCGACAGGCCCCCGCGATCGCAGGAGGCAAGTCGCACGCCGGATGAAACCGCGGGATTTCAACGACGACGAGATGTTACGAGGATGTAAACTCCGGCCGCGTCCCGGCGACCTTTGAACGGAACGGGCCGGGCTGCGTCTTTCACCGCGTAGTTCAAATAGGTTTGCTTGGTGTTAGGGTGAAGGGCCGTCCAGGGGTGGATGGCCCTTCTGCCTTTTGGGATGGTTCCGGTCGCCGGGGAGGCCGCGACTTCAAGCCCCGAGACGGACAACCGCCGCCCGTCCGCCAGATTGCACCACGTCGCCCGCCACCAATTTTCGCCGTTTCCTGATTTCGACGACGCCATTGACGCGAACCTGGCCGGCGCCAATGAGGTGCTTCGCTTCGCCACCCGTCCCGGCTAGACCGGCAAACTTCACGAACTGGCAGAGTTCGATCGGCACCTCCCGGACAACAACCGGCTTGACTTCCGCGGGGCTTGGAATGGACGAATCAGGCATTTGCTTGGTCACGATTGAGTCGGATACCGCCGTTTTCGATCACAATTCGGTGATCACGATAAAGGCCGCCGATCGCCTGCTTGAACGCCTTCTTGCTGACACCGAAGCGCGCGCGAATCTGCAAAGGCGGACTGTTGTCATCGAACGGCAGCCGACCGCCGGCGGCCGCCAGCGCCGCCAGGATCTTCTCGCTCACGTCGCCGATGCGTCGATAGCCGGCCAGGCCGGGCGCGAGGTCGATCTTCCCATCCGGGCGAACCGCCCGCACATATCCCTCGACGCGCTGCCCCACCACGAGGGGACCGGGCAGGTCGCTGCGGTAAAGCAATCCCCGGTGGGCGTCGTTCACAATCATGTTGTAGCCGAGTGGGGTGCGGCTGGCGACGAGCAGCCGCACCGATTTGCCCGGGTGGTAATTCGGCGGCGTCAGCCCGAGCCGCCGGTTGGTCCGGGCCGTCGCGACGAGCCGATCGCTCTTTTCATCGAGCATCACCTGCACCACCACCTGGTCGCCCGGGTTGAGCGGTCCGGCCAGCTCGCGAATGGGCAGCAGGAGATCCTTTTCCAGGCCCCAATCGAGAAAGACGCCGATCCGGCGGTTGACGGAGACTACGCGCAGATAGGCGAATTCTCCCACGGTCGCGAGCGGGACCTGCGTCGTGGCCACCAGCCGGTCCTCCGAATCGCGATAGACGAACACATCGATGCTGTCGCCGAGCCGGGCCTCCGCCGGCACATACTTGGACGGGAGCAGGATTTCCCCTAGCCGGCCGCCGTCGAGGTACACTCCCGGCGGCGCGGAGCGAAGGATAAGCAGGCGGTTCCGTTTGCCGAGCTGGGCCATGAGGATGAAATGCGATCGGGCGTTAAACAGGCCGGCCGGCACCACTGGGCGCCGGCCGAAAAATTGGCGCCCTCACGGGGAATCGAACCCCGGTTTGGGCCTTGAGAGGGCCCCGTCCTAGCCGCTAGACGATGAGGGCGAAAAATCTGGAGGAGCAGAAAAGCGCACCGGCCCGATGGGCGTCAAGTGCGCAGAGGCTTCAGACGGCGTACAACTCCTCCGGCTTGAAGAACCGCGCGAGCTCGAGTTTCGCGTTTTCCACGCTGTCGGATGCGTGGCAGACATTCTTCATCATCTCGGTGCCGAAATCACCGCGGATCGTCCCCTTGGCCGCCTTGCGCGAATCGGTCGGGCCCAGCAGGTCGCGGACTTTTTGGACGATGTTTTCGCCCTGCAATGCCATGACGATCACCGGACGGGAGCTCATGAACGCCTCGATCTCGGGGTAAAACGGCTTGTCGGCGACATGGGCGTAGTGCTTCCGCAGCAGGTCCGGCGTCAAGCGCATCATCTTGCAGCCGACCACCGCAAACCCCGCCGCCTCGAAGCGATTCAGCACATTGCCGACGTGCTTCTGCGTCATGCAGTCCGGTTTGAAAATGATGAATGTTCTCTGCATATAAGCGGCCCACCATACTTTTGCCTACCCGTTTGGAAAGCATTGATTTCTGGAAAATTCAGCCCGGCGACCGCTCCATATTCCGGAAGGCATCCAACGCCGCGGCGCGCGCTTCTGCATGATCGACCATGGGTTGCGGGTAGTCCGATCCCAAGCGCACTCCGGCGGCCTGCAGGACTGCCTCCGGCGCCTCCCATGGTCGATGGATATACCGTGCGTCGAGTCCGGACAACTCCGGCACCCACCGGCGCACATAGGCTCCTTCGGGGTCGAATTTCGTCCCCTGCAGGGTCGGATTGAAGATCCGGAAAAAGGGCGCGGCATCGACCCCGCAGCCCGCCGTCCATTGCCATCCGAGCGAGTTGTTCGCCAGGTCCGCGTCCACCAGGGTGTCCCAAAACCATCTGGCCCCCTCCTGCCAGCGAATCCGCAGGTGTTTGACGAGAAAGGAGGCCACGATCATGCGCACGCGGTTGTGCATCCACCCGGTTCGCCAGAGCTGGCGCATGCCCGCGTCGACAATCGGATAGCCGGTCTGCCCGCGTTGCCAGGCCCTGAGATCCGCCGCATTGCGCCGCCACGGGATCGAATCGAATTCCGGCCGCATGGCTCGCCGGACCGATTCCGGAAAATGAAACAAGACGTGATGCGCGAATTCCCTCCAGCCCAACTCGCTCAGGAACATCTGCGCACCGGCATTGACCGGGAACACGCCGCTCTCCTCGGACAAGGAGCGCACCGCCGCCCAGACCTGCCGGGGCCCGATCTCGCCGAAGTGCAGGTGCGGCGAGAGCGCCGACGTGCCGTCAACCGCCGGCGAATCGCGGTCGTGCGCATAGTCCGCCAGTGGCCCGGCGACGAAATGCTTCAACCGCTTCAGCGCCGCCGCCTCACCCGGCTGACAGGCGGCGGCCAGGCCGTCCGCCCAGCCCAGCCGCGGAAGCAGATCCAGTTCGGGCAACGCGAGGGTGTTCGGCCAGCGGTCGGGCGCCGGGATCGGCCCCGCGGGCAGCTTGACCGGGGCCTCCTGCGCCAGTGACTGGCAATGCCGCCAGAACGGCGTGAACACCCGGAACGGCTGGCCCGACTTGTTCCGCACCTCGTGCGGTTCGTGGAGGAGCGCGGCGTTGAAGCTTCGGGCCTCCACCCCGGCAGCCTTGAGTTCTTCCTTGATCCTCGTGTCGCGCGCGACGGCCCGGGGTTCGTAACAGCGATTCCAATGCACCGCATCGGCGCCGTTTTCACGAACCAAGCGCAGGAGCGTTTGCGCCGCCGGTTCCCGGGCGAGGATCAGGCGTGAGCCTCGTCCGCGCAACGCCGCGTCGAGGCTGGCGAGCGAATGATGCAGCCACCAGCGCGAGGCCGCGCCGGGCACCTCGTCCCCGGCGCCCGCCTCGTCCCATACGAACAGAGGGATAACCGCGCCGCCGCGCTTCATCGCGGCGGCCAGCGCCGGGTTGTCGTTCAACCGCAGGTCCTGCCTGAACCAGACGATGGTGGCCGACACGGTGCTTCGATCAGAGTGCCTCGGAATACAGTTTCTCGTACGCCGCCACGGCCTTCGTCCACGAGAAATCCTTCAGCATCGCGTTGCGCTGCACCCGTGCATAGCGCGCGGGGTCGGCGTAAAGCGCGAGCGCGCGATGCAGCGCAGCCAGGAATGTGTCCTCCTTCGGCGCGGCGACGATGCCCGTCCCGCCGACCGGGTCGACGTCGATGTCCGTCACCGTGTCCACCAAGCCGCCCACATTGCTGACCACCGGCACCGTGCCGTAGGCCTGGCTGTACATCTGGTTCAAGCCGCACGGCTCGAACAACGACGGCATGAGGAAGAAGTCCGCGCCGGCCTCGACGAGATGGCTCATCGCCTCGTCGTGGCGCACGCAGACCCCGATCTTGCCCGGCAGCGCGGCGGCGAAGTCCTTCACCAGCACCTCGTATTTCTTCTCGCCGCCGCCGAGGATCACGAGGCGGCAGTTCTCGCGGGCGAAGAAATCCATCGCGCCGAGCACCAGGTCGAGGCCCTTGCCCGGGGTGAAGCGGCACACCATGCCGAAAACCGGGCCCTTGATCTTGCCGCTCCAGCCGAACTCCCGCAGCAGCTTGGCCCGGCACACCGCCTTGCCCGCAAGGTTCTCGACGTTGTAGCGCTCCGGGAGGCTCGGGTCCGTGGCCGGGTTCCATACCGCCGTGTCGATGCCGTTGAGCAGGCCGTGCAGGTCGTCGAGCCGCGTGCCGATGACGCCGTCCATGCCGTTGCCGAATTCCGGCGTCTGGATCTCCTTTGCGTATTGCGGGCTGACCGTCGTGAGCAGGTCGGAAAAGACGATGCCGGCCTTCAGCATGCACATCTGGTCGTAGTACTCGAGGCCGTCGATGGTCATCAGGTCCTCGGGCAGGTTGGTCAGCGCATACGACTTCCGCGGAAACACGCCCTGGTAGGCGATGTTGTGGATCGTGAAGACCGTCTTCAGCGCCAGCGTCACCGAATACTTCCGCTCGGCGTCTCGCAGGAAAACCGGCAGCAGCCCGGTCTGCCAGTCGTGGCAGTGAACGATGTCGGCCTTGAAGTCGGTCAGCCGGAGCAGTTCGACCACCGCCTTCTGGAAAAAAATGAACCGCGCGTCGTTGTCGTCGTAATCCCGCTCGCCCGTCCAATAGGGCAGCTTCCGGTCGAAGAACTCCTCCCGGCAGATCAGGTAGAGCGTGACGCCGGGCCGCGGCTCGTGCGTGATCACGTCGCCCGCCATCAGGGTGTCGCCCATCTCGATCTTCAGCTTGTGGCTGGCCTTCGCTCCCGCCAGGTGTGGTCCGTCCAGCACCGAGCGATAGCCCGGCAGGAACACCGCGAGCTGGTGCCCCCGGTCGGCCAGCGTGCCCACCAACGCCGCCACCGCGTCCGCGAGGCCGCCTGTTTTCAGGTAGGGAAACAGTTCGCTGGCCGCATGGGCAATTCGCATGTTGCAACAGTACGGACTCGGACGCACGGTTCCACCCGAAAATCTCGCGGCACCACCAGGATCGGCCGTTGCCGTCCACCCTCGCGAGCCTCGCATGAGCTTCTCCGAACGCCTCCTTTCCCATTTGCAGCGCCGCGGCTACGTTCCGGCGCCGGCCGCCGACATCGCGCGCGACTGGCGCCTCAAGCCGAAGGACCGCCGGCGCTTTGACCGCGAGGTGGCCGACCTCGTGCACGCCGGACGGGTCGCTTTGATCAAAGGCGACCGGCTGTGCCTGCCCCACACCGCCGACCTCGTCACCGGCCGGATCAATTTTCGGCAGAAAGGCTCGGCCATGGTCTATCCGGAGGTGAAAGTCACCGAGCCGCCGAAGCCCGCGATCTACATCGCCGCCGAGGATACGGGCGTGGCGCTGCAGGGCGACACCGTCGTTGTGCGCCTGCGTTCCCCCCGCGAGCGCGACTTCCCGCATTTTCTCCAGCCGGGCGAGCTCGCGGGGCGCGTCATCGAGGTGCTCAAACGCGGCCGGGCCACGCTGACGGGCACGCTCCAGCGCGGCCGCACCTACTTCTACGTCGCGTCCGACGATCCGCGGCTGACGCATGACATCATCGTCGACGATCCGGTGAAATCGCCGCTGCGCCCGCCGCCGGCGGTGGGCGACAAGGTCGTGGTGCGGCTCAACGATTGGACCGAGCGCCATCTCAATCCCGACGGCGCCATCATCGAGCGTCTCGGCCGTACCTTCGAGCCGCGCGCCGAACTGGCCGCGATCTACCACAAATACAACCTCTCCACCGTGTTTCCGGAGGCGGTCGTCCGCGAGGCCGCCGCCCTGCCCTCCACGGTCCCGCCGTCGGACCGCGCCGGCCGCCAGGACTTCCGGTCCATCCCCACGTTCACGATCGATCCGGATGACGCCAAGGACTTCGACGACGCGCTCTCGATCGAATACCTCGGCCGGGGCGAGATCCGCGTCGGCGTCCACATCGCGGACGTGAGCCATTACGTCAAGCCGGGCACGGCGCTCGATCGCGAGGCCCAGCAGCGCGGCAACTCCACCTACCTCGTCGGCACGGTGGTGCCGATGCTGCCGGAAAAACTCTCGAACGGCCTTTGCTCCCTGGTCGAGGCGCAGGACCGTCTGACCAAGGCCGCGTTGATCACCTTTGGCGGCGACGGCCGCGTCAAACGCACGGAGTTCGCCAATACCGTCATCCGCAGCACCAAACGCCTCACCTACCGCCAGGCCTTCGCGCTGATGTTTGAGGATGATTTCCAGAAAATCCGCCGCCTCCCGCTGCCCGCCGCCCACCAGACGGGCTCGACCGGCCGCGCCCTCTCCAGCCTCTCCGACCCCGAGCTGGCGTCGCTGCAGAAGTGGGTGCGCGACCTCTGGACCCTCGCCGGGCGGCTGCGCCGCGAGCGCATGGCGGGCGGCAGCCTCGACCTCGACATGCCGGAGACGAAGATCTTCGTCGACGCCGAAGGCTACGCCGACCGGATCGAACTCATCACCAATGACGAGAGCCACCAGCTCATCGAGGAATTCATGCTCCTCGCCAACGAGGCGGTCGCGCGCCTCACGCGCACGCACCAGTTGCCATCGCTTTACCGCGTGCACGACGATCCGGACGAGGCGAAGCTGAACGACCTCCGCCAGTATCTCGCCACCTTCAACGTCAAGGTCGGCGATCTCTCCAACCGCGCCGAACTCGTGCGGCTCCTCGGCCTCCTGCGCAATCACCCCCAGGGCTACCTGCTCCGCACGCAGGTGCTGCGCTCCATGCGCAAGGCCTGCTATCGCGCCCGGCCCGACGGCCACTACGGGCTGAACAAGAAAGATTACACCCACTTCACCTCGCCGATCCGGCGCTATTCCGACCTCGTCGTGCACCGCGTGGTGGACACGTTCCTGGCCCGCGCCGCCAGCCAGCCGCACCGCCCCGTCTCCTATCGGATCGCCCAGATCGACCAGCTGGCCGAGCATCTCAGCCAGACGGAGATCAACAGCACCGAGGCCGAGCGCGATTCCGTCAAGGTCAAGCTCATGGAGTACTTCGACCGGGAGGCGGACAAGAAGAAGAAAACCATCTTCACCGCCGTCATCACCGACGTGCGCAACCACGGCTTCTTTGTCGAGGTCGCGGAGGCCGGCGCGTTCGGCATGGTGCCAATCTCCTCCCTGCGCGATGATTTCTACCTGCTCAACATTGCCGGCACCGCCTTCATCGGCCGGAAGACCCGCCGGAAGTTCGAGCTTGGGCACAAGGTCCAGGTCGTGGTGCTCAAGGTCGACCGCCAGAAGCGCTTGATCGATTTCACCGTGGCGTGACGCGGCGGTTTGCTTTTGCGGCTATTGTCGCTAGCTGGAGGTGATCTTCCGACGTTCCCAGCTTTAGCCATGAAACACTACGACTTCGCGGACAAGTTCCGCGCCCTCTACGACAAGGCGGTCAAACTCTACGCCGCCGGCAATCGCGACCAGGCGAGCTACTTCGACGCCTCCGAGAAAGCCTTTCTCGATGCCAACGGCATCGGGGTCCAGGCGATGTACGACTATGCCGAGGACCATAACAACGGCGGCGAGCCCGGCTACGAGCGCGCCCTCGCCATCGAATCGATCCGCCGCGACTATTTCGTCAATGTCCAGCACGGCAAGGCGTCGACCAAGATCCTCGACGAGGCGAAGATGCCCGCCAAGACCGAGGCCGTGAAAGGCATCGAGTGGCTGCCGCGCATCATCCCGAAGGCCAAGGCCAAGCTGCGCGGCGAACTGCCGGCCTCGCTGATGTACTCCTGCGGTGGCGACCGCCGCTTCTTCAAAACCCATGACATCCACCCGGCCGAGTTCCTGAGCGTCGTCTGGCGCAACGCCGACAACGACGCCGCGATCATCGACTGGGTCGCCGCCCGCAGCGCCGGCCGTTGACGGGGGCGGCGTCCCCGGCCCGCGGCGGGCACGGTCCGGCGCCCGCTCGCTTCTGGCTTGGCCGCCGCGTTCTCCCCGGGTTGGCTGCCGCCCATGCCACCCGACCGAATCACGCTGCGCCAGTGGCGGGACGATGACCTCGATCCCTATGCCGCGATGAACGCCGACCCGGTCGTGATGGAACATTTTCCCCGGCCGCTCGATCGCGCGGAGTCGGCGGAGTCCATGGCCCGCCAGCGCGCGCTGATCGCCGAGCGCGGCTGGGGCCTGTGGGTGCTCGATGTGAACGGAGCCTTTGCGGGTTTCACCGGCCTGGCCGTCCCGCGCTTCGCGGCGCCGTTCATGCCCTGCGTCGAAATCGGATGGCGGTTGCGCCAGGCGTTTTGGGGCCGCGGGCTGGCGCTCGCCGCCGCGGCCGCCGCCCTGGCCCATGGCTTCGACCGGCTCCACTTGGCCGAGATCGTGTCGTTCACCGCCGCTTCCAATCAGCGCTCGCGCCGCCTGATGGAGCGGCTGGGGTTCGCGCGCGACGCCGGCGGCGATTTCCTCCACCCGAGCCTTCCGCCCGAAAGCCCGCTCCGGCCCCATGTGCTTTACCGGAAATCCCGCGCCGCGCCCGCACCGGTGTGGCCCGCCGGGCGGCTCCGGCCGGCGGTGGAAATCATTCCTCCCTGATCCCGCGGCGTTTTTCCGGTTGCGCAGCCCGCGGCCGGCCCCTCGACTGGCCCCGTGGTCGCCGAAGCCGAATATCGCATCAAACTTCCCGTGTTCGAGGGTCCGCTGGACCTCCTGCTGTTCCTGATCCGGAAGAACGAACTCGACATCTACGACATCCCGATCGCGCACGTGACCCAGCAGTACCTCGAGGTCATCTACGCGATGAAGGAGCTGCAGATCGAGGTGGCCGGTGAGTTCTTCGTGATGGCGGCCACCCTGATGGAGATCAAAAGCCGGATGCTGCTGCCGAAGCACCAGCAGGCGATCGACCCGAACGCCGACGAGGAGGACCTCGACCCGCGCTGGGAACTCGTCCACCAGCTCCTGCAATACAAGAAGTTCAAGGAGGCCGCCGGCCGCCTCGGCGAGATGTCGCTCGAGGCGCAGAACATGCTGGCCCGCCCCGCTTCGGCCTTCGCGCCCGCCTCGGAGCGGCCGCTGAAACACGTCGATCGCATCGACCTGTGGAACTCCTTCAACCTCGTCCTGCGCCGCCTGGCCGAAAAGCTCGTCGTCGGCCAGATCCATGCCGAACAGGTGACCGTCGCCGACCAGATGGAATACGTGCTCGCGCACCTTCAAACCCGGAAGTCGTTCACCTTCTCCTCGCTCTTCGCCGAGAAAATCTCCCTGCGCCGGCTGGTCGCGACTTTCCTTGCCGTGCTCGAACTGACGCGGCTGCGCAAGCTGCGTCTGGAACAAACCGCGGCCTTCACGGACATACTTTGCACCGCGGTCGAGGAAAACGCGCTTGAAACCGCGGCCCCCGTTTCCACCGTGGAATCAAAGGATGAAAAAAACTCCCCGGCGCCGTAAAACCAAGCAAGCCCACCTGCTGGGCATCGGGCTCGACAACCACGACGGCCACAAGCGCCTGACGCACGCGGAGAAATTCACGATCGTCGGCGGTTCGGAGGAAACCCACAGCCGCGCGACCGAGACGTTCATCAAGACGTTCGAGGAGTTGAAGAGCCGCGGCAAGACCCTCGAGGTGGTGGAGCCGGGCGAGTTGCACGAGATCATCCACAAGTCGATTCCGCAGTGAGGATGCATCGGCCCGCTCCGCCTGCGGCCCGCTTGCCTTTTCCCGATCGCTCACTTAACTCCCCCGCATGTCCGATAAAATCGCACACCTCGATAACAACACTTTCAAGCCGGCTGTCGCCTCCGCCACGCCCACGCTCGTCGACTTCTGGGCTCCCTGGTGCGGCCCGTGCAAGGCCATCGCCCCGGTCCTCGACGAACTCTCCACCGAACTCGATGGCAAGCTGAAGATCGCCAAGGTCAACGTGGACGACAACGGCGAACTCGCCGCCGAATTCGGCGTGCGGGCCATCCCGACGATGCTGCTCTTCAAGGGCGGCCAGAAGGTCGACCAGTTCGTCGGCATGATGGACAAGGCGACGCTCAAGGCGAAGCTCGCGGGCAAAATCTGAGCGCCGATTCCGCCGTCATTCCCGGGCGAGGTCAGCGACCTCGCCCTTTTTGTTGGCGAACGCCGGGGCACCGCCGGCCGGGCCGTCCGGACTAACGACCAAGCAGCAGGCCGGCGCTCAAGCACACGCCGAACGCGGCCAGGAACTTCGCCGTGTCGCCGAGCACCGCGATCTGCGTCGCCGGCTCGACGGCCCGGGCGAGCCGACGCGTCAGCCTGACCGCCCACGGCGCCAGCATGAGCGGCAGCATCACGGGCCAACGATAGCCCTGCAACATCAGGGCTGGCGGACACAGCAGCGCGACCAGCGCCGACAAGGCATATTGCCACAGGGCGAAACGCCGGCCGAACCGGACCACGAGTGTGCGCTTGCCGGCACGCCGGTCGGTGTCGACGTCCCGATAATTGTTCGCCACCAGGATATTCGCCGCCAGCAGGCCGATCGCCGCAGCGCATGCGGAGACATCCGGTGCGACCCAGCCGGCCTGCACATAAAATGTGGCGTCGACCGCCACGAGCCCGAAGAAGATGAAGACAAAAAGGTCGCCGAGCCCGTTGTAAGCGAGTGGCCAGGGTCCGCCCGTGTAGGCCACGGCGCAGATGATGCTCACCACGCCGATCGGCAGCAGGATCCAGCCTCCTTCCCGCACGAGCAGGAGACCGACTGCGAAAGCGGCGCCCAGCACGAGCGCCGTCGCGCGCAGCATCACGGTCGGGGCGACCAGACCGGCCGCCACGGCGCGGCGCGGACCGACGCGATCCGGCGTGTCGGCGCCCCGCTGGTGGTCAAAGTAATCGTTCGCAAAGTTGGTGCCGATTTGCACGAGGAGGCCGAAGGCGAGGCAAACCGCCGCCTTCGCATAGTCGGCCGCGCCGTGTGCCGCGGCCAGCGCCGTGGCGGTGACGACCGGGATCACCGCCGCCGGCAGGGTCCGGGGACGCGCCGCCTCGACCCAGATTTGCCATGCGGATGGAGCAGACATCACCGCAAGTCGAGGGCGCTGTCGTACCATCGCCGGTACTTCGGCGTGGCGGACGCCGTGCGCATCCATTGGCGGGGGAACCCTGACAGCGCGAGGACGATCGCGAAGCAACGCCCGTCGATTGGGAATGAAGAATGCACGGAGTGGAGGCGCCCATACGTAGCGGGCGACTCCACCATGTCAAAAGCTTCGTCCGACACCCGCTGGCGACGATGCACGCGGTGTCGTGGGCGCAGCCTCCAACGCGCGGAGGCGCGCGAGCACCAATTCGCGGGCCGCCGCCGGATCGCCTTCCGGCAGCGTCGGAAGAATGCTGCGCAGCCAGGCCAGGGCCTCGTCGCGACGGCCGAGCAAACAGAGCAATTCGCCATGGATGCGAGCCGCATAATAGGGCGCACCCGGCCGGAGGGCCGCCGCCCGATAGCACCGGGCCGCCGCCTCGAGGTTGCCCGTGCCCCGCAGGTGCAGGTTGCCCATCTCGATCCAGAATTCCGGGTCATGCGCATGGCCGGCGCGCGCCTTGGCCAGGAAGGCCAGTGCGTTTTCCGCCGCGATGATGCGATCGCGGCGCCGAACGGCGGCCGGCGCGTTGGGATCGGTGCACCATACCGGCAGGTCGTAGGCGAGGATGCGGGCGCCGTTCAGCCAGAAATAGAGCGGCCGGCTGTCCACCGCGACCGTCAGCTCGATCAGGGCGCGGGTGGCGATCGGATCGCGGCGCTCCCATGCGAGGTCCGCCTCGAGCCAGCAGCCGCCGGCGACGACCGCCTTGAATCCGCCCAACACCCCGAGCAAACGGCTTGATCCGACCAAGCCGGTGAGTGCACCGGCCACTTCGGCCGGGCTTTCGCCGCACGCCAGCAGCCTCTCCCATGGTCGCAACAATGCGGCGCCACTCGCGAGCACGACGAGGACGACGCCCGCCCGGCCCACCCTAGCACTCGCGGCGGCGAAAGACATGGGAGCTCAGTTCGTCGAACAGCACAATGTAGGCCGCCCAATAGAGCGTCAGACCCGCCAGCCAGGGTGCACCGGCCGCTCGCCCTCCCGCCAGCAGTTCGCCGGCATCCAGGATCCCCAGATCAGGCCACGCCCGCAGCAACCGGGCGGCGCCGTGCTCCGGCGCGAACCGCCGCAGCTGCGCCGCGAGCACCAGCATCAGGCTCGCGCAACTCGCAAACAGGGCGGATGACGTGAAACTGCACACGAACAGCGCCATCGCTGCGATGAGCACGAGCTTCAGCCAGGTCACGCCAGCCGCTTGAAGCAATACCGTCACGGGCAGGTGTGGTCGGGACCAGGCCCCGTCGCGCGTGAGGATGACCGCCGCCAGCACGGCCGACAAGAACGTGACGAACCCGGCGAGCAGCGTCGCGACGCCGCCGTGGATTCCACAGACGTATTCCCAGCGCCGGACCGGCCGCACGAGGACCATGGGCGCGGCCCCGTGGCCCAACGCGTCGAAAAACAGGTGCGTCGTCGCCAAGACCGCCAGCAACGATCCGAACAAACCGATCACGCCGAGGCCGAAGTCGCCCAGGAACTTCACCTCGAGCTGGCCGAAGTTGAAGGTCCGCAGCTCCCACGACCCGGCAATCAGTCCCGCGCCCGTCACGCCCAGCAGCAGCGCGAGGCGGAGTCGGAACGCGATGGTCAGCGTATGGCGCGCCACCAGTCCGGTTCGCCTCCATCCGGCCCGCCAGCCATTGTGCGTCGCCTCAGGCATGCGCGGCAAATCGCTCGAGGAAGAGTTTCTCCAGCGGCGTTGGTTCCACGGCGGTGGACTCGCGCCCGAGCAGCTCGGCCGGCGTGCCTTCCGCGAGCAGCCGCCCCGCGCCGAGGAGGGCGATGCGATCGCAAATCGAATCGGCCTGGGCCAGCAAATGGGAGGCAACGACGATCGTCCGGCCATGTGCCGCGAGGTCGCAGAGCAACTGATTGAGCCCCAAGCGGGCGACCGGATCGAGCCCGTCGGCCGGCTCGTCGAGCAACACGAGGTCCGGGTCGTGCAAGATCGCCTGCGCCACGCCGAGGCGCTGGACCATGCCTTTGGAATATCCGCCGATCGGCCGGTCCGCCACCTCCACCAGGCCGCTCCAGTGCAGCATCTGCTGCACACGCAGTTCCCGGTGGAACCCAGCGAAGCCGCTCAGGCCGGCACAAAACGCGAGCACTTCGCGCGCGGTCAGGAGCGGCGGGAATCGCGGCGATTCCGGCAGGTAACCTACCCGCGCCCGCGCGGCGTCCGAGCCGGCCTCGTGGCCGAAGATGCGACAAGAACCCGCCGAGGCCCGGATGAGACCGGCAAGCGCCTTCAGGACCGTGCTCTTGCCGGAGCCGTTCGGGCCGAGGATCCCCAGCACTTGCCCGGGCGCGAGCTGCAGCGTCAGTCCGGCCACCGCCGTCCGCCGCCCGGCTCCCAGCCAGCCGATTGGGTACCACTTCGCGAAACCGGCGAATTCCAAGGCCCAGGGGCTGGCGCCATTCCTTTTCACCTGATCCCAAATCCCTGGAACTCGCCTTCCCGCCTCGTCTCGGTGACCTCCGTGCTGCGGATCAGCCCCGCCATCCGTTCCTGCACGGCGCCGACAAAGGCTCGCAGCTCCTCCAGGCGGCCCTCCGCTTCCAGCAATACCCGGCCGTCCGGTAGATTCTGGACCCATCCCGCCACTTCGTACTCTCGCGCCACCTGCAGCGTCTGGTAGCGGAAGCCCACGCCCTGGACGTGTCCGCTGAAATATGCCTTGGCATGATGGACTTCCGCCATGGCGCCACCAAAGCCGTCCGCCGGCGCGATTCAACCTCAACCTCTACCCTGGTTTGGACGAGAATTTGGTTTGCCAGACCTGCCCGCCCGCTCACTGTCCGGGCAGACGCCACAAGGTGTCATTCATTACATGACGAATCCTGATTCTGACGGGCTGTTCGACAATGATTGGGAAGATCGCGGGGAGTTATCCTGGACCGAGACAGACTGGATGCGATACCTCGGCCAACAGGAAATCGCCGTTCAGGATTACCTGCGGGAATACGACCAGCTGATCGACGTCTCCGACCGCATCGACGAGGTCGCGCGCCGCATGGGTTGGGAAATGTCCGACGAGCCCGCCGGAGCCGCGAAGGAATTGCCGGAGGACGAAGCCGAGGCCGAGGAAGCCTTCGAAGGCGACTGGGATCCCTACACCATGCACCGCAACCCGGTGTACATCGCGTCGCGCGCCCTCTACATCAGCATGATCGCTCCTTGGGAGCGCCTGGCCTGCCAGCCCGACAAGGTCCCGGCGGCGCTCGGCATCACGCTGCTGGCGTCCCTCTACCGCGGGTACGAGCAGGTGCTGCAAGCCGTCCAGGCCCTCGAGATGGGCGACTACACGCTCGCGATCTGCCTCTTCAAGCACGCCCACCGGGAGCTGAATCTCACGCTGGCCCGGCTCAGCCAGCCGGACGTGACCAAATGCGCGATCGCGCTTCGTTTTCGCGATTACGCCATGCCCCGCCTCTTCGACCTGCGGGAAATCTGGCTGCGGGTCATGGGCGAGTGCCGGCAGGACCGGCGGGACGATCCCCCGGCCGAGTAGTCCTTCGCCGCCCGGGTCCCCCGGGCGAAAGGCGTGGCCCGGCCAGAGCGCCTCAGCCAGGCAACGCGACATGGCGTTCAGATTGGCCCGTTCCCGAACCTGTGCGGGTTGACACGGCTGCGATCCCGACCAGCCTGCGCGCATGCCCCGAAGCCAAATCGCACTGTTTGCCATGGTCGTGCTGGCGTGCGCCAGCTGCGCCACGTCGAAAAAGGAAACGGCCAAGCCAAAGGACCAGAAGGAGCCGGAATACGTCTATTACATGCCGACAGGCACGCACATTCCCGTGCGAATCCGCGCGGACCTGCTGCCGACGAGCGAATCGCAGACAGCCGGCGACCAACAGGCCCTGCGCGCCCTGCAGGATCAGCAGCAAAGCCAGCGGTTGCCCAAGAACAACTAGCCGCCGCCGGCGGTCGCTTTTCACCGCGATCCGGCGACGACGACGCCATTGAGGCGACTGGCCGGTCGATTTCGCTCTTCGTCCCGCCGTCCTCCCGGGTGGTCGTGAACCGATTGACCACGATCCGCGGCCGGCCAGCTTGCCCGCGTGCACCGGCTCCCCCTTCACTCCTGCCTCCTCGCTGTTGCGTTGCTCGCTGGCTGCGCCACCGCCGGCAAACAGGAACCGGCCAGGCCGAAGGACAAGAAGGAAGCCGAGTACGTCTATTATTATCCCACCGGGTCGAACATCCCGGTCCGCGTTCGCAAGGAAGACCTGGCGTCGAGCAACCCGGAATCGGGCGAGGCGCAGGAGGCGATCCGCAACCTCCAGCGGCGGGGCCAGAAGCAACCCAAGGGAGACTGAACTAGCGCCGGCGTCGCTTGCCGGCTGCCTCCGTGACTCGTCCCCGGGCCGGCGCCTTCGCCCCGCCCTTCTTCAGGGAATTGATCTGGTCGCGCAGGAGCGCGGCGCGCTCGAACTCGAGTTTGTCGGCCGCCGCCTGCATTTCCTCCTCCAGTTCGGCCATCACCGCCGCCACGTCATCGACGCTCTCGGCGACCGCCAGTTCGCGTTCGCGATTCGCGCCGTCGTAGACGTGGAGGCTGGCCTGGACGCCGCGCTTGACGCTGCGGGGCGTGATGCCGTGGGCCGCGTTGTAGGCGAGCTGCTTCTCCCGGCGGCGCGCCACCTCCTCCCTCGTCCGCCGGATCGAACCGGTCACCTCGTCGGCATAAAAGATCACCCGGCCGCGCTCGTGCCGCGCCGCCCGGCCAGCGGTCTGCATCAAGCTGGTTTCACTGCGGAGGAATCCCTCCTTGTCCGCGTCAAGGATCGCGACCAGCGCCACCTCGGGCAGGTCGAGTCCCTCGCGCAGCAGGTTGATCCCGATGAGCACGTCGAAATTCCCCTGGCGCAGGTTGCGGAGGATCTCGACGCGTTCGAGGGCGTCGATGTCCGAGTGCAGGTACTCGACCCGGATCTTCGACTCGCGCAGGTAGGTGGTCAGGTCTTCGGACAGGCGCTTCGTAAGCGTCGTCACGAGCACGCGCTCGCCGCGCGCCGCCGCCAGCCGCACCTCGCCGATGAGGTCCTCCACCTGGCCCTTGGTCGGCCGCAGCACGATCTCGGGATCGAGCAGGCCGGTCGGGCGGATCACCTGTTCGGCCACGACGGCGGACAGATCCAGCTCGAAGCGCGCCGGCGTTGCCGAGACGTACACCGTCTGGCCGGTGATGGACTGGAATTCGGCGAAACTCTGCGGCCGGTTGTCGAGCGCCGAAGGCAGCCGGAAGCCGAAATCCACGAGCGTCTTCTTGCGCGCGATGTCCCCGTTGTACATGCCGCCGATCTGCGGGATCGTGACATGGCTCTCGTCGATCAGGGTCAGGAAATCCCGCGGGAAGAAATCGATCAGGCAGAAGGGGCGGTCCCCCGGCTTGCGCCCCGTGAGGTGCAGCGAGTAATTCTCGATCCCGCTGCAGAAACCCATTTCCTGCAGCATCTCGAGATCATAGTTGGTGCGCATCCGGACCCGCTGGGCCTCGAGGTATTTTTGGCTGGCTTCGAAATAGGCGACGCGCTGCTCGAGTTCCGCCTTGATGCCGGCGATCGCCTGGTCCAGCCGGCCGCGGGTGGTGACATACTGGTTGGCCGGGTAGAGGTCGAATTGGTCCGTCTTGCGCAGGACGGCGCCGCTCACCGGCTCGAATTCCGTCAGGCTCTCCAGCTCGTCGCCAAAGAACTCGACGCGCAACCCGTGCTCGAGGTACGCCGGCATGACGTCCACGACGTCGCCGCGCACCCGGAAGGCGCCGCGCTTCAGGTCGTAGTCGTTGCGCTCGTAGAGACCCTCCACGAGCCGCTCGAGAAACTTGTTGCGGTTGAGCGACTGCCCCTGCCGCAGCGGAATTCGCATCGCCGAGAAGTCCTCCGGCGAACCAAGGCCATAGATGCACGACACGCTCGCCACCACGATCACGTCGCGCCGGCTGATGAGCGAGCTGGTGGTCGAGATGCGCAGGCGCTCCAGCTCCTCGTTGATGGACGAGTCCTTCTCGATGAAGGTGTCGCTCGTCGGCACGTAGGCTTCCGGCTGGTAGTAGTCGTAGTAACTGACGAAGTATTCGACGGCGTTCTCGGGGAAGAAGGCCTTGAATTCCGAATAGAGCTGGGCCGCGAGGGTCTTGTTGTGCGAGATGATCAACGCCGGCCGGTCGAGTTGCGCGATGACGTTGGCCATGGTGAACGTCTTGCCCGAGCCGGTGACCCCGAGCAGCGTCTGGTGCCGGTGGCCGGCGCGCAGCGATTGCACCAGCGTCCGGATCGCCTCGGGCTGGTCGCCGGTCGGCTGGTAGTCCGAGCGCAACTTGAAAAGCATCCCCCCTCCCTACCCACCCGGGCTGATTCGGCAACTCCTGTTCGCCAACGCCGGCGTCCGGCGGCTACGACCGCAGGCTCCGGCGCAGGAAGAGCGGCACGATGGCGGCGAGGGCGCTGACGAGCAGCACCCAGGTGCCGTGCCGGCTCCACACCACCCGCGCGCAATGCCACGCCGGCGAGCGATCCGCCTGCGTGGCGGCCAGTTCCCGCTGCTGGCGCTCGAGCGCGATCTCGATGCCGTCCTTCTCCCACTGGAGGCGCACGGCGGCCTGTTCGAGCTCGACCGCCTTCTTGAGCGAATCGGACTGCATCTGGCGCATGCGCGCCAGCCGTTCGTCATTCTCGGCCCGCTGTTCCGACGAGGTGGTCAACCGGCTCAGCCCGCCGTTGAGGTCCTCCAGTTCCCGCACGACCCGCTCCGCCTGGGCCGCGCGGCTCTTGCGGGCGGCAATCTCCACCCGGGTCGCCGCCGCCCTCGCCTCCGTGTCGGCCTGCGCCGCCTGGAGCCGGGAGATTTCCGCCGTAATGCCGTTCAGCCGCGCCTGGCGCCGGGTGGCAAAGTCGGCGGCGTCCTGCCGCCAGGTCCACCAGCCGAGGGCCCCAAACAGGACGCCCGCCAGGAGCAGGCCCAACAAGAGCCTCTGCACCAACCACCAGAATAGCCGTGTCGAGGGATCCATGTATTATGCCGACGAGAGGACGTCGCAGGCAGGTTCTTTCAACCTTTCGGCGTAAAGGAAGCAAATTGCTAATCCCAAGTCACGGAGCCAAGCTGGGCGGAACTCATCGCCGGCCCGGCCGGCAACCCCATGTCCCTTCAAAACACCATTTACAGCTCGCCCGTGTACCAGCAGGCGTGCCGCCAATTCGATATCGCCGCCGACATCCTCGGCATGGATCAGGCGCTCCGCGAGCGCACGAAGCGCCCGCGGCGGTGCGTCGTGGTCTCGATGCCCGTGCGCATGGACGACGGCCGGGTCGAAATCTTCGAGGGCTACCGGGTCCAGCACAACCTCTCCACCGGCCCGGCCAAGGGCGGCATTCGGTTCCACCACGATGTCACCCTCGGCGAAGTCGCGGCCCTGGCGATGTGGATGAGCTGGAAATGCTCGCTCGTTGGCCTGCCCTATGGCGGTGGCAAGGGTGGCGTGGTGGTCGACACCCGCCAGCTCTCCCCGACGGAACTCGAGCGCCTGTCGCGACGCTACATGCAGGAAATCCTTCCCTTCATTGGGCCGAACGTCGACATCCCGGCGCCCGATGTCGGGACCAACGAACAGGTCATGGCCTGGATGATGGACACCTATTCAAACCATGTGGGGCATTTCGACCCCGGCGTCATCACCGGCAAACCCATCGCCATCGGCGGCTCCCTCGGGCGCCGCGAGGCGACCGGCGAAGGCGTGGCGTGGTTTGTGAAGTCCTACCTGCAGGACATTGGGGTCACGCCCGAGAAAACCACCGTCGTGATCCAGGGCTTCGGCAATGTCGGCAGCGAGGCCGCCCTGGCGCTCTACCAATGGGGCGCGGAGATTGTCGGCATCTCGGATTACACCGGCGGCATCCACAACCCGAAGGGCATCGATCTCAAGGCCGCGCAGGAATACGTCGCGAAGAACAAGACCCTCCAGGGGTTCCCGGGCGGCGAAGCGGTCACCAACGAGCAGCTGCTCGAGTTGCCCTGCACCGTCCTGGTCCCGGCCGCCCTGGAACGCACCATCACCGAGAAGAATGCCGGCAAGCTCAAGTGCCGGCTCCTCGCCGAGGGTGCCAACGGCCCGACGACCAACGCGGCCGACGTCATCCTTGAGCAGCGCGGTGACATCGAGGTCATCCCCGACGTCCTCTGCAACTCCGGCGGCGTCATCGTCTCCTACTTCGAGTGGCTGCAGAACCTGCAGAACTACTATTGGACCAAGGGCGAGGTGTTCGACAAACTCTACCGGATGCTCGCCAAGGCCAAGGCGTCGGTCGACGAGACCAAGAAGAAGTACAAGTGCAGCCGGCGCACGGCCGCGCTGGTGCTCGGCATCTCGCGGGTATCCGAAGCCAAGTCGACCCGCGGCCTTTTCCCGTAAATCACCCGCCCCGACCCTGCGCATGACCATTCCGGCGCGCTATGGCCATACCAACCTGGTGGCGCGCGACTGGCGGCGCCTCGCTCGCTTTTACCAGGAGGTGTTCGGCTGCACCCCGGCGTCGCCGGAACGCGACTTGCGCGGCGCTTGGCTTGATCGCGTCACCGGCCTCGACGGGGCGCACCTCCGCGGCATCCACCTGCTGCTGCCGGGACACGGTCCCGGCGGACCGACCCTCGAGATCTTCAGCTACGACGCCATGCCGGCCGCACCGGCGCCGCAGGCGAACCAGCCGGGATTTGCCCACATCGCCTTCGCCGTCCCGGATGTCGCCGCGGCGCTCGCGGCCGTCCGCGCCGCGGGCGGCTCCGCCGGGGGCGACCTGGTCCGGCACGATTATCCGGGCCTCGGCCAGCTGGAGGTCGTTTATGCCCGCGATCCCGAGGGCAACATCATCGAGCTCCAGCGCTGGACGAAGGTCTAGGGATTGATTCGGTCATATGGTTTCGCAGGGGCGCAGTGTTGCAGCGCCCGTTGGGGGGCTCGCAGGGCTGCACCTGCGTGCAGCCGGATCGTGCGGCCGGACCGAGGTCCGGCCCTACACGGGCGGCGGGCCGCCGTCCCCCTTAAATCACCAGGAATGAGATCACCACGATGATCGTGGGTCCCAGCGCACCCAGCAGCAGCCCGCCCGGCGACACGCCGTCGGGAAAATAGCGCTGCAGGATCGACTGGCCGGCCGGATTCGGCGCATTGGCGATCACCGTCAGGCCGCCGCCCGTCACCGCCCCGGCCACGACGGCAAATTTCAACGGCTCGGTGAAGCCCGGCACGAGCGTCGACAGGTAAGTGATCAGGGCGTTGTCGTTGAACGCCGTCAGCACGGTGGCGCCGAAATACAGTGGCAGCTCGCCCAGGCTCCCGAGCACCGGCTGGATCCACCACGCCTGCAACCCGCCATGGATCACGAGGCCGGCCAGGAAAAACCCGACCAGCAGCGGGCCGCGCAGATCCATCCGGTCCTGGTGGTGCGCGGTCGCCTGCGCAAACGCCAGGTAGAACAGGAACGCGCCGACGAACATCACCGGGAAATGCGCCATCCACACGGTGAAAGCCAGAAAGCCGAGGTGCACCAGGGTGACCCACGCCGGGATCGGTCCGCCCGCGCCGGCTTCCCCCCCGGCGGCTCGCAGCGCGAGCAGCTCTCGCCGGAAGAGCAGGAAATAGCAGCAATTCGAAACCAGGATCCCGGTCACCGCATGCCACCCGAAGTGCGTGAACATGTATGCCATGTCCCAGCCCCAGGCATGGGCCACCATCAACACGGGCGGCGCCGCGAAATGCGTGAGCGTGCCGCCGATCGACACATTCACGAACAGCAGCCCGATCGTCGCGTAGCGGAGCCGCAGGCTGGGTTGCAGCGCGTAGAACTGTTTCGCCAGCAGCAGCGCCGCGATCGTCATTGCCGCGGGTTCGGTGATGAACGAACCCAGCACCGGCGCCACCGTCAGGATCGAAAACCACCAGGCCACCGGCCGGCCGCCGCCCAGCGCCGCGACCAGCCGCAGGCACTGCTCGGCCAAGCGCATCACCGGGCGCGTCGACGCCAGCGCCATGATGATCACGACAAACACCGGCTCGGTGAAATTCACCTTCGTGCCGATGTATTGCACCGACGTCTCGAGGCCCTTGAACCAGACGATGGCCGCGCCGAGCACCACGGCCCAGATGCCGAACACCGCTTCCACTTCGCTGAAGAAGTGCAGGATCTGGCCGGGAAAACTCACCTCATCCGGCCGGCCGTCGTCGTCGGCATCGGTCGGGCTTCGCTGCGCCAGCGCGCTGCGATGACGCTGCTCCACCGCATGCGCCCAGTGCCGGATCCGGGCCGTGGCGAAGGTATGCAGGACGGCCAGCAGGAAGATCGCGGTGGCCACCACATTGAAGGGTTCGGCGGCGGCGCGGGCCCGCAGGATCTCCCCGATCCCGGCGCCGGCGGGATCGGCATACGACGACAATTCGCGGGGAAATGCGCCCCCGGCACCCATCGCTCCCAGCGCGGGAAGGGCCAGCAACAGGAATATGATCAACAAGCGCGGCATGAGGGCGGCGGGACGGGGCGCCAGGTCTCACCCGGCGCCGTCCACGCGTTGATAACGTCCCAAACCCGCGGCGCGTCAATCCCGCGTCATGAATCAGAAAGTGTGGATGAACAGCCCCGAGCGGAGCTTCGGCTCGAACCACGTGCTTTTCGGCGGCATGATCTGCCCCGCGTCGGCAATGTCCATGAGTTGCGCGATGGTCACCGGATAGAGCGAGAACGCCACCCCGCCCTGCCGGTCGACCCGCCGCGCGAGCTCGTCCGTCCCGCGAATGCCGCCGATGAAATCGATGCGCTTGCTCGTCCGCGGATCGTCGATGCCGAGCACCGGCGCCAGCAGCTTGTCCTGCAGCACGCTGACATCGAGGCGCCCGACGGGATCCGCCTGCGGATCGACGGGGCAACGCAGGCCATGCCATTTGCCGCCCAGATACATGCTGACCCGGCCCACGGCGCTCGGCGCCGGCGCGGCGTCCGGCTCCAGCCCGAAGACCGCCTTCACCTTCGCCAGGAACTCGTCCGGCGTGAGCCCGTTCAGGTCCGCGACGTGCCGGTTGTACGGCAGGATCTTCAGCTCGCTGGCCGGGAAAATCACGCACAGGAACCAGTTGTAGTCCTCGTTGCCGGTGTGAGCCGGGTTCCGCTCGCGGCGCCGCCGCGCCACCCGCGCCGCGCTCGCCGCCCGGTGGTGACCGTCGGCGATGTAGGTCACCGGCACGCGCGCGAAGGCCGCGATCAATTCGGCCCCGCCGGCGATCCGCCAGACGGTGTGGCGGATCCCATCGGGGGCCGTGAAATCGTGCTGCGGCCGCTCGCGCACCGCCGCCGCCACCAGCGCGGAGACCGCCGGTTCGTCGCGGTAGGTCAGGAAAATTGGCCCGGTGTTGGCGCCCAGGGTGTCGATGAGCCGCGTGCGGTCGTCCTCCTTGTCCTTGCGCGTCTTCTCATGCTTCTTGATGAGCCCGGCATCGTAGTCGTCGACGTGGCACAGCGCCACGAGCCCGCGCTGCACGTGCGTGCCCATCTGCTGCTGGTACAGGTAAAGACTCGGGCCCGCTTCGGTTACCAGCAAGCCGTCATCCTGCAGCCGGAGAAAATTATCCCGGGCTTTCGCGTAGACCGCGTCACTGTACGGGTCGGTGCCCGCCGGCAGGTCGATCTCCGCTCGATCGACATGTAGGAGGCTCTCCGGCCGGCCGGCCGCGAGGGCCGCCGCTTCCGCGGCGTCGACCACGTCGTAGGGCACGCAGGCGACAGCCGGCGCGCGGGCGGGAACAGGCACGAGACCCTGGAAGGCGCGAATTCGCATGGCAGAGGCTTGTCACGAAACACAGGCCCGTGCGCGAGGAAAGGCTTTTTGCCGGCGGTGACGCGGATTCGAGTCATGCCTCCAGGCACCCGCTGCGGCCCGGCCACCGGGCGCCTCGGGCACGCGGCCGCCGGTGCCCACAAAAAAGCCCTCCGCGGGGAGGGCTTCGGCGGTGGCGGGCCGGAGCCGGCCTTATTTCACCTTCGTCGCGCGCTTGAACTTCGTGGTGAACTTCTCGACCCGGCCGGCGGTGTCGACGAGGCGCTTCTCGCCCGTGTAGGCGGGGTGCGAGTCCATCGTGACGTCGCGCAGGATCACAAAGTAGTCCTTCCCGTCGATCTTCTCGGTGCGGGCGGACTTCATCGTGGAACGCGTGAGGAATCGCTTCCCCGTGCCGATGTCGAGGAAGCAGACGTTGTTGAGAGAGGGATGGCCTTGGGTCTTCACGGTGGGAAAAGTCCGGCTCAGCCTTGGCGCGCCTTGTAACGCGGCTCGACCTTGTTGATGACGTAAATGCGACCCTTGCGGCGAACAACCTGGCAGGCCGGGTGACGCATCTTCGCAGATTTGATGGAGGAAACTACTTTCATAAAAGCGAGGAAAGAAGATGGTCGGTACTGACCCTGTCAAAGCTATTTCTTTGGCGCGCGCGCCACGGCCGTCCGCCGGCGCCCACCGGGCGTCTAAAGCTTCCGCCGGACTAGTTTACGGTGGGGTCCTCGGGCTCGTCGACAATGAGCCGCAACTCGGGGCCCAGCGAGCCGAGCATGCTGCGCCAGAGCGCGATGCCGTCGGTATTTTCCAGTTTGTCACCCTCGACCGCCGTCACGAACCAGGTGTCCTGCTTCATTTCGTTTTCCAACTGGCCCCGGCCCCAGCCCGAGTAGCCGAGAAACGCCCGCAGCACGGTGTCGGGCCGGCCGACCAACTCGGCCGCCTTCTCCGGGTCCAGGCCGAACTGCAGCTGGAAGGCGCCTTCCTCCTCGATCCACTGCCAGGAGACGATGATCAGCTGGTCGGGCGACACCGGGCCGCCGTTGTAGAGCGGCACGCCCGCGAGCGGCCCGAGCGCGAATTCCTGGTTGATCTCCGCCAGCTGGCGGCCGAGCGGGCGATTGAGCACCACCCCCATCGCCCCCTCCTCGCCATGGGCGGAAACCAGCACCACGGTACGCCGGAAGTTCGGGTCGCGCATCGCCGGGTGCGCGAGAAGCAGCTGGCCGGCGAGGCTCTGGGGCTTTCGCGCTGTCCGACGTTCGCGCATGGCTGAAATTGAGACCGTTTCCGGCGCCGGGAGTGCCGTCAAAGTTTGCTGAGCTTGACGCCCGCGTCGCCCAGGACCGGCCCGACCAGCGGGTCGTTCTGGTAATCCTGGTGGTATTTGACCTCCGCAATGCCCGAGGCCGCGAGGATCTTGGCGCAATTGATGCACGGGAAATGCGTCACGTAGGCCACGCAGCCCTCGACACTCGAGCCCCGCCGCGCGGCGTCGGCGATGGCGTTCTGCTCCGCGTGCACGGTGGCCTGCTCGTGGCCGTCGCGCACGCGCGAGACGTGGGGCGTGCCCGGGAGGAAGCCGTTGTAGCCGGCCGCGACCAGGCGGTTCTTGCGGGTGCCGCCGGTGACGATCACGCACCCGACGTTCAGCCGCTCGCAGTTCGACCGCGAGGCGATGAGCTTGGCCGTGGCCATGAAATATTCATCCCAGCTGGGACGGTGGGAGAACTGCTCGGTCGCCCCGGCGATCAGTTCGATGGGGTTGAGGCCTTCTGCCATGGCCTCAAGCTGGAAGGCGCCCGCCGCGAGGCAATCCGTAAACGCCGCGCGCGCCGGCGCAGCCCCGGCTTGCACGCGCCCGGGCCGCGGCTCAACCTCTGCCGATGGCTTCGCTCCAGCAACTCGTCGACTTCTGCGAGAAGCGCACCCGCCGCGCCGCCTTCAAGGATTTTCCCGGCGCGCACAACGGACTGCAGGTCGCCAACGACGGCCGGGTGACCCGCATCGGCGCCGCGGTCGACGCCGGGCTCGTGCCCTTCGAGCAGGCGGTCGGGCGCGGCATCGACTTCCTCATCGTCCACCACGGCCTGTTCTGGGGCGGCGTGCAGCCGCTCACCGGGCCGGTCTACGGCCGCTTCGCCGCCCTGGTGCGCGGCAACTGCGCCGTCTACTCGAGCCACCTGCCGCTCGACGCCCACGAGGAGATCGGCAACAACGTGCTGCTCGCGCGCCAGCTCGGCCTGAAGCCGCGCCGCCCGTTCCTGTTCCACGAGGACGAGCCCATCGGCTGGATCGCGCCGAACAAGCTGAAGCGCTCGCAGCTGTGCGCCCGCCTGGAAGAGCTTTACCCGCGCGTGGTCGCCGTCGACTGCGGCGTCGCCGTTCCGAAACAGGTCGCCTTCTGCAGCGGCAGCGGCAACAGCGCCGTCCCGCAACTCTCGGCCGCCGGCGTCGACACCCTGGTCACCGGCGAGTTGCGCGAGGAATGGTTCAACTACGCGCAGGAGCACCGGCTCAACCTGATCTGCTGCGGGCACTATGCCACCGAGGTCCATGGCGTGAAGGCGCTCGCCGCCGAACTGGCACGAAAGTTCCACCTGCCCTGGGAATTCATCGAAACGGAGAACCCCCTGTGAAGATCGCCATCCTCCACGGTCCCAACCTCGACCGACTCGGCCGGCGCCAGCCGGAAATCTACGGCCGCGCCACGCTTGCCGACCTGGAAAAACTCATCCGCGCCGAGGCCCGGCGCCTGGGCTTCACCGTTGTCTTCTTCCAGTCCGCCCATGAGGGCGCCCTGGTCGACAAGATCCACGCGCTGACCGACCGCGGCATCGAGGCCTTCATCGTCAACTTCGGCGCGTACTCCCACACGAGCATCGCCCTGCGGGACGCGCTGGCGGCGTCCGACCTGCCCGCGGTCGAGGTGCACATTTCCGACATCAAGCGGCGGGAGAAATTCCGCCGGCATTCGATGACGGCGGGCGCCTGCATCGCCATGATATCCGGCAAGGGTTTCCCGGGTTATGTCGAGGCGCTGCGCCTGCTCGCAAAGATTTAAGGAGGCCGCGCTTTACGCCGGACCTCTTTTCTGCCGGGGATGAACCCCGATCCGCATGGGCCAACACCTTCCCGACTTTGCCGAACCGCGCTGGTTCGTGTGCCATACCAAGCCGCGCAGCGAAAAGAAATTTGCCGCCCTCCTCGAGCGCGAGCGCTTCCCGCATTACCTGGCGCTCATCCGGAGCGTGCGACGCTACGGGACGCAGACGAAGACCTTCACCAAGCCGCTCTTTCCCGGGTACGTGTTCGCCCGCCTGGAGCCGCAGCGGAAAAACCAGATCTACCAGCAGGACCTGCTGGTCCGCGCGCTGCCGGTCGAAAACGAGGCCGTGTTCCTTCGCCAGCTCGAGGACGTGAAGACCGTCTGCGCGTCGGGCCTCGAGGCGGCGCTGCACCCGCTCGTGCGCAAAGGCACCCATGTGCGCGTCCTGGGCGGGCCGTTGCACGGCCTCGAAGGCTACGTTGACGATCCCGTCAACCCCCGCGGCATCATCGTCGCCGTCGATGTGCTCCAACAGGGCCTGCTGGTGCGGCTGCCGTTGGAGAATCTCCAGCTGTTGCCATAGGCGCGGGCCGACGCTGCGCCGGAAAAAACTCGCTTCACCCCGCGCGGAGAATATCGGTGAAATATCCCCGGCGGTTTGCTGTCCCTGCGGCTCCCCGCCGCCCACCATCACGGCCCCACCGATGAGCACACACCCACCGCGGATTCCCGCGGGTCTTCTTCTGGCTGCATTTTTCCTGCCTTTCATGGCGCGCGCCCAGGAGGCACCCCGCCCCAATCCGCCGCCCGAGGACCAGGCCCTGCAGAAGGTCAGCGGCATCTTCGACACGGACCTGCCCAAGACCGAAAAGAAGGGGCGCATCCGGCTGATTGTCCACCCGCACGTCGGCGACCTCACCCGGCGCCCGTACATCCGCGTGCCGGTCGGTGTCCGCTGGGGCGTCAACGACCACGTGGAGCTCAGCGCGACCGTCGAGCCTTACTTCGAACACGGCCTGCGCCGCGGCTCGCCCGGCAACGGCTTCGGCGACGTGGAACTCGGCGGCAAGTACGCCTTTCTTCACTGGCTCAAGCCCGATTACGACGCCAGCGTCGGCGCCAACCTGCGGTTTCCGGTCGACCATCCACCGCTCGACATGACGGACGGATACAACCATTACGCGCCCTACTTCGTGATCGCCCGCCAGAGTCCGCGGATCGAGGGCCTCAAGTACTTTGCCAGCACCGTCCTCGACTACATGGACAAGTCGCATGTCGCCGGCACCTTTCGGAAAAACGACCCGCACAGCTCGAACGTGACTTTCGGCACCGGCTTCGTCCTCGATCGCTACCCATATCATTACACGCTCGAGACCGGTTACCAGACCACGTCCGTGATCGGCCGCGACAACAAGCAATTCGTCTACATCCGCCCGGGTTTCGCGTGGGACATCCCGCGACGCTTCACCTTTGATTCCCACGGTCGCTGGCTGGTCGGTTTCAGCTTCAAGGTCACCGAAGGCCCGGACGGCACGCGCATCGACAGCGGCGGCAAGATCCGCGGCGAGTTCAGCCTGCGGCGCTGGTTTGGCGGCAAACCCCGTTGAAACCCACCCGCGGCCTGGATCGACTTACGACCTTGGGCCGCCACCCACTACCGGGACCGGGAATTTTCCCGCGCCCCGCGCTTTCGACTTTATTGCTGCAACCCATCTTCGCCCGGCGTGTCGGTGCTGCGAACACCTTGCGTCACCCGAAGTCCCCACCTTCCGGCCGCCCTGCCTCCCGGCTCGGCACGGCCCTACTTCTCGCCGCCAGCCTCGCGCTCGCTCCCCTGCTGCGCGCCGCCGACGCGCCCAAGCCTTTTGCCCCGCCGCCCGAGGATGAGCGTCTGGACAAGGTCAATGGCATCTTCGACACGGACCTGCCGTGGACGGAGGCGAAGGGCCGCATCAAAATCATCATACATCCGCACCTCGGCGACTTCACCCGGCGTTCGTACATCCGCGTGCCGGTCGGGGCGCGGCTGGGCGTCAACGATCACGTCGAATTCAGCGCGATGGTCGACCCGTTCTTTGACCATGGCCTCAGGCAGGGTTCCAGCGGCAATGGCGTGGGCGATGTGCAGTTCGGCGCGAAATATGCCTTCCTGCGCTGGCTAAAACCCGATTACGACGCCAGCATCGGGCTCAACGTCAACATTCCGACCGGCCATCCGCCGCTCGAGATGACCGACGGCTACGATCACTACGCCCCCTACATCGTCATCGGGCGCCAGAGCCGGAAATTCGCCGGCCTGCAATATTTTGCGAGCACCACCTACGACCACATGGAGAAGTCCAGCGTGCGGGGAATGTTCCAACTCAATGAACCGCATTCGAGCAATCTCCTCTTCGGCACCGGCTTCGTGCTCGATCGCTTTCCTTTTCACTACACGCTGGAGGTCGGCTTCCAGACGACCTCGCTGGTCGGCCGCGGCAACAAGCAGTTCGCCTATATCCGGCCGGGCTTTGCGTGGAACCTGCCGCGGCGCTACACCTTTTATTCGGATACGCGTTGGCTGGTGGGCGTCAGCGTGAAAGTGGCCGACGGGCCGGATGGCTTGCGCGTCGACAGCGGCGGCAAGGTGCGCGCCGAATTCAGTTTCCAGCGCTGGCTGGCGCGCCGGAACGGGGCGGACCCGGGCGCGACCCGGTGACCGGCTAACGCCACGCCCACAGGGCGGCCAGCACGTGCAAAGTCACCCAGGCCGCGAAAGCCGCCGCCACGTCGTCCACGACCACGCCCCAGCCGCCGGGCCATGATTGCAGCCGGCGAATGCCGAAGGGTTTCAGGATGTCGTAGAGCCGAAACAGCGCGAAGCCCGCGAGCACCACGCCCCATTGCGGCCACGCCAGCAGGGCACCCGCCCGCCAGCCCATGAACACCAGCGGCATCACGACAAACTCGTCGAGGATCACCTGCCCCGGGTCCTTGCGGCCGAGACGCTGCTCGGCTTCGCCGCACAACGCCACGGCGAGATAACCGGCCAGCACCGTCCAGGCGAAAGCAACTTCCCAACGGACGCGGCTGAAGCAGGCGAGAAAATACAGCACGCCCGCCGCGGAACCCCAGGTGCCCGGCGCCGGCAGCCGCATCCCGACCGGGCCGAGCGTGGCCAACCCGATCACCACTCCCCGCGGCAACATCCGGGGCCAGCCTGGCTGCGACAGTTTCATGGCGGGATCCGGGGTCCGCGTCACTCGAGCACCACGTGGCCGTGCCGGCGGAAATACGACACACCGGACGTGATCGTCAGGACGACCGAGAGCACAAAGAGGCCGATGCCCCCGTATTGGATCACATGGATGATCCAGCGATCGCCGGTGGCGAACAGGTCGCCGTAATCCTGCGCCATCATGCGCGAGCCGAGCAGCCAGCCGATGGCATTGAGCTGGACGAACGTCTTCACCTTGCCGCCCTGGTCGGCCTCGACCACCTGCCCCTTCAGCGCCGCCGCCATGCGCATGCCGGACACCATGAACTCGCGCCCCAGGATGCAAAGCAGGAGCAGCAGCGCGACGCTTTCATAGCCGAGGTAAAAATGGCCCACGATCAGCGCGAACATCAGTCCGATCACCATCACCTTGTCGACGACCGCGTCCATGAAACGCCCGAAGGACGACACCTCGCCGCGGGCCCGCGCGATCATGCCGTCGAACCAGTCCGTCAGCGCCGCGGCGATGAACAGCCAGAAGGCAATCGTCGCCGCCCATTGGAAATCACGGTTCATCAGGAGGACGATGGCGAACATCGCCGGCACCCGGGAAATGGTCATCCAGTTGGCCACCGTGAAACGCATGGTCCGCAGTCAGACATCCGGCCCCGGCTTGGCAATCCCATGATGGCGAGCGCCCATGCCGTCCGCGCCCAAGAGCGTGTTTTCATACTGGTTTGGGAGGGGGTTCATGCACCGACCAAAGTCCGCCGACTCACCGTGTAGGAGCCTGCTTGCAGGCGATTCATGCGCGTTGCCGTGCTCCTATCGCCTGCAAGCAGGCTCCTACATCCCGGTGGTTCTTCTGAAGGTGAAATTTCCGGCCTAAAGCACCGCCCGCTGGCCGGGCTCCGGAGCCCGGCGTTTGACGCAAAACGTCCTCGCCATCGTTTCCGGCCCTGCAATCCTCCTCCCGGCGCCATGAGAATCTGCATCTATCCCGGCACTTTCGATCCGCTGACCAACGGCCACCTCGATGTCCTCGAGCGGGCGGCCAAGCTCTTCGACCATGTGCGCGTTTCCGTCGCGATCGACTCCACGAAAAAACCGCTCTTTTCGCCCGAACAGCGGGTCGAACTGATCAAGGCCAACCTCCACGGGCTGCCCAACGTCGACGTCGTGAGCTTCGAGGGCCTGCTCGTCGAGTTCGCCCACAAGCAGAAGGCGCATGCGATCATCCGGGGCCTGCGCGCCCTGTCGGACTTTGAGTTTGAATTCAACATGGCGTTGATGAACCGCCACCTCCGCCCGGAGGTGGAGACGATCTTCGTCATGCCGGCCGAGGCCTACAGCTATACCAGTTCCTCGCTCGTCAAGCAGATCGCCAAGCTCGGCGGCGACGTCTCCAAGTTCGTGCCGCCCAATGTCGCCCGCGCGCTGAAAAAGGCGCACAACCAGCTCTAGGGCGCCGGACGCGGCCGGCCCGGGGCGGGCGGCCGATTTTCTGAAACTTTCGCCGGGCGCCACCGTCATTTTGTGTTCAGCGCCAAGGTATTATTTCCTCCCAAAACCTTTCCCTCCCACCCTCCCCCATGGCTTCCTCCGGGCGATCCTACGTCAAATTCCTCATCCTCCTCGCGGTGCTGGCGGCCGGCGCGGCCGGATTTGTCTACTATCGCCGCACCGCCGCCGAGGCGAAGGCCCCCGAGTTCACGACGACCACCGTGTCGCGCGGCGACATCACCCAGGTAGTGACCGCCACCGGCACGCTCGATGCGGTGCTGTCGGTCGACGTTGGCAGCCAGATCTCCGGCCAGATCAAGGAGCTCTTCGCCGATTTCAACACGCCGGTGAAGGCGGGCCAGAAACTGGTCGAGATCGATCCCGCCACCTATGATCAGCGCGTGCGCCAGGCGCAGGCCGATCTCGCCTCCGCCGACGCCAATTACACGTTGAACGAGCTGAACGCCAAGCGCACCCAGGAGCTCTTCGAGAAGAAACTCGTCACCGCCCAGGAAAACGACCAGGCGCAGGCGCTGCTCAAGCAGGCCAAGTCCACCCTGCAGACCAAGCAGGCCGCCCTCGACAACGCCAAGGTCGACCTGTCGCGCTGCACGATCTTCTCCCCCATCGACGGCGTCGTCATCTCCAAGCAGACGGAAGTCGGCAAGACCGTCGCCGCGAGCATGAACGTGCCGGTGCTCTTCACGATCGCGAATGACCTGGCGAAGATGCAGATCACCGCGGCTGTCGCCGAGGCCGACATTGGCGCCGTCGAGGTCGGCCAGGCGGTCACGTTCACCGCCGATGCGTTTCCCAACCGGACCTTCCGCGGCACGGTCACCCAGGTCCGAAACGCCCCGAAGACCGTGAGCAATGTCGTGACCTACGACACGATCATCAGCGTCGAGAACCGTGACCTGAAGCTCCGCCCGGGCATGACCGCCAACGTCTCGATCATCGTCCAGGAGCGCCCCCGCGCACTCAAGGTGGCCAACGCCGCCCTGCGCGTCCGGATCCCGGAAGGCCTGGAGGTGAGGCGGCCCGTCCAGGAAGCGAAAGCAGGCGCGCCGGCGGCGCCGGCCGCCGAGAGCGAGGGCCGCCGTGGCGGCGGAGAAGGCGGCGCGGGCGGACGCGGCGGCGGGGGCATGCGCGGTTTCTTTGCCAACCTGACCCCGGAGCAACGCGAGAAGCTTCGCGCCATCAACGCCGAGGTCGGCGTCGACTTCCGCGCCGGTCCGCCGACCCCCGAACAGCGCGAACAGATTCGCAAGCTCATGGTTGAACGCGGCGTCATCACCGCCGACCAGGCCGCCGAGATGGCCGGTGGGCGCGCCGGGACCAACGCCGTGGTCACCCGCACCGTCTACCGGCTGCCCGGCGGCAACGCGAATGCCGTGCCCGAGGCGGTTTCCGTCAAGGTCGGCATCACGGACGGTCTCGCGTCCGAGATCCTCGACGGCGTCAAGGAAGGCGACGTCCTCATCACGAGCGTCACGCTGCCGAACGGCGGCGGCGCCCCGGCCGGTCGACCAAACAATCCCTTCGCCGGCGGCCGTCGCTTCTGATCCCACCATGGCGGCCGTCGTCCAGCTGGAGGAAATCCACAAGGTCTACGACTCCGGCGAAATTCCGGTGCACGCCGTGCGCGGCGTGACCCTCGAGATTCCCCGCGGCGAATTCGTCGCCGTCATGGGGGCGAGCGGCTCGGGCAAGTCGACGCTGATGAACCTGCTCGGCTGCCTCGATCGCCCGACGAAGGGCCGTTACCTCCTCGACGGCATCGACGTCTCGGGCCTCGACCGCAACGAGCTGGCGGACCTCCGCAATCAGAAGCTCGGGTTCGTCTTCCAGGGCTTCAACCTGCTCGCCCGCACCACGGCCCGCGAGAACGTGGAGCTCCCGATGCTCTACGGCCGACGGCATTTCAACTCCCGCGAGCTGCATGAGCGGGCGTTGCGCAGCCTCGACATCGTCGGGCTCTCCCAGCGGGCGGACCATTTCCCCAACCAGCTCTCCGGCGGGCAGCAGCAGCGCGTGGCCATCGCGCGCGCCCTGATCAACGAACCGCAGATCCTCTTGGCCGACGAGCCCACCGGCAATCTCGATTCCAAGACCTCGGTCGAGATCATGGGCGTGTTCCAGAAGCTCAATGACGCGGGCATCACGATCGTGATGGTCACGCACGAGCTCGACATCGCCCGCTACTGCAAGCGCAACCTCATCATGCGCGACGGTCGCCTCGTCAGCGACATCCGCGTCACGGACCGGCTCAACGCCCAGGTGGAGATGCAGCGGATCCTGGCGGCCGAGGTCGAGGCCAAGCTCACCGCCTGATTCCGCATGCGCCTGCTCAACACCATCAAGGTCGCCCTCCGGGCCCTGCGCCGCAGCGCCCTCCGCTCCGTGCTCACCGCCCTCGGCATCATCATCGGCGTCGCCGCCGTCATCGCCATGGTGAGCATCGGCAACGGCGCGAAATCCCAGGTCGAGGCCTCCATCGCCAACCTCGGCCAGAACATCATTTCCGTTTTCCCCGGCAACTTCACCGCCGGCGGCGTCCGCGGCGGCTTCGGCTCCGCCAGCACGCTCACGGTCGAGGACGCCCAGGCCATCCGCAACGAGGTCACCGGGGTCGTAAACCTCAGCCCGGAAATGCGCGACCGGTCGCAGGTGCTCGCCAACGGCGCCAACTGGAACACCCAGATCGCCGGCGAGGACGTGAGCTACCTCGACATCCGCCTCTGGGGCATCGCCGAGGGCTCGATGTTCAGCGAGGCCGACGTCCGCGCCGCCGCCAAGGTGTGCGTCATCGGCAAGACGGTCGCCGACCAGCTGTTCCAGGACCAGGACCCGATCGGCCAGACCATACGGATCCGCAACATTCCCTTCAAGGTGCTCGGCGTGCTCACCGTGAAAGGCTTCAACTTCTTCGGCCAGGACCAGGACGACATCGTGGTGATCCCGTATACGAGCCATCTGAAGCGCATTGCGCGCCGGCCGTTCCTCAACTCCATCGTCGTGCAGGCCGACACGCCCGACGCCATGCCGCGGATCCAGCAGGATATCACCGACCTCTTGCAGCAGCGCCGCAACGGCCGCGAGCCCGATTTCACCGTCCGCAACCAGCAGGAGCTGGCCGAGGCGGCGACCGCCACCACCAAGACCATGACGGTGCTGCTCGGCGCCATCGCCGGCGTTTCGCTCATCGTCGGCGGCATCGGCATCATGAACATCATGCTCGTGTCGGTCACCGAGCGCACGCGCGAGATCGGCATCCGGCTCGCGGTCGGGGCTCACGGCCGCGACGTCCTCACGCAATTCCTCATCGAGGCCATCATCCTCAGCGTCATGGGCGGCGGCCTCGGCGTGCTCCTCGGCGTCGGCTCCTCCCAACTCATCTCGCACCTCAATGGCTGGCCGGTGCTCGTTTCCACCACCGCAATCGCGGGCGCCGTCGCGTTCAGCGCCGCGATCGGCGTATTTTTCGGTTTTTATCCCGCCCGCAAGGCCGCCCAGCTCGACCCGATCGACGCCCTGCGCTACGAGTGAGATTGACACCTTCGCGGAGTGCGTCGCGAAGGTAGGGCGGGCAGTCCCTTGCCCGCCGTTGTTGCGGCGGCGAAGGGACTCGCCGCCCTACCGACCAGAGGCGGCGCCGCCCGTCCCAGTTGTGGGAATCGTGGTTCCCGCGGCCGGTGGGTTCCCGCGCCAAGGTCGGGGGCCGCAAAAACCGCGCAAATATTTATCCCCTTGCCGCAGCCACGTTTATCCTGCGCGAGCGCACGTTGGCACGGCGCTAGCAATAGGCATGGCATCAACCGAATTTAAACATGAAGACCTCCAATAAGAACTTCTCGCTCATCGCCGCCGGTATCACTGGTGTGGCTTTGCTCTCCGTCGCCAACTCCGCCTTCGTCGGCAGCCTGCCGGTCGGCTCCATCATCGGGGCCGGTGCCGCGCTCGTCGCGGTGGTGATCGCAGTCCGCGATTACACGCGCCCGGTCCGGGTGTTCGACCCCGCCGCCCGCGTGCTCCACCCGACGCTGCCGGTCTCGGCTACGTGCCCCGCGGGCTCGGACTGCGCCAAGGATCGTCTCGCCGCCTGAAGGTTCGCCGGTTTCCACGCCCGGCCGCATCCGCATCACCTGCGGCGGCCGGGCGTCGTTTTGCCGGCGCTCTTGACTCTTAATCCCCACCTCTCGTCACTTCTCGCCCATGGCCGCCAATGACCCCGCCCCTCATCGCATTCTCGTCGCCGACGACCAGCCCGACGTGCTGGAAGCCATGCGGTTGCTCCTCAAGGCCGAGGGGTACCAGATCGAGACGGTCAAGTCGCCCGCCGCGGTGATCAAGGCGGTCGAGGCGCGGGATTTCTCGCTGGCGATCATCGACCTCAACTACACGCGCGACACCACGTCCGGCCAGGAGGGACTCGACCTGCTGGCGAAGCTCCAGGCCGCCGATGCCACGCTGCCGGTGGTCGTCATGACCGCCTGGGCCAGCGTCGAGGTCGCCGTCGAAGCCATGCGCCGGGGCGCGCGCGACTTCGTCACCAAGCCCTGGGAGAACCCGCGGCTCCTCTCGATCGTCCGCACGCAAATCGAACTTGCCGGCGCCGTCCGCGCCTATCGCCGCCTCGAGCAGGAAAATCAGATCCTGCGCGGCAAGGGCGGCCCCACGCTGATTGCGCAATCGGCCTCCATGCGGCCCGTCCTCGAGATCATTGCGCGCGTCGGCCCGTCCGACGCGAACGTGCTCATCACCGGCGAGAACGGCACCGGCAAGGGCGTCGTCGCCCAGGCGCTGCACACCGTCTCGGTCCGGGCCGGCAAGCCCTTCATCGCCGTCAACATGGGCGGCCTCCCCGAGGGCGTGTTCGAAAGCGAGCTCTTCGGCCACGTCCGCGGCGCGTTCACCGACGCCAAGGTCGACCGCGCCGGCCGCTTCGAGCTGGCCGACGGCGGCACGCTGTTCATGGACGAGATCGGCAACATCCCGATGAGCCAGCAGGCGAAGATCCTGCGCACGCTCGAGACCGGCGAGTTTGAGCGCGTCGGTTCGTCGCGCACGAGCCGCACCAATGTCCGCCTCATTTCCGCCACCAACTCCGATCTCAACGCCGAGGTCACCGCCGGCAAGTTCCGCCAGGACCTCCTGTTCCGGCTCAACACCATCCACCTCCACCTGCCGCCGCTCCGCGAGCGCCGCGAGGACATCGCCCTGCTCGCGCAGCATTTCCTCAAGCAGCACGTCGGCCGTTATTCGAAACCCATCACCGGCTTCGAGGATGCCGCCCTCGAGGCGATGAAGGATTACGCGTGGCCCGGCAATGTCCGCGAGCTCGACCATGCCGTCGAGCGCGGCGTGCTCATGGCCCAGGGCAAAGTCATCCGGGCCCCCGACCTCGGCCTCAACGCCGGCCAGGCCGCCCCGCGGCTCGAGGACATGAGCCTCGAGGAGGTCGAATCCTTCCTCATCAAGAAGACCCTCGCCCGCTGCGACGGCAACGCGCGCAAGGCCGCCGAGGAACTCGGCCTCAGCCGCAGCGCCTTCTACCGTCGGTTGGAGCGTTATAAGCTGTAAGCTTAAAGCTTTAAGCGATAGGCAAGTCCCAGCAAGCTGCCCGGGCGTGAAAGACTATCGGGAACTTAAAGTGTGGCAGCGCAGTCACGCTCTCACCCTCGAGGTTTATCGCTTGAGCAAGGGTTTTCCCAGGGAGGAAATCTTTTCGCTCACGCAGCAGATGCGCCGAGCCTCATCCTCTGTTGGCGCAAACATCGCGGAAGGTTGCGGCCGGGATGGAGATGCCGAGTTGAAGCGCTTTCTCACGATCGCCCTGGGCTCCGCGTGTGAACTCGACTACTTCATCCTGCTGGCGCGCGACCTTGGCTATCTCGAACCCAACCCCGTGGACACCCTCGCCCAGGAGACGCTCGAGGTCCGCAAAATGTTGGGAGCCCTCATTCGGAAGCTTAAAGCTTAACGCTTACCGCTTACTGCTATGCCTTCGCCCAAACGCAGTCGTGTCGCCCATGAGCAGCGCATCTTCTATTACACGCTGCTGAGCGGGCTGCCGGCGATCCTCATGCTGATGTGGATCCTGTGGACGGGAGACTACGACGCGAAGTCGCGCTGGACCGCCACCATCATCGTCGTGTTGCTGCCCTGGCTGGGCTTCGCCCTGGCCGTGCGCGAGCGCGTGGTGCGCCCGCTCCAGACCATGGCGAACTTGCTCACCGCGCTGCGCGAGGGCGACTTCTCCACCCGGGCGCGCGGCGCCAACCGCGACGAACCCCTCGGCGACGTCATGTCCGAGATCAACATGCTCTCCGGCGTGCTCCAGGAACAGCGCCTCGGCGCGCTCGAGGCCACGGCGCTCCTGCGCACGGTCATGGAGGAAATCGACGTCGCCATCTTCGCCTTCGACGCCAACGAGACCCTGCGGCTGGTCAATCGCAGCGCCCAGGAGCTGCTCGGCCAGCCCGCCGAGCGCATCCTCGGCCGCCAGGCCACCGAGCTCAACCTGGACGACTGCCTCGACGGCGAACCCACGCGCGTCCTTACCCGGACCTTTCCGGGCGGCGCCGGCCGCTGGGGCATGCGCCGCACGAGTTTTCGCGAGGGAGGCCTGCCGCACAAGCTGCTCGTGATCGCCGACCTCAGCCAGCCGCTGCGCGAGGAGGAGCTGAAGGCCTGGCAGCGCCTCGTGCGCGTCATCGGCCACGAGCTGAACAACTCGCTCGCGCCCATCAAGTCCATCGCCGGCAGCCTGACCACCATGCTGCGCCGCAACCAGCGCCCGTCGGACTGGGAGGACGACATGCGCGGCGGCCTCGAGATCATCGAGGCGCGCGCCGAAGGCCTGAATCGCTTCATGCAGTCGTATGCGCGCCTCGCCCGGCTGCCCGCGCCGACCAAGGCCCCGTGCGACCTCGGCACGCTCGTGCGCCGCGTGGCGTCCCTCGAGCTGCGCACCACGGTGCAGGTCGACGACGGTCCTGAGCTCACCGTCATGATCGACGCCGCCCAGATCGAGCAGGTCGTCATCAACCTGGTGAAAAACGCCGTCGAGGCCGCGCCCGAGCCGGGCCAGGCCGGCGAGGCGAGCTGCTGCGTGCGCGCCGGCTGGCGCCGCCAGCCCGGGGCCGTGGAAATCTTCGTCGAGGATGACGGCCCCGGGATCGCGAATCCGCAAAACATCTTCGTGCCGTTCTTCACCACGAAGCCGAGCGGTTCCGGCATCGGCCTCGTGCTGTGCCGCCAGATCGCAGAGAATCACGGCGGCGCCCTGACCCTCGAGAACCGATCCGACGCGAGCGGCTGCGTCGCGCGACTGCGCCTGCCTGTGTAGGGCCGGCGTTTGCCGCCGGGCCATCTTTCCTTCCTCGTAGGGCCGTCGCTTGCGACGTGCCGCGGCCGCACCAAGGTGCGGCCCTACGCCTTACGAATCCCGCAGCGCCGGCGCTTGCCGCCGGGCCGTCTTCGTGGAGGGCTGGTCTCATGACCAGCAGTGCCCGGCCGGGAGACCGGCCCTGCAAGATTCCAGGCAGGACTGGTTCGTGGAGGTGGAGACCAGCATTGGCGCGGGCTCGCTTCCATTGCCGCCACCCAATTCGACGGGAATCCCACTATCGGGACGAACATATCCCGACTTCGCTCTGAACAGCGATATTGGCGCATGTACCCAGCTTCGCTTCTACCTTGCCGTTAGAAGCTTACAGCTATCCTCGCGCTTGGCACGGGCGTTGCAAATAGACGGGGCAATATCGCATCGCATGGACATTGCCCGCCCCAACGTCGCCAAGGAAAAACGCAAGAAGCGCATAATTTATGGTGTCATCGCCGCCCTCGTTCTGATCGGCATCACCTTCGCACTTTCACGCCTGAAGCCAGCCGCACCCACGGTGCCCAAGGACATCGTGTGGATGGACCAGGTGAAGCGCGGCGACATCGACCGCCAGGTCCGCGGCCTCGGCACCCTGGTGCCGGAAGAAATTCGCTGGATCGCCGCGCGCACGCAGGGACGCGTCGACAAGATCATCATCCGACCCGGCACGCCGGTCGAGCCGGGCACGCTCATCCTCGAGCTGACAAACCCCGACGTCATCAATAACGCCACGAACGCGGAGTCCCAACTGCACGCAGCCGAGGCGCAATTGGCGAACCTGCGCACGCAACTCGAGAGCACCCTCCTCCAGTCCGAAGCCACCGCGGCCAACGCGAAATCCAACTATGAAACCAGCAAGCTCCAGGCCGAGGTGAAGGAACAGTTGTACAAGGACGGCCTCGTCTCCGAACTCGAGTTGAAGCTGGCCCAGGCCACGGCCGCCCAGGCGCAGATCAGCAACGAGATCGAGCAAAAGCGGTACGCCTTTGCCAAGGAATCGATCAAGCCGCAGCTCGCCGTGCAGCAAGCCGAGGTCGAGCGGCTCCGTGACGCCGCCCGCCTCCGCCAGGAGGAACTCGATGCGCTCAAGGTTCGCTCCAGCATGTCCGGTGTCCTTTCCGCCCTGGGCACGCCCACCCAGCCCATCGAGGTTGGCGCCCAGGTCCAGCCCGGCACCAATCTCGCCCGCGTGGCCGACCCGACCAAGCTCAAGGCCGAGGTGCGCATCGCCGAAACTCAGGCCAAGGACATCGCCATCGGCCAGAAGGCCCAGATCGACACCCGCAACGGCGTCGTCGACGGCATCGTCTCGCGCATCGATGCGGCCGTGCAGAACGGCACGGTGACGGTCGACGTCCATATCACCGGCGATCTTTCCCGGACGGGCGCCCGCCCCGACCTGTCCGTCGACGGCACCATCTTGCTCGAGCGCCTAAACAACGTCGTCTACGTCGGCCGCCCGGCCTTTGGCCAGGAGAACAGCACCGTCGGCATCTTCAAGGCCAACGGCGACAAGGTTAACGCCACCGAGGCCAATCGCGTCCAGGTCAAGCTCGGCCGGAGCTCCGTCAACACCATCGAGATCCTCAGCGGTCTCCAACCCGGCGATTGGGTCATCCTCTCGGACATGTCCCAGTACGACTCCAACGATCGCGTGCGGCTGAACTGATCCCGTGCCTCCCGCCCGTTCCCGCCCGCCATGCTTGCTCCCGTCCTCATCCTCGCCCTGCTGACCGCCCTCGTGGCGACCGAATCCGACTCCAGCCCATAATTTCTGTAACCTTCGGACACCTTGCGGTGTTCGTCATATTCAAACCCCGCGCTCCCCACCCACCATCATGACCACCGATAATACATCCCTGATCAAACTCGAAGGCGTCACCAAGGTCTTCCTCACCGACGAGGTCGAGACCCACGCGCTTTCCGGCATCCACATGGAGATCAAGAAAGGCGAGTACGTCTCCATCGCGGGTCCCTCCGGTTGCGGCAAGTCCACCCTGCTTTCGATCCTGGGCCTGCTCGATACGCCGACGGACGGCAGCTACTTCCTCAACGGCCGGCCGGTGCAGGGTCTCACGCTCCCGGAGCGCGCGCGGATCCGCAACCGCGAGATCGGGTTCATTTTCCAGTCGTTCAACCTCATCGGCGACCTGACCGTGTACGAGAACGTCGAGCTGCCCCTCACCTACCGCGGCATGCCCGCCGCCGAGCGCAAGTCGCGCGTGACCGAGGCGCTCGAGAAGGTCGGCATGGGCCATCGCGCCAAGCACCTGCCGTCGCAGCTCTCGGGCGGCCAGCAGCAGCGTGTGGCCGTTGCCCGCGCCCTCGCCGGCAGCCCCGCCGTCCTGCTCGCGGACGAGCCGACCGGCAACCTCGATTCGAAGAACGGCGACGCCGTCATGGAGCTGCTGCACTCGCTGCACCGCTCCGGCTCGACCATCGTCATGGTCACGCACGACGCGCGCTTCGCCCGCAACGCCGACCGCACCGTGCACGTGTTCGACGGCCGCGTCGTCCAGGAGCAGATGGAGTCGGATCCGACCCGCTGAGCCTTCGCGCCACGGGGGCGCCGCCGCGATTCGGCGCCCCGGGGCCGTGCCGGCCCGCCATGTCGATCGCCTTCCCGCTCTTCTCCCGTCCGCCGCGCCCGTGGCCCGGCGAACATCCCGTCCTGGCCCGCAGGTCCCGGTGGTCGGGCCCGCGTGCAACTTTGAGGATCGTCCGGGTGTGATATCCGCCAGCGCTGTTCCACCATGCTCCAGCAACTTCGCTTCGCCTGCCGTTCGCTGTCAAAGACCCCGGGGTTCACGATCGTCGCCCTGGTTACGCTCGCCCTGGGAATCGGGGTCAACACGTCCATGTACACGCTGCTGGACGTGCTGCTTTTCCGCAGCGTGCCGTTCACCGAAGCCGATCGCCTCGTCAGCGTGCTGGGCACCAGCCCGCAGGGCCGGCGCGAGAATTTCGCGTTCGCCGAGCTCGCCGAAGCCGGCCAGCAGACCGTGGGCCCGGGCAAGGCGTTCGCCTCGCTCACCACCTTCGCCTATTGGACCAACACATGGTCCGATCCCGGGCGCCCGGCCGAGCGGCTGATCTCGATCGATGCGACGGCCGACTTCTTCGACACCTTCAAGGTCCAGCCCATGCTCGGGCGCGCCTACACCGCCGCGGAGGAGGTGCCCGGCCGGAACCAGGTCGCGCTCCTGAGCTACGGCACCTGGCAGCGGCGTTTCGGCGGCGACCCCGCCGTCATCGGCCGTTCCGTCCGCCTGAATGCGGAGCAGGTCACGATCATCGGCGTCATGCCGGCGTCCTTCGTCGCCCCGCTCTTCTTCGGCCCGGTCGACCTGTGGCGCCCGATGACCGTCCCGCGCTTCATCGTCGAGGATCGCAACAACCGGTTCTTCACCGCCGTCGCGCGCCTCAACCCCGGCGTCACGCCCGACCAGGCCCTCGCCCAGCTCAAGCCGGTGGCCGCCCACTGGGCCAAGGATTATCCGCAGACCAGCAAGGATCGCGGGTTCAACCTCCTGCCGCCGCACAAGACCGCGATGGACGACACCAGCACCTTCATCATCTGGCTGATGTTTGGCCTCGGTTTCGCCGTCCTGCTCGTCGCCTGTGCCAACATCGCGAACCTCCAGCTCGCCCGCGCCACCGCCAACATCCGCGAGCTCGCGATCCGCTCGGCCCTCGGCGCCTCGCGGGCCCGGCTCATCTGGCACCAACTCGTCGAGTCGCTGGTCCTCGCCGTCACCGGCGGCGTCCTCGGCCTGCTCGTCGCGGAGTGGGTCAACGCCGTGTTCGGCCATGCGATCCGCCTCGGGCCCGACGGCGAGAACACCCTGGCCCTCCCGATGAACTTTAACGTGCTCGCCGGCGCCTTCCTCGTCTCCCTCGGCACCGGCCTGCTCTTCGGCCTGCTGCCGGCGTGGTTCGCCTCGCGCAACGATGTCGTCGCCACCCTCAAGCAGCAGACCCGCAGTTCCACCACCGGCCGCGGGCCGCGCTTCATGCGCCAGGTCCTCATCGTCGGCGAGGTCGCCGTCGCCCTCGCACTCCTCGGCGTCGCCGGCGTCATGATCCGCGGGCTCGACCAACTCATGCGCCGGGACAAGGGCTGGGACACGGGCCGGCTCCTCGCGGCCAACATCCACCTTCCCGAGCAGTCGACCTATGCCGACCCCGACAAGCGGCGCCTCGTCCTCGAAAAACTGGACCGCCACCTCGCCGAAATCTCCGGCGCCGAGCACACGGCCCTCGCCACCTCGCCCGGCATCTTCGGTTATTCCAAGGGCAGCCCCATCGACGTCGAGGGCCAGCCCGAGTCCGACCCGAACAAGCTGCCCAACGCCGGCTTCACGATGGTGACGCCCGGCTACTTTGCCACCATGGGCATCCCGTTTCTCGAGGGACACGATTTCTCCCCCAACCTCAAGGCCGACAGCCCCGGCGTGGTCATAATCGGCGAGACGATGGCCAAGCGCCTCTGGCCCGGCCAGAGCGCCCTCGGCCGCCGCATCGCCGAGCACAATGGCGGCAAGCTCGAATGGCGCGAGGTCATCGGCGTCGTCCGCGACATCCAGTTTGCCCTCAACATCACCAATCCCCCGACGATGCTCCAGGTGTACAAGCCGGCGGTGCACGAGCCCTGGGGCTACCAATGGCTCCTGCTCCGGGCCCCCAATCCAGGCGCGTTCAAGAGCGAAGTCCGCCGCGTCGTCAGCGACATCGATCCCGACGTGGCCGTCGAGGAGATCTTCACCATTCCGGAAGCGGCGGATCGCTACCAGCACAACCTGGTCGTGATCAACCAGACCCTGGGCGGCTTCGCCCTTCTCGGCCTTGCCCTCGCCGCCGTCGGCCTGTACGGCGTGATTTCCTATCTGGTCGCGCAACGCACCAGCGAGTTCGGCATTCGCCTCGCGCTGGGCGCCAGCAAGGGCGCCGTGCTCGGCCTCGTCATGCGCTCCGGCCTCGTGCTGGCCATCATCGGTGTGGCCGTCGGACTCGTCGGTGCGTTCGCGCTCAACCGCGTCGTCAGCTCCGCCATGCCGCTCATGGCAGGCAACGATCCCGTGACCCTGGCGCTCACCGCCGCCGCCCTGCTGGTCGTCACCGTCGTCTCCTGCTGGCTGCCGGCTCGTCGCGCCACCAAGGTCGATCCCATCGTCGCCCTGCGGGTGGAGTAAACGCCGACCAGTAACTGGTGCCAAGGATCAAGTACCAAGTGCGCCAAACGCCCTGCTCACCGCTCACTGTTCACCGCTCATTGCTCACGGCTCACTGTTTAGCGCTCCCCGCTCTCTGCTCTCCCTGTCACTTGATACCTGAAACTTGTTACTTCCTCCCCCCATGCGCTACGCCCTTCGCTCCCTGCTGAAATCGCCCGGCTTCAGCCTCGTCGCCCTCGTGACCCTCGCGCTCGGCATCGGCGTGAACTCCTCGATGTATTCGTTGATGAATACACTGCTCTTCGCCTCGGCGCCGTTTCCGCGGCCGCAAACGATCGTCAACCTGAACGGCCAGACGCCCCAGGCGGAGTTTCTCAACCTCTCCGTGCCGGAAATGGACGAGCTCCGGGCCCACCCGGCCAATCCCTTCACGCTCTTCGCCGCCCGCTCGGGCACGCTCGAAACCGTGACGATCCCCGGCCAGCTCCCGGAACAGGTCCAGGGCACGACCGCCCAGGCGCAGCTCTTTCAGCTCCTCGAGACGCCCCCGCTGCTGGGCCGCACCTTCACCGCCGCGGAATGTGTCGCCGGCCACGACACGGTCGTGCTCCTGACCGAACGATTCTGGCGGGAGAAATTCGGCGCCCGGCCCGACGCGATCGGGCAGACTCTCCGCATCAGCGGCCGGGTCTTCACCATCATCGGCGTGCTGCCCGAGGCATACTCCTCGATGTTCATCTTCGGCGAATCCCGCTACTTCCGGCCGCTGGTGCCCTCGGATCAGCAGCTCACCGACCGCAACCGCCGCGAATTTGCCGTCATCGGGCGCCTGGCCCCGGGCACGTCGATGCCGCAGGCCCTCGCCCAGCTGGCGCCGTTGAGCGATCGCTGGGCGAAGGACCACCCGGCGTCCTACGCGGCGGGCTACCATCTGCGCATGCAGCTCGCCGGGCGGGTCGGTGGCTCCGCCAATGTCGCGATTATCACCCTCCAGCTCGGCCTCGCCGCCGCGATCCTGGCCCTCGCCTGCGCCAATCTTGCCAACTTGCAGATGGCCCGCGCCGTCGCGCGCGTCCGCGACCTGGCCATCCGCTCCGCCCTCGGCGCCACCCGCTGGACGCTCATCCGCCAACAGCTCACGGAATCGGTGTTGCTCTCCATCGCCGGCGGCGGGCTGGGCCTCCTCGTCGCCCGCTGGAGCAATGATCTCATCGGCCGCAACATCCGGTTGGGCCTGACCTCCACCCTGCAAATGCCGCTCGATGGCCGCGTGGTGGCGTTCACTGCCGCCGTCTCGATCCTCGCGGGCCTCGGCTTCGGCCTCGTCCCCGCCTGGCTCGCCTCCCGCACCGATGTCAACGAAGCCCTCAAGCAGCAGGGACGCGGCTCGACCGGCGGCCGCGGCCAGGGCTGGATCCGGCGCATCCTCGTGGTGGGCCAGGTCGCCCTCTCGCTCACGTTGCTCTCCGTCGCCGGGATGATGATCCAGGGCCTCAACCGCACCATCAACTTCCGGCCCGACTGGGACAGCGAACGCATCCTGACGGCCAACCTGCAGATCGAGGAGGCCGCCTATCCGGTGGAAAAGAGGCGCGCCCTCTACGACGACCTGATCGCCCGCCTCGAGCGGCTTCCCGGCGTGGAGGCTGCGGCGCTGGCCAATCGCCTGCCCGTGGCCAGCGGCGGGGGCGGAGCCGACATCTTCGCCGAGGGCCAGGACTCCACGGCCAAGGACCTGCCCAAGGCGGCAAATTATCTCGTGACCCCGGGCTTCTTCAAGACCCTCGGCATCCGGGTGGTCGACGGGCGGACCTTCGCGCCGCACGTGTCGCCCGATTCGCCCGACCAGGTCGTGGTCAACCAGTCGCTCGCGCGCCATTTCTGGCCGAACGCCAGCCCGCTGGGGCGGCGACTGGGCATGCGCAACGCCGATGGCACCGTCACGTTGCGCGAGGTCATCGGCGTCGTGGCCGACGTCGACGACGCCATCCAATTCGCCACGCCGTCCACCCATTTCCAGTTCTATTCGAACCTGACGCACACGCCCTGGGCGTATTTCCAGATCGCGCTCCGCGGGCCCAACCCCGGCCATTTCAGTCAGGATCTGCGCCGCGCCGTGGCGGACATCAATCCCGACCTCGCCGCCCGCTTCGTCTGGACGCTCGAGGACATGCGTGACCAGTTCCTCCACAACCTGGTTGTCATCAATGGCGTCCTCGTCGTGTTCGCCGTCCTCGGGCTCGCCCTGGCGGGCATCGGCCTTTACGGCATCGTGGCCAATAACGTGAGCCAGCGCATGACGGAATTCGGCATTCGCCTGGCGCTCGGCGCCAGCGGCCTCGACTTGCTGCGGATCGTGCTGGTCCAAAGCCTGATCCTGACCGTGGTCGGGCTGGGCCTCGGCGCGCTGGGCTCGTTCGGACTCGGCCTGGCGCTGCGCCAGGCCCTCGGACCCATCATCGCCCAGAACCAGCTGATTCTCGCCGGCACCAGCGTGGTCATCTTCCTCGTTGCCCTCGGCGCCACCTGGCTCCCCGCGCGGCGCGCCACCACCGCCGACCCGATCAACGCCCTGCGCGCGGAGTAGGACTCCGCGAAGTGAAAAGGAACAAGTACCAAGTATCAGGAAGGGCCGCCCCGGGAAACAATGTCCGCCGCCCGCCGCTGGGTGCCTTCAACTTGGTACTTCGCACCTGTTACCTGCTACTTGATTCTCAGGCCCGATTCGGCTCCGCGTCCGGCGTCGGCGCCTCCTTGGCCCGTCCGAATCGCGATTGAATCCTCAGCCGGGTCCGCGCGAGCCAGACATAAACCACGGGCACGGTGTAGAGCGTCAGCAACTGGCTCACGAAGAGCCCGCCGACGATCGCCAGTCCGAGCGGCCGCCGCAATTCGACGCCCTCGCTGGACGCCACCACCAGCGGCGTCGCGCCGAGCAGCGCCGCAATGTTGGTCATGAGGATCGGCCGCAACCGCAGCTGCGCCGCCTCGAAGATTGCGGCCTCCGGCGACAGCCGGTCGCGGCGCTCGCGCGCCAGCGCGAAATCGATCATCAGGATCGCGTTCTTCATCACGATGCCGATCAGCAGGAACAACCCGAGCAGCGCCACCAGCGTGAATTCCGTGTTCGTGAACCGCAGCGCCAGCAGCGCGCCCAGCCCGGCCGACGGCAGCGTCGACAGGATCGTCAGCGGGTGCACCAGGCTCTCGTACAGGATGCCCAGCACGAGGTAGACCGCCACCAGCACGCCCAAGATGAGCCAGTGCTGGTTGTTCAGCGCGTTCTGGAAGGACTGCGCCTCGCCCGCCAGCCGCCCCTGCACCTCCGTTGGCAACATGATCCGCGCCAGCGCGCGGTTGATCGCGTCGAGCCCCTGCTGCAGGGACACGCCGGGCGAAAGGGCGAAGCCGATTTCCTCGGACACGAACTGTTCGTGGTGCTTCACCCGGTCCTCGATCAGCGCATAGTCGTATTTCGTGAACGCCGACAGCGGGACCATCGACCCGTCGCCGGCAAGCACCTGGACGCGGTCGAGCACGACCGGGTCCTGCGTGTAGCGCGGGTCCAGCTCCATTATGACGCGGTACTGGTTGAGGTTGTCGTAAAGGGTCGCGACCTGCCGCTGGCTGAAGGAATTGTTGAGCACGGAGGTGACCGTGCGCATGTCGATGCCCAGCCGCTTGGCGGCCTCGCGGTCGATCTGCAGCATCACCTGCTTGGTGCCGCCGTCGTTCGGCACGTCGACGTCGGTCAGCTCCGGCAGCTCCTGCAGCGCGCGCGCCACCCGCGGCGCCCATTTCCGGATCAACGGCACTTCGCTCGCCATCAGCGAGAAATCGTAGGAGCCCGCGTCCGACGTGCGCGGGGGCTGGATGTCCTGCGCCACCCGCATCCAGAGGCGGCCGCCGGGAATCGGCGGGGCCTCCACGCGCAGCCGGTCCACGATCGCCTGCGCCGACACCTTGCGCTCCGCCAGCGGTTTCAGCCGGATCATCATCCACGCGTTGCTGATGCCCGCGCCGCCACCCGCCATGCCGACGACATCGCGTACCGCCGGGTCCGCCATGATCAGCTTCCGGTAGGTCTCGATCTTCGACTGCATGATCTGGAACGAGAACCCGTCGTCGCCCCGGACGAACCCCTGCAGCTGCCCGGTGTCCTGCTCGGGCAGGAAACCTTTCGGGATGCTGATGTAGAGCGACACGTTGAGGGCGATCACGCCGGCCAGGATCAACAGCGTCAGCGTCGTGTGCTGCAGCACCCATTCGAGCGAACCGGCGTAACGCTTTTTCAGGTCGTCGAACATCCGCCGCGTCGCCCGCTGAAACCGGCCGGGCGCCCGCTCGTGCCCCGGCCCCAGCCAGCGCGCGCACAGGCTGGGCGTCAGGGTCAGCGACATGCCGAGCGACACCAGCATCGCCGCCGCCAGCGTGAGCGAGAACTCCCGGAAGAGCTGCTCGACCAGCCCGCCCATGAACAGGATCGAGACGAACACCGTCACGAGCGAAAGCGTCATCGCCAGCAGCGTGAAGCCCACCTCGCCTGAGCCGCGCAGGGCCGCCTGCATCGGCGGCAAGCCCGCCTCGATGTGCCGCGAGATGTTTTCCAACACGACGATTGCGTCGTCGACCACCAGGCCGGCGGCCACGATCAGCGCCATCAGGGACAGGCTGTTGAGCGAGAAATCCGCCACGTACATGATGGCGAAGGTGCCGATGAGCGACACCGGGATCGCCACGCTGGTGATCAGCGCGCCGCGCACGCTCCCGAGGAACAGGAACACGACGAGCATCACGAGGAAGGCCGCGAACACCAGCGTGTGCTGGGAGGCCGCCAGCGTCGCCCGGATCGCCGGCGAACGGTCCATCACCACGTCGAGGTTCGCGTCGGCCGGCACCAGGGCCCGGAAAGCCGGGAGCTCCGCGTTGATGGCGTTGATGGTGGCGATGATGTTCGCACCGGGCTGGCGGCTGACCTGCAGGAGGACCGAGGCCTCGTTGTTGTGAAAGCCGCTGCTGTTCCGGTTCTCGATGGAATCCGTCACGATCGCCACGTCGCCCAGCCGCACCGGCGCCCCGTTGCGATACTTGATGATGAGCGGCAGGTACTCCGCCGCCCGGCGCAACTGGCCGCTGATCTGCACCTGCCACTGGCGGTCGCCGCCCTCGATCGCGCCGCGCGGCCGCACCGAGTTGGCGTCGGCGATCGCCCGGCGCACGTCGTCGAGCGCGATGCCGTTGTGGGCCAGCGCAAACGGATTGAGCTGCACCCGCACGGCCGGGAGCGAACTCCCGCCCACGGTGACCTCGCCGACGCCGGCCACCTGGGAGATCTTCTGCGCCAGGATCGTGGAGGCAAAATCGTACAGCGTGCCCGGCGCGAGGTTGGGCGAACTCAGCGCCAGCACCATGATCGGCGCGGCCGACGGGTTCACCTTCCGGTACGACGGATTGCCCGGCATGCCCGACGGCAACTGCCCGCGCGCCGCGTTGATCGCCGCCTGCACGTCGCGGGCCGCGGCGTTGATGTCGTGATTGACGTCGAATTGCAGGACGATGTTCGTCGCCCCCGACCGGCTGTTCGAGTCGATCGAGGTCACGCCGGCGATGCTGCCGAGCGCGCGCTCGAGCGGGGTGGCGACACTCGACGCCATCGTCTCCGGACTGGCCCCGGGGAGCGACGCGTACACGACGATCGTGGGGAAATCGACCTCGGGCAGCGGCGCCACCGGCAGCAGCCGGTACGCCAGCAGGCCCATCATGACCAGCCCGGCCGCGATCATGGTGCTGGCAACCGGCCGGCGGACAAAGGGCCGGGAGAGGTTCATGGCGTCGCGCTCTCCGCCGCCTCTCCGACCGGCTCCGCGGCGGGCTTGCGCCCGAACGCGCGGCCCAGGCGGTCAAAATACAGGTACACCACCGGCGTGGTGAAAAGCGTCAGGACCTGGCTGACCAGGAGCCCGCCCACCATCACCAGGCCGAGCGGCCGGCGCAGTTCGGCGCCCGAACCGGACGAGAGCATCAACGGCAGCGCCCCGAAAAGCGCCGCCAGGGTCGTCATCAGGATCGGGCGGAAGCGCAGCATCGCCGCCTGCCGGATCGCGGCCCGCGGCGCCAGCCCCTGCCCGCGCTCGGCCTCGAGCGCGAAATCGATCATCATGATCCCGTTTTTTTTCACCAGGCCGATCAGCAGGATGATCCCGATGATGGCGATCATGTCCAGCGGCCGGCCGGTCACCCACAGCGCCAGCAGCGCGCCGACCGCCGCCGACGGCAGCGTCGAGAGGATCGTGATCGGGTGGATGCTGCTCTCGTACAGCACGCCAAGGACGATGTACATCGTGATGACCGCGGCGAGGATCAGGAACAGCGTGCTCGAAAGTGAATTGCGAAACGCGTTCGCCGCCCCTTGGAACTGGCTCTGGATCGCCTCGGGCATCCGCAGCTCCGCGGTCGTGCGCTCGATGGCCGCCACCGCCTGGCCGAGCGAGGCGCCCGGGCCGAGGTTGAACGACACCGTCACCGCCGGGAACTGGCCGACGTGGTTGATCAGCAGCACCGAGGCGCGCTCGGTCACGTGCGCGATGGTCGCCAGCGGAACCAGCTGGCCCGAGCCGCCCTTCACGTAGATGCCTTCGATCGCCTCCGGCCCGTGCGCCAGCCGCGGGTCCATTTCGAGCACGACGCGATACTGGCTCGATTGGGTGAAGAGCGTGGAAATCTGGCGCTGGCCGAACGCGCTGTAGAGCGCGTCGTCGATGGCGGCCACGCTGACGCCGAGGCGGCTGGCCGCGTCGCGGTCGATCTCGAGGAATGCCTGCAGGCCGTGATTCTGCAGGTCGCTCGCCACCTCGCTGAGCTCCGGCCGCTGCTGCAGCCGCTCGACCAGGCGCGGCACCCACGTGCCGAGCAGGTCGGCATCCGGGCACGACAACATGAACTGGAATTGCGTGCGGCTGACCTTGTCCTCGATCGTCAGCTCCTGCACGGGCTGCAGGTAAAGCCGGATGCCGTCCACCTTCGCGGCGCCGGCCTCCAGCCGCGCGATCACCTCCGCCGAACTGTCGCGGCGCTCCCCGTGCGCCTTCAGGTTGATCAGCATGCGGCCGCTGTTGAGCGTGGCGTTGGTGCCGTCGACGCCAATGAATGACGACAGGCTGGCGACCGCCGGGTCCGCCAGGATCATGTCCGCCAGCGCCTGCTGCCGCTCGGCCATCGCGGCAAACGACACCGACTGCGGCGCCTCCGTGACCGCCTGCAGCGCGCCGGTGTCCTGCACCGGGAAGAACCCCTTCGGCACGATCAGATACAGTCCGGCCGTCAGGACCAGCGTCCCGACCATGACGGACAACGCCAGGCGCTGGTGCTCCAGCACCCAGTCCAGCCACTGCCCGTAGCGCTCGATGATCCGGTCCAGCAGGCCGGCGGGACCGTGGCCGCCGTGCGCCATCGGCGGCAGCATGCGCGCGCACATCATCGGCGTCAGCGTCAGCGAAACCAGCAGCGAGATCAGGATCGACACCGCCAGCGTGATGGCGAACTCATGGAACAACCGCCCCACGACCCCGCCCATGAAAAGCAGCGGGATGAGCACGGCGATCAGCGACACCGTCAGGGAGACGAGCGTGAAGCCGATCTGCGCCGCACCCTTGAGCGCCGCCTCCAGCGGCGAGGCCCCCAGTTCGCGGAAGCGCGCGATGTTTTCCACCATGACGATGGCGTCGTCCACCACGAAGCCCGTCGCGATCGTCAGCGCCATCAGCGTCAGGTTGTTCAGCGAGTAGCCGGCGAGGTACATCACGCCGAACGTGCCGACCAGCGACAGCGGCACCGCCACGCTGGGAATGATCGTCGCGGGGATGTTGCGGAGGAACAGGAAGGTCACGAGCACGACCAGCAGCACGGCGAAGACGAGCTCGTGCTGCACCGAACGCACCGACGCGCGGATGCTCTGCGTGCGGTCCGTCAGCACGGTCAGGTCGACCGACGCCGGCAGGCTGGCCGACAGCTGCGGCAGCAGCGCCTTCACCCGGTCGACCACCTCGATGACATTGGCGCCGGGCTGCCGCTGCACATTGACCAGCACGGCGGGCAGCTTGTCGGCCCACGCCGCCAGCCGGCGGTCCTCGGAGGCGTTCACCACCCGGGCGACGTCCCCGAGCCGGAGCGGGGCGCCGTCGCGCCAGGTGATGATCAGGTTGCGGTATTCCTCGACCGAGCGGAGCTGGTCGTTCGCGTCCATCAGGATCGTGCGCACCGGCCCGTCGAAAGTGCCCTTCGGCTGGTTGACGCTCGCGGCGTTGATCGCGGCGCGGATATCCGCGAAGTTCAGACCGCGCGCGGCCAGCGCCGCGGGATTGACCTCCACGCGCACCGCCGGGCGCTGTCCGCCCGCCAGGCTGACCAGGCCGACCCCGGGCAGCTGCGCGAGCTTTTGGGCGACGCGCGTGTCCACCAGGTCGTGCACCTCGGGCAGCGACAAGGTGCCGGACGTCACCGCCAGCGTCACGATCGGCGCGTCCGCGGGGTTGACCTTCCGGTACACCGGCGGGGTCGGCAGGTCGTTCGGCAGGAGATTGTCGGCCGCGTTGATCGCCGCCTGCACGTCCTGCTCGGCGACACCCATGGAAACCTCGAGCGAGAATTGCAGCGTCACCACGGACGCGCCGCCCGAGCTGGTCGACGACATCTGGTTGACGCCGGGGATCTGGCCGAAGCGCCGCTCGAGCGGCGCGGTCACCGCGCTCGACATCACCGCCGGGCTCGCGCCGGGATAGAACGTAAAGATCTGGATGGTTGGAAAGTCGACCTGCGGCAGGGCGGCCACCGGCAGGAGGCGGTACGCCATGAAGCCGGTCTGCAGCAGCGCCACCATCAGCAGGCTGGTGGCGATCGGCCGCAGGATGAACGGACGGGAAGGACTCATGCGTCGGCCGGACCGGGGGATCCTCCGCTCATGAACGCGGGCGGTGCCGGTTCGGCGGCGGCTTGGTCGACGCGGCGGCCGGCTCGTCCTTCACGACGATCACGGTTCGCCCTTCGCGCAGCCGGTCAATCCCCTCGAGCACGACGGGGTCGCCCGGCGCCAGCCCGGTGGTGATGGCTTGGTCGACACCGTCGGACGGTCCCAGCACGACGTCCCGGATGGTCGCCTGGCTCTTGTTGTCGACCAGGTAAACATACGTCCCGCGCGAGCCGAACTGCACGGCGGCCGCCGGAATCACCAGCGAGTCGGCCAGGGTGCGGACGCGCAGGCGGACATTCACGAACTGGTTCGGAAACAGCTTCTCATCCTCGTTGGCAAATTCCGCCTTCATCCGCAGCGTGCCCGTCGCCAGGTCAATCTGGTTGTCGACGGTCTTGAGTACGCCCGTCGCGAGCTCGGTCTTCTCATTGCGGTCCCACGCCTGGACCTTCAGCTGCTCGCCCTCGCGCAGCGGCGCCACAACCTTGTCGAGGTCGACCTCCGGCACGGTGAACACCACCGCGATCGGCTGCGTCTGCGTGATGACGACCAGCCCGTTCGCGTCGCTGGCCCGCACGAGGTTGCCGGCATCGACGCGCCGCAGCCCGATGCGCCCGGTGATGGGCGCCTCGATCCGGGTATACGCCAGCTGCAGGCGGGCCTCGGCGACGCGGGCCTGGTCTGCAGCCAGGGACCCCTCCCGTTCACGGACCAGCGATTGCTGTGCGTCCATTTCCTGCGTCGTGACGAGCTTCTTTTCGTAGAGCTGCCGCAGCCGCTCCAAATCCGTGCGGGCCGTCTCCAACTGCGCCTCGTTCTGCCGCAGCGTTCCCTCGGCTTGCGCGAGCTGGATGCGGTACGGCTCGGGGTCGATCTCCGCCAGCAACTGGCCCTTCTCCACTCGTTGCCCTTCCTCGAATGCCACCCGCAACAACTGGCCATCAACGCGGCTGCGCACGGTGACCGTGTTCAATGGCGTGACGGTGCCGATGGCCTTCAGGTGCACCGGCAGGTCGCGGCGCGCCGCCGCCACCACGCGCACCGGCATCGCCGGTTCGGCGGCCGTGCCCGCCCAAGCTGGGTTGGGTCCCCAGCGATTCTCGCGCGGCCGCGGCCGGCTGAAGTACCAGACGCCCGCCGCCACGATAAGAACGGTGATTCCGTAAATGATCCGGCGGGTGCGCTTCGAAAGAGGTTGTTTGGACATGGGCGGCGGAACAGTGGCGGAAGCACCGGCAGGACAATGACATTCATCGCGCCGATGGTCCCGACCAACAGGACACTCCCGCCGGAAAATCGCAATCAACTTGTTGGGTTCTGCCGGCTATTCCGCTGACATAAAAAGGAAGTCCCGAAATCTTCTTTCCCCGGGGCTGAATTCGCCCGGGCAGCGCAAAAAGCTGTAACCGAACCGCGGTTCGTCGGGTTAATCAGTCAATCCCCGGGACGTCTCCATGCACGACCTCAAATTCGCCCTCCGTTCGCTCGGCAAGACGCCGGGTTTCACCGCCATCGCCGTGCTCACCCTGGCGCTGTGCATCGGCGCCAACAGCGCGATCTTTTCCGTCGTCAACGCGATCCTGCTCAAGCCCTACCCGTGGCCCGGATCCGATCGCCTCGTCTACTGCTACAACACCTATCCGCTGATGGGCCTCGAGAACGCGGGCGTCTCCATCCCCGACTATCTCGACCGCCGGGCCGGCGTCAGCGGCTTCGCCGACTCGGCGATGTACACCTACCAGAGTTTCAACCTCGCCGGCGCCGCCGAGCCGGAACGCGTCGTGGGCCAGCGCGTCACGCCTTCGCTCTTCACCACGCTGGAATCATCGGCCCAGCTCGGGCGGGTGTTCACGGATGACGAGGCCCAGCCGGGTCGCGACAAGGTCGTCGTGCTCAGCCATGCGCTCTGGAAGAACCGCTTTGGCGGCGACCCGGCCTTCATCGGCCGCACCATCCGGCTCAACACCGAGCCCTACACCGTGATCGGCGTCATGCCGGCCTGGTTCTATTTTCCGATGCCGCGGGTGCAGGTCTGGGTGCCTTTCACCTTCACGGCCCAGCAGCGCACGGATCAGGAGCGGGGCACGGAATTCTCCAGTTCGATCGCCCGGCTCAAGCCCGGGGCGACCCTCGCCGCGGTCCAGCGTGACCTCGACGTCATCCAGTCGCGCAATGCCGCCCGCCTGCCGGACAACGCCGGCTTCTGGAAGACCGCCGGCTTCGGCGGCCGCGTTCGCGGCTTCCTCGATCTCAACGTCGCCAACATCCGCGGCATGCTCTGGCTCGTCCAGGCCGGCGTCGCCGCCGCCCTCCTGATCGGCTGCGCCAATGTCGCCAGCCTCCTGCTGGCGCGCGCCATCGCCCGCGAGCGCGAACTCGCCATCCGGGCCGCCCTCGGCGCCGGCCGCGCCCGGCTCATCCGGCTGTTGTTGACCGAAAGCCTGGTGCTGTTCCTCGCCGGCGGCATCCTTGGTCTGCTTTTCGCCTGGGGGGGCGTCGGCGCCCTCGGTCAACTTGGCCTGTCCACGCTGCCGCGGGCCTTCGGCGTCGGCCTCGATCCCGCCGTGTTCGGCTTCACGCTCCTCTCCGCCCTGCTCACCGGCTTGGTCTTCGGCGCCCTGCCGGCGTGGTCCGCCTCGCGCAGCGATGCCGCGGCCGCGCTCAAGGAGGCCGGGGCCCGCGGCTCGGCCGGCCGCCGCACCACCCTGCTCCGCGCCGGCCTGGTGGTCGGCGAGATCGCCCTGGCCGTCATGCTGCTCTCCACGGCGGGCCTGCTGGTTCGCAGCTTCGCCCGCCTGCAGGAACAAAGCCCCGGCTTCACCCCACTCGGCGTCGCCACCGCCCGGCTCGACCTGCCGGCCGCCAAGTACGACCGGCCCGAAAAGGTCATCGCCTTCCACGACGCCACCGTCGCCGCGCTGCGCGCGCTGCCGGGCGTGACCGACGTCGGCTTCACCAGCATCCTCCCGTTCAGCGGCAACAACAGCCAGGGCTCCTACTCCAGCCCTGAAATCAAGGTCCCCGATGGCGCGCCCGCGCCGCATGCCCAGGTGCGCGATGTCGACGTCGGCTACCTGCACACCCTCGGGCTGACGCTGCTGCGGGGTCGCTGGTTCACCGCGGCCGACGCCGGCACCGCGCCCCACGTGGCCGTGATCGATCGCCTGTTGGCCGATCGCTACTGGCCCGGCCAGGACCCGCTGGGCAAGCACCTCAGCCGGAACGTGGGCTCCACCGACCCGAAGGACCTTTGGACCATCGTCGGCGTCGTCGCGCCGGTCAAGGGCCAGAGCCTCGAGGAAAATGTCACCAAGGAGACGATCTATTTCCCCTTCGCCCAGCAGGCCGGCACCAATCAATACATCGTGGTCAAGACCGCCGGCGATCCCGCCGCGCTCGCCGCCGGCATCCGCCAGGCGGTGCGCGCGGCCGATCCGGACCAGCCCGTGTATGACTTGAAGACCATGGTGCAGCGCCTGGACGACACCGCCCAGCCGCGCCGGGCGCCAATGGTGCTGCTCGCGCTGTTCAGCAGCGTCGCGCTCCTGCTGGCCGGCCTCGGGGTCTATGGCGTGCTCGCCTTCTCCGTGGCCCAGCGCACGTCGGAGTTCGGCATCCGGCTGGCCTTGGGCGCAATGCCCGGCGATATCGCCCGCCTCGTCATCCGTCAGGGCGCGCGCCTCGTCGCGGTCGGCGTCGTCGCCGGCCTCGCCGGTTACCTCGCCCTGAGTTCGCTCGTCGGCCAGCTCCTCTACGGCATCGCGCCCACCGACCCGGCCACGCTCGCGCTCGCTCCCGCCATCCTCGCCCTCGCCGCGCTCGCCGCGTGCCTCGTCCCGGTCCGCCACGCCGTCCGCGTGAACCCGCTCGAGGCGCTGCGGGCGGAATGAGCCCCGGGCGGGAGGGCGGATGGTCGCGGGCCCTTCCATTTTCGCCCGGCGCTCCATTCGGTTTTCTGCTTGGCCGTATGCAATTCCCAACTTTCCCCGTGCGCCGGCGTCTCGTACATCGACACCCCCGCGCCCTTGGCTAGAGTTGGGTTGAATCAATCCACGCTGGTTCGCCGCCCGAACGGAACCAGCCCATGTCCGACCCGATAATCGCGCTCCGCCCGCCGGGCCAGTCGCCCGGCTTCCCGGTCGTTGCGGTTCGGACCCGGGCTCGCCGCACGGAGGGAGTCGGCGATCCAGCACAACCCCTTGGTGACCGCGACGCACTCGGCACCACCGGCGGCGGCATCCGACGTGCGCCCGTCGGGGACGTTGGTAGGATGCCCGCCGCCGGAGTAGTGCGTCCGGCCCGGATCGGGGAGGTCGACTCATGTTTCCCGACCTGAAACTCGCGATCCGCCAGCTCGCCCGGTCTCCCGGTTTCACGTTCGCGGCGGTTGCCTCGCTCGCACTCGGTCTCGGGGCGACGGCCACGGTCCTGTGCTGGCTGAACCACCTGGTCGAACGTCCGCTTGCCGGTGTCACCGACCAGCAGGAGCTCGTGATGCTCGTTTCGAACCAAGGCGGCGGTAACGTTTCCGTGCCGGATCTCGATGACTTCGTCGCGCAGGGCGGGGTGTTCTCCGATGCGCTCGTGTCCATGCCGACCCCTGCGTCCCTGACCGTCGGCCGCCAGTCGGAATGGGTCAACGCCCAGATCATCTCGGCCAACGCCTTCGACTTGCTGGGCGTGAAGCCGATCCTCGGCCGCGCCTTCCTGCCGGGCGAGGACCGCAAGGCCGGCGCCAGCCCGGTCCTCGTCATCAGCGAACGGCTTTGGCGTCGTCGCTTCGGCGGCAGCGCCGCCGTGCTCGGCCGCACCGTCGAGCTCAACCGCCATGCCTTCACCATCGTCGGCGTCGCCCCCGCCTCGTTCCTCGGCACCGTGCCGCCGAAGATCATCGATGCCTGGGCGCCCTCTTCCATGATTTGGGAAGTGCGGAACCAGGGCACCGGCTTCCTCACGCAGCGCAGCTGGCGCGGCTGGCTCAACCTCGCGCGGCTCCGCCCGGGCGTGTCGATCGCGCAAGCGCAGGCCGCCGTCGAGGCGCTGGGGGCCCGCCTGACCGCCACTTACCCGAATACGAACCGCGACGTGCACCATCGGGTCGTGCCGCTGTCCGGCTGCCCGTGGAGCGCCGCCGCCGTGGTCGGGCCGGTGCTGCGGCTGCTGCTGGTCGTGTGCGGGGGCGTGTTGCTCATCGTGGCCGGCAACATCGCCAGCCTGCTGCTCGCCCGTGCCGTCGGCCGGCGGAAGGAGATCGCGATCCGCCTTTCCGCCGGCGCCAGCCGGGCCCGGCTCGTGCGCCAGTTCCTGACCGAGAGTATTCTCCTGGGCCTCCTCGGCGGACTCGCCGGCCTGGTGCTCGCCAGCTGGGCCATCGACACCCTGCCGCTCCTTCTCACCGAACCCTCGCCCGACCTCGCGCTTCAATTCTCCCTGGACGGGCGGATCGCCGCCCTCACCCTCGCCCTCTCCCTGGCCACCGGCATCGCGTTCGGCCTGCTCCCCGCCTGGCAGGCGTCGCAAATCGACCTGAATGAGGTGTTGAAGGAATGCAGCCGCGGCACCGCCGGGAGCCGGTCGGCCCAGCGCGCGCGGCGTTTGCTGGTCGCGGGCGAAATCGCGCTGGCGCTCGTCCTGCTGGCCGGCGCCAGCCTCTGCCTCCGCGGACTCAGCCGGGCCCGCCAGGTCGATTTCGGTTTTCAGCCGGACCACGTGCTGCTGGCCGGCATGCGGATCGGCATGAACGGCTACACGCCGGCCACGGGCCCGCAATTCTACCGCCAGGTGCGGGAGCGACTGGCCGCGCTGCCCGGCGTGGAGGAAGCCGCGCTCGCCAGCTGGATTCCGCTCGGTCTCTCCGGCTGCAAGGGCACCGGCGTGCAGGTCGCCGGCTACGTGCGTCCGCCCAACGAGGACGCCACCTACGAGTTCGCCATCGTGTCGCCGCGCTACTTCGCCGCGATGCGCATCCCGCTGGTGGCCGGCCGCGACTTCACCGACCGCGACGACGCCGCGGCCCCGCCGGTCGCGATTGTGAACGAGGTGTTCGCCAATCGCTTCTGGCCGGGTCAGGACCCGCTGGGACGGAAATTCCGGAGCGGCGGCAACGAGCTGACGATCGTCGGCATCGCGCGCACCGGAAAATACAACCAGCTCAACGAGCCTCCCGCCTGTTTTTTCTACGTGCCGTACCAAATGGGCGCGCCGGACCTCGACCTCGGCCTCTGCGTGCGAACGCGCGGCGACCCGCTGGCCGCCGTGCCGGCCATTCGCCAGGCCGTGGCGGCGCTCGATCCCGGCGTCGACCTGCTCGGTTTCAAGCCGCTGACCACGCACGTCGAAGCCGTCTTCTTCGCGCAATGGGTGGCGTCGCTCTTCCTGACGCTGCTCGGCGGCGTCGCCCTGGCCCTCGCCGCTCTCGGCGTCTATGCGGTGATGGCGTTTGCCGTGAACCAGCGTACGCAGGAGTTCGGCGTGCGCCTGGCCCTCGGGGCCAGCGCGGGCCAGGTGCTCTGGCTCGTCGTCCGCCAGGGGCTGGCCCTCACCGGCGCCGGCGTGGCGGCCGGCGTGGTGACCGCCTTCGGCCTGACGCATCTCCTCTCGAGCTTCCTCTATGGCACGAGCCCGTTCGATCCGCTCACGTTTCTCGCCGTCCCCGCCGTGCTCGGCCTGGTGGCCCTGCTGGCCAGCTGCCTGCCCGCCTGGCGCGCCACCCGCGTGAACCCGATGGAGGCACTGCGGGCGGAATAAATTCCGCCAAGTAACAGGTACCAGGAATCAAATAACAAGAAAGACCCACCGCCCCCCTTCCCGCCCTCAACCCAAGGAGGAATATACCATGCGCATCCTAGCCCTCGAACGCGACCCGCCGGTCCCGGCGCGGCCGGATATCACCGACTTGCTCCGCGACGAAGCCGCGCGCGTCTGGACCCTCACCAAGCTGGGCATCATTCGCGACATCTGGTTCACCGCCGATGATCGCCGCGCCGTGCTGATGCTTGAGTGTTCCTCGCTGGCGGAGGCCCGCGAGCACCTCGCGACGCTGCCGCTGGTTCGCACCGGCGTCATTGATTTCACCCTGCACGAGCTTCGCCCCTACGACGGCTACGAACGCCTGTTCGGCACCGCCGCGGAACCGGCCGTGCACCTGCACGAAGAGCCGCCCGAATACTGACCAACCATGCACCGCGCCGAATTCCTCTCGCAGCCGGCCCGCTGGGCCGGCTGCTGCGGCCTTGCCCTCGCCTGCGCGCTGGGTCCGCAACCCGCCGCCGCCGCTCCGGCCTCCCCCGAGGCCGATGCCATCGCGGCCGTGCTGGCCGTCAACGACCGCATGCTCGCCGCCGCCAACCGCCTTGATACCGAGGCCTTCTTTGCCGACATCGTGGCTTCCGATGAGACGCGGATCGTGCAGGACGGCAGGCTCTTTGCCACCCGCCTAGACGCCATGACGGCGGTCCGCGAAAGCTCCCAAAACATCGGGCATCTCGACCGCCACTTCGTCGATCCGCATGTGACGCTGCTCGCGCCGGAGGTGGCGTTGCTCACCGCCGGCGGCACGACGACGGTCACGTTGCTGGATGGCCGGAGGTTCGAGAGTTCCTTTGCCGTCACCCTCGTGTTCGTCGTCCATGAGGGGCGCTGGAAGCTCTTCCACGGCCACTATTCGGTTCCCAACCCCCGCCCCACATGATGAACCGCGCCGAATTCCTCGCCCGCTCGGCCCAGTGGTCCTGCGGCTCCTGCCTCGCCCTGCTGCTGCCCGGTCGCGCCGCCGGCCTGCTGTCAGCCCCGGCGCCCGAGCCCGTCACGCCGGTGGACGAAGCGCTCAAGCAGGCGCGCTACGAAAACCAGTTCACGGCCAACTGGCTCACCGACCTCTTCGCCGCGGTCGACACCGAGGTCGATCCCGCCGTGCAGCTGAAGCTCATGCAGGCCTGCGGCCGCGGCTGCTACCAGCGCCACCAGTTCAAGCAGGACCTCGCCGCCGCCGGTCGTGGCGACGCGGACAAGCTGGTCGCGGCCTACCGCAAGAACTTCCGCGTCGAGCGCGAAGGCGACCTCGTGCACATCCGCTATGGGGACCATTGCTTCTGCCCGGCGGCGCGCAACCGGCCGGCGCGGCCGCACGACCTCCATTGTGAATGCACCCGCTTCACCCACGAGGCGATCTTCGAGGCCGCGCTCGGACGCCATGTCCCGGTCGAACTGGTCGAGTCTGTCCGCCGTGGTGGCGCGACCTGCCACCTGATCGCCCATCTTTCCTGAATCATGAAGACTCCCGTCCCGATGGATCCCACGGCGGCGCTTCCCGACGCGACAATCCGGCCCAGCGCCGCCGATCTCCACGCCGCGCTCGGAGCGGCCGCCGCACCTCTGGAGGCCGTCATCACCGCCCTGTGCGCCGCCCACCCGGACATCACCACCGCCTGGCAATACTCCCCCCGCTCCGGCTGGTACCAGCTGCTGCTGCGCCGCAAACGCCGCCTGCTCTACCTCGTGCCGCGGCGCGGCGACTTCCGCGCCATGATGATCCTCGGCGGCAAAGCCCTCGCCGACCTCAAGGCCGGGCCGCATGCCCGGAAGATGCCCGCGCTGCTCAAGGGCGCCAAGCGCTACCCGGAAGGCACCGCCTTTACCTTCACGCGCGCCACCCTCGATCCGGGGCTCCTCACCGCGTTCCTTGCCGCCAAACTCGCCCATTGAATCGAACCCCATCGCGACCGGTCGGTCCTCGTCCGTGCCCTCCGCGTGATCCGCGGCCGATTTTCCCGGACGATTTTCCGCCTCCTTTCCCATGAAAATACTCGGTACTGACTTCGTCACCTATTACGTCGGCAACTTCCACGCCGCCGTCATGTTTTATCGCGACATCCTCGCGCTCCCGCTCACGACCTACAGCGATGCCGACCAGTGGGCGGAGTTCGACTGCGGCAATGTGACCCTCGCGCTCAAGGGCGGCGAGGACATCATCCCGGGCGACCATGCCCCGCGGATCGCGCTTGCGGTCGACGATGTCGCCGCCGCCTGCAAGGAACTCAAGACCCACGGCGTGAACATCGTCTGCCCACCGCAGGACCATGGCGTCTGCCGCCACCTCGAGCTGCTCGATCCCGACGGCAATGTCGTCATCCTTCATCACCGCGCCGATGGGAGCCACGGCCAGGACGTGTCCGTCGGCTGATTCCCGCCCGCCCCCGTGAACGCCCCGCGCTATCCGCTGGGCCGTGCCTGGCTCACCTTGACCGGGGCGCTCGCGCTGCACGTGGCCGACGAGGCCGCGCATGATTTCCTTGCGGTCTACAATCCCGCCGTGCGTGCGCTGCGGGAGGCGGCACCCTGGCTGCCGCTGCCGACCTTCAACTTCGGCCTCTGGCTCACCGGGTTGATCCTCGCCGTCATGCTGCTGTTCGCCTTCACGCCCGTGGCCGTGCACGGTCGGCGCTGGATTGTCGTCGTCGCCCACGTCTACGCCCTCCTGATGCTCGGCAACGGCACCGTGCATCTGGGCTACTCCGTTTATTCGCATGCTGTCATGCCCGGCGCGTGGTCGTCGCCCCTGCTGCTCGCCACCGCCGTCTGGCTGTGGCTGGAAGCCCGTCGCGCCTGGCGCGAGCCCGTGTAGGTCGGGCTTGACGCCCGACAGTCTGCGGCGGTTACCCGCCTTGGGCTTTCCTTTCGGTCTCTTTCGTGCAATTCGTGTTCGAACCTGCCCGACCCATTTTGCCGGAACGTCACCCGCATCCTCGGGTCATGTGGTAAGATTCCGCGCCGGGCTGATGCCGGCGATGCCCAACGACTTTTCGACCATGAGCCTCATCGCCACCCAAATCCGCCAGAAAGACGCGATCTTCTACTTCGCCTCCTGCTCCTCGGAGCAGCTCCTGCAACAGGTCCGGTTCATCAGCCGCTATTACGACGAGGCCGGCCAGATCAAGCCCGAGGAGGCTCCGGTCGACGATGACGTCGCCACGTTCATCGCGCGGGTCGAGCGGAGCGACCGTGCCTTCCAGCGCGAGCTCTCGCGGGCGAAGATCCGCGCCATCCGCAATTTCTACGAGACGGCCGTCACGCAGCCGCCCATTCCCGGCACCGTGCTGCTGTTCACGCCGCAGAAGCTGCACTTCGAGGCCTGGGCCGACGGCAGCGGCGTCGGCCGTCTGCAGGAGCCGTCCGAGAAATACCTCATCATCGACGGCCAGCACCGCCTCGCCGCGCTCGAGTTCTTCGCCCGCACTCACCCCGACGACGCCCGCAACATCAACGTCCCCTGCGTCATCTTCGACGGCCGCAGCGAGGATTTCGCCACCGAGATGTTCGTCATCATCAACTCCACGCCGACGCGCATCAACAAGAGCCACCTGATCGACCTGTACGAGCGCGTCTCCTGGGCCGAGCCCGATCGCCGCTTCGCCGCCCACATCACCGAGCTGCTTTACCGCTCCGACGACAGCCCGCTGCAGTATCGCATCAACCGGCTCGGCGGCCGCAGCCAGAAGGAGAAATGGATTCTCCAGGCCGAGCTGTTCAACGAGATCCATCGTTGGGTCCGCCTCGACTGGAAGCGCATCGAGCCGCGCGGCACCGACAAGCGCGCCGCCACGCCGTACTACGAGATGGTGCGCGATTTTCTCAAGGCCTCGGCCCGCGTCTGGGGCGACGTCTGGGGCAACGCCAGTTACATGGTCACGAAGCCTGTCACCTTGAAGGCAATGCTTCGCGTCTGCGCCGACCTTACCGCCGCCGACAAGGACGAGGCCGCCGGCCGCATCGATCGCTGGACCGTGAAGCTCTCTCCCTGGACGGAGCAGACCCGCGAATTTCGCAATGACGGCTTCTATGAGCGCTTCCCGGCCAAGGGCCAGGTCGAGCGCGTCGCCAAGATCCACCGCGAATTGTCCCGCTGGGCCGGCATCCCCACCCGCGGCCGCGGCTGATTTCATTTGGAGGCGGGGTGCCCCCACCCCGCGTATCTCGGCTCCCCTCTGGAAAGAGGGGTGGTGCGAAGCGCCAGGGTGTGTTTTGCCGCCCCGCTATTCCCGCGCAGCTTCACCGTCCGCGACCTCGCTGTCGGCGGCATTCGGAGATGCCGCCCTACAACCGATCGACCAATCGCTCTGAACTTATTGTAGGGCGGGGTCACCGAACCCCGCCTCATTCACGCCCGCAATATCTTCTCCATCGCCCTGCCCTGGGCCAGCTCGTCCACCAGCTTGTCCAGATAGCGAATCTCCCGCATCGTCGGCTCTTCGATGTCTTCCACGCGCACGCCGCACACCGTGCCCGTGATCAACTTTCGTGCCGGGTTTGGCTTGGGCGCCTCCTGGAAGAAAGTCTCGAAGTCCGTCCCCTTCTTCAACTGCGCCGCCAGTTCGCGCGGCTTGTAGCCGGTCAGCCAGCAAAAGATGGCGTCGACCTCCGCCTTCGTGCGGCCCTTCCGTTCCGCCTTCGCGACATAGAACGGGTAAACCTTCGCGACGGGCGTCGTGAAAATTCGGTGTTTGGCTGGCATGTCAGTCGACCACGAACAGTTTCGCCCCGATGGCGGTATGCGACCGGTGCGGCTCCGCGCCGTCCGCCACCTGGTAGCTCATGCCGGGCTTCAGGACGAACTTCCGGCCGTCCTCCAGCTCGGTGACGAGTTCCCCCTCCAGGCAGAGGAGAATGTGTCCTTTGCTGCACCAATGGTCGGCGCGGTAGCCGGGCGAGTATTCCAGCATCCGCACGCGGATGGCACCGAACTGCCGGACTCGCCCGTCCGCCCAGCCGGCCTCGCCGGCCTTCCTTTCGGATGGCACCCCGGCCCAATCCGTGATGCCAAACGGAATTTGCGTCATCTGCATGGCTTGTATTTCACCCCTCGCTCACGCCGCGCCAAGCTCAACTTTCCGCCCGGCGGGCCCGATCCGGGAATTTTGCCTCAACGATCCGCCGGCCCATCCACCGTGGAATTTTTTGCGACTTGCAGCGTCCTCCGCGTGTGCTTCGCCCGCGGATCGGTGTATCCCCAACCCTCGTCCACGCCCCCATGACCAACCTCCTGAAAGACGTCCGCCATGCCTTCCGCCTCCTGGCGAAAAGCCCCGGCTTCACCCTCATCGCCGTCCTCACCCTAGCCCTCGCGATCGGCGTCAACTCCGCCATCTTCGCCCTCGTCAACGGCTTCATCCTCCGGCCCGTGATTCCATCCAAGCCGCAGGAGGTCGTCGGCGTCTTCACCAGCCGCAAGGACGCCAGCAAGGACTACCGCCAGTTCTCCTACCGCGAATACGCCGCCCTGCGGGAGGAAAAGGACGTCTTCCGCGACGCCACCGCCGTCACCTTCGCGCTCGCCGGCCTGGGCCGTGACGACGGCCTCCGCCGGTCGTTCGTCTTTCTGACGTCCGACAACTTCTTCTCGTTCATGGGCGTCAAGCCCGTTGCCGGCCGCTTCTACACCGCCGAGGAGGCCCACCCCAATGCCAACGCCCAGGTCGCCGTCGCGAGCTGGTCCTACTGGCAGCGCGCCGGCGGTCGCGCCGATTTCATCGGCAGCACCGTCCTCGTCAACACCCGCCCCTACACCATCATCGGCGTGGCGCCGAAGGGCTTCTCCGGCATCAGCTCCCTCATCGCCCCCGACCTCTGGCTGCCGCTCGGCATCTTCGCGCAGCTGAGCTCCGCCTTCAGCGACGCCACCCAGATCACCGACCTCAACGAGCCGAAGAATTACACGCTCAACATCCTCGGCCGCCTCGCGCCCGGCCTGACGATGGAAGCCGCCAAGGCGCGCCTGCCCGCCCTCGAGCAGCGCCTCACCGCGCTCCAGCCCGCCGATGTCCGGGGCGCGCGCGAGCTCCAGCTGCATACCCCGTCGCGGTTCAGCATCAGCACGACCCCGAGCGACGACGGCCCGCTGGCCGTCATGAGCATCCTCATGCTCAGCATGGCCGGCGTCGTCCTCGTCATCGCCTCCCTCAACCTCGCCAACATGCTCCTCGCCCGCGGCACCGCCCGCGCCCGCGAGATCGCCGTGCGCCTCGCGATCGGCGCCACCCGCTGGCAGATCGTCCGCCAGCTCCTCGTCGAGGGCCTCGTGCTCGCCCTCGCCGGCGGCGCCCTCGGGCTGCTCCTCAGCATGTGGTCCGATGCGCTCCTGCTCCGTTCCTTCCAGTCGCTGCTGAGCTCGATGAATTTCTCCCTCACCGTCAGCTTCGCGCCCGACCCCGTGGTGCTGACCGTCACCTTCCTCTTTTGCCTCTTTGCCACGCTGGTCTTCAGCCTCGGTCCGGCGCTCAAGGCCTCCCGCGCCGACCTCGTCAACGACCTCAAGCAGCAGGCTGGCGATGCCGCCGCGCACGGTCGCTGGAACCGGTTCTTCGCCCCGCGCCACCTGCTCGTGATGGCGCAGATGACCCTCTCGCTGGTCCTGCTCTTCGCCGCCGGCTTGTTCTTCCGCGCCGCCCTCAAGGCCGGCGGCCTGAACCTCGGCTTCGACCCCAACGGCGTCGTGCTCGCCGAATTCGACTACACCCTCGCCAACACGCCGCAGGCCGAGGTCATGCGCAGCCTGTCCGCCGTCCGCGACCGCATGCTCGCCCTGCCCGGAGCGACCGCCGCCGGCTTCTCCACGCTCGTGCCCTACGGCAACACGACCAACACCACGCGCCTGGTCGCCGCGGACGCACCCCCCGCCGCCACCAAGACCGACCCTAAGGCGCCGACACCCGGCGTCGGCGCCATCTACACCTCGGTCACCCCGGGCTACTTCGCCGCCGCCGGCATCCACCTGTTGCGCGGCCGCGACTTCACCGACACCGAGGCGCGCGAGAAGAACTCGCCGCGCGCCGTCATCATCGACGAGGCCATGGCGCGGAAACTCTTCCCGAGCCGCGACGCCCTCGGCCAGCGGGTGCGTTACACCCAGCCGCCTTCCGACGGCTCGCCGGCCGAGATGGAGATCGTCGGGATCGTCAACCAGCACCGTCACGATGTCATGGACAAGGACGGCGGCACCCCGCACGCCTTCGTGCCCTTGGCGCAGGCCTATAACGGAAGCCTCTTTCTCCTGACCCGCTTCCAGACCACCGATGCCGCCCGGACCGCCGCCCTCGTCGGCACCGTGCGGACGGCGCTGCGCGAGGTCGACTCCACGCTCCCGATCCTGCAGCTGCGGCCGTTCACCGGCATGCTCGAGAAGAGCATCACGCTGTGGATCGTGCGCCTCGGCGCCGTGCTCTTCGGGGTCTTCGGCGGCATCGCGCTGCTCCTCGCCGTCGTCGGCGTGTACGGCGTGAAGTCCTACGCGGTCGAGCGCCGCACGCGCGAGATCGGCATCCGCATGGCGCTCGGCGCCCACCCAGGCGACGTATTCCAGCTCGTCATGAAACAAGGCGCCCTCCAGACCGCCGTGTCGGTGATCGTCGGGGTCGTCCTCTCCCTGCTCGTCGGCCAGGCGCTCGCGGCCATTCTCTTCCAAGTCAGCCCGATGGACCCGCTCGCGCTTGGCGTGTCGGCCGCGACCCTCAGCCTCGCGACCCTGCTCGCGTGTTTTGTGCCGGCCCTGCGCGCCACGCGCGTGTCTCCAATGACGGCGCTGCGGACGGAGTGAAGCCCGTCCCGTGTGGACGTCGGAGGGAGGGTCGGCCTCCCATGAGCCCAATGCGATTGGCGGCGGGGCGATCGGCCGCGCGATCCACCGTCCCGCACTTTCGCGCAACTCCGCGACCGCCGCCGTGTTTTTCGGGCAACGGACTCACCGTGCCCATTCATCCCCATTTCGCATGAACTCCCTGTTGCAGGACCTGCGCCTGTCCTTCCGCCTCCTCGCCAAGTCGCCCGGCTTCACCGCCACCGCCATCGTCGTCCTCGCCCTCGGCATCGGGGTCAACACCGCGATCTTCAGCGTCGTGCACGCGATGGTGTACAGCGCGCGGCCCTTTCCGAACCCGCAGGAGGTCGTCCAGCTCTACACGCAGGATAAGAAGAAACCCACCGATTACCGACTCTTCTCCTATCCGGTCTACCGCGAGCTGCGCGAGCAGCGGGGACAATTCACCGGCATCCTCGCCCACAACCTCAGCATGGTCGGCATCGGCGAGGGCGCCGATGCCCGCCGGACGTTCGCCGCGATTGTCTCGTCCAACTATTTCGACGTCCTCGGCGTCAAGCTCGCCCGGGGCCGCCCGTTCAGCCTGGCCGAGGAAGCCCCGGGCAGCGCCCGGCCGGTCGCAATCGCGAGCTACATCTACTGGAAGAAGACGGGCTTCGATCCGGGCCTGGTGGGCTCGACCATTCGCGTCAACGAACGGCCATTCACGGTCATCGGCATCGCCCCGGAAAATTTCACGGGCACGATGATGCTGTTCGGACCTGAGCTTTATTTCCCGCTGGGCATGTACGACCAGCTCACCAACGACTTCCAGGCGGAGGCTCGGCGCACGCTCGAACGTCGCGATGCCTACAATCTCTTTCTCGTCGGCCGGCTCGCTCCTGGCGCCAGCCCGGAATCCGCCAAGGCCGCCCTCGCCACCTACGCCGCGAGTCTCGAGAAGGCCTTCCCGGTCGAGCAAAAGGACCAGACCTTCACGCTCGGCCGCCTGCCGCGCTTGAGCACCAACACCAATCCGCAGAGCGAAAACCAACTCGGGCTCATCGGTCTCCTGCTCCTGGGCATGACGGCCGTCGTCCTCCTCATCGCCTGTCTCAACCTCGCCAGCTTGCTGCTCGCGCGCGGCGCCGCGCGCCGCAAGGAGTTCGCCATCCGCCTCGCACTCGGCGGCGGCCGCGCCCGCATTGTCCGCCAGCTGCTGACCGAGGGCCTGGTGCTTTCGCTGGCCGGCGGCCTGGGCGGCCTCGTGCTCGCCCTCTGGAGTTCCAACCTGCTCATGGGGTCGATGGCCAGCCTCGTGCCCGTCACGCTCTTCTTCTCCGGCACCGCCAACCCCGCCATCCTCGCCGCCACCCTCGGCTTCTGCGCGATCGCGACCATCTTCTTCGCGCTCGGGCCGGCGCTGAAATTCTCGCGCGGCGACGTGCTCGGCGATCTCAAGGAACAAGCCGGCGAGGACACCCGCCCGCGCCGCCGCTGGCTGCCGCGCAATCCGCTCGTCGTGGCGCAAATCGCCCTCTCGCTCGGCCTGCTCACCTGCGCCGGCCTCTTTGTCCGCGGCGCCGCCAAGGCCGGCGGGGCCGACATCGGTTTCCACGCCGATGACACCATCATCGTCGAGGCCGACGCCAGCCTCGGCGGTTATGATCAAACGCGCTCGCGCCAGATCTACCGGAATGTCAGCGACCGCCTCGCCGCCCTGCCGGGCGTGCAGTCCGCCAGCATCGCCTCGACCGTGCCGTTCGGCATGATCAGCCTGAACCGGCCGGTCCAGCGCGCCGGCCTGCATCCGGCCAAGGACGCCAAGCCCGCCACCGCCGCCGAGGGGCTCGCTTACGACTCCCGCTGGAACAGCATCGGCGCCGATTACTTCGCCACCCTCGGGCTGCCGATTCTCCGCGGCCGGGCGTTCACCAAGGCGGAGACTGAGAACGCCGGTGGTCCCGCCGTCGCCATCATCAGCGAGAACCTGGCGCGGAACCTCTGGCCCGACGGCGATGCCCTCGGCCAGCGCATCCAGTATGCCGACAGGAACGCCGCGCGCGCCGCCGACAGCGACGGCAGTGCCGCGGGGGCTTCCGACCATGTCGCCGCGACGAAGGACGACACGAAGACGATCGAGGTCGTCGGCATCGTTCCGGACATCACGACGTCGCTCTTTTCCAAGAAGAATCGCGAGTACGCCATTTACGTCCCGTTTGGCCAGGGCTTCCAAAGCAATGTCCAGTTCCATGTCCGCACCGCCGCCAACACCGCCGCGGTCGCGACCGCGCTGATCGACGTGGTGCGCCGCGAGGTGCGCGAGGCCGCGCCGGGCGTGCCCGTGTTCAAGGTCCGAACCTTTCGCCAGCACCTGGCCGCCTCCGCCGACCTGTGGATCACCCGCATTGGCGCCACGCTCTTCTCGGTGTTCGGCGGCCTCGCGCTTGCCCTCGCCGCTGTCGGGCTCTATGGCGTAAAGGCCTACTCGGTCGCCCGCCGTATCCGCGAGATCGGCATCCGTATGGCCTTGGGCGCGCAACCCGGCCGCGTGCAGGCGATGATCCTGCGGGAAGGCCTGGCCATGACCCTGACCGGCGCCGTCCTCGGTCTCCTCCTCGCGCTCGGCCTCGGACGCATCTGCGCCGGCCTGCTCTACGAGGTCAGCCCGATGGACCCGCTGGCGTTCGCGGTGGCCCCCGCCGTCCTGCTCGCCACCGCGTTGCTCGCCTGCTGGGTGCCGGCACGGAAAGCAACGAAAGTGAGCCCGCTCAGCGCCTTGCGCGCGGAGTAACGACGCGGGTTTTCGATTGTAGGAGCCAGTTCACAGGCGACAAACAACCACCCAAGCCCGGGAATCGCCTGCGAGCAGGCTCCTACCCTCGGCCGGCCGATCTCACCTGTAACTTTTCGCCGCCTGCCGGGTTATATCCCTTACCATGACCCTCAAAGAACTCCGTGTCCCGGCCCTGATCCTCGCCGGCTTCGTCCTCGCGGCCGCCGCCGCCCACGCGTCCGTCACCGAGCATGTCAGCAAGACTTTCCCGCTCGCAGCCGACGGCTCCATCAAGCTCGACAACGTCAATGGCGACATCGAGATCACCGGCTGGGACAAGGCCGAGGTCTCCGTCGAAGCCGAGAAGAAGGGCAAGACCGACGAGGACCTGCAGCGGGTCGACATCCAGTTCGATTCCTCGCCCGCCAGCCTCGTGATCAAGACGAAGTATGAGAAGACCGGCTGGTTCCACGGGAACGTCAACGCATCGGTCCACTACAAGCTCATGGTTCCCACCGGCGCCCGGCTCGAGAAGATCGATTCCGTCAACTCCGGCATCACCGTCCGTGGCGTGCAGGGCACCGTCAATCTCGAGACTGTCAATGGCGGCGTCGATGCGACGGGCCTCGCCGCCGACGCCCACGTCGAATCGGTCAACGGCAGCCTGCGCGTCGAGTTCGCGTCGATGGACAAGGTCCGCGAGGTGAAGATCGAGTCGGTCAACGGTGGCGCCGAGATCGTGCTGCCCAAAGGGGCGAGCGCCCGCATTCACTCGAGTTCCGTCAATGGCGGCCATTCGATCGACCAGCCCATCAAGCTCAGCAAATCCGGACGCCACCACCTTTCCGGCGAAATCGGCAGCGGCGGCCCGGACATCTCGATCGAGACCGTCAACGGCGGCATCCACATCCGCGAGAAGTAAGGCCGGGCCTCCGCGGTAGCTCTGGACCCGTGGTCCCGCCGCGCATTCCTACGCGGTAGGGCTGGACCTAGGTCCAGCCACCCGGTCGACCTGGTCGGTCGGATCACCATTTTTCCGCCGCCGGTCGCGGCGCATATGGCGCGTCAAGGATGACGCGCCCTGCCTTCGCCCCCCGAACCTTCGCTTGCGCCGGGGTCCAATCCGGGCTTCCCTGACGGAACCCATGGGTGTTCGCGACGATTACTTCCTGCGGTTCATCGCCCTCCTGCGCCAGGCCATCGCGCAGATGATCAAGTACCGCACGACAGGCCGCTACACCGAGGCGCTCGATGCCGCCCTGCAGGCCCAGGAAAAGCTCTTCACCCGCACCACCGCCGAGCTGGCAAAGCTCGACCTCGCCGAACTGATCCGCCTGCTGCGCGTGGACGAACCCCCGGAGACCGCCGACGAAAAGGTCCTGATCTACGGAAACCTGTTGCGCGAAACCGGACTGGTCTATCTCGCGATGGACCGGAATGACTCCGCCGAGAACTGCTTCCAACTCGCACTGCATGTCATCCTGACCGTCGCCTGCGAGCAGCCGCAGCCGTCCGACGAGGTCCGCGAGACGCTCCGCGACCTCCTCGCGCGCATCCCGCCCGATCACCTGCACCCGCCGGTGCTCGAGATGCTCGAGCGTATGGGACAACGTCCCTCGTAACCGACCAATGGTGACCGCCGCCAAACTGGAGTCACACCTCCGGTGCTTCGCACCACCCCTCTTGCTGGGGGGAACCCCGTCCCCAAGACCCGAAGCCCCGTCATTCAATTGGCGCGTGTGGGCTCACCGGCGCAATTGAAAACCATCGGCTGACTTCTGCTCACTGCTTACTGCTCACTGCTTAATGCTCACAGCTCACTAGTTTCACCCCATGCCCACCCCCCGACCGATCCTCCTCGCCGCCCTGCTCGCCGCCACCACGCTGGCCGCGGAAACCCCGGCCGCCGCGCCTTATCGCGACGCCACCCAACCAGTCGAATCGCGTGTCGCCGACCTGATGTCGCGGATGACGCTCGAGGAGAAAGTCGCCCAGCTTCAGTCCTGCCTCGTCAAGGACCCGAAGGCCTATGACGACGCGGGCAACTTCACCGGCGGCGCTGACGCCGCCGGCCTCGCCGAAGGCGCCGGCACGGTGTGGGTGCTCGGACGCGACCGCTTCTCGACCGACGTTCGCGGTACTGTCGTCCGCTTCAACTCGCTGCAGAAATACATGCGCGAAAAGACGCGTCTCGGCATCCCGGTGCTCAGCTTTGCCGAAGCGTTGCACGGCTACATGGCGGCCGGCGCCACGAGTTTCCCCCAGGCCATCGCCCTCGGCAGCACGTGGGACCCCGCGCTCGTCGAGCAGGTGTTCACGGCCGCCGCGCAGGAGGCGAGCGCCCGCGGCGTGCGGCAGGTCCTGAGCCCCGTGCTCGACCTTGCGCGCGACGCCCGCTGGGGCCGTTTCGAGGAATGCTACAGCGAGGACCCGTACCTCGCGTCCCGCATCGGCCTGGCCGCCGTCTTCGGCCTCCAGGGTCGCGAGCCGCTCATCGACGCCGGCCACGTCGCCGTCACGCTCAAGCATTTCGCCGGCCACGGCCAGTCGGAAGGCGGCCGCAACATCGCGCCGCTCAGCTTCGGCGACCGCGAGATGCGCTCGACCCACCTCTATCCGTTCGAGATGGCGGTCAAGGTCGCCCATGCGCACTCGCTCATGGCCTCCTACAATTCCTGGGACGGCGTGCCCAACCACACCAACCACAAGCTCCTTACGGACATTCTCCGCACCGACTGGGGGTTTAATGGCTACGTCATGAGCGACGGCGGCGGCCTTGATGTCATCTACGAGAACCATCTCGCCGCCGCCACGCCCGCCGAGGCCGGCCGCCTCGCGATCGCGGCCGGGGTCGATTACGATCTCGGCGGCAAGGGCCGCTGCTTCTCCACTCTCGCCGCCGAGGTGAAGGCCGGCCAGGTCGCGATGGCCTCCATCGACCGCGCCGTCGCAGGCGTCCTGCGCGTCAAGTTCCTCACGGGCCTGTTCGAGCATCCTTTCACCGATCCCGATCTGGCCGCGCGCGTGACCAACACGCCCGAGCACAAGGCCCTCGCGCGCCGCGCCGCGCAGGAGGCGATGATTCTCCTCAAGAACGAAAACCACACCCTGCCCTTCGCCGCGGACAAACTGAAGACGCTCGCCGTCATCGGGCCGAACGCCGCCGACATCCACCTCGGCGGCTACTCCGCCGTGCCGATGGCGGGCGTGAGCGTCCTCCAGGGCCTCAAGGATTTCGCCGCCGGCAAATTCCAGGTCCTCTACGCCGAGGGCTGCAAGCTGACCACCAACCACGCCTCCGGCTGGCTGGTCAACGAGCCGCCGGTGCTCAACGACCGCGCCGACGACTCGCGCCTCATCGACGAGGCCGTGGCCACCGCGCTCAAGAGCGACGCGGTCGTGCTCGTCCTCGGCGAAAACGAAATCCTTCGTCGCGAGGCGTGGAACGAGGAACACGAAGGCGACCGCGATTCGCTCGAATTGGTCGGCCGCCAGCACGAGCTGGCCCGCGCCATCCTGGCCACCGGCAAGCCCGTCGCCGTGCTGCTGCTCAATGGCGGCCCGCTCGCCGTGAATTACCTGGCCGAGCACGCCCCGGCGCTTATCGAGGGCTGGTACCTTGGCCAGGAAACCGGCCCGGCTGTGGCCGACGTGCTCTTCGGCCAGGTCAGCCCGAGTGGCAAGCTCACCGTCACGCTTCCGCGCAATGTCGGCCAGCTTCCATCCTATTACGACCACCAGCCGTCGCGCTTTCGCCATTACGTCATCTCCGACTCGACCCCGCTCTATCCCTTCGGCCACGGTTTGAGCTACACGACCTTTGACTACAAAAACCTCCGGCTCTCGGCCGACAAGATCACACCCACGGGCCACACCACTGTCTCGATCGACCTCACCAACTCCGGCGCTGTCGCCGCCGACGAAATCGTCCAGCTCTACATCCACGATCTCATCAGCATGCCCGTCCGGCCCGTGCAGGAACTGAAGGACTTCGCGCGTGTGCACCTGGCCCCCGGCGAGACCCGCACAGTCAGTTTTGAGCTGACCCCTGAAAAGCTCGAGGCCTACGACATCGCCATGAAACGCACTGTCGAACCCGGCGATTTCGAGATCCAGGTCGGCCGCTCCTCCGCCGACGTCCTGAAAACCACGCTGCACGTGGAGTGATGCCCCCTGTCGGTCGGGCTTTATGCCCGACTGTACCGCGGTGTCTCCGAACCCCGCCACCGCGCCCCTGCCGCGACATTTTCCCCATGAAGAAAATCAATCTGCGTGACATCAAGGAGGAGAGCTGGTCGTCGCCCAAGGGCACCTACCGCGGCTCCGGCAAGGAAGTCTCCATCGCTCTCGGGCGCGTTCCGGCCTCCACCGACCTGATGAAGCGCCACCCGTTCGACGTGGAGATCCTCCGCGTTCGCCGCGGCCAGACGCCCTATCCGTTCCACTCGCACTCCGCGCAGTGGGAATTCTACCTCGTGCTCAAAGGAAGGGGCAGCGTCCGTGACAAACGCGGCTGGACGCGCGTCGAGGCAGGCGATGCGTTCGTTTTTCCGCCGGAACAGCCGCATACCCTGCGCAACGACGGCAAGACCGACCTCGTCATCTGCGTCGTGGCCGACAATCCCCTCGGCGAGTCCTGCCATTACCCCGACAGCAAGAAATGGCTCGTGCGCTCGCCGCAGCGCACGCTGCTCCGCGGGCTTGCCCGCGATTACTACGACGGCGAGGAATGAAACACCGCCACATCCTTTTGATCGGCGAACGCAACCTGGACCACGTGTCGCACCGCGGCATCGAGGCGTCGCTGACACTCTATCGCGAACATCATGATCCCACGCTTCGGTTCGCATGGCTCGGCACCGCGGCGATCACTGCGGCGACCGTCGACGGCCTGCTGCGCGACGCCTCCGGCGTTTGGTGCACGCCGGGCAGTCCGTACGCCAGCACCGAGGGCGCCCTGCTCGCGATCCGGCACGCCCGCGCCAGCGGTCGCGCCTTTCTCGGCACCTGCGGCGGCTTCCAGCACCTATTGATGGAATTCGCGCAAAACGAGCTCGGCCGGCCGGCGGAGCACGCCGAGATGAACCCGTCCGCGCCGGACCCGCTGATCGCGCGGCTCAGTTGCTCGCTGGTCGAAGTGACCGGCCGGATCGTGGCCACCGACCGGCAACGTTTCGCGGCGCTCCTCGGCGGCGACGAGTCGAGCGAAGGCTTCCACTGCAACTATGGATTCAACGGCAACCTCGCCGGCATCTTCGCCGGCTCCGCGTTGAAGTTCGTGGCGCACGATGCCGAGGGCCAGCTCCGCGCCGTCCGCCTCGACGGCCACCCATTCTTCGTCGGCACGCTCTTCCAACCCGAGCGGCGCGCGCTCCAAGGCTCGCTCCACCCCGTGGTCCGCGGCTTCCTCGACGCCGCCGGATACTTGTAGCGACGCGGCTCGTCCACGCCCGAGGACAAGCCCTTACTGTAGGAGCGGGTTTACCCCGCGATTCGGCCGCTTGGTCGCGGCATGAAGCCGCTCCTACAGCCCGAGTTTCGGGCGGCGTTGGACCTTTCCAGAATCTTCCCACAATCGGGACGGCCAAATGTCACCTCCGGACCTACCCTGGTAGGTCGGCGTATGACCAATAGCGGTTAGCCTTTGGCACATAAGGACTAGCAGCTGTCTGCACGCTTGGCATCGCTCTTGCGAACAATCTGCCGACGCCACGATGCTCGGCAGCGAATACAACTGGCTTTTCACCCATTCCCGTTCACCCAACGGCCTGCCTCGCATCCGCGTGAAGAACGAGTCGCTGCTCACGCTGGCCATCGCTTTCCTCTGCCTGCTCGCCGTGGCCCTGCACGCCGAGCCGGCGCCGGCGGAACTGCCCGGGATGGACGGCATCATCGAGGGAGTGGCCCTGCAACCCGAGACCGGCGCGACTTTCTTCAGCGACGTCCATAACCGCTGCATCTGGACGCGCACCGGCGACGGCCCGCTGCACCGCTTCTCCAGCGACTCCGACGGCCTGCTCGGCGTCTTCGCGCTGAAAATCGACCCGACCGGCCGCACGCTGTGGGCGAGTTCTGCCGCATTGCCGGAAATGAAGGGTTACACCGCCGCCGATCGCGGTCGCGCGCTGCTGGTCGCCTACGACCTGCCGACGCGCGCGCTGCGCCGCACCTATGCCCTGCCCGCCGATGGCCGGGCGCACGTGCCGGGTGATTTCCTCCTCGCCCCCGATGGCACCATCTACGCCACGGATTCACTGGCGCCGGTGATCTGGCGACTGGCGCCGGGCGCTGATCGCCTCGACGCATGGCTCGAGCAGGCGCAGTTCAAATCACTCCAGGGCATAGCGCTGTCCGCTGACGAGCGATCGCTCTATGTCGCCGATTACCCGACCGGAATCTGGCGCATCGAGATTGCCACCCGCACGGCCGCGCCGCTGCCCGCGCCCGCGGGCTTCAACCTCCGCGGCGTGGACGGCCTCTACGCCGTGCCCGGAGGCTTGATCGGCGTGCAAAACGGCCTCAACCCGCCGCGCATCATCCGCCTCGACCTCGATGCCACCGGCGGACTCTCCGGCGCCCGGGTGCTCCCAGCGGGCACCGAGCTTACCGACCTCTCGCTCGGCCAGGTCGTGGGTCGCCACTTCGCCTTCCTCAGCCATTCGGGCTGGGACCTGTTTTCCAATCCCGCTGCAACTCCCGCCCCCCATTCCGTGCTCCTACACCAGGTACCGCTGGAGAAGTAACAAGTACCAAGGTTCAAGTATCAGGTAATCGCCGCACCCAATAGGTCTCCTTCATGTAACCATGCCTCCTCTAGCGAGGGCCGGTCTCCCGACCGGCCACGGTCGGCCGGGAGGCCGACCCTCCATCCTCCATCAAGCCTGATCGTTCACTTAATTGTTCTCTTCCCTTTCCAGCTTCAACCGCGTCCTCACAACCCAAATCAAGAAAGATCATGATTAAGAGAACGATCTCCCCTATCCTCGAACTCTCCGCTCCCCGCTCCTGATACTTGGTACCTGACACTTAATACTTTTCTTTCCCCACGCCCCATGTTCTTCGAAACCTTCCTCCAGGATCTCCGCGTCGGCCTGCGCGTGCTCATCAAGGAGAAATCCTTCTGCGCGCTTGCGATCTTCATCCTCGCCGTGGGCATCGGCGCCGTCACCACCCAGTACGCGGTCGTCAACGGCGTGCTGCTCCGCGCCTTCTCCTTCCACGATCCCGAGCAGCTCGTCGACGTCCAGCTCGCCGACCCGACGAACTTCTCCCCGAACAATTTCAATTCGCGCATGACGACGGCGGACTTCGCCGACATCCGCGCGCAACAAAAATCTTTCTCCGGCTGGACCGCCTACCTCAACGGCTCGACCGTCAACCTCACCTACAACGGCCAGCCGAAGCGCCTGACCGGCGCCTATATCACCTGGGACTTCTTCAAGGTCCTCGGCGTGTCCCCGGTCCTCGGCCGCGATTTCCTCCCGGAGGAGGATCGCCCGGGCGTCGACAAGGCCGTCATCATCAGCGATCTCCTCTGGCACCGCGACTTCGGCGGCGACCCGGCCATCATCGGCCAGGCCGTGCGCGTCAACGGCACCGCCGGCACGATCATCGGCGTGATGCCGCCGAAGTTCCAGTTCCCCGCCAATGAGGAACTCTGGATCCCCGTCAACACCGCCTTCCCGGTCAAGCCCCGCAACGACCGCGGCATAAATTTCGTCTCCGTCATCGCCCGCCTCAAGCCGGGCGTGACGATCGAGCAGGCCGCCGCCGAGATGTCGAGCCTCGGGCGGGCGTTCGCCAAGGCCTACCCGGATACGAACAAGCAGTTCACCATGGGCCTGGTGCGACCGCTTATCAGCGCCTTCACCGGCGGCCCGCTCAACGGCCTGCTCTACACCATGCTCGCCTTCTGCGTCGGCGTGCTGCTCATCGCCTGCGTCAACGTGATGAACATGCAGTTCGCCCGCGCCACCCTGCGCGCCAAGGAACTCGCCATCCGCTCCTCGCTTGGCGCCACCCGCGTCCGCCTCATCCGCCAGATGCTGACCGAGAGCCTCCTCGTGGCCACGATCGGCGCGATCGCCGGCGTCGCCCTCGCCATCTGGGCCACCGATTACCTCGATGCCTACGTCCACCTCAACAACCCGATCCCTACATGGATGACCTTCGACGTCGACGCCCCCGTGCTCCTCGTCGTCGTCGCCGCCACGCTGCTCTCCGCCGTCGTCTCGGGGTTCGTCCCGGCCTGGCTGTCGTCGCGCGCCAGCGCCGTCGAGACGCTCAAGGACAGCGGCCGCGGCAACACCGGCCGCGCCGTCGGCGTCATCACCCGGGGCCTGGTCATCCTGCAGATCCTCGTCACCTGCATCCTCCTCATCGGCGCCGGCCTGCAGGTCCAGTCCATCATCAAGCAGCAGACCATCGACTACGGTTACGACACGAACGGCATCCTCGGCGCCCGCATGGGCCTGATGGAGGGCGATTACCCGACCGACGAAAAACGCCACCTGTTCTACGAGCGCCTGCTCCGCGAGCTCCGCGCCTCGCCGCAATTCGACGCCGTCGCGCTGACCAACCGCTTCCGCATGGTTTTCTCCGGCAACGGTCCTGTCGAGATCGAGGGCCGCGCCTACAAGCAGGACAGCGACCGCACGGTCTCCGAGTTCGAAAACGTGACCCCCGGCTACAACGAGGTCCTCGGCCAGAAGCTCCTCGAGGGCCGCTACCTCACCGACGAGGACGCCGAGCAGAAGCAGCCGGTCGCCGTGGTCAACGCGACCTTCGCCCGGCACTACTTCGGCCAGGAGTCCGCCCTCGGCCGGCGCTTCCGCACGATCAACCAGAACGGCACGCAGCCGGGACCGTGGCGCGTGATAGTCGGCGTTGTCTCGGATGTCCGCATGGCGGGACCGTTCAACAATCGCACCGACGGCACCGGTTTCTACGTGCCCTTCTTCGACACGGCCTTCGGCCCCGCCGCCCCCAACCCGCAGGCGCAACAGTTCGGCACTGCCGTTGTCCGCCCGCACGCCGGCCAGCGGCCCGACGGCCTCGTCGCCGCCATCCAGTCGATCGTGAACAAGATCGATCCGAATCTCCCGCTCTATTTCGTCGGCACGCCCAAGTCGTCGATCGACACCTTCCTCTCGCAGAATCGCGTCATCGCGGCGATGTTCGCCGTTTTCGGCGGGATCGCGGTGCTGCTCGCGTCCGTCGGCCTGTACGGCGTGATGAGCTTCTCGGTCAACCAGCGCACGCAGGAATTTGGGATCCGCATGGCGCTCGGCGCCGACCACGGCTGCATCATGCGGATGGTCCTGCGGCAGGGCGGCTGGCAGATCGCCGTCGGACTCCTGCTCGGGGTCGGCCTGGCCCTCGGGATCGCCACGCTCGGCGCCACCGGCATCACCAACTTCCTCTTCCACGTCGACCCGCGCGACCCGCTGACCTACTCCGCCGTCGCCGTGCTCATCGCCGCCGTCTCGCTCTTCGCGATCTTCGTCCCCGCCCGCCGCGCCACCCGCGTCGACCCGATGGTCGCGCTGCGGGCGGAATGAACGCCCGCAAGTAACAAGTATCAAGTACCAAGGCCGATACGATCCCCCTTCCTCAATCCGAACTCCGCGGTCCCAGATCCCCAATCCGAAAACTTCAGCCACCTGCTCCCCGCTCCTTATACTTGTTACCTGATACTTCATACTTTCCCCCTCCACGTATGTTCCTCGAAACCTTCCTCCAAGACCTCCGCATCGGGCTCCGCGTGCTGATCAAGGAAAAGTCCTTCTGCGCGCTCGCCGTCCTGGTGCTCGCCCTCGGCATCTGCGCGGTCACGACGCAATTCAGCATCGTCAACGGCGTCGTGCTGCGCGGCTTCTCGTTCCCGAACGCCGCCCGGTTGATGAGCATCAACTTCATCGACCCGACCCAGAAGACCGCCTTCGGGACGGCCGGCCAGGTTTCGGCCATGGACTACGTCGACCTCGCGGCCGCGCAGAAGTCGTTCGAACACGTCGCCTCCTACATCAACGGCGCGACCGTCAACGTCACCATCGGCTCGATCCCGAAGCGCTTCACCGGCGCGTACATCTCCGAACACTGGCTCAAAATCCTCGGGGTCAGCCCGGCCCTGGGCCGCGACTTCACGGCCGACGATGACCGCGCCGGCGCGGCCAAGGTCGCCTTGATCAGCTACAACCTCTGGCAGCGCGAATTCGCGGGCGCGGCCAATGTCGTGGGCACCGGCGTCGTGATCAATGGCAAGCCCGCCACGATCGTCGGCGTCATGCCCAAGGGCTTCAGCTTCCCGACCAACGAGGAAATCTGGATCCCGCTCAACAGCGAGTTCCCGCCGCTGCCCCGCAACAACCCGCGCGCCATCGGCGGCGCGGTCGTCGGGCTGCTCCAGCCGGGCGTGACCGTCCGGCAGGCCGAGTTGGAAATGGACGCCATCGCCAAGCGCCTGGCCGCCGCCTATCCTGACACCAACAAGCAGTTCAACACCGCGCAGGTCGAGCCGCTGCGGAAGACCTTCACGCCGACCTTCCTCCTTAGCCTGATGCTTGGCATGCTCGCCATCTGCCTGCTGGTGCTGCTCATCGCCTGCCTGAACGTGATGAACATGCAGTTCGCGCGCGCCACGCTGCGCGCCAAGGAACTGGCCATCCGCTCCTCCCTCGGCGCCACGCGCGTCCGCCTCATCCGCCAGATGCTGACGGAGAGCATCCTGCTCGCCGCCATCGGCGCCGTGCTCGGCGTCGCCGGCTCCTACTGGGCCATCGATTTTCTCACCGCCGTCGTCGCCAACCTGCCCTTCCCGCCGCCGAGCTGGATCACCTTCGACATCGACATCAAGGTCCTGGCCTTCACGGTCGCCGCCACTGTCGGCGCCGCGGTGGTCTCCGGCCTCGTGCCGGCCTGGATGTCGTCGCGGGCCAACGCCGCCGACGCGCTCAAGGAGGGCGGCCGCGGCAATACCAGCCGCACCATCAACTTCATCACCCGCGGGCTGGTCGTCACCCAGATCGTCGTCACCAGCCTCATCCTCGTCATCTCGCTCCTGCTCGGCCGCGCCATGCGCGCCCAGCAGAATCTCGACTATGGTTACGACAAGGAGGGTGTGATCACCGCTCGCATGGGCTTGATGGACGGCGCCTACCCGACGCAGCAGGATCGCCTCAACTTCTACCGGCGCCTGCTCGTCCAGCTTCGCTCGTCGCCGCAGTTCGCCAACGCCGCCCTGACCAGCCGCTTCCGGATGACCTTTGTCTTCAACGGACCCGGCGCCCTGCCGATCGAGATCGAGGGCAAGGAATACAAGACCGACAAGGACCGCCCCAACACCAACCTCGAGCAGATCAGCGAGGGCTATTTCCAGGCGCTGGGCGCGAAAATCCTCGAGGGCCGCGATTTCAACGACGACGACACCGACCAGAAGCTGCCCGTCGCCATCGTCAACGCCGCCTTCGCCAAGAAGCATTTCGGCGGGCAGAGCGCGATCGGGCGTCGCTTCCGCACCGTCGCGAACAACGGCACGCTCTTCGGCCCGTGGCGCACCATCGTGGGCGTCTGCAGCGACCTGCGCATGACCGGCCCGTTCAACAACACCAACGTCGATAGCACCGGTTTCTACCTGCCGTTCGCCTCGTCGCTCACCGGCCCCGTGCCGAACGAGCCCGCCGTCTCGCAGTTCGCCACCGTCATCGCCAAGCCGCCCGGCGGGCAGCGCGCCACCGTGCTGGCCGAGAACCTCCGGCGCGAGGTCGCCAAGGTCGACGGCAACCTGCCGCTCTATTTCATCGAGACGCCCGCCGCCGGGCAGGATAGCTTCATCGCCCAAAACAAGATCGTCGCCATCATGGTCGCGATCTTCGGCGTCGTCGCCATCATCCTCGCCGCCGTCGGCCTCTACGGCGTGATGAGCTTCTCCGTCAACCAGCGGAGCCAGGAGTTCGGCGTGCGCATGGCCCTCGGGGCCGACGCCGGTCGCATCCTCGGCATGGTCCTCCAGCAGGGAGGCTTCCAGATCGGCCTCGGCCTGGCCATCGGCCTCGGCGCGACGTACCTCGCGGCGTCCCTCGCCAGCGGCACGCTCCTGAACTTCTTCTACCCGGTCTCGCCCACCGATGCGCTCAGCTACGTCGCCGTCGGCACGCTCGTGGCCGTCATCTCGCTCTTCGCCGCGCTCTTCCCCGCCCGCCGCGCCACCCGCGTCGACCCGATGGTGGCGCTGCGCGCGGAGTAGGCGCCCGGCAAGTACCAAGGATCAAGTATCAAGTCGACCGACCAAGAATCCCAAATCCCAAATCTTAATTCCAAAACCCGAGACCCCAAAACCTGGAGCTTAGATCCAATTCCCGCCTGATACCTGCTACCTGGTACTTCCCACTTCCCCACCCCATGCTCTCCGACCTGAAGTTCGCCCTCCGCTCCCTCGGCAAGACGCCGGGCTTCACCGCCGTTGCCATCCTGACGATGGCGATCGCCATCGGCGCCTGTTCCTCGCTGTTCACGGTCCTCCAGGCCGTCGTGCTCCGCCCGCTGCCCTTCCCGCATCCCGACACCCTCGTCAGCATCTGGGCCATCAACAATGAGCGCTCGCTCCAGGCCCCGGCGTTGTCGTGGGCGAAATACGAGGCCTACCGGACGCGCACGGACGTCTTCTCCGAGCTCTCGATGTCGGCCGGCAACGGCTTCACGCTGACCGAAGGCACGGGCGAGCCCGAGCAGGTCGCCGGCCTGCATGCTTCGCGCAATTTTCTCCCGGTCCTGGGCATCGCCCCGATCCGCGGCCGCCAGTTCACGGCCGACGAGGACAAGGAAGGCGGCCCGCCCGTCGTGATGATCAGCGAGCGTCTCTGGCGCGGCCGCTTCGGGGCCGATCCCGACATCATCGGCCGCGTGCTGCGCATCGATGGCGTCGCCCGCGAGGTCGTCGCCGTGCTCCCCGCCCTGCCCGTGCCGTTCAACGGCAACGACGTCATCGTGCCGCGCCCGCTCGAGCTCCCATACATCAACCCGCAGCAGCGCCAGTTCGCCATCGTCCACCAGGCCTACGCCCGCCTGGCTCCGGGCGTCACCCTCGCGCAGGCCAACCTCCGCATCAAGGAAATGGCCGCCCAGTTCAAGGCCGCCAACCCGGCGCATATCGACAGCGCCAACGACAACGAAGTCCGGACCATCTCGCAACAGGTTCTCGGCGACCTCGGCCGCACCTTCTGGACGCTGGCCGGCGCCGTGGCCGCCGTGCTGCTCATCGCCTGCGCCAATATCGCCAACCTCTTCCTCGCCCGCGTCAGCGCGCGCCAGAAGGAGATCGCCGTCCGCCTTTCCCTCGGCGCCCGGCGCGGCGAGATCATCCGACAGTTCCTGATCGAGAGCACGGTGTTCACCGTCGCCGCCGGGACGCTCGGCGTCCTGCTCGCCTGGTGGAGCCTCCACGCCATCCAGGTCCTCGCCGGCCCGCAGATCCCCCGGTCCGATGAAATTGCCCTCGACCCCGTCGTTCTCGGGTTCTCCCTCGCCGTTGCCCTCGGCTCCGGCCTGTTGATCGGCCTCTATCCGGCGTTCCAAGCCTCACGCACCGACGTGCAGATGGTGCTGAAGGACACCTCGCGCGGCGCGGGCGGCGGCGTCGCCGCCAAGGCCTTCCGTCACCTCCTCGTCATCGCGCAGGTCGCGATGTCGCTGACACTGCTCATCTGCGCGGGCCTGCTCGTCCTCAGCTTCTACAAGCTCCAGCACACCGAGCCCGGCTTTAGCTCCGCCCATCGCGCCTACGGCATCGTCAACCTCCCGAGCTCGAAATACGACAAGCCGGAGCTGATGCGCGACTTCTACCGCCATTTGCAGGAAAAGTTGCGCGACGCGCCCGAACTGGCCCACGGCGCGGCCATCACCGGGTTGCCGCTGTCCGGCACCGGCTTCTTCTCGCCCTACGGCGTGCAGGGCCGCCCCGTGCTGCCCGTCCAGCAGCGGCCGCTGGCCAATATCCGCATCGCGACGCCCGACTACTTCGCGACGCTCGAAGTCAAGCTGCTCGCCGGCCGCTTCTTCAACGACCGCGACCTGTTCGCCGCCGAACAGGTGGCGATCATCAACTCCTCTTTCGCCAAGCACCTCTTCCCCAGCGAGTCGGCGCTCGACCATTTTTTCCTCACCGGGCCGAAGGGCGACACTCCCGTCCGCATCGTCGGCGTCATCGGCGACGTCAAGTCCAACGGCCTCTCCGCCCCGGTGCCGGACGAGATCTATTTCCCCCGCGACCAGCGCGGCGGCGCCTTCATGGCCGTCGTCGCCGAGGCCAAGCCCGGGCTCAAGGCCGCCGCGGTGATCCCCGTCCTTCGCCGCGTGCTCATCGACCTCGACCCGACGGTCGCGCTCGCCCTGCCGCAGACCATGGATGACCTGGTCACGCAGTCGCTCGGCGTGCAGCGGGTGACGCTGGCGCTGCTGATCGCCTTCGCCGGCATCGCCGCCCTGCTCGCCGCCGTGGGTGTATACTCGGTCATGGCGTATTCCGTGGCGCAACGCACCGGCGAGATCGGCGTCCGCATGGCGCTCGGCGCCAGCTCCGGCAGCATCCTCCAGCTCATCCTGCGCGCCGGCGCCCTCCAGGTCGGCCTCGGCCTCGCGGCGGGACTCGCCGGCGCATTCGGCGCCAGCCGGCTGCTGCAGCAAGCGCTCTACGAGGTGAAGCCCTTCGACCCCGCCGTCTTCGGCGCCGTGGCGCTCTTCTTCGCGGCGGTCGCCGCCCTCGCCTGCTTCATCCCCGCCCGCCGCGCCGCGCGCGTCGACCCGATGGTGGCGCTGCGCGCCGAGTAGGCGCGCAGCAAGTAACAAGTACCAAGGATCAAGTCTCCGGTCAAAAAATCCCAAATCCCAGACCTCAAATCCAAAATCCGAGACCCCAAACCCTGGAGCTTAGATCCAATTCCCTCCCGCCACTTGTTACTTGATCCTTTTCACTTCCCTATCCGATGAACGACCTCCGCTTCGCCTTCCGCCAGTTGATAAAGTCGCCGGGCTTCACGCTGCTCGCCGTCGCCTCGTTCGCCCTCGGCATCGGGCTCGTCGCCACGCAGTTCAGCCTGATCGACGCCGTGTTGTTGCGCGGCCTGCCGGTGCCCGAGGTCGGCAGCCTGTATCACATCGCCTGGCAGGTGCCGAAGGCGGGCAACGCCAATCGGTGGGAGACGCCGCCGTACCGGGACTACCTGCAGTTGCGCGAGCGGCAGACCACCTTCGAGTCCATCGCCGCGACGCAGTGGCTCGGCCTCAACCTGAGCGGGCCCAATCTCGTGCCCTCGCGCCAGACCGGCTGCCTCGCCAGCGCCAACCTGCTCGACCTCGTCCGCGTGCGCCCGCTCCTCGGCCGCTGGTTCACTGCCGCCGAGGACCGGCCCGGCCAGCCGCTCTTCATCGTCCTGTCGCACGCCGTCTGGCAGGAGCAGTTCGGCGGCGCGGCGACCGTCCTCGGCAGCAAGGTCAGTATCAACGGCGAACCCGGCACCATCATCGGCGTGATGCCCCCCAAGTTCGCCTTCCCGGGCTACGCCGCCCTCTGGACCAACCTCCGCGCGGCCCCGAGCGACCCCCGCGAGCGCCTGGTTGAGCGCGTGGAGATGTTCGGCCGGCTCAAACCCGGCGTCACCGAGCAGCAGGCCCGCGCGGAACTCGACACGATCTTCGCCCGGTTCGCCCAGCTCTGGCCCGAAACCAACAACGGTTACGACCACGCCAATCTCCAGACCGTCACCGCGGCGTACAGCAGCGGCGACGGGGCACGCCCCCTGCTATTCCTCATGCTGGCGATGACCGCCTTCATCCTGCTCCTCGCCTGCGTCAACGTGGCCACCATGTTGCTCGGCCGCGCCTCGCGCCGCACGCGCGAGCTCGCGGTTCGCGCCGCGGTCGGCGCCAATCGCACCCGGCTGCTCCGCCAGCTCCTGCTCGAGTCCCTTTTGCTGGCGGTGCTCGGCTGCGCCGGCGGCCTGCTCGTGGCCCAGGGCGGTGTCGACTTCCTCCAGGACTATCTCGTGAACACCAAGACCGTCCCGGACTGGATGGACTTCCGGCTCGACGGACGCGTCGTCACCGTCGCGGCCGCCTCCACCCTTCTGGCCGGCGTGCTCGCCGGCATCGTGCCGGCCTGGCAGTCGTCGCGCATCGACGTCAACACCGCCCTCAAGGACGAGGCCCGCGCCGCCGCCGGCATGGGGGTCGGCACGCTGGCGCGCTGGCTGGTCTCCGCCCAAATCGCCTTTTCGACCATCCTGCTCGTCGCAGCCGGGGTGATGAGCCTCACCGTGTACCTCACGCGGCAGGCCAACTACCGCTACGATCCCGACAAGCTTCTCACCGGCCGCATCGAGCTGCAGGAAGGCACGCAGCCGACCGCGGCCGACCGCGCCCGTTTCTACCAACGCCTCCTCGAGCGCCTGAAAAACGAACCGGGCGTCGAGGCGGTCGCGGTCACCAGCCGCGACTTCATCGCCAACGGCGTCCCCACGCAGGTCGAGCCGGAAGGCAGCACCTACGCCCACCCGAACGACCGGCCGCTCGCCTGGCTCGACGTCGTCTCGCAGGACTATTTCAAGCTCGCCGGCGTCGGCGCCGTCTCCGGCCGCCTCTTCGACAGCCGTGAGCAGGGCCTCGTCGACGAGCGCTCCGCCCTCGTCAATGAATCTTTCGCCCGGAAGTACTGGCCGGGAAAGGATCCGCTCGGACGCCGTTTCCGCACCAACCAGACCCAGGAAAAATGGGTGACTGTCGTCGGCGTCGTCCCCGACCTCCACATGCAGGGCATCTTCGCCGCCCCCGGTCAGAACGAAGCCGGTTTCTACCTCGCCCAGGACCAGATGGGCTGGGGCTGGCTCGACCTCTTTGTCCGGACCAAGTCCGACCCGCTGCAACTCGTCGAACCGGTCCGCAAGGCCATCGCCAGCATCGACCCCAACCAACCAATCGATTCGGTCGGCACGCTGACCAGCCAGACCGCGCGGGCCATGCGCGGCTTCAACATCATTGGCATCCTTGCCGTCACCTTCGCCGCCATCGCCCTCTTCCTCGGCGCCATCGGCGTCTATGGCGTGACGACCCAGGCGGTGAACCGCCGCCGGCGCGAGTTCGGCGTCCGCATGGCGCTGGGTTCGACCATGAACCAGCTCCTGCGACTGGTCCTGCGCCAGGGCGGCACGCAGATTGTCCTCGGCCTCGCCGGCGGGCTCGTCGGCGGCTACCTGATCACCCGCCCGCTGGAACAGATGTTCGGCAGCGCCATGGCGAACAACCCGATGATCTACCTCATTGTCACCCTGATCATCTGCGCGGTCGGTCTCGCCGCGCTGTGGTTCCCCGCCCGACGCGCGGCGCGCGTCGACCCGATGGAGGCATTGCGCGCCGAGTAAGCTCGGCGAAGTAACAGGTAACAGGAATCAAGGATCAAGTAACCGATCCGCCCAATCTTTCGCCTTTCTCTTAATCTTTCTCGTTCTCTCGTCCCTCGCTCCCACCGCGCCCAAAACCGCCCAAGCCCGAGATCCGAATTCCCAAACGATCGACCCCGGTCACCGCTCACTGCTCACCGCGCCTTGTTACTTGTTACCTGATACTTCCCACTTTCTCCTACCATGCTCTCCGACCTTAGAAACGCCTTTCGCTCCCTCCTCCGGTCGCCCGGCTTCACCGCCATCGCCATCCTGACCCTCGCCCTCGGGATCGGCCTGAACACCTCGATGTTCAGCCTGATGAGCCTGCTTGTCCTGCAACCGATGCCTTTCCCACAGAAAGACCAGATCGTGCGCATCTATCGCACCACGCCCCAGACCCAAACCGGCAATCACTCCGTCCCCGCCTTCATGGACCTCGCGGCCGAAGCCAAGGACATCGCCGACCTGGCCGCCTACCGCATGTGGGGCTACACCCTCAACCTCGAGGGCCGGCCGCCGGTCAGCTTGAACGCGCTGCGCGTCACCGCCGGCTTTTTCCCGGCGCTGGGCCTGAAGCCGGAACTCGGCCGCTTCTTCGCCCCCGGCGAGGACCAGGTCGGCAACCACGTCATGATCCTCAGCTACGCCACCTGGCAGGCCCAGTTCGGCGGCGATCCGAACGTCATCGGCCGGACGGTGAAGGTCGACAACGAGTCCACCACGATTGTCGGCGTCATGCCCAATTCGTTCTCGTCGGTCTTCCTCTGGGGCCCGGGCGATGTCTTCCGTCCGTTCGGCTTCACCGAGACGGAAAAGCGCGACGAGGCCGCCGGCGACATCCAGATCCTCGGCCGGCTGCACCCCGGGATCACCCTCGACCAGTTCAACACGCGACTCCGGACCCTCGCCGAGCGGCTGGCGCCGCTCCGGCCCAAGGAAAACAGCAAGGATGGCCTGCGCGCCGTCACGCTCGAATCGACGACCAAGAACCCGCAGACCATCGGGGCGACGGTGATGCTGCTCGCCCTCGCCGGCTTCGTGCTGCTCATCGCCTGCGCCAACCTCGCGAACCTGCAGCTCGCGCGCGCCATTGCCCGCGCGCACGAGTTCGCCGTGCGCGCGGCGCTCGGTGCCTCCCGCAACCGGCTGCTGCGCCCGCTCCTGGGCGAAAGCCTCCTGCTCGCCATGGGCGGCGGCATCTTTGGCAGCCTCGTCGCGGTCTGGACCAACGACTGGCTGTCGACCCGCCTCTCGGCGAACGGTTTCGTCAAGTTCACCCTGAGTCTCGACTGGAAAGTCATGGTGTTCGCGTTCGTTCTCTCGACCCTGACCGGCCTCATCTTTGGGATTGTGCCGGCCTGGATCACGTCGCGCGTGCGCGTCAACGACACGCTCAAGGTCGGTTCGCGCGGTTCGACCGGCGATCGCGCCCAACACCGCCTGCGGCACAGCCTCATCGTCATGCAGTTCGCCAACGCCCTCGTCCTGCTGGCCGGCGCGGGCTTCTTCATCACCGGCGTCAACAAGATGATGGCGATCGATCCGGGATGGAACCAGCACACGCTGGCGATGTGCGTGCTCAACCTGCCCCCGGCCAAGTACTCGACCCCGACGCAGTCCCACGCCTTTTACCGGCAGGTGCAGGATCGGCTTTCCGCGCTGCCCGGCGTTGAAAATGTCACGGTCACGTGGACCCTGCCCATCTTCCAGTATCTCACGTCCCGGACGTTCATCGTCCAGGGTCGCGAACCCCCGCTGCCGGGCCACGAGCCGGTCGCCGCCGTCAACGGCGTCGAGCCGTCGTACCTTGACACCCTCGGGATCAAGTTGTCCCAGGGCCGCAACTTCACCGCCGCCGACGGGCTGACTTCCCCGCCGGTCGCCATCATCAATGAATCGCTGGCGCGCGCCCTCTTTCCCGACGGCCAGGCGGTCGGCCAGCACATCGGCGTGCCCGACCCGAAGAACCAGTCCTGGGCCGAGGTCGTGGGGGTCGTGCCCGACACCCGCATGGCCGCCGCCGGCCTGGTGCCCACGTCGTCGTTCCTCGTGCTGCGCCCGCTCGCGCAGGAAACCTGGAATTACGTCACCGTCGCCGTGCGCACCGCGCGCCCCGAAGCGCTGGTCGAGCCCTTGCGCCAGACGATCAGCGCCCTCGATCCCACGCTCGCCATCCAGATGATCGGGACCGTGGACGCCATGATCCAGCGCGCCACCGGCGCCATCGGCATGATCCGGACCGTCCTGCTTTGTTTCGCCGGACTCGGATTGTTCCTCTCCGCCCTCGGGCTCTACGGCGTCATCGCGCGGCTGGTCGTGCAACGCACGCCGGAGATTGGCATTCGCATGGCGCTCGGCGCCCAGTCGACCGACGTCATCTGGCTCATCCTCGGCACGGGCGTCCGCCTGATCCTCTGGGGCGCCGGCATCGGCATGCTCGGCTCGATGGGCCTCAGCTTCATCCTCAGCCGTTTCAACACCAACAACCCGATCTCGGTCAATACGCCGCTGATCTTCGTCAGCGTCACCGTGATCCTGCTGGTGGTTGGCGTCGTCGCCTGCTGGCTGCCCGCCCGCCGCGCCGCCAAGGTCGACCCGCTGATCGCGCTGCGGGCGGAGTGAAAAGCCCGCGGTGAGTGATGAGTGAAAAGTGACGAGCATGATCCTTTCTCTCCACCACGCGTCACTTTCTCCCCCTGCTCACCGCTCGCCATGATTTCCGACCTGCGCCAGGCCCTCCGCTCCCTCGCCAAGACCCCGGGACCCACCGCCGTGATCGTGCTGACGCTCGCGATCGGCATTGGCGGTTGCACGTCGCTCTTCAGCGTCGTCAGCGCCGTCCTTCTCCGACCGCTGCCCTTTCCGCAGCCTGATCGGCTCACCTTGATCTGGGAGACCAACCCGGCGCAGGGCGTGAAACGCGACGGACCTTCTGGCCCGGATTTTTATGATTGGCGCGAGCAGGGCCGTCTCCACCAGGACCTGGCGGCCCTCGAACTCGGCACCGGCACGGTCACCGGGCTCGGCGAGCCCCGGCAGATCCCCGCGTCGCGGGTCACGACGAATCTCTTCACCGTGCTCGACGTCCATCCCGCGCTTGGCCGCCTGTTCACGCCCGGCGATGGCCGCGGCGGCCGCCAGCCGGAGGTCGTCATCACCGATGCGTTCTGGGAGCGCGCACTGGGCCGCGACCCGCACATCATCGGTCGGACCGTGATGATCGATCTCATCCCCTACAAGGTCATCGGCGTGCTGGAGCCCGGCTTCTGGCTCCCGTTCCAATCCGATATTTTCGCACCGTGGCCCAACGACGAGCTTCGCTACCATCGCGGTCGCCTCGCGCACGACCTCGGTGTCATTGGCCGCCTGCGTCCGGGCGTCACCCCCGTGCAGGCGGAAGGCGAACTCAATACCATCGCCGCCCGCCTGCGCGCCGCCCACCCCGAACTCGCCGGGTGGGGCGTCACCGTCGTGCCGCTGCAGGCGGTCGTCGTCGAATACATTCGGCCTGCGCTACTGCTCCTCTTCGGCGCGGTCGTGTTCGTCCTCCTGATTGCCTGTGCCAACGTCGCCAACCTGCTGCTCGCGCGCGCCGTCGACCGCCGGCGGGAGGTGGCCGTGCGGGCCGCCCTCGGTGCGTCCCACCATCATCTGTTCCGGTTGTTTCTCACCGAAAGCCTCGTCCTCAGCCTCGGAGCCGGCCTGCTCGGCCTCCTCTTCGCCGCCTGGGGCGTGTCCCTGCTGTCCGCGATCGTCCCCGCCACCATTCCGCTCCCCGATGCCGGCGCCGATGTCGCGCTGCGCTCCTTCGGGCTCGACGCGGGCGTGCTCGTGTTCGGGCTGGTCGCATCGCTCCTCACCGGCCTCCTGTTCGGCGTCGCTCCCGCCGTTCACGCGCTGAAGGTCGACCTGATCGAAAACCTCAAGCAAGCCTCGCGGTCGGTGGTCGGCGGCGGACGCCGGCTACGCGAGGGCCTGCTCGTGGCCGAAGTCGCGCTCGCGCTGGTGCTGCTGGTCGGATCCGGACTGATGCTCCGGAGTTTTTCCCGCCTGCTCCACTCCGATCTCGGCTTGCGTGCCGATCATCTGCTCACCCTGGAGATGGAGCTGCCCACAGACACCCGCTACAAGTCGGCACCCGAACAGCGCGCCTTCTTTGACCAGGTCCTCGAGCGCGTCTCCGCCCTGCCCGGCGTCAAGCGGGCTGCCGTCACATCCGTCCTCCCCCTGCATCATCAGGATCAGCGCGCCGGGTTCCGCCTCGAAAACGACCGCAGCCTCCCTGCCGATGAGCAGCTTCAGACCGACCTTCGGCAGGTGAGCCCGGGCTATTTTCAGACCATGGGCATAGCCCTCAAACAGGGCCGGCTCCTCGACGACCGTGACGGCCTGGCGCCCGGCGCGCCACTGGCCGGCCTCGTCGACGAGGCGTTTGTCCGCCGTTTCCTCGGCAAGGAGAATCCCCTCGGCCGGCGCCTGCTTCTCGGGCGCAACCCGGTCGAGATCGTCGGCGTGGTCGGCGACGTGAAGGAGGCCGGCGCGGATCACGCCGCCAGCCCAACGCTCTATCTCTCGTTTCTCGAGCGCCCGGCTGCGCGCATGAACCTGGTGCTGCGCACCGCCACCGATCCGCTCACGCTCGTCGACAGCGCCAAGGCCGCCATCTGGAGCATTGACCGCGAACAGCCGATCTACCGCATCGCGAGCATGGAGGAGGTCGTCGCCGAGGCAACGAGCGCGCCCCGCCTCACGCTTTCGCTGCTCGGCGCCTTCGCCGGGCTCGCGCTCGGGCTCGCGGTCGTCGGCATCTACGGCGTGACCGCGTATTCCGTGAGCCAGCGGACCGCCGAGTTCGGGCTCCGCCTGGCGCTCGGCGCGCAACCCGCCGACGTCGTGCGCCACATCCTGCGCCGTGGCCTCGTGCTCGCCGCCGCCGGCACGCTCCTCGGCGCCGGCCTCGCCCTCGCCCTCGCCCGGCTTCTGTCCGGCTTTCTCTTTGGCGTGAGCCCGTTTGATCCGGCGACATTTCTCACCGTGGCGTTGGTCCTTATCGCGATCGCCCTGCTGGCCTGCTGGCTTCCGGCGCGTCGCGCCACCAGGGTCGATCCGCTGGTCGCGCTGCGGGCTGAATGAGCAAGCCAGCGACGCGATATGAGTGAAAGATCACGCCTGAAATCTCCCGGCCAACAACTCATCACGCTTCGCTCGCCACTCATCACTTTCCCCGAGCTGCAGACTCCCTCTTTACTACGATGAACGACCTCCGCCACGCCGCCCGCTCGCTCCTGAAATCGCCCGGCTTCACCGCCATCGCCATCCTCACGCTCGCCCTCGGCATCGGCCTGAACACATCGATGTTCAGCCTGATGGACTTCCTCATCCTGCGACCGCTGCCGTTTCCGGAGCGTGACCAGCTGGTCCGCATCTATCGCACCACGCCGCAGTCGCAGACCGCCGAACACTACTATCCCGACTTCGTCGACCTCCGGCCAGAGGTTGCCTCCTTCGCCGACCTCGCCGCCTTCCGCTTCTGGAACTATGCGCTCGCGGTCAACGGCCGGCCGGCAGTCAACCTCAATGGCTACCGTCTCTCCGCCAACTTCCTCGGCACGCTCGGGGTCACGCCCGCGCTGGGCCGCTTCTTCACGCCCGATGAGGATCGGCCGGGCAACCACGTCATGATCCTCGGCTATGCCACCTGGCAGTCCCAGTTCGGGGGTGATCCCGCGGTGATCGGCCGCCAGGTGACGCTCGACAACGAGTCCACCACGATCATCGGCGTCGCTCCCGCCTCGCTGGCGTCGACCGTCCTGCTGCAGCCGGGCGATGTCTTCCGGCCCCTGGCCCTGACTGACGCGGAGAAACGCGATTACGGCAGCAGCGAAACCCGGCTGGTCGCCCGCCTGCATGCGGGGACCACGCTCGAGCAATTCGACGCCCGCCTGCACACCATCGCCACGCAGCTCGGTCCCCAGCGTCCCAAGGAACATGCCAAGGACGGCCTGCGTGCGGTCACACTCCAGTCGTCCACCCACAGTGCCGCTGTCACGGGGGCCACCGCGATGCTGCTCGCCCTCTCCGGCTTCGTGCTCCTCATCGCGTGCGCCAACCTCGCCAACCTGCAACTCGCCCGCGCGATCGCCCGCACCCACGAGCACGCCATCCGGGCCGCCTTGGGGGCCTCCCGGTCGCGCCTGCTCCGGCAACCGCTCGCCGAGAGCCTGCTGCTGGCCGTTGGGGGCGGGGTGTTCGGCATCCTCCTTGCCACCTGGACCAATGACTGGCTCTCGGCCCAGCTTATGGCGAACGGCGGCTTGGCCAATTTCCACCTGACCCTCGCCTGGCCGGTGCTCGCCTTCGCGCTCGGCCTCACGCTGCTCACCGGCGTGGTGTTCGGCCTCGCGCCGGCCTGGTTCATCTCGCGCACCCGGGTCAACGAAACGCTCAAGGTCGGCAGCCGCGGCTCCACCGGCGACCGGGCGCAGCATCGCCTGCGCCACAGCTTGATCGTGCTGCAGTTCGCCAACGCGCTCATCTTGCTGGCCGGCGCCGGCTTCGTTATCGCCGGGGTCAACCAGCTCCTCTCGTTCGATCCCGGCTGGAACCAACATGCCCTCACCGAGTGCGTCCTCACCCTGCCCCAGGCGAAATACTCGACCCCGCAACAGTCCTACTCATTCTACTCGCGCCTCGAGGAGCGGCTCTCGACGCTGCCGGGCGTGCAGAGCGTCACCGTCGGCTGGACGCTGCCGCTTTTCGGCTATCTCACAAACCGCGGGATCGTCGTCGAAGGCCGGGAGCGGCCGGAGCCCGGGCACGAGCCGTCGGCCGCCGTCAACGGCGTCGAACCCTCCTACCTCGACTCGCTGCAGATCAAGCTGCTCGCCGGACGCAATTTCACCGCCGACGACACCTACACCTCGCCCCCGGTCGTCATCATCAACGCCTCGCTCGCCCGCGCCCTCTTCCCGCAGGGCGACGCCCTCGGGCAGCACATCAACGTCTCTGATCCGGCCAAGCCGAGCTGGGCGGAAGTCGTCGGCATCATGCCCGACATCAAGATGGCCCTCGCCGGCTTGGTGGGCCCTTCGCCGTTCCAGGTTTATCGCCCGCTCGCGCAGGAACCGTGGAACTATGTCACCGTGGCCGTGCGTTCGGAAAATCCCGCGGCCCAGGTCGAACCGATGCGCCTGGCCATTGCCACCCTCGATCCCAACCTGGCCGTGCAGCAACTCGACACGGTTGATCACGCCATTGCCCAGGCCACGGGTGGCCTGAGTCTCATCCGGACGGTCCTGGTGGGCTTCGCCGGGCTCGGCCTCTTTCTCGCCGCCCTCGGTCTTTATGGCGTGATCGCCCGCCTCGTGATGCAACGCACCCCGGAGATAGGCATCCGCATGGCGCTCGGCGCCCAGGCCCGCGACGTTGCCTGGCTGATCCTCGGCACCGGGTTGCGGTTGATCGCGGTCGGCGCCGCCGTCGGCCTCGTCGGGGCGCTCGGCATCTACCTGCTCTATCGCCACGTGTTGCCCGCCACCGCCATCAATGTCCCCGCCGTGTTCGCGATCATCACGACAATCCTCCTCGTCGTCGGCCTCGTCGCCTGCTGGCTCCCGGCCCGCCGCGCCGCGAAGGTTGACCCGCTGGTGGCGCTGCGGGCGGAGTAATCGGGCAAGTAACAAGTACCAGGTAAACAAGAATCAAGCCCGAGGCATACCCATACCGTTGGTTGCTCCCCGCTCCCTCCATCCCGCTCCCCGCTCACCATGCTGTCCGACCTCCGCCACGCCGCCCGCTCGCTCCTGAAATCCCGCGGCTTCCTCGCCGTCGCGCTGTTGACGCTCGCCCTCGGCATCGGCGTTAACACCGCCATGTTCAGCCTCGTGAACACACTGCTGTTCAAGGCGGCGCCATTCCCCGAAGCCACGCGCCTCGTGCGCATCTTCCGCACATCACCGCAGTCGCAGACGTGGCCGCATTCGGCCGCCGACCTGTCCGACCTTCGCCGCGACAACAAATCCCTGGAGAAACTGACGATGTTCAGCTGGGCGACGTTCAGCTTCGCCGAGCCCGGCCAGCCGGCCGAGCGCGTGCCGGGGCTCTCGGTCGACGCGGACTTCTTTCCCACGCTCCGGGTCCAGCCCGCCCTCGGCCGCAGTTTCACGCCCGAGGAAATGCTGCCGGGCCATGACCAGGTCATCGTCCTCAGCCATGCCCTGTGGGAACGCCGCTTCAACGCCGACCCGGCGATCCTCGGGCAGGTCGCGCGGATCGACGGGCAGAACGTGACGATCATCGGGGTGATGCCCGAAGGCGTGGATTATCCGTTGTTGTGGGGCCGCGTCGACGCCTGGCGGCCGCTCGCGCTCAGCGCCGAGCAGTTGAAGAACCGCGGCAACCACTGGATCAACGCCCTCGGTCGCCTCAAGCCCGGCGCTTCGCTCGGTCAGGCGCGCACCGAGTTCAACGCCATCGCCACGCGGTGGGCGCACGATTTTGCCGAAACCAACGAAGGCACCGGCCTCCGCCTGGTGCTGCTGCACCAGTCCACCATGGACGAGATCGGCCGGTCGCTCTCCATGCTCGTCATGGGCCTCTCGGGCTTCGTGCTGCTCATCGCCTGCGCCAACCTCGCCAACCTGCAGCTCGCCCGCACCGCCCAGCGGGCGCGCGACTATGCCATCCGCGCCGCGCTCGGCGCCTCGCGCTCGCGGCTGATGCGCGAGTTGCTGGTCGAGAGCCTCGCGCTCTCGCTGGTGGGCGGCCTCCTCGGCTTCATCCTCGCCACCTGGCTGACTGACGCGCTCGGCCGCCGCATCCTCATCGGCGAAAACAGCGGCCTGGACATCTCCATCGATTTCTCCGTCCTCGCGTTCACCCTCGTCGCCTCCCTCGCGACCGGCCTGCTGTTCGGGTTGCTGCCGGCGTGGCAGGCGGGCCGCACCGACGTCAATGCCGCGTTGAAGCAGCAGGCGCGCGGCTCCACCGGCACGCGAGCGCAGCATCGCGTCCGCCACGCGCTCATCGTCGGCGAGGTCGCGCTCGCCCTCGCCCTGCTCGCTGGCGCCGGCTATTTTCTCCGCGGCTTGCAGCGCTTCACGCACCAGGACAACGGCTGGGCCGAGGATCACGTCATCACCGCGACGCTCAGCCTCCCGAAGTCCAAGTACGAGACCGATGCCCAGCGGATCGCCTTCTATGACCGCGCGCTCGCCCGCCTCGGTTCGTTGCCCGGCGTCGAGCACGCCGCCCTGGCTTCGTCACTCCCGATCTGGGGCTACAACAGTTCGCGCGACATGGTCCCGGCCGACCGTCCGCTGCCGCCGGCCAGCCAGGTTCCCCTCGTCTACGCCATCAGCGTCAGCCCGGACTTCTTCGCCGTGCTGAAGGTCCCGCTGCTCGAGGGCCGTCTCTTCCCCGCCCAAGTCTCACCCGACGGACCCAAGCTGGTGGTCGTAAACGAGGCCCTCGCAAAACAATTCTGGCCCGGCCAGAGCGCCGTGGGCAAACAGCTCGGCCGCGCCGACGCGGACGACAAGCGGCGTTACGAAGTCATTGGCGTCGTCCGCGATGTCGGTTTCGCCGGTAATCCCTCGGCGCCGGATACGCGCCTGCAGGTTTATGCGCCCCTCGTGCAGGAGCCCTGGAGCTTCCTGTCGATCGCGCTGCGCACCACCGCGGCGCCCGGCACGCTCGCCCCCGCCCTTCGCACCGCCATCGCCGACATCGATCCGGACCTGCCGGCCTACAACATCCGCACGGTCGAGCAGTCGCTGGAGCGCCTGTCCCGCAATTTTCGCCTCACGAACCAGCTCCTCACGGGCTTCGCCCTGCTCGGGCTGCTGCTCGCCGCCATCGGGCTCTACGGCGTGATCGCCGGGCTCGTGGTCCAGCGGACGTCCGAGTTCGGCATCCGCCTGGCGCTCGGCGCTCAGCCGGCCAGCGTGCTCTGGCTCGTCCTCCGCAAGGGCCTGCGGCTCGCACTGCTCGGAACCGTGGTCGGGCTCGCCGGCACTTTCGGCCTCGTGCGGCTGTTCGCCGCGCTGATTCCCGGCCTGCCGGGACAGGACTGGCTCCTGATCGCCGGCACGGCCCTCGCCCTCCTCGCCGTCACCCTTTTCGCCTGCTGGCTGCCTGCGCGACGGGCGACGAAGGTCGATCCGCTCATCGCCCTGCGGGCGGAGTAAACTCCGCAAGTAACAAGCACCAGGAATCAAATACCAAGGCCGACTCCACAAAGCGAGGCCGAGCAAGAGAACGATTCCCTGATCTCAGTTCCAAAATCCCAGATCTAAAATCCTAGATTCCAGACCCTTTTTGATCCTCCTTCCCCGCTCCCCGCTTTACGCATCCACCTGATACTTCGCACTTGGTACTTGTTACTTCTTGATCATGCCCAACCTCCTCCTCACCACCCGCTCCCTGCTGAAGAGCCCGGGCTTCACGCTGACCGCCGTCGCCACCCTCGCCCTCGGCATCGGTGTCAACACCGCGATGTTCTCCGTGGTGAACACGCTGCTCCTGCGCCCGGCGCCGTACCCGCAACCGGAACGGATCGTGCGGCTGTTCCGGACTACCGCCGAGGCGCGCGTCTGGACGCTCTCGCTGCCCGACCTGCGCGATGCCGCGACGAGCGACGCCTTCGCGACCGTGACGCCGTTCCAGTGGTGGAGCTTCAGCCTGGCCGAGCCCGGCCAGCCGGCCGAGCTGCTCAACGGCGCCATCGCTTCCGCCAACCTCTTCGAGACCCTTGGCGTGCAGCCTTTCCTGGGACGCGGCTTCTCGGCGGAGGAACAGCAGCCCGGGCGCGATCGTGTCGCCGTGATCAGCTATGAGTGCTGGCAGCGCCACTTCGGGGGCGATCGCGCCGTCGTCGGCCGCGTGCTGCGCATCGACGGCCAAAGTGTCGAAATAATCGGCGTCATGCCGGCCCGGGCCGA
>DATJES010000002.1:0-150861 GCA_035496355.1 Lacunisphaera sp. | reverse complement strand
CGTAACGCGTCGGAGAACGGCCGCCTCGATCGTGGCAAAGCTCGAGCGTTCCATGCGCATCGCCTCTGAGGAACCCAGGTTCGAGGTGAAGATCACATACCAGCCGGAGACGGACATGGTTTCACCGGTGGCCAGGGTGATGCGGCCAGGGTCGAGGAGCTGGAGGAAGAGGTCGAGGAGGAGCGGGTGAGCCTTTTCCATCTCGTCGAAGAGGAGGGTCCCCCGCGGGTGCGTGGCCAGGACCCGGCCGAGGAGGCCGCGGTCGGAGGGACCGGACCCGATCAATTTTTCCACCGCGGTCTGATTCTGGTACTCGGAGAGGTCGAAACGGTGCACATGGCCCGGGCCAAAGAGATAGTCGGAAAAGCAGAGGGCCAGTTCCGTCTTGCCCGTGCCAGTGGGGCCGATGAAGAGGAAGGAGCCGCAGGGCCGGTGAGGGCTGGCCAGGCCCAGCTCGGCGCAAAGCACTGCGGCGGCAAAGCGCGGTAGCAGGTGGCCTTGACCTCGCAGATGGTGGCGCAGGTGCTCCTCGAGGCCGCGTAGGCGGGCCAGATTGGAGGAGTCAACCACGACCGCGAAGGGCGCGAACTTCTCGGGTCCGGGCGTCGGGAAACTCCCTTCTGAACTGCGCCACTGCTTTCGCGAGCTTCTTCATTTCCCAAGGGGCGTGGATGAGGGAGCGCATGATGAAGCTGCGGCCTCCCCTCACCTGCTCGACCTCGAGGTCGAAGCCGATCCGCTGAAAACGCTCCAGGTCGGAGTTCAGGAGTACGTAGTTGCCGAGCTCGGCGATTGTGTCCTTCGCCCCGGCCTTGCCGGCCGCCTCGGCCTGGTGGCGGGCGAGGGTGTGGGCGAAGATTTCGGCGTCCGTGGCGACGTGCGCGAGCGCCCGCACCAGCAATCGGGCCGATACGTTCACCCCGAGACGCGCGAGTTCGCTGCGGAGCGCAAAGAGCGCCGCCAAATCCTCCTCGTAGAAGGACATGCCCACCCGTTGGGTGGCGGCAGCGGCGGGCGGTTTCCTTGCCGGGGACGGCCTCGGTTTCATGGCAAAAGACATATTGTTATATCGCGCATTTGACAAGCGGGATATCCTATGACTTTATAACCTTATGCTTAATACTCTGGCCTGCCCGCGGCTCCTCGCGCAACTGACGCAGCTGCGGGACAACTTCGGCTCCGCTCTGCTGGTGCTGTTCATGGTAGGCTTTTTCTGGGGGGTGGCCAAAATCTGGGCCGGTTCCAATGCGATCTCCAAGGGGGATCCCGATGGGAAGATGGGGATCCTGGGCGGGATCATGATTGCGGCGGCGGCGGCGATCATGGCGGCCCTGTTCTCGATCTTCGGCCTGCAGGACGCGGTGCTCAGCCCGCATTTCTGAGACCATGGAGTTGCGCGTCACTGAAACCAATGCCGCGGATGATTCCGCGGGCCGGGCCTTCGGGCTCGATGGGAACCTGTATTTGCCGGTGGTAGTGGCAGCCGTGGGGTCTCTGGGCGGAGTCATTGCCCTCACCGTCCTAGGCCATGTGGCCTGGCTGCCGGCGGGAATGATATCGGCAGTCCCCTTGGGCCTCACCTTGGGCTGGGCCTTCGGGCTCCGGCAGGGAAGACCTCGGGGCTATGACCGTGACCGAGTGGAGGCCTTCTTCGGTGAAACGGACCTGACGAGGACTGTGACCGGCGCGGTCTGGCATGGCCGGACCCACGCTAAGGCGCCGGATGCCCGCTTTCTCAACGGGATGCTGGTCTTTGGTACGCCGGAACGCGGTGGTGTGGTCGCAAAGGGCTTCCTAGTGGAGGCTCAGGACCTGCGGGGAGCTAGTCATCCGCGGCTCAATGCCCATCAGGACCAGATGCGGGCGATTCTGGCGCTGGTCGGCGAGGGCTGCCGGGTGCAGTTCCAGTGGAAGTGCGAACCGGACTATAGGCCGGATCTGGCCGGGTTCCGGAAGCGGACCTCGGACAGCGCGCCAGCCTTGGTGCAGGCCGCACGCAATGAGCGGGTCAGCCGCTACTGGCCGCGGATGCAGCAGGGAACGCTGCGGCGGGAACGGCTCGCGATCTTCTTCTCACTAGAAGTCATCACGCACTCGGGGGTGGCCCGGACCCGGGAAGGGCTGCGGGAGCATTACGCTGCGCTTCTAGGCGCACTCGCTACCAAGTTTGAGGAGATAGGGCGCGCCCTGCGCGCGACGTTGGGCAACGAGGCCCGGGTGTTCCCGATGGATGATTCGGCGCACTGCGCCTTCATCCAGAAGTTCCTGAACCCCACCCTTGCGGAACGGGACCGCAACGTCGTCGGTTTCGACCCTCAGCGGACCCTGCAGGAGAACTGCTTCCTGTCGGAGGGCGTGGGCCGGGCCGACGGCGGGTTCTATCTGGACGGGCACTACCATGCGGTCCTGACCATGGACCGTTGGCCGCAGCGGACGAGCCCGGGAATCGTCACGCACCTGACGGGACTGCCCTTCCTCGATTATGCCATCACTGTGATCGTGGTGCCGGGACGGGTCGGCGGGGAAATCCATCGCGAGGAGCAGGCCGTTGAGCGCCTCTCCGGCGAATACTCCAGCGACCGGCGGCACTCGCTCCTGGTGGCGCTCCGCAAAAAGGAGAGAAAAATAGAAAATCTCGCGGGCGGATTCGTGCGGCCGTTCGCCGTTACCTACGTGATCCGGATCTGGGCCCGGAGCCAGGAGGTGCTGCGCGACCGCGTACGGGCGGTGCAGCAGGCGATCCATGGGATGGACGGGGCGCAGTACCTCGAGGCGTCCCTGCCCTCGACGGCGCGGAAACTCTTTTTCGCGACCTACCCCGGCTGGACCCACTCGTCCTACGTTCACCGACAGCTCTATGCCGAGGATAACTACCTCGCCGACCTCCTGCCCTTCTCCGGTACGTTCACCGGGGCCTTGGAGAGCGCCGAGGCCCTCTATGACGGGACCAACCTCAATCTGGTGGGGGTGAGTTCGCAGGCCGGGGGATCGCCGCAGCATGCACTGGTGGTGGGCATGAGCGGGTCGGGCAAGTCGGAGTGGTCCGATGACCTGTTCCTGCAGACGGCGGGGGAGTTCGCGCACACGCTCATCATTGATTTTGGCGGATCGCACAAGGAACTCACCGAGAAATTGGGCGGAACCCCGATTGTCGTCCATCCGGACGCAAACCTAACTCTAAATTACCTCGATACGCAGGGGCTGCCTCTCACGCAGCTGCACCTCGCCACCGTGGTCGCGCTGTTGGCGCGGATGGTGGGGCTGCCCGAGACGGCGGAGCAGCTGGCGCTCCGGCAGGCGCAGCTCTCGCAATATGTCCACCAGCTCTACCGGGATACCTTTGTGGATTGGAGCCGGCGCCATCAGGGGAAGGCGGAGGAAGTAAGGCGGCTCGCCTGCGCCGTCCACCGGTGGCGGGAGCTGATGCCGGCGGGGACAACGGCCCTCGAGGCCTTTGCGGACCTGCGCGACCGGCGGGTGGAGGGCAATGCCGAAGCGCTGGCGTTTGTCGCGGGACTGACGGAAGCCGAGATCAACCGCTTTGTGCAAGAGCCGGCTACCGCGAGCACGGTGGCGCAGACAGCCTGTGCCTTCTACACGCCGGCGGACTATCCCACGCACGCGGCCTTGGTGGAGCTGCTCGCCTATGCGCGGCTGCCGGAACACGGCCAGGAGGAGATCGAGCGGCTGGCCACCCTGCTGAGGGCATGGAATTCCGACGGGCCCTATGGCAGGCTGTTTGACGGGACGACGACCGTCTCGCTTCAGCGATCGATCGCCCATTTCGAACTGGGGCTCATCCCGGAACAAGCAGTCGAGCTCAAGGCGGCGGCAGGGCTCTTGATCAGCGGGGTGTCCCGGCAGCACATCATTTCCCTGCCGCGGGCGCTGCGGAAGCGGGCGCTGTTCGAGGAGGTCTCCCAGTTTCTGGACGTCCCGGGCGGGGAGCAGATCCTGGCGGAAAGCTACGCGCAGCTGCGGAAGTTCAACTGCTGGGCCGTGTCCGTCGTGCAGCAGTATGCGCGGTTCCGGGCTTCGCCCATCCGCGCGGCGGTGATCGGCAATGCCAAGCAGTTCTTCCTCATGCGGCAGTCGGACAAGAACGACATGGCGGATTTGGCCAAGGACGTCGGACTGCCGGAATCGGCGGTCGAGGCGATCCAGCAGTACCCGCTGCCGGAACAGCAGCCGGAGGAGGCGCGGTATTCGAGTGTGTGCTACTTCGCGCCTACGGCGCAGCCGCCGCAGTGCGGGACGCTCCGCCACTTTCAAGCCAAGGAGGCCGGCGATGCGTCCTAGATTCACAATTCTGTTGCTGCTGCTGGCGCTGGCCGGCTGCAGCACGCCCTCGCGCGAAACCGAAATCCGCAGCTACGAGCGCGGCTACGCGCAGGCAGTGAAGGAGCAGTACTGGATCCAGCAAAACAACCAACGCGCTCCGGCGCCTCAAAAACCATGAAGCCATATGCTGTAATCTTAAGTTTACTCCTCGCGGGGCCGCTCTCCGCGCAGTGGATCGTGAGTGATCCCGGCAACACGGCGGTGGATCTCGCCATCCAGGCCAACCAGGAGTCCCAGCATCTGGTGATCCTCAAGCAATGGGCCGACCAGCTGCAGGCGATGGACCGCCAGCTGAGGCAACTGGAGGACCAGCTTGCGGCGCAGCGGCGGATCCGCGATGTGCTGGGCAATCCGTCTGCGGTGGGAATCTCGGGCGTGCTGCGTGATCCGGGTGCGACCGGACTCCCGCAGGAATTTGGGGAGACATTGCGGGCGGTACAGCGGGTCGCCGATGCGACTGCTTCGCTGCGACGGACGGCGGAAAGTATCTACCAAGTCCTCGACGACCGGACGGTCCTGGGCCAGGCCTTTGTGCGCCAGCCGGCGCCCTACAAGCGATATGCCGCGGTGGAACTGCAGTCAGACAACCTCGCGCAGGTTTTTGAGGATACGGGGACGAAGACGACTGCGCTCCAGAAGGATTTGGCGGCAACTTTGGCGCAGTTGGCCAATGCCTCGACCCAGGCCGAGGTGGACAAGCTGAACACCAAGGTGGCCGCGATCAACGGGCAGCTGGCACACCTGGCGGCGGCGCGCCGGGACGAAACCGACAAGTTGCTCGCCCAGCAGGTGCTCAACGAGAATCAGGCCGCCAAGGAACGGCAGGATTTTCTCGAGAAACAGATCGCCGAGGAGCGGCAGACCCTGACGGCCGTGGGGGCCTGGCAGGCGGGCCTCTCCATCAAGGCCACGGAGTACAGCCGGCCATGATCACGGAGGTCGTCATCACCGTCTGTGTCGGCGGCGGCATCGCCGCGTGTGCGCTCGTGGCCAAGGGCCGCCAGCGGGCGCGGGCCCGTGGTTCCCGCCGCGGCAGGCCGGCGGGGGAACGCCTTTGGGCGCGGCTTAGGCGCGAGGAAAGGCGGCAGCAGCCGGCGGAGGGACGGAACTGATGGAAAACTTCGCTCCAGGACTGAGGGATACGATATTGAACCTCACGGTCACACTGCGGTTCGTGCTCTTCTTTATCTGCGTCACGGGCTTCGTGCTGCAGGTGCAGCGGGCCCGGACCGACGTGGAGGGGCTGACGCAGCCGATCGTGCGGGCGATCATCATCGTGGGGCTCATCGCCACCCTGCCCTACTGGTTCGGGTGGTCGGAGAAGATGTTCCTCGGGATCGCAGACACGATCCAGACGGGCTATACGGACCATCCGATGCGGGTGGCGCAGCAGTTGCGGGCCACCGTGGGTGACAGCGGCTCTGACTTCAGCCTGCGACGGATCGGGGAGTCGGTCTACAAGGCCTCGCTCTATGCGGCGGTGAAGGTGGTGGTGCTGGTGGGCAGCCTGCTGCAACTGCCGTTTCTGGTGCTCCAGTATGTGCTGAAGCTGTTGTGCTACCTGTTCCTGCCGGTGGCGCTGGGGATGGGCATGATCCCGTCGCTCGCCCCGCTCGGGGCCAAGTATATCCAGCAGACCTTGGCCGTGCTGGCCTGGCCGGTGGGGTTCGCGGTGACGGAGCTGGTCGCCTACCACCTGCTCACCGCTTATCAGAACAACCTGGCGGCGGCCTACGACCTGGTGCCCGGGCAGATTGATGCCGCGTCGTTCGCGAGCCTGCTCGGTGGGCTCCTCGCGGCGCTCTGGATCATCGTGGGCACGCTGGGAACGCCCGTCCTCATGCAAATGCTTTTCTGCTCGGGTTCGCCGCTGTCCGGCGGGAGCCAGTCCGCGATGCAGCAGATCTCGTCGATCCAGCAGCTCGCGCTGGTGGTGAAGAGCCTTAAGACCGGTGGCATCGCGGCGCCACTGGCCGCTGCGTCCATGGCCGGCAAGTCCGGCGGAGGCGGAGGCAGCCAGCCGCCGCCTCCCTCTCCCTCCGTGCGGCCGCCCGCACCTACCGCGGCGCCGCAATCCGATCCGACCGGAGAAATCCGGGCCAAGGCCGTGATGGCGCAGAATCAACTGCCCGGACCGCAAACCACCATCTGACGATGAGCACCCTCCGTGAAACCACCGTGCCGCATGTGCGACTGGATCCGAAGCGACCTTCCCGGGCCTGGCACCCGCTCGACCTGTTCGCGGACCATGCGCTGGCCGCGAGGCTGTGGTGCGTGGTGGCGCTCATCGCGGTCGGCTTCTGCGCCGTGCAGCCGTTCCTGATCATCCGGGCTTACCGGACCCGCGAGCGGGTGGTGGTGCTCGACGGGAGCGGCACGTATCATGTGAGCCCGCTCTTGGCGTTCGAGGAGGCGAACAAGCTGCACGAGCAGCAGGCGCTCCTGGCGTGTCTCGCGCTGTTCCAGCGCAACCCGGCGGGGGCGGATTTTCCGGAGCTCATCGACAAGCTGTTTTTGCCCGAGGCCGCAAAGCAGGCGCAGGCGGCGATCGCCGCCAACGCGGACGAATTCACGGCCAAGGCGCTGCACCAGAAGCCGGAGGTCCTGAAGCTTACCGTCCTCGAAACCCGGGAGAACCTCGTGCTGGTACAGGCCGAGGGGCAGCTCGTCCGCACCGGGGTGGTCGGCGGCCAGGCCTTCACCGAGGCGCCGGCCTTCACGGCCAAGTTCACTTTTGCCCGCAATCCCAACCTGGCCGCTAACGGCCGCTTCCCCCTCGCTGTATGGCGCTACGAAGTCACCTACTGAACGTGGTCGCGTTCGCGGCCGCGTTGTTGCCCGCGAGGGCGGCGATCCGCAGCTATCCGCTGGAAGCGCGCACGGTCTATGCGATCCGGATCAGCCGCGAAGCACCCACGACGTGTGTGTTCCCCGGCCCTCTGACGGCCCTCGAGGGCGCGGGCGTGTCGACGAAGCCTGAGGATGGGCCGGCGGTCCTGCTGTCGCATCAGGCGGGGGCGGGATTCTTCACGGTCCGGGCCTTGCAGGAGAATGCATCAGCCGCCTTGAACGTGGTTTTCCGGGACCGGGTCTATGCGCTCAGCTTCAGCGTCGCGGCGGATCCCGACCGCACGGTGGTGTTCGAAGACCAAGCGGACGAGAAACGGGATGGCATCAACTACGCAGGGCTCATCGAGCAGGCACGCACCAACAGCCGGCTGCCTGAGGGCGGAGGCCGCCTGGAAATCGACCGGACGGAGCCGGGGTCGACCACCTGCTACCCCAACTTCCGGGTGACGATCGCGGAGGTTTGCCGCTTCGAGGATGAGGACGCCCTCGTCTTCCGGCTGCGTTTAGAAAATCCCGCCGAGAAGCCGGTGCGCTACGACCCCGCGGGCCTCGCGGTGCGCGTGGGCTTTGAGGTGTACCCCGCGAAGTCGACCGACGCCTCGGGAGCCATCCCGGCAAGAGGCAACGCGGAGGCCTGGATTGTCATCGCGCGCAATGCGGCTGGCGGCCGGGCGGACCTCACTGTCCACGAGGCGTTCTCTATCCTTGTTCCCTCCTCTCCTGCGCCATGAAACTGATCTTGGACTTCCTGAAATCACCCACCGGCCACCTGGTGCTGGCCGGCGGCGTGCTGGTCATGGCCGGAATTGGATTCCGACTACGGCTGAGGGCAGACGTCGCGGCAGCTCTGCCACCAGCAAAGGCCTCCTTGCCGGCGGTATTGCCACAAACGTTCCGGCGCGAGGGTGCGACGTTTCCCAAGACGACGGTATCGTCAGAACCCGGTGCCCCCAATCCGGCTCCCGCGCGAGTCGGTGCTCCGGCGCGACCGCCGGTCATGCATCCTCCCGTGCTGCCGCTGACCCTGCACTGGCAGGCACCTTCGGCGCCGCCCTCCCCACCGCTCATCCGGGCGCCTTACGGCCGGCTGATCCCCTGCGAAACCATCGTCGCCCTCGAATCGAACCGGCTCGACACCCCCGTCATCGGATTGGTGACCGAGGATGTCTGGCATGACGGCCGGAGGGTGATTCCGGCGGGCGCGGAGGTGCACGGCCGGGCCGCCCTCGATCGGACGCGCGAGCGCCTCGCCGTGCAGGGTGCCTGGCACATCGTTTGGCGCACAACCGATGCGGACAACGGCACGGACCTCAACGTCGAGGGACTTGCCCTGGATCGGGACCGCGATGCGGAGACCGGCCGGTGGGATGAACGGGACGGCTCCGCCGGGCTGCGCGGGGAAGTCGTCAAGAGCCAGGACGATCGCGAGTTGAAACTCTTCGCCGCGACGTTTCTCGCGGCCGCCACGACCGCGCTGCAGGACACCCGGACAACAGCGGGACTGCTGGGCGAAGCGGTCGTGCCGGTGGCGAGTGCGCGCAGCGCCACCTTGGCCGGCACGAGTGCAATCCTGCGCGACTATGCGCAGCAGATGAAGGACGCGATCCAGCGCGACGGGTTCTACCTCCGCATCCCGGCCGGGAAGCAATTCTACCTGTACGTCACCCAACCGATCGAACGGCCGGCGCGCCTCGCCGCCGTTTCTCGCCAACCATGAAACAAATCCTCCTTCTCTCTATTATAGTAGTGGTCGCCGGCTGCCAGTCGGCTCCGCCTCCCTCCCTGCCGGTTCCTACCCCGCCGGCGGCGCCACCCGCGCTTCCGGCCGCTGCCCCGACCACGAATCCGAACGACGCCGACCGCAAGTTCCTGCGGCAGCGCCAGGTGATCGAGGCGCTGATCAGCCAGAACGACGCCCTGACGGCCGAACTCGCCGCGTTCAAAACCGCACATGGTCAGAATCCGAGCTTTGCCTCGCCCGAACCATTTTCAGCGCCAAAGGGGCCGCCCATTGCACCGAGGCCCGAAGCTCCCATGCCACCGTCGGATCCTCTGCCCCTGCTTACGGCCAACGCCGACGGCATGATCGATGCGGTAGCCGCACTGGCGCCCGCCGCCGGCGCTCCCGTAAACCCATTCGCCATCCGGTCCGGCACGACAGGCGGCCGCGAGGTGTCCCTCACCCTGCAGGGCATTGTCGGGGGCGCGCAGCCCTGTGCGCTCATCAATGGCCGGCCGTTGCGGGCCGGCGACACGGTCGAGGCCCTCCGGTTTGACCGCGTGGAGGGCGAGGCCGTGCTCCTGCGCGGTGATGGCTTCCGCCTGAAACTCATCCCCGCGGAAAAGCCCGTGCGTGTCCGCCTGCCCTGACATGCCCGCCTTCGCGATCCAAGTTATCGACCGGAACGGCCGTCGCCGTTCCCTGCGGGAGTCCGCGCCCGACGAGACGCAGCTGCGCGCGGGACTGCGCGCCCGTGCGCTTTGGCCGGTCAAGGTGCGGGCCGTGAGCGGCAGTCGCAAGCTCGCGCGGCTCACCATGCCCACCGGCGACTTCGTGCCGCTGCTCCATCAGCTTGAGTTGCAGCTGCGCGCCGGTGTCACCGCGGACGTGGCCATCGGGCAGCTGGCGGAGGATGCGCCGAAGGGACCCGCGCGGACCATGCTCGAGCATATCCATCGTGAGGTGAGCCAGGGCGTGCCGATCCATGCGGCCTGCCGGTTCTTCGGCCGCCAGTTTCCCCCGCATGTGGCCGCGGTGATTGCCGCGGGCGAGGCCTCCGCGCAGTTGCCCGAATCCTTGCGCGCGCTGGCGGAGCATCTGACCGGGGGTGACGAACTGAAGCGGACCGCAAAGCGGGCCCTCATCTATCCGGTGATCGTCCTCATGGCCACCGGCGGACTGGTCGTGTTCCTCCTCGGCGGGGTGGTGCCCAAGTTCGCGGAAATATTCGTTTCGCTGCATCTGACCCTGCCGGCCCTGACCGCAGCTCTGATTCGCGTGAGCGAGTTTGTGCGCGCGAGCTGGCCTGGGCTGGCGATAGCGGCCGGGGTTGTGCTGCTCGCCGGCTGGCTCGGCACCCGCCTGCCCCGGTTCCGTCATCTGCGGGACACCGCTCTGCTTCGCATACCTATCTTGGGCGAGACGATCCGTTGTCTGGCAACTGCACGGTTCGCCGCACATTGCCGGTTGCTCCACGTGGCGGGCCGGCCGCTGCTGGAATCGCTCGGCACCGCGGCGGAACTCGTGAATCACGCGGTGCTTGAGCGGCAGCTGAAGCAGGCGCGCGAGGGCGTGGCTATCGGCAGGCCGCTTTATGCGTCGCTGCCCAAGGGGCATGATTTTCCGGGCTTCATTGTGCCGGCGCTCAAGGCCGGCGAAACCACCGGACAACTGGCCACCGCGCTCGAGCACATCGAGGCCTATGCGGCGAGGCGGGCGAAGGAGCGGCTGGCCACGGCGCTGGCCCTCCTCGAGCCAATCCTGCTCGCCACCCTCACCGGCGTCGTCGGGGCCATCGCTCTCTCGTTCTTCCTCCCGCTCTTCTCGCTGTTGGGCGGCATCAACCCGCACTGATTCATGGTTCATCTCGGACTCTTCGCTCTTCGCTCCCGTCGCGGCTTCACGCTGCTGGAAATCGTCCTCGTGCTTTTCATCTTCGGGATCCTCGCCGCGGCGATGGCGCCGACGGTGCGGGACATCGTGGAGAACGGCCGGCGCGATGCGGAGGGGCGCACATTGGATGACCTGGCGGCGGGCGTGGCGGCGTCTTTCGACAACACCGACCTGACCAATCTGAACATCGCCGCCCTGCCCGGAACGATCGGAGCGGGCGACAGCGCCACGACCTTTTCGGTCACGACCAGCGGAACCTACGGACCCACCGCGTCGACCGACTGGTTCGCCAAGCTCGCCCGGCTGCGCGGGCTTACTCCCCAGATCGGCGTCGTGCCGTCGGCGGCGGCCCAGCCGGCGCTGGCTCAGATCACCTACAACGCCCTCGGCAATCCGCGGCTTTTGTTTGTTGGGCCCACTGAATCAGGCCGGCAGCGCTTCCTGCTGGTGAGTCTCATGGCGCGGACCGACCAGCTAGTGCTGCCGCCCTATGAGGCGACCAGCACCTGGTTCGATGCCATCTGGAACCAGGACTGGGAGAGCCGCACTGCCCAGCCTCCTGCTTATTGGGCGGGCAAGCTGACGCCGGCGCTGCTCGCCGGCTGGACGCAGGGCAGCGGCGGCCTGACCCAGGTGTACCGGCTCTGTGTCCGGCGGATCGTCCTGCCGAAGTTCACCGTGACGGTGAACAACAACCACCCGACGGATTCGGCGTTTGTCTCGTTCAACAACGTGTCGCCCGCCTTCACCGCGCCCGCGAATTCCGGGGCGAATGTGACGCCGGAGATCCTCGGCGGGCGGCTCATCACCATCAACCGCGGGACCAGCCTGCCGGGCGTGCCGGCGCTCCAGTTCCGGCTCCGCGAAAACGCCACCATCACCGTCCAATGAATACCCGAATTCTTCTTCTGTTGGTGCTCCTCGGTATGCCCTGCCCGCGGATCCTTGCCGCCATCCAGGTCGGCTATGTCGAGCGCACCATCAGCGTCACCAGCCCCAACTACAGCTTGGACTTCGCGATCGCCTGGAGCTGCGACCCTTACCCTGTCTTTAGTCAACCGGGGCGGATCGAGCTGCAGGACAGCCACGGGACTGTCGCCCTGCTTTTCATCGGGAGCGTCTCGCAGGCGTCCGGGCCTAACTTTTCACTTACCGGCGGCGGATCGGTGTCCGGCACATCTTTCTGGATGTACCGTTATGCCGACGACGGCTCCCCGGCGGATGGAAGCTTCCAGGGAACGTGGAATGTCACCGGACTTGCGCCGGGGAACTATACGCTGCGGATCTTCAGCTACACCAGTTACGATTTCCTGCGGCCCGGGTCCACGGTGTGGACCAACACCAGCGTCACGGCGACGTATCCCACCGCCGGCGCCAACGTCCCACCGACCATTGCCTGGACCAGCGCACCGGCGACCGCGGCCAGCGGCCAAGGCTACACGGTCTCGGCCCACGCCCATGACGCCGACGGCAATCTCGCGCAGGTGAACGTGTGGAAGAACGGCCAGCCGTTCGCCTTCGCCGGCGGAGGCAACGGCACGGACGGCGATTCCGGCAATCCGACCAGCGACACCGGGCCGCAGACCATCACCTTCACGGCGCAGGCGGTCGATGCGACCGGGGCGACTTCGCCTCTCATCACCCAAGTCGTCACCATCAATGCGCCGGTCAACACGCCGCCCACCGTGACCTTGCTTTCGCCGGGGGCCCAAACGGTCGTAGCCGGCACGACACTGACGCTCTCCAGCCACGCCACGGATTCTGATGGCAACATCAGCGGTCACAACCTCGACATCCAGCGGCCCGCCGGAGACTGGAACTTCCAGGGCGGGTTCGCCACGGGGGAACCGTATCAGGGCGGCCCCGTCGGCAGTGGGGCGGATTCGACGCGGAGCGCGAGCTTCACGTTCACCGATGTCGGCACCTACGTAGTGCGCAGCGCCGCGAACGACGGCAGCGGCTGGGTGCAGTCCGCCACGGTGGCCATCACGGTGGTCGCACCCCCGCCCGTCCAATTTGCGCTGAGCACCAGTGCCGGATCGGGCGGCTCGGTTTCGGCCGGCGGGACCTTCAATGCCGGCACCAGTGCGACCGTCACTGCGATCCCCGATGGGACGCATGACTTCGCTGGCTGGAGCGGCGATGCAACCGGCACCGCCAACCCGGTCGGAATCGTCATGGATCGCAACAAGGCCGTGCAGGCGAATTTCGTGCTCAAGACGTTCACGCTGACGACGAGCGCCATGACCGGTGGCAGCATCACCCCGGGCGGATCTTATCCCTACGGCACCACGATCACGCTGTCGGCCACGGCGGATGCCACGCACTACTTCTCTGGGTGGACCGGGGATGCCAGCGGCGCCGCGCCTTCGATTGGAGTCCTCGTTGATAGGGCCAAGTCCGTGCAGGCGCAGTTCGCTCCGAAGGCGGCGCAGAGCATTTCGTTCACTGTGCCGGGTGCCCAGCGAGTGGGGACAACCCTCACCCTCGCCGCGTCGACCTCGTCGGGCCTGCCGGTCAGCTTCGTTATCCTGAGCGGGCCGGCCATGCTAAGCGGCAACCAGCTCAAGGTCATTGGCCCGGGTACGATCACGCTCCAGGCCATCCAGCCTGGCGATAGCTACACCCTCGCCGCGCCTCCGGTTACGGGGACGTTCAATGCCGCGGTCGCCGCGGTGCTCAAGTACATGCCGAGCGGCCGCACCTGGCTGCAGGGCACCGCCAGCGCGGGCACAGCCCCGTTCGTCCTCCAATAAACCCGCCGCTCCCTGTCCATGAAACCAGTCCTGCTTTTCCTTCTCATCGGCGCCACCTTTGCCGCTGAATCTCCGTTGGAACGCCCGGTTCCCGCCCTGCGCTTCGACAACGCGCCACTGGCCGCCGCGCTGCGAACCGTCGCCCACGCGGCGCAGACTCCGCTGCTGCTTGAGCCCGATATGCCGGGCACCGTCACCGTTGATCTGCCTCCGGGGACGTTGGCCGGCGCGTTGACGGCGCTGACTGCCACGGCGGGGTACCACATTGAGGAAACACCTGATGGCCTCGCAATCCGGCGGTTGATGACGGTCCTCTACCCGATCGACTACCCGCAGCTCACGCGGAACGGGTCGGGCAGCGCCTCGATCACGCTCGGGGGAGCCAATGGCAACAACAACGGAACGGGATATCCAACCACGTTCCAGCCTCAGCCGCAGTCGGCGGTCGGTTCCTTGGCCAACAATCCGAACGGCACCGCGTCGGACGCGACACAGGTTTCGATTTCGCAGGACAACCAAAACACGTTCTGGTCGGGCCTGGAGGCCGAGCTGCGGACGATGCTGAAGGACGGCGACAGCCTGGTCGTGAACAAATTCAGCGGAGTGGTCCAGGTCACGGCGACGGCGGCCAGACAGGAGGTGATCCGGCAGTTCCTGGCCTTGATCAACCAGCGGATCAACCGGCAGGTCGAAATCGAGGCGAAGCTGGTGGAGGTGACGCTGACCGACCAGCAGAAGCTCGGCGTTGACTGGGACCTGGCCAATGCGTCGCTGGGCGGGGGTTTGTCCATCAGCGCGGGGGCGCCGGTCGACCTGACCGATGTGGGTGGCACGGTGCTGGGCGCCAATACCTTCACGGCCAACCTCGGGTTCAAGCAGGCCACCGCCGTGATCCATGCCCTCAAGCAGCAGGGTGACGTGAAGACGGTGTCCCAGCCGCGTCTGCGCACACTCAATAATCAGACGGCATTCATTAAGATCGGTGAGGACCGGCCGTTCTTCCGGTTGCAGCAGTCGACCACATTCCAGCAGGCCGGCGCGACGGTGCCGGTCAACCAGACGCAGCAGCAGTTTTCGGTCAACACCATCACGATCGGCACGATCCTCGCCGTGACGCCGCAGATCGACGGGGCCGGCGTGATCACGCTCGATGTGCTGCCCGCGATCACCCGGCTGCAATCGATCGTCACCAGTCCCGACGGCCTCCAGACGGCTCCGGTCACGGAGGTCAAGCAGGCCTCCACCATCGTGCGCCTGAAGGATGGCGAAACCGCCATCATCGGCGGACTGATTGCCGAGGACTCGGGCGAAACCACGCAGTCGGTCCCGATCCTTGGCGCCACCCCGCTGATCGGCCGGGCGTTCCGCAGCAAGGCGACGCTGCACAACCGCACCGAACTCGTGATCTTTCTCACCCCGCACCTCATCCGCTGATGATGAGACGGCTCCAGACTTTGCTGCCGCGAGCTGAAGTCGCGGCGCCTGCTTCCGGTCCGGACGTCACTGGACAACTGGAAGGAATATTGCGCGCAGCCGTTAACGAAGGCGCTAGTGATATCCACTTCGAGCCGAAAGAGCGTGGACTCGCAATCCGCTTCCGCCTGGACGGAGAGACCCGGCTCCACGCCGAGCTGCCGCTTGCCCAGCGCGACCCGCTGATCGCGCGGGGCAAGATCCTCGGGGGATTGGATATCACCGAGAAACGGCTGCCGCAGGATGGGCGGGCGGTGTTTCATGAGGCGAAGCGGCGCTATCACCTCCGGCTCTCCACCCTGCCGACCGCACACGGCGAGAACCTCGTCATCCGGCTACTCGACCAGACGATGCCGCGGCAGCCCTTCGAACAGTTGGGGTTGGCCGAGCAGCAGGCGACCGACCTGCGCGAGGCGCTGACCGGACCGCCGGGGCTCATCTATCTCACCGGCCCCACGGGTTCGGGCAAGACCACGACTTTGCACGCTGCTTTGCATCTCCTGGACCAGCCGGGCCGGGTGATCCACACGCTCGAGGACCCGGTGGAGTATGAGTTCGCGAGCCTCTGCCAGACGGAGATCCGCGAAAAGATCGGCCTCACCTTTGCCTCCGCGTTGCGCGGGCTGCTGCGCCAGGACCCGAACATCATTTTGGTGGGCGAGACTCGCGATGCGGAGACGGCGGGACTTGCGATCGAGGCGGCGCTGACCGGGCACCGGGTTCTGTCGACTCTCCACACCAATGACGCGCTGACGGCGATCCCGCGGCTGCGGAAGCTCCATATCGAAAGCCACCTGATCGCGGCGACATTGCGGCTCGTGGCGGCGCAGCGGCTCTTGGGCCGGCTTTGCCCGGAGTGCAAGGAACGGCACCCGGAGAGCGCCCGGCTGGCGGAGCGGCACGGGTTCGCGGTGGCGGACTTCTTCCGCCCGAGGGGATGCCCGGCATGTCATGGCCGCGGCTACCGCGGCCGGCTGGCGATCCACGAGGTGATTCCGGTGGCGCCGTTCGAGGGCCTGATCGAGGCCGAGGCCCCTTTGTCTGAATTCATCACGCGCCGCGACCAGGCGGGCTACGTGACCCTGCGACAGCGCGGCCTCGCGGCCGCGGCGGCCGGGCATACCAGCCTCGCCGAGGTGGAGCGCGTATTGGGCATTTTCACCGGGCCGGCCGGCCCACAACCAGCAAATCCATGAAAATAAGAAAACGTTTCCACTCTGCGCAGGGCTTCTCCCTGCTCGAATTGGTGATGGTGCTCGCCATCATCTCGGTCCTCGTCGGACTCCTTCTCCCCAAGGGCTTTGATGCCCTGCGCAACGCGCGGGTGCAGGAGGTGAAGAACGCCGTCAAGACGCTCAAGACCGCTCTGACGGATTTGATCGCGATGCCCGGCGGCAACGGGAGCATCCCGCGCACGGAAGGCACGGGGATCCCATGCACGGGTGTCGCGCTGAGTGGTGCGACCGATGTGGCCAAGGGAAATGGGGCGCGGCTCGACGCCGTGCTCGTGGCACTGGGCAAGCTGGATCAGCCGCTGACGCTGCGGATGGGCAGCCAGGTGTATACGTCCAGCGGGAGCGGCAACGAGATGACCTGGAATCAGGCGACGCAGTCGTTCGTCATCACGCCCGATGCGGCGCCGCTGCGCAACTGGTCGGCGGTGACCCGGGTCGAGGCCCGGGCGTCCAGTCCTGGCACGCTGCCGTCGGTCGCGCTGGGGGCGAACTTCAGACTGGATGGAATCACCGACCGCAGCGCCAACGTGACCATCGCATATCTGGTCATCACTGGAGTGCCGGCGAAGGACGCCTACCAACTGGCACTCTCGATGAATCCACCGGCGCTGGCCCCGGTGGAAGGCGCCGCCTGCGACGCCGGAATGATCGCCTATGCCGCCCCCGTCAACGGAGTCACCGATGTCTACTGCTACCTCGCCGAACTCTGAGCGCACCGTGCTCCTGTGGGGCAGCCGCTGGTGGCTGCCCCATTCGAAGGTGCCCATTCCCTTTGAACACCTCGCGCAGGCCCCCGCGATGCTGGCCGAGGCGTGGCGCGAGTCCGGGAAGGCGATCCGGCTGGTCTACCAGCCTGATGACCTGGTCTCGGTGCCCGTGCCGTGTCCGAACGGCAATCGGGCGACCGTCCGCATGGCGCTGGCCGAGGAACACCCTGTCGTCCTGCATCCCGGCCATGTCTGGGGTCATGAACCGATCCTGCCCGGAGGTGCCGGCTTCATGACCATGCTCCATTACGAGAGCCGGCCTGCGCTCTATCAGCTCGTCCAGCAACTGCAGGAACGCGGGTTCGAGGTGGTTTCGGCGTGGCCTTTGGCCACCTGGCTCACCGCGCTTCCGCCCGATCTGTCGGAATCCGGGGCGATGACCATCTGCGCGGTGCATCCCGACTCCTTCTGCCTCTTCCGGCATGCGCCGGACGGCCAGCGCAGCGTGCAGACGGGCCATGGAACAGAAGCAGTGCCCGCACTCGCACGTCACCTTCAGCCAGTCGGCACTCAACCCGAATTGGAATACGTCCTCTTTGTCACGACGAGCGACGAGCTGGTGGAGTCATTGATCCAGAGGGTGCCGCTGAAAGAGGGGCAGTTGCTGGGCATCTTCAACCTGTGGGATGCGCTGGCAAAACCGGCGCAGCTGCCGCCGCATCATCCTGCGCAACTCCTCCCGCCGGTGCCGAGGATCACGCCGCGGCGTGCGGTGCTGGCCACCACCGTCCTCTTGTTCCTCGGCGCGATGGTCTCGGCTGGCCTGCATGCCCGCGCCTATCAGGCGCGGGTGGCCGAGAACGCGGATCGAGAAAGGCAGAAGGTGGCGCTGCGCGCGGAGGTCGACCATCTGCGCTCGAACGCCGCTGAAATCTCAGCACTGCGTACCGAACTCGCAGTTGAACCCGGGGCCCCGGCCGCGCGGGTGCTCGACCAGCTCGCCGCCGCGATGGGGCCAGGCCTGGTCTTGCGCTCAGTGCGGGTGACCGCGGAGCACGCCCTTGTCCAAGGGTGGATCGATCCGGCCGCGGCGGCCGGACTCCTGCCCGCGTGGCTCGCCAAGCTCAATGCGGCCGGCCCCGTCCAATGGGCAGCCGCTGGCGCTTCGGCGATTGGCGGCGCCTTTCAGCTCGAAGGACGACTCGCCCGGTGAAAATCCCTTCCGGACATTGGATCCTCCTCGCGGCCAGCGGGGCTGCCTGCGCCCTTGCGCTGGCTGCCCCGCGTTGGCTGCCGTTGCCACCCCGCGATGATCCGGAGTTCTCCGCCCTGCTCGCCGACAAGGCGAAGTTCGCATCGGCAGACGACGCCACCCGGGACGGACTGCGCCGGCGCAAATCATCCCAGGAGGTTCAGGGTTGGACACCGGAGGGCTTCGCGGCTTTTCGGAACAACTTCGGCTCCGAATGGCGGTGGGAGGCGGGATCGGCCAGCGCACGAGCTTCAACCTTCGTCTTGTCGCAGGATGATGCGCCTCTCTCCAGCTGGCCCGCCCTCCTCCACTCCGTCCGGATCCTGGAAGCACAGCCGAGCCTGGTGCTGAGAGACCTAGAAATTGCGACGACCGGTCCGCGGTCTCTCCGCGTCCGGATCACGATCCGTATTCAACTCGGGCCAGGAGACCCGGTGCGACCCTCGGTGGGTTCGCGCCCGGTTTCGGACCCCCTTTCACCCGCCAAAGGCGCGGAAGAGGTCACCGGGCGCAACCGCCCCGTGACGTCCTCCGCGCCGGCAGGCGGTCCCGTTTAACCTAACACTATACCTCCCATGCTAACCTTCTCCGTCAAACTAGCCGAACCCACGGCCGCCGAGTACTTCGAGGCCGCCGATCTCATCAACAGCGAATTCAAGGGGCTGAACCCGCCCATGGACGCCAACACTCTGGTTGCATTCATGGCCTGTCCCTACGACTCGCGGGAAATCTGCGCCCGGTTCGAGCTCGCGCTCCGCGCGGCCCGGGGAATCCCGGTGCCGGACCTGCCCAACCCGGTGATCAAATAACTTTGCGGGCTCCTGCCCGCTAGGTGCCACCGCCGGCCCGCACCTTCAAGCGGTCGGCATCAACAACCATGCCGTTATGGCTATCCGAACCAATAAAACCGAACAACCCAGCGAGTCGGCCGAGCTGAGCAACCGCGACAATCCGGCGATCAACAAGAAGATCGACGCCCACATCGCCGCTTTTCCGAAGGACTTCGCTTACTACACGAAGCTCGTGAAAGAAAATCCCGAGCGCGCCGTCCGCAAGCTGATCCAGAAGGACCAGATGAAATTCGAGTCCGACATGAAGCTGGTGGCGAAACAGATGCCTGCCGCGAAGGAGTGGCTCGAGCAGCAGCCGGTCGAGGTGCGGCAGCGCATCGACCGCGCCCTGGAGGGCGTGAATCCGTATCTTCACGACAAGGCCTTTGTCGGCGAGGTGCTGCGGGAAATGGGCACCCAGAACAGAAAAGCGCTTACGGTGGGGGCATCGCAGGGTGCCCGTGCCTCGGCCGGCTAGTAGCAGGTGTGTGTACGACCCGCCTTGGCGCCATCAGGCGCCGGGGCGGGTCCACCCCTGCTCCTTTTCGCCAGCAGAATGCGCCGTATTGCTCAGTTTCAGTATTGGAGGGCTTTCAGCGTAAGCTGAAATCGGTGTTAGACCGAGCTAGCATGCAGCTCCTCCTCTACTCTTGCGAAAGCGCTTGGGCCGGCTAATTTTTGCCTGTGATCAAAACGCTCTCCAATCATCCAAGTGGCATTGTCCAACCCGAGCCCGGGATGGTGGAACGTTTGCGTGACCTTGATCGGCTGCCGCCGCTGCAGCGAATTCCGGAAATCGAAGCTGATTTACGCAAGTTGCCGCCGCCAGAAAAATGCACTTCGGCCATGACCTTTCACCGCAAGAAGCTGCTCCGCATGCATGACTGGGCGCGGCTCGAGGCGGGACTAGTGACACCCGAGCAGTTGCAGGAGGAGAATTCGCCGGTAAAGAAGCATGATTTCAGCACGGCGTCGATTGTTTGGCGACGGCGTTTGCGTGGCTGATTCGGGCAACACGATTCCGGAAGATTTCGATCCTGTCATCCGCCAGGACGGAGTGTTGCTTGTCGGTGGTCACGCGGTCAATCTTTGGGCGGGTTACTACGCCGGACGCGGCGATGCCGAACTCGCCGCCTTTGCGCCGTTCACCTCCAAGGATGCGGACATTTTCATGCCCGATCGGGAAATCGCGTTGGGTATTGCCGCCACCGCGGGTTGGGAATTCCGGGAAAATCCCGACGAGGCGGCCACCATGCCGGTCATGGCATACATTACGTTGGTGCGGGGAACCGAGACGCTGCGCGTGGAGGTATTACGGCGGGTGACCGGTTTGGACGCAGCTGAATTGGCCGAAACGGAGATTTTGAGCCTGAAGTCGGGAGTCCGTTATTGTGTGCCGGCACCCGAGATCATGCTAAAGGCGAAGCTAGCAAACGCGGTGATGATCGACCAGAAAGGTCGGCAGGATGTGCGGCATGTCAGAATGATGGTGGTCTGTTGTCGGGCCTATCTGGAAGATATCGCCCAGGCGGTGGCGAAGGGATCGGTTTCTGCCGCCGAGGGAGCTTTGCGCTTCGACGCAGTGCGCAGGGTTCTGGCCTGCCCTTGGGCTGGGCAAACCAGGGAGAAATACGGCGTCAACGTGAGCGCAGCCTTGCCGCCGCGCGAAAAGCTTGGAGACGATCCGAAGCTGAATCTCATTCGACAGACTTACGAAGCAGCACCGCGGCAGGTCATTAAAGGCCCGGGGCTTGCTCCCTGAAGTATCGATTAAGCAGAAAACGCGAGTAACCGAAGTTCTGTCTGCTCAACTCTGATCCCTGAAAAACCGCTGAAATGGTAGATATCATTTATGATCGATTGTTGGATGATTTAGCAGATAACCGATCATATGTTATCACTTAATACGGAAAGCGACGTGCTGCGCGGAGCCCGGGATTCGGTGCGAACCCACCGCTTGGCATACGCCTGGCGACAAGAGGATTTGGCGAAAAAAAGCGGGGTTGGTGTAGCGACCCTTCGCCGATTTGAGGCCACGGGCCACATTGGCTTCCCCACCCTCGCGAAACTTCTGGTGTCTTTAGGCCTTGCCGACCGTTTTTTGGCCGCGCTCAAGCCACAGCTACCTCAGGCGCGTAGCATACGTGAGTTTCTCGCGGAAGGGAAAAAGCCGGCACGCCGACGCGCACCACGCGCCCCGAACGGAGCCTAAATCATGGCGCAATGCGCCGTGGATCTCTACCCGCAGTTCGCATCTAGCGCGAATCTCACCCTAACCGGATTCAGGCTTACTTATCCGTGTCGATTTGTGACACGGGAAGATTCTTAATCACCTTCGGGATCCCGCCAAACCGCGAGAGTTGGACCTCCTCGTTGTAGAGCAACGTCAACCAACCGTGATGGCCGAGTGAAATCACCTCCTCGACGAGCATCGTGTCAGCACCCTGGTCATAGCCGGTCAACTTGGGGAACCATTCCGTCACGGGAGTTATTCCGGTGTGATGACCGATTTCCAATTTGGAAATACAACGAGCCGTCAAGGAACCCTCTGGAGGCCGGGAAACCAGGCCGCAGTAATCCGGGTGCAGTTGGGCGGTGTCGTCCGACATGCGTCGACCGGCAGATTCACCGAGATTGGTCCAGCGGAAGACCGCAGCCGGCGGCAGCACCAAATCGAGCCCGATTACCCGGTAGGCGGTGGCCGACACCGATGCGCCGAAGCGGTCCGCGAGGACCGTGACCTTGGCCAGACCGGTGGCCGGCTCGGCCGCGTACGCGGCCCGGAAGGCCTTCTCCGGCAGAAGCAGGTTTGAAGCGAAGCAGTCCGCCTCCATCTCAAAGAGATCGGTGGAGGAAAACTCCGTGCGGCAATACATGGCCGGCCACTGCCCGGCGAGCAGGCGGTCCCGGTGCTGCGCGATGAAGTAGTGGCCAAGTTCGTGGGCGAACGTGAACCGGCTGCGAGGTGAGCCGCGCGGGTGCATCCGGTTGTTGCAGAGAATATAGAAGCGACCTTTTTCGTGCACGAGAAAGCCGTCGCTGTCCTCTTCGATCGGCAGGTAGCTGAACGCGATCCCTTCCCTCTCGGCGAGGACCTCCGGCTCAACGCGGCCGTCCGGGAAATGCTTGGCGGCGAGTTGGCTCGCGAGCGCCGCGATTTCCGGCCCGTTGGCGAGCGGGTAGCGCTTGAATTTAGGATCCATGGGGAGGCATGGGTTTGCTGTCACGGAGGGCTCGCAACGCATCGGCCAGCTTCTTCCGGCTGGCCGCGGAAAGTTTCTCACCCCGCCGGGCCGCGAGCGCCAAAGCGTCGACCTTTGAAGTGAACGGGATCGGGGTATCGGCGGCCTGCAGGTTCTTCCAGGCTTTCAGCAACGGCTCTGCCGGCAGTGCGGGCAGGCCGGCGATCATGCGCTCCGCTGCGTCGTCCGTGATGGCCGCGCGCAACGCATCCTCGAGATCGGTTTTCTTCGCTTTAGGCATGAGGGAAATGGGCTGCAGTTTCGCTGAGATACACCTTCGCCTGGTGCAGCAGCCGCTTCTTGATGTGCCGGATAGCTGAAGCGGTGATGCCGTAGCGCTTTTCCAAGGATTCGATGACGTGCGACGGAAGCCGGTCCGCCTTCTGTCCGGCGTGCAGATCGTTGTAGTAGGCATCGAGGATGTCCCGCTCGCGTTCCGGCAGGGTGTTCTTCCATTCAATCAGGCGCACATGCAGTTCCGACTCTTCGGGCTGAGCGTCAACCTCGGGTGACTCGGGCTGCACCGCGTCCAGGTCCGTCGGATCGACCACCTGAACGGGATCGCCCCGGCGATCCCGGATGAACCGGAGAACAAGCCAGTTCGCCCGCTGGCTCAGCCACGTCCTCAGATTGCCTTCGGCCTCGCTGTCGGTGGCGGCCCGGTTGGCATCAAACTGATAGCACTCGGAAAGGAATTCCAAGAAGGTCGAATTGACCAGACTCGCGCGTAATCCGTCGTCGACGCTCCAACCAAGTTTTTTGACCACGGCCTTCATGACGACCCGCTGGTAGCGGTAGAAAAACGCCCGGATGATATGGTCGCCGTCGACGGGCCGTTGATTGGCCGTGGCGGCCTGCACCAGAACCACGAGTTCACGCGTCGGCAATCCCCCGAACTTTTGGGCAAAGTCATCGGGTGGCAGGTCGGCAAGCGGCTGAGCCGCGTTGTCGTCGTGAGCCATGCAGAGTGTGGGGCCCGATGTGTCATCACTCCATATAGCCACGGGCGTGAAGGCAAGGTCGATGGCCGTCATGAATTTTGCCCGGAAATTGGGAATTTTCGTATGCCTGATGGGAGAAACGGGCTGGGATCGATTTGGCGAACCGAGGCCCAAAGCTTCTTTCCGGCGTTAGTTAGGAAGAAGAGTTTGGTCCGGCGGACGAAGTGTCGGTCAGGCGGCGGCGGGAAAGCATCGCAGACATGGCCGTGCATGGCGCCTCTGATTAGGTGCGCGCCCACCTTTTCGGCGAGGCGGTACGCGATGCAAGTTTCCACCCTGCGCAGGTTGCCGCCCCAGCGGTGCCGACGCTCCTGGAATGCAAAGAGCGCCTCTACCCGTACCGGCCGACTCTTTCGAGTGGCGTCCGCACCTCCACCGTAGAAGTGTTCATGCAGGCGACTGGCGAGCATCTGCGTGCTGCCGACGTACCAGAGCCCGTTGCGCAGCCGGAGCACATAAACGTACTTGGCGATCGCTCGATCCGGGTCGAATTTCCAGGAAGACGTGTAGCTAAAATCGTAAGACATATCCCCAGATAGAATCAGGCGTGAAACCGAAGCTGCCTTCACGCTCGTTTTTATCTGGTGGCGATGAAAATAAAATCCAATCCCCCTCCCGCTCCCTCGACGACTGCTGCGCTCGAGGATGCGTTGTCCGGTATCCGCAAGCAATTCGGCGAAGGTTCGATCCTGCGCCTCGGCTCCACCACGGTGCACAAGGTTGAGACGCTGTCGACGGGCTCGCTCGCCGCCGATCTCGCCCTCGGCGTCGGCGGTCTGCCCAAGGGTCGCATCGTTGAAGTGTTCGGGCCCGAGTCTTCGGGCAAAACGACATTCTGCCTGAGCGTGATCGCCGAGGCCCAGCGTCGGGGTGGGATTGCGGCGTTGATCGACGTCGAACATGCGCTTGATCCGAAGTGGGCGCGCCTGTGCGGTGTCAACACTGACGAGCTGCTCATCAGCCAACCCGATGCGGGTGAGGATGCGCTCACCATCATGGAGACGCTGATCCGCTCCCAAGCGCTCGACGTCATCGTGCTGGACTCCGTTGCGGCGCTGGTCCCGAAATCCGAACTGGAGGGGCAGATGGGCGATGCGACCGTCGGCGCCCAAGCAAGGCTCATGAGCCAGGCCATGCGTCGGCTGACTGCGGCCATCGCGAAAACGAAGTGCGTCTGCATCTTTTCGAATCAGCTGCGCGAGAAGATCGGTGTCATGTTCGGCAGCCCGGAAACCACGCCCGGCGGCCGCGCGCTGAAATTCTTCTCCACGATCCGCATCGATATGCGGCGGAAAGATCAGCTGAAGAGCCCAGCAGGTGTAGCCGTGGGCAACCGGACGAGGTTCAAAGTCGTGAAAAACAAGGTCGCGGCGCCCTTCGTAGAGTGCGAATTCGACATCGGGTTCACCGAAGGCATCTCGCATACCGGCAGCCTGGTGGATCTGGCGCTGGAGCATCAGTTGCTCGAGAAAAAGGGCTCATGGATCGCCCGAAACGGGGAACTCATCGCGCAAGGCCGCGAAGCCGCGAAGGAATACCTGCGCACGCATCCCGAGGTTGCGGCCGAGTTGGACCAGGCGCTGCGCTCCCTGCTGCTCTTCCGTGACGTCGACGATACGCCGGCAGCCGAACCGAAGGCCGCCTAACCAGCGGTGAAACGCACGGTACCTCTGAAACGATTCACACCCCTGCGCCGGGTCTCTTTCCGGCGCAGGGGTGAACTCAATCGGTATGGACCCAAACGGAAGAAATTTCTGCGTGACCACCCCTATTGCCAATTCTGGCTCGCGGAAAACGGCGTATCCGAGGCGCACGCGGTTGCCCAACGCGGTCGTGTGCGCATCGGGAAGACCTCCGCCAAAGTCTCCGTTCCACGCTCCTCCACAATTCATCACCGCAACAAGCGCCGCGGCGCCCGGTTGCTCGACGAACGATTCTGGATGGCGGTCTCCTGGACCGGCCACCGGTTCATCGAGCAAAGAAAAGGCTGGGCCCGGAAACGCAGCTACCTCGTTCAATTCTAATTTAACCTCCATGCAAATGGCCCCTCACGCTCCCGCCGCTTTTGGCGTTCTCACTTACTGCAATACCTATGGCATCAGCTGGGGGCGTGGACAATTTCGGGTCGCCGCCCACTCTCCGCTGCGAGCCTCAAACCGTACCGCGGCACTGCTCCTCGCCCTCTACACCGAACCACACCCCTTTCCGCCAACACCAGAGGAGGTCGAAACGTTGCTATTCGAAATCGAGGAGACCGTCCCCGCCCGAGACATTTTCAACTTCACCGTTCAAGCGGTGATCCTACGGGCAACTGCGCGCGAATATTACGCGCTCTAAGCCACACCCCCCCGCTTTCGGCCTCATTTTGCCACGCCCGCCATGGTGCTCTCGCTAAAGCGAGCTCCACCATCCCGGCAAGCCGTGGCTGGGCGTGCCACCCGAGGCCAGCGCGCGGGGCGCGCCACGAGAACCAGACAATCCCGTCCGGCCGCGGCGCACCTTGCCGCTCTCATATCATGAAAACTTACATCCCATACATGGAGCGCACTCGGTCGATCCTGCGTTATGTTGAGGACCATCGCCAAACACCGACTGACCTGACCGAGACTGAACGCGACCGACTGAGTGACTTGATTCACGAAGAAGGCGGGGAATTACATCTGACCACGCTCGGTGAAATGGAACTCGATGACACGGTCGAGATCCGCCCGGCGGCCGACGTCGGAAGCTGCAAACAACACACCATTTATGGTCTCAGTGCGGAACAAATTGCCCTGACTCTCGGCTTCACCGCCAATCAAGCGGACGATCCGAGGAAAGTAAAATTCTCCTGGGGGTTCACCGCGAACGGCAAGGAATGCGCGGTATGGGACTGGAAAGGAAGTCACCTGTTCAACGAGTTCTCCGCCTATGGCCCAGTAGCCGAATTGGGCCGGATATTCGGGCCGCATCTTCGGGTTAACGAGAACCGCACCTGGCCCGAAAACAATCTCAACTAACCACGGCCATGGCAAACTACTACTGCAGCTCCAGGAGCAATTACTTCCGGGTGAAGAATGCCACCGCATTCCGACACTGGGCGGAATCCCTCGGCATCGAGGTGCACGAAAAACTTGGGACCGCCGGATACTTCGCGGTTTTCCCTGCTCGAGACGACGATACCGGAGCATTTCCGAACACTAATCCCACGACCGAAAAGGAAATCGATTTCGCGGCGGAATTGTCGGCTCACCTCGCCGATGGGTCCATCGCGGTCATCCTCGAAGTCGGTGCCGAGAAACTACGCTATCTTCACGGGCACGCCGTCGCAGTCGATTTCCGAGGCAAACGCGTCCAAGTATTCCTAGACGACATCTATGAACTGGCGGCCCGGACATTTCCGGGCCGGGAAATCATCCCCGCCGAATACTAGGCGTCGCTGTCTGGCAGCCAATTCCGGCTGCCCGCTTTAGCGCTACTCACATTGCCCCACGGGGGGACCGCACGCATGGCCCCATTCTGTCACGCCCGTCAAGGTTGTCCGCGCTGTGCGCGGCTCCACCTTCCCCGCCGCCGGCCTTCCCCCTCGCCCGGAGCAAAGGCGCTCCGCACTCGGCAGCCTTTGGCGGTGACTGGGCGTGCCTGATGGGCCCAGCGCGCGGAGCGCGCCACGATAACCGGGCAAGGTGCCCGGCCGGGGCGCACCAAGCGCCCAAAATCATGAATCAATCGAAATTCGATCTGGGCATGGGGACCATGGATCAAGAAGTTACCCTCGCTTGCGGCGAGCAGCCGCCGGCACGACTCGAAAACTTCGGCGCGGCCGCATTGAGTGACGCTGAGTTGCTGGCTATTGTCCTGCAAAACGGGTTGACCACCGGGAAGCTCATGGACCTATCGCAGCGCATGATCGCCGAGGCCGGCTCGCTAGCGGGATTCGCCTCTTGGCACACCACTGACTTCTTGCGGTGGACTGGAATTGGCAAATCAAAGGGGCAGTTGCTCGTGGCCATAATCGAGATCTCGCGCCGCGCGGCTCAGCCACCGCGGATCGAGGCGCCGATGCTCAATCGACCGGAATTGATCGCCGAGTACATGGCTTCGACTGTGCGCGGGTTGGAGATCGAGAAATTCTGGGTGTTATGCTTAAATCGCAAGAATCGCCTGAAGCGAATGGTTGAAATCACCTCGGGCACCGCGACGAGTTCATTGGCACATCCGCGGGAAGTATTCCGGTGCGCCATCCGGGAGGCCGCAACCGCGGTCGTGTGCGTTCACAATCATCCATCTGGTGACCCCGCTCCCTCTGCAGCCGATGTGCAGGTGACCAGACAATTGCGCGAGGCGGCCAAGGCCATCGACATTGAGCTGCTGGATCATGTCATCGTGGGCCGGGCAAGCGCAGATCCAACCGGCAGAGGGATGTATTCCTTCAGGGAAGCGGGAATCCTATAACAACGCTCGCGCCGGCGTGCAGTAGGGCTTTGCGGCTCCGCCCGCCACACCGGTGTATCAGTGTACGACTGAGCCTGAATTGCATCAGTCGTCATATCGTCGGCCTTGGATTAGCCACGTGTGTGCAGGTTTGACGATTAGGGGGAGGCGACTATTACTGGTGATACTCTGATAGCCTAACAGCATGCCCCGTTGATGGGGACCAACGAGCCTACACGATAACGGGTCTACGTGGGCCGCGGCCTTAACATAAGGCGCGAAACGATCCAAGGTAGTTCAACCCCGCTATATCCATGGCTGCCAATTTACCTGCACAAGATTCCCCTGCTCGAGTCTTATCTCCAGCAGATCGCTCCGCTGAATGCTTGCTTTGCACACTCGATCAAGCTGCTAGATCTTTAGCTATCTCGAAGCGGACCCTAAGCCGGCTGATTGCGGGGGGAACATTCCCCCCACCTTTGAAGATTGGCCGATCTTCCCGCGTTGCACGCGCGGACATCGCAGCTTACCTCGAACAACTGCGCCGCGCTCGCGGCGACAAACTCGGCACCTCATGATCGCCTTTCTCTTTCAACCCTCCCGCGGCGGCGAAAAGTCCCGGCTTTGGTCGGCCCGTATCCGGCTCGACGAGTGGCTAAAGTCCCGCACTTTTCCACTCCATGTGACCGACCGGCGGGTAGCCGACCAAAAAATGCGGGAGCTCATCAGCGAACTCGAACGCGAAACTCATGGCATCGGCATTCCCAAGCCCACGCGCGAGGCGTTGCGCCAGCCGCTCACAGAGCACCACGCCGCGTTCATGGCGGCCGGCCGGGCCTCGGGTCTGTCGCCCCGCACTTTGGTCAAGTACGGTCAGAACCTACCTAACCTGTTCAGACGGTGCGGCTGGACGACCATCCGCGACGTCACGCCGGCCTCCTTCAAGCGCTGGCGGGAATCGGCCGGACTTTCCCCGAAAACCGTCAATGATCTGCTGGGCAGCATGCGGACCCTACTGCTGTGGATGAAGCGCGAGCGACTGATCCTTGCGGATCCGCTGGCTGAGATCCGGAAGGTCGCCAATCCCAATGTCGGCAACTTCCGGCGCTCGCTGTCCGTCGAGGAAATCAACCGCCTGCTCCAGAAATCCCCGCCCTACCGGTCTCTGGTGTACCTCACCATGATATATACTGGCCTGCGGCGCTCCGAATTGGACGCCCTCAAATGGGGTGACTTCAACCTCGAGACCAATCCTCCGCAGCTCAAGGTTCCCTCATCGATCTCCAAGAACCGCCAAGCCTCCACCCACTTCCTCCGGCCCGAGCTGGCGGCAGCCTTGCTGGCGTCCCGCCCCAAAGGCGTGAAGCCGGAACGGTTGGTATTCCGCGGGCTCATCCCGCGTGTCCAGACCATGCAGAAAGACCTGGCGGCCGCCGGCATCCCCTTTGAGGATGTGCGCGGCCGGCGAATTGACCTGCACGCCTTGCGCAAGACCTATGGCACCTTGCTGGCTGCCAGTGGCGTTTCTCCGCAGGTGGCGATGCAGCTCATGCGACATAGCGATATGAAGCTGACGATGGGCGTTTACACTGATGTAGCCCAGCTTCCCATCCTCCAGGAAACGGCGCGCCTTCCGTCGTTTCAGTTGCCGCCGAGCGCACCAACGAATCGCCGCCGGACCTACGCCGAGCGTGTGCGCAATTTGGTCCCAGATTCAGCATTTTTGCTCTCAAGCGATGCACAACTGAACGCACAAAGAGACGCACAAACAGGGGTCTCTTTGAGTCCCGACGTGTCTCTTGCTGGCTCGATCGACCCAAAGACGACTATCGCGGAAAAGGCTCATGCTGAGAGTGTAGGGAACGAAAAAGCGCCCGGCGGCGAACCGGGCGCTTTCACTAAAATGGAGCGGGCGAAGAGACTCGAACTCTCGACGTCCACCTTGGCAAGGTGGTGCTCTACCAACTGAGCTACACCCGCGAGAGAGAGGGCGAGTATTCTGCTCCGGATTTGCCCGTCAACCAGAATTATTTATTCCCCGCCGCATCCGCGGGGCCGACATTTCCAGCTTTCCGGGAGCGAGTTGCACTGCTCATGTAGTCCCCCCGATGTCCGGATCAGAAACAGTCGAAGTCCAGATGCAGGCCGCGTTCGCGAACGGCGCCAGCGCCGCGGAACGCCTCGCCGCGTGCAAAGCCTACCTGCGCTCCGAGAATGCCCGCATCCACCACCTGCACCGCGCGGGGGCGTCGGGCCGCGAGGTGGTGGCCGCCAACGCCAAGGCGATCGACGTGCTGCTCGTCCACTTGTTCGACTATGCGGTCGCGACCTGGCGCAAGGACCACGGCGAGCCGCCGCTGCCGGTGTGTTTGATCGCCCTCGGCGGCTATGGGCGCTCGGAGTTGAACCCGCTGAGCGACATCGACGTGATGTTCCTGTTTCCCGCCGCGGCGAAGGCGGACGGCCTCGCGAAATTCCAGGAGCACCTCTCGAACACCATCCTCTACCCGCTCTGGGACCTGCGCCTGAAGATCGGCCATTCCACGCGCACCCTGACCGACGTGTTCGGCGAGGCCGGCCGCGATATCCGCACCAAGACCTCCCTGCTCGAGTCGCGCTTCCTCGCCGGCGTGGAGACGCTCTACGAGAATTTCGCCGCCACGTACCGGAAGCATTACCTGACCGACAACCCCAAGGCCTACATCGCCGCGCGCCTGGCCGACCAAGCCGCGCGGCGCTCGCAGCACGGCGACACGGTGTTCATGCAGGAGCCCGACATCAAGAATGGCGTCGGCGGCCTGCGGGACTACCAGAACGCGCTCTGGATGGCTCGCGTGCGCCTCGGCATCGCACGCCTCGACCAGCTCGTCGAGCAGAACTACCTGCAACCGGCCGAACTCGCCCAGTTCGAGGCGGGCTACGACTTCCTGCTGCGGGTCCGGAACGAGCTGCATTACATGAGCAAGCACGCCACCGACGTGCTCAACCTCGAGACCCAGCCCCGGCTCGCCGCCAACCTCGGCTATCACCAGGCCGCGCTCCTCGAACGCCTCGAGAAGTTCATGCACGACTACTATCGGCATGCACAGGCGATCTACCGCATCTCGAAGATCATCGAGCAACGCCTCGCGCTCACGATCGCCGGCGGGCCCGGGATCGTCGGCTCGCTCAAGAATCTCCTCCTCGCCCGCCGTTCCGAACGGACCAAGCGCCTCGACGGTTTCGTGCTCCGCGGCAGCGAGCTCGCGGCCGAGCGCCCCGATATCTTCCGCGAGGACCCGGTCCGGCTCATCCGCGTCTTCCGCCATTGCCAGCAGCTCGGCTGCTCGCCCGACGTCGACCTCGCCGCCCTCGTGCGGGCGTCCCTCGACCTGATCACGGACCAGGTCATCCACGCCGAGGCGGCCAACCAGAGCTTCCGCACCATGCTCGGCGAGGCGGGTCGCGTTTATCCGCCGCTGTCGTTGATGCACGAGCTCGGCGTGCTGGGGCGCTTCATCCCCGAGTTCAAGCCGCTCACGTGCCTCGTCCAGCACGAGTACTACCACCGGTACACGGCGGACATCCACACGCTCAATGCGATCCGCGAGCTGGACACCATTTACTCGCTCGCCAGCCCGCTGCACGAGAAGTACCGCAACGAACTTCACCAGACGCCCGACCCCACCCTCCTCTACCTGATCCTGCTCCTCCACGACATCGGCAAGGGCGAGGGCATCCAGGGCCACGCCGAGACCGGCGTGGCCATCGCCGGCCCGGTGCTCGAACGCATGCAGGTCGATGCCACGCGCCGCGAATTGGTCGCCTTTATCATCAAAAATCACCTGATCATGGCACGGTTCTGGCAGAAGCACGACCTCGATGATCCCAAGACCGCTGCCGCCTTTGCCGAGATCGTGGGCGACGCCGACCGGTTGCGCTATCTTTACGTGCACACCTACTGCGACGCCAACGGCACGTCGGCGGGTTTGTGGAACGGCTACAAGGACTCGCTCCACCGCCGCCTTTTCGACACCACCCTCGAACGCCTGACGCTCGGTGACAAAGTCGACACCCGCCTGCTGGAAAACAAGGAAATGACCCGTCGCAACCTCATCGCGCAACACATCCCCGGCATCAGCGCCGAGGAGATCACCGCCCATTTCAATCTCCTGCCCGAGCGCTATTTTGTCCAGACGGAGGCGCCGGAGATCACCCTGCACATCCAGATGGTCAACCGGCTGCTGCATTCCATCTCGGCCGCCGACTCGCTCGGTTCGCTGCGCCCGGTGATCGAGTGGAAGGACGACATCAACCGGAGCTACACCACCGTGCACGTCGTCACGTGGGACCGCGCCGGCCTCTTCTACAAACTCGCCGGCGCCTTCAGCGTCGCCGGCCTGAGCATCCTCTCCGCCCGCATCACGACGCGCTCCGACCACATCGCGATCGACACCTTCCATGTCGTCGTGCCCGGCCGCGGCGTCGTGCAGAACCAGGCGGCCATGGACACCTTTGCCCGCACGGTCGAGGACAGCCTGGTCAGCAACAAGGACCTCCTGCCCGAGATCGCCGCCCAGGCCCGGAAGTACGCTGCCGCGACGCGCTACACCGCCGCCAGCCAGGAACTGCCCGCGACGTTCCCGCCCACCGTCGAAGTCTATCACGAGATTTCACTCAACCGCATCATCGTCGAGGTCCAGGCGCACGATCAGATCGGCCTGCTGTTCCGGCTGGTCAAGACCATCTCCGACCACGGCTACGACACCACCTTCGCGCGCATCAACACCGAGCGGAGCATCGCCATCGATACCTTCTATATCGAGCCCAGCAAGCCCGAGGCCGCGATCGACACGGATCGGCTCCGGAAGCTGAAGGAGGCGCTGCGGGCCCTGATCACGACGGTGCCGACCGAGGCCGCCAGCGCCTGAGGCGCCGGGAGCCGGCCGAGGGCTGATCGCGGAGGGCGGATGCCGATCGTAGGTTGGGGATCGGGAATGGTGGATTGCGGATCGGAAATGGGCTGGGAACTCATCCTGCCTCGCCTTGAGTACCGTGGAGGAGCGGCTTCATGTCGCGACTCGAAGTCAATCGCGGCGTAAAGCCGCTCCTACTGGATTGCCGCGCGAAACTTGGTGACGTGGCCGTCTGACGTCCCGGCCAATTTTCGCTCCCCAAGCTGCCGCATTCGTGTTCATCTCGCCGAAGATGGCCACTGACGAGACCGGCGATTCCGCCGTCCTATACAAGATAAGCGGCTTTGCCACGCACGGCGCCGACGCCGCCTCGGCGCAGCGCGGCATCCTCGCGGCGATCATGTCGGCCTTTGCGGCGGACAGCGGCTCGCTGGCCCTGCTCAGTGCGGAGAGCGGACGCCTCGAGATCAGTGTCGAACAAGGCCTGCCCCCGGAGGTCGGCGACTTCGCGCTGCGCCCCGGCCAGGGCATCACCGGCTGGGTGGCCCTGCACGGCCGGCCCCTGCTGGTCGCCGACGTCGCCGCGGAGCCGCGCTACATCTCCGCGCGGCCGGGGGTGCGCTGCGAGATGGCGGCGCCGCTGGTCGTCGACGGCCGCACGATCGGCGTGGTCAACCTGGACGCCGACCGCGTCGGCGCCTTCGACTCGGCCGCGCTGGAGCGGTTGACCCGGTTCGCCACGGAAGCGGCCGCGGTGCTGCACCGCCTGTGGCAGTTCGCGCGGCTCCGCACCAATTCCACCCAGCTGGCCACGCTCGTCGAGCTCGGCCACGCGCTCGTCGCGCAGCTCGCCTCCGAGGAACTCCAGTCGACGCTCACCCAGAGCGGCCGGGCTTTGTTCAATGCCAGCCTGTGCCTCCTGCATGACTACGATCCCGGCCGGCGCGAACTCCGCCTGCACGCGTGGTCGGCGGCCGGCGGCCAATCCGCCACCGGCCTCGAGCTCCAGGGACAGGCGGTGCCGGCCGACGCTTCGCTCCTCGCCTCGGTCATCCGTTCCGGCAAGTCGGCCGAGTTCCAACACATTGACGGTCCGGGCTACCGCGAGGCGGCCGACCTGCCCCGGCGCCATTCGCTGTGTTCCGCGCTGGCCGCGCCCATCATCATCGAAGGCGAGCCGGCGGGCGTCCTCTCGGTGTTCCACGACCGGCCGCACCGGTTCAGCGACGACGAGAAGCGGCTCTTCAACGCCCTGGGCAGCTTCGCGGCCGTGGCCTTGCAGAACGCCCGGCTCTATGCCCGCGTGTTCCAGTCGGAGGAGGTCCTGCGCAAGAACGAGACCCTCACCACCCTCGGCATGCTGGCGGCCGAGATCGCGCACGAGATCCGGAATCCGCTCACGGTCGTCAAGCTCCTCGTCGGGCCGCTCGGCACCGATTTCGCGCCGGACGATCCGCGCCGCCGGGACCTCGAGGTGATCACCGAGAAGATCGAGCAGCTCGAAGTCATAGTTTCGCGGGTCCTGTCGTTTGGCCGCGCCCCCGCCTCCCTCCATTCGCGCTGGCCGCTCGCCGAGATCCTCGACGACACGCTGGTGCTCCTCCGTTCGAAGCTGGCGCAGGCCGCCGTACAACTCCACTACACCGCCCCCGGTCGCGGCGTGATCGTCGATGCCAACAAGGGCCAGCTGCAGCAGGTCGTGCTCAACCTGGTCCTGAACTCCCTCCATGCCATGCCCCACGGCGGCGAACTCACCGTCGCGTGCGTCACCGAGGACAAGCCGGGTGCGCCGCTAGTCCACGTGGACATCACCGACACCGGCGGCGGCATTCCCGACTCGATCCGGCCGCGCATCTTCGAGTCGTTCCTGTCCGGCCGCGCCGACGGTACCGGCCTCGGCCTGGCCATCGCGCAGCGGATCATGCACGAGCACCACGGCGAATTGACCGTCCACGCCAGCGGCGCGCGCGGCACGACGATGCGCGCGACGCTGCCGGCGGCGGCGGGTTAAAGCCTGATCGATTCACACCTGTAGGCGCCTGCTCCTACCGCAAGCATTCTTGCGGCGGAAATCGTCTCCTACTCCGCCGCGCGCAGCTTCAGGTCGACCATCAAATCCGCCGCGATTTTCTCCAGGTCGGCGCGCACTTGCGCGAGATCAACGCCCGCCGGCACCAGCAGCCGCGCCTGCGCCTGGAACAGCTCGCCGCCACCCATCGGCGCCGGCACGCAGGCCGACGACAGTTCCTCGACGTTGACGCCGCGCGCCGCCAGCACGCCGGTGACCGTGCGGAGAATTCCGGGCCGATCGTTGCCCACCAGCTCCAGCAGGACCACCGCGCCCGTGCTCCCGGACCCACCCGCGCCGCTCTCCACGACGATCCGCACCCCGTCGGCCTCGAGACCGTGCAAGGCGCGCCGGAGCGTCGTCAGCTTTTCTCCCGCAACCTCGACGCGCACGATGCCGGCGAAGCGTCCGCCGAGATGACACATCCGGCTTTCCTCCCAGTTGCCGCCGTGGTCGGCGACGCAGGCCGCCAGGCGTTCCACGAGCCCCGGCCGGTCGGCCGCGATGATGGTCAGGACGAGGCTTTCGATCATGGGCGGAAGATAGAGAGGCCCTTCGGCGGCAGGCAACCCGCATCTAGGTCACGGCCGCGGGAGCCAACCCGTCCGCCGTGTGACCGCTCCCCCTGCAGCGGCGCCCGCCCCGCGATGCGCCTTGCGACGAAGCCACCGGGGCCGAGAATCGCGGCCTCCCCCTCCCCATGGCCTTCGTTACCCTTGCCTCCGTCCCGTCCAAGGAAATTTTCAACGGCACCATCCGCGGCCGGTACGCCCACCTCGACCGGCTCACGCTGGGCGAGGTGACACTCGAGCCAAATGTCACCGTGCCCCGGCACCAGCACCCTCACGACCAGATGACCTACGTGATCTCGGGCCGGTTTGAATTCACGGTCGGCACCGAGACCACGATCCTCGAGCCGGGCATGGTGGCCGTGATTCCCGGCGGCGTGTCGCACGGCGGCCGGACGCTGACGCGCTGCGTGGTGCTCGACGCCTTCTCGCCCGCGCGCGACGATTACCGCTGAGTGAAATCGGTGGAGCGCCTTGACCGCAAGGCGCTGTCAGCCTCATTCGTCGACATTCAACGCGCTGGGGTCAGCGCGTTCCACCTTCGCCGCAGCAAGACTGCGCCCCTACCGCCCAGATTCTGTGTCTGTAACTGGTGGAACCGGCACTCCGTGCAGGTTAGCCCATACGGAGTGCGGGCTCCACCGTCAGCCGCTCAGCGCTTCGGCTGGAGCGGAAACGGCACTGAAGTCACATCCTGGCCCAGGACCGCCGAGGGCCCCTCCGCCGGCGCCACGTTGGCGAGCACCGCGACCGTGTTGTAGGCGAGCTGGATGTGCGGGTGGCTTTCCAGTTCGGAGATCAGGCGCCGGTTGATGCGATTGCGCGTGATCGAAGTGTTCCGATAGTGCGAGACGTACAGCAGGCTGAACGTGATGCCGCTGTCGGCGATCCGGGTGTAGATCTTGGGCCGGTAGTCGGCGTCCTCGACTCCGTAGCGGCGTTCCATCTCCGCCGACACCCGTCGCGCTTCGGCAAAATCCTCGCGGGTCTCCTCCTCGAGGATCTTCTGGAACAGCGCCATCGCGCCGGCCGCGGGCGTGCCGTAGGTCACCGTGACCTCGATCTTGCCCCAGATGAACGGGTGGCCGTGGGTGAAGCTGAAGACCTTCGTCTTGAAGATGAAATTGTTCGGCACGATGATGACGCGCCCCGTCGGCTGGTCGACGCCGAGCCAGTTGTTGAGCTCGAGGAGCGTCGTGCGCAGCAGCTGGATGTCGAGGACGTCGCCCCGCACGCCCTCGATCTCGAGGCGGTCGCCGATGGTGAACTTCTGCCCGGCCATGATGACGAACCAGCCGCAAAACGACGCGCACACGTCCTGGAGCGAGATCACGATCGCCGCGCTGACGAGCCCCAGGGTGGTCGCGATCAACCGGAGATCCTCGAACAGGTAAAGGGTGACCACGACGACGATCAGCAGGGTCGTCGCATAACGCCCGAGCCGCCGGGCCAGGAACAGCTCCTCCTTCTTGTAACGGCGGGCGAACACGAAACGGCTGAGCGCAAGGTAGGCCAGCAGGATCGCGAGCGAGGTGACCGACGGCCAGAGCAGGCGTTCCAGGTAGGCGTCGCGCAACTCGCCGGCCTGCTCGTCGAGCAGCCGCTTCTCCAGCAGGACCAACTCGCGGCGGGTGGCCAGGCTGTCGCGCGACTGCCGCAGCGCCTCGACCTGGTCGACCAGGTAGGGCATCCGCTGGCCCTGCAGCTGTTTTTGCGCGCGTTGCGTCGCCAGCAGCTGTTCGAGGCGTTCGTTGCGGTGCAGGAAGGTTGTCTGCCGCTCGAGCAGTTGGAGCTCCTCGTCGAACTTGGCCATCTTCTGCTTCGCGAGCAGCAGCCCGGCCTCGGTGACCCGCAGGTTCTCGGCGACGTTTGCCGCCATGTCCGCCAGCTGCCGGTCGCGCGTGGTGTCGGTCTTCAGGTCGGCGCGCTTGGCAAACCAGGCCTTCAGGCTCGGCGCGGCGAGCGCCGCCTCGTCCGCCCGCAAATTCTCGCGCAAAGCCTGGGCCTGGCGCACGAGGGCCGCTTCGTTGTCGGCGGCCTCCTGCTGCAGCGCGATGGACCGGATTTCCTCGTTCTTCGTGAAGAGCTGTTCGTCGATCTCCGCCCGCCGGCTGCCGGTGGCGCCGCCCTCGGCGTCCTCCCGCTGGTTCATGAGCGCCGTGCGCTCGGCCGTGGCCTTCAGCCGGCGCGCCTCGAGCTCACGCTGCCTGGCTTCGACGGTTGCCGGGTCGGAGCCGATGGCCTGCAGCTTCTCGCGGAGCTGCTCGCGGGTCTGGGTGCGCACCTCCGCCTTGAGGCTGCGCTCGCGCGTCTCGATCGCCTCCCGCTCCTCGAGGATGGCGAGTTCCTGTTTCAAGGCCTCGAGCTTGCGTTCGAGCCGCGGGCGGTCGGACGCGGGCGCGTTGGTGTCGGTCATGACCGCCTCGACGGACTTGATCGCGTCCTTGACCTGCGCTATGCGCTGCTCGTCGCGGGCGAACAGGGTCGCGCCGATCAGGCCCGCGAGGGCGACAAAATACCGGAGAGGGCGAAGCCTCATGCAGCGCGGAACGAGCCGGCGAGACGGTTCATTCCTCGAGCTCGACGTTCCAGTAGGCGACGTCGAGGAAATCCTTCCATTTCTCGTGGCCATGGTTGCCCAGCACCAGCGAGATCACCGGCCGCCATTTCGGCCGGACCGGCTTCCGGATCAGGCGCATGTGCGCCTCGTGCGGGAGGCGGTTGGCCTTCCGCGAATTGCACCGGATGCAGGAGCAGACGATGTTCTCCCAGGTGGTCTTGCCGCCGTAATGGCGCGGGATCACGTGGTCGAGGTTGAGGTGTTCGCGGGCGAAGGCCTGCCCGCAATACTGGCAGTGGTCGCCGTCGCGCTCGAAGACGTTGTTGCGCGTCAGCTTGAGCTCCTTGCACGGCAGCTTGTCGAAATAGGTGAGCAGGATGACGCGCGGCAGCCGAATGCGGCGGTTGATCGTGCGCACCGTTTCCAGCGCCTCGACCGGGGGGTTGTAGTTCGAAAAATCGATCCAATCGAGCAGCGAAAAGGTGCGGAAGGAGTCCTCGGTCTGGTGCACCACCTGGGCGTGCTCGCGAGCCAGCAACGCGAACGCCCGGCGCGCCGCGATGATGTTCACCGCCTGCCAGAGGCGATTCAGCACGAGAACAGGCTGGTCCAGCGCGGCTTCCATGGGCAACGGGTCGGGAGATACCGGTGGCGTCGCCCCCTGTCAAGCAACCGGCGGGACGCACGCGGGCCCCACGGGTCGGGCCGCAAAATCCTGGGGCGGGGCCCCCGGGCTGCCGCGGGCCCCGCCCAGCGCCCACCACGGGAGAGCCGCCGGCACAATCGCCCCGCCTTAGCACTTTCTTAACGCCCCGACGGCGCCTCTTAATTACCCGCCGCGCCGCGATCCGTGGGAAGATGCGGGCATGTCGGACATCTTCTACGTCGGCCTGACCGTCGGCTTCTTTGTCGTCGCCTTCCTCCTGGTGCGATTCTGCGACCGCATCCGCTGAAGCCCGATCTGTTGCCATGGAAACCTTCCTCATCTGCCTCCTCGCGCTGGCCTGCCTGGTTTACCTGGTCGTCGCCGTGCTCCGCCCGGAGAAATTCTGAACGCCCATGAACGACCCGTACGGCTGGCTGCAACTCGCCCTCTACGTCGGCGCGCTCGTGCTCGTCACGAAACCCCTCGGGCTCCACCTCGGGCGGGTGCTGGACCCGCGCGGCCGCACGTTTCTCGATCCCGTCGTCCGCCCGTTCGAGCGCCTTACCTACCGGGTGTGCGGCATCGACCCGGCGCAGGAGCAGGGTTGGTCCGCCTACGCCGGATCCTTGCTGGCCTTCAGCCTCGTCGGGCTGCTCTTCACCTACTTCATCCTGCGATTCCAGGACCACCTGCCGCTGAATCCGCAGCACTTCGCGGGCGTCGCGCCGGGCCTCGCTTTCAACACCGCGGTGAGTTTCACCACCAACACCAACTGGCAGAACTATGGCGGTGAGTCGACGCTGTCGTATTTCTCGCAGATGGTCGGGCTGACCATCCACAACTTCACGTCGGCCGCCGCCGGCGTCGCGGTCGCCGCCGCGCTCGTGCGCGGCCTTGCCCGCCACACGGCGAGGAGCATCGGCAACTTCTGGGTCGACCTGGTCCGCCTCAACTATTACCTGTTCGCGCCCCTTTGCCTTGTGTTCGCGCTGGTCCTCATCTCGCAGGGGATGATCCAGAATTTTTCGCCCTACACCGTCGCCCACACCTTTGACGGCGGCGTGCCGCAGACGATCGCCCAGGGCCCGATGGCCTCGCAGGTTGCCATCAAAATGCTCGGCACGAACGGTGGCGGGTTCACCAACGCCAACGCGGCGCACCCGTTCGAGAATCCGACGCCGCTCTCGAACTTCCTGCAGATGCTGTCCATCTTCGCCCTGCCCAGCGCGCTGACCTGGTACCTGGGCCGCGAAACGAAGCACCAGCGCCATGGCTGGTCGGTCTGGGCCGCGATGTTCGTGCTCTTCGTCGCCGGGGTGCTCGTTGCCTGGCACTGCGAAGCGGCCGGCAATCCCATTCACCAGCAGCTCGGGGTGGCCGCGGCGGACGGCAACATGGAGGGCAAGGAGGTGCGCTTCGGCATCTTCAACTCCGCCCTCTTCGCCACGATTACCACCGACGCCTCCTGCGGCGCCGTGAATGCGATGCACGACTCCTTCACGCCGCTCGGAGGGCTCGTGCCGCTCTTCAACATCCAGACGGGCGAGGTCATCTTCGGGGGGGTCGGCGCCGGCCTGTACGGCATGTTGGTCTTCATCGTGCTCGCCGTCTTCATCGCCGGCCTGATGGTCGGCCGCACGCCGGAATACCTCGGCAAAAAGATCGAGGCCTACGATGTGAAGCTCGTCATGCTCGTGCTGATGATCCTGTCGGCGACCATCCTCGCCGGCACGGCCTGGGCCAGCGTGAGCGCGTGGGGTCAGGCCGGGCTCAACAACGCCGGGCCGCATGGATTCAGTGAGATCCTCTATCTCTACAGCTCGAGCGTCGGGAACAATGGCTCCGCCTTCGGCGGCCTCACCGGCAACCCGGCCGATGGCGACTGGCACTACAATGTCACCGGCGGCCTCGCGATGCTCATCGGCCGCTTCCTGATGATCGTGCCGCTTCTCGCACTCGCCGGCAGTCTCGCGGCCAAGAAAACCATCCCGGCCAGCGCCGGCACCTTTCGCACGGAGGGCTTCACCTTCGTCCTGCTGCTCATCGGCACCGTGTTGCTCGTGGGTGCCCTCACCTTCCTGCCGGCCCTCGCGCTGGGACCGGTGGCCGAGCACTTCCTGATGCACGCCGGCAGCCTGTTTTGAACCATGCCCTCGACCCCGACCCCGGCCGTTCCCGCCGCCCTGGCCGACCGCTCCATCCTGCGCCAGGCTGCGCTCGCGGCCTTCCGCAAGCTTGACCCGCGCACCCAGCTCAAGAACCCGGTGATGTTTGTCACCCTGCTTGGCGCGCTCGTCACCTTTGAGCAGCTCTTCACCTCGGAGGAACCCCTGCCCTACGGCCTGCAGGTCGCCCTGTGGCTGCTGTTCACCGTCGTCTTCGCCAACTTCGCCGAGTCGGTCGCCGAAGGCCGGGGCAAGGCCCAGGCCCGCGCCTTGCGGGCTTCGCGCCGGCAGCTCACCGCCCGCCGCCGCCGGCGGGACGGCGCCGTCGAATCGGTCGACGCGGCGATGCTGGCCCGCGGCGACCTTGTCGAGGTGCGAACGGGCGAGATCATCCCGGGCGACGGCGAAGCTGTGGAGGGTATCGCCAGCGTCGACGAATCCGCCATCACCGGCGAATCCGCCCCGGTCATCCGCGAGGCCGGCGGCGATCGCAGCGCCGTGACCGGGGGCACGCGCATCCTTTCCGACCACCTCGTGGTCCGCATCACGGCCAACCCGGGCGAGGGCTTTCTCGACCACATGATCAGCCTGGTCGAGGGTGCCTCGCGGCAAAAGACGCCGAACGAGATCGCCCTGACGATCCTACTCTCGGCGCTGACGTTCATCTTCCTGCTCGTCGTCCTCGCGCTAAAACCGTTTGGCTTCTATGCCCACGCCGGCTTCACGCTCACGGCGCTCGTGGCCCTGCTGGTCTGCCTCAGCCCGACGACCATCGGCGGCCTGCTCAGCGCCATCGGCATTGCCGGGATGGACCGGCTCCTGCAGCGCAACGTCCTGGCCATGTCCGGCCGGGCCGTCGAGGCCGCCGGCGACATCGATGTGCTCCTCCTCGACAAGACCGGCACCATCACGCTCGGCAACCGCCAGGCCACCGAGTTCCTTCCGGGCCCCGGCGTGAACGCGGACCAGCTCGCCGACGCGGCGCAGCTCGCCTCCCTGGCCGATGAAACCCCCGAGGGCCGCAGCATCGTCGTCCTCGCCAAGAGCCGTTTCAACCTCCGCGGCCGCGAGCTGCCCGCGCCGCACACCTTCGTGCCTTTCACGGCCCAGACGCGGATGAGCGGGATCAACCTGGGCGACCGGTGCATTCGCAAGGGCGCCGCCGCCAGCGTTCGCACCTGGATCGAAGGCCAGGGCGGCGCCTGGCCCGCCGCGATCGATGAAACCGCCGACCGCATCGCCCGCGCCGGCGGCACTCCGCTCGTCGTCGCCGAAAACGCGCGCGCCCTCGGCGTCGTCCACCTCAAGGACGTGGTCAAGGGCGGCATCAAGGAACGCTTCGCCCAGCTCCGCGCCATGGGCATCCGCACCGTGATGATCACCGGCGACAACCCGCTCACCGCCGCCGCCATCGCCGCCGAGGCCGGCGTCGACGACTTTCTGGCGCAGGCCACGCCGGAGATGAAGCTCGCCCGCATCCGTTCGGAGCAGGCCGCCGGCCATCTCGTCGCGATGACCGGCGACGGCACCAACGACGCCCCGGCGCTCGCCCAGGCTGACGTCGGTGTCGCGATGAACACCGGCACGCAGGCCGCCAAGGAGGCCGGCAACATGGTCGACCTCGACTCGAACCCGACCAAGCTCATCGAGATCGTCGAGATCGGGAAACAGCTCCTCATCACGCGCGGCGCGCTCACGACGTTTTCCATCGCCAACGACGTCGCGAAATATTTCGCCATCATCCCGGCGATGCTCGTCGGCGCGTTCCCCGCGATTGCCCCGCTGAACATCATGCATCTCGCCTCGCCCCGCAGCGCCATCCTGAGTGCCGTCGTCTTCAATGCCCTCGTGATCATCGCGCTCATCCCCCTGGCGCTGAAGGGCGTCGCCTACCGCCCGATCGGCGCGGCCGCCATGCTGCGCCGCAACCTCGTGCTCTACGGCCTCGGCGGCGTGATCGTGCCCTTTGGCGGCATCAAGCTCATCGACCTGCTCCTCAACGCCGCTCACCTCGCGTGAACCCCCACCCTTTCCTCCCGTGAAAACAGTCTTTGCCGAGCTCAAGACTTCGTTCCTCCTCACGTTTGTCCTGGCCCTCGTCTTGTGCGGTGCCTACCCGCTCGCGGTCTGGGCCGCCAGCCAGGCGCTGTTTCCCCGGCAGGCCAACGGCAGCCTGATCCGGGACCAGGGCGGCAGGGTGCGGGGCTCCACACTGATCGGCCAATACTTCAGCGGTCCGCAATATTTCCACTCGCGGCCCTCCGCCGCCGGCGATGGCTACGATGCCGCCGCCTCGGCGGGCACCAACCTCGGGCCGACCAGCCGGAAACTGGCCGACCGCATCCAGGCGGCGGTCGCCGCCTATCGCGCCGAGAACGGCCTCACCGCCGCGACGCCGATTCCGGCCGACGCCGTCACGTCCTCCGGCAGCGGCCTCGACCCGCACATCAGCCCGGCCAACGCCCGGATCCAGGCCGGCCGGGTCGCGGGCGCACGCCACCTATCCCCGGGGGAGGTTGGGCGCCTGATCGACGCGGCCACGAGCGATCGCGATTGGGGCATCCTCGGTGAAGCTCGCGTCAACGTCGTCCAGCTCAACCTCGCCCTCGACGACCTCGGCGCCCCGCGCAAACCCTAGCGCCCCGGTATGCCATGCGCAGCTATGCCCCACGGGAGATGCGAACGGCCGTGACGCTCGCGGTACTGCTGACGACGTTCACCAGGTCGGCGTTGTTCGATCCGGCCAGCGACCGGCCTTTCCGCGCCGGCGTCTTGCGTTGAACCGGGCCGTTCTGCGAATAACCTGTCCACGTTCTCGCCCTCCCTTCTTTGCTTCCGGAAAATCTGCTCCTCGGAATAACCTGTCCCTTTCCGCGCCTTCCCCGATCCCCCGGGTAGCCTGCCCCTTTCCCCTCGTTTCGCTCCGAAAATGCCTGAGCTTCGTCCAGATCCCGACACGCTGCTCGCCGCCTTGCGGGCCGACGAGGTCCGGGCGCGGCGGGCGCACCTGAAGATCTTCCTCGGCATGTGCCCCGGAGTCGGGAAGACCTACACCATGCTCCAGGCCGGCCAGCAGGAGCGTGCCGCCGGCACGGATCTCGTCGTCGGCGTGGTCGAGACGCACGGACGCATCGAGACCGAGGCCTTGCTGGCCGGGCTCACCATCGTTCCGCGCCTGGTCATCGATTATCGCGGCACCCGGCTGACCGAATTTGACCTCGAGGCCGTCCTCACCCGCCGGCCAAAACTCGTGCTGGTCGATGAACTCGCCCACACCAACGCGCCCGGCTCGCGCCACGCCAAGCGCTGGCAGGACGTCGTCGAACTGCTCAATGCCGGCATCGACGTCCATACCACCCTCAACATCCAGCACGTCGAGTCGCGCGCCGACGCCGTCCGCCAGATCACCGGCGCGAACCAGCAGGAGACCGTGCCCGACTCCGTGCTCGACCTGGCCGACGAACTCGAACTCGTCGACCTGACGCCGGAGACCCTGCTGGAGCGGCTGCGCGAGGGGAAGGTCTACCTCGGCGAGCGCGCCGTCGCGGCCCAGGAGGGCTTCTTCAAGGACTCGCACCTGGCCGCCCTGCGCGAGCTCGCGCTCCGCTACACCGCCGAGCGCGTGGAGCGACAACTCCGCCACCTGCGGGCCGGCGTGGTCAAGCAGACCGTGTGGCGCAGCGGTGAACGGCTGCTCGTGGCGGTCGGGCCCAGCCCCTTCTCGACCCAGCTCGTGCGCTGGACCCGCCGGCTGGCGGCCGCGCAGGGCGCGCCGTGGGTTGCGGTCTACGTCGAGCCCATTTCGCCGCCGGCGCCGGAGGACCAACGCCTCCTCGACAAGAACCTGGCGCTCGCCCGGGAACTCGGCGCCGAGGTGGTCATCACCCAGGACAACGACCTCGCGGCCGCCCTGGTACGCACCGCGCTGCAGCACAACGCCACGCAGATTGTCGTCGGCAAGCCGCGCCACGCCTGGTGGCAGAGGTTCGCGCCGGGCGGCTCCCTCGTCGATCGCGTGGTCCGGCTGGGCGGCAACATCGACGTCTATGTCGTCCCCGCGGAATCGTCCGGCCGGCCGCTCTCGCTCGACGATCTCGACCACGAACTCCGCAGCAGCGCCGGCGAGTATGCCTGGGCCACGGGCGTCGTCGCCGCGCTGACCGTCGGCGGCCTCCTCCTGCCCTCGAATTACTACCTGGCGGCCGGCCTGGTCTACCTGCTCGCGGTCATCCTCCTCAGCCTGCGGGTCGGCCGCGGGCCGGTGTTCGTCGCCGGGCTGCTCAGCGCGCTGACCTGGAACTACCTGTTCATCCCGCCGCGCTTCACCTTCCGCATTCAAAAGGTCGAGGACGGGCTGCTGTTCGGCACCTATTTCGTGGTGGCGCTCGTCGTCGGCCAGCTCACCTCGCGCATTCGCGCGCAGGCGCTGGCCGAGCGCCGGCGCGAAGGCCGCGCCACAGCGCTGTTCAATCTCACCCGCGCCCTCGCCGAGGCCGGCACCCTCGATGACGCGGTTTTCGCCGCGCTGCGGCAGGCCGACCAGCTCTTTGGCGCCCAGACCTCCCTGTTGCTCGCGGATGCCGACGGCGGGGTTGCGCCGCATTTCGCCGGCTCGTTCGCGCTCGACAGCAAGGAGCGCGGAGTGGCCGACTGGGTGTTCGCCAACCGCCGGCCGGCCGGGCGTTTCACCGACACGCTGCCCGGCAGCACGGGCTTTTACCTGCCGCTGCTGCGCGAGGAGAAGGCCGTCGGCGTGCTGGGCGTCGCCGTGCCCGCCGGCAGCGCGCTCACCCTCGCCCAGCGCGACCTGCTCGAGGCCTTCGCCCGCCAGCTCGCGCTGATCGTCGAACGGGAGCACCTCCGCGAAGCCGGTGCCCGCGAAAAACTCCTCGCCGAATCCGACAAGCTCCACCGCGTCCTGCTCGACAGCGTCTCGCACGAACTGCGCACGCCGCTCGCGGTGATCACCGGCGCGCTGGAAAACCTGCCGGACGCCACGCCCGAGCTGCGCGCCGACCTGGTGGCCGAGGGCCGCGCCGCCGCCCGGCGGCTCAACCGGCTTGTCGGCAATTTGCTCGACCAGACTCGCCTCGAGACCGGCACGCTCAAGCCCCGCCTCGACTGGTGCGACGCCCGCGATCTGGTCAACTCGGCGCTTGAGGGCGTGCGCGACGCGCTGGCCGGCCACCCGCTCGAAGTTTCCCTGCCCGACGACCTTTCCCCCATCCGCGCGGACTTCGCCCTCACCGAGCAGGCCCTGGCCAACCTGCTGCTCAATGCCGCGCGCCACACGCCGCCGGGCACGCCGGTCTTCGTCACGGCTGGCGTCGAACGCGGCGGAGCGCGCGCTTATTTCACCGTGGCCGACCGGGGTCCCGGCTTCCCGTTGGCGATGCGGGAACGGCTCTTCCAGAAGTTCGAGCGCGGCGATGCCGCCCGGGCCGGCGGGCTCGGCCTCGGCCTGTCGATCGTCCGCGGCTTCGTGGTCGCGCAGGGCGGCGAAATCGTCGTGGGCGAGAACCCCGGCGGCGGCGCCGTGTTCACCATTTACCTGCCGCACGCCCCGCCCCAGCCTGAGCCGTCCGCATGAGCGCCGCCCCTGTCCCCACCCTGCTGGTCATCGATGACGAGCACCAGATTCGCCGCCTGGTGCGGGTGACACTCGAGGGCGCCGGCTACCACGTGCGGGAGGCCGAATCCGGCCGGCTCGGCCTGCAGGAAGTCGCGCACCAGGCGCCCGACGGCATCATCCTCGACCTCGGGCTGCCCGACCTCGACGGGCGGGAGGTGCTGCGACGCCTGCGCGAGTGGTCCAAAGTGCCCGTGGTGATCCTCACGGTACGCGAGAGCGAGGACGACAAGATCGCGGCGCTGGACGGCGGGGCCGACGATTACCTCACCAAGCCGTTCAGCGGCCGCGAACTTCTGGCCCGCTTGCGGGCGGTGTTGCGCCGCACCCCGGCGAAGGCGGAGCCGGCCGTGGTCCGCATCGGTGACATTGAATTCGACCGGGCCGAGCGCCGCGTGCTTCGCGACGGTGTCGAGGTCCATCTCACGGCCCGCGAGTATGCGCTGCTGCAACTCCTGGTCCAGCATCGCGGCCGCGTCGTCACCCACCGGCAGATCCTGCGCGAGATCTGGGGGCCGGGGGCCGAGGAAAACACCCATTACCTCCGCGTCCACATGGCGCACCTCCGCCAGAAGCTCGAAGCGCTTCCGTCAACCCCACGGCACTTGAGAACCGAGGCGGGCATCGGGTACCGGCTGGTGGACAGCTAGCGTTCCCCCGCCGGGGAATTGAATTGCCGGCCGGAGCCCGCTCGATGGCGGCCTGCCACGCCCGCCGGCTGGCAAGACGCTTGTGGGAGCGAGCTTGCCCGCGATCGCAGGTCCGACGCGAGCCGCCCGCGGTCCCCCCTCGCCGGAACGCTCCGATGATTTACCTCGCCAACCGTCGGGATTGCCCGGGTAATGACCCTCTATGCCATTTTCCCAGCTCGGGCTGCCGCCCGCCCTAGTCAACGGTGTCAAGGCCATGGGCTACACCGACCCGACGCCCATCCAGTTGCGCGCCATTCCCATCGTCCTCGGCGGCGGCGACCTGATCGGCTCGGCCCAGACCGGCACGGGCAAGACCGCCGCCTTCGCGCTGCCCATCCTGGCGCGGCTCGCCAAGCACGAGCCCCGCGGCCCGCGCGTGCTGGTCCTCGAGCCGACCCGCGAGCTCGCGGCGCAGGTCGAGACCGCATTCCGCGACTTCGGCCGGTTCACTGACATCCGCGCCACCGTCGTCCATGGCGGCGTCGGCTATGGCCGCCAGCGCAGCGATCTCCAGTCCGGCACCGACATCGTGGTCGCCACCCCGGGTCGCTTGATGGATTTTCTCCACGAAGGCACGCTCCGGCTCGAAGGCGTGAAGATCCTCGTGCTCGACGAGGTCGACCGCATGCTCGACATGGGCTTCGTCAAGGACGTGAAGAAGATCATCGGCCGCTGCCCGCGCGAGCGCCAGACGCTGTTCTTCTCCGCCACGGTGCCGCCCGAGATCGAGGAGGTTGCCCGGTTTGCCCTGCGCAATCCCGCCCGGGTCGAGATCGGCGTCGCGCGCACCGTCAACCAGTCGGTCACGCACGCCTTCTACCCGGTGAACGCCGGCCAGAAATTCGAGCTGCTGCTCGCGCTGCTCGCCAAGACGGATTTCCAGAGCTGCCTCGTTTTTTCGCGCACCAAGCACGGCGCCGACAAGATCGCGCGCAAGCTCAAGCAGGCCAACCATGCGGTCGCCGTCCTGCACGCCAACCGCTCGCAATCGCAGCGCGTCGAGGCGCTCGAGGGATTCAAGTCGGGCAAATATGAGGTCATGGTCGCCACCGACATCGCGGCGCGCGGCATCGACGTCGCCGGCGTGTCACACGTCATCAACTACGACATCCCCGCGAACCCCGAGGACTACGTGCACCGCATCGGCCGCACGGGCCGCGCCGCGGCGGTCGGCGATGCGTTCACCCTGACCACGCCCGACCAGGCCGGCGAAATCCGCGCCATCGAGCGTTTCATCGGCCAGAAAGTCCCGCAGCTCAAGCTCGAGGGCTTTGCCTACGGCGCGATGACGGCGGCCATGGCGCACCCGTCCGGTCCCGACCATCACCGGCGCCCGTCGCATCCGCGTCCGCAACGCGGGCACCACCAGCCGCGTCCGCCGCAGGCGCATCAGGCCGGGCGGTCGGCGTCCGCGCCCCAGTCCATGCACCCTTTGCACCCCTCGTCACCCGCGCCGGCCACCGGTCATGCCGCGCCGCCGTCGCACCATCCCGGCCGCCTGGCCCGCGGACGCTGGGGCCGGCGCTGAACCCCGGTTACGCTCAATACGCCGCGTCTTCGGGGCGCTCGAGGCTGAGCAACTGCAACAATCCCAGGTCCCGGCCCGGCACGGCCGGCCGGTCGCGGTCTGCCTCCGGGCGCACGCGCATCTGGTATACGTTGCGCCCGCTTTCGACGCGCAGGCGGATGCTCGTCACCCTGGCGCCGGCCTGGACGCGCACCGGCGCGACGACATTCCGGCCGTCGATCAGCTCCAGCTCGCATGGTCCGACGCCGGCCAGCGGCGTGAAGACGAACTCGAGGGCGAATTCCCGCGGCGGCGAGCCGGCCGGCGCCGCCCGCGTGATCGTGACCTCGGCCTCGGGTCCGAGCACATAGACCGCCCGTTGCTCCAGCTCGAACTCGGATCGCGCGCCGGAGAGACCGAGGGACGGTGACGATTCGCGAGCCGGTGCGGGTCCGAAGCGCTCCAGGTCGAGCCACTCAAGACGCTGCCCGCCTGGTATCTTTCGGAACGGTGCGAATTCCGTCGGGATGCGGATTTCGGCCAGGAACGGCTGGTCGTAGTAGACGTTCGACGCGCGGGCAAAATAGGCCAGCCACGCACCGGTGATCGCATTGGTGTTTTCCACGAGGTAATCCGCCCGGCGGTGCTCAACGCGATCTCGGGCCCGCCACAACCGATCCAGGTTGTCCTTGTTAGCGCCGTTGGTCAGGTGCACGAGTTCGAGGTGGCCGGCCAGTGCGCCCCCGGCCGACAGAACCGCACCGGCCAGGAGAAACCCGATTCCAACCCGGCCGCCGAACCGGCCGCACCGGCGGGCGACTCCGTCCCAACCGACCGCCGCCAGGCCGAAGCCGATGGGCGCGAAAGTAGCCAGAAGCTTGTAGACGGGATAAACCTGCGGCGTCGGCGACAAGTAGAAATAGCCGGCGAGTGCGAGCGGCCCCGCCAGGGTCGCGAGCCAGCGCCAGCGTCGGTGGCGTGGCTCGAGCACCAAAGCGATGGTCATCCCCGCCGCCACCATCATGCCGGCCGCCGCGAGCCAAGTGGCGCTGCCGGTAAAGAAATTCCAGCCCCAACCCCGCCAGCCGATGCCGGCGGGCACGAACCCGGACAGCAACTGAGTCCAGTTGACCTTTGCGTCCAGTTGCCGGAACAACGGCCTGAGGATCATGGAGGCGAAGATGCCGGTCAGGACCACCGATCCCAACACCGTGGCCGCCGCCCAGGTGACCCTGCGCCAGAACCCGAGCGGCCAGAGCAGCATGGCCCCGCCCACCATCGGCACCGCCACCAACCAGAAGTCCGGGTAGGTTCCGGCGAGGTATCCCAAAAGGCAGGCGGTCAATCCCGCGGCCACGGGTCGAGGCAATCGTCCGGTCCAGCAGGTGGCGATCAAGGCCGGAAAAACGAACAGCACCGCGAGCTGCGAGAAGAAGCCGATGAGGTAAATGTAGGTGACGCCGGGAATGGCGGCTCCCGCAAAACCCAACGCCGCCGCGGTCCAGGGTCGCCGGCCCGTCACGCGCCACATCCCGGCGAGCGACGCGCCCAGCAGGCCGGTGAAGAAGACCGCGGTCGCGCCCCACGCCCTTTGCGCGTCGGTGCGCGCCAGCACCGCCACGCTGCCCAGCACCACGGATTGGGTCAGCCGGGCTTGTTTCCAGCGCAAGGGCATCCACAGCCACGGCCGCAATCCGATGTGAGGAAGGTCGGTCGAATAGGGTTCGTCCGCCAGGAACTGCGCCGAAGTCACGTAATTGACGTGGTCGACCTGGCCGAAGCCGATGAATCGGTCAGAGCCGATGGCCATCAGACTTGCGGCGTGCAGCATTCCGGCGCCGACGCCGGCGCCGAGGACGAGACCTATTTCCCATCTCCGCCGACGGAAGATCGCCCGCCGGGCCCGCCAGGCGTCGCGCCCGAGGAGGACGACGCCAGCGAGGGCAAAGGCGAAGGCCCATTGCGCGGTTCGTCGCAGCGGCAGATCCACGTAGGCGAGCGCCTGCAGCAGCAGGAACAGCAGCCCGAATCCCGCCAGCCCGCACCACAGCCAGGTCGCTGCGCGCAATGGCGCCGGTCGCTTCGCCGCCCGCCAGATCCAATAGCCTGCCCCCGCCGCCAGGATGGCCAGGATGGCAACTTGGATCAGGGCCGGCATCGAGGGCAGTGCTAAAGCGACTGCCGCGGTTCAAGTCAACCGCTCGCGCCTGGGTGAAGAAACACCCGGCGAAGCATGGAGGAACGAGGCCCGGAATTCAGGCGCCTGCCGGCCAGCGATCTCAATGGGGCCCATCGCGGTCCCAAACATCGCCCGCCAACAGGCTCCTGCCCTTCAGCGCACCTGCAGTGTGTCGCCTTCGTACACAAGCTCGAGCGACGGGATGACGACCGCCTTGCGGCCGCCCTCCTGGCGCACGCGGCCCGCGACCCAGGCGACATGCCCGCTCGCCTCCGCCGCGGCCAGCGTGGCCTCGACCGCGGCCGGCGCCACGAAGGCGGCGAAGCCCACTCCCATGTTGAAGGTCGCGTAGGCCTCGCGCCGGCTGATCGGGCCGGACTCCATGAGAAACTGAAACAACGGCGGAATGTCGCCCGGCCGGTCGATTTCGTAGACGAAGGGGCGCTCGAGCCGCATGAGCTTGCGCCACCCGTGGCCGGTGACGTGCGCCACGTAATTCAACTTCACGCCGGCGAGCTGGCAGCGCACGACGAAATCGACGTAGATCGCGGAAGCCGCCAGCAGCGCTTCGCCGTAGGTGCGAGGGTCGCCGTGGCCAACCGGCGTCTGGTAGCCCAGCGGCAGCTTCTCCGCAATGAGCCGGCAGAGGCTGAGCCCGTTGGTCTGCACGCCGGTCGAGGCCAGAAAGATGATGGCATCGCCGTCCTGCACGTCGCCGGTGATGCGCATTGCCTTGGGCGCGATCTTCCCGATGGCCGACCCGGCCAGCACGATGGCGTCGGGATGCACGAGGCCTTTCAACGTCGGCGTCTCGCCGCCGCCCCACACCGCGCCGGCGCGGCGGCAGCCCTCGGCCCAGCCGTCCACCAGCGCCTGCATCCGCGTGGCGTCGGCAAACCAGCCTGAGTCGCCGACGGCCGCGTGCATGGCCACGGAGATCGGCCGCGCGCCGCAGGTGACGAGGTCGTTCACGATGGTCGCCACCGTGTCGATCGCGATCTCCCGGTAGAAGCAACGCCCGGTCTGCGCGTACACGACGTCCGCCACCAGGTTCTTGGTCCCCAGGCCCTCCTCAACGTGCGCCAGAAAGTGGTCGGGCGCCTCGATCAGGTAGGCGCTCTCCCCGCGGGTCGTCGCCGGCTCCGTGTAGCCGTGCGCGGCGAGTTCGCCGGCGGTCGTCCGCGCCGCCTGCTGGCAGGCGCGCTTGAAGGCGTCGAGCTGGTCGTAGCGTACCCCGGAGGACTCGTAGGAAAGGCTCATGCCGGTGTGACCTGTGACCAGTGACCTGTGACCAGCGAGGGTGACGCGAACTGGGGCGGCAAGACGGTCATTGTAAACTCGTCACAGGTCACACATCCCATGGCGTTCAATAGCTCCGGCCCTCGTGATTCTCGAAGTAGTTCACGAAGGCGCGGTTCACGACGCGGTAGCCGCCGGGCGTCGGGTATTTGCCGGTAAAGAACCAGTCGCCGGTGTGGTTGGGCAAAGCCTTCCGGAGGTTCTCGATCGATTGGAAGATGATCTCGATCTGGCCGGTCCACCCGTTGGGCTTGGGCGACACGATCTGGGTGATCTTCGCGGAGATCTCCTCCGCGGTGAAGGACTCGTAGATCCGGCGGACGTGGTTGACGGGCTCGGACGACTTTCGGGCAAGTTCGTCGCGACACGCCTGGTAAACCTCGGCGATCAGCCCGCCCTGCCCGCGCTCCTTGAGCAGCGTGATGGCCGCCTCGAACGCCACGAATTTGCCCAGCTCGGACATGTCGATGCCGTAGCAGTCCGGGTAGCGGATCTGCGGGGCGGTCGAGGCGACGACGATCTTCTTCGGGTTGAGCCGTTTCAGGATGCGCAGGATCGAGCGGCGCAGCGTGGTGCCCCGCACGATCGAGTCGTCCACGCACACGAGGTTGTCCGTCGGCGCCACGACGCCGTAGGTGATGTCGTAGACCAGCGACGCGAGGTTGTTGCGCGACTTCTCCTGGCTGATGAAGGTGCGCAGCTTGACGTCCTTGCTGATGATCTTCTCACCGCGCGGCCAGTTGTTGAGAATGAGGTCGTCGACCAGCGCCTCGGTGATCTTCCCGTCGCGGGCGGCGTCGAGCAGCGTCTGCTTGACCTCGGCCCGGCGGCGGAACCGCAGCTCGCTCATCAGGCCGAAATAGGCCACCTCGGCGGTGTTGGGAATGAAGCTGAAGACGGAATTGGCGAGGTCGCCGCCGATCGCGGCGAGGATCTGGGTCGCGAGGCCCGCGCCGAGGGCCTTGCGCTCGCGGTAGATGTCGGCGTCGTTGCCGCGCGAGAAGTAGATGCGCTCGAACGTGCATTGCGTCTTCGGCAGCGCCGGCCGGATCCGCTCGACACTGATGCGGCCGTCGCGCTTGAGGACCACCGCGCAGCCGGGCTCGACCTCGGCCACGTCGCCGGCGTCGAGGTCGAAAACCGTGCACAGCGGTGCGCGCTCCGAGGCGAAGGCGGCGATCTCGTCGTTCTCGAACCAATGGCAGGGCCGGATGCCGGAGGGGTCGCGCGCGACGAAGGCGTCGCCGTTGCCGAGGACGCCCACCAGCGAGTAACCGCCGTCCCAGTTCGCCGCGGCGTTGCGCAGCACACGGGCGGGATCGACCTCGGCGTTGATCCGCCGCGTGATCTCGGCGCCCGGCAGGCCGGCCTGGCGCAACTCGCGGTAGACCTGCTCGTGCTCCTCATCGAGGCAGAAGCCGATGCGCTCGAGGATCGCCTGGGTGTCGGTGGCGAAGATCGGGTGCTGGCCGATGGCGATGAGGCTGTCGTTGAGCTCGGCGGTGTTGGTGAGGTTGAAATTGCCCGCGAGCATCAGGTTGCGGGTGGGCCAGGAGCTGCGGCGGAAATACGGATGGCAGGCGCTGAGATTGTAGCCGCCGGAGGTGCCGTAGCGCAGGTGGCCGAGGTAGAGCTCGCCGCAGAAATCGAAGTTCTTCTTGGCCGTGTCGGGAAATTCCGGGTGCACGGTGCCGTCGCTGACGAGCGCGTCGTAGCGGGCGATGAGCGACTGGAAGATCGTGTCGAGCGGGTTTGCCTCGACGTTGCGCTCGCGGAACATGTACGGCTCGCCGGCGGGCACGTCGAACTTCACGCAGGCGATGCCGGCGCCGTCCTGCCCGCGGTTGTGCTGCTTTTCCATCAGCAGGAACAGCTGCTGGAAGCCCCAGAGCGGGGTGCCGTACTTTTCCTGGTAGTACGCCAGCGGCTTCTTCAGGCGGACCAGGGCGATGCCGCACTCATGGGTGATGAACTCGCTCATGTCGGATGGCCTCCCCGCCGCGCCCGTCGGCCGGACCGGCCGCCCACACTACCCCCCGTTGCATGGTGCAGGTCGGGAGAGGAGTGGACTTTGCTCACGGCATTAAAAACGTTTATTCCGGCGAGCGCGGGCGATTCGTCAACGGCTTTCTCCGTCTTCGTTACGAGACCGGGATTTTCCCGGAACATCATCCGCCCCCGGCGAATTTCAACCCGGCACTGCGTTGGCGGCCGGCGACTGCGGGCCGACCAGGGCCAGAAGCCGGTCGATTTCAAAAGGTTTCTGGATGAAACGAAGGTTTGGAATGCCCGCGCCCTCCGCCTGGGCCCGGCTGGTCAGGTGACCGGTCATCACCACGATCGGCACGCTCGGGTTTTGCCGCCGGATGTCGCGCGCCACGTCGAGGCCGCTTTTCTGCGGCATGGTGAGGTCCGTCAGTACCACCGCAAAGGCACGGGGATTTTTCGCGAATTCCGCCAGCGCCGCGACGGGATGCGCGTGCGCCGAGACGGTCCACCCGGGCCGTTGCAGAGCCATGGCGGTCACGTTCAGCACCAGCGGGTCGTCGTCGATCACGAGCACGCCATGGTCGGTGCCGATCGGGGACTGGGTCGCGGCCGGTGCGTCGTCCGGGTTGGGTGGCGTCGCCGCCCGCGCCTCCACCGCGGGGAGAAAAATGGTCATTTCCGTGCCCCGGCCCGGCGCGGTGGCCACCGTGATCGCGCCGTTGAGGTCGGTGACAATCCGGTGCACCATCGTCAACCCGAGGCCGGAGCCCTGGCCGGGTCCCTTCGTGGTGAAGAAAGGCTCGAAGATTCGCTCGGCCACTTCCGGCGTCATGCCGACGCCCGAGTCGCGCACCGCCAGCTGGACCTGGTTCGCCGCCTTGAGGTCCGGGTAGCGGCCAAGCAGTTCCGCCGCCGGCGGCCCGTAGCGCAGCCTGATCTCCAGGCGGCCCGGCCGGTCGCCGATGGCGCTGCCGGCGTTCACCGCCAGGTTCATCAGCGCCTCGTGCAGCTGCCCGGGATCGCCGTTCACCGGCGGCACGTCCGGGTCAACCCGCGCCTCGATCGTGACCTGCGCCGGCAGGCTTGCGCGCATCAGCGCCCCGACCTCCTGGACGATCGCCGCCAGCGCGACCGGCTGCCGGCTGGGTTCCTGCGGCCGGCTGAAGGTCATGATCCGGGCGATGAGGTCGCGGGCGCGGCGGCTGGCCTGCTCGGCGTTTGCCAGCAGCGTTGCCTGGCGGCCGCCCTCGGGCGCATCCATGGCCGCCAGCTCCACGTTGCCCATGATGCCGAAGAGAATGTTGTTGAAGTCATGCGCGATGCCGCCGGCGAGCGTGCCGAGCGCCTCCATCTTCTGCGCCTGGTGGAGCTGCGACTCGAGGCGCGACTGCCGTTCCCGCGCCCGCAATTGATCCGTGATGTCGCTGTTGGTGCCGCTCATCGTCAACGGCCGGCCCGTGGCGTCACGCTGCACGACCCGTCCCCGGGTCTGGATCCAACGCCACGATCCGTCGGCGTGCCGCATCCGGAATTCCGCCACGAAGGGCCGGTCTTCCTTCGCGTCGAGCGCGGCGCGGGCCCGCCCGCGGAGGACGGCGACGTCGTCCGGGTGGCAGCGTGCCAGCCAGCCGTCGACATCCATCGGGACCCCGTCGCCCGGGAGGCCCAGCATCTCGAACCAGCGCGGGCTGAAGAAGACCTCGCCCGTCGCGAGGTTCCGCTCCCAGATCGCGTCCTGGGTGGCGCCAATGGCGAAGGCCAGCCGGCGCTCGTGCTGTTCGAGGCGGGCGGCCGCCCGCCGGAAATTGAGCAGGATGAAGCCGATCGCCGTGGCCACGCACACGGTCATGGACACGACCATGGTGACGGCCTGGATGATCGAGGAGTTGTTGATGATGTCCTGGTGGTTGGGCTCGACGATCGCCATGAGGACCACGCGCAGCACGCTCCAGGCGAGAAACAGCCCGAAGGCCGCGGCCAGCCACCGGCGCACAATCGGGTAATCGAAAGCCGGCTCGCTCAGCACCAGCCAGACGCACTCCAAATAGAACGGCAGCAGGAGCAGCGTGAGGAGGGTGACCCGCCAGAACAGGGAGGGATGCACCAGCGAGAGCTCGTAGGCAATGACGCCGATGCCGGCGAGGCCGGCCAGGGCCGGAAGGTTTCGCGCCGGCCGGCCGGCGAAGGCGCGAAGGCCACGACCGTTGAGCATCCCGAAAAGCGCGAAGCAAAGGTTGCCGCCGACCATGACGACGACCGGCGGAAAAATTTCCGGATAGGCGAACACCGTGAAGGCAACGCCCAGTCCCATCGACCCGATCGTCCAATGGCCGAAGCCCGGGTAGGTTTTGCCGGTGGCATACACAAGCGCCATGCACAGGCCCACGACCAGGGTGAGCGCGCTGCACACCATGAAGACGGTCGGCATATCGATTGAGAATGCCATCGGGTTGCGGGGTCGAGATCGGCGAACCGTGGGCCGTGGGTTGGCCGCGGGTGGCGAAGGGCTCGCGGAAAATGTCGCGGGATTCGTTACGTCGGAACCGTCCGAGGCAAGTGGAAATACCGTCACAACCGGTGCCGCCCGATGGCGTCCGCTCCAGGCCGGGGCTCGCGCGGCTGGGGAAGAGCTTCCCCGTCCCTTGACCCAGGTCCCGGACGCCTGTCACTTGACCGCCCGGGTGATTTGGTAAACATCGCGCATCGCACCATGCTGATCCTCCGCGGTTCGCCCGCCCTTTCCACCTTCCGGCTCCAGAAACTCCTGCTCGACCTCACCAACGCGGGCTTGCCAGTGAAGGCGGTGGCGGCCGAGTTCGTCCATGTGGTGGACCTGGCCCGTGCCCTCACGGCGACCGAACGCGTGATCCTGGAGAAACTGCTGACGTATGGCCCGAGTCGCGCGGGCGCGAGGCTCCAGGGCTTCGTGCAGGTGGTCGCGCCGCGGCCCGGCACAATTTCGCCCTGGTCCTCCAAGGCCACGGACATCGCGCATGGTTGCGGGCTGGCCGCGGTGCGGCGCATCGAGCGGGTGGTGGCCTACACCCTCAACCTCGGCGAGTCCGTCCCGCCCTTCCCGCTCTCGCCCTTCGACGGCCGCCAGCAGCAATTGCTCGCCGCCAAGCTCCATGACCGCATGACGCAGGTGGTCTTCGGCGACCTCGCGGCCTGCGAGGCGCTCTTTCGCCACGGGGAGCCGCGGCCGCTGAACACCGTGCCGGTGCTGGCCGCCGGCCGCGCCGCGCTGGCCGCGGCGAACCTCGACCTCGGGCTGGCGCTCGCGGAGGACGAGATCGATTACCTGGTCAAGGCCTTCACCACCCTCGGCCGCGACCCGACCGACGTGGAACTGATGATGTTCGCCCAGGCGAATTCCGAGCATTGCCGCCACAAGATCTTCAACGCCACCTGGGAGATCGACGGCCGGCCGCAGGACCGCTCGCTGTTCCAGATGATCCGCCATACGCACGAGCGGCACGCCGACGGCATCCTGTCCGCCTACAAGGACAACGCCGCCGTGCTGGCGGGCAGCCGCGGCGGCCGCTTCTTCGCCGACCCGCGCACCCACGAGTACGCCGCGCACGACGAGCCGATTCATTTCCTGTGCAAGGTCGAGACGCACAACCACCCGACGGCCATCTCGCCCTTTCCCGGCGCGGCGACCGGCTCCGGCGGCGAGATCCGCGACGAGGGCGCCACGGGCCGCGGCGCCAAACCGAAGGCCGGCCTGACCGGCTTCACCGTCTCCAACCTCCGCCTGCCCGGCGCCGTCCAGCCGTGGGAGCACGACCACGGCAAGCCCGACCGCATCATTTCCGCCCTCGACATCATGATCGAGGGTCCGCTCGGCGGCGCGGCCTTCAACAACGAGTTCGGCCGCCCGGCCATCAACGGGTACTTTCGCACCTACGAAGCCGAGGTGCCTGCGGGCGAAATCCCAAATGCCAAAAGCCAAACGCCAAACATGGAAGTGCGGGGCTACCACAAGCCCATCATGCTCGCGGGCGGTCTCGGCAACATCCGCGAGGCCCACGTGCGCAAGGGCCGGATCCTGCCCGGCGACCAGCTGATCGTGCTCGGCGGGCCGGCGATGCTCATCGGGCTCGGCGGCGGCGCCGCGAGTTCGCTGGCCGGCGGCACGGGCAATGAAGAGCTCGATTTCGCCAGCGTCCAGCGCGACAACGCCGAGATGCAGCGCCGCTGCCAGGAGGTCATCGACCGCTGCTGGGCGCTCGGGGACGACAATCCGATCTCGTTCATCCACGACGTCGGCGCCGGGGGCGTGTCGAACGCCCTGCCAGAGCTGGTGAACGACGCCGGCCGCGGCGGCAAATTCCAGCTGCGCGCGCTGCCCAACGACGAGCCGGGCATGTCGCCGCTCGAGATCTGGTGCAACGAGTCACAGGAGCGCTATGTCCTCGCGGTGCCGGCCGCGCACCTCGACACCTTCCGCGCCCTGTGCGAACGCGAGCGCTGCCCGTTCGCCGTCGTCGGCGAGGCCACCGAGCCGCGCCAGCTCGTGGTCGAAGACGCCCATTTCGGCAACCGGCCCATCGACCTCCCGCTCGAGGTGCTGCTCGGCAAGCCGCCGCGGATGTCGCGCCGCGACACCACCCGCCACCGTCCACTGGCGCCCCTCGCCCTGGACGGCGTCTCGCTCGCCACCGCCGTCCACCGCGTCCTTTCGCACCCGGCCGTGGCGGACAAGACCTTCCTTATCTCGATCGGCGACCGCTCCGTGGGCGGTTTGATCTGTCGCGACCAGATGGTCGGCCCGTGGCAGGTGCCGGTCGCCGACTGCGGCGTCACGGCCGCGACCTTCGATGTCTACACCGGCGAAGCCATGGCCCTGGGTGAGCGCACCCCGGTCGCGGTCAACGACGCGGCGGCGTCCGCCCGGCTCGCCGTCGGCGAGGCGCTGACCAACCTGGCTGCGGCGCAAATCGGCGACCTCGGCAAGGTCAACCTCTCCGCCAACTGGATGGCCGCCCCCGCCCTGCCCGGAGATGGCGCCGACCTTTATGCGGCGGTGCGTGCCGTCGGCCTGGAACTGTGCCCCGCCCTCGGGATCACGATCCCCGTCGGCAAAGACTCGATGAGCATGAGCACCGCCTGGCGCGAAGGCGATCGCGAGCGCCGCATGACGGCGCCGGTTTCGCTCATCGTGTCCGCATTCGCCGGCGTGGCCGACGTCCGGCAGTCGCTCACGCCGCAACTGCAGCACCTCGACGAAACGGTCCTCCTGCTGGTCGACCTCGGTCGCGGCCGCAATCGCCTCGGGGGTTCGATCCTCGCGCAGGTTCTGTCGCAGACCGGCGATGTTCCGCCCGACGTCGACAGCGCCGCCGACCTGAAGGCGTTCTGGCACGCCGTCCAGCAACTCGGCCGTGAGGGACGGATCCTGGCGTACCACGATCGCTCCGATGGCGGGTTGCTCGCGACGGCGGTGGAGATGGCGTTTGCCGGTCATGTGGGGGTCGACCTCGACCTGCCGGCAAATACCGACGTCTTCGCCGCCTTGTTTGCCGAGGAACTCGGCGCCGTCCTGCAGGTGCGCGCGGAGGACGCCGACGAGGTCGCATTGACCTTCCGCCACCATGGGCTCAAGGGCGCCGTCGTCCCGATCGGCCGCTTGAACGCCGGTTTGAAGTTTCGCGTCCGGCAAGCCGGCCGCGAGGTCCTGGCCGAAAGCCTGACGGCGTTGCGCGCCATCTGGTCGGACGTGACCCATCGCATCGCGCGGATGCGAGACAATCCTGTGGCCGCCGACCAGGAGCAGCAGCTGCGACTCGACGCCGGAAATCCCGGGATCACGCCCAAGCTCACCTTCGACATCGTCGAGGCCGCGGAAAGGGCGCGCCGCCGGGTCGGGCGTCCGTCGGTGGCGATCCTGCGCGAGCAGGGCGTCAACAGCGAGGTCGAGATGGGCGCGGCGTTCACCCGCGCGGGCTTCCGCGCCGTCGACGTGCACATGACCGACCTGCTGGCCGGACGCGTGTCATTGCAGGATTTCCGCGGCGTCGTCGCCTGCGGCGGCTTCAGCTATGGCGACGTGCTCGGCGCCGGCGAGGGCTGGGCCAAGAGCATCCTCTTCCACGAGCGCGTGCTGGCCGAGTTCCAGCGCTTCTTCGCCCGCGAGGACACCTTTGGGCTCGGCGTGTGCAACGGCTGCCAGATGATGAGCACCCTGCGCACGATCGTCCCGGGCGCCGAGAGCTGGCCGCGCTTCGTGCAGAACCAGAGCGAGCGCTACGAGGCGCGCTTCGTTTCGCTGCGGATCGAAAATTCGCCCAGCCTTTTCTTCCGCGGGATGGAAGGCTCGGTGATTCCCATCTGCACGGCGCACGGCGAAGGTTATGCCGAGTTTCCCGACCGCGCCGCGGCGGAGGCCTGCAGCAACTCCGGCCTCGTGGCGGCGCGCTTTGTCGACAACCACCACCGCGTGACCGAACAGTATCCGCTCAACCCGAACGGCTCGCCCTTCGGCATCACGGCCCTGACGACCACCACCGGCCGCGTGACCATCCTCATGCCCCACCCCGAGCGGGTGTTCCGCTCCGCGTGCATGAGCTGGGCGCCCAAGCAGTGGGGCGAGGACTCCCCGTGGATGAAACTCTTCTACAATGCCCGCGAGTGGGTCGGTTGAAGCGGCAGCCTGCACCGCAACATTGACCAAGCGTCCTCCGCCCCGGATACTTTTCCCCATGAGCCCTGCCCCGTTGGTCCGGATCGGCATGATGATCGGCGCCCTGCTCGCCGGCCTGCAGGCGCGCGCGAGTGAGATCTCGCCGGTGACCTCGCTCGGCGACAACACCTACACGCTCACGGTGAAGGCCAGCACCAAGTTCACCCGCAACACGACGAAGCTGAAAAATCTGGGCATCGAAGCCGCGAAGGATTTCTGCGCCAAGGAGGGCAAGCAGTTCAAGTTGGTCTCGGCCGACGAGGACAAACAGATGTACCTGGTCGGACCGATGGCCAAGGTCGTCCTCACGTTCAAGGCGCTCAACGCCGGCGACCCGGAGCTGGCCGGCGCGTCCACGGCTGCGGCGCCGCCGATGGTCGCCGCGGCCCCGCCGCCGCCGCCGCGAATCACGACGGACGAGCTGCGCGACGAGCTCACCAAGCTCGACGACCTGCGCAAGAAGGGCCTCCTGACCGATGCCGAGTTCGATGCCCTGAAGCAGAAGCTGCTCAGCCGGTTCTGAGCGGCGCTCGCCGCCGCTTCACTCCGTCACCTTGACGACGAAATAAAGGAACGGGCCGTTCACCTCGGTGAACCAGTGCGGGACGCCTTTGGGGACGATGATCACGTCGCCCTGGGAGAGATGATGGGGCACGCCGCCGACGATGGCCTTGCCGCGAACCTCGTTGGCCTCCGTGTTCTTCGGCTCGGTAACGGTGCCGCCCGTCACGAAAGTAGCCGAACCCTCGACAACGTAGAACACATCCGTGTCCAGCGCGTGAACCTCCACTGAACCCGCTTCGACCCGGCGCCCGGCCAGAAGCTTGTATTTGGAATTGGCGAGGATCGAACCGCCCTTGGCGAAGATGGCGTCGAGCTTCGCGTGCTCGAACTGGATCACCTCGGTCGGCGGGGCGTCGGCGGCGAAAGCGAGGCCGGCGGCGGCTAACGAGAGGAGGGCGAGCGGGATAAGCTTCTTCATGGGACGTGGCGGGTTGGGGTTGGAGAGCCGCAACCTAGAAGCCACCGGGCCGCGCGGCTAGGCAAAAGTCCGTCAATCCGGTCGCGCGAAGCAGACGATCTGGTTTTGCTCGCGATGATTCGACCAGAAGTTCACGCCATCGAACGCCAAGGCCCGGCCATGAAATGGCACCCGGGCGATATCCGCGATGATCGGGTTTTGCGGGCGTGGATCGACGCGGGTCAGCCAATAATCGGTCGTCTCCTCGTTGTCGGTGGTCAGCAGGTAGAGCAGTTCACCCACAAAAACCTGTCCGCAAATTTCGTGCGGTATCCGGATCGTGCGCTCAACGCGCCCTTCGGACGACACGGCCAATACTTTCTTCGGATACCACTGGCTGACGTGCAGCCGGCGGCCGTCCCAGCCGAGCTGCGAGCCGGTATCGTCCGGGCAGGGAATTCCGAAACCCGGATCGAATCCCTGCCCGGGAATGCAGCGGCGGACGATCCGGTGGTCCTCGTCAGTTTCACCGGAAATCACCCAAGGCTCGCCCTTCACGATGGTCATGCCGTAGGGCAGCCCGGGTGGCGCCACCTCCCAGGTCACCGTCCAGCTCGCCGGGTCGATCCGGTAGATGCGTTTCGTCTGCTTCGATCCCATCCACAATGAGCTGCCGTCCCAGGCGAGCGACTGCGGCTTGGGCGCCGGCGAGGCCAGGCGCTTGAGTTCACGTACATCGTCCATGCCGCAAGCTAGTCGCCCGGTTGCGACGGGGCAAAGTTTGAAAACGTGTGCCGGACTGGAATGTATCACTCTGCAGGAGCCGCTTGGCAGGCGATCCAGGACTGAGAATGGACCTTGGGCCAAATCACCTGCAGGCAGGCTCCGACGTCCCGGCAAAGAACTCGTGCAACTTTGGACAGGTCGCCGGGTCTTAAATCTAGCTCCCCATGAAAGTCATTGGAATATTCCTGCTGTGGTGCCTGTTGTTCGCCGTGTGCTGGCCGCTGGCGCTTCTGGCGCTCGTCCTGGCGCCGCTGGTCTGGCTGGTGGCGCTGCCATTTCGGCTGGTCGGCCTGTGCATCGGGGCGACGTTCGCCTTCGTCCGGGCGGTGTTGTTCCTGCCGGCGCGCGTGCTCGGCGGGGCCTGAGCGAATATCTTTCGGACAGGGGCGTTGCCTCACCGGCCTTTCACACCAAGGCGCTGGAGGACCGGCGCCCAACCGCCGGGATCAGCCTCGTAGCGGGAGCACGCATTCCGTGCGGGCTGGACCTGCGCGGAGGGCAGGTTCAGCCGTGTCCAGCACCACCCTCAGCACTGGCGGGCGAACGCGCTGAGGAACTGGTCGAGGTTGGCGCCGGAGACCTGCGCCTCGATTTCGCGGTGAAGCCCGGAGATGGTTTCCGTCAACTGCACGGTCACGCCAAATTGCCGGGCAAGGCGCTCGATGGCCGTCGCCTTGCGCCACTGCCAGCGCCAGCAGGTCAGGCCGATGCGAATCGGCTTGGCGGAATGAGCCTCGAACGGGGTGGCGGACGACTCCATGGGTGAATTCAAAGAAGCCGGTTTCGCGCCAATCGCGCCATCGATGTGTGTCACAAACCGCAATTTTCCACGCGCCTCTTCGCATTGCGGCTGCGCCAAGACCGGGCCGCCGCTGAACTGTCTGGGCCGCGACCCCTCACCTCGCCGCCGGCGGAATGCCGCGAATTTTTTCCGCAAAGGCCGTGTGCGCGACCGGGTCGACCGGGCTGTGGGTGACCTCGGCGGTCGGCGGCCGGCCGGCGACGCACAGGTTGTCCTTCCAATTGGTCCGCGGACGCACCGGGCGCACCCAAAAACCTCCGCCACAATTCGGGCAGACGTTGCCGAGCACGCGCTCGACGCACGGACGGCAGAAGGTGCATTCGAAGCTGCAGATCATCGCTTCCGTCGAATCGGGCGGCAGCGGCTTGTTGCAGTGTTCGCACGTGGGACGCAGTTGCAGGGCCATGGCGGGACGATGCAAGTCCGCGCCGTCGGCGCAAGGCCCGGCCGGCGGCACACCCGCACAGCACGTGGGCGCGGGACGCAGCGCAGTGCCGCGCATCGCCTGCGGCAGGTCTGCCGCCAGCCGGCAGGCCCATCCCGGCGAGGCCCGGCGACAAGCGCCGGCCCTAAAGGAACGCCGCGCTACCTACCACACGCGCACGCGATCAGCCGGCGCCAGGTAGAGCGCCTGCCCGGGCTTCACCCCGAAGGCCTCGTACCAGCCATCGAGGTTGCGCACCATCAGCGCGCGGTACTGCCCCGGCGAGTGGCCGTCGGCGATGACGCGTTGGCGGAGGGCCGCGTCGCGGTATTTCGATCGCCAGATCTGGCCAAACGACAGGAAGAACTGCTGCTCGCCCGTGAAACCGTCCACGCTGGCGGCGTGCCCGCCGGTCGCGGCGCGCCAGGCGTCGAACGAGGCCGAGACGCCGGCCAGGTCCGCGAGGTTTTCACTCAGCGTCTGCTGGCCGTTGAGCGCGAGGTCGGGGAACGGCCGATAGGAGGAATATTGCGCCACCAAGGCGGCGGCCGCGCGGTGAAAGTGCGCGAGGTCGTCGGGCGTCCACCAGTTGCGCAGCCGGCCGTGGCTGTCGAACTGAGCCCCCTGGTCGTCAAAACTGTGGCTGATTTCGTGGCCGATGACCGTGCCGATGCCGCCGTAGTTGACGGCGTCGGACGCCGCCGGGTCGAAGAACGGCGGCTGCAGGATGGCGGCGGGAAAATCGAGCGCGTTCTGCATCGGCATGTTGACCGCGTTCACCTCCTGCGGCGACATGCACCATTCCGTGGCATCGACCGGCTGGTGCAGTTTCTCGAGGGCGCGGCGATAATCGAAGGCCTCCGCGCGCATGACATTGCCGGCGGCGTCAGCCGGGTCGATCGCGAGCCCGTCGTAGTCGTCCCATTTGTCCGGATAACCGATGCCCACGTAGAGGGCCTTCAGCTTGGCCCGCGCCTGGGCCTTGGTCTCCGGGGCCATCCAGTCGAGCCGGCCGATCCGCGCGTCAAAGGCCCGCACGATGTTGGCGACCATGGCCTGCACGCGCGCCTTGCTCGAGGCGGGGAAATACTTCGCGACGTACACCTGGCCGACGGCATCCGGGATCGCGAGGTTCGCGGCCGTCAGCGTGCGCTTCCAGCGCGCCGGCTGCTCGGGCGTCCCGTTCACGACCGTCTCGTTGAACGCGAACAGTTCGTCGGCGAAAGCCTTGGGCAGCGCGTCCGAGTATTTGTTGATCGCGTGGTAGGCGAGCCAGTCCTTCCACACCTCCAGCGGCTCGCTGCCGACCAGCGCCGCCGCGCCCACGACCGCGCCCTCGTGCCAGAGAATGAAACGCTCCTGGTCCGCCAGTCGTGCCCCGGCGAAAAAGGCCGCCCAGTCGAGGCCGGGCGCCTTGGTCGGAAACTCGGCGCGGCGCCACGGGTGGTTCGCCTTCTGCACGTCCTCCGAGTCGGCGCGGCTCGCGTGTGCCTTCGCCAGCGCCAGCTCGAGGCCGAAGATCCGTTCCGCGCGCGCGTCGGCGTCGGCCATGCCGCCCAGCCGGAGCACGGCGGCGATATGCCGGCGGTACTTCGCCCGGATGGCGCGCATGTGCTCGTTGTCGGCGAGGTAATACTCCCGGTCCGGCATGCCGAGGCCGCCCTGCAACAGATAGGGCGTGTTATGGCCCGGGTCATCGAGGCCCTGGGCGACCCACAGGCCGAAGAGGTTCTCGGTGATGAAATCCGTGGAGTTCAACGGGTCGACGTCGGCGCGGAGGCTTTCGCCCAGCGCGCGGGCGAGGTCGTCCTTGTCCTTGATGCCGGCGACGCGCGACAGCCATGGTTGCAGCGAACCGAGGCCGCGCGCCTCGATCCCGGCCTCATCCATGTAAGCGCGATAGAAGTCGCCGACCATCCGCGCGGCCGGGCTGGCGTTGGCGCGGTCGCGGCCGGCGGACTCGACCAGCTCGCGCAGGCGGGTGTTGGTCAGCTCCGCCAGGACGCGGAACGGACCCCAGTTGCTGCGATCGGCCGGGATCTCCGTCGTCCTCAGCCACTCGCCGTTGGCGTACCGGTAGAAATCGTCGCCGGGCGCGACCGCCGGGTCCATGCCGGCGCGATCGATGCCCGCGGCGCGAGCGAAAGTTGAGAGCGGGAAACACGCGCAGGACAGGGCGATGACGGCCAGTCCGCACCGGGAGACGAAGGAATGCAGCATGGGTTCAGGGGATGTTCACGCCCACGATGCGTCCCACCCCTGGTGGGTCAAACGGCAAGCGACCGAGCGCCCGCCGAATGCGCCGGATGGACTAAAAGCCTAGTTGGCCCTGAGCTTCCAGCCCGCCAGCACCGGCATCATCACCGACCGCCAGACCTCGTAACCCGCCGCGTTCAGGTGCAGCCGGTCCTTGACGAAGTCCTCGGGCCGCGACGTGCCGTCGGCCTGGGCCAGCGGGGTGAAGGTGTCGACCAGGGTCACGCGCCGATCCTTGGCCGCGAGCTGGCGGATGAGTTCGTTGAGCTGGTGGATCCGTTCCGGGTAGGTGTCGGCGCCGCCGCGCGGCATGACAAGGCACCAGGCGATCGGGATGCGCGGATATTCGGCCCGCACGCGTTTCATGAAGACCTTGAGGTTGTCGGCGATGTCGGCAGGCGGTGTGTGCTCGCCAAGGTCGTTCGTGCCGATCAGCAGCACAAGGGCGCGCGGGTGCAGCGACAGCACGTCGTCCTGCAGCCGATAGAGAAGGTTGGGCGTCGTGTCGCCGCCGATGCCGCGGTTCACAACCTTGACCGGCAGGCTGGCGAAATCCTTCTGCAGCGTGTGCCAGCCTTCGGTGATCGAGTCGCCGACGAAGACGATGCCATTCATGTCCTCGGCGCGATGCGCGGCGAACTCGGCGCGGCGCTGCTGGTTCTTCTTGCGGAAGCCGCTCCAGGACGAGGTGCGGCCCTTCGCATCGAACTTGCCGTCGGCCGGCCAGTAGGGATCGGACGGCGAGGCTGCGGCGACGGGTGTCGCGGTCGCGGCGGGCGGTGGCGTCGCGGCCGAGGGTTTCGGCACCGTCTGGCAACCGGCCAGGAGCGTCAGGACGAGGAGGAAGGAATTGAAACGTTTCATGGCTGGGCGGGATTCAGGCTTGGCCGCGGAATTTCTTCCAGGAGGCGAGGCAGCGGCGCGCGGTTTCAAATTCCCCGAAACGGCTTCCCTCCTGCTCGAGCAGGTAGAATTCGATGCCGCCGACCGACTCGGCCGCCGCGACGATGTCAGCCCACGGCGATACGCCCTCGCCAAACAGCACGCGGTAACCCTTCTCGTCCTCGCGGCGGCCGGGCGCCCAGTCCTTGAGATGAATGCAGCGAATGCGACCCGGGTGCGCCTTGATCCATGCGACCGGGTCCTGCCCGGCCTCCATGCACGTGCCGACGTCGAGCTGCAGCAGGAATTCGGGCGGCGTGTTGTCGGCGAGGATTTCGAGGATGCGCTGGCCACCCTCGAGAGTCTTCCATTCCGCCTGGTGATTGTGATAGCCGGCGGAAAGGCCGTGCGGCTTGAGTTGCTCGGTCGCGGTGGCGAGCTGGCCGGCGAGCCGCTTCCAGTCGTCCGCCGTCTGGATCTCCCGCGGGGAGCTGGCCATCACCACGTAGCGCGTGCCGAGGATCTGGCCCAGCTCGATCGCCTTCCCGAGGCCCGCACCCGGCGTCAACGCCTCGATGTGGTTGTGGGTCGAAAGGCACCGCAGCCCGAGATCGTCGAGTTGCCGGCGCACCTCCTTGGCGTACGGCATCGACCAATCAAAGTAGGGCGCATAGAATTCCACCACTTCATAGCCGATCGCGGCCACCTGTCGCAGCGTGCCCGGCAGGTCCTTCGCGAGTGCGTCGCGCACGGAGTAAAGTTCGAGCCCGATGGGTCGGCGCGACGACGGCTTCGGCGCAGCGGCTTCGGCCGCGAGCGCGGCGACGGGAAGCGATTGGGCCAGCAAGGCGGCCGGGATCACGCCCGACGCCGCAAGGAACTGGCGCCGCGAAAATCCGGCGCCCGGGGTAAGGTTGGAACGCATGCCTCAATCGAAACCACCAACGGCGCCGGAACAAGGCCCAATTCCCGCGGGCGAGGCGGGGACTTGCCGCCCTGACTGCTGGTGGCGGCGAAAGCGCAGGCCCGCCATCAATGCGCAGGCCGCAATAAATCCCCACGACACCGCGCCGCCGCCGCCGGAACTCGCACGCGCCGGCGGATTCGAACCACCACCGGCGGGCGCCGGCGATGTCACGCTGAGGACGAGCGGCGACGAGGTCGCCGTCCCGAGGGAATTCGTGGCGACGACGGTGTAGCTGCCGCGATCCACGGCTTGCGCGTTGCCGATGGTGAGCGCGGCGCTGGTTGCGCCGGAGATGTTGCCGCCATCGCGCAAGTCCACGCCGTCCCGGCGCCATTGCAGCCTGGGCAGCGGGTTGGCGCCCAAGCTGACGGTCAGCACCGCCGTGGCCCCGAGGTTCACGCTCGCCGGGCCGCTCACGCGGGCGATCACGGGCGCCGTCTGCGTTGCATCGCGAAACCCGATGGTCGCCAGGAAGTCGTCCAATTGGGGCAGGAACAAGTCGGGACGTTCGACCACGGCATGGCCATTCGAACCGTAGGCTGGCAACATGTCCAAGAACGCCCAGCCGCCGGCGGCCGTGTAGGCATTGAACATGCGGCGCGCGGTCGGGCCGCTGATCGAGAGGTCGTTTTCCGCATAGACCCAGTACGACGGTACCAGCGCGCCGGCGCCGAGCTCGCTGCAGCCCGCGACCCAATGGTCCTGCACGGTTGCGGTCACGGCCCCGGTGCCCATCAACCGATAGTTCGTCCCGCCGCTGATGTTCGCCACGCCGAGGACACCGTCCATCGCCACATTGGTGCAGGCCAGCACGGACCAGCCGCCCTGCGACTGGCCCATCAAAACCACGCGGTCCGCCTCCGCGAACTCCGCCGCCCGCCAGTAAGCCACGGCCGCCCTGTAATCCTTGGCCGCCTCCAGGCCGCTCCGCACCGCCGTATCCTGCAACTCCACATCCGGGCCGTCGGAGTTTCCGTAGCCGCGCCGGACGAAGAAAACGACCGCGAAGCCCTCGTCCGCCAGCGCCCGGCAAAGCTGCGCGCAGCCGTTCGCCTCGTTCGGATTGCGCGCCGGGAACATGCCGTTGCGGCCGTGGCTCATGACGACCAGCGGGTGGCGGCCGAAGTCGTCCGGGCGATAAAGCGTCGCCTCGAGCTGGTAGCTGTTGCCCTCGATCACCGCGGGAAAGAACGTGTGTTGCTGGCTGATGGCGGCCCCGGCGACCGCCGGAAGCAGGGCGAGCCCGCCGAGGCGTGCGGCGCGCAGGAACCGGAAAATACGTGTTCGCACAAGAAGCATCACACCGTCGCCGTCCCAATCCCTTCGCCGAAAGATCCGCGTCAAATCCGTCCCCGGCCGGCAATCCGCGGAGTGAGCAATCATGCTTGACGGCGGGCGATTTTTAATTAACCGGTTGGTTAACTATAAAACGGCCGTCATGCCCACCGACCAGCTCAGCGCCACGTTTGCCGCCCTCGCCGACCCGACGCGGCGAGCCATCCTCTCGCGCCTCTCCGAGGGTGTGACCTCGGTCTCGGAACTCGCCGCACCGCACGACATGAGCCTGCCGGCCATCTCGAAGCACCTGCGGGTGCTCGAGCGCAGCGGCCTGATCGAGCGCGGGCGCCAGGCCCAGTGGCGCCCTTGCGCCCTCAAGGCCGCACCGATGAAGGAGGCGGTCGATTGGCTGGGACGGTACCGACTGCACTGGGAGGAGAGCCTCGACCGGCTCGGAGCGTACCTCGAGCAGCTCCAGGCCAGGAACCCGCGGGCCGCGAAAAAACCAGTGCGGCGGTCCGCCCGGCCCCCCGCCAAACGTTGAAGCTCACCCCCCCTTTTGTTGCCCCTTCCACGCCCATGAAATCCACTAACGTCCCTGCCGCCACCGACACGTCCGATCGCGAGATCGTCCATTCCCGCACCTTCACCGCCCCGCGCGAACTCGTCTGGCGCGCGTGGACGGATCCTCAGCACGTCGCGCAATGGTGGGGACCACGCGGCTTCACGACGACCATCAAGAAGATGGATTTCCGCGTCGGTGGCGTCTGGGAACACGTAATGCGCGGACCCGACGGCACGAAATATCCCAACAAAAGCGTGTTCAAGGAGATCGTCCCGCTCGAGCGCATCGTCTTCACCCACGGGGGCGGCCGCGAACAGGGACCGGGCGCGAGTTTCACCGCGACCTGGACCTTCGAGACGGTGGCCGGCGGACGGACGAAGCTCACCGGCCGGCTGCTGTTCGCCTCGGCCAAGGAGCGGGAATTCGTTGCCCGCGAATTCGGCGCCGTCGAAGGCGGGCGACAAACGCTCGAGCGCGCCTCCGAGCACCTCGCGGCCATGCAGTCGAAACCGTTCGTCATCCGCCGCGAATATGCCGTCCCGCTCGACCTCATGTGGCGCGCCTGGAGCGAGCGGGACCGCTTCATGGCCTGGTTCGGCCCGAAGGGCGCCAAGCTGACCTTCAAGCAGTTCGACTTCCGTCCGGGCGGCATGAATCACTACGTGATGACGATGCCCGATGGGAAGGAAATCTGGGGCAAAGCCGTCTATCGCGAGATCGTCCCGCCGGCAAAGCTGGTCTGGGTGAATTCCTTTTCAGACGCGGCTGGCGGCACGACGCGGCATCCGCTCACGACCGACCTCTGGCCGCTGGAGTTGCTCACGATAATCGGGTTCACCGAAGCCGGCGGCAAAACCACCGTGACGATCACCTGGCTCCCGTTGGACTCGACTGACGAGGAGCGAAAGGTGTTCGCCGACAAACTTCCCAGCATGAACCAAGGCTGGGGCGGCACGCTCGACCAGTTGCAGGCGTACCTGGCCGGCGCGTGAGGCGCCATCTTGCCGCGCCTTTCAACGGATCGAGGTAGGGCGCGCAATCACCTGCGCGCCGCGGTGGCGAGCGGGGTCGCCGCCCTACCTTGGATGCCGGGGCCGCCAGTCCGCCCTACCCCGCCCGCTCCGGCATCTCGAGTGGGATGATCGCGTGGCGGCGCAGTTCGACGCCGCGCAGGAACTTGATGATCGCCCGCTCCCCGATGCGGTCGCCCGTGAGCAGCTTGTGGAGCGAATCGACGCGCGGCGTCGGTTCGTCATCGAGCGCCAGCAGGACATCGCCTTCGAGCAGGCCGGCGCGCGCGGCCGGGCTGTCGGGCTCGAAACCGGCCACCAGCACTCCCGTTTCCTGGTCGAGCTTGTGGAAGCGCGCCACCTTGCGGATCAGCGGCACGGTCTGGCCGGCCACCCCGATATAGCTGCGGCGAATGCGTCCGTCCTTGATCAGCCACGCGGCCACCCAGCGGGCGGTGTTGCTGGCGATGGCGAAGCAGATGCCCTGGGCCGGGCGGATGATGGCGGTGTTCACGCCGATGACTTCGCCGCGCGTGTCGACGAGCGGCCCGCCCGAGTTGCCCGGGTTCAGCGCCGCGTCGGTCTGGATGACATTGTCGATGAGCCGGCCGCTGGCGCCCCGCAGGGACCGGCCGATGCCGCTCACGACCCCGGCCGTCACGGTCTGCTGGAAACCCATCGGCGAACCGATCGCGATCGCAATCTGGCCCGGGCGCACGGCGTCGCTGTCCGCGAGCCCGAGGTGCGACAGCTCGTCGGCGCCGACCCGCAGCACCGCGAGGTCGGTGGCGGGATCATCGCCGATCAGGCTGGCCTCGAGCTTGCGGCCGTCGGCGAGAAACACTCGCAGGCCCCGCGCACCGTGCACGACGTGGCTGTTCGTCAGGAGATAACCGTCCGGCGAGATGAAGAACCCCGAACCCGAGCCCGCGGTGCCGTTCTGGCCCTGGACTTCGATGTGGACGACCGCCGGGTGAGCCGTGGCGACCGCGCCGGTGACCGCCGCGGAATAGGCGTCGAGCAGCGGCTCCGCGGCGGGAGCCTCGGGATCGTGGACAGGCGTGGCGTGCATGGAACCGCAATGAGCACGCAAACGCCGGCAAGGCAAATCACCGGCCCGGCTTGACGGCCGCCAGCCGGCGTCTTGTCCTCGGCCATGCCCCGCCCCGCCCGGCACGACTACATTGCGTTCCTGCGCGGCATCAACCTCGGGGCCCGCCGGCCCCCGATGGCCGAGCTGCGCGCCATCTTCATGCGCCTGAAGTTTTCCGAGGTCGCGACCTTCATCGCGAGCGGCAACGTGATCTTCTCGGACCGCGCGGACGACCGGGCCGCCCTGGAGGCGCGCATCGAGCAGGCCCTCGCCCGGGCCCTCGGCTATCCCGTCGACACGTTCCTCCGCACGCGGGCGGAGGTCGCGGCAATCGCCAACGCACGGCCGTTTTCGCCGGCCGCGCTCGTGGGGGCCTTTGCCGTACATGCCGTCATGCTCAAGGAGCCGCTCAGCCAGACTCAGGTTTCCCAGCTCGCCGCCTGCGCGACCGCCGTCGATGCCTTCGCGGCCGCCGGGCGCGATTTCTACTGGTTGTGCCGGATCAAGACCAACGAGTCGAAGGTATGGTCGTCGCCGGCCATGAAGGCGCTGGGCCTGCCGACTTGTTCGATGCGCAATGTGACAACGATGCGCAAACTGGCCGCGCTTTATCCGCCGCGGACGGTTTGACGCCGGTCGCGCCGGCATCTAGGTTGGCGCCTTGTGAAACCCCGTTCCTGGCATTCACCCCGCGTCGGGGCCGTGGCCCTGATGGCCGTGGCGCTCGCCTTTCTCGCCGGCTGCGCTTCCCGCTCCCAACACACCCGCGTCCGCCGCCCGCCTCCGCCAGTGGCTGGAGCGGACGCCGTGCTCTATCGCCAGGAAGTCGCCGCCCGCGCGCGGCAATACATCGCCAGCGGCAAGTACAAGACGACCAACGACGCGATGGCCGCGGCCGAACGCGATGTCGGCGGCGCCGATCCATCGGGCGCCCAGTGGTCGGCGGAGTATGCGGCTTGGGAAAAGCAGAAGGCCGACGACGAGAAATTCCTGGCTGATTTGGACAAGTCGCTTGGACGCAAGTGAGGCACCGCGGCGCGGGCCTTGACGACCCCGGCGCAAACTGGCGTGCTCGGGGTCGCGCGCCCGCACCCCGATGAGAATCAAGGCCACCCTCGAGCGGATTCCCGGCGGGCTCATGCTCGTCCCGCTGCTGCTGGGCGCCACGTTGAACACCATCGACCAGGCCCATCTGCCGGCCGTCGAAGCCGCGCTGCGTGCCCTCGGGGCCTCGCCGGCGAAGAACGGGCACCTCGAGTTTCTCCGGCTCGGTGCCGTGCCCGCCGAGGGTGTGAGTTCGTTCACCGAGAGCCTGTTCAAGACCGGCGCGTTGACCCTGATTGCGCTTTTCCTGTTCTGCGTGGGCAGCCAGATGACGGTGCGTGTCGGCGCCCGCGCGCTGGGCAAGGGCGTGCTCCTCACCGGCAGCAAATTCGTCGCCGGTGCGGCCACGGGAATGCTGCTCGGACACTGGCTCGATCCCTTCCAGGGGTTCCTCGGCCTTTCGACCCTCGCCATCGTCGCCGCGATGACCAACGGCAATGGCGGGCTGTTCGCCGCCCTCACCGGGCAGTACGGCAATCGCAGCGACATCGGCGCCCTCTCGGTCCTCTCGCTCAATGACGGGCCGTTCCTGACCCTCGTCGCGCTCGGGCTCATGGGTGAGCGCTTTCCGACCGTCGTCTTCCTCGCGGTGCTGGTGCCGCTCGCGCTGGGCCTGCTCGCCGGCAATCTGGACGAGGAGTTGCGCGAGTTCCTGCGGCCCGGCGAGCGTCTCATCGTGCCCTTTTTCGCCTTTGCGCTCGGCGCCGGCATGAACCTCGCGGTGTTCGCCCAATGGAACCTGCTCCTCGGCGGCCTGCTGCTGGGCCTCATGACCACGGTTATCTCCGGCGGGGCCATGTGGCTCGCCCTCGCGGCCGGCGGCTTTCGCTCGCGCCTCGCCGCGATGGCCGAAGCCAGCGTGGCCGGCAACGCCGCGGCCACGCCCGCCGCGATCGCCGCGGCCGCCGCCGCCGCCCATTCACCCCACGCCGCCGCCTATCAGGCGATCGTCGGCCCCGCCACCGCACAGATCTCGATCGCGGTCATCACCACCGCCCTGCTCTGCCCGCTCGCGGTCGTCCTGCTGGACCGGCGACAACGCGCCCGCGGCATCGAAGGCCAGCGGGAAATCGACGATCCCGTTCCGTCCGCATGAGCGCGCCCCGCCCGAGACGCATCGCGGTCACGATGGGCGATCCGGCCGGCATCGGACCGGAGATTTGCCTGCACCTGCTCAACGATGCCGCCGTCGCCGCCGAGTGCGTGCCGGTCGTTCTTGGCGATGCCGGCGTGTTGCGGCGCGTGGCGGAACAGCTGGGACTGCCCTTCACCACGCCGGTCGTCACGGACCTCGCATTCGCGACCGCCCCGGCGGTCCTCGATCTCCGTTGCCTCGAGGCCGGCGCGGTGACGCCGGGCCGCGTCGATCCCCGCTGCGGCGAGGCCGCGTTTCGTTACATCCTCGCGGCCATCGATGCGGGACTGGCCGGCCGGGTCGATGCCGTCGCGACCGCGCCGCAGAACAAGGAAGCGCTGCATGCGGCGGGGCACAAATATCCCGGCCACACCGAAATCTTCGCTGAGCGGATGAAGGCGGAGCGATCGTGCATGATGCTGACGTCGCCCGAACTGACGTGCAGCTTTGCCACGGTGCACGTCGGCTACCACGAGGTCCCGGGCCTGCTCAGCGTGCGTCGCATCCTGGATGTCATCGAGCTCACCGCCGCGGCGATGCAGCGCCTGCGCGGGCGGGCGCCACGCCTCGCGATCTGCGGCCTGAATCCGCACGCCGGCGAAAATGGCCTTTTCGGCCAGGGTGAGGAGGAGCGTTTCATCCGGCCCGCGGTCGAGGCGGCGCGCCGCCTCGGGGTGGCGGTCGAGGGGCCGCTGCCGCCCGACACGGCCTTCCTGCCGGAGCGCCGGCGGCGGACCGACGCCTTCGTCTGCATGTACCACGACCAGGGGCACATTCCGCTCAAGGCGCTGGCCTTCGACTCGGCCATCAATACGACGCTCGGCCTGCCGGTCATCCGCACGAGCGTGGACCACGGGACGGCGTTCGACATCGCCTGGCAGGGGAAGGCCAATCCCAACAGCCTGTTCGAAGCCGTGCGGCTCGCGGCCCGGCTGGCTTCGCCCGCAGCATGATCGCGGTGATCGCCGACGACCTGAGCGGCGCGGCCGAACTCGCCGGCGCGGCGCTGCGGCATGGCCTGACCGCGGAGGTGCAGCTGGCCTTTGCGCCGGGCGTTGGAGCCGACGTGGTCTGCTTGACCACCGAATCCCGCTCCCTGGCCGCGGAAGACGCCGCCCGACGCGTCGCGGAGGTCACCCGTGCAGTGATGGCGACCCGTCCGCGGTGGATCTTCAAGAAATGCGACTCGGTGCTGCGCGGCCCGGTCATGGCCGAGGCGCGCGCGGTTGCCCAAGCCGCCGGCAAGTCCCGCATCGTCATCCTGGCGGCCAATCCGTCCCGGCAGCGGATCGTGCGCGAGGGCAACTATTTCATCGGGGGCGTGCCGTTGGCGGAGACCGGCTTTGCCCGCGATCCCGAGCATCCGCGCCGCAGCTCGCGCGTGGCGGACCTGCTCGGCGGCGACCTGACCGGCGTTGCCACGCCCGATGCGACCACGACTTCCGATCCCTTCGGCCAGGCTGGTGCCATCGACGATGCCACCCTTCCCGTCGGGGGCGTCGATTTTTTCACGGCCCTGCTGGCCGTGCGCTGCGCCCGCCGGCCGGAGCGCGGGGAAAGCGTCGATCCAGCCGGGCCGGTTCTCGCGGTCTGCGGCAGCGCGGCCGCGTGGGACCAACGCCGCGAGCAGGCCGCGGCGTTGGGAGTCCCGGCCTTTTCGCTGCCGCCTGATGCCGCGGCCATCGATCGCGCCTTGCGCGAGGCGGGGCGGGCGTTGGTGGGAATTGGGAGCGGCCCAGCCGTAGGCGGCCAGCGCCCGGAACAGCTGCTCGCCCGGCTCGCGACCGCATTGGGCGAGGTCATCGGGCGCGGCGCCGTGCGCAGCCTCCTGCTGGAAGGCGGGGCGACCGCCGCCGCGATCGTGTCGGCCGCCGGTTGGTCGCGGCTCTCAGTGCTGGCCGCGCCCGCGCCGGGTGTGACAGCTCTGCGACCCGTGGGTGCCGGCGGGCCCCTGCTTTTCATCAAACCTGGCAGCTACGACTGGCCCGCCGCGCTCTGGCCCGGCTGAGCCAGCCGTCAGGTCGCGATCGTGCGCTCGATCCGCCGGTCGGGCACCAGCCACAGGATCGCCACGAGAACATACAAGCCGAGGCCGAGCCAGCGTGACCAGAACGCCAGGGCGATGCCCGACGCGTAGATCACGATCGAGATGCGGCCCTTGAAATCATCGCCGATCGCCCGCGCCAGGGTCGAGTCGCCGCCGTGGCTCGCGAGCAATGTCCGCACGAGCACGTAATAGGCGATCGCCGCCGCGATGAGCACGACGCCATAGGCGACAACCGTCAGGCAGGCGAAATGGTTCTCGCCCATCCACCCGGTCACGAAGGGAAACAACGACAACCAGAACAGCAGGTGCAGGTTGGCCCAAAGCGCGGCGCCGTTGACGTGTTTGACGGCCTGGAGCAGGTGGTGGTGATTGGTCCAGTAGATCGCCACGTGCACGAAGCTCAGCACGTAGCAGAGAAACACCGGCAATACCGGGCCCAGCGCCGCCCAGTCGACGCCATGCGGCACCTTCATCTCGAGCACCATGATCGTAATGATGATCGCGAGCACACCGTCGCTGAAGGCCTCGAGGCGTCCTTTATGCATGGGCAAGTTCCGGCCGGAAGCGCCGGGGCGCTGTCGAACGTGGGGCGACGGAGGAAACGGCGTTCATGGCTTGAGACGGTTGCGGGGGTGATGGCGGGCATGCTGGTCGAGGAGCCGCGAATTCTCGACCGCCGTATAGATCTGCGTCGTGGCGATGCTGGCGTGTCCGAGCATCTCCTGGATGGCGCGCAGGTCGGCCCCGCCGCCGAGCAGGTGCGTCGCGAAGGAATGGCGCAGCAGGTGCGGCTTGACCGCGCGCGAGAGGCCGGCGCGCTGGGCGTATTTCTTGACGATGTGCCAGAGGGTCTTGCGCGAGATGGCGCGGCCACGCTCGCTGATGAAGAGTTCGCTGCCGGTGCGCGGCTTGACCAGACGCGGCCGGGCCGACGCGACGTACGTGGCGACGGCATCGCGGGCCTTGGTGCCGAGCGGCACCACGCGCTCCTTCGCGCCCTTGCCGAAAACGCGCACGAACCCGTGGTCCAGGTCGACCTGCTGGAGCGTGAGGGCGCTCAGCTCAGAAATGCGCAGCCCGCTCGAGTAGAAAAGCTCAAGCATGGCGCGGTCGCGCACGGCGTAGGCGTCGGCGCCGGTCGGCGCGGCGAGCAGCCGGCGCATGTCGCCCGGCGAGAGCGTCAGCGGCAGCTTGCGGCGAACCTTGGGTCCGGCAAGGAGCTCCGACGGGTCGTCGGGGCGCACGCGTTCGCGGAGCAGGTGCCGGCACAGCATGCGGACCGCCGTGAGCTTCCGGGCCTGGCTGCTGGAGGAAAACTTCCGGTCGCTGAGCCAGTGCAGCCACGCGGTGAGATGCGCGGCGGTGACGCCCGCCCAGTCGGGCGCACCGTGTTTCTTCAGGAACGTCGCGGCCTGCACGAGGTCGCCGCGATAGGAGACCTCGGTGTTGCGCGACAGGCCGCGCTCGAGCGCGATCGTGTTGAGGTAGGAGCGGATGTCCTCCTGAAAGCTCGCGGGCGCGAGGGCGACCGGGTCCGGGGACTCGTGCGGGTCGCGCGCTGGTTTCATGGGACCAGCCCGGCGGCTCAGTAGCGGCGCGGACGGCGCGGCCCGGGCGGCGGGGCGTTGGTTTCGCGAATGCGGTAGGTGATCCGCGCCTTGTCGAGGTCGTAAGGGCTCATCTCCATCTTCACCTTGTCGCCCGCGGCGATCTTGATGAAATGCTTCCGGAGCTTGCCGGAAATGTGCGCCAGCACCATGTGCCCGTTGTCGAGTTGCACGCGAAACATCGTGCCGGGGAGCACGGTGACGATCTTGCCCTCCACTTCGATCACTTTGCCGTCAGACATGGGTGGAGGAGAGTTGCGGGCTGGTTTGGGTCATGCAGGAGTGCGAAATAAAAGCCCCTTGTAACTGTGGAATTCCCGCCGTAGTCAAGGCTTTCCGCAGTCAACCATGGATCCAGTCCGGCCCACGCTTCCCTGTCCCTTCGCCAAGGTCCATCCATCCGAGTTGCGCCGCGACGACGAGTTTTACATGTGGTTGGCCTACAACCAGGCGATCGACGCGTGGCAGCAGGATGAGGTCCCGATCGGCGCCGTGATCGAACTCGGCGGCGAAGTCGTCGCGAGCGCGCACAACCAGCGCGACAGCCTGCGCGACCCGACCGCCCATGCGGAAATCCTCGCGCTGGGCCAGGCCGCGCGGGCCGTTGGCGACTGGCGGCTGACCGGCGCGACGCTCTATGTCACAAAGGAACCCTGCCCGATGTGCTCGGGCGCCACGCTGATGTCGCGACTCAAGCGCGTCGTCTTCGCGGTGCCGGACCCGAAAATGGGCTGCCTCGGCGGCGCCACCGACCTGAATGCCCTGCCGCAAACGAATCATCGCGTCGAGCTCACGCGCGGCGTGCTCGCGTCACCCTGCCTCGAGCTGCTCCGCGCGTACTTCCAGTTGAAGCGCAACGAGGAGTGACGCGCCCGGCAGTTGACGGGACCGCGCACCCGTGCACATTGGCCCATTCAACTCAAACCCACCACGAACATGGCATACGAACTCCCGAAACTGCATTACGCCTACGAGGCGCTCGCTCCGCACATCGACGCCAAGACGATGGAGATCCATCATACGAAGCATCACCAGGCCTACATCACGAACGCCAACAATGCGTTGAAGGACCAGCCGGCGCTGGCCGCCCTCGACGTCAACACGCTCATCGCCGACCTCGGCAAGGTGCCCGAGGCGATTCGCGGCGCGGTCCGCAACAATGCCGGCGGCCACAGCAATCATTCGTTTTTCTGGACCATCATGGGCCCGGGCAAGGGCGGCGCCCCGCGCGGCGCCCTGGCGGCCGCCATCGACGGACAGCTCGGCGGCTTCGCCAAATTCAAGGAGGAGTTTGCCAAGGCCGGGGCGACGCGCTTCGGCTCCGGCTGGGCGTGGCTCGTGGTCGGGGCGGACAAGAAGCTCGCGATCGGCTCGACCGCCAACCAGGACAGCCCGCTCATGGGCAAGGCCGTCGCCGGCCTCGAGGGCAGGCCGGTCATCGGCCTCGATGTCTGGGAACATGCCTATTACCTGAATTACCAGAACCGCCGGCCCGATTACATCGCGGCGTTCTGGAATGTCGTCGACTGGGACGCCGCCGAGGCGAACTACAAGGCAGCCATCAAGTGACGCGAGGCGCGTCCGAAAAAAGCCGAAGCATCCAGTCTGGTCTCAGCCGCGCCCTCCGGCGCGGCTTGGTTTTTGGCGGCGGCCACGGCCCGGTGCGGGCACGAAAAAGGCCGCCCGACTTTGCGTCGGGCGGCCTGGAATTCGCACGCGGTCCGGCGCCGGGGCCGGGCGGCGTCACTTCGTGGGCACGGTCTGGATCGTCTTGAGAATCCGGCCGGCGACCAGGTACGGGTCGGCGGCGGAGTTCGGGCGACGGTCTTCGAGGTAGCCCTTGTAGTCGTTCTTGACGAAGCTGTGCGGCACGCGCACCGAGGCGCCGCGGTCGGCCACGCCGTAGTTGAACTTGTCGATCGACTGCGTCTCGTGGAGACCCGTGAGGCGCATGTGGTTGTCCGGACCATAGACGGCAATGTGCTCGTCGCGGTATTTGTTGAACGCCGCCATGAGGGCCTCGAAGTAGGCCTTGCCGCCCACCTCGCGCATGTGTTTCGTCGAGAAGTTCGTGTGCATGCCCGAGCCGTTCCAGTCCAACGGGGCATTAAACGGACCGCGGACCGGTTTGCACTGCCATTCGATGTCGATGCAGTATTTTTCGCACAGGCGGCTCATGATGTAGCGGGCGACCCAGAGCTGGTCGGCGGCGTTCTTGGAGCCCTTGCCGAAGATCTGGAACTCCCACTGGCCCTTGGCCACCTCGGCGTTGATGCCTTCGAGGTTGATGCCGGCATCGAGGCAGAGGTCGATGTGCTGCTCGACGATTTCGCGGGCCACGTTGCCGACGTTCTTGAAGCCGACACCCGTGTAGTACGGGCCTTGCGGGGCCGGAAAGCCGCCGGCCGGGAAGCCGAGCGGGGCGCCGTCCTTCCACAGGAAATACTCCTGCTCGAAACCGTACCAGGTGTCCGGGTCATCCGGGATGGTGGCGCGCGAATTGGACGGGTGCGGCTCGCCCGTGTGGAGGAACGTCTCGCACATCACCAGCACGCCGTTCTTGCGGGTGCTGTCGGGATAAACGGCCACCGGCTTGAGCACGACGTCGGAACTCTTGCCCTCGGCCTGCTGCGTCGAGCTGCCGTCGAAGCCCCAGAGCGGGAGGTCCGCCAGCTTCGGGAAGCTCGCGAATTCCTTGATTTGTGTCTTGCTGCGGAGGCTTGCGAGGGGCGTGTAGCCATCGAGCCAGATGTATTCCAGTTTGTATTTAGCCATAATGATTCGAGTTGGTAGAGGGTAAGGGTCCCGCCGCGACCGGCGACGAAGCGCCGCCGGCACAGGGTTGAACCTGCCGGGCAATTCAGCACCTCACATGCCAGAGGCCAAGCGATTTTGGGCGCATGACTCAGCTTTTACACCGGGAGCCTCCGGAGCGGCTGGAATCGCATGCTTGCGTCGACACCCGGGCGGCCAATGTTTGCCCAACATGCACGAGGTGAAGGACACCAAACGGGCCCAGGTGCGCATCGGATTCGACGGGCGGGTCCATAAAACCTTTCGGGGGCCGGAGGCTTACGAGCGATTCTTCAACGAAGTGCGCGTCCTGCGCTACCTCGAGGAGCGCGGGTGTCCGTTCGTGCCCCGGTTGCTCGAGGCCGACGAGGCCACCCTCAAGATCACGACCTCGAATTGCGGCTCGCGCGTCGACCAGCTCAACCCGGAGCGCCGGAACGAGATCTTTACGGAACTCGAATCCTTCGGCGTCCGGCATGACGACCCCGACATCCGCAACGTCACCTACCGACGCACCGACGGGCGCTTCTGCGTCATCGATTTCGAGTTCGCCACCCTGCTCGACCCCGCCGCCATCGACCCGCGGCCAGCGCCGCCGCACGTGCGCTGGTCCGGGCTGACCGATCGCGGCCGCGTCCGGAAAAACAACGAGGATACCTTCCTGGCGCTTGAATTCGACGGGCGCGAGGTGCGCTACCTCGGCAAGACCGGCGAGGCGTCGGCGGCGCGCGCGGACTTCCTCTTTGCCGTGAGCGATGGCATGGGCGGGGCCAAGGCGGGCGAATTCGCCAGCCGCATCACGATCGACAAGATCACGTTTCAGATGCCCAAGATCTACCGCACCGCCGCGCCCGGGCCGCAAAGCGGCTACGACCGCGTGCTCCAGGAGCTCTTCCATGCGGTGCATGACGACCTGATCGACCTCGGCGCATCCTACGAGGAATGCCAGGGCATGGGCACGACCCTCAGCCTGGGCTGGTTCACCCGGGGCTGGATGTATTTCGGCCACATTGGCGACACCCGGATCTATCATTTGCCGCCGGGCGGCAGCCTCGTGCAACTGACGCACGACCACGGCCACGTCGGCTGGCTGCGGCGCAACCAGAGGTTGACCGAGCGCCAGGCGCGCGATCATCCGATGCGCAATGTCCTCCATCAGTCGCTCGGCGCCGGCCACCAGTTCATCGAGCCGCAATTCGGCGCCCTGCCCTGCGGCCCCGGCGACCGGTTCCTGCTCTGTTCCGACGGCCTGATCGACGGCATGTGGGATCGCCACCTCGACGAAATGATGCGCGAGCCCGAGGTCGCGCCGCTGGCGCCGCACCTGATCGCCGCCGCCCTCGAACGATCGGGCCGCGACAACATCACCGCCCTGGTCGTCGAGCTCGCCGCGCCGCCGGCGGCCGTGTCATGACCCGCCTCTTCGTCTACGGCACCCTAAAGACCGGACACGAGAATCACCACTATCTCGCGGGCCAGCGCCGGCTCGGGCCGGCGAGCACGGCCGAGGGCTACACGCTGTTCTCGCTCGGCGACTACCCCGGGATGGTTCGATCGGCCGAGCCTGGGCGGCAGGTGCTCGGTGAATTGTGGGAGGTGGACCCGGCCTGCCTGGCCGCGCTCGACGAACTCGAAGGAGTCGCCGAGGGCCTTTACGAGCGCGTCGCCGTGGCGCTGCAGCCGCCCTACGTCGGCGTGCCGGCCGAGACCTACCTGTATCTCCGTTCGCTGGCCGGCCGGCGCGAACTCGGCCGGTCCTGGCCCGCGTGATCAGGGCTTGAGCGCCGACTTCGGCACGCGCTTCACCGTCACGAACCGAGCGCGAAACAGCTCATCGATGGCGGCGCGCGCCGGCGCCGGAATGCGTTGGATGAGGTCGTCCATCGGCGGGAGTTCGCCGGCCGCTTCCGGCTCTTGGGCCGGGATCGGCGTATTCGCGGCCGGGCTCTCCCGCTCCTGCGCGAGAAAGGCCGCCTCCTCCTCGGGCGACGGCCCGGCCGGCGCCTCCCCGGCGACCGCCGCCGGCGCTTCGTCCTCCGGTTCCCGGCTCCCTGCTCCCTGCTCCGGGTTCGCGGCTTCAGCCGGCCCCGTCAGTCGTTTTTTTTTGAGCCGTCGGCCGGCAGGCCCTCCGCGAGCGTGGCAATCTCCTTGATCAGGCTGTCGATCGCCCGCGCGCGGCTGGCTTCGACGGCCTTGAGCAACGCCACCTCGAAATTGATCTTTTCGGAGAGGCCGTGCTTCACGCCCCCCTCGCCTTCGTGCAAGCCGTCGAGCAACCGCGTGAGCTGCTCGGTGGTCATGGCCACGCCGAGCGCCGCGCTGTTCCCGCCCTTGGCGATCGCATCGAGCAACGCGGCCCGCACGTGCGTCTGCACATCGACGAGCAGGCGGTACAGGTCCCGGCCGTTTTCGTCGGCCTCGTCCACCAGTTCGACGAGTTTCTTGTGGTCACCCGCGGCCAGGGCGGCCGCCAGGGCGGCGATCTTCTCCGCCGCCACCAGCCCGTAGACGTCGAGCACGTCGGCCTCGCCCACCTCGGCGCCGCAGAACGAAATCATCTGGTCAAAGATCGACTGGGCGTCGCGCATGCCGCCGTCGGCCATGCGGGCGATGCTGGCCAGGGCCGCGTCGCTGACCTTGATCTTCTCGGCCGCCGCGATCTTTTTCAGCCGCTGCACGATGAGTTCACTGGGGATCGGCTTCAGGTCGAACCGCTGGCAGCGCGAGATGATCGTCGGCAGCACCTTCTGCACGTCGGTCGTGGCGAAGATGAACTTCACGTGGGCCGGCGGCTCCTCGAGGGTCTTCAGCAGCGCGTTGAACGCCGCCGTCGAGAGCATGTGCACTTCGTCGATGATGTAGACCTTGAACTTGCCCTGCGCCGGCGCGTAGCGGACGGTGTCGCGCAGCTCGCGCACCTGCTCGATGCCGTTGTTGGAGGCGCCGTCAATCTCGATGACGTCGAGGCACGAGCCCTCCGCGATGGACACGCAGATCGGGTCGTTGACGTCGAAGTCGGCTTTCGGGCCCCCGGTGGTGTTCAGGGCCTTGGCGAAGATCCGCGCCGTGCTCGTCTTGCCCGTGCCGCGCGGGCCCACGAACAGGTAGGCGTGCGCGATGCGGTTCCGCGCGATGGCATTTTTCAGGGTTCGGACCACATGGTCCTGCCCGACGACGTCGTCGAACGTCTGCGGGCGCCACTTGCGCGCGATGACCTGGTAGGTGCCTGACACGAAGCGTGAGTCCAAACCCCCAGGCGGCCCGCGCAAACCCTAAATTCCAAAAAAGTGGCCAGGCAATCCACGGCACTGGAAGGACGTCGTCACCGTTGCTGCCTTCCGGCCCTGGCGGGGTTCACGCGCCTGCGCATGCATGGCGCCTGGCCAAGGCGGAACGTAGGTGCGACCCTTCGCCTTTCAACCAAAATGTGGGCGCCGTCGCGCCGCGGGTGCCGCTCAGACGCCGGGTGGCTTGTCCGCGGGCTTTTCCGGCGGCGGACGGTCGTCGGGCGCCTCGTCGCCCGGGCGGCCGGGCGATCGTTCATGGTCGAACCGCGATCCGCCGGGGCCGCCGGGACCGCGCCAGGGCCGGTCCGGGAAGACGCGGCGGGCCCGGTCGCGAAAATCCTTCAGCATCTGCTGGTACTTGGCCTTCTGTTCGGGGGTGAGCTTCTCCTCGATCTCACGCTGCATGCGCTCGAAGACGGTGCGGGATTCGGACATCGCGTAATTCCGCAGCTTGCGCAGCTCCTCCATGTTGCGGCGCACAATCGGTTTCAGCTCCTCTTGCTGCTGGGGCGTCAGGTCCAACCGCTCGGCCAGCCGCCGCAACTGCATCGTGGCCCACTGGTCCGGCATCGGCCGGTGGGCGACCAGTTCGCGCCCGTAGCGGGCCACCACCAGCCCGCCGGTCACGGCCCCGGCCAAAAAGATGCCGATCAACACCAGCACCACTTTCCACGGTTGGGTCATCTCAGGAGAAATCGAGCAGGTCGCCCACCGTGTCCACCGCGGCATAGTCCACGGACTGGTCGGAAGTCAGGACGGAATAATTGAGGGCGATCGCCGCCACCCCGAAGGCCGCCGCGACCAGCAAGCCGCGCAGGGCCAGGCGCCCGAACAGCGTCCAACCCGTCGTCGCCGTCCGGCTGGCCGCCTGCGCCGCCACCCGGGTCCCAAACCCCAGCGGCGCCGTTTCGTCGCGCGGGTCGGCGGGGGCCTGGCGCGCCAGGGCGACGAGTCTCTGCCACGATGAATCGAATCGGCTCATGACTTCTCCTTGCTTTGTAGGTCCTGGAATAGTTTTTGCAATTTCCGACGTGCGCGAAAGGCGCGGACTTTCACCAATGTCTGGTTCCAGCCGGTCAGGGCGCTGATCTCGGCCAGGGTCTTCTGCTCGAGGTCGAGCAGCTGCAGCACCAGCCGGTCGTCCGGCTTGAGCTGGCCCAGGAGCTTCTGGACCAACTCGCGGGCGGCGAGCGCGTCGCCCGGGATGGCCTCGCGTTCGTCGGCCAGCACGTGGTCCAGCACCTCGGCCTCGGTCTCGGAAAGGTCGGCCCAGCGGAACTCCGGCCGGCGCTTCTGCGCCCGTAGCTGGTCGATGCAGGTCGTCACCGCGATCCGGGAGACCCAGTGCGCGAAAGGAACGTTGCCCTGGTACTGTTCGAGGCGCGTGAACATTTTCAGGAAGATATCCTGGGCGAGGTCCTCTTCCGCCACCCGCCGGGGCAGGTGCGACCGGACGATGCGGATGACCAGCGGATAGAGGTGCTCCACCAGCTGCCGCGCGGCCGTCTGGTCGCGTAGGCGGACGCGTTCAAGGCAGGCGGCCACGTCGAAGGCAGCTTCAGCTGGGTCCATAGATTTGTGGCAACAGGCACATCGCTTGAGACGGGCGCCACACCGGCAAGTTACGCCAACGCGACAGTCATGGCGCGGAGCACCATCCCTGGGCAATGAGAAACACCGAGACCCCGCCCAGCCGCGGAAGTTTCCGTCCGCGAGGAGGAACTGCGCTTGCGACCCGGTGACAAATGGCGTTTCATTTCCGCCCGCTACATGCTCGAACCGGACCCAGTCCCCACCTGCCGGCGAGACCTGGCCGCCTTGGCCTTGGTTTTCGGCCTCCTGTACTTCTTCCAGCTGGGGGACTCGTCCCTGGTGAATCCCGACGAGAGCCGGTACGCGGAGATTCCGCGGGAGATGATCGCGAGCGGCGACTACGTGCTGCCCCGCCTGAACGGCGTCCTCTATTTCGAGAAGCCCCCCCTGGTCTATTGGATTCTCGCCGGCTTCCAAAAGGTGTTCGGGCGCGACGAATTCGCGATGCGCGCGGTGCCGGCGCTCTTTGCCCTCGGCGGCGTCCTGCTGACCTATGGGGCGGGCTGCCGCCTCCACGGCCGGAGGGCGGGCCTGATGTCGGCAATGGTCCTGGGCACATCGCTGCTTTATTTCGCGCTGGGGCGGATCCTGACGCTCGACATGACCGTGTCCGTCCTCATGTCCGCCACGCTGTTCTGCTTCATTCTCGGCGTGCGCGCCCCGCCCGGGGCGGGGCGCCGGTGGCTGTTCTACGGGCTGTATGCCACGGCGGCGCTGGCGACCCTGTCGAAAGGGCTGATCGGTTTCCTCGTCACCGGCGCCGTGATGTTCCTGTGGCTGCTGGTGTTCAACCAATGGCATCGCCTGCGTCCGTTCTACCTGCCGACCGGCGCCCTGCTCTTTCTCGCCATCGCCGTGCCGTGGCACGTGCTCGCGGCCATGCGCAATGCCGAATGGGCGCGGTTCTACTTCCTCCACGAGCACTGGCAGCGATTCACGACGACCGCGGGCCACGATCGCTATGAGCCCTGGTGGTTCTTCCTCCCGGTGATCGTCGGCGGCATGTTCCCCTGGATGGGTTTTCTCTGGCCGGCCGTGCGCGACTCGGTCGCCGGCGGCTGGGCCCGGCGGAAGGAAAATGCCGACGCCTGGTACTTCGTGACCTGGGTCGCGTTCATCCTGGTCTTTTTCAGCAAGTCGCACTCGAAGCTGGTGCCCTACATCCTGCCGGTCTTCCCGGCGCTCGCCGTGGTGATCGGGGCCTGGATCGCGCGCGTCGTGGCGGCGGACGACCGGCCGCGCATGAAGGCGGCCGTGTGGACGTATTCGATCATGTGCGGCCTGCTCGGCCTCGGGATGGCCTGGGCCGTGCTTCGGCCGGGCCTCATTCGCCGCCCGGAGCAACTGGAGGCGCTGCGCCCGGATGGACTCTATTGCGCCGTCGCGCTGGTGGCTGGCGCCGTGGTGGTGCACTGGCTCTGGCGCCGCAAGCCCGCGCTCGCCTCGATCGGCGTGATGGCCGCCTCGATCACCGTGCTCCTGCTCGCCCTGGCGGATTCCCAGGACAAGATCGCCAAGCCGGGCACCCGCCTGCTGGCCGACTACTATGCGCGCCATGCCCGGCCCGGCGACCTGGTGTTCCATTACGCGGAGTATTTCCACGATTTCAGCTACTATGCCGAAACCGAGGTCGGGTTGGTCGGCAACCCGGGTGAGTTGGAAGTGGCCATCGATCCCGTCGCGCAGGCCAGCGGCCGGTTCATCGACGAGGCGGCGTTTCGCCGGGTGTGGTCCGGCGCCGCGCGCGTGTGGCTGGTCATCCGGCCGGAGGAGGCCGTGAAGCTCTACGCCGATCCGACCTTCCGTTATTATTTGCTCGAGGAGAGCCGGTCCCACTACCTATTGAGCAACCAGCCCTGAAATGCCTGCGCCCGCGAAAATCCCGGCCGCTCCCGCCGCCGCCCCGCTGCCCTACCTGCCGTTCACGCGGCCGACCATCGACGAGGAGACCATCGCGGGCGTGGCCGAGGTGCTGCGCTCCGGCTGGATCACCTCCGGCCCCCAGGTCCGCGCGCTCGAGGCGAAATTGTCCGAGTTCTGCGGCGGCCGGCCGGTGCGCGCCTTCAACTCCGGCACCTGCACGATGGAAATCGCCCTGCGGATCGCCGGCATCGGCCCCGGTCACGAGGTCATCACGACGCCCCTTTCCTGGGTCGCGACGAGCAACGTCATCTTCGAGGTCGGCGCGCGCCCGGTGTTCGTCGACATCGATCCCGTCACCCGCAATCTCGACCTCGACCGGATCGAGGCGGCGATCACCCCCGCCACGCGCGCCCTCATTCCCGTCGACCTCGCCGGCCTGCCGGTCGATCGCGACCGCCTGTACGCCGTCGCGCGTCAGCACGGGCTGCGTGTGGTCGAGGACGCCGCCCAGTCTTTCGGCAGCACGTGGCGCGGCCGGCGCATCGGCTCGTTTGGCGACTTCGTCTCGTTCAGCTTCCACCCGAACAAGAATGTGACGACGATCGAGGGCGGCTGCCTGGTGCTGAACACGGAGGCCGAGGCGAAGCTGGCCGAGCAGTACCGGCTCCAGGGCGTCGTCCGCACCGGCCTCGACGGCATGGAAGTCGAGCTGGTGGGCGGCAAGTTCAACCTCACCGATGTCGCCGCGCGCGTCGGACTGGGCCAGTTGCCCCGTCTCGACGAGTTCAATCGCCGGCGCCGCGAGCTGGCGCGCGCCTATTTCGCCGCTTTCGACCGGCTCGGTGCGGCGGCCCTCGGGCTGCAGCTGCCGGTGGCGGATTTCACGGACGGCAACTGGCACATGTTCCAGGTCGTCCTGCCCGAGGCGCGGCTGAAGGTGAAGCGCGCCGACATCATGGCGGAGCTCCACGCCGCCGGCATCGGCACGGGCGTGCACTACCCGGCGATCCACCTGTTCGCGCTCTACCGCCGCCTCGGCTGGAAGCCCGGCGATTTCCCGCACGCGGAACAGGCCGGCCGCAACATCCTCACGCTGCCCCTGTTCCCGGCGATGAGCCCGGCCGACGTCGATCGCGCCGCCTCGGCCCTGGTGGCCGTGCTCCGCCGGCACCTGAAATCATGAGCCCTCCGCCGGTCAAGCTTTCGGTGGTGATCCCCGTCTACAACGAGGAGCTGAACCTGCCGACCCTGTTCGGCCGCCTCTATCCGGTGCTGGACGCCCTCGGCCGGCGTTATGAAGTCATCTTCACCAATGACGGCAGCGCCGACCGCTCGCGCGAACTGCTGGCGGCGCAGCACGCGGCGCGGCCGCGGGAAACGCGCGTGATCGAATTCAACGCCAACTACGGCCAGCACATGGCGATCATGGCGGCCTTCGAGCGCGTGCGCGGCGAGGTTGTCGTCACGCTCGACGCCGACCTACAGAATCCGCCCGAGGAGATCCCCAAGCTGCTCGCGCTGATCGACGCCGGCCACGATTACGTCGGCGGCTACCGGCTGAAGCGGCAGGATTCGTTGTTCCGGACCGTAGCCTCGCAACTGATCAACTTTGTCCGCAGCCGCACGACGAACATCGTCATGACCGACCAGGGGTGCATGTTGCGCGCTTATGCCCGGCCCGTGATCGACGCGATCGTGCGCAGCGGGGCCATCAACACCTTCATCCCGGCCCTGGCTTACTCGTTCAGCAGCCGCCCGGCCGAGGTCGGGGTCGTGCACGACGAGCGCAATGCCGGGGTCTCCAATTACTCGCTGTACAAGCTCATCCGCCTCAACTTCGACCTCATCACCGGCTTCTCGCTCGCGCCGCTGCAGATCTTCACGATGTTTTCGATGCTCTGCGCCGGCGGCAGCCTCCTGCTCGTGCTCGTCCTGGCCTACCGCCGGCTCTTCCTCGGCGCCGAGGTCGAGGGTGTGTTCACCCTGTTCGGCATCCTGTTCTTCCTGCTCAGCGTCACGATGGTCGGCATCGGCCTGATCGGCGAGTACATCGGCCGCACCTACCAGGTCGTGCGCGCGCGCCAGCGTTATTTCGTCAGCCAGGTGCTGGAAGCCACCGAGTGAGCCGGCCGCGCATCGTCTTCTTCGGGTACAGCGAGGTCGGCTATGATTGCCTCTCGCTCCTGCTCGAACGCGGCGACAATGTCGTCGCCCTGGTCACACACGAGGACCAGCCGGGCGAGAAGATCTGGTTCCAGACGCCCGCGGTCGCCGCCCGCGCCAAGGGCCTTCCGGTCCACACGCCGGAGTCGGTCAACACGCCCGAATGGCGCGAACGCCTCGCCGGGTGGCAGCCCGACCTCATCCTGTCGGTTTACTACCGCCACATGATCGGCACGAAGATCCTCGCGCTCCCGCGCCTCGGCGCCTGGAACATGCATGGCTCGCTGCTGCCGAAATACCGCGGCCGCGCCCCCATCAACTGGGCTGTGCTCCACGGCGAGCCGCGGGTTGGGATGACCTTGCACCGCATGGTCAAGAACGCGGACGCGGGCGCCATCGTCGATCAGGAGGGCGTCGCCATCGGCCCGCGCGACACGGCCGAACAGGCCTTCCGCAAGGTGCTCCCGTGCGCGCGGCGGGTCCTCGCCCGCCAGATCGACGCCCTGCTCGCCGGCACGGCGCCGGAGACGCCGCAGGACGAGTCCCAAGCGACCTATTTCGGCGGCCGCAAGCCCGAGGACGGTCGCATCGATTGGAACCAGCCGACGGGCCGGATCTTCAACCTCATTCGCGCCGTCGCCGATCCATATCCCGGCGCGTTCACCGACGTCGGCGGCGCGCGGCTCATGGTCTGGTGGGCTGAGCCCGACTCGCCCGCGACCCGCGGCCGGCGCGGCCACCCCGGCGAGGTCCTGTCCGCCGCGCCGCTCGTGGTCGCCACGGGCGACGGCGCGCTTGAACTCACCCGCACCGAGTGGCGGGGCGAGCCGCGGGCATTGCCGCCCGGCGCCCGGCTCGGCGTGTGATCGGCGCGGCCATTCTTGCATGGCTTTTCCGGTTTTTCGCGGTTAACCAACCCTGATTTATGCCCACCAAAGTCCTCATCCTCGGCGCCAACGGCTTCATCGGCAGCTCGCTCACGCATGCCATCCTGCAAAAGACCGATTGGGAGGTCTACGGCATGGACATCGGCGACAACAAGCTCGGCGATTCGCTCGGCGACCGGCGTTTCAAGTTCGTCGAGGGCGACGTGATGATCTCGCGCGAGTGGATCGAGTACCACGTCAAGAAGTGCGACGCCGTGCTGCCGCTCGTGGCGATCGCCAACCCCTCCCAGTACGTCAAGGATCCGCTGCGCGTCTTCGAACTCGATTTCGAATCCAACCTCGCCGTCGTCCGCCAGTGTGTGAAGTACAAGAAGCGGATCATTTTCCCGTCCACTTCCGAAGTCTATGGCATGTCGCCCGATCGCGTGCTGGACGAACAGACCAGCAACATGGTTTATGGCCCGATCGAGAAGCAGCGTTGGATCTACGCCTGCTCGAAGCAGCTCCTCGACCGCGTCATCTACGCGTATGGGGTGCGCGACAACGTCGACTACACCCTCTTCCGCCCGTTCAACTGGATCGGACCGAAGCTGGACAATGTCTTCGAGGCCAAGGAGGGCAGCTCGCGCCTGTTCACCCAGTTTATCTCGAACGTGCTTTTCGAAAAGCCGATCCAATTGGTCGACGGCGGCCGGCAGACGCGCTCGTTCACGTTCATCGACGACGGCGTCGACGCGCTCCTGCGCATCATCGAGAACAAGGGCGGCCGGGCGTCGCGCCAGATCTTCAACCTCGGCAACCCGCGGAACGAGGTCAGCGTGGCCCAGCTCGCACAGCTGATCATCGCCGCCTTCCGCGAGTTCCCCGAATATGCCGCGCACGCGCGCCGCGCCAAAGTCGTCGTCGTGCCCTCGAAGAAGTACTTCGGCAAATATTACCAGGACATCCAGAAGCGCGTGCCGTCGATCGCTCACGCCCGCAAGCAGCTCGGCTGGAACCCGCGGGTCGACCTGAAGAAGGCCATCCGCCTGACGCTCGACTACCACCTCGCGCACAAGGACTATTCGCTCGACTAGGTCACGATGGCCGTCCGCCTCGCGCTCAAGATCGACATCGACACCGACCGCGGCACCCGGCTGGGCGTCCCGAACCTGCTCGCCGACCTTTGCGCCGCGGGCGTGCCGGCGACGTTTCTGTTTTCCCTCGGGCCCGACCAGACCGGCCGGGCGGTCACCCGCGTCTTGCGCCCCGGGTTCCTGCAAAAGGTCGGTCGCACCAGCATCGTCGAACTCTACGGCGTGCGCACGCTGCTCAATGGGACGCTGCTCCCCGCGCCCCACATCGGCCGGCGCAATGAAAAGGTCATCCGGGCGGTGCGCGACGCCGGCTTCGAGGTCGGCATCCACTGCTACAACCACTATCGCTGGCAGGACTACGTCCACCGCATGGGCCGGGCGGAGATCGCCGCGGAGTTCGACGCCGCCCGCGCCGAGTTCCGGCGCATCTTCGCCTGCGAGGCGCCGACCGCCGGCGCGGCGGGCTGGCAAGCCAACGCCCTCAGCCGGGAGGTCTACGATGCGGCCGGGCTGCTCTATGCGAGCGACACCCGCGGAACGGGCCCGTTCTTCGCCCGCAGCGCCGGCCGGACTTTCCAGACCCTCGAGATCCCGACGACGTTGCCCACCCTCGACGAGTTGATGGGCCGCCCGGAATTTCCGGACCGCCGGCTCGTGCCGCACCTGATGTCACTCCTGCGGCCCGAGGCGCTGAATGTCTACACGCTGCACGCCGAGATCGAGGGCTTGGGCCGGCGCGCGCTCTTCCAGGAATTGCTCGCCGCGATCCACCAGGCGGGCGTGACGGTCGTCTCGCTGGAACGGTCCGCCCGCGACCTGCTGGCCGCGCGCGCACGGGTGCCGGTCTGCGCACTGGCGCAGGAGCCGATCGACGGCCGCTCGGGGCTTGTGGCGACCCAGGGCGCCGCGGCCTGACTCAGGCTTTCCCGCGGTCGACCTGGTGGAACATCCAGAAGCCGAGGGCCTGGAAGCCAAGGTTGGGCACCCACATCAGCAGGTCCGGGCGCAGGGCGGTGGCATTGTCGAACCAGCTCACGACGATCGTCGCGAAGTAGTAGGCCATCGCCAGCCCGAGCCCGATGCCAAGGTTGGCCGAGGTCTCCTTGCGTGAGATCTTGATCCCCAGCGGCACCGCGATGAGGGCGAACGAGAGGACGGAAAAGGCGGTGGCGAACTTCTCGTGGATTATGACCTGAATCCGCATCCGCTGTCGGTCGCGCTCCTCGGCAGTCAGTTTGGGGTCGGGCTGGCGCAGCTCCCGCCATTTTGCGAGCAGCTGGTTGAACGTCAGCCAACTCTGCTTCACGTTGACCGTCGCGGCGCCGGTGAGGCGGCCGAGCGGCAGATCGAAGGTCGCCTGCTGGGCCGTGGACGTGCCCTGGAGCACGGAGTAATTCTCCGGGTCCTTGGCGTTGCGCGGCTCGCCCCGCGCGTTGAAGAGGGTCAGCACCAGCCGGTTGTTCGGAGAATCGAATTCGACCCGCCCGGCCTCGGCCCGGGCGAAGTGCTTCACGCGGCCCGAGGCGTCCAGCTCCCACAGCCAGAAATCCTTGAGCTGGTTCCCGTTCTTCTCGCCCGCGTAGATGACCAGGCCGGGAAAGTCGCGGATGAAGGTCCGGGGCGTGATGAAGCTCAGGGGATTTTGCTGCACCGCCTCCGCGAGCTCGCGCTCATAGGCGACCTTGGCTCGCGGCATGAACTCGAAGTTGACCAGCACCGACAACACGGTCCCCAACAGGCCGAAAAACAGGATCGGCGCCGACAGCCAGGCGACGCTCAGGCCCGATGCGCGCAAGGCGGTCACCTCGCGGTCGGAGGACATGCGGCCGAGGACGAGGAGGATGCCGGAGAGCATGCCCATCGGCAGCGCATACGACACCACGACGGGTATGGTCAGCCCGACGAGCCGGAGGACGATGCCCGGCGCGAGCTGGCCGGCAAGCACGTGGCCCAGGAGGTCCTTCAGCGCGCTGCCGAGCATCAGCACAAAGGCGAACATGCCCACGGACGCACCGCACGTCAGCACGACGTTGGCGAATATGTGCCGGTGGATGCGATTCATGCTGGTGTTGAACTCTGCGCATTCCTGCCAATCGTGTCCAAGTCAATCTGCCCGCCATGCCGCCCACCGCCGCCAAACCCGCCATCCACGGCGAGACGCTCGAGTCGCTCACCGCGCTTCTCGCGCGCCAGGGTCACCCGGCGTTTCGCGCCCGGCAGATCATGGAGTGGCTGTACAAGAAGCGGGTCGCCTCGTGGGACGCGATGAGCAACCTCTCCCGCCCGCTCCGCGCCTGGCTGGAGGAGACGTTCGAGCTCAGGCCGTCGACCCTCGTTCTCAGCCAGCAATCCGAGGACGTGACCGACAAGCTCCTGCTCGAGCTCGCCGATCGCGCGCTGATCGAGACGGTCATCATCCGCGCGCCCCAGCTCGGCGTCGGCCAGGAAAATTCACGCAAGACCATCTGCATCTCCACGCAGGTCGGCTGCGCGATGGGCTGCAAGTTCTGCGCCTCCGGCCTGGCCGGCCTCAAGCGCAACCTCACCGCCGGCGAGATTGTCCACCAGTTGATCCAGGTCTGCGCGCAGGAGGATGCCCGGACCCCACGCGCCCGCGCCGAGCTGGCGTCGTTCGACAACATCGTGGTCATGGGCATGGGCGAGCCGCTGCACAACTACGACGCCATCCTGCGCGCCCTCACCATCCTGAACGCGCCCTGGGGCCTCGGTTTCGGCGCGCGGCGCATCACCCTGTCGACTTCCGGCCTGGTGCCGCGCATCCGGCAGCTCGCGACCGAACCGCTGGGTTTTCGCCTCGCGATCAGCCTGCATGGCGCCACGGACGAGGTGCGCGAGCAGATCATGCCGGTCAACAAGCGCTGGCCGCTGGGTGAGCTGCTGCCGGCCGTCCGCGAATTTTCCGAGCGCCACGGCCGGATGGTCACGCTGGAATTCATCCTCATCGAGGACCTCAACGATTCGCTCGACCAGGCGCACCGGCTGCGCGACATCGCGCGCGACCTGCATGCACACGTCAACCTGATCCCCTACAACACCGTCGAAGGGCTGCCGTGGAAACGCCCGGCCGTCGAGCGCCAGGAGCGGTTCGCGCGCGTGCTCGACGAGGGCGGCGTGTCGGTCACGCTGCGCCGCGAGAAGGGCCACGCCATCGACGCCGCCTGCGGGCAGTTGCGGCTCAAGACCGAAAAGACCCGCGAGGCCGCCGCCGGCCCGGTTTAGGGCGGGCTCGGCGGCCCCGCCGCGACCAAGGCGGCATCAGCGGTCCCGCCCTGCAGTTTTCGGTTTCCGGTCCACCATTGCGTTGCGCGCCACGCCGGCTCATCGTCGCGTCGACGCATGGACTGGCCCGTCCTTCTCGAGACTCCGTTCCGCCTCGCCCTGATGCTGTCCGGACTCGTGCTGCCGGGTTCGATGCTCCTCCGCGCGGTGCGCCTGCCTTGGTCCTTGGCCGCGGCCTTCGCCGCGTCCGCCGCGATCCTCTATGCGCTCGTGCTCCTGTTCGCCTGCAGCAGCGTCAGCATCTCCCTGTACACGCTCGCCGGCGGCCTCGCGCTCGTGACGCTCGGCCTGCGGGCGATCAAGGCCCGGCCGCCGGCGACGGAGCTGAGTTCATCGTTCTCCTGCTTCACCCGGATGCGCGGCTGGCTGCCGCTCTACCTGGCGTTTTGGACCGTGGTCGCCTGGCGGTTGCTGGCCCAGCCACTCAGCGGACCGGACGTCAATTTTCGCTGGAGCTGGCTGGCGGAGCAAATGTTGCGCTTCGGCACGCTGGATTTCTATCCACCGCGCAGCGGCGCCGACTTCGTCCGGTATTTCTGGGCGGAGAGTATCCCGCCGGGCGTCGCGAGCCTGTATGCGTGGGCCTATGCCTGCGCCGGCAGCAACCAGGCGCTCTGGACCACGCCCGTGGTCGTCCTGCAATTGCTCGGGTTGCACGAAATGATCTGGCGGCTCGGGAGCCGCTGGGGCGGCGAGCTCGTCGCCCGCCGCGCCGTTCTGCTCGCCGCCGCCTGCCCGTTGCTGACCTGGTCGGTCGTCATTGGACAGGAGACCGGCCTGACCGCGCTGGCGCTCGTAGGCGCCGCGTGGTGCGTGCACCACCTGCGAGTGGATCACGGTCGTGGCTGGATCGTGCTCGCCGCGACCTTCGCCGTCGTCGGCGCCGGCGCCCGCGAATACGGACCAGCGCTGGCTGCAGTCGTCGTGGCGGCGGCCGCCACGACTTTGCCCCGAAAGCGCGTGGCGTTGCTCGCCGCATTGGCGGTGCCGCTGGCGCTCGCCTGGCCGTTGCGCGTGTTCCTTCTGACCGGCAATCCCGTGTACAGCCTCGGGCTGGGCGGGTTGGTGCCCGTCAATGTCAACTTTTCCGACTGGAACGATCTCTTCCGCGCCGGCAATCGGTTCGATGTCTGGTCGGCCGGCACGTGGTGGGCGCTCGGGCGCTATGCGTTGCTCTGGGCATTTCCCGCCGTGCTCGGAGCTTTCGCCCTCGTCGCGCTCCTCATCCAACGCCTGCCGGAGGCACGGCCGATGGCGTGGTTGGTCGTGCCGATTGCGATCCTTTGGTTTGCCTCGGTTTTCTATACCGCCGGAGGGTTGTTCTACTCGCTCCGCGTGTTGAGCCCGGCGCTGGCCCTGCTGTCCGTCGTCGCCGCCTATTCGCTCGGCTTGTTTGTGCCGGGTGGAAGCATGACAACCCTGGTTTCCGTGGTGCTAGCGGGATTGGTCGTTGAGTCGCTGCCGAAGACGCTGGTGTTGCCCGAAAATCCCTATCGTGTGCCCTGGCGCCAATGGACCGGTGCCGGTGGGAATTTGGACGCGGCGGTGCAGGCCGAGAATCAAGCGCTGCTCGCCAAACTGCGGCCGCTGCCCGGACGTGCGCGGGTGATCACCGACAACGCCGGTCTCCCACGCGTGCTCGAGGAGATTGGCACCGAAACAGTGCCGCTGTGGACGCCGGATGTCGCCTGGCTCTTTGATTCCCATCGTCCCGCCAAAGAAATCGCCGAACGCTGGCAGCGCACGGGCCTGCGCTATCTCGTTCTGACCAAGTCAAAGCCAACCGAGGAATTCATTCGCACCCATGCCCGTTGGCGTGCTCCGTATTTTAAAGTTAAGATGTTGCTAGATACTGAATCGCACATGGTCTTGGAAGTGACTGCGTCTTCAGAGGAAGCGCCGTAGGCGAACTCTCGGCTTTACATATCATCGAATACAGATGCATTGATTCAGCTGTGCCAGCGAATCCGCCAATCTCGGAACTACTCGCCGCCAAGCGGCCCGTGCGTTCGCTTGAATTCTTCCCACCCAAGGACGAAGCAGGCATGGAGATTCTCCGGCAGACAGCGGCCGCCTTGAAGCGCATCGGTCCCGATTTTGTTTCCGTGACCTATGGCGCGGGCGGAACGACCCGGGATCGGACCGCGAAGGCGAGCACCCTGCTGAAGGATGATTTCGGATTCACAGTGATGCCCCACCTGACGTGCGTCGGTCACTCCCGCGGCGAACTTGGTGGCATCGCCGACCAGCTGCATGCGGACGGATTCCGGAACATCATGACCCTGCGGGGCGACCCGCCGAAAGGTGACACCCAGTTTCGCCCGGCGCCGGATGGGTTGAACCACGCCAACGAACTCGTCGCCTTGCTCAAATCGCGCCACGCCGACTTCTGTCTCGGCGTCGCGGGCTATCCCGAGAAGCACCCGGAGGCGATTTCCCTCGAAGCCGATCTCGTCAACCTGCGGCGCAAGGTCGAGGCCGGCGCGGACTTCATCACGACCCAGCTTTTCTTCGACAACTCGAGGTATTATCGCTTCGTCGAAAAATGCCGCGCCGCCGGCATCGCGGTACCGATCCTGCCCGGGATCATGCCGGTGCTCTCGTTGAAACAGGTGCGGCGCTTCACGGAGATGTGCGGCGCGGGCCTGCCGGCCCAGCTCGTCACCCGCCTCGAGGTGGCGGCGGAAAACGCGGATGTCGTCGAGATGATCGGGCTCGATTGGGCGCTCGAGCAGATCCGGGGCCTGCTCGCCAACGGGGCGCCCGGGTACCACCTGTACATCATGAATCGGGCGAAGAGCGCGCTGGCGCTGGCGGCCGGCTTGGCGGCCTAACCGCCGGCCAGCACCGGACGAAAGCCAGCCTCGGTCAGGATGCGCGCGACGATCTCGCGCCGGTCCCCCTGGATTTCGATCCGGCCGTCCTTGACGGTGCCCCCGGCTCCGCAGGCCTTCTGCATCTTCTTCGCCAGTTGTTCCTTTTCGGGCAGACCAATGCCGGTGAAGTTCGTCACCACGGTCACCGTCTTGCCGCCGCGTCCAGCGGTCTCGCGCAGGATGTCGACCCGGCCGCGGTTCTTCGCCGGCGCCGGTTTGCCGCCGGCGCCGACGGGCCTGGACTCCGGGGCCCTGGCCAAGGAAGGCAATCCCGACGATTCCAAGGTGCCGAATGGGTTCTGGCCCAAGGCCTGTCCGCCATCGGTGGGAATCTTTCCGCCTTCAGCCATGGCCGCCTCCACATCCTTGCGGCGGCGACGCCGGCCGCGCCGTCATGTCGTCGGCACCGCCCAGGAACAGCAGGGCCTTGGCATAGCTCCTCCCGGCAAGGAAATGGGCGAGCTGCGGATGGATCTCCTGTCGGTGAGCGGCGAGCAGGTCGTCCAGCGCGCCCAAGGCGGACGAGATCGCCGTCCCATCAGAATCCTTTATCCCCGCATGCAAACGGATTAGGGCTGCTTTGATTTCGGTTTCAGGCATGGCGAGATTGCGAAAGTAATTATGCTTACGCCGGAATCCAGCGCGGGGTGAATCCCTCCTGTCGAACTCGTCGGACCCAATTCAACTTGTCTCGGTGAAGCGTGGATGCTCCCATTTACCTTCCACCGTTGCCGCGCGTGTCCGTCAACGCAAGCGGCGATACCCGTTTCCCACCGCATGAAACCCGCATCCCTTTCCGAGCGCGCCAACGCCGGCTTGATTGAGGAATACCAGCAGCGCTGGCTCGACAATCCCGAGTCGGTCGACCCGACGTGGCGGGCTTTCTTCCAAGGTTTCACCCTGGCCAGCAGCGGGCAGGCGCCGTCCGCCGCGCCAGCCGGCGCCATGGCGCAGGACAGCCTGAAGCAGGCGCACGTCCATTACCTCATCAATGCGTACCGCGCCATCGGCCACACCCAGGCGCACCTGGATCCGCTGAGCGGGCCGCCGCTCCCCCAGCCCAAACTGCAGCTGGCGCAATTCGGCCTCGCGGAGGCCGACCTCGATTCCGTCTTTGACACGGGCACCTTCCTCGGCGGCGGCCAGATGAAGCTGCGCGAGATCGTCGCCGCGCTCCAACAGACCTATTGCGGCCACGTCGGCGTCGAATACGCGCACATCCAGGACCAGGACTGCCGGCGCTGGCTGCAGGAGCGCATGGAATCGACCCGGCTCCAGCCGAAGTTCACCAAGCCGCAAAAGATCCGGATCCTGCGCCGCGTCCACAAGGCCGAGCTCTTTGAAAAATTCCTGCACACGAAGTATGTCGGCCAGAAGCGATTCTCGCTCGAGGGCGGCGAGACGATCATCGCCGCGCTCGACGCGGTGATCGACCACTGTCCCGCCGCCGGCGTGGCCGAAATCGTCATGGGCATGGCCCACCGGGGCCGCCTGAACGTCCTGTGCAGCGTCATGCGCAAGTCGTTCGACCTGCTCTTCGAGCAGTTTTCGGAGAACTACATTCCCGACACGGTCGCGGGCGACGGCGACGTGAAATATCACCTCGGGTACGAGTCGGTTCTCACCACCACCTCCGGCAAGAAGGTCGAGGTCCGGCTCGCCGCCAACCCTTCGCACCTCGAGATCGTCGATCCCGTTGTCGAGGGCAAGGCCCGCGCGCGCCAGCGGATCCGCGACGACCGCCAGGAGCGGCGCGCCGTCATGCCCGTGCTCATCCACGGCGACGCCGCGCTCGCCGGCCAGGGCATTGTCGCGGAGACGCTGCAGTTCTCGCAGCTGCCCGGCTACCGCACGGGCGGCACCGTGCACTTCGTGATCAACAACCAGATCGGCTTCACCACCGACCCGGCCGACGCGCGTTCCACCCGTTACTGCACCGATGTGGCGAAGATGATCGAGGCCCCGATCTTCCACGTAAACGGCGACGATCCCGAGGCCGTGTGCCTGATCGCGCAGCTGGCGGTCGACTTCCGGGTGCAATTCAAGCGCGACGTGTTCATCGACATGTATTGCTACCGGAAGCACGGCCACAACGAGACCGACGAGCCCTCGTTCACCCAGCCGATGCTCTACCGCAAGATTGCGGCGCACCCGCTCGTCTCCGCCCTCTATGCCCGCCGCCTCATCGCCGCCGGGACGATCACCGCCGACGAGGGCGAGGCGATCAAGGCGGAGTATTCCGCGGCCCTGGACGAAAACCTCGCCAAGGCCAAAACCCGCGAGGCCGCCAAGGCGGAGAAGCGCAAGGCCGCCGCCGACAACCCCGCCACCGCGGCCTTCAAGGGTTCCACCGCCGTCTTCCAGCCGGTCTACACGCACACCCCGGTTGTCACCGCCGTTCCGCCGGCGACGATCGATCGCGTCGTGGCGGCGCTCACGACCGTGCCCGCGGGCTTCAAGGTCCATTCGAAGATCCGCCGCTTCATCGACGCGCGCGCCGAGGCCCACAAGCACGGCGGCCCCTACGATTGGGGCATGGGCGAGGCGCTGGCCTTCGGCACGCTGCTGCTCGACGGTACGCCGATTCGCCTGAGCGGCCAGGATTGCGAGCGCGGCACGTTCACGCACCGCCACGCGGTGTTCACCGACGTCGAGACCGGCGCCAAGTACAAGCCGCTCGGCCACCTCGCGCCCGACCAGCCGCACTTCTGCGTCTACAACTCGCTCCTGTCGGAGGCCGCCGTGCTCGGCTTCGACTACGGCTATTCGCTCGATTACCCGGAGATGCTCTGCCTCTGGGAGGCGCAATTCGGGGACTTCGCCAACGGCGCCCAGGTCGTCATCGACCAGTTCATCACCAGCGGCGAATCCAAGTGGCAGCGCAACAGCGGCATCACCCTGCTGCTGCCGCACGGTTACGAGGGCCAGGGAGCGGAACATTCGTCGGCCCGCCTCGAGCGTTTTCTCCAGGCCTGCGCGGAATACAACATCCAGGTCGCCAACCTGACCACGCCGGCCCAATTCTTCCACGCCCTCCGCCGGCAAACGAAGCGCGACTTCAAGAAGCCGCTCATCATCATGGCGCCAAAGTCGCTGCTCCGTCACCCCGCGGCCGTGTCGCGCCTCGAGGACTTCACCACCGGCGGCTTCCAGGAGATCATCGACGATCCCGTCGCCGCGGGCAAGGCCGAGCGGGCGATCTTCTGCTCGGGCAAGGTCTATTACGACCTGTGCGATTATCGCGAGCGCCACAAGGTGGCCGACACCGCCATCATCCGGATCGAGCAGCTCTATCCGCTCCACCGCAACCGCCTCGCCGAGCTGGCCGACGCCTACGGCCGGCAGTCACGGCTGGTGTGGTGCCAGGAGGAGCCGCAGAACATGGGCGCCTGGGCGCACCTCGCGCCGCAATTCGAGGAGATCTTCGGCCGCAAGCTGGTCTACGCCGGCCGCGAGGCCGCCGCCTCGCCTGCGGTCGGTTCCCTGGCCTTGCATCGGCTCCAACTCGCCGGTTTTCTCCAGCAGGCCTTCACCCTCTGATCATTCCCATGGCCATCGAAGTCAAAATTCCCCCGATGGGCGAATCCATCACGAGCGGCGTGCTCGCCAAATGGCACGTGCAGAACGGCGACGTGGTCGCGAAGGACCAGGCGCTGTTCGAACTCGAGACCGACAAGATCACCGCCGAAGGCACGGCCGAGAGCGCCGGCCGCATCACGCTGCTGGTCGAGGCCGGTGCCGACGTGAAGATCGGCCAGGTCGTCGCCACGATCGATGAGGCCGCCACGGCCCCGGCTCCCGCCGCGGCCCCCGCGCAAAAATCGCGGGAGGAGCCGCCGCGCAGCCCGCCGGGAGAAAGTGGGCCCGCCGTGCGGCGCCTGGCCGCGGAGACCGGTATCAATCCCGCCACCGTGGCGGGCACCGGCAAAGGCGGGCGCGTCACCAAAGGCGACATGCTAGCCGCGTCTGCGCCTGCCGTGGCCGGCCAGAAACCGGAGGCAAAAGGCGAAAAGCCAGCCGATGCTCCGGGAGGCGGGGCGCCCCCACCCCGCGAGGCACCGTCTTCGGTTCCGTCCGGCGCCCGCCAGACCCGGACCAAGCTCTCCAAGCTGCGCCAGACGATCGCCAACCGGCTCGTCGCCGCCCAGCACGAGGCGGCGATGCTCACGACCTTCAACGAGTGCGACCTCTCCGCCGTCATCGAGCTGCGGAAGAAATACCAGGAAGACTTCGTGAAGAAACACGGGGTGAAGCTTGGTTTCATGTCCTTTTTCACCAAGGCGGTCGTGCATGCGCTCAAGGAAGTGCCCGAGGTCAACGCCCGCATCGACGGCGACAGCGTCGTCCAGAATCACTACTACGACATCGGCATGGCGGTCTCGACCGACAAGGGCCTGATGGTTCCCGTCATTCGCGACTGCGACCAGCTCAGCCTGGCCGGCATCGAAAAGGCCATCGCGGGCGCCGCGACCAAGGCGCGCGAGGGCAAGATCACGCTGACTGACCTCGACGGCGGCGTCTTCACCATCACCAACGGCGGCATCTTCGGCTCGATGCTGTCGACGCCGATCCTCAACGCCCCGCAAAGCGGCATCCTCGGCCTCCATGCCATCACCGAACGCCCCGTCGCGGTGAACGGCCAGGTCGTCATCCGCCCGATGATGTACCTCGCCTTGAGCTACGACCATCGCATCGTCGACGGCCGCCAGGCCGTCACGTTCCTCGTCCGCATCAAGCAGGTCATCGAGGATCCCGCCCGCCTGTTGGTCGGCGTCTGACCGCCATGGACACCTACGACGTCGTTGTCATCGGCGCCGGCCCCGGCGGTTATGTGTGCGCCTTTCGCGCCCAGCAGCTCGGCCTGAAGGTGGCGCTCGTCGAAAAACGCGCGACCCTCGGCGGCACCTGCCTCAACATCGGGTGCATCCCGAGCAAGGCGCTCCTGCACACCAGCGAGCAGTTTGCCTGGGCCCGCCAGCATGCGGGCGAATCCGGGATCAAGCTTGCCGGCGTCGAGGCCGACCTGGCCGCCATCCTGAAGCGCAAGGACGCCGTTGTCGCCAAGCTCGTCGGCGGTGTCGGCCTGCTGGCAAAATCGCGCAAGATCCCGGTGTTCCAGGGTACGGCGCGTTTCACCGCGCCGACCGAGATCGAGGTGCGCGGCGAGAAGGAAACGACCAAACTTACTGCGAAACACTACGTCATCGCCACCGGATCCGCGCCGGTCGAGCTGCCGTTCATGAAGTTCGACGGCCGGACGATCGTCTCGAGCGACGAGGCGCTCGCCTTCGCCGCCGTGCCCAAGAAACTCGTGGTCGTCGGCGGCGGCGCGATCGGACTCGAGCTGGGTTCCGTCTGGGCGCGCTTCGGCTCCGAGGTGACGGTCGTCGAGTTTCTCCCCAAGATCGTCGCCACCTACGACGACGACATCGTCCGTGCCTACACCCGGTTGCTCGTGAAACAGGGCCTGCGCATCGAGACCGGCGCCAGGGTGACGGGCTTCGCCGGCGGGCAGCTCACCGCCGAGCGGGGCGACGAGAAGCTCTCCTTCGCGGCCGACCAGGTCCTCGTGGCCGTCGGCCGGCGGCCCTACACGGACGGACTCGGCCTCGAGCAGGCGGGCGTCGAACTCGACGAGCGGAAGCGCGTCAAGGTCGACGACCACCTGCGCACGACGGCGAAGAACATCTGGGCGATCGGCGACGTCGTCGCCGGACCAATGCTGGCGCACAAGGCCGAGGAGGACGGCGTCGCCGTCGCAGAGTGGATCGCCGGCAAGGCCGGCCACATCAACTGGGACCTGGTGCCCGGCATTGTCTACACCGAGCCGGAGGTCGCCGCGGTCGGCCTGGGCGAGGACGAGGCGAAAAAACGCGGCCTGGCCGTCCACGTCGGCAAATTTAACTTCGCTGCCAACGGTCGCGCCATCGCCATCGGCGCCACCGACGGCTTCGTCAAGATCATCGCCGATGCGAAGACGGACCGGATCCTCGGGGCCCAGATCCTCGGCTACAACGCCGGCGAAATCATCAGCGAAATCGTCACGCACATGGAATACGGCGGCAGCGCCGAGGACCTCGGCCGCACGATCCACGCCCACCCGACGGTCAGCGAGTCCCTCAAGGAGGCGGGTCTGGCCGTGAGCAAATCCGCCATTCACGCGCTCTGACCCGTGCACCCGTCCCATCCGGCGTGCAGCACAGGGCAGGCCTCCGTTGACGCTCCCGGTGCGCCGGGCAATAATCGGTGCGTGCCTCTCAAACTGACCCGCCGTCGACCCGCCCCGCGGGGCGTCTTCCCGACGCCCGGGCGAGGCCGTGCGAGCAGTTGAAACATCCGAAGCACAACTGAATTCCCCTGCCGGCCGCGCCCACCCAGGCGCGGTTTTTTCATGACCTCATCCCCTGCCCAACGCCATCGTCGCGCCGTCAGCCTGATGCTGCTGTCGGCCGCGAGCTTCACGGCCAACGTGCTGCTCGTGCGCGCCCTCGGCACGATGGTCACCACCAACATCTGGCTGGTCTCCTGCACCCGGTTCATCGTCGGACTCGCGATGATTGGCACCGTCTACTGGCGCGAATTCCAGCCCGGACATCTTTTCACGCGACGCAAGCTGGTGGAACGCGGAGTCGCGGGCGGCATCGGCGTCTACCTCACCTACCTCACCGTCGTCAAACTCGGCGCGGGCCGGGCCACGTTCATCGGCAACACCTACGTCGTTTGGGGGGCGCTGCTGGCGGCATGGATGCTGCGCGAGCGCCTGCGCCCGGCCGACCTCCTGGGCGGCGTCGCCGCCGTGCTCGGGATCGGCCTGCTGACAAACGTGTTCTCCATCCGGGTGCACCCGGGCATCTACGATCTCCTTGCGGTCGTCGGCTCGCTCCTGTCCGCCTGGGTCGTCGTGACCATCCGCCAGCTGCACGAGACCGAGCACACGTCGACCATCTTCGCCGCCCAGTGCATCTACGGCCTCATCATCTGCCTGGTGCCGGCGATCGAAACCTTGGCGCCGCTTTCCGCCGGCGCCTGGGCGCTGCTGGTCCTGGCGGGCCTGACCGCCGGGAGCGGGCAGCTGGCGATGACGCGCGCCTTCCGCGACTTGCCCGTCGCCGAGGGGTCGCTGATCCAGATGCTGGTCCCGCTCGGCATCGCCCTGGGCGGAATGCTGTTCTTCCGCGAGCGCTTCGCCCCGCTGGAAATGATCGGCGCCGCCCTGATCCTTGGCGGGACAGCGTACAGCGCCGTGCGCAGCGCCACGACCGCCAACGCGGAGGCCGAATGAGCCGCGGCCCGCGCTCAGCCGCGCGCTTTGCGTCTTGAGGTCCGGCCGTCCGGCCCGGAATTTCGCCCCCGTGAAGAAACTCATCCTCTGGGACATCGACGGCACCCTGATCGTTTCGCATGGCGCGGGTTTCCGCGCGATGGAGCGCGCCCTGCAGTTGCGCTTCGGCCGGACCTGCGACCTGCGCCAGATCGACTGGGCGGGCCGTACGGATTCATGGATTGCCGCCGAGGTGCTGCGCGTCGTCGGGCTCCCGGATACGCCGCAGAATGTCCACGACTACCTGGAAGCCTACCTCGAAACCCTGCCCCTCGAGTTGCGCGACGGAAAACCCGGGCAGTTGTTGCCCGGCATCGCGGCGTTGCTCGAGACCTTTCGCGCGCATGCCGACGTCGTGCAGGGCTTGCTGACCGGCAACCTCGAACGCGGCGCGCGCATCAAGCTGACCCATTTCAATGTCTGGCACTACTTCGAGTTCGGGGCCTATGCCGATGACAGTCACCTGCGCAACGACCTCGGTCCGCATGCCCTGCGCCGCGCGGGCGCGCGGCACGGGCTCGAATTCCGGCCCGACCACACCTTCATCATCGGCGACACGCCGCATGACATCGAGTGCGGCAAGGTCATCGGCGCCCACACCATTGCCGTCGCGACGGGGAAATATTCCGTCGCCGAACTGGCCGCGCATCACCCGACGGCGACGTTTCCGAACTTCGCAGACACCGCCGCGTTCCTGCGCGTCATCGAGTCGCACCCTTAGCCGGACCGCGGTGGATTTTCCGTGATTCGGCGCGGCTTCCATGGTTAACCCAAGCCAGTCCATGAAGAAATTCACCATTGCCATCGGATCCGACCACGCCGGCTTCGCCTACAAGGAAAAGGTGAAGGCCATGTTGCTCGCGGAGGGGCACGTCGTGCGCGATTTCGGCACGAACTCCGACGCGCCGTGCGATTATCCTGACTTCATCCGACCGGTAGCCGAGGCCGTCGCCCGCGGCGAATTCGAGCGCGGCATCGTGCTCGGCGGCTCGGGCAACGGCGAAGCCATCGTGGCCAATCGCGTGAAAGGCATCCGTTGCGGCGTGTGCTGGAACGAGCAGCTGGCGATCTGGAATCGCTCCCATAATGACGCCAACTGCCTTTCGATGGGCCAGCGCACCATCAGCGAAGAGGAAGCTTTGAAGATCGTGCGCGTGTGGCTGACGACCGCCTTCGAGGGCGGTCGGCACCTTGCCAGGATTCAGAAGATCGATGGAGTTTAACGGCTTACGGTAGTAATTAAGGGTGGTTTTGATAATTACTTTGACATCGTAGTATCTTCCAGCATCGTCTTGCGGCATGGGAACCCGATACCGCGGCAGTCTTGACGAGATCAATGCCCTGAATGCATTCATCAAGCTGGCGCGTGCCGCCGAATCGGTCTCGGTGCGCGTCCATTCGGTTCTGCCGGACGGCCTGACGGTCACCCAGTTTGGCGTCCTCGAGGCTTTGCACCACATCGGCCCACTCTGCCAAAGCGAGCTCGCGGAGAAGCTCCTCAAGAGCGGCGGCAATCTCACCCTCGTCGTAGACAACCTGGAAAAGGCGGGTTACGTTCTCCGCGAGCGGGATCCCGCCGACCGGCGTTTCGTCGTCGTGAAGCTGACCGAAAAAGGCCACGCCTTCATCGCCGCGCTTTTCCCCAAGGTCGTCGCGAACGTGACCAAGGAAATGAGCGTCCTATCCTCCACCGAACTTTCTGATTTCGGGCGGCTCTGCAAAAAGATCGGGGTTCAGGGCTGACCTTAATCTTCCCATATACTTTAACATCAAACGATATCATGAACACAAAAGTCCACGGTCTCCACCACATCACGGCCATGTCCTCCGACACTAAGCGGAACATGGAATTCTACACGAAGATGCTCGGCCTTCGCTTCGTGAAGCAATCCGTCAACCAAGACGATCCGGGAACCTATCATCTGTACTACGGCGACTATACGGGCTCGCCCGGAACCGTACTGACTTTCTTCCCCTGGTTCGGGCTGCGTCGCGGCCGGCCCGGCAGCGGGCAGGTTTATGCGACGGCGTTCTCCGTGCCGTCGGGCTCCCTGGCGTTTTGGAAGAAACGCCTCGATGAAATGAAGGTGGCCACCGAATCGGTCGAATCGCGCTTTGGCGACGAAGTCCTGGCCTTCGCCGATCCAGATGGTTTGCGGCTGGAGTTGGTGGCGACAGCCGAATCCGACCCGCGCTCGCCGGCACCATCCGCCACCATCCCTCCGGAACGGTCCATTCGCGGCTTCCACAGCGCCACGCTCGGCCTGGTTGACGGCAAGCAGACTGCGCAGGTGCTGACGCAGGACATGGGCTATCGCCTTGTGGCCGAATCCGGTCATCGCACCCGTTATGCGGCCGGTGCCGGCGGTCCCGGCACGTACGTTGACCTCCTGACTGATCCCGCCCTTCCCCGCGGACTCAACGGCGCGGGCACCGTGCACCATGTGGCGTTTCGCGTGCCGGACGACGCGGCGCAAGCCGCCGCGCGCACGGCCCTCTTGCGAAGCGGCCTGCAGGTCAGCCCGGTGATCGACCGCGCCTACTTCAAGTCGATCTACTATCGCGAACCGGCCGGCGTGCTCTTCGAGATCGCCACGGACCAGCCCGGGTTCGCCATCGATGAACCCGTGGCCTCACTCGGCCAGCGCCTCTCGCTGCCGCCGCGACTCGAACCGCTTCGCGCCGAAATCGAGGCGGCACTCCCCCAACTGCGCTGACATGAACCCGCCCACCTACGCCTACCGCTTCGAGCCCGGGGCCGACCCGTCGGCTCCCCCCCTGCTCCTGCTGCATGGGACCGGCGGGGACGAGAATGACCTCGTCCCGCTGGCGCAGCGGCTCTCGCCCGGATCCGCGCTGCTCAGTCCGCGCGGCGACGTGAACGAACACGGCCAGCTGCGGTTCTTCCGGCGATTTGCCGAGGGGGTGTTCGATCTCGCCGACGTAGCGCGACGCGCCCATGTGCTCGCTGATTTCGTCGCCGCGGCGGCCGTCCGGCACGGCCTCGACCAGTCGCGACTCATCGCCCTGGGATTGTCGAACGGCGCCAACATCGCGACGGCATTGCTGTGGTTGCGTCCGGAAGTTTTGTCCGGCGCCGTGTTGTTCCGACCCATGGTCGTGCTGGAACCGGACCGCCGGCCGGACCTGCGCACCAAGCGGGTGCTGATATCATCCGGATCCGCCGACCCGATCGTGCCGGCCGATCATCCGGCGAGGCTCGCACGGCAATTCCGCGCGGCGGGAGCCGCGGTCGATCTGCAGATCCACGCCGCGAGCCATGGCTTGGTGCCGGGCGACCTGGCGGCCGCCCGGAAATTCTTCAGCCCGGCCGCCCCGCCAGCCTCCTAGCCCAAATGCACTAATTTCCCGGGACCCCGGCGACCCGGCTACTTTTTCCTCGAACTTCGCGGACCGGGAGGCAACTTGCCGCCGATGACGTTCCCCTCCACCCCGGTTCGGTTCGGTCACCGCGATCTTCGGCCGCCGGACTTGGGTTCCCCCGACAGCCTGCTGCTCACCTATGCCTGGATGCAACTCGCCCGGACGAGTGACAATCGCATCCTCGAACTCTTTCGCCAGGGCCTGATCCAGGGCACGGTCACGGGCGGCCAGGGCAACGAGGGGTTGATCGTCCCACTCGCCCTCCTCGCCGACAAGGCGGTCGACGTCGTCTCCTTTTCCCATCGGGACCTTGGCGGCCACCTGATCTGGAGCGGTCACCTGGGCGAACATCTCTGCCAGTATTTCGCCAACGCCGGCAGCCCGACCCAGGGCCGCGAGGGCAACATTCACCACGGCGACCCCGGGGCGCGCAGCCTGCCGATGATCTCCCATCTCGGCATCATGCTCTCGAATGTCGTGGGCGCCACGGATTCGCAGCGCCGGCTCGGCCGGCCGGCCGTCGGCTTCACGTTTTTCGGCGACGGCGCCTCGAGCACGGGCGATGTCCATGAGTCGCTCAACCTCGCCGCCCTGCTGCCGGCGCCGGTCGTGTTCGTGATCGAGAACAACGGGTACGCCTATTCCACGCCCGTGAGCGAGCAGTTCGCCTGCACCGACCTCTTCGAGCGCGCCCGCGGCTATGGCCTCGAGGGTTTCGCGCTCGACTGCCGCGACCCCGCGCACGTGCTGCGCACGCTCGCCGACGCCATCGAACGGACCCGGCGCACGGGCCGCCCGCTGCTGATCGAGGCGCGGACATTCCGCCTGCGCGGCCACGCCGCCTACGACACCTGCGACTACATGAAACCCGGCGAAGCCGACGCCATCCTCGCCGCCGACCCGCTGCCGCAGTTTCGCGCTCGCCTGGCCGCCGCGGGGCACGCGGCCCAACTCGAGGCGATCGACGCCGAGGTGCGCGGTTATGTGGAGGAGACGATCCAGGCCGCGCTGGCGTTGCCCCCGCCCGATCCCGCGGGCATGGCGGCGGACGTCTTCGCGCCCCCGGCGCCGTCCCTGCCCTGGCAGCCGACACCCGCGGCGCCGGTGTCGGCCAATTTCGCGCAGGCGCTCAACCTCGGGCTCGACAAGATCCTTGCCGAGCGGCCCGAGGCGATCGTCCTCGGCCAGGACATCGGCACCTACGGCGGTGCGTTCAAGGTCACCGAAGGCCTCGTCGCGAAATTCGGGCGCGCGCGGGTGTTCAGCACGCCGCTCTGCGAATCCGCCAGCACGGGTTACGCCCTCGGCCTCGCCGTCAATGGCCACCGCGCGATTGAGGAGTTCCAGTTCGCCGATTTCGCCACGGATGCCACGACGCAGATCGTCCTCAACGCCGCGACCTACCACTTCCGCTCCGGTCAGAAATGCCCGGTCGTCCTGCGCCTGCCGTGCGGTGGCGGGCTGACCTTCGGCTCATTTCATTCGCAGGAGCTCGAGGTGGCGTTCCTGTCCTTTCCCGGGCTGAAGGCGCTTTACCCCAGCAATCCACAGGATGCATTCAACGCCCTGCTCGCCGCGTACGAGGACGACAACCCCGTCCTCCTCTTCGAGCACAAGGCGCTTTATCGCCGCGGCAAGCAGCCGGTGCGCTGGGACGCCGGTTTCCGCGACGTCTGGCAGCCGGCGTACCTCCGCCGCGGCGACCAGGCCACGCTTGTCACCTATGGCGAAATGGTGCTGCTGGCCACCGGCGCCTGCGACTACCTGCAGTCGGAATACGAGTGGTCGTTCGACCTCTTCGACCTCCGCGCGCTCGCCCCGTTGCGCCTCGAGGCCATCAAGGAATCCCTCGCGCGCACCGGTCGCCTCGTGGTGATTCATGAGGGCCGGCGGACGCACGGCTTCGGCGCCGAACTGGTGGCCCGCCTGACCGAGGAGATGTTCGGCACGCTGAAGGCGGCCCCGCTGCGCATCGCCGCGCTCGACCTGCCCGTGCCGTTCGCCCCGGCGCTGGAGGCGGTGTACCGGCCTTCGCAGGACAAGATCGTCGAGGCCATCGCCGGCTGGCTGGGCTGAACAAATCGCGGATTTCAGATTGGCGATCGCCGATTGGCGACCCAAGCTGCCTGCCGTGGCGCAACCTCGATCCGCACTCCGCAATTCGCAATCCAAGGTCTTCAAGGCCCGCTGGGCCGCCATTCGCCTTTTCGCCATGGATGTGGACGGCGTGCTGACCGACGGCACCGTGGCCATCACGAGCGACGGCCGGGAGACCAAGAGTTTTTCCATCCTCGACGGCATGGGGCTGGTGCGCCTCGGCAAAGCCGGCATCGCCGTCGCCTGGATCTCGGGCCGCGCCTCGGGCGCCACCACCGCGCGCGCCACGGAACTGCGGATCCCGCACGTGGTCCAGGGCCGCACCGACAAGCTCATGGCGCTGCAGGAACTTGCCTCGCAGCTGGGCGTGACCGCCCGCCAGGTCTGCTACATGGGCGACGACGACATCGACGCACCCGCGATTTCCTGGGCGGGCATCGGCGTGGCGCCCGCCGGCGCGATGCCTGCGGCCCTCGCGGCGGCCACAGTGGTGCCCCGCCGCCCGGCCGGCCACGGAGCGGTGCGCGAGATATGTGAACATATCCTCGCCCATCGGGGTCAATGATTCCCTCGTGATGTCCCGCCCCCGCCGGTTTCTCCTCCTGCTGCTGCCGGCAGCCGCCGCCGCGACGACCACCGAGGTCTCGTCGGACCGGCCGATCATCAATTTCAGCACGACCAGCTGGACGGCCGACAATCATCGGGCTTGGCTCGTGCGCGCCTCCGAGGCGCGGAACGCCCCGGACACCATCGCGGTCAAGGAACTCACGCTTTCCATTTTCCCCGGCAAGGCGGACAACGAAAAGGTGGAGACGCTCATCCTCAGTCCGACCGCCACCGTGCACCTCGCGGAGGATGCCGTGACCGGTCCCGATGCCATCCGCGTGATCAACGACGAGTTCGAAGCCACCGGCGTGGACTGGCGCTACGACCACCGGGCGAAAAGGATTTCCATCGGCAAGCATGTCCGCGTAGCGTTCAACGCCGAGATGAAGGACATCCTGAAATGACGCCGCGCCTGCCCGCGATCTTCCTGGCCGTCGCGGTGAGCCTGCCGCTCACCGGGCGCGCCCAAAACGCACCGCCGCAGAACACCGTGATCGAATGCGACGGTCGGGCCGAGATGGTCAGCACCGACGCCGAGACCACCATCACGTTCCGCGACAACGTCCGGGTGACCGGCACCAACATGCACCTCACCTGCGACTACCTGGAGGTGGTCGTCATCCGCTCCGGCGACAAGGCGGCCACCTTCGGCAAACTCGAGAAATTCCGCTCCATGCAGGCGACAGGCAATGTCCGGATCATCCAGGGCGACCGCGAGGCCGCCTGCGGCCGCGCCGAAGTCCTGCCCGGCCAGGACAAGGTGGTGCTTACCGACCACCCGGTCGTGGTCGACCATGACCAGGGCACGCGCGCGGCGGGCAAGACCATCACGATGCTGCGGGCCCAGCGGCAGGTGATCGTCGAGGAACCGATCCTGACCGGACCCCCGATCAAGGATCTGGGCGTCGACCCGCTGGCCAAGCCGGCGGCGCCTGCGGCCGGCGCGGAGAAGAAGCCCTGAGCATGGAGACCTCGCCGTCATCGCTTCCGCCGCCTGCGCCGCCGGCGACCGCCGCCCCGGCCGCGGGCGAGATCCGCACCGAGGCCCTCGTCAAGGTCTATGGCCAGCGCACCGTGGTCAACGGCGTCAATATCCGCGTGCGCGCCGGCGAAGTCGTCGGGCTCCTCGGCCCGAACGGTGCCGGCAAGACCACCACGTTCTATATGGTCGTCGGGCTCGTGCCCGCGACCTCCGGACACGTGTTCATCAACGGGCAGGACGCCACCTACCTCCGCATGCACCGCCGCGCGCGCCTGGGCGTCGGCTACCTGCCCCAGGAGGCCTCCGTCTTCCGCAAGCTCAGCGTGGAGGAGAACATCCTCGCCATCGTCGAGACGCTGCCCGTGCGCTCCCGCGAGCGCCCCGCGCTCGTCGCCCATCACCTGGCCGAATTGAGCCTCTCGCACCTGGCCAAGCAGAAGGCCTACACGCTCTCGGGCGGCGAGCGCCGCCGCCTCGAGATCGCCCGCGCGCTGGTCACCCGGCCGCGCTTCCTGCTGATGGACGAGCCGTTCGCCGGCGTCGATCCCATCTCGGTGGCCGAGGTGCAGAAGATCATCCTCGAGCTCAAGCACCGCGGCATCGGCGTGCTTATCACCGACCACAACGTCCGCGAGACGCTCCGGATCGTCGACCGCGGCTACATCATCCATCGCGGCCAGGTGATGACCGAAGGCACCAGCGACTACCTCATCAATGACCCGCAGGCCCGCGAGCTCTACCTCGGCAAGGATTTCAATCTCTAGCGTCCGGCGGCGGGCCGGCGCGGGCGAGTAGGAGCTTGTTGTCGCCCGAATCTTGTTCTACTCACTCTTCGCCACCGGCTCCTCCTTCCTGCCGTCCCCATGCCCACCAAAGCCATTCACGGCATCACTGTCGCGCACTTCTACGAGACCTACCGCGATAAGCTCCAGCTCGAGCTCGTCACCGGCGCCGACGGCCTGCACCGGCTCATCCGCGAAGGCTCCATCAACCGGCCGTCGCTGGCCCTGACCGGCTTCCTGAAATATTTCGCGAACAAGCGCATCCAGGTGTTCGGCGCCGCCGAGATGACCTATCTCAAGACGCTGCCCCAGTCCCGGCAGATCGAGACGCTGCAGGAGATGGTCAAGCGAGGCATCCCCGCCATCGTACTCACCCGCAACTTCGTCGCCACCCAGCCGCTGATCGCGGTCTCGGAGGAGATGAAGCTCCCGATCTTCCGGACGCCGATGATCACGATGAACTTCGTGAATGCGGCGACGCTCTGCATCGACAACGAATTCGCCCCGTCCGTCACCGAGCATGCGACCACCCTCGACATCAAGGGCATCGGCGTGATGATCCGCGGCGACAGCGGCATCGGCAAGTCCGAGTGCGCCCTGGCGCTCATCGAGCGCGGCCACTCGTTGGTGGCCGATGATCTCACCTGCATCAAGCTGCTCGACGAGCGCGAGCTCTCCGCCAGCTCGCGGCCCCTGAACCGCGGCTACATGGAATGCCGCGGGATCGGCATCATCAACATCGCCGAGATGTTCGGGGTGAAAAGCATCCGCCTCGAGAAACGCGTCGACCTCGTGGTTTCCCTGCGCGAGTGGTCGCCCGACGTCGTCGAGGAGCGCACCGGCCTCGAGGAGAACTACTACAATATCCTCGGCGTGAAACTGCCGCACATTGAGTTCTATGTGCGTCCTGGCCGCGATATCGCCCGCCTCGTCGAGGTCGCGGCCATGGTCCAGGCCCTGAAGTCGATGGGCCACGACCCCGCGAAGACCTTCAACGACCGGCTCATCGCCCAGATGGCCGAGCAGTCCGCGCCCAAGGCGACGACGCACAAGGTGCTGGCCGCGCCGCCGCTCGACATCGCGCCCCTTGAGGAGTCGGTCGACGGGGACCCGCCCGATTCCTGAGGCCCCGGAGCTTGCGCCCGCCGTTCCGAGCCCACAGCTTCCTGCGATGCCCTTTGTCCGCGCTGATTCCCGCGCCGCCGACCAGCTCCGTCCCCTCACGCTCGAGGCCGGCATCGCCCCCTATGCCTCCGGCTCCGTCATCATCGGCTTCGGGGCCACGCGCGTGATCTGCGCCGCCACGATCGAGTCGAAGGTGCCGTCCTGGATGAAGGCCCAGGGCGTCAAGGGCGGGTGGCTGACCGCCGAATACTCGATGCTGCCCTACAGCACGCTGGAGCGAAAGCCGCGCGACATCGCCAAGGGCAAGATCGACGGCCGTACGGTCGAGATCCAGCGGCTCATCGGCCGCTCGCTCCGGGCGGTCATCGACCTGGAGAAACTCGGCGAACACACCCTGTGGATCGACTGCGACGTGCTGCAGGCCGACGGCGGCACGCGCACCGCCTCGATCACCGGCGCTTACCTCGCGGCGCGACTCGCCATCCAGCAGCTGCTCCAGGCCGGCGAGATCGCCGAGAACCCGCTCACCGACTCGGTCGCCGCCGTCAGCGTGGGTCTCGTGCAGGGTGAGGCCCTGCTGGATTTGAATTACCTCGAGGACAAGGACGCCGAAGTGGATGCCAATGTCGTGATGACCGGCCGCGGCCGCTTCGTCGAGGTGCAGAGCAGCGGCGAGGAGTCGACCTTTTCGCATGAGCAGCTGCAGCAGCTCATCGCCCTTGCCGGCAAGGGCCTGGGCGAGCTTTCCGCCCGTCAGGCTGAATTCCTGGCGCGGCACCTTGGCTAGGCCGGCGCCGGTGCGCCCGGCGAACTCCCCTTCCCCTATGAAACATCGCTCCACGCCCTGGTTCATTCGTCCTGCCCGGCTCGCGCTGGGTGGGGCCGGCCTGCTGTTGTCCGCCGCCGCCTTTGCCGCCGACACCCCCGCCTGGATCGCCAAGAGCAATGCCAACGCCCAGGTGCTGCTCGATGCCACGAACAGGTTTCAGCCGGAGGGCGCCTCGCAGACCGGCTTCCCCGAGTTCGACGGGCAGGTTGCCGACCTCAAGCCCGGCGTGACCGAACGCTACGTCGCCTCGGAAACGGCCGCGCGCGACGAACTCGCCCGGCGCCTCCTCGCCGAGACCGACCCGCTCGTGAAGCAGGACCTGGAAATCCTGATCAAGGCGGCGAGCGACGACATCACGACCACGCTGCTCCGCGACAAACTCCTCCTGGCTTACGTTGATGTCGGCCAGCTCATCTACTTCGGCGAGTTCGGCCTCCTGCAGGACCAGGTCGACCCGGCTCGCCGACCCGCCGCCCTGAAGCGGCTGCGGCTCTACACCGGGCTCGAGCCGGGCGCCACGCCCATGACCAGGCTGGCGATGGATCGCTTCCACGAGCAGGCCGCCGACCCGAAGCGCCTTGGCTCGTACAAGGACCGCATCCAGCAGAGCATCGCCAATTCCGACCGGTATGTGCAGGGCATTCACCAATTGTTCGCGCACTATGGCCTCGACCAGCAGCCGGGCGGCACCGAAGCCCTCGCGCGCCTCGACCAGCAGCTCAAGGAATATGCCGAGTGGCTGCGGACCACGGTGCTGCCGCGCGCCCGGGCCGATTACCGGCTGCCCGCCGAGATCTATGCCGACAACCTGAAAAACGTCGGCCTCGATATTCCGCCCCAGCAGCTCATCGCGCAGGCGATGCTGGCCTTCACCGAAATCCGGAATGAGATGCAGTCGCTCGCCCCGCTGGTCGCCAAGGAGCATGGCTTCCCCGACCCCGATTATCGCGCGGTCATCCGCGAGCTGAAGAAAGACCAGCTGCCGAAGGACCAGGTCGAGCCTTATTACCATGAGATCATCGGCAAGATCGAGGCCATCATCCGCCGCGAGCGCATCGTCACGCTGCCCGAGCGCCCGATGATCATGCGCCTCGCGTCCGAGGCGGAGAACGCCGCGCAGCCGGCGCCGCACATGCAGCCGCCGCCGCTGGTCAACAACAAGGGCGAGCGGGGCCAGTTCATCCTCACCACCGGCAACCCGCCCGCCACCGCCGGCGCGAAGACCACCGGCTACGACGACTTCACCTTCAAGGCCGCCGCCTGGACGCTCACCGCGCACGAGGGCCGTCCCGGCCACGAACTGCAGTTCTCCGCGATGGTCGAGCGCGGCGTGTCCCTGGCGCGCAGCCTGTTCGCCTTCAACAGCGTCAATGTCGAGGGCTGGGCCCTCTACGCCGAGGCCGAGATGAAACCCTACGAGCCGCTCGACGGCCAGCTCATCACGCTCCAGCTGCGCCTGATGCGCGCCGCGCGCGCCTTCATCGACCCGATGCTCAACCTCGGCCAGATGACCCCGCAGCGGGCGCACGAGATCCTCACGCAGGACGTCGGCCTGTCCGAGCCGATGGCGCAGCAGGAGGTCGACCGTTACACGTTCCGCTCTCCCGGGCAGGCCACCGCCTACTTCTACGGTTACACCAAGATCCTTGAGCTGCGCACCGCCACGGAGGTCGCGCTCGGGGCGAAATTCGACCGGCACGCGTTCAATGATTTCCTCATCGGCCAGGGCCTGCTCCCGCCGGACCTGCTGGCCAAGGCGGTGCGCGAGCAATTCATCCCGGAAGCCGCCCGACGCGAGTGATGGCGCCGCGGGCATCCGGCCGGCCGGTTCGCCCGTAGCACGATTGCCTCCCCATGCCCGAACCTGCCGCCATGGTCCACTTCTCCTGGCACTGGGACCTCGCGTCCGCGCCCGAACAGCTGTGGCCGCTCGTCGCGGACACCGACCGGTTCAATCGCGACTGCGGTTTCCCACCCGTGGAAGTCGTGCCGACCGCCGCCATCAAGGGGCCGCGCACTGAAGGCGCGCGGCGCCTGCGGGTGCATCATCTCGGGCTCGAGGTGGAATGGGACGAGCGCCCGTTCGAGTGGACGATCAACCGCGGGTTCGGGGTCGAGCGGATCTTTCATCGCGGGCCCTTCGCCCGGATCCTGGCGCGCTGCCGGCTCGAGCCTCGCGCCCCCGCGGGCACCCGGCTCGAGTACCAGGTCTGGTTCACGCCCGCCAACCCGCTCGGCCGGCTCGCCTTGAAGCTCGGCGCCGCCGACTGGCAGTTCCGGCGTCCGTTCGAGCGCGTGTTTCGCCACTACGACCGGCTGGCCCGGACCGGAGCCGCGGTTTCGGACCTCGACCGCAGCGGCCGGCTCAGCCCGGGCGGAGCCAGCCGCGTGCATGCGATCAAGCGCAGCCTGGTGGATACAGCCGGCCAGCCGGCGGCGCTGGTCGACCAGCTCGTCGAATTCGTCGCGACCGCGGATGACTTGAGCAGCCAGCGCATCCGCGCCTATGCGCTGGCGGACCGGTGGAACCGGGACCGCCGCGAAACTTTGCGCGCCTGCCTGCATGCCACCCGCGCCGGTCTCTTCGATTTCCACTGGGACGTGGTGTGCCCGCATTGCCGCGGAGCGAAGGTTGTCAACGATTCGCTGGGCGAACTGGAAGCCGAGGCGTTCTGCGACACCTGCCAGATCGATTTTGTGGCGGACTTCGCCCGCTCGGTGGAGCTGACCTTCACGCCGAACGCCGCAATCCGCGCCGTGCCGCGTGTGGACTACTGCATCGGCGGGCCGCAGGTAACGCCGCACATCGTCGTCCAGCAACAGGTCGCAGCCAATGCGACCGCGACGATCCCGCTTGGCCTGCCGCCGGGACGCTACCGCCTGCGCAAGTCGGCGGGGGAAAAACCCTGGCTCCTGCGGATCGACGCGGGCGGCGGTTCCACCGCCGTGCAGCTGGATCTCACCGTGCCGCCTGCGGTCGAGGAGCTGGTCCTGGCGCCGGACGCCACCCTGACTCTCGCCAATGTCGGCGGACCTGATCGCCCGTTGGTGATCGAGCACGTCGCGTGGAGCGACCAGGCGACCATGGCCAGCGAAGTGACCTCGCTGCAGCTCTTCCGCGATCTGTTCACCCGCGAGGTGCTGCGCCCCGGCGCGAAGATCTCGGTCGGCAGCCTCACGCTCGTCTTCACCGACTTGAAGGGCTCGACCCAGATGTACCGCGACATCGGAGATGCGCCCGCCTTCAGCCGCGTGCTGACGCACTTCGACGTCCTCAAGGCCGCGGTCGAGGCCGAGGGCGGCGCCATCGTGAAGACGATGGGCGATGCCATCATGGCGGTGTTCCCGCGGCCCGCGCCCGCACTCCGGGCCGCCCTGGCCGCGCAGCGCCAACTCGCGTTGGCGCAATCGCGGGTGCCGTGGGACGGTCCGCCGGGGTCCGTCCCGCTGACCGAGCCCCTCGCGCTGAAGGCCGGCCTGCACCACGGCCCCTGCATAGCCATCAACCAGAATGACCGGCTCGATTATTTCGGCACGACGGTGAATGTCGCGGCGCGCCTCTGCGGCCTGTGCACGGGCGCCGACCTCGTGCTCTCCGAACCGGTCCGCCGCGACCCGGAGGTGGCGGCGCTGCTGGCGGATCCCGGCGGGCGCGTGGCGGTCACCGGTGAACGCACCGCGCTGCGCGGCCTCGCCGGCGACGTTTTCGAGGTGCACCGGCTGTGCCGGGCCTGAGCGCCGTCAGGCGATCTTGCGCTGTTCCACCGCGTTCTTCAACGCCGCGAAGTCCCCTTGCTCGCAGTGCCGGACAAATTTTTCGGTCACCGACTTCAGGTCCTCCCAGCGGCTGCGGATGGCCTTCGCTTCGTCCTTCGTGATCGTGCTGTCGGCGGCAGCCATCGCGATCACCCCGAGCATGTCGGCGAATTCCTGCACGATGCTGTTCGTCGACGGAATGAGCTGCTGGGAATCCAGCTTCACCTTCGGATTGGGGATGAAAAAACCGCCCGCCAGCTCGCAGACCCATTGGGCGATCCGGGCGTCGTGGGTGATGCGGATGAGTTGCTCGACGCGATCGAGGGGGTTGTTGGCCCCGCTGCCCGCGCCCTCGTCGGGCGGCTCCGCCCATTTGTAGATGAGCGAGAGGGACAGTCCCATGTCGGCCGCAATCTGCTTCGCGCTGGTCTGCTTCAGCACCTCCTTGAGCAACTCGTGTGATTGCATGGCGGCGGATGTTGCCGCGGGGGGCGGCAAAGGCAATCCCCGGCTTATGCGCGGCTAATGCGGGGCTGCGATCGGCTAATTTGCCGGGCTATCCGGCGCCGCGTCGTGCTTTTTTGTGTCCTTTCCCGGACCGGCTCCCTAAGAATACCGGCCCTCTTTCCCATGAACATTCACGAATACCAAGCCAAGGCCCTCTTCGAGAAATACGGCGTACCGGTGCCGCGCGGCGTGGCCGCCCGCACGCCCGCCGAGTTCGAGTCCGCCCTCGCGACCCTCGGCCACGAGGGGCCGATCATCGTCAAGGCCCAGATCCACGCCGGCGGCCGCGGCAAGGGCACGTTCACCGATGGCTTCAAGGGCGGCGTCAAGTTCGCGAAGACCAAGGCCGAGGCCCTGGATTACGCCAACAAGATGTTCAACAACACGCTGGTCACGGCCCAGACCGGCCCGGCCGGCCGCAAGGTCCAGACCATCTACTTCACGGTCGCCTGCGACATCCGCAAGGAGTACTACCTCGCCATCCTCCTCGACCGCGTGACGTCGCGTCCCGTCATCGTCGCCTCCACCGAGGGCGGCGTCGAGATCGAGAAGGTGGCGCATGAGACGCCGGACAAGATCTTCAAGGTCTTCGTCGATCCCGCGGTCGGGCTGATGGGCTACCAGGCCCGCGAACTGGCGTTCCGCCTCGGCTTCACCGGCGACACCTTCAAGAACGCCGTCAAGCTCATCACCGCCCTCTACAAGGCCTTCTGGGCGACCGACGCCTCGATGGTCGAGGTCAACCCGCTCATCACGACGGCCGACGGCCAGGTGCTGGCGCTCGACGCCAAGGTCTCCTTCGACGACAACGCCCTCTTCCGTCATCCCGAGATCGTCGCCCTGCGCGACCTGAACGAGGAAGACTCCAAGGAGATCGAGGCCTCGAAGTTCAACCTCTCCTATATCGCCCTCGACGGAAACATCGCGTGCCTGGTCAACGGCGCCGGCCTCGCCATGAGCACGATGGATATCATCAAGCATTTTGGCGGCAACCCGGCCAACTTCCTCGACGTCGGCGGCGGCGCCTCGAAGGACCAGGTGCAGGCGGCCTTCAAGATCATCCTCACTGATCCGAAGGTGAAGGGCATCCTCGTGAACATTTTCGGCGGCATCATGGACTGCAACACCATCGCCACGGGCGTCGTCGCCGCCGCCCGCGAACTCGGACTCAAGATCCCGCTCGTTGTCCGCCTCGAGGGCAACAACGTCGTCGCCGGCAAGAAGACCCTCGCCGAGTCCGGCCTCAAGATCGAGTCCGCCACCACCATGGCCGACGCCGCCCAGAAGATCGTGAAGCTCGTGGCCTGATTTTGTTCATTACCGTGAAGCACACGAAGGTCGCGCAGCAAAAACCGTCATGATCATCCCGCCTCCGGGCTCTTCGTGAACTTCGCGGTCAATCATAACCCACCCTCCCCATGAGCATCACCGTCAAGGAATTCGCGTTTGTGTTTCACCCGGTGACCGACATTGCGCGCGCGCGCGGGTTCTACGAAGGCTTCCTCGGCCTCAAAGCCGGGATGCAGGTCGAGTTTGGCGCCGGCCAATGGTGGATCGAATATGATGTCGCCGGCCAGGCGCTCGCCCTGTCCAACGGCTTGCCCGACGCCAAGCCGCAGGCAGCGCTCACCCTCGAGGTGGCGGATCTCGACGCCTGCCTGAAGGCCGCCAAGGCGGCCGGCGTCACGATCGCCTTCGAGATCACGGAATTCCCGCCCTGCCGCATGTTCGCCGTCAAGGATCCCGACGGCAACCAGATCGGCCTGCACCAACGCAAGGCCTGAAGCCTGCCGCCCTCTGATTTTCTCGCCCCCCTTCGCGCCTTTGCCCCTTCGCGTTTAACTACTTTCCCTCCCATGGCCATCATCGTCACTCCTGAAACCAAGGTCCTCGTCTCCGGCATCACCGGCGAATTCGGCGGCCGCCACACCAAGCTCTCGCTCGATTACGGCACCAAGATCGTCGCCGGCGTCACGCCCGGCAAGGGCGGGCAGTTCTTCGAGCACGGCAGCCACCGCGTGCCGATCTTCAACACGGTCGCCGAGGCCGCCGCGGCCACCGGCGCGACCGCGTCGGCCGTGTTCGTGCCGCCGCCGTTCGCGGCCGACTCGATTCTCGAGAGCGTGGACGCGGGACTCGACCTCTGCGTCGCGATCACCGAGGGCATTCCGATCCGCGACATGATCGAGGTGAAGCGGGCCATGCAGGGCCGCAAGACCCGCCTGATCGGCCCGAACTGCCCCGGCATCGTCACGCCGGGACCGGGCAAGGATTCCTTCGGCGGCTGCCGCATCGGCATCGCCCCGGGCTACATCCACAAGCAGGGCCACGTGGGCGTCGTCTCCCGCTCCGGCACGCTCACCTACGAAGCCGTCTTCCAGCTGACCTCGAAGAATCTCGGCCAGACGACCTGCGTCGGCATCGGCGGCGACCCGGTCAACGGCACCTCGCATCTCGATGTCATCAAGATGTTCAATGACGACCCTGCGACGTGGGGCATCATCATGATCGGTGAGATCGGCGGCAACGCCGAGGTCGAGGCCGCCCGCTGGATCAAGGCCAACTGCAAGAAGCCCGTCGCCGGTTTCATCGCCGGCGCGACGGCCCCGAAGGGCCGCCGCATGGGCCACGCCGGCGCGGTCGTCGGCGGCGCCGAGGACACCGCGGCCGCGAAGATCGCAATCTTCAAGGAATGCGGCGTCGAAGTCGCCACGACCCCGTCGGATATGGCCGACGCGCTCATCCGTCTCGCCCAGGCCCGCGGCGTGAAGCTGGCCTGAGCCGGGAACCGCCAACATCCGGGCGGAACGCCTTCGGGGGCTGCGGCCCGCAGGCTGGCCGTCCAAGTTCAGAACATGTGGCCCGGCGACAAGCGCCGGCCCCACCTCTCACACCCCGACCGCGTCCCCCGCCTGGTCGATCTTCGCTTCCTCGGCGGGCGGCTGAATCGGTTCGACCTCGTCGAAGTCGCCGCGCACCGCCTTCAAGGCATAGATCTCCCGGTCGATCTCGGCGCGGGAGCGAAATCCCAACTCGCGCCAGACCGGCACCGGCGGAGCGAATCCGTCCGTTGCGTGGAGAAAAAGAAAGGCCATCGCCCCGCACGTGGCCAGGCCCCACCGGCGATTCCGCGTGAGGGCGAGCAGGACCGTGCCGAGCCCAACCGCGGCGATGTTGAGCTGCACGACGCGCTCGAGGCTCCATTCCGCCCGCAGCTCGGCGATCCGGGCGTCGATCATATCGCGCGACTGGCGGCCATACAGGCGGACGTTGCGGTCGGACTTTTCGTCGATCCGGGCCAGCTGGCGCGGAGTCGAATAACGCCGCGCCCGGTCGGGTTCGTGGTCAGGACGGGAGAACATGGTTCGTCAAAGGGCGACGGCCGCGAGCGCGCGGTCCACGCGCTCGTCGTCGGCGGCGCCTTTCAGTTCCGCGAAGTCGCCGCGCAGCGCCTTCAGCGCGAACTTCTCCTGGTTGATTTCGGTCCGCGCGCGCAGTCCGGCGCGACGCAGGATGGGCACCGGCGGGCACCACCCCTTGATGGCGTGCTGGCCGAGAAATCCGAGCACCACGCCGGTCAGGAGGAAGAAGCGCCGGTTGACGATCGTGCCGAGCGCCGCGCCGGCGAACGCCAGCGTGGCGGCGTTCATTTCCAGCACCTGCTCGATATCGCGCTCCCAATCGAGTTCCTCGACCCGTCCGTCCAGGATCGCGGCTGGCTGGGCGGCGAAATAGGCGAGATTGCGCCGGGTCGATTCATCGATGGATGCCTGGACCGCCTCGTCCGTATGGCGGCGGACGCGATTTTCTTCCAGATGTTCAGGTTCGACGACCATGGCGCGGAACGGCTCAAGTTAAGTCGCCGGTCACCCGTCGGGTATCGGGCCCCTTCCTCCCGGGCGATCCGGGAAACGGCCCGACGCAGCGGAATCGGTCCGTCGCGCCGGCGCCCAAGCCTGGCGGGTGAACCCTCCCCGGGGGAGTAGGCAAACTACGGCCTAGCCAGTGCGCCGGCCGGCGACACACTGGACGCCATGAGAATCGCGTTGTTTGCCGCGCTATTGGCCGCACCCGCCCTCGCAAGTCCTCCGACCTGGCATCTCTCGCTGCAGCTCTACAGCCTGCACGAACACACGACTGAGACCGAATTGACCAACTACACGCCGGGCATCGGCGTGATGCGCGTGACGGACGACAACTGGCTCGCCGGCGCGGGGATCTTCCGCAACAGCCTGGGACGCGGCGCGGGGTACGCCTATGTCGGCAAGGAATGGCCGCTCGGCCACATCCTCGTCGGCGGCATCGCCGGCGTGACGCATCACTACAATTTCAATGATGGCGGCCTCGTGCCGCTCGGGGCCGCCCTGGTCACGGTGCCCCTGAACGAACGCTGGGCGCTCGACTTCCTCGGCATTCCGCGCCTCCGCGGTTATACCTACAACACGCTCCACGTGGCGCTCCGCTGGCGGTTTCCTTGATCGATCGCGGCCCGGAATGAAAATAATTTTGCGCGGTCGGCCCGCGTAAACGGTCCAAAATCAGACGCTTGGCCCGGACGCGCAAATGTTCGACCAAATCCCGGAAAAAATCTTCTGGCGTCGGCCCCGCGAGTTTGCACGCTGCGCGGTGCATCAGGAAAGGATCGTCCGGCAACGGACGGTTCTGCCAACCGAGCCTAGGAGTGGTTACGGTGGTTTCGAGTGACGCAAGTCACCCGGATGTGCGAGGGGTCAAACCCTCGAACAAGAAACTCCTCCGAAAAAGCGAAAAAGCCGCCTGATGCCCTCAGGCGGCTTTTCGTTTTCAGGAAAAAAACCTGAGGCGCGAACGATTAACTCACCATCAACCGCTCACGCATCATGTCCAACCTCATCACCCTCGCCTCCCTTCGCATCAGCGATGCGAACCCGAACCACCATCTCTGGAACAACAACGGGACGTGGTTCCTGCACTACACCGTCTATCCGACGCCGTTCACCAAGGAGCGCATCCGCCGCTCCCTCGGCACCAAGGATGTCAACGTCGCCCGCGAGCGCCGGGACCAGTTCTTCGCCAACCTGGCCAAGCAGTCCGCCTCCCCGGAGACGAGGGCTTCCGCCGTGGCCGTGGCCTGCTGAGTTTTCGCCATCGCAAATCAGGAAGGGCATGCCGCACGGCATGCCCTTTTTCTTTCCGCCCTTTCGCCCGGTGCCGCGTCTCAGGGCACCCGCAGCTGCATGCCGACGCGCAGGGCGCTGGAGCCCTGCAGGACGTCGCGGTTCGCCTGGTAGATCTCCTGCCAGCGATTCGCCGTCCCGTAGTATTGCAGGCTGATCCGTGAGAGCGAATCGCCTGCGACCACCGTGTGGACACGCGCCGCGGTCAAGGGGGCGGGAGGGGCGGCGGCAGGCGGCGCGGAGGCCACCGGGGGCGCGGTTCCGGTGGCGAGCGCCGCCGCCGGCGTTCCGAGCCTCGCCGCGGCGGCGATCTGGTCGAGCGTGCCCTGCGCCTGGGCGAGGCGCGCCGCAAGCGAGCCGTTTTCCGCGCGCAGTTGGTTGATGGTCGCGAGCCGGTCGCGATCCTGGGCGGTCGCCACCTCCGACAGGTGGTTCTGGTTGGCGCGCGTCGCATCCAGGTCCCGCCGCAACTGGGCCAGCTGCGCCGTCAGCGCATCGATGTTTTGCTGCGCGCTGCGGTCCGAGTCGGACTTGAGCTGCTGCGCCTCCTTCACGTTTTGCGTGAGGCGGGTGATGTCGCCGCGGTAGGATTCGACCAGCCGGCGCATGTCTTCCTTTTCCTGCTCCAGCTTCGTGTTCGCCTGGGTCAGCTCGGCCACGGTGGCGCTGCTCGTCTCGGTGATCCGCTCGCTTTCGCTCGCCCGCGCCTGCAGGGCCGCCAGCTCGCGCTGTGATTTCTCGGCCGCCTCCTTGCTGGCGGCGAGCGCGGCGGCCAGGTCCGTCTTGTCCTTCTGCAGGGCGTCCACCTGTTGCTGTGTCTTCACCAGGTCGCCGCCCACCGCCTCAAGTTTTTCCTGCAGCGCGGCCTTCTCGTGGGAGAGGTCCGGCAGTGCCGTCGCCGCCTGCTGCGCCGTCGCCAGCTGCTGCTCGAGCGCCGCCTTGGCGGTGACCAGCGCCTGGTTGTCCGCGCCCAATTTGTCGACCTGCTGGCGCAGGTCGTCGCCTTGGGCCCCCAGCTCCTTCACTTTCGCCTGCAGCTTGTCGAACTCGCCCTTGTCGACCATGGGTGTCTCGGCCGCCTTGGCGCTCAGCAGCGCGCGGTTGGCCTCGGCCAGCGAACGGTTCGCTTCGCGCGACAGCTGGAGTTGCGAGGCGAGCGCGGCGACCTCCTTGGCCGTGCCGCCTCTCTCCTCCTCGACCTGGTTCTCCAATTCCTTCACCCGCGCCTGGAGCGTGCTGATCTCGACCTTGTAGGCCTCGGGTTGGGCGGCGCTCACGGCCTGCGCCTGGGCGGCCAGCGCCGCCGCCGCCGACTTCTTCGCCGTGTCGAGCTCCTTCTCCAGTCGGTCGTTGGTCCCGGTGATTTCGGCCACCGTGGCGTTCAGCCGGTCGATGGTCTGGTTGGCCGCGTTCAATTGGTCGCCCAGCTTCCTGGCCTCCTCGGCTTGGGGTGGATTCGCCCGGGCCTGCTCGAGCTGCTTGGTCAGCTCCTCGACCTTGCCTTGGGCCACCTCGAGATCCTGCTGCCGCGCCTGGAGGGCCGCCTCGATCCCGGTGCGGTCCTTGAGTAGTTGCTCGATCTTGGCGCGGAGTTCACCGACATCCGTGGACGAGGCCTGCAGCTTCTGGTTCTCCTCACGCAATCCCGCGGCGTCGGCCGCCGCCTGTTTCGCCGCCGAGAGTTCTTTTTCCAGGCGGTCGTTCGCCGCCGTCAATTCCGCGACGGTCGCCGTGGTCTTGTCGAGCGTCTGGCCCGTCTCGGCCAGTTGTTGCTTCAAAGCGGTGACCGCGGTGTCGTCCGCCGCCGGCGCCTGCCGCGCCTTCTCGAGGTCGGTCTCGAGCTGCGCGATGCGGGTCTTCGCTTCGGCCAGGGATTGCTGGTCCGAGTTCGCGGCGGTCCGCAACTGCTCTTGTCCGGCGCGCAGCTCGGCCAACTGCGCGGTGGCCTCCTTGAGTTTTCCTTCCGCCTCGTCCAGGGCCGCGGCCTGTTCCACCGCGGCTTTTCGCGCCGAGGCCAGGTCGGCCTTGAGCTGGTCCATCTGCGCGGTGGCGGACGATTGATCGGAAGCCGCCTTCTGCGTGACCGCCAGGTTTTCCTTGAGCGCCTGGTTCTCCTGGCGCAAGGCCGCCAGGTCGGCGGCCATCTGCCGGGCCTGGTCGCTGCTCGCGCCGGTCGCCTGGCTCGCGGCCGCAAGTAGGCGGCGCAGGTCGCCGATCTGCCCTTGGGCCGCCTCCAGATCGCTCCGGCCGGCCTTGACCTGCTTTTGGAGGTTCTCGTTGTCGCGGCCGAGGGCGGCGTTCTTCGTCCGCAGGTCCGTCGCTTCGGACTGCAGCTCCTCGCGTTCCTGACGCAGCTTCGCCGCGCCCTCGGCCCCGGCGCGCGCCTGTGCCAGCTCCTGCTTCAGGTCGTCAACGGCCGCGGCGGCTTTGTTCGCCGTGGCCAGCTGCTTTCTCAGGGCGGCAATCTGTTCGCTCGATTGGTCCAGCTGCTGGCGATCCTCCGCTCTCCCCGCGGTCAACTCCGCCAGCGCCTTGCGGTCCTGGTCGATTTCCTGCTTCGCGGCGGCCACCTGCTTCTTCAAGTCCTCGTAGCCCGAGGCGCTGTCGCCAGCCTGGCGTTGGGCGGTGCGCAGGTCGTTCTCGAGGGTATTCACCCGGGCCTGCGCCTGCACCAGGGTTTCATGCTCCGACGCGGCCTTTTCGGCCTGGGCCTGCAGTTCCTTCTCGGCGCGGCGGGCGACATCCTCGCGTTCGCCCAGCGCCGCCTTGCCGGCGTCCACCTGCTTCTGCGCCGCCGCCAGGCGCTTCGTGAGGTCGTCGCGGTCCGCCTGCAAGCTGTCGAGCTGTTGCCGCAGCCGGGCCACGACCTGCGTCGAGTCCGCCGGCTTTGGCTGCTTTTCGAGTTCGGCGACCCGGCTGGCGAGGCCGGCGTTCTCCTGCCGCAGGCGGGCGGTCTCGGTCTCCGCGGCCTGGGCGCGAGCTTGGGCTTGGGCCAGCTGGTCGCTGGCGGCGGCGGCCTGCTGGCCCAGGGTGCGGGCCTTTTCGAGGTCGGCCTGCAAGCGGCCGTTCTCGGCGCGAAGTTCCGTGAGCTGTTGGTTGAGTTTGCCCGCCGCGGCGACGGCTGCATCGCGCTGCGCCTGCAGCGGCGCGGCATCCGCCCCGGCCGGGGCGCCGTCGGAACTGGCGTCTTCCCTTCGGGCCAGGGCCTTGAGGGCGCGGATCTCCGCATTGAGCGAGACCAGTTCGATCGTGCCGCGTTTCACCTCGTCGTTCAGCCGCGCATTGTCGCGCTGCAGGTTGGCAATGATGGCGTTCTTCTCGGCGCCCGGCACCGGGAACTTCCCGCCGTCGGTCAGGTTGGCGGGGAGTGCGTTCTTCGCCGCGACAAGATCCGCCTTGTCCTTCTGGAGCTGGCTGTTCACCAGGGTCAACTGGTTGTTGTCCGCCTGGAGTTGTTCGATTCGGGCCTTGGCCTCGGTGAGCTGGGCCGAGAGCCGCGAGATCTGGGCGTCGTAATTCGCAACATCGACCGCGGGAGCCTGGCTGGCCGTGGCGCCCTTGAGTTCCGCCAGTTCCTGTTGGGCGGCCCGGGCCTGGTCCGACGCCTGGGCCGCCTCGCGTCGCGCCTGTTCGCGGTCGGCGCCCAGGGTTTCCACCTGGGCCGCCAGCCTGCTGGCCTGTTCGCGCAGTTGCGGCACGAGCTTGGCGTTGTCGGCGCCTTCCGCCAGCTGCTGCTCGAGCTGCGCCTTTTCGAGTTCGAGGCGCTGGTTGACCTCCGCAAACTGCGCGTTGGCCTGGCGCGCCTTTTCCACGAGAGCGGTCAGCTCGGCGATCTTCGATTCGGCCACCCGCGCATCGGTGGTGGCGGCGGCGGTCGTCGCCGCCGGTCCGGTCGCCGGGGGCGTTGCGTCGACGATCGGTGCCGCCGGGCGTTGGGTCACCACCTCCAGCGGCGGCTTGCCGGCTTTCTGGTCCGCCAAGAGCTTGTTGGCGGCGTCGAGCTGCTCCGGCGTGAGGGACTTGGCGACAAAATCGCGGCCGGCGGAACTGGCGCCGTTGGCCGCCGCCAGCGTGAGCCAGAAATAGGCCTGCACCGGGTCCTTGGTGAGTCCGCCGCGTCCCTCGGAGATCATCAGCCCGTAATTGTTCTGGGCCGCGGCGAAGCCCTGTTCCGCCGCCGCCCGGTAGAAGCCCGCGGCCTGGGCCTCGCTCTTCGGCACGCCCCGCCCGTCCTCGAGCAGCAGGCCGAGGTTGTACTGGGCGCGCGCGAATCCACGATCCGCGGCCTGCTTGTACCACCGCGCCGCCTGGGTCTCGTCCTTTTTCACGCCGCGGCCGGCCTCGTAAGCCAGGCCGAGGTTGAATTGCGCCTCGACGACGCCTTTTTCCGCGGCCTGCTTGTACCAGAGGTTGGCCTCGAACTGGTCCTGCCCGATTCCGCGCCCCGAGGAGTACATGTTGCCGACGTTGAACTGCGCGGCGGCAAAGCCCTGCTCGGCGGACAGCAGGTAGTACTTGAAGGCCTGGCGGTCATCCGCCGGAACGCCGCGACCGAGTTCGTAGGCGAGGCCGAGGTTGAACTGCGCGGGTGCAAAGCCCTTGTCGGCCGCCAGCCGGTACCAGCGCAACGCCTGGGCAAAGTCCTGCTTCTGGCCAAGCAGGGCGTTGGTGAAAACGTTGCCCATCGCGTTCTGGGCGTCCACGTCGTCCTGTTCAGCCCGCGCGCGGATTTGCTCCAATTCCCCGGCCGGCGCCGTCTGGGCCCGGGCGATCGGACCGCTCCACAGGCCGAAAAAGATCGCACCCGCCAGCCAGCACCTCATCGCGGCGGCCCTGACGACACGAGTGACGACTGCGGTAATACGCACAGCCTATGTTAAGGATAAAACCCTACACGGGAGCAAGGCCGCATCGACCATGCCGTGGATAATCTTCTTGTCTGGCGGGCAGAAGGTGGCGAGCGCGCCCGAGAGCCGCGCCTGGCCCCCGACCACAAAATAATACGGGCAGAGCCGCAGCCGGCCGGGCTTGGCCTCGGCCGTCGCCGGCGCTCCGTCGTGCCCGGTGAAAACCGGATGGGAAACCCGCTTCGGCTTTCGGTATTCCTGCAGGACATGCAGGTTCTCCGGCGCCAGGCGCAGGGCCTGTTCGACACCGACCTGCCACTCCTCGCGCGAGCAATCGCTGCCGAGCACCACGCTGCGCGCGCCCCAGGCGGTCTCGTGGTAACCGGAGATCTTGATGATGAGATCGCGTTCCTTCTGCGACGCCGCGGCCAGCTCGCGCCAGTCGTTGAGCATCCGGCCGCCGACGCGAGGCCCGTCGAGGACGGCGCCCGGCGGCAACGGCACCGGGTCCATCACCCACGACTGGGGAATAAGGCGGCGCAAAAGCTTCAGGGTGCGCGCGCCGAGCGTTTCGGCCCAGTAATCGGCGAGCAGGTGGTGGTGGAAGAGGGCCTGCGCGAGCTTCTCCTCCTGGAAATGGCGCATGGGCGGCGCGATGGCGACCGTGCCGTTCTGCCACGCCTCCATGAGGTCGCCGGCGATCGGGACGTTCGCCCAGTCGAAGAGCTCAAAGAACCGGTAGATGACATCGATCTTCTCCGGCGTGCCCTCGACGCTGAAAAACAGTTCGCCGCCCAGGGGAAACACGTCCTCGGGCCGCAGGCAGTAGACCCGCCGGCCGCGACGCTGCTGCTGCTCGGCCAGCCATTTCATCTCGGGTCGATAGGTCGCGGCCTCCTCGCTCACGACGATGGCGACGAGCGGATTCCGGATCGCCGGACGCAGGGCGGCGAGCGACTGGTAGAAGTTTTCGACCATGGCGTCGCCTGCGCCGAGGATCCCGCCGTTGTCTTCGCGGGGCGCGGGCATCCCGCCTCCAGTCAAATCCTCCGCGGAGGGCGGCGGGGCGCCCTCGCCTCGCGCGGAATACAGCCGGTTCAGGAACGCCGTCAGGCCGATGCCGCCGGGAACGGAATCGAGTTCGGTCAGGGCGAAGCCGTCATCCGTCAAGAGCAGGTCCGGCCGCAGGACCGTCGGGAACTGGCCGCGGTTCTTTGCGTCACGCGCATGGCTCACCAACGCCGCCGGCTTGCCGCGATCGAGATAGTCCGCCACCCAGGGCGCCAGGAGCGGCTTGTTCCGGAGCAGGTTCCGGCCCGCGGCCGAACGGAGATAAAGCGATTCCAGCGCCTGGTGAAACTCGAGGCAGGCGCCGCCAATCTGTTCGAGTTCTGCCACCTGCTCCGGCGTCAAGGGCCATGCTTCGGGCGAGAGCTGCCAGCTCTTGTCCTCGAACAGCGACTGCGCGGCGAACGCGGCGCGGAGGGTGTCGTGGGTCAGGGCAGCACTCATGTTGGTCATTCGGGCGCAGCGGGGAATCCAGGGGATCGAATCCTAATTCGCAAGCGAGTGACCGGATGCTTCGCCGCGCCCGGCATGACCGCCCGTGGCAACGAAGACCCCGGCAGGAATGGCCTTCACCGGCCGATTGCCGCGGGCCGACCGCTGATCGCCGCTGCTAGTCATCGACCTGGATGTCCTTGTTGCGGTGGCGCGGGCAGCCGGCGCGCAGCCAGCCGTAGATGAAGCGGTCGAGGTCGCCGTCGAGCACGCCCTGGGTGTCGCTGGTGCTGACGCCCGTGCGGAGGTCCTTCACCATCTGGTAAGGCTGGAGCACGTAGCTGCGGATCTGGCTGCCGAACCCGATCTCGCCCTTCTCGCCGTAGAATTTCTCCATCTCGCTGCGCTGCTCGTCGAGCTTCTTCTCGTAGAGGCGGGCCTTGAGGACGTTCATGGCGGCGGCCTTGTTCTTGATCTGCGAGCGCTCGTTCTGGCAGACGACGACGATGCCGGTGGGCACGTGCGTGACCCGCACGGCCGAGTCCGTGGTGTTGACACCCTGGCCGCCCTTGCCGGACGAGCGGTAGACGTCGACGCGGACTTCGCCCTCGGGGATCTCGATGGCGATCTCCTCGTTGATCTCGGCGATGACATCGACCGCGCAAAACGACGTGTGCCGGCGCTTGTTGGCGTCGAACGGACTGATGCGCACCAACCGGTGGACGCCGCGCTCGGCCTTGGCATAGCCGTAGGCGTTCTCGCCCTTGATCAAAATCGTCGCGCGCGAGATGCCGGCCTGGTCGCCGGGCTGCACGTCCATCAATTCGACCGTGAAACCGCGTCGCTCGCACCAGCGCGAATACATGCGAAACAGGATGTCCGCCCAGTCGTTCGACTCGGTGCCGCCCGCGCCGGCCTGCAGGCTGAGGATGGCGTTGTTGCGGTCAAACTGGCCGGTGAGGAAGGACGAGATCTCGAGCTGGTCGAGCTCGGCCACCATGGCGGCGACGGAGGCATTCAGCTCCTTCGCGTAGGCTTCCTCCTCCGCCGGCGTGGCGGCCTCGATCAGCTCGACCATGACGCCGGCGTCGTCGAGCCGCTTCTGGAATGCCACCAGCCCGCCGATGGCGCGCTTCAGGCCGTTCAACTTGGCGATGTGCTTCTGGGCTTTGTCGGGGCTGTTCCAGAAATCCGGCGCGCCCATCTCCGCCTCCATCGCCTCTATTTCGCGCTGCTTTTGTTCGACGTCAAAGAAACCTCCATAAGTAGCCGGCGCGCTTCTTTATGTTTTCGAGGTGCGAAAAGGTTTCAGGAGAAATCATGAAGGGCACCACGGTTGGCAGGAGCCCGGGGTGCGCAAGCGGAAAGTCCGGCCGGCCTCCCCGGCCGGGCGCTTCATCCCGGGCGCTTCCCGGCGGATCAAGGATGATCCGCCGCCCCGGCCTGCGTCCGCCGCCTCACACGAAGGCGCCGGCGAACCACTTCTGATAATATTCGCCCACGACCGGCAAGGGCTTCTGCTGGCCGCTGGCGGCGGCTATGAGGCCCATGACCCAAAACACCAGCAAGCCAAGCCAGCACACCATCATGGCCATCCACCCGATCACGGGAACGAACATCACCACCATGCCGGCCACGCCCAAGGCGATTGCCGTGATGATCAGCCCCAGGCATTGGCGCAGGTGAAAGGCGCCGAGCACCGTCTTCTTGTTCATGTGCAGGATGAGTGCGACAATGAACCCGATGATGGTCAGATAGCTGACGATGGCGACGGTGCGGTCTTCCGGGGTTGCGGCTGGTGCGGCAGCCGGCGTCGCGACGGGAGCAGGAGTCTCGGGGGTATTGGACATGATGACGAGGCGGGGTTGAGGTTTCGCGTGGCTGACTGAAGTCAGAGTCTGGCGACTTGCGCGGACGGCGTCAACGCCCGGGTGGCCAGGGCTTGGCACGCGCAAACGGAAAGCGGGGCGCAGCGGCGCGGTCTGGATGCGCCCCGGACGATTCGTAGGGCTGCACCTGGGTGCATCCGCCTCCCCGTCGCGCACCTTTGCGCCTCAATCGCGGCCGGACCAAGGTCCGGCCCTACCTTTTCAGCCGCGGCCCGCGGCGCGCCACTCAACCCCGGAGCTTCCCCGCGGCCTTCTCGGCGAGAAAACTGGCGTAGGTTTGCACCACGCCTTCGCGCAGTGCGGTCCGAGCCTTCCAGCCGAGCGCCGTGAGCCGGGAAACATCCATGAGCTTGCGCGGCGTGCCGTCAGGCTTGCTGGCGTCCCAGGTGATGCGGCCCTTGAACCCGACGACCTGCGCCACGATCTCCGTCAGCTCCTTGATGGTCACGTCGGTGCCGGTGCCGATGTTGATGAGGTCGGGCGGGTTCGCCTGCCGCAGCAGGAAGGCACAGGCGTCGGCCAGGTCGTCGACGTGCAGGAACTCGCGCCGGGGCGCGCCGGTGCCCCAGGCGACGACCTCGCCCCGGCCCGCCTCCCTGGCTTCGTGGAATTTGCGGATCAGGGCCGGCAGGACGTGCGAATTCTGCAGGTGGTAGTTGTCGCCGGGACCATACAGGTTGGTCGGCATGGCCGAATGGTAGAGCACGCCGTGCTGCCGGCGGTAGTACTCGCAGAGCTTGAGCCCGGCGATCTTGGCGATGGCGTAGGCCTCGTTGGTCGGCTCGAGGGGACCGGTGAGCAGGCAGCTTTCCGGCATTGGCTGCGGCGCGAGCTTCGGGTAGATGCAGGAGCTGCCGAGGAACAGGACGCGCGGCACCCCGGCGCGGTAGGCGCCGTGGATGGCGTTCGCCGCGATCGCGAGGTTGTCGTACAGGAACTCCGCCGGAAAGGTGTTGTTGGCGTGGATGCCGCCGACCTTGGCGGCTGCGATGATGGCGGCATCCGGTCTCTCCGCGGCGAAGAATGCCGCGACCGCCGCCTGATCCGTGAGGTCGAGTTCCTTCCGCGTACGCAGCAGCAGCGTCACGCCCGGTTCACGCTGAAACCGGCGCACGAGGGCGCCGCCCACCATGCCATTGTGGCCGGCAACAAAGAGTTTCATGCAAACGGCGTCTTCGTCGGCTGCGGCAGGTTCGCGATCTGCGCCTCGCGCTTGGCGAGCTCGAGGTCGGCCTCGGTCATGATCTTCACCAGCTCCTTGAACCGCACCTTGGGTTCCCAACCGAGCTGGCGCTTCGCCTTGGCCGGGTCGCCGATGAGCAGGTCGACCTCCGCGGGTCGCTCGTAACGGTCGTCGTGCTTCACGTATTTCCGCCAGTCGAGGTCGAGCAGGCCGAACGTCTCCTCGATGAATTCCTTCACCGTGTGCGTCTCGTTCGTGGCGACCACGAAGTCGTCGGGCCGGTCCTGCTGCAGCATGACCCACATCATCTCGACGTATTCCTTGGCGTAGCCCCAGTCGCGCTTGGCATCGAGGTTGCCCATGTAGAGGGCGTCCTGGAGGCCAAGCTTGATGCGCGTCGCGGCGCGCGTGATCTTGCGCGTGACGAAGGTCTCGCCGCGGCGGGGGCTCTCGTGGTTGAAAAGGATGCCCGACGAGGCATGCAGGTTGTAGCTCTCGCGGTAGTTCACCGTGAGCCAATGGGCGTACATCTTGGCGCAACCGTACGGCGAGCGCGGCCAGAAGGGCGTCGTCTCCACCTGCGGCACCGCCTGGACCTTGCCGAACATCTCGGACGACGACGCCTGGTAGTACCGGCATTTCTTCACCAGCCCGGCCTCGCGGATGGCCTCGAGGATGCGGATCGCGCCGAGGCCGGTGACATCGCCGGTGTATTCCGGGATGTCAAACGACACGCGGACGTGCGACTGGGCGGCCAGGTTGTAGATCTCCTCGGGCTGCAGGCTGTACAGCAGCTTCACCATCTGCACGGAGTCGGCGAGGTCGCCGTAATGCAGGAACAGCTTCACGCCGTTGATGTGCGGGTCGCGGTAGAGATGGTCGATCCGGCTGGTGTTGAAGGTCGAGGCGCGCCGGATGATGCCGTGGACTTCATAGCCTTTGGCGAGCAACAGTTCGGCGAGATAGGAACCGTCCTGTCCGGTGATGCCGGTGATCAGGGCTTTCTTCATGGATCGGCAAGCTTGAGCGGAGCTTTTGCGCCTTGGCCAGCCGATTATGCCTCCGGCCGGCCGGGGCCTCAGCCCGCGGCCGCGAGCAGCCGCTGCAGCTCGGCGTGCTTGGCCTGCAGGTCGGCGAGCTGCTTCTTCGCGCCCTCGAGCACGGCCGGCGGCGCCTTGCTGACGAATGCTTCGTTGGCCAGCCGCGCCTGCGTGCCGGCGAGGTGCTTGGCCACGGCCTCGATCTCCTTGGCCAGCCGGGCGCGTTCCGCGGCCGGATCACCCTGCATCTGCTTGACGAGGCTCCAGGTCCCGAACGCGGTCACCGTGCCCGGGGCGTTCGGCGCGGTTTGGCCCCGCGTGATCGTCGCCGCGCCGGCCATGCGCTGCAATTTGGCGAGGTTGGCCTCGACCACCGCCCAGTGCGCCTCACCGGCCTCGACCACGAAGACCGACGCCTTGCTCGAGGCCTCGCCGTGTTCGGCCTTGAGCGCCCGCACCTGCGAAACCATCGCCTTCAACTGCCCGACCACCGCGGCGGCGGCCGTGTCGATGCGCAGCCCGCCGTGCGCGAACTGCGAAGGGCTCTCGAGCCGCGCGTCGCGCATGAGGAACGTGCCGGCGGCGCCGTAGCCGAGCAGCTGCCAGAGTTCCTCCGTGATGAAAGGGGTGAACGGGTGCAGCAGCAGCAGCGTCTGGCGCAGCACGAGGTCCTGGATCGCAAGGCAGTTCGCCTTCGTCGTCGGGTCCTGCAGCTTCGACTTCGAGACCTCCACGTACCAGTCGCAGAAATCGTTCCAGAAAAACCCGTACAACGCCTGCACGGCGGCGCTGAATTCGAACTCCTCGAAGCAGCGGTCCACCTCGCGCGTCGTCGCCAGCATCCGGTCGAGGATGGCGTGGTCGTCGGCGTCGAACCGCGGCGGCGCGATGCGCGCCAGGATCATCGCCAGCGAGGAATTGTCGGCCATCTCGCCGCTCATCTGGCGGAAGCGGCAGGCGTTCCAGAGCTTGTTGCAGAAATTCTTGCCGCCTTCAATGCGCTCCTCCTGGAAGCGGATGTCCTGGCCCTGCGGCGCGATCGAGATGATGCCGAACCGGAGCCCGTCGGCGCCGTATTTCGCAATGAGGTCGAGCGGGTCCGGCGAGTTGCCGAGGGATTTCGACATCTTGCGGCCCTGCGCGTCGCGGATGATGCCGGTGAAATAGACGTGCCGGAACGGGATCCGCCGCTCGAGCGGTTCGCCCGGGCGCACGAACTCGAGCCCGGCCATGATCATGCGCGCCACCCAGAAGAAGATGATGTCCGGCCCGGTTACGAGCGTCGTGGTCGGGTAGAAGAACTCGAAGCCCGCCTGGTCCATCGCCGCGCGGTCCGGCCAGCCGAGGGTCGCGAACGGCCACAGCCAGGATGACGCCCAGGTGTCGAGCACGTCGTCCTCCTGCACCCAGTTCTCCTTGTCCGCCGGGCCCGCGAGCGACACGTGCACCTTCGCCGGGTCGCGCAGGTCGGCCTCGGTCAGGTGTTCACGGTCGAGCCCCCGGGCGTACCACACCGGGATGCGGTGGCCCCACCACAGCTGACGGCTGATGCACCAGTCCTGGATGTTCTCCAACCAGTGGAGGTAAACCTTGGACCAGCGATCCGGATGAAAACGAATGTGCCCGTCGCGCACGGCGATCTTTGCCTCCTCCACCTTCGGGTAGCGCAGCCACCACTGCCAGGTGAGGCGCGGTTCGATCGGCACGTCCGCGCGCTCCGAGTACCCGACGTTGTTCTCGTAGCCCTCCTCCTTCACGAGGGCGCCGCGCTCCTTGAGCAGTTCCGCCGCCTTCTTCCGGCCGGCGAACCGCTCCAAGCCGGCGAGTTCGGGGCCGGCGAGGTCGTTGAGATGGCCGTCGGCCGTGAGCACGTCGACCGGCGGCAGTTTGTGGCGCTGTCCGATCTCGAAGTCCACCTTGTCGTGCGCCGGCGTGATCTTGAGCGCGCCGGAGCCAAAATCCTTGTCCACCGCGCTGTCGGCGATGATCCGAATCTCCGCCGGCGGGCCCAAGGGACGCCGGACCTTGCGCCCGATCAGCTGCTTGTACCGCGGGTCGTCGGGATGCACCGCGATCGCCACGTCCCCGGGAATTGTCTCGGGGCGCGTCGTCTTGACCTCGATGAACCGGCCGTGATCGCCCACCAGTTCGTAGCGCACCTGGTAAAGCACGCTTTTCACCGGCTTCATGATCACCTCCTCGTCGGACAACGCCGTGAGGCTGGCCGGGCACCAGTTGACCATCCGCTTGCCGCGATAGATGTGCCCCTTGCGGAACAGGTCGACGAACACGCCGAGCACGGCCCGCGAGTAATGCGGATCCATCGTGAACTGCGTGCGGTTCCAATCCGCGGACGCACCGAGCGCCTGCAGCTGCTGCAGGATGATGCCGCCCTTCTCCTCGCGCCACGACCACACCCGCTCGAGGAACTTCTCGCGGCCGAGGTCGCGCCGGTGCTTCTTCTCCTTGCGCAGCTCGCGCTCGACGACGGTCTGCGTGGCGATGCCCGCGTGGTCCATGCCCGGCAGCCACAGGGCCTCGCGGCCCTCGAGGCGGGCCCGCCGGATGAGGATGTCCTGGATCGTGTTGTTCAGCACGTGGCCCATCGTCAGGACGCCGGTCACGTTGGGCGGGGGAATGACGATGGTGTATGCCGCGCCCGCCGGATTCACCCGGCCGGCGAAACAGCCGGCGTCCCGCCAGGCGGCGTACCATTTCTTTTCCACGTCGCGCGGTTCGTAGCTCTTGGTGATGGCAGGCATGGGTCGGGTGAGCCCGGCAGTGAAAGCGACGGGCCCGGCCCTGACAAGCTGCTTTGGTTGGCGCGCCGGCCGCGGCCGGGCGCCCGGCCCCGCCGTGCCGCGCGGACGATCAGCCGCGGTCGAGCACGTCGAGTTCCGGCCACTGCGCGATCTTGCGGTGCAGGGTGCGCCGGCTGATGCCGAGCAGCTTCGCGGCCCGGGTGCGGTTGCCCCGCGATTTCATCAAGGCCTCCCGCAACAGGCGCTTTTCGTTGTCCTCGACCGAATACGGGTTGGCCGGCGTGGCCGTGGTCATCATCGGCGGCGGCGGCGCCTCGCCCCGGAAGCGCGGCTCGAGGTCGAACTCGGAGACCTTGCCCCCGCGCCGGAGCACGACCGCGTTCTCGGCAAAATTGCGCAGCTCGCGGATGTTGCCCGGCCACGGATAGGCCTGCAGGTGCTTCATGGCGCCGGGCTCGATCGTCACCGGCTCGTAGGCGTTCTCCTTGGCGAAGACGTTGATGAAATGGTCCAGCAGGAGCGGGATGTCGTCGGGCCGCTCGCGCAGCGGCGGGGTGACGATGCGCACGACGTTGAGCCGGAAGAACAGGTCCTCGCGAAACTTCCCCTCCTTCACCATCTGGTCGAGGTTGCGGTTCGTCGCGGCGACCAGGCGCACGTCCACCTGCAGCGATTTGGAGCTGCCGATGCGCTCGAAGCTCCGCGTCTCGATGAACCGGAGCAGCTTGACCTGGATTTCGGGGCCGATTTCGCCCACCTCGTCCAGGAAGACCGTGCCGCCATCGGCCGCCTCGAACCGGCCCTCGCGTCGTTCCGTCGCGCCCGTGAAGGCGCCGCGTTCGTGGCCGAACAATTCGCTTTCGAGCAGGGCCGGCGGCAGCGCGGCGCAGTGCACGGGCACGAAGGGCGCCTGCGCCCGCGGGCTGGCCTGGTGGATCGCCTGCGCGATCAACTCCTTCCCCGTGCCGGTCTCGCCTTCGATCAGGATCGTCGCCTTGGAGGGTGCCACGAGCTTCACGCGCTCGATCACCTCGGCGAGCTTGGCCGAATGGCCCACGAAGCCCTGGATGCTGAATTTTTCCTCGAGCCGCTCCTGCAGCTGCTTGACCTCGATTTCCAGCGTCTTCGTCTTCAACGCGCGCTGGATGAGGATCTCCAGCCGCTCGATTTGCACCGGCTTCGTGAGAAAATCGACCGCCCCGCGCTTCATCGCCTCCACGGCTGACTCAATGTTGCCGTAGGCGGTCATCATCAGGACCGCCGGCTTGCTCGGGAGGCTCAGCGCCTTGTCGATGACCTTGAGGCCGCTCTTTCCGGGCATGCGCAGGTCGGTCACGATCACTTCGAATTCCTGCGCTTCCATCAGGTTGAAGGCCTCGTCCGCATTCCCGGCCACCGACACATCGTAATGATCCTGCAGGGCTTGCTGCAGGCCTTCCCGGGTATGCTTCTCGTCGTCGACGATTAGAACGCTGGGAACCATGGCCCCATGAAGCCGGCGGACGCCACCGTGGTCAACGGGAAATGAGACGAGGTGGCACAGCGCAAATTCCGCCTGCTGGATCGGCCTGCGACGACTTCAGCCCAGAAAAAGCTGATTCACCGTCCGCGCTGCATCCTGCTCGTCGTCGCCGCTGATCTCTATGTCCAGCGTCGTCCCGAGTGTTGCGCACAGGGCCAGCAGGCTGATGACACTGCGTAGATCCGCCCTGCGGCTGCCGCAGCGAGCGAAAATCCGCGAATGAAACCGGCCGGTGGCCCGAACGAGCTTCATGGCTTGGCGCAAATGCAGACCCTCGGTCCAGGGTACCGTGACTTTGGTATGCAGCATCGGGCCATGGACCTTGTGATTTTCGTTTCGTTTCATTTTGGCCGCGAAATCTCCGGCCCTGGCGCCGCCTTCCGCCGTCGGGGCGCACCCCGGCATGATGGAATCTCGACATGCGCGGGATATCCCCTGAAAGTCCGGCCTCCTCCCTCGCCCATCCCGCTTCATGACCCGCTTCACCCTTTTCCTCCTGGCCTTCTTCGTTCTCGGTTCCGGCGCGCTCGCCGCCTCCGACAAGGTCACGGTCCACAACGGCGAGACGTGGTATGCCCACTTCCAGCAAAAGGGTAAGAAGCTCAAGTTCCTCGATGCGACGAAAGCGAAGGATCCCAATGCGCAGCTCGTGATTTCGCTTTCCCCGAAGGACAAGGACGGCACGGCCACGTTGAAACTGGAGAGCGCCTTGGGCGACGACCTCGTTTACCGGGCCACGATGTGGTCAAACGTACTCAAGCGCCACGGGGCGCTGACCGTCTACCCGATCGTCGGCGGCAAGATGGGCACGGTGCAGGTGCCGCCGCTCGTCGACGAACTCGTCCTCTTCGATTTTCGCTTCGAGCCGGCGACGCTGATCGAGAAGGAAAAGGACGAACCGTAGCCGCCCGCTCGGGCGCCCAACCGCGTGCGGCTCATCACGTTTTCGGCGGGAGAAATGAAAGTCATCCACGCGGAGCAGACCATCAGAATCGACGCCAACCCGCGCGCCCCGGTGAAGCCCGCCGGCACCATTCCACGCCCGCGATGTCTGGCAGCAACAGGCAAACATTCATGAAAACTCTCCCTCTTCTCTCCTTCCTTCTCGTCGGCCTGCTGGCGTCGGCCTCGGCCGCGCGACTCGACCTGGGCGCCGGCAAGGCCCTGCACTTAGTCGTCCCGGATGCCTGGACCGAGGGCGATCTGCCGGATGGGATTGAAGGCGCCGGCGCGCCCGGGCGGACCGTCCGCTATGTCACCAAGGACGGCAGCAACGACGCCTTGCTCCTGACCGCGCTCCCGGTGCCCGGCGACCGCTTGCGCGATCCCGCTGCGCTCCGCGCCATGGCGGAAATGTCGGTCCAGCAGTTCGTCGCCGGTTCCGTCGAGGGCAAGGCCGAGTTCAAGGACCTTCGCTTCGCCGGCGTCAGCGGCCTCGCCGTGACCTTCACCGACGCCAACCTCGTCGGCAAACCCACGGTCAAGGACGACTACAAGGCGATGACCGCGTGCTTCGCCTACCTGGGCAACGGGGTGGTCGTCACCGCCACGATCTTCACCGACGACCCTGCCGGGCGCGCCTATGATGAGGCGATGCGCGTCCTGCGGTCCCTCTCGCTCACGCTGCCGAAGGATGCCATCTGACCCGGGCGACGGGTCGAAACGCGATTGCGCCGGCGATGGCGTCGTGTTTGGTTGGCTGCGCGCCGGTCGGCTGGTTTTCCGGCGCGATGGAGGTAAACATGCCTGAGCTTGAATACGCCCTGCCGGACCACGCGGGGGAACTGCGGCGCCTGCGGGCGCGCGCCGCCGGCCTGCTGGTCACCTGCCCCTTGTCGCAGGACAATCCCTTCGACTGCCCGCTGCGCTCCGTTCGGCTCAGGCCGATGCGCGAACGGTACCGCTGGCTCGACTCGCTCGCGCCGGCGCAATTGTCCGGCCTCATCGCCCAACATACGGACTGCCTCCTGCGCAAGGAAAACGAGCGCCACGAACCCGCCTGAAGCCGCGGTTCGGCGCCTTCCGCACGGATGGCGCCTCACGCTCCGGCGCCGAACGGCGGACGCGAGACGGTCCCGCCGAGAAACTGGTGGATGCCCTGCGCGGCCAGGCGGGCGTCGCGCACCGCATGGACCACCAGGCTCGCGCCGCGCACGGAGTCGCCGCCCGCGAAGACGCCCGGCACGCTGGTCATCTGGTTCGCGTCGATCCGGAACCCGCCCCATTTGTCGAGCGCCACCTTCGCCAGGTCGCTGTCGGCCGGAAAGGCCACGGGGTCGAAGCCGTAGGCGACCAGCACCAGGTCCGCCGGGATCTCGAACTCCGATCCCGCCACCGGACGCGGCGAACGCCGGCCGGAGGCGTCGGGCGCCCCCAGCGCCATGTGCACGCAGCGCACGGCACGCACGCGGCCGTCGTCGCCCCCGACCAGGGCGATCGGGTTGGTGAGAAAGCGGAACTCGGCGCCCTCCTCGACGGCGTTGGCATATTCCTTCCGGCTGCCGGGCATGTTCGCCAGGTCGCGACGGTAGACGCAGACCGCGGCGCTGGCGCCGCTGCGCAACGCCGTGCGCAGGCAGTCCATCGCGGTGTCGCCGCCCCCGAGCACGGCCACGCGCCGGCCGCGCACGTCGACCGGCTCGCCGGCGACGAGGGGGGAATCGACGTTCTTCTGGACGAGGAAAGGCAGGGCCTCGACCACGCCGCCCAGATCGGCGCCGGGCACGTCGAGCGCCTTGGGCTTCTGCGCGCCGACGCCCAGGAACACCGCGTCGTAACGGTCGCGCAGGCCGGCGAGTGAAACATCCCAACCCACGCGGACCCCGAGCCGGAACTCGACACCCCGCCGCGCCAGCAGTTCGATCCGCCGGTCGACGACATGCTTCTCGAGCTTGAAGGCCGGGATGCCGTTGACGAGCAGCCCGCCCGGGATCGGCTGCGACTCGAAGATCGTCACGCCATAGCCGAGCTTGGCCAGCTCGTCGGCGCAGGCCAGGCCGCCGGGCCCCGACCCGACCACTGCGACCTTGCGGCCGTTGGCCGGTGCCTGGACCACGTCGACGCCGCCGTGGCGGAAGGCGTATTCGTTGATGAAACGCTCGACCGCGCCGATCGCCACCGGGTCGGTGCGGGCGTTGAGAATGCAGGCGCCCTCGCAGAGTTTCTCCTGCGGGCAGACGCGCGCGCAGATCTCCGGCATGTTGCTCGTGCTCCGCGACACCGCCGCCGCCTCGAGGAACTGGCCCTGGGCGGTCAACGCCAGCCATTCCGGGATGCGGTTCGCCAGCGGGCAGCCGGACATGCACAGCGGATGCGGACACTGGATGCAGCGCGCCGCCTGCGCCCGCGCCGTGGCCTCGTCAAACTCGCTGTAAATCTCGCAAAAGTCGCCGACCCTCTCGGTCGCGCCTCGTTTTGGCGGCGCTGCGCGCCCGATCAATGACCAGGCATATTTGGATTGGGAGGAAGTGGACGTGGTCGGCATGCGTGGAGGGCGTCGCGACGACACCCGGCGGGCGGGCGTTTCCCGACCCATCCATCATGGCCGGAAGCGGCCCCGGCCGCTCGGCAAATATTGGCAATGATCGCGCACCGGTTGCGGGCGCCGTGGTTGCCAACCTCCTGTAGGAGCCTGCTTGCAGGCGATGGGCCAGGACGACCAAACCAGGGAGATCGCCTGCAAGCAGGCTCCTACAACCTGGCCGGCCCAGAAGGGTCCTAGCTCTGCAGCATCCGGACCCGGCGGTGCTTCTGCGGGAACTGCAGCGTCACGATCGTGCCGGTGCCCTCGCGGCTCTCGATCCCCACGTGCCCGCCATGGTCGCGCATGATCCGCTGCACGATCATGAGTCCCAGGCCGTGTCCGCCTTCCTTCGTCGTATGGTAGGGCGAGAAGAGCTTCGATAAATCCTCCTGGCGAATGCCCGCGCCGGTGTCGGCGATCCGGATGAACACCGACTCGTCGTCGGCGCGGACGCGGATGTTCAGGCTGCCGCCCGGCTGCATCGCCTCCATGGCGTTCTTGACGAGGTTGAAAAACACCTGCTTGAGCTGGTTCCGGTCCGCCATGATCACCGGCGTCGCCGCGGGCAGCTCACCCTGGACGGCGATGCCGCGATCCTCGAGTTCCTTGGCTTGGAACCGCAGGACGTCCTCGATCACCTCGACCACGTTCACCTCCGCGAGGTCCGGCGGCCGCGGCCGGATGGCCTCGAGAAAGTTGCGGATGATGCCGTCGAGCCGCGTCACCTCGCTCTGGCAGATGCGGATCGACTCGGCGAGCGCCGCCGCGTCGCGCGACTCGCGCAGTTTCTTCAGCCGCCGCTCGATCAGCTGCAGGTGGATGGTCAGCGAGTTGAGCGGGTTGCCCAGCTCGTGCGCCACGCCGGCCGCGAGCAGCAGGATCGAGGCGACGCGTTCGTTCTCGATGAGCTCCTCGGTCGACTTCTTCTGGCTCGTGACATCCGCCAGGATCACGGCGAAGCGCGCGTCGCCGTTTTCGCTCTCGTGAAACGGCACCATGTACAGGCGCACCACCAGCGGCGCCGGGTACGTCAGCTCAAATTCGCGGGTGACCACGGGCCGGCCGTCCCGGCCGCCGTGCATCGCGCTCTCCAGCGACGCGCGCAGGCCCGGCACGAGCCGCCAGAGCGTGGGCGCACCGTCGGGCGGCTCATGATATCCGATCATCCGCGCCGCGGCGGCGTTGGCGTAGTCGATCTCGCCGTCCGCCGTGATCACCAGCACGCCCTCCTGCAAGGTGTTGAACACGGTGTCGAGCAGCGTGCGCTCCCGCGCGAGCCGCTGCACGAGGGTCTGCAGGCCCGCGGCGTCGAGCCGGTCGACGCGGTCCAGCAGCTTGTCGATCGAGGTGTGCTTGTGGCCGGCCATCGGTCTGGAAGGAATAGCCGCCAGTCCCGCCCAATCAAACAGTATCAGCGGCCCCACCCCATCGCGGTTACGACCCCGGGGCGGATTAGGCGAGGGTTGACGGACTGAAACTTTGCGCGGACATTCGCGTCTGGTGTCGGAACGCCTGCCCGCCCGGAACCCTCTATTCTCCATGCGCCCCTTCCCGCTCAGCTCCACCGCCGCGGTGGCCACGATCGTGCTCGCCCTCGGCTTTGTCCCCCGCCTTGTCGCCGATGGTCCCTATCATTTCCTCAAGGAGATCCCGATCGGCGGCGACGGCGGTTGGGATTACCTGTCCGTCGACCCGGCCGCGCATCGCCTCTACGTGAGCCACGGCACCGAGGTGGTCGTGGTGGACACGGCCCGCGATGAGGTGGTCGGGACCATCGCCGACACGCCCGGCGTGCACGGACTCGCCGTGGCCGCCGACCTGCAGCGCGGGTTCACGACCAACGGGCGCGAGAACAAGGTCGGCATCGTCGACCTCGCCACCCTCCGGACGCTCGCCAAGGTCGACACGGGCGCCAACCCCGACGGCATGCTTTACGTCGGCTCCACTCACGAGGTCTACGCCTTCAACGGCCGCGGCCAATCAGTGACGATCATCGACGCCCCCACCGGGCGGGTCGCCGCCACCGTGCCGCTGGGCGGCAAGCCCGAATTCGCCACCGTCGACGAGGCCGCCGGCCGCGTCTACGATAACCTTGAGGACCGCAGCGAGATCGTGGTCCTCGACGCCCACTCCCACGCCGTCGTCGCCCACTGGCCCATTGCCCCCGGCGAGGAAGCCTCGGGCATGGCTATCGACGTCGCCCATCACCGGCTGTTCCTCGGCTGCGGCAACCAGCTCATGGCCATGGTCGATTCCACCAACGGGCGCGTCGTCGCCACCGTACCGATAGGCCGCGGTGTCGACGCCAACGCCTTCGACCCGGGCACCGGGCTCGCGTTCGCCTCATGCGGCGATGGCACGGTCACCGTGGCCCGCGAGGAAACCCCGGACAAGCTGACCGTCGTGCAGACCCTGGTCACCGAGCCGAGGGCGCGCACGATGACGCTCGATCCGGTAACCCACAGGATTTACCTGGCTACGGCGAAGTTTGAGGCCCCGGCCGAAACCGCCGCCGAGGGCCGCCGCTCCCGACCCAAGATGGTTCCGGGCAGCTTCAAGGTCCTCGTCTACGGGATGAATTGAACGCCACCCTGCGTCCAGCACGCCGTTCCGATCCACCATGACGCCTTTCGCGACGGCCCACGGATCGCTCTGCCGGGTGCTGTCGCTGGCCGTCGTTCTCTCCTCGCTGGGCGCCTGCGCTCAACCTCCGGCGCCGCCAGCGGCGGTCAACGCGGCGGACAATGCCGCTGCCATCGCCGCGCGTTCGCTGCAAGACCCGGGCTTGCGCGATTTTCTCCAGCGGAATCTCGGCCAGGTGCCGAAGGCCTGGGACCTCGATGCGCTTTCCTGGGCGGCGTTCTATTTCCATCCGTCGCTCGCCGTGGCGCGATCCCAGTGGGCGGCCGCGCAGGCGGAGTCTGTCACCGCCGCCGCGCGCCCGAATCCAGTACTTGGCCTTGTTCCGGGATACAGCACCAACGCACCCGCCGGCACGTCGCCGTGGTTCCCGGCGGTGAGCCTCGATTTCCTGCTGCCGATGGGACGCACGCGCGCGACCCGCGTGGCGGCGGCGCAACTGGCGGCCGAGGCCGCCCGCCTCGACCTCGTCGCCACCGTTTGGGAAGTCCGAAGCGAGCTGCACCAGGCCCTGCTCGAATGGTCGGCGGCAACGCGCCACTCCGCTTTGTTGGAAACCGAGGCGGATTTGCAGCGGCAACTGGCCGCACTGGCGCAAAAGCGGCTCGACGCCGGCGCCGCCGCTGCGCCCGAAGTGGCGGTGATTCGTTCCGCCGCGCTCCGGGCCGGGCTCGCCGCAGCCGAAGCCGCCCGCCAGGTGCCAGCCGCCCGCGCCCGCGTGGCCGCCGCTCTCGGTGTGCCGCTCACGGCCCTCGACGATCTGCCGCTGGCACCGTCGACGCCTCCTGGGCTGACGCCGGCGGACATCGGCGCGGCCCGCACCATTGCCCTGCAACATCGGGCGGATGTCCTCGCCGCCCTCGCGCGCTGCGAGTCCGCCCGGTCCTCGCTCGCCCTCGAGCTTTCCGGGATCAATCCCGACGTGCACCTCGGACCCGGCTTTCAGTGGGACCAGGGCCAGGACAAATGGAGCGCCAGTTTCTCGTTCGAATTGCCGATCTTCAACCGCCACGAGGGCCCGATCGCGCTCGCCCGCGCCCGGTTTGACGAAGCCGCCGCCCGGCTGACGTCGGTCCAGGCGCACATCATCGCCGAGCTCGACGAGGCCACTGCCAACCGGGCGGCAGCGTCCGCCCAAGGCGACCTCCTCCGCCAGTTGCAGGCTGCGCTCGACCGCCAGGAGAAAATGGCCGAGGCCCGCCTGCGGTCCGGCGGAGCCGACCGGTCGGAATACCTCAACGCCCGGAGCGAAGCGGTCGCCGGCCGGATCGCGCTGGCGGATGCGGACGCCGCCCTGGCCCGCGCCGAAGCCCGCGTGGAGGACGCCTTGCAGGTACCCTTTGCCCATCTCGACGCCCTGACCCCGCCCGCCGCCGGCGGGCCATCCTCATCGCCATGAAAAAAATCTTCGTCGGAGTAGTCATCGGCCTCGTCGTCGGCAGCAGCGTCAGCTGGCTGGCCCTGAGGCATCCCGCGGTTGAGTCAGCGGGCCCGGCACCGGCAAAAAATCCGGAGCGCTCGCGACCGGCGGTGGCCGGTTTGAAGTTTGCGACCCCCGAGGTGACCCAATTGGCGCCCGAGGCGCCGGCCTACGGGCGGGTGCTCGATCCGGCGCCGTTTCTCGCCGCCCTGTCCGAGGTCGACGCAGCCCAAGCGGCCGCCACCGCCTCCAACCAAGAATTCCAGCGGGTGAAAAAACTGCACGCCGACGGCGCCAACGCCTCGATGCAGGCCGTCGAGGCCGCGGAAGCCGCCCGCCGCCGCGACCAGGTGCAACTCGCCGCCGCGCAGGCCCGGTTGCTCACCGCGTGGGGCCCCGCCCTGGCTGGTCGTACCGACCGACGCGGCCTGGCCCGGGATCTCGCATCCGGCCAGGCAGCCCTAGTGCGCGTCGACCTTCAGCCCGGCGACTCACCCGCGACCGCTCCCACCGGCGTCCGCGTGGCCCCGCTCGCGGACGATACCGCGCTGCAAGCCGTCGAACTGCTCGGCCCGGCCACCACCGCCGACCCGCAAGCCCAAGGGCGTGGATATCTCGCGCTGTGGCGCGGCGGACCGGCGCCCATTGGCACCGTTTTGCGCGCGATGGTGACACTGCCCGGTGACGCCCGCCCGGCCCTCGTGGTGCCACGGTCAGCCCTCGTGCGCCACGCCGGCGCCGTCTTTGTCTATGTGCAGAAAGCCGGCGGAGCCTGCGAGCGCCGGATCGTCACGCTGGGCACCGCACTCGACCGGGGCGTGGTCGTGACCTCCGGCCTCGCCGCCGGCGACCAGATTGTCGTCACCGGCGCCCAGCAGCTCATGGCGGCCGAGTTGCTGGGTGACACCGGCGACGAAGGAGACGCCGGGGACTGACGGCATGCTGCAATCGATCGTCCAGTTCTCGTTGCGCTTCCGGCGCGCCGTCGTCTCGCTGGCCGTCCTGGGGCTGGGTTACGGCGTCTACGTGGCGCAGCATGCGAAACTCGACGTCTTCCCCGACTTCGTGCCGCCGGAGGTCACCGTCCAGGTCGAGGCCCCGGGTCTCGCGCCCGAGCAGGTCGAGCAGCTGGTGACGCGACCGATCGAGGCGGCGCTCAACGGCCTCGGGCACCAGGAATCGATCCGCTCGGAGTCGATCCAGGGCCTGGCGGTCGTGACGGTCGTGTTCCAGGAGGGAACCGACACGCTCGCCGCGCGCCAGCTTCTCGCGGAAAAGCTCGCTGAGACGGCCGGGACTTTGCCCACCGGGGTGAAGGCGCCAAAGATGTCGCCGCTCACTTCGGCCACCATGGACCTGCTGAAGATCGGGCTCGTGAGCGACCGGTTATCGCCGATGGAGCTGCGCACGTTTGCCGACTGGACGCTGAAGCCCCGGCTGCTCGCCGTGACTGGCGTGGCGCACTGCAACATTTTCGGCGGCGAAGTGCGGCAGTGGCAGATCCAGGTGCATCCGGACCAGCTCGTCGCCCACAACCTGGACCTTTCGGACGTGCTCGCCGCCGCGCGCCTCGCCAGCGGGATCCGCGGCGCTGGTTTCATCGACACCCCGAACCAGCGGATCCTGCTGCAGACCGAGGGGCAGACCCTGACGCCGGCGGAACTCGGGGCGATCGTCGTCGTCGCCGGGCCCGGCGGCGTTCCCGTCCGCCTGCGCGACGTCGCGACGGTGACTGCGGGGGCCGAGCCGAAGTTCGGCGACGCGCTGGTGCAGGGCCGGCCCGGGGTGCTGTTGACCATGACCGGCCAGTATGGCGCCAATACCATGGAAGTGACCGCCGCACTCGAGGCGGCGCTGGCCGAATTGCGGCCGGTCCTGACGCGCGCCGGCATCACGCTGTATCCGGCGCTGCACCGCCCGGCGACCTTCATCGAAGCCTCCCTGCGCAACATCCGGCATTCGCTTCTGCTCGGCGCCGCGCTCGTGGCGGTGGTGCTCTTCCTGTTTCTCGGCCACGTGCGCACGGCCCTCATCTCGCTCACGGCCATCCCGCTCTCGCTGCTGGGCGCCGTCGTGGTGTTGAACCACTTTGGCGGGACGCTCAACACCATCACGCTCGGCGGCCTGGCCATCGCCATCGGCGAGGTGGTCGACGACGCCATCATCGATGTCGAAAACATCCTGCGTCGGCTCCGGCTCAACGCGCAGCTGGAACGGCCGCAGCCCGCCCTGGCCGTGATCCTCGCCGCTTCGCTCGAGGTGCGGCAGGCCATTGTGTTCGCGACCTTCATCGTCGCGCTGGTGTTCCTTCCGGTGCTGACGCTGACCGGCCTGCAGGGCAGCTTTTTCGCGCCCCTGGCCGCGAGCTACCTGCTGGCGATACTCACGTCGCTCGTCGTGGCCCTGACGGTCACGCCGGCTCTCACCCTGCTGTTCTTTTCCCGCGGCGCGAAGGCCGCGGAGGCCCCGCGCCTCCAAGCCGTCCTGCGTCGGCGCTATGAACGGATCCTGGGCTGGGTGGCGCGCCATCCCGGCGGCGTGATCGGCCTGGTGGCGCTTGTCTGCCTCCTGGCCCTGTCGCGCCTGCCGTTCCTCGGCGGCGAATTCCTGCCTGAGTTCCGGGAAGGCCATTTCGTGCTCGGGGTCTCCACGGCCCCGGGCGCCTCGCTGGCGGAAACGATGCGGCTCGGCCGCGAGATTTCCACCGCCCTCCTGCGGATCGACCAGGTCGCGACCGTCGAGCAGCAGATCGGCCGCGCCGAGCAGGGCGAGGACACGTGGCCGCCCCACCGCAGCGAATTCCACGTCGAGCTGAAGCCCGGGCTCCCCGGGCGCGAGCAGGCGCGGGTCGAGGACGAGATCCGCGACGTGCTCCGCGGCATCCCCGGCATCCAGTTCGAGGTGCTGACCTTCCTGGGCGACCGCATTGGCGAGACCATCGGCGGCGAGACCGCGCCAGTTGTCATCAATCTTTTCGGCGAGAACCTGGACGAACTCGACGCCAAGGCTCGCGAGGTGCAACGAGTGCTCGCGGACCTGCCTGCCGACGACGTGCAGGTGAAATCACCACCGGGCGCCCCGCGCCTGGCGATCCGCCTGCGTCCCGACCGGCTGACGGCGCTCGGCTTCCGCCCGGTCGAGGTGCTCGAAACCGTGCAGGCGGCCTGGGAAGGCGCCGTCGTGGCGCAGGTCTACCAGGAGAACCAGTCGATCGACGTCGCGGTGATGCTCGATCCCGCGCACCGCCGCGACCCGGAGGCCGTCGGCGACCTCCTGCTGACCAGCGCCACCGGCCGGCGCGTGCCGCTGCGGGTGATTGCCGATATCTATCTCACCGATGGCCGTTCTTCCATCCTGCACGAAGGCGCGCGTCGGCGGCAGACGGTGACCTGCAGCCCGCCCACGGGCCGCGACGTGGGCGCGTTCGTCGCCGAGGCGCGCGCCGCGATCGCGCGGAAGGTCTCCCTCCCCGCCGGCATGTACGTCGAGTATGCCGGCGCCGCCGAGGCGCGCCGCGCCGCCACCCGCGAGTTGCTGCTGCGCGCCGTGGTCGCCGGCGCGGGCATCGTCCTCCTCCTATCCGTCGTGCTGGGCCATTGGCGCAATGTCGCCCTCGTGCTGGTCAACCTGCCGCTCGCCCTCACCGGCGGTGTGCTGGCCGTGTATGCCGCCGGCCTGTTCGGCGCCGACCGCGTCCTGACCATGGGTTCGCTCGTGGGCTTCGTGACCCTCTTCGGCATCACGACCCGCAATGCCATCATGCTGCTCTCCCATTACGAGCACCTCGTCCGGGTCGACGGCCTGCCTTGGAACACCGGCACCGCGATCCTGGGCGCCTCCGAGCGCCTGGTGCCGATCATGATGACGGCAACCGTCACGGCGCTGGGGCTCCTGCCGCTGGCGCTCGGCAGCGGCGAGGCCGGACGCGAGATCGAGGGACCGATGGCCATCGTCATCCTCGGCGGCCTGTTCACCTCCGCGACGCTGAACCTGCTCGTGCTGCCGGTCCTCGCGTTGCGCTGGGCGCGCTGGCGCGATCGCGGCGCCACCGACGAAAGCTGAGTCCCGCGCGCCGCGGGAGTCGGCGCCGGCGGCGGCCGCCGCTCAATCAAACAGGATCATCTGGCCTTCCAGGTCGCGCGGCTGGGCAAAGAGCTTGCGCAGGAAGCTGTCGCGGTGCGCCGGGCACCGGCCGAGCTTGAGGATGGCCTCGCGGTGTTCCTCGGTGCCGTAGCCCTTGTGTTGGCCGAAACCGTAGCCGGGATGGACTTTGTCCAGCTCGTCCATCAGGCGGTCGCGCGTCACCTTGGCGATGATGGAGGCCATGGCGATGCACAGCGAACGGGCGTCGCCATTGACGATCCCGCGGTGCGGGTAAGGGAAATGCCGCAGCGGCAGGCCGTCGATCAGGATGGTGCACGACACCTTGGGCTGGAAGGCCGCCCTTTCGTTGTCGCTGGAAAACAGGTCGGGCTCGGCCTTCGACTCGAACGCGGTTGGCGGGTAAATGCCCTCGAGGGCGCGGCGCATCGCCAGCTTGGTCGCGCCGAGGATGTTGTGGGCCTCGATCTCCGCGACGCTCGCCACGCCATAGTGCGCGTGGATTTGTCCCTGCGCCGCCAGTTGCTCGAACTCCGCC
>DATJES010000001.1:0-87740 GCA_035496355.1 Lacunisphaera sp. | reverse complement strand
TCCTGGTAGGAACCAGTCACCTCGCGATAGGTCCAGACCTCCGCCTCGTTCGAGCTCTTGAGCGTTTTCTTCTCCGCCGGTTGGCCCCATTGGGCGACGAGTTCGGCGGTGGTCATGCCTTTTTGCAGGTTGTCCAGCTTGACGGGCGACGGGGTCGCCGCGGCGGGGGTGGCGGAGGCCGGGGCGGCGCGTTCGGGCGCCGTCGCGCACCCGGACAGGATGCCCGCAATCGAACACAGGAAGGCGAGGGGAAGGTTCCTTTTCATGATGACAATCTTTCGACACCGACAGGGGAGAGGTCCGGTCGGTGCGGTGTTGAAAAACTGGAAACGCGGCGGGAGGCGGACCGCGCCCGCCCCCGGGCCGCCCGCCTCACGTCGCGGCGAACTTCTTGCGGCGGTCCGTGAGTTCGTTCTGGATGCGCAAGTTGAGTTCCTTGCCGATCGGGTACAGGGCGAGGCAGACCAGCACGATCGCGAGAAGCAGGCACGGATAGAAGGAGGCGCCCAGCCGGATGCCCAGCAAGGCATGCTCGGTCTGCTTGGCGTTCGCTACGTACCCGTAGCCGCCGATGATCCAATTGGCGACGGCGCCACCGAGGCCGAGGCCGGCCTTGAGGGCAAAAAGGATGCCGGCAAACATGAAGCCCGTGGCCCGGCGCGAAGTTTGCCATTCGGAGAAGTCGGCCACGTCGGCGATCATCACCCAGAGGAGCGGGATCGTCGGGCCCCAACCCACGGACCAGAGCACACTGATCCAGAACATCTTCGTGAGGTCATGCGGGCCGACGGAAAAGACGCTGGCGGTGGCAAGCGTGGTGACGGCGACGCCGGCGAGGAAGACCGCCTTCTTGCCGTAGCGGTCGGACAACGGTTTCGACAGGGGAATGAACAGGATCTGCACCACCGAGCCGAGATCGTTGAAGAAGCTGAAGCCCACGGCCACGGCGTTCGAGTAATCCGGGCGGACGAGCAGGTTGAACCATTTTTCCGTCAGAAGCACGCGCAGGCCGTGAATCTCGGCCCCGGGCGACGCCATGAGGCCCCAATTGCCGAGGAAGCGGCCTATGGCCTCGGGCTCGAGGTAATAGCTGAAGAAGTAGAAGAGGCACGTACCGCGCGCGACCAGCATCGTGAAGACGGCGAGGGTGAGCACGAACATCGTCAGCCAGGGCTTGCAGCTGAACACGTTCTTGAGGTCTTCCTTCAGCGAGGGCTTCTGCCCCGGATTCGGCAGCAGGCGCTCCTTGGTGGTCGAGAAGACGATCAGGTTGCAGACGACCATGATCACGCCGAAGATCGCCATGGTGACGGCCCAGCCGTGCGCATCGTTGCCGGCTCCGAACTTGTCGACCATCGGCAGCGCCACCGTCTGGATGACAAACTGGCCGAAGATCGCCGCCACGAAACGATACCGGGCGATGTTCGTGCGTTCGCTCACGTCGGGGGTCATCACGCCCATCAACGCGGAGTACGGCGTGTTATTGGCCGAGTAGAGGATCATCAGCAGGATATAGGTGACGTAGGCGTAGATGACCTTCCCCTGCGGGCCGACGTCGGGCACGATGTAGACGAGCCAGAAGATGGCCCCGAACGGGATGGCCGTCGCCAGGATCCACGGCCGGAACTTGCCCCACCGCGTGTTGGTCCGGTCGGCCATCGCACCGATGATCGGGTCGAAGCAGGCGTCCGCCAAGCGCACGATGAGGAACATGAAGCTGATCACCGCCGGAGAGAGCCCCACCGTGTCCGTATAAAAACGGTTCTGGTAGAGGATCATCGACTGGAAGAAGAAATTTGTGGCGACGTCGCCAAGCGCGTAGCCGACTTTTTCGCGTAGGGGCAGTTTCATGGGGCGGGGGTTGATAGGTGGCGGAAAGTAGGACCGGAGGGCGTGCTAGACGAGCCGAATGGCGCCGGTGGCCGGAGCGGGTGCGCCGAGGGCCTGCGCGCGCGGGCCGGGCGAGGCGGGACCGAGCACCAGGCCGTAGTCACCGGGGAAGTGAACGGCGCGGCCCGCCGCGTCGACCTGGGCGAAGGCGCCGGCGGGCAACCGGAACTCGACGCGCTGGGACGCACCGGGCGCCAGGGTTATCTTCTGGAAATCGACCAGCGTGGCCTTCGGCGCGTCGGGCCAGGCGCGTGGTGGGATGACGTAGCACTGTACGGTCTCCGCGGCGGCGCGGGCGCCGGGATTCGACACGGTGGTGGACGCGACGACTTCCTGGCCGGCGGCGAGGCGCGTCGTGCTGAGCACGAGCGGCCCATAGCTGACGGACGCATAGCCGAGGCCGAAGCCGAACGGATAGAGGGGCTCCCGCTCCGCGAACCGGTACGTCCGGCCGCGCATGGCGTAGTCGCCGAAGGGCGGCAGGTCCGCCGTGCAGCGCGGGACGGTCACCGGCAGCCGGCCCGACGGAGCGACATCGCCGAACAGAACGTCGGCCAGCGCCCGGCCGCCCTCGCAACCCGGGTACCAGGCCAGCAGCACGGCATCCGCGAGATCCTGAACCTCCGGCACGGCCAGCGCGCTGCCCCCGGTCAGGACGACGACGAGCTTCTTCGCGTGCTTGCGAAGTTCGATGAGAAAATCGAGCTGCACCCGCGGCAGCTCAATGACGGCGCGGTCGCCGCCGGTCGACGAGGCAACCGCATCGCCTTCCTCGCCCTCCAGCGACGGGTCGAGCCCGAGCACGGCGATCGTGACCTCGTTCTCGGCGGCGGTGGAGAACGTGTAATTGACGCCCGGCGACATCGGCCCGCTCAGCGGGCTGCCGGTGCGGTAGACAAAGCGGCAGGTGGGCGAGACCCGCTCGAGAATGCCCTCTGCGATGGTGACCAGCCGCGGCGAAAAGCCGTAGTAATTGCCCACGAGGACCGTGGTGTTCGCCGCCGTCGGGCCGCAGACGTGCACGGTGCCCAGGTCGGGGCGCAGCGGCAGCAGGCCGTTGTTCTTGAGCAGCACGATCGACTCGGCGGCGGCCTGGCGCGCCAGCTTGCGGTGTTCGGGCGAGTCGACAACCGCCGGCGGAATCTTGGACCAAGGCACGCGGTCGCTCGGGTCGAACAACCCGAGCTTGAACTTGGTGGCGAGCAGCCGGCGCAGCGAGACGTCGATCTCCGCCTCGGTGATCAGGCCGTCGCGCACCGCAACGACGAGGTCGTTGTACGTGCAGCCGCAGTTGAGATCGCAGCCATTCTTCACCGCAAGGGCGGCGGACTCGGCGGCGTTCCGCGTGACCTTGTGATGGTGGTGGAAGTCGTCGATGGCCCCGCAGTCGCTGACCACGTGGCCCTGGAAGCCCCAGCGGCCGCGCAGGATGTCGACGAGGAGCAGGCGGCTGCCGCAGCACGGCTCGCCGAGCGTGCGATTGTAGGCGCCCATCACCGCCTCGACGCCGGCCCGGACAAGTTTTTCGAACGCCGGCAGGTAGGTTTCGTGCAGGTCCTTCGCCGACGGTCGGGCGTCGAAACCGTGGCGTTCCTGCTCGGGGCCGGAATGGACGGCGTAATGCTTCGCGCAGGCCGCGGTCTTCAGGTACTGCGGGTGCTCGCCCTGGAGGCCGCGGACCATGGCGGCGCCGAGTTCACCGGTGAGATAGGGATCCTCGCCGAACGTCTCCTGCCCGCGGCCCCAGCGCGGGTCGCGAAAGATGTTGATGTTGGGCGTCCAGAACGTGAGGCCCTGGTACTGGCCGCGGCGCCCTTCGGCGGCGGCGGCGTGGTGCTTGGCCCGCGCTTCATCGGAGATGACGCCGGCGACCTGTCGCACCAGCGCGCGGTTCCAGGTGGCGCCGAGGCCGATGACCTGCGGAAACACGGTCGCGCGGCCATTGCGGCCCACGCCATGGCAGGCCTCGCTCCACCAGTTGTAGGCCGGCACCCCGAGGCGCTCGACCGCATTGTTCTCGTGCAGCAGCTGGTTGATCTTTTCCGGCAGCGTCAGTTGCGCCACCAAGGCCTCGATCCGCTTTGCCACCGGCAACCCCGGGTCGAGATGCGGCCGGGCGGTCGCGTCGGCATCGGGGGTTTTGAGGGGCATGGGGGAGAGGCCGGGCGGGCCGGGCTCAACCGTGCAGGTAACTCATCAACAGATTCTCGAGATATTCCTGCCGGCCGGAGCGCGGCGTGGGCTCGCCCAGCTTCGACAGGACCAGTTTTTCGAGCGAGGCGAACGAGGCCTTGCCGGTCTCGATGTCGCGGCCGTAGCCCGAATCATAGCTGGCGTAACGCTGCGCCACGAACTGGCCGAGCCGGCCGTCGGCGATGATCCGGCGCGCCACCTTGAAGGCGAGCGCGTAGGCGTCCATGCCGCCGATGTGGGCGTGGAACAGATCCTCGGGATCGATCGACGGGCGGCGGAGCTTGGCATCGAAGTTGAAGCCGCCCGAGCCGAGGCCGCCGGCGTTGAGGATGGAGACCATCGCGAGCGTCAGCTCGCGGACATCGGTGTTGAACTGGTCGGTATCCCAGCCGAGGAGCTGGTCGCCGGCGTTGGCGTCGATACTGCCGAGCATGCCGGCGGCGGCCGCCACCTCGATCTCGTGCTGGAAGGTGTGGCCGGCGAGCGTGGCGTGGTTGGTCTCGATGTTGAACTTGAAGTGGCGGTCGAGGCCGTAGGTGCGCAGGAAGGCGATGCCGCTGGCGACATCGAAGTCGTACTGGTGCTTGGTCGGTTCCTTCGGCTTCGGCTCGATCAGGAACTGGCCCTTGAAGCCGATGCTCTTGGCGTAATCGATCGCCAGGTGCATGAAGCGGGCGAGGTGGTCCTGTTCGCGCTTCAGGTTGGTGTTGAGCAGCGTCTCGTAACCTTCGCGGCCGCCCCAGAAGACGTAGTTCTCGCCGCCGAGCTCCTGGGTGACCTCGAGCGCCTTTTTCACCTGGGCCGCCGCGTAGGCGAAGACGTGGGCGTCGGGATTCGTCGCGGCGCCGCACATGTAGCGCGGGTTGCTGAAGAGATTGGCCGTGCCCCAGAGCAGGCGGATGCCGGAGGCCTTCTGGTGGGCCTTCGCGTGGGCGACGAGCTTGTCGAGGTTGCGATTCGACTCGGCCAGCGACTTGCCCTCGGGGGCGATGTCGCGGTCGTGGAAGCACCAGAACGGCGCCTGGATCTTTTGGAAGAACTCGAAGGCCGCGTCCATGCGCGCCTTCGCGACGGACACCGGGTCCTTGCCCGATTCCCAGGGGCGGACGATGGTGCCCGGACCAAACGGGTCCAAACCGACGCCGCGGAAGGCGTGCCAGTACGCGACGGAGAAGCGCATGTGCTCCTTCATCGTCTTCCCGTCGATCACCTCGGCGGGATTGTAGTGGCGAAAGGCGAGCGCGTTGGCCGAGCCCGGGCCTTCAAAGCGGATGGACGGAACGCGAAACGATGAGGAACGCGAAGATTTCATTGGTGCATACACAGTCAGCCCGAAGGGGTTAGGGCGACCGAAAACGGCAGTCTCCGCAGCGCTTATTACGCGGACAATCTGGGGAGCATACTAACTATAGACTTGTGCTGGGCCGCGAAGCCTGCCGAATTGAACTCACCCCATGAATGATCGCCGCGTTACCCTGGCGGACATAGCCGCGAAAGCCGGCGTGCACGTCACCACCGTATCCCTTGCCCTGCGCAACCACCCGCGCCTGCCCGAAACGACGCGGCAGCGCATCCACAAGCTGGCCGAGGAAATGGGCTACCGCCCCGACCCGTTGCTGCGCGCGCTGATTTCCTATCGCGGCCGGGTGATGGAGCGGCGAAACATGCCGACGCTCGCCTACGTGACCAACTGGGCGACCTGCTGGGGCTGGAAGAAGGTGACGGCCCATCCCGATTTCTACGCCGGCGCGGAGGCGAAGGCGAACCAGCTCGGCTACAAGCTCGAGCATTTCTGGATGCGCGAGCCCGGCCTGACGCAGGGCCGCCTCAGCCGGATGCTGTATTCGCGCGGGATCAACGGGCTGGTCATCGCCTCGCACGGCCGCGAGATGGGCGACGCCCTGCAGTTCGACTGGCAGAACTTCAGCGCGGTGAAGATCGATTATTTCCCGCACCAGCCGGTGCTGCACAACGTCACCAACAACCAGTGCGACATCATCCGGCTCGCAATGCAGAAGGTCATGGCCGCCGGGTATCGCAAGATCGGCTTCGTCATGCACCGCGGCTGGGACCACGCCGTCGACCACCTGTGGACGGCCGGCTTCCTCTGCGAGCAGCAGAACCTGGCGCCGCGGGAACGCGTGCCGGCGCACATCTTTCCCGAGCCGCATCCGATCGAGCGGTGGTTCAACGAGACCAACGTGCCCGTGGTGGTCGACCAGGTCGCGCTGGAGAAATGGCTCCACAAGTACCAGCCGGAAGTCGTGATCAGCAAGGCGTCCTTCGTGCTGCCCATCTTCAAGAAGCTCGGCATCCGCGTGCCGCGCGACGTGGCGTTTGTCGACGTCTTCCTCGAGGAATTGAACGGCATGACCGCCGGCGTGCGCCAGAACCACGAGACCGTCGGCGCGGTGGCGGTGGAGATCCTCGCCGGCCAGCTTCAGCACAACAAATTCGGCGTGCCGGAAATCCCGACGACCACCTACGTCGAGGGCACGTGGTTCGACGGCCAGTCCTGCCCGACCCGCCTGGTCGCCGCGCGCGCGGGCTGACGACGCAGGATTCGACTCGCCGCGGCGCGGAAAACCCGCACCATCGCGCACACTTTCGTCGCGTTCGGGCCATGCGGCGTTCACGCCATGGCCACAACGAATTTCCAAGTCGCCGAAATGCAAGGACTCTATGGTCCCTTCACGATCGCCGAACGGGTCGTGCAAAAAATCTGGCTCCGGGGCGACTTCGCCCGCGACCGCGCCGTGCTGGCCGACGGCCGGTCGCTGGTCATCCGTTCACCGGGGGCCTGGAATCTCCTGGGCGGGCCGGATTTTCACGGCGCGCGGCTGGCCATCGACGGCGGCGAGGTGACCGGCGACATCGAGGTCCATTTCCACGTGGCCGACTGGCGCAGCCACGACCACGCCGCCGATCCCGCCTACAACCGCGTGGTCTTGCACGTCGTCCTGTTTCCGCCGGCCGAGTTCGCCTCGCCGGCGCTCGACCATGCGGGCCGCGAGATCCCGACGCTCGTGTTGCTGCCGCTGCTCCATCGCGACCTCGAGGAGTACGTGTCCGACGACGCGCTGGAGGCGCTCACTTCCCGCGACGAATGGGAGCGCTTCGCCGAACTCGCGGCGCTGCCGCCGGCGGAGCGCGAGAGCCTTATCCGGCAAAATGCCGATGTGCGCTGGCGACAGAAAGTGGCAGGGGCGCGCGCCTGGAGCCAGCGCCTCGGGTGGACGGAAGCGGCCCACCATCTGGCCTTGGACGTGCTCGGCTACCGCCGGAACCGGGCGGCCATGCTGATGGTCGCCGCCCGGTATCCTCTCCCGGCCTGGGGCACGGGGGTCGAACCGCGCCTCATCTATGAGCTCGGTCGCGGCTACTGGCAGACGCAGGGCCTGCGCCCGGCCAATCATCCGCTCACGCGGTTGCGCCAGTATCGGGATTGGGCCTCCGCCCGGCCCGACTGGCCGGAACGCCTGGACGCGATACTCGCGCCCGTGGTTGCCAGAGTCGGCGCCGGCGACTCCGCCCGGGCCTGGCGCCGGGAATGCGACCTCCCGCGCCTGCGGGACCGCATCGCCCGTGAAGTCGTCGCCGAGGCGATCAGCGGCACGCGGCTCGATACGCTGATCTGCGATGCTTTCCTGCCGCTGGTGGCCGCGCGGACCGGCCGGGAGCTGCGCGAGTTGTGGTTTCATTGGTTCCTGGGCGATGTCCCCGCGCAGGTGCGCCGGGCGTTGCCGCGACTCGGCCTGGCCGGCCTGCCGGACCGCCCGCATTCGCACGGTCGCGGGCAGGGTCTGCTGGGCTGGATCCTGGCGCGCGAAGCTGGTGCAAGTTGCTGAACGCCCTGATATTTTGGGGGGCTTGACAAGCATTCGAGCCCTCTCATTAATTAACCTCCCATACACACAGTTCACTTTCGAGAAAGTGGGCCCTCGGGTCCGCTTTTTTTTTCCCATCAATCACACACACCATGAGTAGCGAAATCCTGTCCGTCCTCGAGTACATGGAGAAGGAGAAGGGCATCCCGCGTGCCGACATGATCTCCGCCATCGTCAACGCGATCAAAACGGCCGCATTGAAGGGCGTTAACTCCGGTCAGGAACTCAAGATCGAGATCAACCCCAAGAACGGCCAGCTCAATGCCTGGTCGCTGCTTAAGGTGGTCGACTCGGTCGCGGATCCCAAGCTCCAGATCCACGTCGAGAAGGCCCAGGTTTTCAAGCCGGGCGCCGTGGTCGGCGACACCGTCGAGCGCGAGATCGACCCCTCCTACCTTGGCCGCATCGCCGCCCAAACCGCCCGCCAGGCCATCATGCAGCGCCTGCGTCAGTTCGAGAAGGAGCGGATCTACGATGATTTCAAGGACTCCGTCGGCGACATCGTCAGCGGCACCGTCCGCCGGCGCGAGCGCAACGACCTCTTCGTCGACCTCGGCAAGGCCGAGGCCGTCATGCCGGGCAAGGAACAGGTGCCGGGCGAGGAATACGCCCCGGGCGAGCGTATCCGCTGCATCCTGCTGGAAATCGAGAACAGCAGCCGCGGTCCCGAGATCATCCTCAGCCGGGCCAGCCCGAAGTTTGTCCGCCGGCTCTTCGAGCTCGAGGTGACCGAGATCGCCGACGGCACGGTCAAGATCGAGGCTTTCGCCCGCGAGCCGGGCTACCGCACCAAGATCGCGGTCACGAGCACGGATCCGAAGGTCGACCCCGTCGGCGCGTGCGTCGGCGCCCGCGGCGCCCGCGTGAAGAGCATCGTGCGCGAGCTCAACGGCGAGAAGATCGACATCATCCCCTATCACGCCGACACGAAGGAGATGCTCGTCGAGGCCCTCAAGCCAGCGGTCCCGCGCGAGATCATCATGGACGAGAAGAACAAGCGCCTGCTGGTCCGCGTCATCAACGACGACCTGGCGGTCGCCATCGGCCGCAAGGGCCAGAACGCGCGCCTCACCTCGCGCCTCGTCGGCTGGCGCCTCGACATCGAGGAGTTCAAGGTCGCCGTCGCGGACCCGCGCGCGCAGGCGATCGGCCAGTTCGTCAGCACCTTCGGCTTCGAGCCGGCCGTGGCCGAGCGCCTGGTGGCCAACGGCATCAACTCGCCCGCCGCATTCGAAGGCGTCGAGCCCGCCGACCTGGTGGGCTTCGGCTTCACCGAGGAGGAGGCCCAGAAGGTCATCGCCAAGGTTTCCGGCACCTGAATTTTCCCCTCCGCGCCCAGCACCTGAATGAGTTCCCGCATCCACGAGATCGCCAAGCAATACAACATTGAGCCGAAGGAGATGCTCACCTGGCTCAAGGAGCAGGGCTTTGTCGCGGCCGACACCAAGTCGGTCTCCAGCACGGTCAGCAAGATCTACTATGACGAGATTGAGAAGAAGTTTGGCCGCCCGCCCGCCCCCGCGGCGGTGGAGGTCGCGACGGAACCGGCGGCGCCCGAGGCCGAGGAGCCGCGGCTGAAACTGCCGGCCGGCGTGTTCGTCAAATCGGCCCAGGACATCGTCCGGGAGAAGGAAGAGGCCGCGAAGGCCGCCGCCGCGGCCCGGGCCGCGGCCCAGCCGCCGGTCGCACCACCGCCGGTCGCCGCCCCCAAGCCGCCACCGCCGGCTCCCCTGGTCAAGGCGCCACCGCGCGTGGCGGCCCCCGCGCCGGTCGCGCCGCGTCCGTCCCCGGTCGCGCCGCAGCCGGTGGCGAAGGCCCCGCCGCCCGTGGCCGCCAAGAACCCGGTCGCGCCGCCGCCTCCGCCCACTTTCCGCCCGGCATCCCCGCCGCCGATGCCCGCGCGTTTTGCGCCCGCGCCCGCCGCCCCGCCGCCTCCCGCTCCGTCTTCAGTGACCGTGACCGAGGAGGGCGGGGTTAAGGTCATCCACCTTAAGCCGCCGATCATCGTCCGCGATTTCGCCGTCGCGCTGGGCCTCAAGCCTTTCAAGCTCATCTCCGAGCTCATGGAGATGAGCATCTTTGCGTCGATGAACCAGGCCATCGACGAGCCGGTGGCCACCAAGCTGGCCGAGAAGCACGGCTTCCTCCTCGACATCAAGCACCGCGGCGAGGCCGCCGCCCCCGTCGCCACGCCCGAACAGGCCAAGCAATCCAAGGAGGAAAAGGCGCGCGAGGAGGATCTCAAGAACCTCGCCACGCGCCCGCCCGTCGTCGTCATCATGGGCCACGTCGACCACGGCAAGACGACCCTGCTGGACGCAATCCGCAAGGCGCACGTCGCCGAAGGCGAGGCTGGCGGCATCACGCAGCACATCGGCGCCTACCAGGTCGAGCACAACGGCCGCAAGATTACCTTCCTCGACACCCCGGGTCACGCGGCTTTCACCAAGATGCGTGCGCGCGGCGCCTCGGTCACCGACATCGCCGTGCTCGTGGTGGCCGCCGACGACGGCTTCATGCCGCAGACGGACGAGGCGTTGAAGCACGCGCTCGACGCCAAGGTCGCGCTGATGGTCGCCGTCAACAAGATGGACGTGAAGGGCGCCAACCTCGATCGCGTGAAAACGCAAATGCAGGAGCGCTCGATCGCGCCCGAGGACTGGGGCGGCGAGATTGTCACCGTGCCGGTGGCCGCCGTGAAAGGGCAGGGCATCACCGAGCTGCTCGAGATGATCCTCCTCCAGGCCGACGTGCTCGAACTCAAGGCCAACCCGAAGGCCGAGGCCAGCGGCGTCATCATCGAGTCGCAGGTCGAGGTCGGCCGCGGCCCGCTGGCGACGGTCATCGTCCAGCGCGGCACGCTGCGCGTCGGCGACGCCATCGTCTCCGGGCCGCATTTCGCCCGCGTGCGGGCGATGTTCGACGACCAGGGCAACAACGTGAAGGAGGCGCCGCCCGCCATGCCCGTGCGCGTCATCGGCTGGTCCGGGGCGCCCGATTCCGGCGCGAAATTTTCCACCGTCAAGAACGCCCGCGAGGCGGAGAAGCTGGCCGAGGAGGCGGCCGACCAGCTGCGGAAGGAGACCTCGGTCGCGGACGCCGTGCCCAAGGACACCTCGCTCGACGCGCTCTTTGCCAACATCGCCGCCACCCAGGGCAAGGTCCTGCGCGTCGTCCTCAAGTCGGACGTCTTCGGTTCGCTCGAGGCGGTCCGCAACGTCCTTGAGGGCATCAAGAGCACCAAGGTCTCGCTCGACATCGTCGCGGCCGACGTCGGCATTATCACGAAGAACGACGTCCTCATGGCCAGCGCGTCGAAGGCGCTCATCATCGGCTTCAACACCAAGCAGGAGAACGGCGTCGTGGCGCTCGCCAAGCACCACGCGGTCACGATCGAGAACTTCGCCATCATCTACGAGCTGGGCGACCGGGTTCGCGACCTGATGGCCGACCTGCTCGACCCGGACCTGAAGGAAAACAAGACCGGCGGCGCCGAGGTGCGCCAGGTGTTCCCCGTCGCCAAGGGTTTCGTCGCCGGCTGCCTCGTCACCGAGGGCAAGATCAACCGCGGCTCGGCCGCGCGCGTCCGCCGCGGCAAGGAGGTCGTGTTCGAGGGCAAGATCGGCACGCTGCGCCGCTTCAAAGACGACGCCAACGAGGTCCGGGCCGGCCTCGAGTGCGGCATCCGCCTCGACGGCTTCGACGGCTACCAGCCGGGCGACCGCATCGAATGTTACGAGATCCAGAAGGTGCGGGCCGCCCTCTGATTTGCGATTTACGATCGGGGATTTCCGCATAGGAATTGACCCGTCGTCACCCGCGGTTTGGCCCCCGGCTCGCTCGTTTCCCGCGCTTCGTAAATCGTAGATCCAAAATCGAAAATCCGAAATCCGATGTCGAACCGACTCCTCCGCGTCAACGAGCTGATGCAGCGCGAAATCAGCGCGTACCTGCACATGCACTACAGCAGCGAGGCGGTCGGCATCACCATCACGGGCGTCGAGATCACCGGCGACCTCCGCGAGGCGAAGGTTTTCTATTCCGTCCTCGGTGACGAGACCGCCGCCCGGCGCGCCGGCCGCTGGCTGCAGGGCCGCCGCAATGAGCTCCGGGCCGCCGTGGCCAAGAACGTCATCCTCCGGCACGTGCCGATGCTCGCGTTCGTCCACGACAACCACGCGCCGCGCACCCTGCGGATCGAGCAGCTGCTGGGCGAGATCGACCGGGAGAAGCCGTCGACGTGAACCATTACACGAAGTTCGCCGGCCGCTTCGCCGTCCTCCTGCACAAGCTCGAGGGCCAGCAGGCGGTGGTCATCGGGCACCAGCGGCCCGATGGCGACTGCATCGGCTCCCAGGTCGCCCTCTGCCGCGTGCTGCGCGCCCAGGGCATCGATGCCATCTGCATGAACCCCGACCCGGTGCCCCGGCGCATCAAGTTCCTGCTTGGCGACACTCCCTTCTTCCGGCGCGAGGAGATGCCCGCCGGCGAGCGGCTGGCCATCTTCACCGACTGCGCCGACCACGGCCGCGCGGGCGACAAGGTGCGGCAGCAGTACCCGTCGCCGTTGGCCTGCTTCGACCACCACGTCTCCAACGTCGGCTTCGCCAAGCACAACTTCGTCGACACCGGCTCGGCCGCGACGGCGGAGGTGCTCGCCGGCCTGTTTCTTGACGCCGACATCACCTTCGACGCCACGACGGCCCAGGCGCTCTACACCGGCATCATGACCGACACCGGCCAGTTCCGGTTTCCCTCGACGTCCTACCGGGTGTTCCGCCTCTGCGCGGAGCTCGTGGCCCGCGGCGCCAACCCGGCCCAGGCCGGCCTCGAGCTGTTTGAGCGGGAGTCGTCCGGCAAGCTGAAGCTGCTGCAGCACTACATCAGCTCCCTCAAGTTCGAGTGCGGGGGCCGCGTATGCGTCGGCGTGCTGCCGCACGGGATCTTCGAAAAGGTCAATGCGACGGTGGAGGACACCGAGGGCCTCGTCGACTACGCCCGCTCCATCGAGGGCGTCGAGGTCGGCGTGCTGATCGAGGAGCGCGAGGGCGGCGTCAAGGCCAGCCTGCGCGCGAAAAGCGCCAGCTACCGCATGGATTCCGTCGCCGCCCAGTTCAACGGCGGCGGCCACGCCAGCGCCGCGGGCCTGAATTACCCGGACACGCTGGAGTCGTTTTACCCCAAGCTCGTCGCCGCCCTCTCGCGCCGCCTCACCGAGGTGGATGCCGCCCAGCCATGAGCCTCCAGCCGGGGAAGGAGATCGAGGGCGTGTTGCTCGTCGACAAGCCGCCGGGGCTGACGTCGCACGACGTCGTGCACCGCCTCCGCCGCAAGCTGGCGATGAAGAAGATCGGCCATGCCGGCACGCTCGACCCGATGGCCACGGGCGTGCTCGTCATGCTCATCGGCAAGGCCACGCGCATTTCGCAATACCTCATGAGCGTCGACAAGGCCTACGAGGGCGAAATCACGCTCGGCGTGGTCACCGATTCGCAGGACGCCGAGGGCGAAGTCATGGAAACCCGGCCGGTGCCGCCGCTGTCCGAAGCGGAAGTGCGCACCGTCATGCAGACCTTCCTGGGCGACCAGTACCAGACGCCGCCGATGCACTCGGCCATCAAGATCGACGGCGTGAAGCTCTATCAGCTCGCGCGCAAGGGCGAGGAGGTCGAGCGCGAGCCGCGGTTCATCCGCATCGCCGCCTTCGAGCTGCTTGCCTTCGCCCTGCCCAAGCTCACCTTCCGGCTCGAGTGCACGAAGGGCACCTACGTGCGCACGATCGCCCACGACCTCGGCCACAAGCTCGGCTGCGGGGCGCACCTGTCGGCCCTGCGCCGGACCGGCAGCGGACAGTTCCAAGTCAGCCAGTGCCTGCCCCTGGACGAGATCGAAAAACTCAGCCTGCCCGAGATCGAGAAACGCCTCATCCCGGTGCACGAAGCCGCGCCGAGGGTGATGCGGTGAGCGCCTTGCTCCAGTTCAACGGGATCGCCGCCGCGAAGCTGCCCGCACGGCCGGCGCACCTCGCCATCGGCATGTTCGACGGCGTGCATCTCGGCCACCAGTCGGTGATCGAGTCGGCGATGCATTCCGCGCGCCGCAGCGACGGCGTGGCGGGGGTGCTGACGTTCTGGCCGCACCCGAGCGCGCTCTTCCGCCCGGACCAGCCCACGCGGCTGATGATGACCCCGGCGATGAAACGGGCCGTGCTCGGCCGGCTCGGCCTCGACTTCATCATCGAGCAGGAATTCACGCGCGAGTTCGCGCAGACCGACGCACGCGAGTTCGTGGCGCTGCTGCGACGGTCGCTGCCGCAACTCGCGGCGGTCTATGTCGGCGAGAACTGGCGGTTCGGCCGCGGCCGCGAAGGCGACGTGGCGGTGCTCGTGGCGGAAGCCCGCCCGCACGGGCTGGAGGTTTTCAGCGCCGAACGGATCAACTACAACGGCGCGCCGATCAGCAGCTCGCGCATCCGCGAGCTGCTGGCGAAGGGTGAGATCGCCGAGGCGAATGCCTTGCTCGGGTACACCTATTTCGCCACGGGCGTCGTCCAGCGCGGCCGCCGCCTGGGCCACCAGCTCGGGTTTCCGACCTTGAACCTGCCGTGGGAACCCGAGGCGGCGCCGGCCTTCGGCGTCTATGCCGTGGAGGTCTCGGGCCATGGACGGACGGCCGTGCCGGGTGTCGCCAACTACGGTTTGCGCCCGACAGTCGAGGAGACAAAGCATCCCTTGCTCGAAGTGCACCTGCTCGGCACCTCCGCCTTGACCTACGGCGATGCGATCACGGTGACCTGGTTGAAATTTCTCCGCCCGGAAGCCCGCTTCGCCGGCATGGAAGAACTGCGTCGGCAGATCGGCAAGGACCGCGACGCCGCCCGGGAATTCTTCCGCAACCGGACCTGACGGGAAACGAAAAGGTCCCGCTGGCGGGGCCTTGAAGTGGCGGGATGGACGAGACTCGAACTCGCGACCTTCTGCGTGACAGGCAGACGCTCTAACCAACTGAGCTACCACCCCGTGAACGGGAAAAGAGGCCGCAACGTAGATTCGGGGTGGGGGGTGTCAAGCGCAGTTCTGCCGCCACAAAATCTTTTCGGGCCGGCGTTGCCACGCCATGGAAAAACGCGCGCCGCAAGGGATTGCGAACGGCTTTCGCCGCCAAAGCGCAGCAGGAGAGCACCCCTGACTCGGACCTCCTACCGCGCGCCCACCAGTGCCGCCTCCGCGTCTTTGAGCAGCGCGCGGCTGATCACGATCCGCTGGACCTCGGACGAACCTTCGCCGATCTCGCCCAGCCGGGCGTCGCGCCAGAATCGCTCGAGCGGGATGTCCCGCGTGTAACCGTAACCGCCGTGGATCTGGAGCATGCGGTCGCAAATGCGGGTTGCGGCCTCCGTGGCGTAAAGCTTCGCCACGGAAGACTCGACCGGGTGGCGCTCGCCGCGGGTGGCGCGAATCGCCGCCTGCAACACCAGCGCCTCGGCGGCGCGCAATTCCACCTCGCAATCGGCGAGCATGAATTGCAACGCCTGGAAATCGGCGAGCCGGCGGCCGAACTGACGGCGCTGGCAGGCGTGCTGCAGCCCGGCATCGAGCGCCGCGCGCGCGAGCCCGAGCGAAACGGCCGCGACACCGATGCGTCCTTTGTCGAGGCAGGCGAGGGCCGTGGCTTGGCCCGTGCCGCGCGGGCCGATGAGCTCCGCCGGCGCGCGCTCGAGGCGGAATTCGGACGTGTCGGAGGCGCGCATGCCGCAGGTCGGCACCTTGCGCACCGGCACGATGTCCGGCTGGCGCACCAGGAACGCGCTGATCTCCTTCCTGCCATCCTCGGTCCGGCCCGAGACCGCCATGATCACGAGGATCTCGGCCTGCCGGCCGAGCGTGATGTAACGCTTGGTGCCGGTGAGCTCCCACCGGCCGGGGGCGGTTTCGGTCGCCACCGTCTGGATCCCGCTGCTGTCGCTGCCGGCCTCCGGCTCGGTCAGCGCCCACGCGGCCAGCCAGGTGCCGTCGGCAAGTTGCGGGAAAAGTGTGCGGAGCTGCGCCGGGCTGGCGGCGGCGCGAAGATGGCCCGTGCCGAGCGCGTTGTGCGCCGCGACGTCGAGGGCGAACGCGGCCTGGTGGCGCGCGAGCTCGCGCACGGCGAGTGCCGAAGTCACAAAGCCGAGTTCCTTCCCGCCCAGCGTCCGCGGGGTGTTCATGCCGAGCAGCCCGAGGGCCCCCGCCTGGGTGAAGGCTGCGCGCGGAATTTCCTCGTTCTCCTCCCACGCGGCCGCATGCGGCGCAAGGTCGTGCCGGGCGAAATCCTCGACCTGGCGGAGAAACGCGTGGTCTTCGTCACCGAGTTGCTCCGCCCACATGGCGGGCAGGCCGGCCTGGGTCGGCGAGGGAGGTGAGGCAATTTGCATGGAGGGGATACGCCGCGGGGCGCCGGTTTGGGGTTGCGACGTAACAAAGCCTTCCGCAGGGCGAAAACCAGCCTCGGGCGATGGAGGAGGCCCCGAATACGCTTTTAGGATGAGGTTTGGCGGCCGTTGCGATTTGCGCGAACGACGGTTTTCAGCGACCTTGGGGCGAACCCCAACCACGCCGCACCCCCCGTGCCGTCGCCCACCACGCTCGCCGACCACGCCGCCCTTCTCGCCCGCGAGGAGGCCGCGCTTCGCGAAGGCGGCGGTGCCGACGGACTCGCGCGCCAGCACAAGCTCGGCCGCCTGTTCGTGCGCGAACGGCTCGAGCTGCTCGCCGACGAGCGCGGCCCGGGCTTCCTGGAGTTCGGCCTCTGGGCGGCGCACGACATGTACCGGGAGTGGGGCAGATTTCCCGGCGCCGGTGTCGTGACCGGCATCGCGGATGTCGCCGGCCGGCCGTGCATGATCATCGCCAATGACGCCACCGTGAAGGCCGGCGCCTTCGTCCCGATGTCGTGCAAGAAGGTGCTGCGGGCGCAGCGGATTGCCTTCGAGTGCAACCTGCCTGTCATCTACCTCGTCGATTCGGCCGGCGTCTTCCTGCCCATGCAGGACGAGATCTTTCCCGACGAGGACGACTTCGGCCGCATCTTCCGCCACAACTCGGTGCTCTCCGCCGCGGGCATTCCCCAGTTCGCCGCGATCATGGGCAACTGCGTGGCGGGCGGCGCCTACCTCCCGGTCCTGTGCGACAAGATCCTCATGACCGACGGCAGCGGGCTCTACCTCGCGGGCCCGCAGCTGGTGAAGGCGGCCATCGGGCAGGAGATCGACGCGGAGACGCTCGGCGGGGCGGCGATGCACGCCGAGGTCTCCGGCACCGTCGACTTTCGCGAGAAGGATGATCCAGCCTGCCTGAAACGGCTGCGCAAACTCGTGGCGCTTTTGCCCGAGCCGGCGCCGTCCCCGGGCGAAGCTCCGGAGCCCGACCTGCCGGTCTCGAAGCTGGACGAACTCATTTCGCCCGACGGACGCCGCGAATACGACGCGCGCGACCTGCTGCGCTGCCTCGTCGACGGTGGCTCGCTGGAGGAGTACAAGGCCGATTACGGCGGCACGCTCGTGACGGCCTTCGCCCGGCTGGGCGGGCGCCCGGTCGGTGTCGTGGCCAACCAGCGCCAGCGCGTTCAGTCGCGCCAGACCGGGCTGCAGATGCCGGGTGTCATCTACGCCGACTCGGCCGACAAGGCCGCGCGGTTCATCATGGACTGCAACCAGACGCGCGTGCCGCTGCTGTTTTTCCAGGATGTGTCGGGCTTCATGGTCGGGCGCGACGCCGAGCAGAGCGGCATCATTCGTTCCGGGGCGAAGATGGTGAATGCGCTGAGCAATTCGACCGTGCCCAAGCTGACCGTCATCACGGGCGGCTCCTACGGCGCCGGCAACTATGCGATGTGCGGCAAGGCCTACGATCCGCGCTTCATCTTCGCCTGGCCCAACGCCAAGTACGCCGTCATGGGCGCGGCGCAGGCGAGCGACGTCGTCTACGGCATTCTCGCCAAGGCCGCCAAGGACCGGCCCAAGGAGGAACTGGCGCGCCTGCGGCAGCAGGTGAAGGACGACTACGTCGCGCAGGCCGACATCCGCTATGGCGCCGCGCGGGGCTGGGTCGATGCCATCATCGCGCCGGCCGACACGCGCCGCGTTCTCCGCCGCGCACTCGACCTGGCCTGCCGTCCGCCGGCGAAGGGCGCTTTCCACACCGGCGTGATCCAGGTCTGAGCGCGCAATCGCACCCGCGTCCATGCCAATTCTACACACCCCGGCGCTTTGCCCGCCTTCGTCGAACTTCGGCGCGGCAAGCGCCACCCCTCTTGCTGGAGGGGAACCCAACTCCACGCGGCCGAAGTCCCCTCTAGGAAGAGGGGTGCCCGACCGGGCGGGGTGTGTTAGCGCGGCACCGGATAAGCAACTTCCAAGCTGAGCCATGCGCCCGACTCTCAAGATTGCCAATGCCTCCGGTTTCTGGGGCGACCAACCCGACGCCGCGGCGCGACTGCTGGCGGCGCAGCCCGATCTCGATTTCCTGACGCTCGATTACCTGGCCGAGGTTTCCCTTTCCATCATGGCGATCAACCGGGCCAAGGATCCTTCGGCCGGATTCGCGCGGGATTTTATTGAAGTCATCCGCTCGGTCGCGCCGTTCTGGTACGGTGGCGTCAAGACCCGCATCGTCACCAACGCCGGCGGATTGGACCCGGTGGCCTGCGGTCGCGCGGTGCGCGCGGAATTGAACCGGGCCGAACTCGATCACCGAAAGGTGGCGGTGGTCACGGGCGACAGCGTGCTCGATTGGCTCGGCCAACATCCGGAGTGCGCCAACCTCGAGACCGGCCAGCCGCTGGCGGCGGTGCTCAGCCGGCTGGTCACCGCCAACGCCTACCTGGGCGCCGACCCGATTGCCGCCGCCCTGCAGGACGGCGCCGACATCGTCATCACCGGTCGCGTCGCCGACCCCTCGCTCACCGTCGGTCCCGCGCGCGCGCATTTCGGCTGGAACGCCGGCGACTGGGACCGTCTCGCCGGCGCGACCGTCGCGGGCCATCTCATCGAATGCGGCACCCAGGCTTGCGGCGGCTTCTCGACGGACTGGTTGGATCTGCCCCACACCCACGACATCGGCTTTCCCATCGCCGAAATCGCCGCCGATGGCTCCTGTGTGATCACCAAGCCACCCGGTACCGGCGGCGCCGTCACGGTCAACACGGTCAAGGAACAGCTCCTCTATGAGATCGGCGACCCGGGGGCGTACCTCTCGCCCGACGCGACCGTCTCCTTCCTCGGGCTGAAACTCAGCCCGGACGGACCGGATCGCATCCGCCTCACCGGCGCCACGGGCCGGCCACCGCCGCCGGACTACAAGGTCAGCGCGACGTACCGCGACGGCTTCAAGGCGCACGGCCAGCTTACGATCTACGGCGAGCGCGCGGTCGCAAAGGCACGGCGCGCGGGGGAGGGCATGCTCCGGAAGCTGGCGGAGCAGGGCTGTGTTTTTCGCGAAACCCTCGTCGAATGCCTCGGCACCGGCGCCAGCGTCGGTGGAATCGGCAGCCGCCTCGACGAGTCCGAGCTCATCGAAACCGTCCTGCGCGTCAGTGTGGCCGCCGACACGGAGGAGCCGGTGCACCGATTCACCCGGTTGATTGCGCCCCTGGTCACGAACGGTCCCCAAGGAGTGACCGGCTACGCTTCCGGCCGGCCGAAAGTCTTGCCCGTCTTCGGCTATTGGCCCTGCCTTGTCCCGCGCGCGGCCGTGCAGCCCCGCTGGGAGTGGATATGAGCACGCTCGGACAAATCGCTTTCGCCCGCAGCGGCGACAAGGGCTCATCGGCCAATGTCGCCGTGTTCGCCCGCTCGCCCGAGGCCTATGCCTGGCTGGTTCGCCAGCTCACGGCCGACCGCGTCGAGGAATACTTCCGCCCACTCGGCGTCGGACGCGTGCAACGCTTCGAGGTGCCGAACCTCGAGGCGTTGAATTTCGTCCTGCCCGGCATTCTCGCTGGCGGCGGCAGCCGCTCGCTGCGCATCGACGCCCAAGGCAAGACGCTTGGCCAGGCGCTCCTGGCGCTGCCCATCGACTACCCCGCACCATGACTGCGACTCCCGACCTCGTTCTCCGCGAAGCCATCCGCCCCGGCATCGCCCGCCTCACCTTGAATCGTCCCGACAAACGGAACGCGCTCTCCGTCGCCCTCATGGAATCAGTCCTCCAGGCGCTCGATGCGATCGAGGCCGATTCCGGCAACCGAATCCTGTTGCTCGAGGGAGCCGGCCCGTCGTTCTGCGCCGGCCTCGACCTCGCCGAGGCGGCCGAGACGGCGAAGCATCACCGCTCATCCGAGCTCGTGTCCACGTTGCTGCAGCGGCTGGCCACGAGCCGGCTCGTCACGTTCGCGCTGGTCCGCGGTTCCGCCCTCGGCGGCGGCGCGGGCCTGATGTCGGCTTGCGACTTCGCGCTCGCCGATCCCGGGGCGACGATCGGTTATCCCGAGCCCCGCCGCGGCATTGTTGCCGCGCTCGTGATGATCTTCCTGCGCCGGCAACTCGCCGAGCGCGATGCCCGGAAGCTGCTGCTGACCGGCGAGCCGATCACCGGCGCCGAGGCGGAGCGGATCAGGCTGGTCACCGCCACCGCCGCGCCGGGTGACCTGCTGCCGCTGGCACTCAAGCTCGCGGAGCAGGTCCTGCTCGGGGGACCGGAGTCGATCGTCCGGACCAAACGCCTGTTCGCCGCGCTCTGGCCCACGCCGATCGCGGAGGAGTTCGAGCGGGCCTACCGGATTCACCTCGAGGCGCGCCAGTCGGCGGAATTGGAGGAAGGCGCCGCCGCCTTCCGCGAAAAGCGCCCGCCGAGGTGGGCGCAATAGTTGGCGCTCGGTGCGAAATGTAGGAGCGGCTTTACGCCGCGATTTCGGCGGCGAGTCGTAGGATGTTCGCGGCATAAAGCCGCTCCTACAGCCGGGACCGGCTTCCACCCATCAATCAGCCCGCTTACGCCATCCGGCGCATTCTCGCGCCGGCGGCGGTTCGCGTCTTCAAAGGCGCGGGCGAAAGGAGTAGGACTGGGCGATCCATAACCGACTGCCATGAAGATCCTCATCGCTGACAAATACCCCGAAGCCCACCTCGAGAAATTCCGCGCTCTCGGTTGCACCGTCACTTACGAACCCGCCTGCAAGGCCGCGGATCTGCCGCGCCTGGTCAAGGACCACAAGGTTCTCATCGTGCGCAGCAAGCAGGTCACCGCCGAAACCCTTCGCGCGAGCGACCAGCTGGCCCTCGTGCTGCGCGCCGGCGCCGGCGTCAACACGATCGACGTCAAGACCGCCAGCGCCCTCGGCATCTTCGTCACCAACTGCCCGGGCAAGAACTCTGTCGCGGTGGCGGAACTGGTCTTCGCCCTGCTGCTCGGCCTCGACCGCCGCGTGGCGGACAGCACGGCGGCCCTGCGCGCCCACCGGTGGGATAAAAAGGAGTTTTCGAAGGCCGACGGCCTCCTCGGCAAAACCATGGGTGTCATCGGCACCGGCTCGATCGGCCGCGAGGTCATCGCCCGCGCCCGCGCCTTTGGCCTCAAGGTGGTCGCCTGGTCCCGCTCGCTCACGCCGGCCAAGGCCGCCGAGCTGGGCGTCGACCAGTGCGGGGACCTCGACGACCTGTTTCGCCGCGCCGACATCGTCACCTTGCACGTCGCCCTCAAGCCCGAGACCCGGCACCTCGTGACCCGCGCCCGGTTGAATCTCCTCAAGCCGAACGCCATCCTCATCAACACGGCCCGTGGCGAACTCGTCGACCAGGCGGCGCTCCGCGAGGCGCTCGCCGCGAAGAAGCTCCGCGCCGGCCTCGATGTCTTCGATCCCGAGCCGGCCGAGGGCACGGCGGATTTTGCCGACCCGATCCTCGACCTGCCGGGCTTCTGCGGCACGCCGCACATCGGCGCCTCGACCGAGCAGGCGCAGGACGCCATCGCCGCCGAGGCTTTCCGCGTCGTCGATACTTTCGTCCGCACCGGCGAGGCGCTCAACTGCGTGAACGTGGCCCGCCGCACCCCCGCGACGTGGCAGCTCGTCGTGCGACACTACGATCGCGTCGGCGTCCTGGCCTCCGTGCTCGGCGAGATTCGCCGCGCCAACATCAACGTGGAGGAGGTCCGCAATACGGTCTTCGACGGCGCCGCCGCCGCCAGTTGCCGCATCCAGCTCGCCACCGAGCCCGGGGCTGACCTCCTCGCCTCGATCGGCCGCAACAATCCCGACATCATCGAGCTCGAAGCCATCCGGCTCAAATAAAGGCTGTTGCCTGCCAACTGGCCGGCGGCGGCGGACAGGCGCTCGTCGGCTGAATGGTAGGAATACACTCCATAGGCGACGGGCGTGTCGGCTGGTTGGATTGCCGGGTATGCCCGAGCTTTCCACGCCCGCCGTCGGCATAAACGACGCCCACGTCCATGCGCCGACCGCCCGCGGCCTCAGGTCGCCGGGCGAGGCCCGCGTCTGAGTCATGGCTGAACCCGGGCAGGACAAACCGTCCCCGCAAAATCTTCCGCCACTGCTCTTCCAGCCGCGCGCGACCTCCCTCCTGCGCGGCCTGCTGGCCGCCGGTGCCCTGAGCGTCGCCGGCGCCGGCGCGGTGGCGCTGGCGTACTACCATTCCTCGTACTGGAACGGCCTGGGTCTGCGCCGCGAACAGCCGGTCCTCTTCAGCCATCGTCACCACGCCGGCGAGCTCGGGATCGACTGCCGGTACTGCCACGCGACGGTCGAGACCTCCGCCTTCGCCGGCCTGCCTTCGACCAACACGTGCCTGACCTGCCATTCGCAGATCTTCACCACCACCTCGATGCTGCGGCCCGTCGTCGACAGCGCCGTCCGCGACCAGCCGCTGGTCTGGCGGCGCGTCAACGCACTGCCCGATCACGTCTATTTCAACCACAGCATCCACGTCGCCAAGGGCGTCGGCTGCACCACGTGCCACGGGGACGTCGGCGCCATGCCGCTCACGGCCAAGGGCGAAACGCTGACGATGCGCTGGTGCCTGGATTGTCACCGCAACCCCGCGCCCCGGCTGCGGCCGCCCAACGAGATCTTCGCCGCCACCTGGCGCCCGCCGGCGGACCAGGCCGCCCGCGGCGCGGCCCTCGCGCGCCAGCTCAACGTGCACACCTCGCAGCTCACGAGCTGCTCGACCTGCCACCACTGACCATGCCGCCGCCGTTTCCCCATCCGCTGCTCCGGCGCGACGACGAGTTCGCGCCCGGTTCGGAGTCCTGGCCCGAGGGCATGAGCCGGCGGAGGTTCCTCGAACTGATGGCGGCTTCGCTCGCCCTGGCGGGGCTCGGCGCATGCAACCGTCCCCCCGACGGCACCATCGTGCCCTATGTCGTGCCCCCCGACCGGGAGATGCTCGAGGACGCCCTCTATTACGCGACGGCCATGCCATGGGACGGCTACGCCCGGGGCGTGCTGGCCCGGTCGCATTCCGGCCGGCCAACCAAGCTCGAGGGCAATGCCGTGCACCCGGACAGCCTCGGGGCGACCGACGCGCTGACGCAGGCGGCGGTGCTGGCGCTCTACGATCCCGACCGGTCGCGGGCTCCGCGGCGCGGCGGCCAGGTGGCGTCGTGGGCGCGCTTTGAGGACGAATGGCTTGGCGTCCACCGCGACCTGCTCTCACGGCACGGACGAGGACTCGCGCTGCTGACCGAACCGACGACATCGCCGACGGAGCTGCGCTGCATCCACGCTCTGCTCGACCGCCTGCCCGCGGCCCGTTGGTTCCAACACACCGCCCTCGCACGCTTCGACCGCGACGGCCGGCAGGATGACTACGATTTCGGGCGGGCGGACGTGGTCCTGGCGGTCGAGGCCGACTTCCTGTTCGATCACCCCTCGAGCCTGCGTTACGCGCGGGCCTTTGCCTCGCGCCGGCGCGTCGAGGGCGGTCGCGTCAACGCCAACCGCCTCTACGTCATCGAGGCCTCGCCGTCCGTCACGGGTTCGATGGCCGACCATCGGCTCGCTGCTTCCCCCGCGCACGCCCGCCGGCTGCTGGCCGCGCTGGGCGACCTGCTCGACGGCAACAAACCGAGCCCCGCCCTGGCCCACGAGGAACGCCGGGTGCTCGCCGCGCTCGCCCGTGACCTGCAGGGGAAGGCGCCCAACGTGGTTTGCGTCGCGGGCGAATCCTGCGACGACGCGGTCCGCGACTGGTGCGCCGCCCGCAACGCCCGTCTCGGCGCCGCCTGCGTGACGCACCACGCTTTGCCCGCCATCCGGTCCGACGCCGACCCGCGCTCGGCGGGCGACCTCGGCGCCGCCGTCCAGGCGATGCAGGCGGGCGGCATCGACACGCTCGTCGTGGTCGGGGCCAACCCCGCCTACACCGCGCCCGCCGACCTGGAGTTTGCCCGGGCGATGGCGCGGGTCGCGCGCCGGATTCACCTCGGCTCCCACGTCGACGAAACGGCGGCACTTTGCCCGTGGCATCTGCCGGAGGCGCATTTCCTCGAGGCCTGGTCGGACCTGCGCGCCTACGACGGCACGGCGAGCATCGTACAGCCGCTCATCGCGCCGCTTTACGGGAGCCGCACCGCGGCGGAGTTCATTGGGTTTCTCGCCGCGCCCGCCGGCCGCAACGGCTACGATCTCGTCCGCGAGACCTGGCAGCACCACGGCGGCGCGGATTTCGAGGCGGCCTGGGTGCGCTGGCTGAACACGGGGGTGGTCGATGGCACGACCGCCTCGCGCTCCAAGCCGACGGCGCCGGCGAAGGCACCCGATCTGCGGGCGGGGGCGAGCTCGTCGGGCGTCATGCTCACGATCCGGCCGGATCCGACCGTGCGCGACGGGCGCTGGGCCAACAACGCCTGGTTGCAGGAGCTGCCCAAGCAGAATTCGCAGCTCGTTTGGGACAACGCCGTGTTCGTCAGCCCGACGCTGGCCGCCACCCTGCAAATCGAGAATGGCGACGTGGTCCAACTATCGGTCGCAGCGAACGGACGAAGCCCGATTTCCGGCCGGACCGAACCTGCGCGGAGTGCAGGTTCCACGAACCCGAACGAAGGCCCGACCGTCGAGGGCCCCGCCTGGATCGCGCTCGGGCAGGCCGACGACTGCGTGACCGTTTCGCTCGGCTACGGCCGAACCGCCGCCGGCCGGGTGGGCAACGCCGTGGGCTTCGACGCCTACCCGCTGCGCCAGTCCGCGTCGCCCTGGGCGCGCGAGGGCGTGACCGTGCGGAAGCTCGGCCGCCGGCACGCGCTCGTCTCCACCCAGACCCATTTCGCCATGGAGGGCCGCGACATCGTGCGCGTGGCGCTCGCCTCCGATCCCGCGGGCACGGCCGGCCGGCCGCCGGAGACGCCGCCATCGCTCTATCCGCCGGTGGAATATCCCGAGTATCGCTGGGGCATGCTGATCGACCTCGGCGCGTGCATCGGCTGCAAGGCCTGCGTGGCCGCCTGCCAGGCGGAGAACAACATCCCGGTGGTGGGCAAGGAGCAGGTGGGACTCGGACGCGAGATGCACTGGATCCGCGTCGACCGCTACCACTCGACGAAGCCCGGCGAACCGCCGGTGCTGCACCAGCCCGTCCCCTGCATGCAGTGCGAGAACGCGCCCTGCGAACTGGTCTGCCCCGTGGCGGCGACCGTGCACAGCAGCGAGGGCCTGAACGACATGGTCTACAACCGCTGCGTCGGCACCCGCTACTGCTCGAACAACTGCCCGTACAAGGTCCGCCGGTTCAACTTCCTCGACTTCCGGGCGCCGGCGGACTCGCCCGTCAACCTCCAGAAGAATCCCGAGGTCACCGTACGCGCCCGCGGCGTGATGGAGAAGTGCACCTATTGCGTGCAGCGGATCAACGCCGGGCGGATCACGGCCGAGAAGGCGAACCGCCGGATCCGCGACGGCGACGTGCGCACCGCCTGCCAGCAGGCCTGCCCGACGGAGGCGATCGTGTTCGGCGACCTCAACGATCCCGCGGCGCGGGTGGTCGCGCGCAAGGCCGAGCCGACGCACTACGCGCTCCTCGAGGAACTCAACACGCGCCCGCGCACGACCTACCTGGCGCGGACCACCAACCCGGCGCTGGCCGGGGCGAACCGGGGGGATGCGGCATGAACGCCCCGCTCGCCCACGCCGAACCGCTGGTCGCCCCGGGCGAAAGCGCGCGCTCGATCGACGCGCGGATCAGCCGCGTGCCGCTGGACTTTCCGCACCCGGTGCTCTGGTGGCTTGGCTTCGCGGCGGCGTTTGCCGTCGTCATGGTGATGCTCACGGCCATCACCTGGGTGTTCGTCCGCGGCGTCGGCATCTGGGGCATCAACATCCCGGTCGCGTGGGGCTTTGCCATCACGAACTTCGTCTGGTGGATCGGCATCGGCCACGCCGGCACGTTCATCTCGGCCATCCTGCTCCTGCTGCACCAGCACTGGCGCACGTCGATCAACCGGCTGACGGAGGCAATGACCCTGTTCGCCGTCGCCTGCGCCGCGATGTTCCCGCTGCTGCACCTCGGGCGGCCGCAGTATTTCTACTGGCTGCTGCCGTATCCCGACACCATGGGACTGTGGCCGCAGTGGCGCAGCCCGCTGGTCTGGGATGTGTTCGCCGTGTCGACCTACGGGATCGTGTCGCTCGTGTTCTGGTACCTCGGGCTGGTGCCGGACCTCGCGACGATGCGCGACCGCGCAGGGCCGGCGTGGAAGCGGCGGCTCTACGGCGTCTTCGCGCTCGGCTGGCGCGGCGCGGCCCAACACTGGCGGCATTACGAGAGGGTCTACCTCATCCTCGCCGGCCTCGCGACGCCGCTGGTGGTGTCGGTGCACAGCATCGTCGGCATGGATTTCGCCGTGGCGATCCTGCCCGGCTGGCACTCGACGATCTTCCCGCCGTACTTCGTGGCCGGGGCGATCTTCTCGGGTTTCGCGATGGTGCTGACGATCGTCATCCCGCTGCGCGCGCTCTACGGCTTCAAGGGCTACGTCACCGACCGGCACCTCGAGCTCATGGCCAAGGTGCTCATGGTCACGGGCTGGATCGTCGCCTACGGCTACTTCAGCGAGTTCTTCACCGCCTGGATCAGTGGCGAGGAGTTCGACCGCTTCATGGTCATCAACCGGGCGACCGGCCCGTACTGGGCGACATTCTGGACGCTGATCACCTGCAACGTCATCGTGCCGCAGGCCCTGTGGTGGCGCCGGCTGCGCCGCTCGGCGTCCGGGCTGTTTGTCGTCTCACTGCTCGTGAACGTCGGCATGTGGGTGGAGCGCTACGTCATCGTGGTGACGAGCCTGCACCGCGATTTCCTGCCGTCGTCGTGGGGCATGTTCAACGGCACGAAGTGGGACTGGGCGCTCTTCATCGGCACGCTCGGCTTCTTCAGCGCCCTGCTGTTCCTGTTCGTGCGGGTGCTGCCGGCGCTGTCGATGACGGAGCTCAAGCGCTTCGTGGTGACCGGGGAGGAGACCGAATGAGCGCCGCGCGGAACCTGCTGGCCGGGTTCGCGGAGCACGACCAGCTCGTGCGCGCCCTGCGCCGGTTGCGCGAGCTCGGCTGCACGCGGTTGGAGGTGTACGCCCCGTTCCCGAGTCGCGAGGTCGACGAGCTGCTGCCGGGCCGGCCAACGCCGGCGGGCTGGCTCATGCTGGCCGGCGGGATGCTCGGCGGCAGCGGCGCGTATTTCCTGCAGTGGTACGCGGCGCACGACTACGCCTACAACGTCGGCGGGCGCCCGCTGCACAGCTGGCCGTCTTTCGTGCCGGTGACCTTCGAGCTCACCGTTCTCTGCGCCGCGCTCACCGGCCTGGTGGCGCTCCTCGTCCTGACGCGCCTGCCGCGGCTGGATCACCCTGTCTTCGCCGAGCCGGCCTTCGTCCGCGCCAGCCAGGACCGTTTTTTCCTGGCGGTGCACACGGCGGATCCGCACCTGGCTGCGATCGACGTGGCGGACCTGCTCCGCGGGTTCGGCGCCGAGCGGATCGAGGAGGTGGGGGAATGACGACCGGGATCGCATCCCCGCCCTCCGCCCGTAGGGGCGCGCCTCGTGCGCGCCCGATGGCCGGGGTCGTCGCTGGGCGCGGTCAAGCCGCGCCCCTCCACCTGTGTCTGGAGGGCGTGGCGCGCGTCCTCGTCGCCGCGGCCCTTCTCGGGACCGCCGGGTGCGACAACATGAAGCGCCAGGAATACCTCCGCGCGCAAACGGCCAGCGCGCATCTGCCGCGGGGCACGTCGGCCCAGTTGCCGCCCCCGCACACCGTGGCGCACGACCCGGCGCGGCCGGACGCGCCCTTTCTGACCGGCGAACGCGACGGAAAGCTGCTCGACCGGATCCCGGTGCCGCTGACGCTGGCGTTGCTCGCGCGCGGCCGGGAACGGTTCGACATTTACTGCGCGGTCTGCCACGGGCCGGACGGCGACGGCCGCGGCATCGTCGTGCAGCGCGGGTTTCCCGCGCCGCCGTCCTATCACGATGCCCGCCTGCGGAACGCACCCGTCGGGCATTTCTACCAGGTCATGACGCGCGGGTACGGGATCATGTATCCGTATGCCGACCGGCTGACGCCGGCGGACCGGTGGGCGGTCGCCGCGTACATCCGCGCGCTGCAGCTCAGCCAGCACGCGGCCGTCGGCGATCTCGCCGCCGCGGACCGCGCACAATTGCCCCCGCCATGACGGTCGCCGCCCTACGATCCAGTCGGAGAGTGGAGAAGCTCGCGCTGCTGGCGGCGGTCGTGGCGCTGGTGGTCGCCGGCATCCTCGGGTGGGAGGCCCCGCGCGACATCGGCCCGGCGTGGCGGCTGGCGGTCTTCGCCTGCCTGCAGCCGGCAATCGGTTCGCTCATCTTCATCCTGATCTTCCGCCTGACCGCCGGGCAGTGGATGGAGAACCTCGCGCCCTTCCTGCTCGCGGGCGCGCGGTTGCTCCCGTGGGTCTGGCTGCTCGTGCTGCCGCTGCTCTGGCTGCCGCTCGCCGGGGTGCCGGGCGGGGAGGCGGACACCACCGCCGGGCTGCAGCACGCCTTCCAGGCGGAAGCGTCGCGGCACCTTGACGCGGGATTGCGCTTCTATTTCTCGAAGCCGTTCCTCACCGGGCGCGCCGTGTTCTATGCGGCGATGTTCTTCGCGCTGGCGGTCGGCGCGGGGCGGGGGCTGCGCCGGAACGCGCCGGCGCTGATGCCGTGGTTCGGCCCGGCGGGGCTCATCGTGCTGGTGTTCACGCTGCACCTCCTCGCGACGGACTGGTTCCTGCTGCTCGATCCCGGCTGGTATTCCACCGGCTTCCCGCTGGTGTGGACGGCCGGGCAGGCCGTGTCGGGCCTCGCGGGGGCGCTGCTCGCGTCCCTGTGGGCGGGCGGCGAGCCCGGGAGCCGGGGCGGCTCGGGCCGGCCGCGCGGGCTCGACTGGGGCAACCTGATGCTGGCGGCCGTGATGGCGTGGACCTACGTCGCCTTCGTCCAGTGGCTGATCATCTGGAGCGGCAACCTGCCGGCCGAGACTGCGTGGTACCGGCATCGCGCCCACGGCGGGTGGCTGGGCGTGGTCGTCGTGCTGGCGTTGCTGGAGTTCGCCCTGCCATTCGCGCTCCTGCTCTCGCGCGGCGTGAAGCAGCATCGCGGCTCGCTCGCGCTGGCGGCCGGCCTGGTGCTGGCGGGCCAGTTCGTCTACACGCTCTGGATGATCGTGCCGGCGGCCGCGCCCGTGTCCGGTCACGCCGCCTGGCTCGATGCCGCCGCGGTGGCGGCGGTCGGGGCGTTTTTCCTCAATCGCTATCTCGCCGGCGCGCGCGTCGCCGCCGCCCAGCTGTCGCCATGAACCACGAGACCAGCGACGCCTCGCCCCGCCTGATCGCCACCGTCGCCGCGGTGCTGGTGGTCGGGTTCGTCCTCTCGCTCGCGGCCAGCGTCTGGGTCGAGTCCGACCTCATGAGCCGGCCCGGTGCGCCGCGGACCGTTGCGCGGCAGGCCGCATTCCCGCCCGGGCCGGCGGAGGCGCCCGAGGTCGTGCAGGTGCGCCGGCGGCTCGAGGCGGCCGCGGCCGAGCGCCTGCGGCAATACGGCTGGGTCGACCGCCCGGCGGGCGTGGCCCGCATTCCCCTGCAACGCGCGATGGACCTGGTCGTGCACGGCGTCAACCCGGTGCCCGGCGACATTCCGCCGGGACAACAAGTACCCAAATGAATGCACGATTGATACTGGCGGGGTGGCTGCGTCGCCTTGCTCCGCCCCTGCAGCCACGGCTGTTTTGGTGTCTGGCCCTCGTGGCACTGCCGGGGGCCGCGCCCGCGTCCGCCGCGCCGACGCAGGTCGCCGGCGTGGACTTCGAGCAACGCCTCGGGGCGCAACTGCCGCTCGACGGCACCTATCGCGACGACACCGGCCGGTCGCTCCCGCTGCGGAGTTATTTCGGCCACGGCCCGGTCGTGCTGATCTTCGGTTACAGCCGTTGTCCGCAGCTTTGCTCGGTGGTGGCGGAAGGCACGGTCGAGACCCTGCGGTCGCTCGAGCCGACGGTGGGCCGGGAGCTGTCGGTCCTCTACGTGAGCATCGATCCGGCCGACACGCCGCGGGACATGGCGGCGATGAAGCGGCGCGACGCCGGGCGCTACGGTCGCAGCGGCAGCGAGGGCGGATGGCACTACCTGACGGGTAGCCCGGCGGCGATCCGGCGGCTGACGGACGCCGCCGGCTTCCACTTCAAATACGACCCGGCGACGCGCCTCTATGCGCATGCGGCGGGTTTCCTCGTGCTCACCCCGGACGGGCGGGCCTCGCGGTATTTTCCGGGCGTCGATTTCTCGGCCGAGGACCTCGCCACGGCCCTGGAGCGGGCCGGGAAGGGCAAGACCGGCGAGTCGGTCTTCAACCTGCTCCTGGTATGCGCCCGCGGGCTGGGGGTGAGCGGACGCTACGGCCGGCTCATCTGGGATGTGCTCGGGGTGGCCGTCGGGCTGACGGTCGTCGCGTTGTTCGGCGGCATCGCGTGGATGTTGCGCGCGGAGCGCCGGCGGAGCGGCGCGGCGTCGGAAGGGGAGGCGAGGTGAGTCCGGGACTGGCATTTGCGTTTTCCGATTGGGGACCGGGCACCGCCAGCTCGGTGGCCCCGCGTGTCGACTTGATCTTCTGGACCATCCTCGGCGTCAGCGCGGTCGTGGTGGGAGGGCTGGCGTTCGCCAATCTCTATTTCCTGATCCGCTACCGGCGGAACTCGCCGGCGCCGCGGCCGCCGTTGCGCATCAAGACGGCCTGGCTCGAGTCGGCCTGGATCACGGCCACCACGGTCATCTTCCTCGGCTTCTTCTTCTGGGGCGCGTCGGTCTACCTGTTTGCCGAGCGCCCCCCGGCCGGGGCGCTGACCATCGCGGTGACCGGCCGGCAATGGATGTGGGACATCCGGCACGAGAACGGCCGCCGCGAGTTCAACGAGCTGCACGTGCCGCTCGGCGAGGACGTACGCCTCGTGCTCACCTCCGAGGACGTGATCCATAGTTTTTTCGTGCCGGCCTTCCGCCTGAAGCAGGACGCCGTGCCCGGCCGGCGGGTGAGCGCCTGGTTCCGGGCGACGAAATCGGGGACGTACCACATTTTTTGCGCGGAGTATTGCGGCACCGCGCACTCGGGCATGGTCGGCGACGTCGTCGTGCTGCCACCGGCCCGCTACGCCGAATGGCTGGAACGCGGCAATGCCATGGAAGACCTCACGCAGCGCGGCCGGCGCCTGTTTCTGCGCTACAACTGCAGCGGGTGCCACGACCAGCCTGCGGCCGTGCACGCGCCGGTGCTGACGGAACTCTATGGCGCGATGGTGCCGACCAGCGACGGGCGGATGCTGCGCGCCGACGACGCTTACCTGCGCGATTCCATCCTCTGGCCCCAGAAGGACGTCGTCGCCGGTTACGAGCCGCTGATGCCGTCGTTCCAAAACGTCATCCCCGAGAGCGATCTCCTGGATCTGATCGCCTACCTGAAATCCCTGCCGGGCCGGCAGCCGCCACCGGCCGGCCCGGGCGAGTCGTCGCGGCCGCTCCCGCCATGATCCGGCCATGAGCTCGCCTGTTCTCATCCCCCCTGCACCGGTGCCCGGCCCGCGGCCGCCGGACTACCTCGCGGCCGGGCACACGATCGGTTCCTGGTTGCTGACGCTCGACCACAAGCGCATCGGGCTGCTGTACCTCTTTGCGATCACGTTCTTCTTTGCGATCGCCGCGTTCGCGGCGGCCCTGATGCGGATCGAACTCCTCACGCCGGCGGGCGACCTGGTGACGTCGGAAACCTACAACCGGCTGTTCACGCTCCACGGGGTGACAATGGTGTGGTTCTTCCTCATCCCTTCGATCCCCGCGACGCTCGGCAATTTCGTGATCCCGCTGATGATCGGGGCGCGCGATGTCGCCTTCCCGCGGCTGAACCTGGCGAGCTGGTACATTTTCATGCTCGGCGGGCTGTTCACGCTCTATGCCATCGTGATGGGCGGGGTGGACACGGGCTGGACGTTCTACACGCCGTACAGCAGCACGTATTCGAACTCGCACGTGATGGCGATGGCGGCCGGGGTCTTCATCGCGGGGTTCTCGTCGATCGCGACGGGGCTGAATTTCATCGTGACGATCCACAAGCTGCGCGCGCCCGGCCTGACCTGGGGCCGCCTGCCGCTGTTTCTCTGGTCGATGTATTCCACGAGCATCATCCTCGTCCTGGCCACGCCAGTCCTGGCCATCACCCTGCTCCTGATCGTGCTCGAGCGTTGCTTCGGGGTGGGCATCTTCGACCCGAAGCTCGGGGGCGACCCGCTGCTGTTCCAGCACCTGTTCTGGTTCTATTCGCATCCCGCCGTCTACATCATGATCCTGCCCGGCATGGGCGTGGTGAGCGAGATCATCGCCGCGTTCGCCCGCAAGCCGGTCTTCGGTTACGAGGTCGTTGCGGCCTCGAGCATGGCGATCGGCGTGCTCGGCTTCCTCGTGTGGGGGCACCACATGTTTGTCAGCAGCCAGTCGGTCTACGCCGGCGTGGTGTTTTCGCTCCTGAGCTTCCTGGTGGCGGTGCCGTCGGCGATCAAGGTCTTCAGCTGGACGGCGACCCTGCATCGCGGGCACATCAGCCTCGAGACGCCGATGCTGTACGCGCTCGGCTTCATCGGGCTCTTCACGGTCGGCGGCGTGACGGGCGTGATGCTGGCGACGCTCGCCATCGACGTGCACGTGACCGACACCTACTTCGTCGTGGCCCATTTCCACTACATCATGGTCGGCGGGGCCGTGATGGCCTTCATGGGCGGCATCCATTACTGGTGGCCGAAGATCTGCGGGCGGATGTATCCCGAATGGCCGGCGCGGATCGCGGCGCTGACGATCTTCCTCGGGTTCAACCTGACCTTCTTTCCGCAGTTCGTGCTCGGCTACATGGGCATGCCGCGGCGTTACCACGTTTACCCGCCGGAATTCCAGGCCCTCAACGTGCTGTCGACCGCCGGCGCCTCGATTCTCGGCATCGGCTACCTGATGCCGCTGGTCTACCTGACCTGGTCGTTCTTCCGCGGCCGGCGCGCGGGACCGAATCCCTGGGGCGCCACCGGCCTGGAATGGCGGACCGATTCGCCGGCGCCGGAGCACAATTTTGCGGAGACGCCCATCGTCACGACAGGCCCCTACCACTATCCGGTCCAGCCATGAGCAACACCCTCACGCACCCGGCGGCGTCGCCGTACTCGGACCGCGAGCAGCATGCGGTGGCGAATCACCTCGGGATGTGGACATTCATCGCCACCGAGATCCTGTTCTTCGGGGGCCTGTTCGCGTCATATTCGCTCTATCGCTGGGCCTATCCCGCGGCGTTCGTGACCGGCAGCAAGCACCTGGAGTTCTGGATCGGCACGCTCAACACCGGCGTGCTCCTGACGAGCAGCCTTTTCATGGCGCTGGCGGACCTCGCGGTGCGCGCCGGTCGGCGGGGAGCACTGCGCTGGAGCCTGCTGGCCACCTGGCTGCTCGGCGCGCTGTTCCTCGGTCTGAAATTCTACGAGTACCATCTCGCCGCGAAGGAGGGACACGTGCCGGGCGCGCATTTCCGGCTCGAGGTTCCGCAGGCGCCGCAGGTCGAGCTGTTCATGTTCCTGTATTTCGCCATGACCGGACTGCACGCCGCGCACATGATCATCGGCCTCGGCGCCATCGCCTGGCTGCTGTGGCTGAATCATCGCCGGCGGCTCGGCGCGGATCACGACGCACCCGTGTCGATGGTCGCGCTCTACTGGCACTTCGTGGACTGCGTCTGGATCTTCCTCTATCCGCTGCTCTACCTCGTGCGTTGAAATCAAACCGGGATGCCATGTTCACCATTCAGTACAGCCGCCTGGCACTGCTTCCTTCGACCAAGGTGCTTCTGATCCCATGAAAGCACCTCATCTCACCGCCCGGGTCTGTTTCGCCAACTACGCGGCGCTCATGGTACTCCTGGCGCTCACGGCGCTGGCCGCGCGCGCACCGCTTGGCGCCTGGAAGGCCCCGGTGTCGCTGGGAATCGCCGCGGCGAAGATGGCGCTCGTATTCATTTTTTTCATGCAGCTGCGGTATCAGCGCGGACTCGTGCGGGTCTTCGCCCTCGCGGGCTTTTTCTGGCTGGGCATCGTGCTGACCCTGATGTTTGCGGACTACCTTACGCGCGGCTGGCTGCCCTGAGTTGCGGCGGCCGACCAAGGCGCGGTCGGGTGATTCAGCCGCCCGCGAACAGGGGCCGAAAAAATGGGTATGGGGTATACACCTATTTTTTCGGAAACCATTGCGCACTCTCGACTTTCAAAGTGCACGAGGCTGAATTTTCGCAGGTCTGCGTAACGATGGAAACCACCTCTCCACGCTCCAACCGCGCGCCGTCCCGCAGGCTTTTCGTCACCTTCCATCCAGCGCCGCGGCGGCCTGACGCGAGCCTGGAGCCGACCGTCCCTTGAACCGCCGCGGGCCTGGCCGCCCGTCTTTCGTCCTCACCTCCATGCACTCCCAATCGCTGGCCCCGGCCAACGCCCCCGTCCGCGCCGCCACGAACGGCAACCACGACGAGGATTTCAAGCACCAGTTGCTGGCCACGCTCACCGAAATCCGCGACGGCAATTTTCGCGCGCGCATGTCGCCCCAATGGTCGGGGGTCGACGCGCGCATCGCCGAGACCCTCAACCAGATTTGCGGTCGGCTCGAGCGTTTCAACACGAGCCTGCTGCGCCTCCGGCACCAGGTCGGCGAGGAAGGCCGCATCAACGAGCGCCTCAGCATGGGCGATGCCGTCGGCAACTGGGCCGAGCGCGTCGACGCCATCAACGCCCTCGTCGACGAGCTCTCGCAGCCCACGATCGAAATGGGCCGCGTCATCGGCGCCGTGGCCAAAGGCGACCTGCAGCAGTCGATGCCGCTGGAAATCGACGGCCGCGTCCTCAAGGGCGAATACCTGCGCACGGCCAAGCTGGTCAACGGCATGGTCGGCCAGCTCGAGGCCTTCTCCGTCGAGGTCATCCGCGTGGCGCGCGAGGTCGGCACCGAGGGCAAGCTCGGCGGCCAGGCCAAGGTCAAGGGCGTGTCCGGCGTCTGGAAGGAACTGACCGAGTCCGTCAACCAGATGGCCGGCAACCTCACCGCCCAGGTCCGCAACATCGCCGACGTGACCATCGCCGTGGCCAACGGCGACCTTTCCAAGAAGATCACCGTGGACGTCCGCGGCGAGATCCTGCAGCTCAAGGAGGCCATCAATGTCATGGTCGACCAGCTCCGGTCGTTCGCGGCCGAGGTCACGCGCGTGGCGCGCGAGGTCGGTACCGAGGGCAAGCTCGGCGGCCAGGCCGTCGTGCCCGGCGTTGCCGGCACGTGGAAGGATCTCACCGACTCCGTGAACGCCATGGCGTCGAACCTCACCGCGCAGGTCCGCAACATCGCGGGCGTGACCACGGCGGTGGCGCGCGGCGACCTCTCGCGGAAGATCACGGTCGACGTAAAGGGCGAGATCCTCGAGCTGAAGGAGACCATCAACACGATGGTCGACCGGCTCAACGCCTTCGCGTCCGAGGTCAGCCGCGTGGCGCGCGAGGTCGGCACCGAGGGCAAGCTCGGCGGCCAGGCGCAGGTGCCCGGTGTCGCCGGCACGTGGAAGGATCTCACCGACAACGTCAACTCGATGGCCAACAACCTCACGACGCAGGTGCGCAACATCGCGGACGTGACCACGGCGGTGGCGAAGGGCGACCTGTCGCGCAAGATCACGGTCGACGTGAAGGGCGAGATCCTCGAGCTGAAGAACACCATCAACACGATGGTCGACCAGCTCAACTCATTCGCGGCCGAGGTGACGCGCGTGGCGCGCGAGGTCGGCACCGAGGGCAAGCTCGGCGGCCAGGCCGAGGTGTCCGGCGTCGCCGGCACCTGGAAGGACCTGACCGACAACGACAAATCGATGGCCTCAAACCTCACCGGCCAGGTGCGCAACATCGCCGAAGTGGCCACCGCCGTCGCGCGCGGCGACCTCTCGCGCAAGATCACGGTCGACGTGAAGGGCGAGATCCTCGAGCTGAAGAACACCATCAACACGATGGTCGACCAGCTCAACTCGTTCGCGGCCGAGGTGACGCGCGTGGCGCGCGAGGTCGGCACCGAGGGCAACCTCGGCGGCCAGGCGCAGGTGCCCGGCGTGGCCGGCACCTGGAAGGACCTCACCGACAACGTCAACTCCATGGCCAACAACCTCACCGGCCAGGTGCGCAACATCGCGGACGTCACCACCGCGGTGGCGAAGGGCGACCTGTCGCGCAAGATCACGGTCGACGTGAAGGGCGAGATCCTCGAGCTGAAGAACACCATCAACACGATGGTCGACCAGCTCAACTCCTTCGCCTCCGAGGTGAGCCGCGTGGCGCGCGAGGTCGGCACCGAGGGCAAGCTCGGCGGCCAGGCGCAGGTGCCCGGGGTGGCCGGCACCTGGAAGGATCTCACCGACAACGTGAATTCGATGGCCGACAATCTCACGACGCAGGTGCGCAACATCGCGGACGTGACCACGGCGGTGGCGAAGGGCGACCTCTCCCGCAAGATCACCGTCGACGTGCGCGGCGAGATCCTCGAGCTGAAGAACACGATCAACACGATGGTCGACCAGCTGCGCTCGTTCGCCTCCGAGGTGACGCGCGTGGCGCGCGAGGTCGGCACCGAGGGCGAACTCGGCGGCCAGGCCGTCGTGCCCGGCGTCGCCGGCACCTGGAAGGACCTGACCGACTCCGTCAACTCGATGGCGACGAACCTCACCGCCCAGGTGCGCAACATCGCCGAGGTGACCACGGCCGTCGCGCGCGGCGACCTGTCGCGCCAGATCACGGTCGACGTGAAGGGCGAGATCCTCGAGCTGAAGAACACCATCAACACCATGGTCGACCAGCTCAACGCCTTCGCCTCCGAGGTGAGCCGCGTGGCGCGCGAGGTCGGCACCGAGGGCAAGCTCGGCGGCCAGGCCGAGGTGTCCGGCGTGGCCGGCACCTGGAAGGATTTGACCGACAACGTCAACGTCATGGCGGCCAACCTGACCGACCAGGTGCGCGGCATCGTGAAGGTCGTCACCGCGGTGGCCGAGGGCAACCTCCGCCAGAAGCTCACCGTCGAGGCGAAGGGCGAGGTCGCCGCGCTGGCCGAGACCATCAACAGCATGACTGACACGCTCGCCACCTTTGCCGAGCAGGTGACCAACGTCGCGCGCGAGGTCGGCGTCGAGGGCCGCCTCGGCGGCCAGGCGCACGTGCCCGGCGCGGCCGGCACGTGGAAGGACCTGACCGGCAACGTCAACCTGCTCGCCGCCAACCTGACGACGCAGGTGCGCGCCATCGCCGAGGTCGCGACGGCCGTGACGAAGGGCGACCTGACGCGGTCCATCCAGGTCGACGCGCGTGGCGAGGTGTCCGACCTGAAGGACAACATCAACACGATGATCTACAACCTGCGCGTCACGACCGAGTCGAACCAGGAGCAGGACTGGCTGAAGACCAACCTGGCGAAATTCTCGCGCATGCTGCAGGGGCAGCGCGACCTGCTCGCGGTCAGCCGCCTGCTGATGTCGGAGCTGCCGCCGCTGGTCGACGCGCAACAGGGCACGCTCTACCAGATGGAGACCGACGAGAGCCACGCGCAGGCCCTGCGCCTGCTCGCCGGCTACGCGCAGCGGCCGGGCCAGCCCGCGCGCATCCCGCTCGGCGAAGGGCTGGTCGGCCAGTGCGCGGTGGAGAAGCAGCGCATCCTCCTCAACCAGGTCCCGCCGGATTACACCCGCGTGCACTCGAGCCTCGGCGAGGCGCCGGCGGCGGCGATCGTCGTCATCCCGGTGCTGTTCGAGGGCCAGACCAAGGCGGTGATCGAGCTCGCCTCGCTCCGGCCGTTCAGCGTCACGCACCTGACGTTCCTCGACCAGCTCACCCAGTCCATCGGCGTCGTGCTCAACACCATCGAGGCGAACATGCGCACGGAGAGCCTGCTCCAGCAGTCGCAGGAGCTCACGGTCGAGCTGCAGTCGCAGCAGAAGGAGCTGCAGCAGACGAACGAGGAGCTGGCGCAGAAGGCGCGGCAGCTCGCCGACCAGAACGCCGAGGTCGAGCGCAAGAACCAGGAGGTCGAGCAGGCCCGCCGCGCGCTCGAGGAAAAGGCCGCCGAACTGGCGCTGACCTCGAAGTACAAATCGGAGTTCCTGGCCAACATGTCGCACGAGCTGCGCACGCCGCTCAATTCGATCCTCATCTTCGGCCAGCAGCTCGTCGAGAACCCGGGCGGCAACCTCACGCTCAAGCAGGTCGAGTTCGCCCGCAACATCTACTCGTCCGGCTCGGACCTCCTCAACCTGATCACCGACATCCTCGACCTGTCGAAGATCGAGTCGGGCACGGTCACGGTCGAGGCCGAGGAGCTGGCCTTCGTGTCGCTGCGCGAGGCCGTCGAGCGCAACTTCCGGCACGTGGCCGAGGCGAAAAGCCTGCCGTTCAAGGTCGAGTTCGATCCCGCCATGCCGCGCGCGATCATCACCGATCCCAAGCGCCTGCAGCAGATCCTGAAGAACCTGCTTTCGAATGCATTCAAGTTCACCGCGCAGGGCCATGTCGGGATCAACGTCCGCCTCGTGGACTCCGGCTGGAGCCCGGGTCATCCCGTCCTGAGCCGCGCCGGCAAGGTGGTGTCCTTCTGCATCACCGACACCGGCATCGGCATCGCGCAGGAGAAGCAGAAGCTGATCTTCGAGGCCTTCCAGCAGGCCGACGCCGGCACGAGCCGCAAGTATGGCGGCACCGGTCTGGGCCTGGCCATCTCGCGCGAGCTGGCCACGCTGCTCGGCGGCGAGATCAAGCTCCAGAGCACGCAGGGCGAGGGCAGCGCCTTCACGTTGTACCTGCCGCTCTTCTACATGGAGTCGCCGCACAAGGCCGCGACGGCGGCGGCCCCCGTCGCGCTTCCCGTGGCCCGCGAGGAGATCGTGACCGACGACCGCGAACAGGTCGGCCCGGGCGACCAGACGCTGCTCATCGTCGACGACGACCCGTACTACGCCCGGGTGCTGCTCGACCTGGCGCGCGAGCGGGGCTTCAAGGGCCTCGTGGCCAACCGCGGCAGCGCCGCGCTCGCGCTGGCCCGCCAGTACCAGCCCACGGCCGTCACCCTGGACATCTTCCTGCCCGACATGCTCGGGTGGACGGTGCTCAACAACCTCAAGCTCAATTCGAACACGCGCCACATCCCGGTGCTGATCCTTTCGGTCGAGGAAGAGCGCCGCCACGGCCTTTCGCATGGCGCCTTCTCCTACATGGTGAAGCCCACCACCACCGAGGGTCTGGGCCAGTGCTTCGACCGCATTGCCAAGTTCGTCGAGCCCCGGACCAAGCGCCTGCTGGTGGTCGAGGACAATGCCCACGAGCGCCAGAGCATCATCGAGCTGCTGGGTCACGACGACATCGAGATCGCCTCCGCCTCCTCGGGCGCGGAAGCGCTGCAGATGCTCCTCGACCGGCCGTTCGACTGCTGCGTGCTCGACCTGCGGCTGCCGGACATGACGGGCTTCGAGCTGCTCGAACGGCTGCGGGGCGACCCGGCGCTGGCCGAGATCCCCATCGTGGTCTTCACCGGCAAGGACCTCAGCCCGGCCGAGGAACGCCAGCTGCGCGCGGCCGCCAAGAGCGTTGTCCTCAAGGATGTCCAGTCGCCCGAGCGGCTGTTCGACGAGACTGCGCTGTTCCTGCACCGCGTCGTCTCGGCCCTGCCCGAGCCCAAGCGCCGGATGCTCGACCAGCTGCACACCTCGAACGACGTGCTCCGCCAGCGCAAGGTCCTGGTGGTGGACGACGACGCCCGCAACATCTTCGCCCTGACCACGCTCCTCGAGAACCAGGAGATGGAGGTCATCAGTGCCACGAACGGCCGCCAGGCGATCGAACTGCTGCAGCAGCAGCTCGATGTGAGCGTCGTGCTGATGGACATCATGATGCCCGAGATGGACGGCTACGAGACCATGCGCGAGATCCGGCGCAACCCGCAGTTCGGCGCGCTGCCCATCGTGGCCCTCACCGCCAAGGCGATGAAGGGGGACCGCGAGAAGTGCCTGGCCGCCGGCGCCTCCGACTACATCGCCAAGCCGGTCAACACCAACGAACTCCTGTCCATGCTGCGCATCTGGCTCTACCGCTGACCCGCATGTCGCCATCGTCTCCATCCCTGCCGGAGCCGGACCTCCGCCCGCTGGAGCCCGGGAAGCTGGCGACGCGCCGGACGCCGCCGGTCAACATCCTCATCGTCGATGACGAGGTGCGGAACCTCGACGTGCTCGAGAGCATCCTCTACGCGCCCGGCTATCGGCTGGTGCGGGCGACCTCGGCCAACGACGCGCTCCTCGCGCTCGTCGACGGCGAGTTCGCCGTGCTCGTGCTCGACATCAACATGCCCGGCATGACCGGCATCGAGCTGGCGCACCTCATCAAGCAGCGGAAGCGCACGCAGCACATTCCCATCGTCTTCCTCACCGCCTACTACCAGGACGAGAAGTTCGTGCTCGAGGGCTACGGGGTCGGCGCGGTCGATTACCTGACCAAGCCGGTGAACCCCGAGATCCTGCGCGCCAAGGTGGCCGTGTTCGTCGACCTGCACCGGCTGAACCAGTCGCTGGCGACCACCAACGCCGCGCTGGAGAAGGAGGTCACGCAGCGCACCTGGGCCGAGACCGCGCTGCGCCAGGCCAACGAGGCGCTCGAGTCCCGCGTGGCGGAGCGCACGCGCGAGCTGACGGCGGCCAACGAGGCCTTGCGGAGCAGCGAGGGCCAGCTCCGGCTCGTGGCCGACCACGCCTCGGTCTACCTCGCGCACGTCGACCGTGAGCACCGCTTCAAGTTCGTCAACCGCGCCTATGCCGCGCGCTTCGGGCTCAACCCCGAGGAGATCGTGGGCGCCGACATGTCGCGCATCATGGGCCCGGCCGCCTATGCGGCGTGCCGGCAGTACCTCGAACACTCGCTCGGCGGCGAACGCGTCGAATTCGAGGTCGAGGCCACCGACGAGCGGACCGGCCCGCACTGGATGCACATCGTGTATGAACCGGAGCGCTCCGCCGCCGGCGAGGTGTCGGGCGTGGTCGCGGTCATCGCCGACATCACGGCGCGCAAGCAGGCCGAGCAGGAGCTGGAGCGGGCGCGCGACGAGGCCATGGCGGCCTCGCGTGCCAAGGACGATTTTCTCGCCGCGCTGTCGCACGAGCTGCGGACCCCGCTCAGCCCGGTGCTGCTGGTGGCCAGCGCGGCCGCCGCCAACCCGGCGCTGCCGGACGCGGTGCGCGAGGACTTCGCCTGCATCGCCAAGAACGCGCAGCTCGAGGCGAAGCTGATCGACGATTTGCTCGACCTCACCCGCATCACCCGGGGCAAGCTGACGCTTGAACTGAAACCCGCCGACGTGCACGCGGTGCTGCGCGACGCCATCGGCACGGTCCGCGGCGAGCTGGACGAGAAGAAGCTCGAACTCGTCACCGAGTTTGCCGCCGTGCACCACGCGGCCATCGCCGATTCCGTGCGCCTCCAGCAGGTGTTCTGGAACGTGCTCAAGAACGCCATCAAGTTCACCGCGCGCGCCGGCCGCATCCGCGTGGAGACGCGTTCGCTGACCGACGCGAACGAGATGACGGTGACGGTCACCGACAGCGGCATCGGCATGACCGCCGAGGAGCTGGGGCGGGTGTTCCACGCGTTTTCCCAGGGCGACCATGCCAACGGGGCGCACCGCTTCGGCGGCTTGGGCCTCGGCCTGGCGATCTCCGAGATGCTCATGCAGCTGCACGGGGGCAGCGTGCAGGCCTTCAGTCCGGGCCGTGGCAAGGGCTCGACGTTCGTCATCCGCATCCCCCTGTCGGCAGCGACGATGGCCGCCGGCACCGGGGCGCCGGACGAGGAGGACGAGGGCGACCTCGCGGGCGGTGACCGGGCGGATCGACGGCCGATCCTGCTCGTCGAGGACCACGAGGCCACGCGCGTGGTGCTGTCAAACCTGCTCATGCGCCGCCGGTACGCGGTGCTCAGCACGGACACGATGGCCGGGGCCCTCCGGCTCGCCGCAACGCGCCAGTTCGACTTTGTGGTTTCCGACCTCGGGCTGCCCGACGGCAACGGCTACGAGCTGATGAAGCTCCTCCGCGAACGCCATGGCCTCAAGGGCATCGCGCTGAGCGGCTACGGCACGGAGCAGGATGTCTTCCGCAGCCGCGAGGCGGGATTCATCGGGCATCTCACCAAGCCGGTGACGTTTCGCGCCCTCGAGCGGGTGATCCAGAGCGTCCAGGCCGGGCTGGCGGCGTCGCCCGCGCGGTCGAAGGCGAACATCAATTCGGATCCGCCGGTCGCCCCGAACGGCCATCCGCCCGGTTGAGGCGGAACGGGGCCGGTCTCCTGACCGGCCGCGGTCGGCCGGGAGGCCGACCCTCCAGGCAATCCTACCCGGACCGCGCAGCCAATTCGCCCAGGGCCCGGTCCAGCGTGGCGATCTCGATCGGCTTGGTCAGGTGGGTGGCGAATCCCGCCTGGCGCGAGCTGTCGATGTCGCCCTCGGCGCCATAACCGCTCACGGCGATGCCCTGCAGCCCCGGCAGGGTCTGCCGCAGACGCTCCATGAGTTCGTACCCGCTGCCGTCGGGCAGGCCGAGGTCGGAAATGAGGATGTCGGGTGCGGTCCGGGCCGCGAGTTCGAGCGCCTCGGCGAGCGAACGCGCAGTCACCACGGAGAAATTCCGGCGTTCGAGCAAATGCTTCATGGTGGCCAGCGTCGGCGCATGATCGTCGACCACCAGGATCTGGCTGGGCGCCGCCGGGGCCGGGGCGCCGGCCGCAGCGCGCGCGGGCGCGACTTCCTCCGGCGGGACGTGCACCGGGGGGGCGCCCGCCGGCAGGTCCACCCGGAAGGTTGAGCCCTGGCCCGGGCCCGGGCTGGCGGCCTGGATCGTGCCGCCGAGCAGCTCGACGATCTTGCGGGAGATGGCCAGCCCGAGTCCAAGGCCGCCGTGCCGCCGCGGCGCGTCGTCCGCGACCGCGCCCTGGATGAACGGGTCGAAGATGCGTTCGAGATCCGCCGCCGCGATACCGACCCCCGAGTCGGAGATCGACGTCGTGACGACGCCGATTCCCTCATGGACCTGCACCGCCACGGCGATGCGGCCGGCCTTGGGGGTGAAGTGCACGGCATTCCGCAGCAGGTTCCAGAAGACCTGCTGCAGGCGGACCGGGTCGGCGCAGACCCAGGTGGGCCCGGCCGGGATCGCGACCGTGACTTTGGTTTCCTTGTCCTTGACCTCGCCGGCGACCACGGAGACGGCGTCGCGCAGCACCGCGGCCAGGTCGCAGGCCTGCAGGTCGAGCCGGAGCTTGCGGTGCGAAATCCGGGTGAAGTCGAGCAGGTCGTCGATCAGCCGCGCCTCCAGCCCGATATTGCTGCAAATGGTGTCGAAGTCCGCGCGGGTGGCCGCCGGCAGGTCGGGATTGGCGCGCCCGGCGCTGGCCAGGAGCAGCACGGGGCTGAGCGGCGTCCGCAGCTCATGGGACAGCGCGGCGAGGAACTCGTCCTTGGCCCGGGACGCGTCGACGGCCTCGTCCCGCCGCCGCTCCAGTTCGCGGGCGTCGCGGCGGGCCGCCGTGATGTCCGTGAAGAGCAGCGCCACCCGGCGGTCTTCCGCCGGGCCGATCCGGAAGGCGTAGACGTCGAACCACCGCTGCAGGGCGCCGGCTTCGTTCACGAAGCGAACCGGCTCGCCGGTGGCCGCGACGCGGGCGTAGATCTCGAACCAGTGTTCCTCGTGCCCGGGCGCCAGCTCCCGCATGGAGCGGTTCACGACATCGCGCAGGCCGGTTTGTATCTCGAAACTCGGGTTGACCTCGATGAAGCGATAGTCGGCCGGCCGCCCATCCCGGGGGGGAATCACCTCGATGACGGCGAAGCCTTCGTCGATGGATTCAAACAGGCTGCGGTAGCGCACCTCGGATTCCTGCAGGGCCCGCAGCGCCTCGGCGCGCTCGAGCAGGTCGGCGGCCTGCCGGGCCAGGATGTCGAGCAGGCGCAGCGACCGGTCGGAGGGCGTGTGTGGCTCGCGCCAGTGCGTCGAAATCATGCCCAGCAACCGGCCTTCGCGGGAGAACAGCGGCGTGGACTGCACGGCCCGGATGCCGACCCGCCGGAATTCCGCGCGGGCGGTTTCGCCGGAGATGATCTCGCATTGCTCCACATCCGGCACGATCACCCGCTGGCCGGTCAGCGCGGCCAGGTTCCAGGCGGTCGTCCGGTCCGGCAGGAGGTTGTCGAAAACGCGCGCGAACTCGTCGTCGAATCCCTGCCACGCGAGGAGCTTCAGGCTGTGGTTCTCGTTCGAGACGGCCTGCATGCTGCCCATCCCCGCATGCATGATGGCCACGGCGGCGGCGACGATCTTCCGGTGGATGTTCCCGGAATCGCCCCCCGCCATGAGCAGCGCGCTGGCGGCCTGCAGTTGCTGGGTGGCCGCCAGTTCGGCCGCCAGACTTTCCTCGCTTTCGCGAAGATCACGCTCCGCCTGCTTGCGTTCGGTGATGTCGCGCACGATCTGCGAAACGCCGATCACCTTGCCGGCGGCATCGACGATGGCGGAACGGGTGATCGCCACGTCGATGGGCGTGCCATCGTGCCGCAGGCGGACGGTGTCGATCTGGTTGACCTGGCCGCCCTGTCGGATCTCAGCCAGGAAATCCAATTCGTGTGGCTGGCGTTCCGCGGGGACCAGTTGCGCCAAATCCTGGCCGAGGGCCGCGGCCGCGCCCAGGCCGAAAAGGCGCTCCGCCGCCCGGTTCCAGGACGTGATCATGCCGTCCAGGTCGCTGCTGATGATCGCGTCCTGCGACGAGTTCACGATGGCGGCCAGCACGGCGATGGAGGCATTGGCCTTTTCCCGCTCGGTCACGTCCACCATGCCCAGGAGGATCAGGGGGGGCGCGCCCGCGCCGCGGTCGAGCTGCCGCGCGTTGAGCGACATCGACCGCCGGCCAATGCCCGGGAAATCGCCGGTGATCTCGAAGTCATCGAAGGTGGTGCCCTTGGGCACGATGGCGCCGAGCAGCCGGCGCAGCGCCGGGGTGGCCCATTGGCGGCCGCCGAGTTCGAAAAACGGGCGGGACTCGGTTTCGGCCGGCGTGACCTGGAAGGTACGGTAGAATGCCTCGTTGGCGGACCTGACGAGCAGGTTCTCGTGGAGGATGACCAGCGGGTCGTGCGCCGTGCGCAGGACGGCCTCGGCGTAGTCGCGCGCGGCGAGGGCCTCCGATTCGCTGCGCTTGAGGTCGTTGATGTCGACGAGTGTCAGGACCGCGCCATCGACCTTGTTGTCGAGGTTGAAATATGGCCGTGCCCGCAGGAGGTTCCAGCGGCCGTCGCGGTCCCGCACCTCCAATTCGCGCGGTTCCGCGCGGTCGATGACGTCCCGGGCCAGGTCCGCGAGCGAAAGCGGGGCGGCGCGCCCGTCGGGGCCCCCGGGGGTGGCGCCGGCGGTGAGATCGTGCTGGACGCGGCCCACCGGGCTGCCGAGGTCGGCGCCGGAAAGGTTCAACGCCCGGGCGGCCGCCGGGGTGTAGCGGCGGATCGTCAGGTCGGGCCCCAGCAGGATGATCGCGGTGTCGATGCTGACGTGCAGGTTGTTCAGGTCGGCATTGAGCTGGTTCAGCTCGGTGTTGCGATGGGACAGCTCCTCGTTGACGGTCAGCAGCTCCTCATTGGTTGACTCCAGTTCTTCCTTCGAAGTCTCCAGCTCCTCGTTGACGCTCTGGAATTCCTCGTTGGCGGAGGTAACCTCCTCGTTCGAGGCCTGCAGGGCGTCGTGCGCCGCCTCGTTCTGGTCTTGGATCGACCGGACGTATTCGCGCAGGCCGGCGACCTCCTCCTCCAGGGCGCGGACCCGCCGGGCCTTGTCCGGTGGCTGCCGGGACGAAACCGCCGCCGCCGGCGCGGTCCCGATCGGGGAGGTCTCCTCAAAGAGCACGAGATAGCACCGCTCCTTCAGATTCGTGAGCGGCGTGACCTGCAGCGTGATGGTGCGCGTGACGCGGTCCTGCCGGACGACGACGCCTTCCTTGCGGACGGGCCGCCCATCCTTGGCGGCCCGTTGCAGGGCCGCGCGCAGGGGCAGCATGAGGCCGTCGCGGGCCATTTTCAGCACGGCGAAGCTCGCCCGGCCGGTCGGGGGCTCGAGATAGGCGGCCGTCGACCCCCGGAACTGGATCACGTCGAGGTTCCGGTCGAGCAGGACGCCGGGCGGCGCGAACCGGCTGACAGTGAGGCGATCCGCCTCGCGCTGGGCATTGAAGCCGGCGGGCGCCTCGGCCGGCGTTGCGACCGGCAAGCGGGCCGCCGGGGAGCGGGGAGCGCTGGAGGCCGGATGACGGCGCGGGGAATGCAGGTGCGCCGGCGTCGCCACGGACTTGCGGATAAATATCTTTTGCTTCCGGTCCAGCGGCGCGAACAGCTCGCCGAAACCCGCCGCCGATTCGCTCGCGCCGAGGAACAGCGCGCCGTCGGGGTTCAGGGCGTAGTGGAACATCGGCAGGATCTGGCGCTGGGCGTCGGCGTCGAGGTAGATGAGCAGATTCCGGCAACTGACCAGGTCGATGCGCGAGAACGGCGGGTCGCTGAGGACGTTCTGGCGGGCGAAGACGACGCTGTCGCGCAAGTCCTTCCGGACGCGGAAGCCGGCCTCCTCCTCGACGAAGAACCGGCGCAGCCGCGCGGGCGAGATGTCGTGCGCGAGGTTGCGCGCATAAAGTCCGGCGCGCGCCCGCTCCAGCAAGCCGTCGTGGAGATCAGTCGCAAAGATCTGCAGCTTGCGCGGGCGGGAGGCCCGCCCGGCCACCTCCGCGAACGCCATCGCGAGCGAATAAGCCTCCTGGCCGGTGGAGCAGCCGAGCACCCAGAAGCGCACCGGCGTTTCGGTGCGCCGCGCCAGCAGCTTCGGAAACACCCGGCGCTGGAGCAGCTCGAACGCCTCCGGGTTGCGAAAGAAGCTCGTGACGTTGATGAGGGCGTCGGCGAAGAGCAGGTCGAGTTCCTTGGGGTTGCCGCGCAGGAAAGCGGCGTAGGCCGCGACGGACTCGATCCGGTTGAGCACCATGCGCCGCGCGATCCGGCGCTGGAGGGTGGCCGGCTTGTACTGCAGGAAATCCACGCGGGAGTGCTGGTGCAGCAGCGCCACGACTTTATTGTATTCCGCCTCCTCGCGCGCGGACGCGTCGGCGCCCGCGGGCAGCCCGGGCGCGGGCTGCTCGGACCGGGCGGGCAGGGGCTTGTCGCGAGCCGCGGCCTTGCCGGTTTTGCTGGCGGCCGGGGCCGCACGACCGAACGGGAACGGGTTGGCCAGCTTCGGGTGCCGCGCTACGCGCACGAGTTCACGGGCGATGCCCTCCGGCGGCAGTTCGAAGTCCACGCAGCCGGCCGCGACCGCGCTGCGCGGCATCGAGTCGTATTTCGCCGTCGCATCCTGGGCAAAGGTGATGCCGCCCTCGCCCTTGATCGCCGCGAGGCCGGCGGTGCCGTCCGTGGCCGTGCCGGAGAGGATCACGCCGAAGGCGAGTTCGTGGCGGTCATGGGCCAGCGATTCGAGAAAGAGGTCGATCGTCCGGGCGGGCGCGCCCCCGCGCGGCCGCAACTTCAGCCGGTTGCGTTCGATGGTCAGCGACTTTCCGGGCGGGATGACGAGGACCTGATTCGGTTCGACCTGCTGGCGGTCGCGCGCCTCATGCACCGGCATCTGGGTCGCGCGGGCGAAAAGGCGCGGCAAGTCGCTTTCGTGTTCCGGGTCCAGGTGGGGTATGAGCACGAACGCCATGCCGGTGTCCGCGGGCAGGCCGCGCAGCAATTGCAGGAACGCCTCGAGTCCGCCGGCCGAAGCGCCGATGCCGACGATGGGAAAGGTCGCTTTCGCGGCGACGGCCTTCCCGGCGCGGATGGATTTGTTCCCGGTTGGACGCCTGGCCTTGGCCGACGATTTTTTGGTTCCGATCTTCATGTGGTATTTGCACCAACTCGGGTCTACCTGCCTGCCTGCCTGCCAAGGAGGAAAATGAGGGTCGGAACACCGACAACATATTGCGCGGTCGAAGAAGCGGCAACACATATCACTATGGGGCGTGAACCCCATGCCCCGCCGCGCGGAGGTCAGGCGCGGACGATGAAACTGCGGGACTGAACTTCGCGCCACGAATCAGTTCCGGATCGACGCCGCCGGCCTTCCCCGGATCAACGCAGAACCGGGATCGGGGATGGAATCCGCCGGGCCTCAGCGGGGCACGGCGGCCGTGTGCTCGAGCTGATCGAAGGCACCGCGCAGGGTGCGCAATGCCAGCACGGCATTGTGCCGCGCCGTCGTCCACGTTTCGCTGCTGGCGAGCGAAAGGTAACGGAAAACCTGCCGCGCATGGTCGCGCGCATTTTCCAGGTTGACCTCGGCGTTGTCCGCGGGATCGAGGCCCTGGGCCCGGAGTTCGGTCACGCGTTCCGTGATCGTCCGGTCGGCCTGGTCGAACGCCGGCTCGAAGGTGCCGCGTTGTTCGAAGCTGGCGGACTCCAGCTGGGCTTCGAGCGAGCGGAGCGGGGCGGAGTCGTCGAGGATGACCGGGGCTTCGGGATTGGCGGGCACCGGGTTGGGCACGGGTAGCTGCGCCGCCAGCGGGACGGCGGCGGCGCCCAGCAAGCCGAAGAGGAGACACGTTTTAAATTTCATGGGAAAGGGGGCTGGGAAATAGGACCGGGACGGAATTCGAATGGTCCTCTCTTTCCTCGCATCCGGGGCCGGCGATTTGCCCGAGCTGCGGATCGGGAAATGCACCGATGGCGGGCGCGGTCCTCACCCCCTACTTTGCTCGCAGCTTCCCTTTTCCTCCATGCCGCAACGCCCCGCGAACTCGACTCCGCCCCCCACGGCCCATGCCCTGAAACGCACCGGTCGCACGCAGGCACCCGCATCGTCGCAGTCGTATCTCCCGCCGCTGCCGGCCCACCAGCCGGGGGCCGTGGATGAGCCGGAGCAAAATATTGCCGAATCGATCCCCGTCGAGGAGAAGCGCCGTGCAGTGGGGAAGGGCAGCCGCCGGAAACGCCCGCGGGAAGGTCCGCCACCGGCGCGGCCGCCGGCCGCCCGTCGGCGTGCCACCTAGCGGAGGTTGGCCGAAGCCACACGCGACGTGGCGCCCGCTCGGTCGCAGATCCCGGCGGGGAACTGCAACTCCGCGCGCGTTCACCGGGCCATCTTCGCGATCTTGGGCGGCGATTTTGCGGGTGCGCCACCGCCGCCATTCGTCGCCGGGTCCGCCACCGGCAGCGTGAAGTGGAACACCGTGCGCTGGCCGGCACTCGTCCAGCCCGCGCGGCCGTACTGCAGGGTCACGAGGCGTTCGACGATGGAGAGCCCGATGCCCGCGGCGGCGTCGGCATGCAGCGTGTGAAACTGGCGGAGAACGCGCTTCCGGGACTCCGGTGCCAGCGGGCCGGGGCTCGAAATGGAAAATCGCACGGCCCCGGGCCCGTCCGGCTGCCAGGCGAGCTGGACCATGCCGGTGCGGGCGCCATGTTTCGCGGCGTTGGCAATCAGGTGCGACCAGATCGTTTCGATCCAGGCGGGAACGCCGAGGACGCTGGGCCAGGTCGAGGGCTGGCGAACCTTGATAGGCTCGCGGCCGGACTCGGTGCGAATTTCCCGCAGCACCCGCGCCACCACCGGACCCATCGGCACGACCGAAGGCGGCAGCGGCTCGGTCGTGGCCTTCAGCAAGGCGCTGAGCCGGTCGACCATGACGCAGATCTCCTCGTTCGCGCGTCGGATCACATCGACGGTGTCGTGCAGGACCGCCGTTTCGGACGGGCGGACATCCTTGAGGAGTTCGCAACTCGTGTGGATGCACCCGACCGGCGTGCGGAGGTCGTGGCTGACGCGCCGGGCAATCGTCTTGAGGTCGCCTCGCAACCGGAGGTTGTCGCGCAGGAGTTCATGCTGGAGCATCGTGGCGCGGAACACGCGCGAAAGGGCGCGCACGTTCCAATCCTCGGGCGGGACGGTCTCGACCAGGTCGGAAGGCACGGCCGTCAGGCCGACCACGGCCCATCGCGGCAGGTCGGCCTCATCCACGCGCTCGGCCGCGGCGGCCATCTCGGCCTCGTCGTCGCCGGCGTGCACCAGCAGTTGCCGGCCCTCGTCCGGCTGGAAGGCCGCCTCGGCCACGGTGTTGACCGCGACGACCCGCACCCGTGCAAACGCATCCTGGGCCGCGCGGCCCGCGACTTCGCGCAGGCCGTGGGGCAGGCGGATGAGATAGACGGTGGTGCCGCTCATGAGGCGGGACCGGGCGGAGGCGAAGCCTGCGCCTTGCCGGCAAATTCAGCCACGTAGCTCTTCAGGCGGTCGAAACTCACGGGTTTGGTCAGATGATGGGTGAAGCCGACGGCGCGGCTCTGTTCGACGTCGGTCTCCATGCCATAGCCGCTCAGGGCGATGCCGGGAAGGCCGAATCGCGTGTGCAATCGCCGCATCAGCTCATGGCCGCCCAGGTCGGGCAGGCCGAGGTCGCTGATGACCAGGTCGAAGCGGGTGGTTTCGGCCAGGTCGAGCGCCGCCTGCGCGGTGCCGGCCGACGTGATCCGGTACGAGGCCGCCTCGAGGAGACGCTGGAGGCAGACGCGCGTGTCCTTGTGGTCCTCAACCAGGAGAATGTTCAGCTTGCGCCGGGGCAGGGCCGGGGCGGGATGCCGGCCGGCGCCGTTCATCAACTGAAACGCGAGGGTGAATTTCGCCCCGTGGTTGGGGCCGGCGCTGTGGGCCTCGAGCGTTCCGCCGTGCGCGTGCAGGATCGACCGGCTGATCGCCAGGCCCAGGCCGAGTCCGCCGAATCGCCCGCCGCCCCCGCGGCTGTCGACCTGTTCAAACGCCTCGAAGATCCGCTGCGCCTGGTCGGGCGCGAAGCCGACGCCCGTGTCGCTGATCTCGACCCACACCTGGTTGTGCTCATCGTTGCCGGTCCGGATCGAGATGCTGCCGCGTTCCGGCGTGAACTTGACGGCGTTGCGCAGCACGTTCCAACAGGCCTGCTGCACCCGGACGGGATCGCCTTGGATCATGGTGCGGCGGGCCTCGAGGAGGATGTTCAAGGTGAGCCGCTTCTGGCGGGCCTCGGCCTGGCAGGCTTCGATGGCACGGTTGAGCGCGATATGCAGGTTCATTTCCTCCCGCTGGAGCGAGAGCCCGCCCCGCGTGATGCGCGTCAGGTCGAGCAGGTCGTCGATCAAGCGCGCCTCCAGCTCGATGTTGCGGCGGATGAGCGAGACGTCCGACCGCGCGCTCTCGGGCAAGCCGGTGTCCTTTTCGAGCACGTTGGCCGCCATGAGCGCCGGCGTGATCGGCGTGCGCAATTCATGCGACAAGGCGGCGAGAAACCGGTCGCGCGCCGCCGCCGTCTTTTCCGCCGCGTCGCGGGCGCGGCGCAGCTCCTCGAGCTCCTTGCGCGACGTCAGGTCCGTGACGAGCACGCAGATGGCCGCCTGGTCGTCCGCCGCGATGCGGCTGGCGGCCAGCATCACCGGCAGGCCGGTGTCGGTGTCGCGCCGCAGGGTCGTCTCATAGCGCAGGGTGCCGGCATCGTCGTGCAGCACGCGCACGACCTGCGACCAGACTTCCGCCGGCAGGAAGGAGGCAAACGGCGTATGCTGCACCGAGTCCACCGACCGCCCCACCATGCGCGCGAACTTCTCGTTGCAGTAGAGGATTTCGCCGTCCTCCGCGATGGCGGCCGCACCCTGGTCCATATCCTGGGTGCAGATGCGATTGAAGAATTCGGGACCGAACCGGGCGTCGGCTGGCGCCGGGGCCGGGGCCCGGGCTTCGGTGCGGGCGGCCAACAGCCCGGCTTGGAGGGCGGCGAGCCGGGCCTGTGCGTCGCTCAGGGTGTTTTGCAGGGCCTCCAGGCTTTCGGTGGCGGGGATCGGCGCCGGGGCCGCGGCCGGGCGCGAGGGAGCTTTGGGCTCGGAGGAAGTCTTTGTGGCTTTCATGGCAGGAAAATCGGGCAACGGCCGGGCGGCAGGTGGTGACTTTCGCCCCCGGTCGGGGCCGCTCGGTCGGGCGCGGGTGGCGTCAGTGTCCTGACCGGTTTGCCCCGGCGAAGTTGCAGCGAAGCGGGGGCGACCCCGGCCAGGATCAAGGGGGGTGGAGGGAACATGTTCAGGAAGCGGCGGATGCCGGTTGCTCCTGGGTCAGGGCCCGCTCGAGGGCGCCGATGCTGACGGGCTTGACCAGGTGGACCAAAAAACCCGCGGCCCGGGAGCGTTGCATGTCGTCCTCCATGCCAAATCCGCTGACGGCCACCCCTTTCAGCCCCGGCTGGTGCCGGCGCAGGTCGGCCATCAGGTCATAGCCGTTCCCATCCGGCAGGCCGACGTCGGAGATCAGGAAGTCGAATGTCCTGTCCGCGGCGCGATCGCGGGCATCGGTCGCGGTGCCGACCGCCACGACCTCGTAGTTGCGCCGCGAGAGCAGGCGCGCCATCGCCTCGCGGGTCGCCGCATGGTCTTCGACCAGCAGGATGCTGCGGGCCGGACCGTCGCGCTCGGGGGCCGGCGAGCGGGAGCCTTCGGGCCGGCCCCGGCCTCGCACCACGCCGCCGTGGGCGTCGGCGGCCAGCGGCAGCTCGACCGTGATTGTCGACCCCCGGTTCCGGCCGGCACTGTCGGCCTGGACGCGCCCGGCGTGCAGCTCGACCAGCTTGCGCGAAATCGTGAGACCCAGGCCGAGGCCGCCGAATCGGTGGCTGCCGGCATTTGCCGCATGGTCGCCCTGTTTGAACGCCTCGAAGGCGCGTTCGAGTTCGGCGGCGGTCATGCCGATGCCGCTGTCGGCGACCTCCACCACGATGGCATCGCCGGCATTGCGCGTGGCGACGCGGATTCGGCCGCGGGGCGGGGTGAATTTCACGGCATTCCGGAGGATGTTCCAGAACACCTGCTGGAGGCGCACCGCGTCGCCGAGGGCGGTCGTGTCGCGCGCCGCGAGCTGCAGATCCAGCTCCAGGGTCTTCGCCTCGATCTCCGGGCGGAGGTTGCCCGCGGCATCCTTGAGCACCGCATGCAGGTCGACCGGCGCCTGTTCGAGCGGCATCTTGTCGCGGGCGATCCGCGTCAGGTCGAGAAGGTCGTCGATCAGCCGGGCCTCGAGGCTGACGTTGCCGTGGATGGTCTCGAACATTTGGCGGACCTCGGCCGGGAGATTCGCATTGCTGGCGGCATCGCTCGCCAGCAGCAGCACTGGGCTGAGCGGCGTGCGCAGCTCGTGCGAGAGCGCGGCGAGGAAATCGTCCTTGGCGCGCGAGGCCGTGAGGGCCTCGTCGCGCGCGCGGGCGATCTCCAGCTCCGCTTCCTTGCGCGCCGTGACATCGACGATCACCGCGACCAGGCCGGCGACCTCGCCGTCCGGGCTCCGCTCGGGTTCGTAGATGATGTGGACCCAGCGCCGCCCGAGCGTTTCGTAGGGCACCTCCTGTTCGAACTCGACGCGCCGGCCGCTCAGCGCGAGGTCGAGGTGGTGGCGGATCGCCTCGTACGCCTCGGTGCCGGTGAGCTCCTCGATGTGGCGCCCGACAATGTCCTCGCGCGACCGGTGGTAACGTTCCGCATACGGCTGGTTGACGAACTTGAAGCGGCGGTCGCGCCCGAGCTGGGCGAGGAAGATCGGCGCATGGTCGGTGACGAGCCGGAGTTGCTGCGCGCCTTCCCGGGCGGCCAGCTCGGCGCGGCGGAACTCCTCGATGTCCGTGTTGGAGCCGTACCATTTGACGATCTGCCCGAGCGGGTCGCGAATGGGCACGGCCCGCACCTTGAACCACCGGAACTGGCCGTCGGCGCGCCGGAGGCGGAACTCGAGGCTGTAGACCCCGCCGGAGGCGAGCGCCTGCTGCCAGGTATTTTGCACGCGGTCCCGGTCGTCCGAATGGACCACCTCGAGCCAGCCGTCGCCGAGCAGGTCGACGTCCTGCTCCCCGGTGTAGGCCACCCACTGCGGGCTCAGAAAGTCGCAGGTGCCGTCCGCCGTGGCGGACCACACCAGGTGCGGCATCGCCTCGGCGAGCTGGCGCCACCGCGCCTCGCTGTCCCGGAGGCGGCCCTCGGCGCGCCGCTGCTCCTCGAGCTCCAGCTCCAGCGCGGCGTAGAGTTTCGCATTGTCGATGGCGATGGCCGCCTGGGCGGCGAGGGCGACGACAACCGTCTCCGCCTCCTCCGTGAAAACCGCCGGCTCCGGATGGCCGAAAAATAGTCCGCCCAGGACGTCGCCCCCGCGCGATACCACCGGCACGGCCAGGTAGCTCCGGATCGGCACCTGCCCGGACGGCAACTCCTGGTGCGGCGGGTGGCTCGGCTCCTGGTGCAGGTCCGCGATGCGGACCGGTCCTTCCCCGCGCAGGGTGGGGCCGGTCAGTTCCGTCACTCGCGGGCCGAGCAGATCGTCGAACTTCGCCGGCGGCGCACCGCTGAACGCCTGCAGTTTCAACGATTCCTCCCGGTCACCCGGGGCCCGCTGGAAGAACGCGCCGTAGGCTGCGCCGCTGATCTCCCGCCCGGTGTCGGTGACGAGCTGGACGATCTTGTCGAGCTCCCGCTCGGCCACGAGCTGGTTCCCGACGCGGTTGAGCCTCTCCAGCACGGCGAGGCGCCGGCGGGAGGTGTTTTCGGCCTGCTTGATGTCGGAAATGTCGAGGTTGAGTCCGACCCAACGGACGATGTGCCCCTGGTCGTCGCGAATCGGCAGCCCCCGGGCGAGGACCGGATGCCAGGCCCCGTCGACGCCCTTGATCCGGTGCTCCCGTTCCCAGAATTTCCCGGACCGGACACACTCCTGCCAGGCGGCCTTCGTCGCCTCGACCTCCTCGGGGGGCAGCAGGCTGGTCCAGCCCTCGCCCGAGCATTGCTGCTGCGTCATGCCGACGAGGTTCAGGAACGAGTCGCTGGCGTAGATATTGCGGCCGGTCGCGTCGCACACCCAGACGCCATACTTGATGGATTCGCCGATCGCGCGATAGAGCTGCTCGCTTTCGCGGAGCACCTTCGTGGCGCGCACCCGCTCGAGCTGCGAGTTGAGCCGGCTGGCAACATTTTCGATCAGCTCCAGTTCGTCGGCCGTCCATTCCCGGGGTCGGTCGAACGCGACCGCGAGCGTGAACGCCCAGCGGCCCGCCTGGCTCCAGCCCGAACTGGCCAGCGACTGGATGGAGTGCAGGCCCGGCCCGGGCGCGCCGGCCGGCGCCGCCGGGTCCGCAGGCGAGGGGAACGCCTGCCGCGGCCGGGAGAGCCGCTCACGCCATGCGCGCGATCCCAGTTGGGCGAAGGGAATGCCGGCGGGAAGGGGCGCGAGGCCCGGCCGCCGCCACTCAGTGGCGACGGTCACCGCCTCCTGGTTTTCCTCCACCTCGAGGCAGAACACGCGGTCCGCCGTGAATTGGCGGCCCAGCGCGATCGCGGTCGCGGTCATGAGTCGCGGGGCGGTGTCCAGTTCGGCCAGCTGGTTCGTCACCTGGTGGAGGAAAGCCGCCCGCAGTTCGGCGTGCTTCCGTTGCGTGATATCGACGCAGGTGCCGAGATAACCCTGGAGCCGGTCGCCGTCGCTGAACAGGACGGCGCTGCCCTGGACCCAGACCGTGCTGCCATCGGGACGCAGGAAGCGAAACTCGGTGGTGGACCCGGCGCCGGACCGCACCGCCTCCTGCCAGTCGCGGATGACCCGGTCGCGGTCCTCCGGGTGGAGCGCGCCCGTCCAGCCGTCGCCTTGCGCCGAGCCGGGGGCGAGGCCCGTGAGTTCGCACCACCGTTCGTTGACGAACATGCAGCCGCCGCCCCGGTCCGAGAGAAAGATTCCCGCCGGCGCCTGGCTGGCGAGCAGGCGGAAGCGTTCCTCACTCGCCCGCAAGGCCGCCTCGGTTCGCTTGCGCAGGGTGATGTCATGCGCGATCTTGGAGGCGCCGGTGATCCGGCCCTGGGCGTCCTTGATCGGCGAGATCGTCAGCGCCACATCGATCAAGCGGCCATCCTTCCGCCGGCGGACGGTTTCATAATTCTCGATCTGCTCCCCGCGCCGGATGCGGGACAGGATGTCAGCTTCTTCGCCGTGTCGATCGGCCGGAATCACGACAATGATGGAGCGGCCGATCATCTCGTCCGCGCTGTAGCCGAACAACCGCGCGGCCGCGGCATTCCAGCTCGTGACGATTCCCTCGGGCGTTTTGCTGATGATGGCGTCGTTCGAGGATTCGACAATCGCGGCGAGCCGCTGCGCGGCTTCATTGTCCCCTTGGCGCAAGGTGACGTCGAGGCTCGCACCGGCCAGCCGGACGGCGCGGCCGTCGCGCCGCAACACCGCGGCATTGGTCAGGAGCCAGATGGGCTTCTGGTCCGCCCGGAGGGCGCGGTATTCGATCTCGCACGGTTGGCCGGTTTCCATCGCGCGCCGCAGGGCCGCAGTCACCCGCTCGCGGTCACCCGGGTGCACGAGTGCGGAAGCGTCGGCGGCGTTTCTCGGCCGCGCTTCATAGGCGAGGCCGTGGATTGCGCACAGCGCTTCGCTCCAGGTCAGCTCGCCGGTGATGAGATCGAGGTCCCACAGGCCCATGCCGTGGGACGCCGGGCTCGGACCCGGCGAGGCGGCGTCGGCCGCGTCGACCGGCGGCACGGCGCGTGCCTTGGCCTTGGTCGCGGCGGGATGGGATTTTGACATGTCGTCAATCAGGGCCGGGTCCCGGCGGCCGCGAACGCCCCGCCGGCCGACAAATGCGGCTGGAGGCAAGGGCGGAACAGCGGTGGCGTGGACGGACTCGGCCTCAATGGGTGGATTTTGCCTTTCAAGGTGGGGTGAGCGCTCCCGGAGTCAAAGGAAGGCATTGATGTTTAAACACTAGTTTGTCCTACAGGGCCGGGGCATGGTCGGGGCTTGCGGCGACGCGCGTTTCCGCGTAGGGATCTCCCCTCGAATGAAATTCGTCGTCATCGAGGACCACGCACTGATGCGCGACCTGCTCATCCGCGTTTGCCACGAGCAATTCGAGGGTGCCGTGGCGGAAGGCGCGCGCGATGCCGCGTCCGGCCTGCGCCTCTGCCGCCGGGCCAAGCCCGACATCGTCATCCTGGACCTGGCCCTGCCGGATCGCGACGGCCTCGACCTGGTGGACGAGATCCTGGCGGAGGCGCCGCGGAGCCGGATCATCGCGCTGTCGGGGTTCATGGACGAATACACCATCCACCGGATCCTGGGCTCCCGGGTGCACGGTTTCGTCGACAAGACGGAGCACAGTCCCGAGCAGCTCGCCTCGGCCATTCGCCACGTGCTGGCGGGTGAACGTTACTTCTCGCCCGCGGCAAAACGGTCGTGGCAGGCGTTTCGCAACGACCCGACCGCATTCGACAAAATCCTCTCCAAGCGCGAGCAGAGCCTGTTGCGGCTGTTCGGCCAGGGCCAGTCCAACGAGACCATCGCGGCCGCGACGAACTTGAGCGAACTCACCGTCCGCAACCACCGCTGCCGCATCATGGCCAAGCTCGGTCTGCGCACGAGTGCCGAACTGATCAGCTACGCGTTCGACAAGGGATTCGTGCGCTCGAAACGCCAGTCCGCCGCGAACTAAGACGCCGCGGAATGGCCCCGCCGCCGGGGTGCGGATCGTAGTGCTTGTTGGAGTGGGTTGATCCCGTGCTGCCCGCATGATCGCGGCTGAATCCCGCTGGTCAGGCGAACGGGTACCGGCGTGGAGCCCGCACTCGGCATAGCTGAGCCTGCGCGGGTGCAGGTACTCCCTTTCGACCGCACTTTCACCCACCGGGATTCTTCCGGTGTTGACCCCGGAGGCGGCCCGGGGGCCCCCCGGCAAACGTGCGGTAGCAGGCTTTGTCCGGGGTTTTGGGTCTGGACCCACTGGGGTCGGAGGGAGGCGGACGGTAACCTCACCGCCATCAAATCCGCAGTGTGACCATGAATATCCTTTTCGTTCACGACCGGTTCGGGGACTGGGCCGGCGCCGAGGGCAACCTCCGCGTGGTGGCCTCCGCGTTCGCGCGCCGGGGCCACGCGATCGGGCTGTTGCATGGCGCACCCACGGGCCGGGGCGAGTCGGCGTGGCAGGAATTGTTTCCGGAGCGCCATGCGCTGGCGGACGCCGGCTGGGCCGCGGCACTGCACGACTTTCACCCGGATGCGGTCTTCCTGCACAGCTCGCCCGGGACGGAGGCCACCGCGGCCCTGCTTGCCTCCGGCCTGCCGCTGGTGCGCATGGTCCACGACCACCACCTGTTCTGCCTGCGCGGCTGCCGCTATTCCATCTGGAGCCGCCGGGCGTGCACGCGCTCGCTCTCGCCCTATTGCCTGATTCCCTGCGGCGGGATCCTCAACCGGCAACATGACGGGAGCTGGTCCCTGGAACTCGGCCGATACCTGGATCGCCGCCGCGACCTCGACTTGCACCGCCGCTTCGCGCGGCTGGTGGTGGCGAGCGATTACATGCGCCACGAACTGCTCCGCAACGGCTTCGCCGAGGACCAGATCGAGGTCCATCCGCCGGTGGCGCCGGCGGTCGATCGCGGCGTGTCCCGGCCGCGCCGGGACCCGCGCCGGATCGTGTTCGCCGGACAGATCGTGCGCGGCAAGGGCGTCGACGTGCTGCTCGAGTCGCTGTCGCTGGTCCGCGCCCCTTTCGAATGCGTCATCCTGGGCGACGGGCAGCATCGCGCCCACTGCGAGGAATTGAGCCGGCGACTCGGCCTCGCGGGCCGCGTGCGGTTCGAGGGCCACGTGGCCCCGGACGATGTCGCCGGCTGGTACCGCACGGCGACGCTGGCCGTGTTCAGCTCGGTCTGGCCGGAACCGTTCGGCCTCGCCGGCCTCGAGGCGCTCCGCCATGGCGTGCCGGTGGTGGCCTTCGACGTCGGCGGTGTGCGGGAATGGCTCGAGGATGGGGTGAGCGGCCTGCTCGCGCCCTGGATGGATCGCGACGGTTTTGCCCGGCGCGTCGAGCGACTGCTGACGGACGACGACCTGGCCCATCGCCTCGGGGAACAGGGTCGGCGGCTCGCGGCGGAGCGATTCGATTTCGAACGCTACATCGAGGGGTTGGAAGCCCTGTTCCAGCGGCTGGTGCCAACGGCAACCTGCGAGGTGACCCGATGAGCGCGGTCACACCGACCTGCCTGGTGGCCATCACCGGCGGCAGCGGCGCGGGCAAGACCTGGCTGACGGCCCGGCTCGCCCGCCACTGGGGCGCCAGCGCCGCCTGCCTCGCCCAGGACGACTTCTATCGCGACCAATCGCACCAGCTGCCGGCGCAGCGGAGCCGGGTCAATTTCGACGACCCCGCGGCCCTGGACTGGCCGGAATTCCGTGCCTGCCTGCAGGCGTTGCGGGCGGGGCGCGACACGGATCGGCCCGCCTATGATTTCCACACCCACGCGCGGAGGCCGGACCGGCCCGCCGTCGAAGCCAGGACGGTGGTCTTCGTCGAAGGCTTGTGGCTCTGCCACGATCCCGCGGTGCGGGAGCTGTTCCATTACCGCGTGTATTTGCGGTGCCCGGCCGAGTTGCGCCTCGCCCGCCGGCTTGCGCGCGACGTTGCCGAACGCGGGCGGACGTCAGCCGGCGTGCGCCGGCAGTTCCGCCAGACGGTTGAGCCGATGCACATGAAATACGTCGAGCCGCAGGCGGAGTGGGCCGACGTCGTCATCGACAGCCCGTGTCCCGACGCGATCATCGCCGCCATTCACCAGGCGGTGCGCGACCGCCTGGCCGCCGGCGCGAAGGCCACGCCGGCCCCGCGGCGCGCGGCGGTCGAAGCCTTTCCGCCGATCCTCGGCGCCATCCCCACCTTTTCATGACCTGTGCCGCCATCCTTCCCTTCGTCCGGCGCGGCCGCTGCCTGACGCTCCGTCACCGGTTCGCCCGCTGGCTGCTCGACGGCCGGGTGGCCCTGCAGCGCGGCCGCTGGCGCTGGAGCCATCCGTCCGAAGACCGCGTCAAGAGGGCCTTCGACATTGCCTTCAGCGCCGTGGTGCTGCTGCTGCTCACCCCGGTGTTCGCGGTGATCGCGGTGCTGATCAAGCTCGAGGATGGCGGGCCGCTGCTGTTCCGGCAGGTCCGGGTGGGCCGCCACGGGCGCGAATTCCGCATGCTGAAATTCCGCTCCATGCGGCCGGATGCCGAGGACAGGCTCCGCGAGCTGCTCGCGCAGAACCACCACAAGGCCGGCGTCACCTTCAAGCTCAAGGACGACCCGCGCATCACGCGCGTCGGCCGCTGGCTCCGCAAGTTCTCCCTCGATGAGCTGCCGCAGTTCTACAACGTGCTGCGCGGCGACATGTCCGTCGTCGGCCCGCGCCCGCCCGTGCCGCGCGAGGTCCAGCTCTACACGCTGGCGGACCGGCGCCGCCTTGCGGTCCAGCCGGGCATCACCTGCCTCTGGCAGATCAGTGGCCGCGCCCACATCGACTTCCACGGGCAGGTCGAGCTCGACGTCCGCTACATCGAGAACCGCAGCTTCTGGCGCGACCTCGTGATCATCACCAAAACCCTGCCCGCCGTCCTGAGCGGGACCGGCGCCTACTGACCCTTATGAAAGCAATCCTCATCTGTCCCGGCATCCGTGCGGCTGTGTCGCGGCTCGCTGAATCCACCCCGCTCGTGATCACCCCCTGCCTGGGTGAGACCCCGCTGGCGTACTGGTTGGTTCACCTCGCGGGGCGCGGCGCCACCGAGGTCACGGTGCTGGCCAGCGACCGGCCCGCCGCCGTGCGCGAGCTCGTCGGCGGCGGCGAGCGCTGGGGCCTGCGCGTGAACGTCGTGGCGGAACCCCGCGAACTCACGCCCGAACAGGCGCGGTCGCGCCACGCCGGCGGCCCGGGCTGGCTGCCCGCGCCCGATGACGTCGCGGTGGCCGACCACCTGCCGGGGCAGCCGGACCTCCCGCTTTTCACGAGTTACCGCGCGTGGTTCGCCGCGGTGCGGGCATGGCTCGCCCATGCGGTCACCCCGGACCGCGTCGGCGTCAAGCAGCTGCAGCCGGGCGTCCACGTCGGTTGGCGCAGCCGCATCGCGCGCGACGTCGAGGTGGCGGGGCCCTGCTGGATCGGCGAGAAGGTCCGCATCGGGGCGGGCGTGCGCCTCGGGCCCGGCGCGGTGATCGAGAACGGCGCGGTCATCGGCGAGGGCGCCACCATCGTCCGCAGCGTGGTCGGTCCGGAGACCCTGGTCGGGGCCTCGACCGAAATCGCCGACTCGCTGGCCTTCGGCGACACCTTGATCAACTGGCGCGACGGCTCCTGCCTGCGCGTGCCCGACGAATTCCTGCTCTGCCCGTTGCGCCGCCCGCCGGCGGAAACCGCCGAATGGTTCCGGCGGCTCGCGCAGCTCCTGACGGGTTCCCCGCCGCCCCTGATGGCGGCCGACCACGCGAACGTACCGCGCGCCTGAGCCGCCGTTGCCGATGAAGATCGAAGGCACCGCGGACACGATTCGCATCACCGAATTGCGCAAGCTCGACGACGTGGAACGCGCGGAGGAGATCGTCTCCGGCCTCCGCGGCGCCCTGCGCGACGGCATCCGGTATATCGAAGTCGACCTTTCCCGGGTCAACGCCATCAACAGCCTCGGCGTGGCCATGCTCCTGGCCGCGCGGGAGGCCGGGCCGCAATCGGGCGCGATGCCGGTTTGGCGGATTGTCAACCCGGCCCCGGCCGTGCGCCAGCTGCTGGAGCTCGTCCGCGCCCACCGGGTCTTCGAAATCGCGCCGCCGCGCGAGCCGGAGGAGGCCAGCTCATGAAGCCGGTGCTGCCCTTGTTCGTGTTCATCGACGCCTGCGGGTGGGAGATCCTCCGCGGCCGGTCCTTTGCCGACGACCTGGCGCCGCACCGTCGGCGGCTGCGCTCGGTCTTCGGCTACAGCTCCGCCTGCATCCCGTCGATCCTGTCGGGTCGCTGGCCGCAGGAGCACCGGAACTGGTGCTACTTCGTGCACGACCCGGCGCATTCGCCCTTCCGCATGCTGCGGCCACTGGGCTGGCTCCCGCGGGCGATCACGAGCCGGCGCATCTTCCGCCGCTGGCTGTCGAAGCTCATGCGCGGGCTGCTGCGCTTCCGCGGCTACTTCGACCTGTACAACATCCCGTTCCGGCACATCGGCCTCTTCGACTTCACCGAGAAGAAAAGCCCGCTGCAGCCCCGCGGCATGAACCGCGGCGCCAACATCTTCGATTTCCTCGTCAAGCACCACATCGCCTACCACGTGAGCGACCCGGCGCGCGACGAGGCGGCCAACCTCGATGCGCTGCTCCGCGACATCCGGCGCGAGGCGGTCGATTTCGCGTTCCTCTACTGGCCCGGCCTCGACGGCTTGATGCACCGCGTGGGCAACGACGCGCCCGACGTGCCCGCCAAGCTCCGCTGGTACGAGGAGCGCCTCCAGCGGCTGATGGCCGCGGCGCGCGAGCACTACGAGGACGTGCGGCTGTACGTCTTCAGCGACCACGGCATGGCCAACTGCGTCGAAACGCTCGACCTGCGGGGGCGGCTCGCCGCGCTGCCGGTGAGCATGCCGCGCGACTACGCGGTGGTCTACGACTCGACCATGGCCCGCTTCTGGTTCTTCAACGATCGCGCCCGCCAGGCGGTGACCGCGTGCCTCCGGCAGGTGCCGCGGGGCCGGATCATGCCCGACCGCGAGCTCAGGGAGCTCGGGACCTATTTTCCCGACCGCCACTTCGGCGAGCTCATCTTTCTCGTCGAGGAGGGCGTGCTCATCGTGCCGAGCGACATGGGCGAGCGCCCGCTCCACGCCATGCACGGGTACCATCCGGACGCGCCGCAAAGCTATGCCGCGCTCCTCACGAACGTCGGCGACGTGCCCGGCGCCGTCTCCGCCATCCCGCACCTGTACGGCCTGATGGTGCAGGACGCGCTCCTGGCGCACCACGCCAACACCCTGCGCAGCCCGTCGGGCGCCGTGGCCGTGCCCGCCTGAAGCCCGCGCCGCCGATGTGGTCCGTGAAACGCACGTTCGGCCTGGTTCTCTTCGGTCTGGCCCGGGCGCTGCCCAGCCTGCGGCCGGCGCTGCGCCGCTGGGGCCTGCGGACCAGCCCGGCGTGGTTCCACGGCCGGGCGCCGGTCGCCTGGTCGCGCCGCACCGGCCGGCGCCTGCGCCTGGCGAGCTTCGCGGAGAATTATCTCAGCTTTGAGCTGTTCTGGCGGGGCCTCGACTACTACGAGCCCGTGACACTCATGCTGGCGCGCCGCCTGGCGCGCGACACCGGGCGATTCATCGATGCGGGTGCCAACATCGGATATTATTCGCTGATGCTTGCCGCCGAGCGGCCCGATCTCGAGATCGTGGCCTTTGAACCGCATCCGGACCTGCACCGCCTCCTGCGGGCCAACATCGCGGCCAACGGTTTTTCCCGCATCCGCGCGGAGGCGATTGCGCTCTCGGGCCGCACCGGCACCGGCGTGTTTCACCTCAGCCGTTCGCACATGAGCGCCTCGCTCGAGCCGGACTTCGACGCGAAACACGCGGGTCGCGTCGAGGTGCCGGTGACCACGCTGGACGATTACCTCGCGGCGCGGGGCGGGCCGACGGCGCCGTTCCTGCTCAAGCTCGACGTGGAAGGCCACGAGCCGGCGCTCCTCGCCGGGGCGGAGCGCACCTTGCACCAGGTGCGGCCCGAAATCATCGCCGAGGCGTCGGCCGACTATCCGCCGGCCACCATCGAACTGCTGCGGCGCTGCGGGTACCGCTTCCGCCAGATCACGCCCTACGGCCTCGAGACCTGCGCGGTCCCGGCCCCCTGCACGCGTGACGGCGCCACCTACCTCAACTGCCTGTTGACGACGCGGCCCTCCGCCGAACTCGAGGGAATTTCAGTCGAGCTCAGGGAGCAGGCGCGGTCCATCGATCCGCGCCAGTCCAGCCAGCCGGGGGTTCGTCCCGGTGCCGGCCGGGCTGCTCCGCCCGCGCCCAGGCGGCCGCGGGCTCCCGTTCCGGCAATTCTACCCGGCCGGTGGCCAGATCCGCGAATGAGATGACCCGGATGTCGGGTGCCGCGGCGAGAAACTCGGCCGTGCGATGCAGCACCGCGATGAAATCCTCGTCCGGCCGCGTTTCGCCGAAATATTCCCACCAGTGGGTGACGAGCACGGTCAGGCGCTCGCGGCGCACCTGGCGACCGACCGCTTCGAGCATCGCCTCGAGGGGCCGGTTGCGGGACAGCAGGCAGCCGGGGTGCGACAGGAGCAGGGTCCCGCCGGCGCTCCAATGCGGCCGTCGGAGCAGGCGCTTGAACGCGTAGCGCACCCACCATTGCGGGGGCACCCGCCGCCAGTTGAACCAGCCGGTCGAGATCACCGGGAAGCGCGCCGCCGCCGCCTGGAGCGCGCCGGCGGAAAAACGATCATGCGGCGCCACAAACGCGTGCGGCGTCGGCAGCCCGGCCTCGGCGAGCCGGTGGGCGCCCGCGGCGATCCGCCGCGCCGCCTCGCGGCGATCGCAATCGAACTCGAACGGGATGTGCTCGCAGCCGTGCTGGGCGACGTGAAACAACGGCTGCTGGTGCAGGAGGGAGACCAGTGCCTGGTTGCGACCGATCGGGATCCGCGGCGTCGTGGTTTCGTGCTTGAAGCGCAGGAATCCTTCCCGCCGGCCGTCGGGGCGGCGCGCATCGGCGCGAACCTCGGGAATCACCGCCAGGTTGACGGGCAGGCCGCGCTCGAGGAACGGCGCGTAGAGGCGCTCCAGGCACGCCGCCGGCGTCAGCGCGCAGGTGTCGTCGTCACGCAGAATGACGTAGTGCATGTTTTTCCCTCCCGATCTCGAGATAGAGGTCCTTCACCTGGCCGGCCAGCGTCGTCAGGTCGTGGGCCGCCACCGAGGTGCGGGCATTTTCGACCTGGCGGGTGCGGAAAGCCGAATCGCCGAGCAGCCGGTCGAGGCCGGCATGGAACTCGGCCTCGCTGCCCTGGGCGAAGAGGCAGCCGTTTTCTCCCGACTGCACCAGTTCCACGGCGCCCGAGGTGCGGCTGGCCAGGACGGCGAGGCCGGCGGCCCAGGCTTCGAGGATGACGAGCCCGAAGGTTTCGGCCAGCGAGGGCAGGATGGCGAGCCGCGCCTCCTGCATGAGGCCGACAAGGCGTGGGTCGCCGGGGGGCAGGCCGCCGGTGATCAAGACGCGCTCGGCCAGGCCGAGGTCGCGGATGCCGCGGTGAAGCTGGGCGCCGTAGTCGGCGTTGGTGCAGGCGCCGACCAGGACGAGGAGGGCATCCGCATGCGCCGCCAGGATGCGCGGCATCTGCTGCACGAGCCAGAGCTGGTTCTTGACCGGGTCGATGCGGGCGATCGTCAGCAGGACCTCGCGCCCGATGATGGCCGGGAACGCGGCGCGCGCGTCCGGCCGCCGGTCGAGACGGTAGCGCGCGACGGCGACGCCATGCGGCTGCACGATGACGCGCTGCCGCGGATGGCGCTCGCGCAGCAGCTCCGCCTCGCGGTGGTTGCAGGTGAGGATCGCATCGGCCTCGGCGAGCACGTGGCGGGCCCGCCACCACCAGCCGAAGAGCCGCCCCCATTCGACGCCCGACGACGGCGCCGCCAGTTCGGCGCGCACGCGCGGCGAAAGGTCGAGGGCGCCGCCGTGGATGGTGACCACGAAGGGCAGGTTGCGCCGCCGCGCGATCGTGCCGGCGATGCCGCCGAGCCGGCCGAGCGTATGCGTGTGGATCGCCAGCAGCTCGGGCTCGCGGTTCAAGTGCCAGGGCAGGTCGAAGGAAAGCAGGTTGCCGCCGACGGCCAGCATCTGGCGGCGGGCCGGGGCCGACAGGCCCCAGATCGGCACGCAGGCGCGGAAGCGCCGCAGCTGGCACCCGACGGCGCGCAGCGGATCGTCGTCGCCGGGCGGGGATCCGGTCGCGGGGCAGAACACCACCGATTCAAGCCCGTGTTCCGCCAGGCCGCGGGACAGGCTCTGCAACGCCGTCTCCGTGCCGCCCCACTCGGCGGGGACATATTTGCGCAGGATGTGGGCCGCCCGCATCTCAGACTTCCGCTTGCTCCAGGCGTGCCGCCGCCGGCTCGCCGAGCAGGTCCCACTCCACCGCCGACTCGGCCGCTTCCTGCGCGGCGCGGGCCGCGGCCAGCTGGCGCTGCATTCGCAGCGCGGCCAGAACGCCGACCAGCATGTGCACCGTGAGGAAGATGGGCGTCTGGCGGAACGTCCACTCGGTCAGGCTTTGCAGGAAAACGCCGACCAGGCCGAAGAAGATGCCGAGGCCGATCTTCCGCCGCACGTCATCGTCGCGGCCGAACAGGAAGCCTGCCCCGTTCCAAAGCCAGCGCAGCCAGACGAGGGCCAGCACCGCCAGCCCGGTCCAACCGAGCTCGGCGGCGGTCAGCACCCCGAGGTCGTGGGCCGGCGCCGCGAACCGATACATGTAGGCAAGGTCGCTTGGCGGCGCGTAAAGGAGGTCGTCGTAGTTCTGGTAATTCATGCCGAGCGGCTTGCCGTATTCGCGGCTCACCCAGTAGGACCAGTTGTTCAGGCCGACGCCGAACGGATGCTGCTCCAGCATCACGGCCGCCTGGCGGAAGTAGTACCCGCGGGTCTCACCCTCGCCCGGTTCGAACAATTCCTGGTGCAGGGTGGACTGGCCGTAGCGCTCGCTCAGGAGCGGCCAGGCGTTGACGAACAGGCCGGCCAGGGCCACGACCGCGATCGCCCCCGCGAGCGCCCGCAGCGGCGTGGGACGCCAGGAGCCCGCCCAAAGCAGCGCGCCGCCGACGACCAGGACGAAGATGGGCAGCCCGGCGCGCGAGAGCGTGAGCAGGATCGTGACGCAGGCCGCAAGGACCGCGCCCCAGCAAATCCAGCGGATCCAGGCGGTGAGCTGGGAACAACCCGCGGCGATGAGCACGGGCGTCACCATGCACAGGTACAACGAGAGACTGTTCGAATGGTCCAGCGTGCCGTGCGGCCGGTACAGGCCGAGGAGATAGCGCTCGCGCAACGCCAGGACCGTCTCCGCGCCGACCGCCGCCGCCAGCGCCAGAACCAGGACGCCGAGGTCGCGCCGGTCGCGCACGAAGAACGCAGTCGCCGTGAAGAACATGAGCGCCCGCAGCATTTTCGAGATCTCGTACAAGCCGAAGATCATGGGCGTGGCGAACAACGTCGAGCCGATGCAATACGCGAGGAACAGCAGCATCGGCGCCAGGCCAACGGGCCAGAACCAGCGCGGCTGGGACGGCCGGGGCCGGATGAGCGAGCTCAGCAACAGCCCGAAGGCCAGCACGTCGATGCCGGTGAACTCAAACCCGCGCGTGGTGCCACGGTACCAGTACGCGCTGTACGCGTCGAAATCCATGAAAGAGGTGCCGATCGCGCCGGCCACCATCACAAAGAAGACCGGCAGGCGCAGGCGCGGCCAGGCCAGCAGCGCGAAGGTGGTGGCGATGGACCCGAGGATGAGCAGGACCAGTCCGATCAGGTCTTTCGTTTCGAGATAAATGGGCAGCTGATTCATGAGGAATTCAGGTGGAAAGCGCGGTGCGGAGGCCGGGGCGCGCGGCGGGTTGCCGGGGGCGTGGCTCGGTCTTTCCGGGCCAGTAGCCGAATTCGCCGCGGCGAAGCGTTCGCCAGGCCAGCCACGCCGCGAAGCCCGTCACGGCCGAGCCGACGAGCATGGCGGGCAGGTGGGCGAGCCGGCGCGAGCCGCACAGCCGCGCCCAGCGGCGGTAACGAAAGGTGCAGACATCGGGGAAGAGGCGCCAGAAGCGCCCGACGCGCTCCACGTGCACCTGCACCAGACGCCGGAACCAAGCGGGATCCGTCGCCTCGAGTTCCCGGATGATCCGCGCGAGGTCGAAGCCCGGGCGGGCGCGCGCCGTGGCGAGGAACTGGTCCAGCAGCACGTGCAGGCAGGTCTGGTTGATCACCTGCCGCTTCTGGTTGCGGATGATGTCGCGGGCGGAGACGTAAGCTTCGAAGACATGCGGCGCGCCGGCCACATACAGCAGGCGGCTGGCGTCGGAGGCGCCCTGCAGAAAATCGGTGCAGACGACGTTCTTGATGAAACCATCCTCGCAGCCGACGTCGCCGGGCAGATAGATGCGGCGCGCCACGTCCGCCCGGATCGCGTAGAGCTGCCCGGTGAGCTGCGGCCCGGAGGCCCGCGTCATGTGCGACGTCGCGAGCGAGATCCGCTCGCGCAAACTCGGGTTGGCCTTCAAGGCGATGTCCTTGACCGGCTGCCCCGCCGCCACCTGTGCGCGGTCATCCCGCTCGAGGGCCTCCACGAGGTTCCACAGCGCCGCCGGCTCGTGCAGCCGGATGTCGGCATCCATGAGAATGAGATAACGGGCGGCCGAGTCGGAGAGCTCGTGGACAAAGTGATTCCAGGCATTCGCCTTGCCCGGTCGGGCCAGGTCGCGAACGCGGGCCGTGAAGGCTGCGCGCTGCGGGTGCGTGCGGCCGGCGTGGCGGAACACGCGGTTGGCGCTGCCGGCCGTGTCGTCGGTGCAGCCGTTGGCCACGCACCAGATCTCGGCGCGGCCGCCTTGTGCCGCCAGGCGCGCGAAAAGTGTCTGGCCGAGCAGCGAGGCGAGGGTGACGGGCAACCGGGCCTCCTCGTTGCGGGCCACCACCCCGATCGAGACGAGGAAGGTGGGGTCGGTGGCGGGTGCGTTCATCGGCAGGGAGCGGCGCGCCAGAGCCTACCGGTCGCCCTCGGAGCGGGTGATGGGTTGCTGGACCCGATTTGATGGAGGCGATCACCCCATAGGGCCGGCGGCTCGCTGGCCTTAGCATGGTGCCATGACCACGCCTGCTGCCAGCATCGTGATCCGCTCCTTCAACGAAGCGTGGGCCTTGCGCGACACGCTCGCGGCGGTGCGGGCCCAGGCATTCACCGGCTGGGAGCTGATCGTGATCGACTCCGGCTCGACGGACGGCTCGGTCGACCTTATCCGCGCGGCGGCGCCGCGCCACTTCGTGCAGCTCCGGCCGTCCGAATATCATCCCCCGCGCGTGATGAACCTCGGCATGCGGCTGGCCCGCGCCAACCGCGTCATCTTCCTGAACGCCGACGCCACGCCGATCGGCGCCCACTGGCTGGCGCCGCTCGTCGGCGCGCTCAGCGAGCCCGGTGTGGCGGCGGTCTTCGGGCGGCAGGTGCCGCGGCGGGACTGCCAGGCGGTCTATGCGGCCGACTACGAGCGCTGCTTCGGCCGGCGCCGCAACGCCGTGCACTGGGACCATTTCTTCAGCATGGTGAGCAGCGGCGTGCGCAAGGACATCTGGACCGAGCGCGGCTTCAACGAGCTGATGGAGTACTCGGAGGACGACGAATACACGCGCTGGGCGCGGGCCCGCGGCTACCGCGTGCTCTACGTGCCCGAGTCCGTTGTGATCCATTCCCACAACTACACGCCGGAACAGGCGACCCGCCGCTGCTTCGGCGAAGGCCGCGCGCTGGCGGCCGTCTGGGGGGGCTCGCCGGCGCGGTTCAATTTTCCCCGCACCGTCCTGCTGGGCTGGCTCAACGATGCCCGGCGCGATCTCGGCTTCTGCCTGCGCACCGGCCGCCTGGCGGAGTGGCCGCACGCCCTTCGCATCCGCTGGTGCCAGCGCCGGGCGCGACTCGAGGGTTTTCGCTCCGGCTGGCGCGGGTACCGCGCGGCCCCGGGCGCGACCCATCCACCGGTGTGGAGTCGTTTGGCGGCCAATGTCGGCGAGCGCCCGGCGACCTGACGCATGCCCGAAACGACCGCCATGCCGCCGCCTGTGGGGCGGACGCCGCCCCGGGACCCGGCTCCGGGCGCGGGCCGGCGCTTCACGCTGGACGGCGACGCCGCCCTCGAGGAACGCCTCGCCCGCCTGTGCACCGAAGTGGGCGCGGGCCTGCGCGCGATCGTTCCCGCCTCACGGCTCGAGGGCGTGTTGTTGGGCGGCGGCTACGGCCGCGGGGAAGGCGGCGTGCGGCACCTGCCCGGGGGCGATGCGCCTTACAACGACCTGGAATTCTACGTCCTCGTGCGCGGCCCGGTGCCGTGGAACGAGTGGCGGCTCGGGCCGGCCCTGCGCGAACTCGCGCACGGGCTCACGTCCGACGCCGGCCTCGAGGTCGAATTCAAGCTCACCTCCGCCGCGGAGCTGCGTCGCGGCCCCGTGTCGATGTTCACCTATGACCTCGTGCAGGGCCACCGGCGCATCTGGGGGGAGGAGTCGCTGCTCCACGGGTGCGGGCACCACGCGCGCGCCGGCGCCATCCCGCCGGAGGAGGCCACGCGGCTGCTCATGAACCGCTGCTCGGGCCTGCTCTTCGCCCGCCCGCGCCTCAGCCGGAAGGCTCCGACGGAGGACGACCTCGATTTCGCCGACCGGAACATCGCGAAGGCTTCGCTCGCCCTCGGTGACGCCGTGCTGGCCGCCCACGGCTGTTACCACTGGAGCTGTCGGGAACGCCAGCGGCGCCTCGCCTGGATGGGCCGCCTTGCGGGACTGCCAGACATCGACGCGGTGCGGAGCGAACACGCGCGCGGTGTTGCCTTCAAGCTGCACCCGCGGACCGCGGTGCCGACGGCCGGTGCATTGGCGGAATCCTGGTCGCACGTCGCGCGACTCGCCAGCCGCGTCTGGCTGTGGCTCGAATCGCGCCGGCTCGGGCGGGCTTTCCCGACGGTGGCCGACTACGCGATGGATCCCGCGCCGAAATTGCCGGGCTCGCGCCGGACCCGAAACGTGGTCGCCAACCTCCGCCGGTTCGGCTGGCGGGCGCTGACCGACCGTTCCCTCTGGCGCTACCCGCGCGAGCGGCTTTTTCGCGCGCTGCCGGTGCTGCTCTGGCAGCCGGACCTGTTGCGCAACCCCGCCATGGGCCACCACCTCCGCCGCGAGTTGGGCGCGGACGCCTCCGACCCGGCCACCCTCGAGGCGGCGTACCTGCGGCTCTGGGAGGTGACCCGGTGAAGAACATCCCGCGCATTCTCGTGGTCGTCGGTCTCGTCGCGGCGGCGGGCGGACCGGGCCGGGCGGACCTGCTCGACCGGCTGGCGGAGCATTCACCCTTCCTCGCGCCGGGCGGCGTGAACCGCGCGCCACGCGGCGAGTCGGCGCAGTACGAGCTGCGCGGCGTCGTGTTCGAGGACGGCCGGTACCGCTTCAGCATCCACGACAAGAACACGGGCGAGGCGATCTGGGCCACGCTCGGTGAGCGCGACCTTCCGTTCGTCGCGAGACGATTCAACCAGGAAACGGAAACCCTCGTGATCGATTACCAGGGCCAGGCGCTGACGCTGCCGCTGCAACAATCGCAAACCAGGAGCGCCGGCGAAGCGCCGCCGAGCGCGCCGCCGCCGTTGCCCGTCCCGGGCCAGACCGGACCGGCCGCCAACCCCGCCACGCCGGGAAAGGGCGCGCCCGCGCCGCCCGCCGCATCCCTGCCGCCGGGCGGGCGCAGCCCGTCCGAGGCGGAGAAACTCCAACAAATGGCCGATGAGATCCGCCGGCAGCGCCAGGGCGGTCCGGTGCCCATGCCGCCCAAACCCTGAGCGCCGCGCGATTGATCAAGAGAACATGGGCCCATGAAACTTCCTTTTCGTTCCTGATGAACGCCACCCTCACATCGTCCGGCGTGCGGCTGCTGCCCTCGCACTGGTTCTTCGTCCAACCGCTGGCGATCGAGGCCGGCGTGCCGGTCGCGACCCAGGCCGACGTGGCGATCGAGTCGGTATCGCCGTTCCCGCTCGGACAACTTTTCCATGGCGTGGTGACCAGCGGCGACGGCACCCGGGCCCTCGGCTTCGCCGCCTACCAGGCGCGGGTCCCGCTGGCCGAGCGCAATGCCTGGCAGGAGGCGACTGCTGTCGTGCCGACTTTCCTGGGGCTGCTCGGTCCCCGGCCCTTGACGCCGCGACTGGTCGTGCACCGCGGTCCGGCCGAATTGGTCGGGGTGGCTTGGGACGGACGCAGCCCGCTGCCGGCGGCGGTGTTCGCCCACGCCTTGCCCGACGGGGATCCCGACGTGGAGGTCGAGGCGACGGTGGGGGAGTGGCGGCGCATGGCTGGTGTCGGCGACGGGGAGGACGCGGTCCAGCGCCTGACCGGACCGATCGAGGTCGCGGCCGGTGAGGACGGGGAGACGGTTTTCTCGGTGAACGGCGACGAAACCATCCGGCTGCCGGCCGAGGCCATGGCGGCTGCCGATGTGCGCGAAAAAGGATTCCTCGACCAGCGGCGCGCCGACGAACGCCGGCAGCGGACCTGGTGGCGGGTGTTCCAGGTTGCGGTGGCCATGCTCGGCCTCGCGGCCGTCGTTGACGTCGCGGCCGCCGCGGTCGGCCTGTGGAATCGCGCCCTCCGGCGACAGATGGCGGGCCGCGCCGAGGAAGTGCAACGCGTCGAAACTGCCCAGACGCTCGCGGTGCGCGTCGAGGACCTTGCGGCGCGGCGCCGGCGCCCGCTCGAATGGCTGGCGCTCGCGGCGGACGCCCGGCCGCCGTCGGTCCAGTTCGTGCGCGTGTCGAGCCGCGAAGGCGAGACGCTCGAGATCGAGGCGCGCACGGCCGACGCCGCGGACGTGGCGAACTTCGAGACGGCCCTGCACCGGGTGGCCGGCGTCGAGGCGGTGCGGATCAGCGACCTGCGCTCGCGCCAGGGCACCGTCAGTTTCATCGTCACCATTAAATTCCGCGCCGGCGCGGGGAAGGAGCAGACATGATCCGGGATTTCATGCGGCGCCGCTCGGCGCGGGAACAGATGCTCATCATCGCGTTCATCGTCGCGGCGGGGGTCGTCTGGCTGCGGGCCGCGGTGGTGCGAATCGCGCGCCAGTCGCGCGCGCACCATTCGCTCGCGGTCGATGCGGGCATCCAGCGTGACTGGCTCGCACGCAAGCCGGGAATCGAGGAGCGCGCCCGGCGCGCCGCCGCCAGCCTCGATCCCAGGCGCACGCTCGATGCGACCCACCTTGTCGCGGAGGTTTCCGCGCTCGCCGGTTCGGCCGGCCTGGCGCCGGCGATGGAGCCGCCGCGCTCGCAGACCACGGGGCAGTTCGCCTACCACACCGTGCCCGTGGCGTTCCATGGGGCGGAGCTGCCCGCGCTGGTCAAGTTCTACCGCGCGCTCGCGGCCCGCGCGCCGTACCTCGCGATCGAGGAGTGCACCCTGGCGGCCGGCCGGCGCGATCCCGCCGAGCTCGACGCCCAGTTCGTCGTGTTTTCGATCGAAATCCTACGCTAGCGGAGGTGGGAATCGCGGCGGGCGGGGAAAGGGAGCCCCCGATCCGGCCGCGGTGGCGGGCCGAGCGACGGGCCCGACGGTGCTCACGTATCGCCGACCGAGATGACGCGCAGGAGCTCGTCCATCGTGGTGAGGCCCTGGCGGACCTTGTCCCAGCCGGATTGCGGGAGCGCGCGCATGCCCTTGGCGCGCGCCGCCCGGGCGAGCTGGCGCGCGGATTCACGCCCGACGATCAGGTCGTGGAGTTCGCGGGGATGAAAGATCTCGAAGATGCCCACCCGGCCGCGGTAGCCCGTGCCACGGCAGCGGGCGCAGCCCCGGGCCGCCGGCATCTCGGTGATGCCGTCGGCCGCCGCGGGATCGAGGCCGAGCGCGGCGAGCGTGCCGCGCAGCGCGAGCGGATCGGCCGGGGCGCGGCCGCCGCAATCGGGGCAGAGCCGGCGCACGAGGCGCTGGGCGATGACGAGCTCGACCGCGGAGGCGACGAGGAACGGTTCGATGCCCATGTCGACGAGCCGGGTGATCGCGCCGGCGGCGTCGTTGGTGTGCAAGGTGGAAAAGACGAGATGCCCGGTCAGCGAGGCGCGGATGGCGATGTCGGCCGTCTCCCGGTCCCGGATCTCGCCGACCATGATCACGTCCGGGTCCTGCCGCAGCACGTGGCGCAGCGCGTCGGCGAAGCTGAGGCCGATCTCCGGCCGCACCTGCATCTGGTTTGCCCCGGGGACCTCGTACTCGATCGGGTCCTCGATCGTGACGATGCGCAACTCGGGCGCGTTGATCTGGCGAAGAAACGCATTCAGCGAGGTGGACTTGCCGGAGCCGGTCGGGCCGGTGACGAGGACCAACCCGTGGGGGGACTCGAGGACGCGGACGATTTGCTTCTGCTCCTCGGCATTGAGGCCGAGCCGGTCCATCGTGTAGGCCTGCCGGCGCTGGTTGAGCAGGCGCAGGCTGACGCTTTCCGCGTAGATGGTGGGGATGGTCGACACGCGGATGTCGAGCGTTGTGCCGCCGGTCTTGAAGTTGATGCGGCCGTCCTGCGGCAGCCGGCGTTCGGAAATGTTGAGCCGCGCCATGATCTTCAGGCGCGAGATGATGGCATCCTGGTAACGCAGCAGGTTGGCCGGCACGGGCACGGGCACCAGCAGGCCGTCGACGCGGTAGCGGATGCGCAGCTGCCCTTCCTGCGGCTCGAAATGCACGTCCGTCGCGCCATCGGCGACCGCCTGGTTCAGGACCTCGGTGACGAACCGCACGACGGCGGCATCGGTGTCGACGTCGACATCGCCGGCCGCGGCGGCGGCGAGTTCGGGCACCGCCTCGCCCTCGAGGCTCGCCGCGCCCACGCCGTAATGCGCGGCGATCATCTGGCGGACCTGGGCGGCATCGGCCAGATACCAACGCAGGGGCCGCGAGGTGAACGTGGCGATCCAGCCGGCCATGTGGGGTTCGGGCGGCCAGCCACAGGCCAGCGCCAGCGCGCCGTCGGGAGCGTCGGCGACCTGCACCGGCACAACCTGGAAATCGTGCGCGAGGCTGGCGGGCAGCAGGGCCAGGTCGGCGACGGCGGGCGTGAGCCCGGACGCCAACGGCAGGCCCGAAGCCGTGGCGAGCTCGGCGAGCGCGCGGTCCTCGTTGATGCCGAGCGCCTGGGCCAGGAGCGCGAGCCGCTGCGGCCGCGGGATTTCCGCGAGCTGTTGGAGCGAGGCTCCGTCCAGCCGCGGGCGGAGCGCCACGGGAATGTTTTCAACGGGACTCATGGACATTTACCAGCCACGGCTGACAGCAGTTAAACAGCCCATCCGGGTTGATCCGTGGTTGAATGGAATTGTTCCGGCCGGATCAGCGGCGGTGCCGCGGCGGCGGCTCGACCGGGGCGACGGACGGGTTGAGGGCGCGGTGGACGGCGTCGCGCTGCGGGCCGGCGTCGATGCGGTGCAGCGCCTCGGCGTTGTCAATGGACGTGTTGGTGAGCACGTACGGGCGGAGGAAGAACACGAGGTCGGTGCGGGTGTCGGCGCGGTGCCGCGTGCCGAAGAGGTCGCCAAGGAACGGGATCGGCCCGAGCCGGTTGGTGGTGTGCTGGCGCGAGGTGCGCTGGAGGCCGCCGAGGACGATGATCTCGCCGTTTTTCGCACTGATGAAAGATTTGGTGGTGCGGCGGCCGATCACGGGCTGCGGGTTCCCGTCAATGGTGATTTCGCTCAGCACGTCGTTGACGTCCTGGGTGATCTCGAGCTGCACGGAGCCATCGATGCCGATCAGCGGCTTGACCGTCAGCTCGATACCGATGTCCTTTTCGGTGACGGTCGAGCGATAGCCGGAGCCGACGTTGCCATTTGCGGCGGAAGCGTCGTTCAGGTAGCTGCTGATGACCGGGCGCTGTTCGCCGACGAAGATGGAGCCCTCCTTGTTGTGCGTGGTGATGATGGTCGGCACGGACAGGATCGTGGTGTTGTTCTTCCGCGGCGTGGTGAAGAGGCGGATGTCGGCGGCGAGGTCGGTGCCGCCGCCGGCGCCGTTCGTGAGGGTGCCGTTGGTGACGTCGACGCCCGCGGCCGCGCCGCTGAAGCCGACGAGCCGGTTGCCGGCGACCCGGAGGCCGAGTTCGCTGATGCCGCTGGTGGCCTCGTCGCCGAGCGTGACCTCGGCGATCACGACTTCGATCCGGACCTGGGGCAGGCGGACATCAACCTTCGACACCAGGTCGCGAATCAGGCGGATATCGTCCACGGTGCCGGAAACCACGAGGGCGTTGCTGCGCGGCTCGGGCAGGACGGTGAGAAAGTCGCTGAATTCCTGGGACGACCCGGCCAGGCCGGGCATGGTGCCGGCGGCCGCGGGCTGCTGCGACACCGGGGCCGACGGCGGACCGCTGCCCGGAGCGGTGCTGCTGGCGCCGCGGGCACCCTCGGTGCCCGACTGGCGGGCGGCCTGGTTCTTGCCCTGCACCAGCTGGGTGAGGAGCGTGGCGAGTTCCGGAGCGTTGGCATTCTTCAGGAAGATGACCTCGTTGCGCGTGTTCGGGTCCGATTTCACGTCGAGCCGGTTGATGAGGTCGTCGAAGAACGGCACCTGGTCGGGGTCGGCGACGAGCACGATCTGGTTGGTGCGGTCATCGGCGAGGTAGCTGGTGGCGGCGCTGAGCTGCATTTGCAGCGCCCCGCCGAGCAGCGTGTGGAGCTGCCCGACGACGTCGCTGGCCTTGGCGGAGTGCAGCGAGTAGAACTTCGTCGCGTTGGCGGAGATTTCCGAATGGTCGAGCCGCTCGAGCAGCGCCTCGACGCGCTGGAGGTTGCTGATGGAATCGGTCACGAGCGCCGCGTTCGACTTTTCGAACATCACCGGCGCGGCCCCAAGGCCCGGGTTGAGCAGCGCCGCGATCTGCGGGAGAAATTCGCTGATGCGGAGAAATTTCGGCTGGAAGAGCTTGCTCGCGATCTGGCCGCTCGGTGGCAGGTCGCGGGCGCGGCCCTCGATGAAGAGCGGCGATTCGGCGCGGGCGACATTGAGGCCGGTGACCTTGTAATACTTTTCGCCGAGCGGGGTGAGGGCGATGCCGTTGAGCGTGAGGAGCGTTTCCAACGCCCGGACCGCGTCCTCGCGGGTGGTGCCCTCGTCCAGCGTCAGGTTGTAGCTGCCGCCGGGCAAGGTGGGGGGGCGGAGCATGGTCCGGCCGGTCCAGCGTTCGAGGAGCTCCAGCACCTGGTCGATGGTTTCGTTGCGCAGCTTGACCGGCCCGATCGTGGCGGTGGCGCGCTCGTCCGGCAGCGCGGCTGGCGTGGCGGCGGCCTGAGGGGTCGCGGGCGGAGCGGCGGGTGGCGACGCGGCCGGCGGACTGGCGCCGGGGGACTTCGTCGGCAGCGGCGGTGGGCTGGCGGGCGAGTCGGCGCCGCGGGCCATCCCGACAGCGACGAGTACGACGAGGACCAGGCTCGCGAGGTGCGGGCGGGGCCGGAAAATGTTCGAGGTTGAGATCACGTGCGTCCGGGTTGAGGGATCAGGCGGCGGTTGCACCGGGGGCGAGAACGGCGCCGAAGCCGCGCGCGCCCGGCCAGCGATGCCGGCTGATGCGGGCCGGCGCTCCTTCGTAGGCGAGGTGGCCGATGAAGCCGCCGGCGGGATCGAGGACTTCTCCGCGGGAGGGCTGCGGGTCGTCCGGCGTGGCGCCGAGGCCGGTGCCGTGGAGCTTGGCCACGGCCTCGTGCTCGGTCCACCGGCGGAAGAATTCGTCGCGCCGGCGCACGGCGGGAAAGGGCTGGTGGAACGCCAGCGCGATCTCCGGGAAGAGCTGTCGCTCCAGCAGCGCGAGGTCCACGAAGTCCCGCACGTGCTCCACATCCACGCCGACCGCGCGGCCGCGGGCCACGGCGACGAGCGCCAACGGCCCGGCATGCGCGAGGTTGAACCGCAGGTCCGTGCCGCCGGGTGAGGCGAGGCCGGGCTTGCCGAAGCGGCCGGTGGCGAAGACCAGGGTCGCCGGATCGACGCCGGCGCAGCGGCCGAGCAATTGCCGGAGCACGACGTGCGCGGCTTCAAACCGCCGTCGATCAACCTGGTAATGGAAGCTGCGGGCGCGGGCGCGCTCGTCGGCCGACAGGATTTCCGTCGGCTCGCCGGCGGCGTCATCCAGCCAGGCGGACCAGACCAGGATGTCGTCGGTTCCGGGTGCGGGAAAGTCCTCAGGAATACTCCAGAAGAATTCGGGCGGCGAAGGTTCGGCGAGGGTGTTCATGGCTCAAGCGGGGCGCAGCGCGGCGATGCCGGGCGCGGCGAATTCGGGAGTGGCAGCCGGCGATACGACGAGCTGGCCGTAGTCGAGCTTCAGCACCCGGTCGGCCAGGTGGAAGAACCGGTCGTCATGGGTGATGACGAGGACGGCCTTGTTGCGGCGTTTCAATTCGGGCAGCAGGCGGCGGTAGAACACGTCCTTGAAGATCGGGTCCTGGTCGGCGGCCCATTCGTCGAAGACATAGAACGGCCGGTCCTCGAGATAGGTCGTGAGGAGCGCGAGCCGCTTGCGCTGGCCGGTGGAGAGGGCCGTGGTGGACCAGGTGCCGTTGGAAATCCGCACCTTGTGGTTGAGGTGGAGGCGGACGAGGTACTCCTCGGCATCGACATCGAGGTCCGGTCGCTGGAGGCCGAGCAGCGAGTCGAAGAGGAAAAAGTCGGAGAACACCGTCGAGAAGAGCTGCCGGTAGTCGTCGCGGTTCGCGTCGGTGACGGGCCGGCCGTCGAGGCGGACCTCGCCCTGTTCGGGTGGGTAGAGGCCGGTGATGATCTTCGCGAGGGTGGACTTGCCGCTGCCGTTGCCGCCGATGAGGTAGACCAGTTCGCCCGGGTGGAAGGTGAGGTCGAGCGGGCCGAGGACGAAGCGATCGTCGGACTGGTCGCTGCGGTAGGTATGGGAGACGCCGACCAGTTCGAGGCGGTGGAAGCGGTTCGGGGCGGGGCTGCGCGGCGAGAGTTCGGACGCGCCGCCGAGCGAGACGCCGAGGCTGTCGATCTTGCGGAGGGCGACGTCGGCGCGGCTGAAGACCGACAGGCTGCTCATCACGCCGGCGAGCGGGCCCATGAGGTAGAGGACCGTCAGCACGAATCCGGTGAGCGCCTCGACGCTGGTGGGCCGCATGGCCGGCAGCGTAAAGAGGATCAGGCCGACGAGGACGTAGAACAGGAGGTGGGACCAGGTATGGGCGAGGCTGAAGCGGATCTCGGCCGCCACGGTATGCTGCTGGAATTCCTCGGTGGCGGAGTGCACGCTCTCGCCCATGAAGGCCTCGCGGCGCTCGCGGTGCAGCTTGAGTTCCTTGATGCCCTCGGTGAGGGCGCGGAAATGCCCATAAAGGCGGTCCTCGGACTCGCGGGCGCGGAACAGGGAGCGGAAACCGCTGCTGATGAAGAGCCGGTAGCAGCTTGCGCCGAACACGATGAGGACGGCCATCCCGATGAGAACGTACCAGGACAGGTAGGCCAGATACACCGACCCGCCGAGGAGGATGGCGAGGTTGACCGCGAGCAGCGGGAAGCCGAGGAGCGCGGCCATCAGGCTGTTCACGTCGTCCACGAGCGCGGCCATGAGGCGGGCGTTGCCGGTTTCCTCGAGGCTGCGGAGGGGGACACCGAGGATGCGCCGCACCATCTGGCGGCGCACGTCCGCGACCGCCGCCTGCGAATAGCGGATCAGCCACACCTGCGAGAGGAGACCGGTGCCAAGCTTGCCGGCGACGAGGGCGACAAAAGCCCAGGCCAGGGCCAGGCGCCCGGAGGAATGGAGGGAGCGATTGATCAGGGCGATCAAACCGGCGTTGCAGGCGCCGCTCACGAGGGCCGTGAGCACGGTGACCATGAGCATTCGCCGGCAGCGATTGAAGAGGAATTTGAACAGTTTCATCGGGCGTGGGCCGGGGAGCGGTGGGAAAGTTGCTGGGCATCGTCGAGACACTGGCGAAGCCGGCGGCTGAGTTCGCGTACGTGCGGTTCGAAGAAGATCTGTTCGTGGGCGCCGGGAATCATCACGAGGCGCACGCCGCCGCGGGCCAGCGGCGCCCAGCCGAGCAGCGGGTCGAAGGAGCAGAGGAACGGATGGCCCTCGGTGCGGAAGAGCGTGAGCGCGCCGCCGTACGGCCGGGACTGGTAACGCCCGAGCGCGCGCAGGTGCGTCTGCCACAACCCGATTTCGATCTCAGGCACCCGCCCGATATCGATGACCTCCTCGACCGACACCTCGGCTTCGCGGCCCGCCAGGCGGCAGGCGAACTTGCGGGCCATCACGCGGGCCTTGCGGCGCACGAAGCGCCACTGTTCGGCCACCGGCTGGGAAAGGAATTCCGCCAGCCAGGCCGCGGTGTTGCGGGCGAATCGTCCGTAGAATTCCGGCCGCCCCAGCGGCAGCCGCTGGTAGCTGCTGTTGGCGGCCGGGCTGTCGAGCAGCCCGACGAACGCCACGGCTTCGCCGCCCGCCTCGAGCTGGCGCGCCATCTCATAGGCCACGTTGCCGCCGAAACAATACCCCGCCAGGTAATACGGGCCGGTGGGCTGGATGGTGCGGATCTCGCGCAGGTAATGGGCCGCCATCGACTCGAGGTCCTCGAACTCCGGCAGGTTCCGCATGCCGCGCGACTCGAGGGCGTGCACCGGCTGGTCCTCGCCGAGATGGGGCACGAGGTTGGTGTAGGTCCACAGGTTGCCTCCGCCGGCGCCATGCACGAAGAACACCGGTGGCCGGAAGCCGTGCGGCTGGAGTGTCACGAGCGACGAGCAACTGGTGGCCGCGGTCTCGCCCGCCTCCAGGCGGGCGGCGAGCTGCGCGACCGTCGGGCACTCAAAGAGCGAGGCGAGCGGCAGGCGGTGACCGAACTCGCGTTCCAGGCGCGCGAAAAGGCGCACGCCCGCCATCGAGTGGCCGCCGAGCGCGAAGAAATTATCATGGGCGCCCACGGAGGGCACGCCGAGGATCTCGCACCAGATGGCGGCGAGGCGCTCTTCGGCCGGCGTGCGCGGCGGCGTGGACGCGGGCCGGCCCGTCGGGGCGGCGGGCGGGGCCGGCAGCGCGGCGAGGTCGACCTTGCCGTTTGCATTGAGCGGAAGCCGGGCCAGCGGGATCACCACGGCCGGGACCATGAAATCGGGCACGGTCCGCTGCAGGTAGGCGCGCAGCGCCGCGGGCTCGGGCAGCGCCTCGCCGCGCGCCACGACGTACGCGATCAGGCGCGGGCCGGCCGCCGTCGCCGTGTCGAGCGTAACCGCGGCCTGGCCGACGGCAGGATGCTGCGCGAGAACCGATTCAATTTCCCCCAATTCGATTCGGAACCCGCGCAGCTTCACCTGCCGGTCGGCCCGGCCGAGGAATTCAATCGTGCCATCCGGGAGCCAGCGGGCGAGATCCCCGGTGCGGTAAAGGCGGGCGCCGTCCTCCTTGGCAAAGGGGTCCGGCACGAACCGGCCGTCCTCGAGGTCCGGCCGGCCAAAGTAACCGTTCGCCACGCCGTCTCCGCCGGTGTAAAGTTCGCCCGGCACGCCGATCGGCACGGGCTCGAGCCGGTCATCGAGCAGGTAGACGGTCGAGTTCGCGATCGGCCGGCCGATCGGCACGGGCCGGTCCGGCGGCGGCGGAGTGGTGATGACATGGGCCGTCGTGATCGTGGAGTTTTCCGTCGGGCCGTAGGCGTTGACCAGCCGCGTCCCCGGCAGCGCGGCGCGGGCGCGCGCGGCGTGGACGGGCGAGAGGGCCTCGCCGCCGGTGATCAACTGCCGGAGCCCGGTGAGCTGCGCCGCCTGCTCGTCCACCATCTGGTGGAAAAGCCCGGTGGTGAGAAAAAGCGTGGTGACGCGCTGCCGCCGGATGAAGTCGGTCAACTCGGTTAGCGACGGCACGCCGGGCGGGAAAACGGCCAGCCGCCCGCCATTGAGCAAGGCGCCCCAGATTTCGATGCTCGAGGCATCGAACGACACCGGGGCGAGCTGGAGCAGCGTCTCCTCCGGTCCGAGTTCCATGGTCTGGGGATCGCGGACGAGGCGCACGATGCCGCGGTGGGGCACGCACACTCCCTTCGGGCGGCCGGTGGAGCCGGAGGTATAACAGACGAACGCGGTCGCCGTCCCGCCGATGCTGCATTGCGGCGCCGCGGCCGGCGCGTCCGCCATCGCGGTCCGGAGGGACTCGAGCGTCAGCACCGGGGGGCGGTTTTCGCCGGCGGGCACCGTCGCCAGGGCGGCCTCGACGATCGAGCGCAGGTGCTCTTGGGTCACGATGACGAGCGGCCGCGAGTCGCTTGCGATCAGGCCCAGGCGGGCGGTGGGATAGGCGGGGTCGAGCGAAACATAGGCGGCCCCGGTCTTGAGGATGGCGAGCATCAGCATCGCGACCTGCGTGGTTCGCTCGCAGCAGAATGCGATGACGGCCCCGGGTCCGGCGCCCTGACCCTTCAGGACGTGCGCCAGGCGGCTGGACTGTTCGTCGAGCGAGCGGTAGGTGAGGCTGGTGGAGGTGGACGACAATGCCACGGCCTCCGGCGCGCGCCGCACCTGCTCCGCGAAAACCTCCGGGATGGACAGGGTGCGCGGATAAGGCGTGGGGTGGCCGCTCCATTCCTCCGTCAGCTGGCGCCGCTCGTCCGGGGTCAGCAGCGGCAGTTCGGCAATGCTGCGGGCGGGATCGGCCACGGCCGCGGCGAGGAACGTCTGGTAGTGCCCGAGGAGGCGGCGGATGGTGGCGGACTCGAAGAGATCCGTCCGGTACTCGAGCGAAACATGGAGGGCGCCGTCGGGCGTCTCCGCCGCCGAGACCGTGAGGTCGAATTTTGACGTGCCATTGTTGAACTCCACCGGTTCGAACCGCAGGCCGGGCGCCCCGGGCGCGGCGCCGTTGGCGCTTTGCAGCACGAACATGACCTCGAAGAACGGATTGCGCCCGCGCCCGCGCTCGGGCTGGAGGTTCGCGACGAGCTGGTCGAACGGCACCTCCTGGTGGGCCATGGCGCCGAGCACCGTCTCCCGCGTGCGCTGCAGCAGCGTGCCAAACGACGGTTGTCCCCCGAGGTCGGTCCGCAGCACGATGGTGTTGACGAAGAATCCGGCGAGCCGTTCGAGCTCGACCTGGGGGCGGCCGGCCACGCACGAGCCGATGGTGATGTCGTCCTGGCCGGTGTGACGGTGCAGCACCGCCTGCCAGCCGGCGATGAGCGTCATGAAGAAGGTGACGCCCTCGCGCTCGCTCAGGTGGTGCAGGCTGCGGACCAGCCCGGCCGGGAAGCGGATGATTTCGTTCGCCCCCCGGGCGACCGTCGCGGTCGTGGCCGTCGGGCGCGGCCGATCGGCCGGCACCTCGAGCGTCGCGGCCCCGGCGAGCTGCCGGCGCCAGTAGGCGAGCGATTTCGCCATCGTGCCGTTCCGGCTGTTCTCGCGCTCCCAAAGCGCGTAGTCGGCAAAGCGAATCGGGAGCCCGGGCAGCGGCGAAGCCTTACCGGACGAGTAGGCTTCGTATAGCGTCCCGAGCTCCCGAAAGAGAACCCCGATCGTCCAGCCATCGGAGACAATGTGAGGCATGACCAGGAGGAGCACGTGCTCGTCCGGCCCGAGGCGGATCAACAGCGCCCGGACCAGGAGGTCGGCGGCGAGGTCGAAGGGCCGGCGCGCCTCGGCCTGGAGCCGGCTCAGCAGCATCGCGTGGCGCGTTTCCACGGGCTGGCTGGAGAGGTCCGCCCGGGGCACCGGCGGAAAGTCGCGCGACACGACCACCTGGTGGGCGCCCTCGGCGTCGGTCCGGAAACTGGTGCGAAACACGTCGTGGCGCCGGACGATCTCGGTCAGCGCCGCCTCAAGCGCGGCGGGGTCGAGCGGTCCGAGCAGGCGCACCGCCTGGTACAGGTTGTAGAGGGCCGGGTCGACGCCGAGCTCATGGAGGAACCAGAGGCGTTCCTGGGCGTGCGAGAGCGGGACCCGCGTTGCATCCGGGCGGGGCCGGATCGAGGACCGGGAGCCGCCGGCCTGGGACATGGCGCGACGCGCCTGCTGCAACCGCTGCTCCAGGAGCGAGCGCTGGCTGCCGGTGAGATCGGGCGACTTGGGAGCGGGAGGAGGAATGATCACGTCAGGAGCCGACGGCCATGGCCGCGGAAGGTTCCGAATCTGCCGCGCCGGACTTGATGTCCTCGACGAGCGCCCGCTCGATCACCGCGGCAAGTTCGGCGATGGTCGGCGCGTCGAAAACGTGCCGCAGCGGCAGCGAGAGGTTGAAGGCGCGGTTGACGCGGGCAAGCACCTGGGTGAGCAGCAGGGAATGGCCGCCCAGGCGGAAGAAATTGTCGTGCGGCCCGACCTCGGTCCGGCCGAGGACGTCGTTCCAGATCTCGGCGAGCATCTGCTCGGTGAGCGAGCGCGGGGCGGCGGGCGCCGCCGCAGCCGCCGCCGCGGGCGTGGTGGCGACCGGCGCCGGCAGTGCGCGGCGATCGACCTTGCCGTTTCCCGTCAGCGGGAGTTCCGCCAGCGGGACGACGAAGGACGGCACCATGTAGTCCGGCAACGCCGCCGCCACGGCCGCCCGGATGCGGTCGGCGCCGGGCGCGGTCGCCCCCGCGACGGGCACGACGTAGGCGGCGAGCCGCCGGTCGCCCGGCGCAGGCTCGACCACCACCACGACGCATTGCCGCAGGACGGGATCGCGCAGGATGACGCTTTCGATCTCGCCGGGCTCGACGCGGAAACCGCGGATCTTCACCTGGTGGTCGACGCGGCCGACGAATTCGAGCAGGCCGTCCGGGCGCTGCCGTGCCAGGTCGCCGCTGCGATAGAGCCGCGCGCCGGGCACGGCGCTGAACGGATTGGGCACGAACTTTTCGCGGGTGAGCGCCGGCTGGTTCAGGTAGCCGCGGGCGACGTTCTCGCCGCCGATGCAGATCTCGCCGGGCACGCCCGGCGGCACGAGCTCCAGGTGCCGATCGAGAACGTAGTATTGGGTGTTCGGAAACGGCCGGCCGAGATTGCTGCGAACGCCGGGCTGGCGCAGGCCGCAACTGGTAAAGGTGGTGGTTTCACTCGGGCCGTAACCCTCGTAGACTTTTTTCAGGTGCGGCACGGCGAGCAGCCGGTCCGCCAGGCTGTCGGGCAGCGCCTCGCCGGCCATGAAGACCGTGTGGACCGACGGGGAAAACAGGTCGAGCCGGAGCAGCTCGGCGACCACGGACGGGACCGAGTTGACCAGGGTGACCTGGCCGCGCGCCGGGATCGTGCCCAGCTCCAGGGGGTTTTCCGCCAGGATGGCGGTGCCGCCCAGGCCCAGCGTGACAAAGATTTCGAAGATCGAGAGGTCGAAGGAGAACGACGTGCCGGCCAGCACGCCGGCCAGCTCTTGGGGCGGGAAGACGTCCCGGGCCCAGTTCGCGAGGGCCACGCCATTGCGGTGCTCGATCGCCACGCCCTTGGGGCGGCCGGTGGAACCGGAGGTGTAGATCACATAGGCGAGATCCTCGGGGCGGGCGCGGCGTTCCGGATTCGTCACCGGCTCGCGCGCGACCGCCGCCCGGTCCTCGAGTAGGTCGAGGCGGACGGCCGCCGTCGCCGGCGGGGGATCGCCGACCCGGCGGCGATCGGTGACGAGCAGGGTGGCGCGCGAGTCGTCCAGCATGTAGGCGATGCGGTCGGCGGGATAGACGGGGTCCAGCGGGACGTAGGCACCGCCGGACTTCAGGATGCCGAACAGCGCGGCGACGGTGTCGGGCGTCCGGCCGGCGTGGATCCCGACCGGCATTTCCCGGTTGACGCCCAGCCGGCGGAGGCGATGCGCGATCTGGTTGGCGAGTTCGTTGAGCCGGCGGTAGCTCCAGCGTTCCGTGCCCCAAATGAGCGCGGTGGCGTCGGGCGCGCGGGCGGCCTGCTCCTCGAACAGCTCGTGCAGGCACTGGTCGCGGCGCCAGGCGACCGCGTTGTCGTTCCATTCCACGACGGTCTGGTGGCGCTCAGCCGGCGTGAGAAGGGGCAAACGGATGACGAGGCGCTGCGGTTCGGCCGCGGCGGCCTGGAGCACGACCTCGTAGCGCGCGAGGAGGCGCGCAATCGTGTCGGCGTCGAACAACTCGGTGCTGTAGTGGCAGTCCACGACGAACCCGTCGGCGACCTCGGTCAGGTTGAAGCTGAGGTCGAAGTTGACGAACCGCTTGGGGTTGCCCGCGGATTCGACCACAAGGTCGGCGAACCGCGGCGTGCCCCGGTGACGGCCGAGATTGAAGGTGACATTCGCCAGCGGCACGCGGTTGGCCGCCCGCGGCAGGTTGAGCAGACGCAGGAGGCGCGCAAACGGGTGCGACCAGTGCTCGAAGGCGTCGAGGCTCGCCTGGCGCGTGGCCTGGAGATAGCTGGCGAAATCCTGGGCGGCGTCGAGGCGGCTGCGCAGCGGCAGCAGGTTCACGCAATGGCCGACGAGGCCCGGCAGGCCGGCCAGCACCTGGGGCGCGGCGGGGACGCCGACGACCACGTCGTCCTGGCCGCTCATCCGGTGCAGGATCGTGACGTAGGCGGCCAGCAGGACGGTGAAGGGGGTCGAGTGTTGGTTGGTGACGAGCTGGCGGAGGGCGGCGACGGTTTCCGGCTGCAGGCGCCGATGCAGGTGCGACGCGGCATAGGTGCGGACCGCGGGCCGCGGGCGATCCCCGGGGAACTCCAGCACGGGGGCGCCGTCGGCGAAGCGTTCGGTCCAGAATTGCGCGGCGGCCGCACGCGGCGGCGAGTCGAGCTGGGCAGCCTCGGTGCGCGCGTATTCGCTGAAGCGCGGGGCCGGGGCGAGCGACGGCTCGGTCCCCTGGCGACGTGCGGTGTAGCATTCGCCCAGGTCCTGCAACACGACGGCCTGCGACCAGCCGTCGCAGATGATGTGGTGCACCACGAGGACGAGGGCGTGGCGGTCGGGCGCGAGTTGGAAGACGTGGACGCGCCAGAGCGGACCCGCCGCCAGGTCGAACGGCTGCCCGCAGAGGTCGTTGATCCTTTCGAGGAGGCGGCGGTCGGCCCCTTCGGCCGGGGTGTCCGACAGATCCTCCCACTGGGCGGTCGCGGGCGTCCCGGTGGCGGTGATGCGCTGGCGTTCACCCGCGGGATCGATCGTGATGCGGAGCGATTCATGCCGCCGGCGCACGTCCTCGATGGCGCGGTCGAGCGCGGCGCGGTCCAGCGACCCGCGCAGGAGCAGCGTCGAAGACTCGTTGTAGGCGGCGGACAGCGCCGGCCCGAGTTGCGAGACGTACCAGATTTCCTTCTGCGCTTCGGTCAGGGGCAGAACCAGGTCGCCGTCGCCCGCCGGCGCGGCGAGGTCGCCGGCCGGGGCGGCGGCCGGCCGGTGCAGGCCGGGGGCGCCCGCGAGGTGCGCGGCGAGTTTTTCGAAGGTGGGGAAATCCTCGATCAACTGGCGCATGGTCACCTTGACGCCGAATCGTTCCCGGAGCGCGAAGCTCGCCTGCGTGAGCAGGAGCGAATCGAGGCCGAGCTGTTGGAA